>OZ245781.1:4800000-6127826 GCA_965227885.1 Candidatus Azotimanducaceae bacterium
GATCGATGTATCGATCGTGCGGATTTGCGTGAGTAGATTCCCGCGATGCGGTTAGATCAGAGCTGTCGGTAATACCCGAACAGTGACCGTGACAACAATGACTGCAGTGCTCACCGTCAAGCTCGGTATCGGATAATTCACCGCCATGTGCATCGAGCGGATGTCCAAACTCCTCTTGATGACTTGTCGCGTCACCGTGCGGCATTCCGTCCACAACGACATCAGCCGCTCCCTCAATGCTCACAAAGAGAAAAGACACGATGACAATTTTGCAAACCAATGACCGCATTAGATTAGCTTAGCCCAGTTTGGGGTGGTGCGCCTGGGTGGAGTTCACATTCATCACGTGCCACTTGTAGCTCATCTCGTGCTAAACGGATCACACGAATTGCCGCGCTGATACTAAGACTGGCGATAATTGCTGCAACGAGCAAATCAGGCCACCGTGAGCTACTCGCGAAGACACCTGCTGCTGCCACCATGACTGCGATATTGCCAATGGCATCATTGCGACTACACAGCCAGATCGACTGCCGATTGCTATCGCCGTTTCTGTAACGAAACAGGAGCGCCGCAACACCGACGTTAACGACCAGCGCAAGCATCGCAATTGCACCCATGGTTATCGGCTCAGGTGCGCTACCCACAACAGCACGGTACACCGCACTACCAATGACCCATATGCCAAAGAGCGCCATGGTCGCGCCTTTGAAGAGCGAAGCTTTCGCTCTGGCCGTGAGCGCCATCCCTACGACAAACAGACTAATTGCGTAATTTGCGGCATCACCGAAGAAATCCAATGCATCTGCTTGCAGCGACATAGAGTCGCCTATTTGGCTCGCGATGATCTCGACAACGAACATCGCAAAGTTCGCTAACAGCGCAATCCAGAGCACAACGCGAAACCGAGGGTTCTCGAGATCCGCACCCGACTGCTCCGAAGGACAATCAGTGCAACCGGCCATAACTAGTCCTCCACATCCGGCTCACCGACATGCGCCATCATGTCGTCGATCACGCATTCGATATGCGCATCCGAAGCAGAGTAAAACATCTGCTTTCCGCGTCGTTCGGCTTTCAATACTCGCGCAGCACGCAGTAATCGCAAGTGGTGACTTACGAGAGAAGGTGAGAGATCGAGTTGGGCGGCAATGTCGCCGACACTAATGGGTTCACGTAGACACGTTACGATGATTCGCAACCGACTTGAGTCTCCCATCAGTCGGAACATGTCCGCAAGCTGGGCGATGCTCTCTTCAGATTCGATCCTCTCTAACTTGACAACCTTCATACAAACTAACATTTGAATATTTGTTCATATGTTTATATATTTCCTGGCAGTCGTCAACCACTAATTACAACTTTGGGAGATTCGCTCATGCCATCTATAGGCCTTGCTCTATGCGTCATCTGGTTTCTAACTCTTTTTGTTTTGCGATCCGTCATCTTGTGGATGAAAACCGGGTCGATGGGGATCAATACTTTCAAAGGTCGAATTGGTTCGCTTGCCTGGTGCGCAACGTTGAGCGCCACAGTCGGAATCCTCCTTGCGCCTATTTCACCGATCGCTGCCCTGTACAACTGGCCTATGAGTGAAATACTTTTCAACATTCCCGTTATACATTGGCTGGGCGCCGGAATCGCAGTATTTGGAATTGTTGGTGCACTTGCGTCGCAGTTAACCATGGGTGAGTCGTGGCGCATTGGTGTAGACGAAACGGAACGAACCAGACTCGTTACGGATGGTATGTTCCGCTATGTCCGAAATCCCATTTTTTCTTTTATCGGGGTGTCTATGCTCGGATTCTTTCTGACGGTGCCTAATGGGTGGGCATTCATCGCCATCGTAATAACAGCAATTGGCATTCAATTACAGGTTCGCTTTGTAGAGGAACCTCACCTACTAAGCGTACACGGCGACGAGTATGCAAGTTACCTTAGGTCCGTCGGCAGATTCATACCCGGCCTCACTTAGTCATATCTTTGAACTTCATCGTTAAACGTACAAACAAAGGCCACGTCACCACGGGTTACGTTTCGCTCATTGAGCGTGGAGGTAGGAATGCGATGATTGGACTTTTGTTTAGTGTGGGGGACGCGTTGGATGTTGAGCCCAGCAAAACGATAAAGGTCACCGAGAAAGCGGACGTTCTTGGAGGATCGTAGTCCAGCTCTTTTCGATCCCAAGCGGACCCTCGATACTTCGACTTTCGCTTAATCGTGACCCAGAGCTAATCTAAGGCATCGCGACAAAATCGGCGAGTTCGGTTTGAAGGAAACCCTGAAGTGCCATGACTGGTGCTGCGAAACCACGCCTTTGCGGCATCATAAGGCTGAGTTTGGCTTGGCCCGCATGCCACTCTGGGAGTATTTTCACTAACTTTCCTGATGCCAACTCTTCACGACAGGTATAGGCGGGTAGCGCCACGACCCCTAAGCCTGCACCGGCGGCTTCCTTGAGAGTCGCCATGTCTTCGCTCTTCAATCGAGGCGCAATCTGAACACTCTCTTTCGCCCCCGATTTGTGCTCTAGCCTCCAATGGTCGCCCGGCGCTTGCCATCCGAGGGAGAGCGTTTGATGACTAGTGAGATCTGCGGGTGTGGCGATTTCGTGGATCGGATAGTCAGGAGAAGCAAACACGCTCCACTCAACGACAGCCAGTAGTCGCTGTATCAATGTTGAATCCGGCAGCGGGTCTGAATGTCCGCGAATCGACATATCAACACCCGAGGCAACGAGATCAATGTTCTGGTTAGTCACTTGTTGCAACACTGTGACCTGTGGGTTGTCGGTCAGAAAACGGGCGATCAGCTCCTTCAGCGCAAACTGCGCGACGCCCACCGAACAACTCAAAGTGACATTTCCGCGTAGCGTGTTTTTCTTCCGCCTCACGTCGGCCTCAGCACGCTCGACATGATCCACCACAGCGCGTGCACGTTGGTAGAACGCTTCTCCTAGTTCGGTCAGCTTCGACTGACGCGTTGTTCGCTGAATAAGGACTGTGTCCAGCCTCGCCTCAAGCTGGGCGACGTGTCTACTCAGTCGTGATTTTGGGATCGCAAGCGATTCCGCAGCACGGGTAAATCCACCTTTCTCAACGACATGCACGAAATAGAAGTAGTCGTTCAAGTCGATGGAATCCATTAGGAGCGCCTCAATTGTTCTATATACAGGATTAATAGTTCGATTATTGACTATTTTCAAGCCTATTGTCTCGAATATATATTTATTTTGAAACCGATCAAACAAAAAGTGACAGTGAACATGAACGCGACTAACACAACTATTGACTTCCTACACGACTCCACCGCCAAAGAAATGGTTTGGGTGTCTGAGCCCAGCAATGGTGCCAACCTCACCATCGGGACGGGCTTCAAAGCACGGAGTTTTAGCGCCCAACACATCGAAGCGATGGATCCTTTGGTGATGGTCGACCACTACGTGATGACCCAACCCACATTCGGCGAACATCCCCACGCCGGGATGTCCGCCGTGTCTTTGCTGTTCGAAGACAGTGAGGGCTTTTTCCACAATCGGGATTCATTGGGTAACGATTTCGATCTACGACCGGGAGACTTGTATTGGCTCAGGGCCGGTAGCGGTGCGGTCCACGACGAATCTCCTCGCCTCGGTGCGCGTACCCACGGATTGCAGGTGTTCGTCAATGTTTCCCAAGCCCACCGTTTCGAAGAACCGACTTCACTTCTCGTCCGATCCGAAGAGATGCCAGTGATCAGCACGCAGGATTACCGCGTGAAGATCGCGCTTGGTGAATCAAACGGCGTTCGCGGCGCCGACTCTCCATCGACACTAATGACCATCTTAGTGGGCACGCTCCAACCGGGTGGTCAGTTCTCCCATGGATCAGCTAGCAATCGCGGCATATGGGCGCATTCCGTCAAGGGTGGCTTAGAGGTCATCGTCGGTGAAACCACAAGATACCTCGCACCCCGTCAGGCTGTAGCAGCCAAGACTGTGGGCAGTACAGACATCACGCTCGTTAACCCATCTCGTACGTCCGTTCAATTTGCCTTGTTCGACGGTGCGCTGATCGGCGAGACCTATGTACAAGAAGGCCCATTCGTTATGGGCTCGCAAGAGCAAATCGAAGGCATCAAAGCAGCTTATGAGGCAGGCGATTTAGGCGGTATCGCAGGCGATCGTTAAATACAACCAACCGTATCGAAAGGAAATAGCTATGAACGAACGTTTTCACAACCCAGAACCACTGACTGCGGATAATGCTGCGGTCGTTTTTGTCGATAACCAGGTCGGACTCATGACCGGTATCCGCGACTATTCAATCGCGGATCTCAAGCACAACATCGTGGGCCTGGCCAAAGCGTCGCGCGCGCTCGGCCTACCGATCGTAACCACGACCACGTCCTCGGAAACGCTGTGGGGCCCGGCTATTCCGGAACTGCAAGAGGCGCTTCCTGGACAAAGCTTCATCGATCGAACCACGGTCAACGCCTGGGACGATCCCCGTGTCGAAGAAGCGATCCGAGCGACCGGTCGTAACAAACTGATCTTCGCCGGACTGTCGCTAGAGGTCTGCGCGGCGTTTCCGGCGATGCGCGCGGTCAGAGAAGGCTTTGAGGCGTATGTAGCAGTCGATGCCTGTGGCACATTCGACCTCACTAAACGAGAAACGGGAATTGTCCGGTTGAACCAAAGCGGCGTTGTTACCGTGGACGCTGCCAGCCTGATGATTGAAATTCTGAAGGACAACGCATCGCCCAAGGCGCCAGAGGTCTACACGGCGCTTGGCATGGATTGGTCAATTCTCGTCGGTCAAGTTCGCGCCAGTGCAGCTGCATAGTTGACTCGTGCGGAGCTGAAATAGCGGGAGAAAGCAATGAGCATCGGAAAAGAAGAAGCCGTCGAACCTTGTCGTCAACCCAAGCGACACAAGCTGGCGATATTGACGTTTGTCGGTCTGCTTGCTCCCGTTTATTTCCTACCCCCCGTGCTAGCGGAGGTACTAAACGGCCCACGTCTTTTGAACTTTAGCGCCGCGGTGGCGGGGATCGTCGTGCTAATGACGTACGTCATCATGCCGGTACTGACACACCTCGCTGCCAACTGGCTGTACGAGCCGACTCATAGAGAATCACAGATCTCGGGAGACAAGACGATATGACATTTTTTGACGAAATGACTGATGCAAAAATCCTCATTGTCGGTGCAAACGGCAAGACCGGTACTCGGGTCGACGCCCGGTTGAGAGCGGCGGGCATCGCTACGCTCGGTGTTTCGAGGTCCACCAACCCGAAGTTCGATTGGGCTGACGCATCGAATTGGCCGGTGGTACTCGAAGGCGTCAAAGGGGCGTATCTGACCTATCACCCGGATCTGTCAGTGCCGGAGGCAGAAGGGCACATTCGCGAGTTCTGCAACATTGCCCGGAATGCCGGCCTCGAGCACGTGGTGCTCCTGTCGGGTCGCGGTGAGGAAGGTGCTGCACGCGCGGAGCACGTGCTTCGTGAGAGCGGGCTTGACTGGAACATCGTGCAGTCCAGTTGGTTCGCGCAGAACTTCAGCGAGAACTTCTTGCTAGACGGCATCCTCGCCGGTGAACTCGTGGTCCCCGCGGGTACCGCGCCCGAACCTTTTATCGACATCGACGATATTGCCGACGTAGTCGTGGCGACCTTCATGGAATCGGGTTTGCGCAATCGACTGTTCGAGGTCACGGGTCCCCGCGCAATGACCTTCGCCGAGTGCGTCAATGAGATTTCTGCCGCGGCCGGTTATTCCGTCCGCCTCGACGAGGTGCCGTTAGATGTCTACATCCAGGCGCTCAGAGACCAAGACGTACCGGAGTACCTCGTTAGGCTGCTACGCGAGCTGTTCACCGACCTCTTCGACGGTCGCAATGCCCATACCGCGGAGGGTGTTCGCGATGCGCTCGGTCGTCCGGCTACCGACTTTGCCGATTACGCGCGCAAAACCGGCGCTATGGGGGCTTGGGTACGGGCTCACGCCGCAGAGACCACCTGAAGGAAGGCATGCCTTTTAGCGCATTAGCCTGAATCATGGCCCTCTGCGCCGGACTGATGACGGGCGTCTATGCGGCATTCTCCAGCTTCATCATGCTGTCGGAAGGGGAGATATGGCAAACCGGAACCGGTAGCCGATCATCAGGCAACCACAGTGAGATAAAAGCCAACGTACTTAGGGTATTGGCCTAGTCACTGATCTCACAACAGCCACGTCGCCGCTGGTGTCTGTCCAAGCAAATACAAGTTTGTTCGTAGTACTTACCATTCTCGGAAACCCAGCATTCCTGTGTGTGGCCATGGGCGTCACTTTTGTTGGTACGCTCATACGCCCGTCTGAGCTGACTTCACGGTACAAAAACTCCCCGCGCCCTTTGGCGAGCCAGCTGACATACGCTTGGCCGTTCTCGCCTAGTTCCAAGTCGACCCTACCGATCGGGTTGTCTGTCATCACATCTAGCGGAGCATCAAAGCTTGCTCCGCCGTCAGATGAGAAGGCGACTCGCACTTTGTTTGTAGGCACAGCCGTAAACCAGGCAACCGCGATCACTGAACCTTCTTGATCGATTGCGGGTCCATTTACAGGACAGCCCGTAATCTCCCAACCATCGGACGCGACCGATGTTTGAGCCCACTCACCTTCGGAGAGACGTGCGATCTTGATATCCCTGATCTCCTCCTCGCTGCGATCACGATAAACCACAATTGGCGACCCTGAATTCGCAACGACATCGGTCTGGCAGCAATCACAAACTAGTTGGTCAACCACTTCCTCTTCGGAGCCGCCCTCGGTAAGCCTTTTATGGCGCAACTCCATCCCTTTGTCGTCGCCGGAATCAGAAGCATAACGACGCCCATCCAACCAGAATGCACCTGCACCCTTTTCATCAGAATAGAGGCTCACGAAGCCGTGTTCGGTCGCAGAATTGTCGGAGTGAAGTCTTTCCGGGTGCGACCAGGTGAGCCCGCGATCAGTGGAGGTGGCAATGTAAACATCGTAAGCGAACCCTGGACCGCTCAGACGGACCATCCACTGCGCGATAAGTTCGTCTCCGTTTGTTTTGATGACAGACGGAAAGTCCGCCCAGTTAACCAGTAGATTCTTATCCTCAGTGACTGTCCTGGGCTCGGACCAGCCGCTTTCTGACAACTCCCTGAGGTTCATTCGGGCGACGCCACCGATTTCCTGAAGGTAGGTCAGGAACGCGGTACCGTCAGGGGCCACGCTTAGGCTGGGCTCTCCAGTATTGTCCATTGCAGCCATTGGTAACTGCTGGAAGCCAGATCTGTCACAGCCTGTTAGTGCAAGCATTGACAATAAGGTGAGCAATAGACACCGCATAAAGCTTCCCCTAAACACTTTCGTTGACACGTTCTCGTTCCATGCGTTGCTCCTGGACTGCGCTGTACAACACAGGCACCAGCAGGGTCGTCACGATTGCCACCAACATGCCTCCAAATGAAGGAATAGCCATAGGCACCATGATGTCAGAGCCCCGACCGTCCGAAGTGAGAACCGGGATCAGCGCAATCATGGTTGTCGCTGTCGTCATCAACGCAGGCCGAATACGTCTTGTGGCTCCTTCAATAACAAGCTTTCTAACCTCAGCTATGTCTATCGATTTTGCTCTGGCGATTGTTTGATCCAAATAAGTTGCGGTAACCACGCCGTTGTCGGTTGCAATGCCAAAGAGGGCAAGGAATCCAACCCATATGGCAACGCTCATGTTGATCGGACCGACTTGAAACAACTCACCAAGATTGGCGCCGAGCACGGAGAAGTCGAGAAATCCACTCGTCCCATACAGCCAGATCACGAGGAACCCTCCTGACCAAGCGACCGCTATCCCGCTGAAGACGATCAGCGTTGTCAGAACAGAAGAAAACTGTAGATATAGAATAAGAAATATAATGCCTAACGCTATGGGCAAGACAACAGAGAGGGTCTGTTGGGCTCTCAACTGATTCTCATAGTTGCCTGCAAACGTATAGCTCACACCGCTAGGCAGCGTGAACTCACCGCTAGCCAGCTTTGCTTCCAAAAACGCCTGCGCATCTTCAACAACATCAACTTCCGCTGCTTCCGCAATCTTGTCGAAAACCACGTAACCAACTAGAAACGTATCTTCACTTTTAATCGCTTGCGGACCTCGCACATAACGAACCTCAGCTAACTGACCAAGTGGTATCTGCGCACCGCTTGGGGTTGGGACGAGAATTTCTTCAAGCCCTTCGGGTGTGTCACGTAGTTCGCGAAAGTATCGAACCCTCACTGGGTAACGTTCCCGCCCTTCCACCGTGTTTGTGATCCGCTTACCCCCTACGGCAACCTCAATAACCTGTTGGGCTTCTAGGATGTGTAATCCGTATCGAGCAAGCGCTTGACGATCAAGATCGATCTCCAAGTAAGGCTTGCCCACCAACCGGTCTGCTGTAACGGTATTTGCTTGAATGGTCGGTACCTGCTTCAACAGAGCTTCGATCTGCAAACCAACGTCTTCAATGACTTCAAGACTGGGTCCTTTTACCTTGATGCCCAAAGGCGCACGCATCCCACTCTGCAGCATCACGATTCGAGCGGCTATGGGCTGCAGTTTGGGCGCTGAAGTGGTGCCCGGAAGATCGGCCGCATCTACGATCTCCTGCCAGATATCATCTGTCGACCGAATGTGGTCTCGCCAGTTACGGTAGGGTTGGCCGTCGTCGTCTTCAATCAACTCGCCGTTGTTGTCTCGCTCGAATACGCCTTCCACTTCATCGTAGGCAAAACGCAATAGCCGACCATTCTCATCGCTGCGATATTCCGGATGGTAGTTAACAACGGTTTCAAACATCGAAATGGGAGCAGGATCGAGCGGCGTATCTGCCCGTCCCAGCTTGCCAACTACCGAGGAGACTTCCGGTATCGATGCAATCGCTTGATCAAGGATTTGAAGCGCATCTTGCGCTTCGCCGATGGAGGCATGAGGCATAGTTGTCGGCATATAGAGGAACGAGCCTTCATCTAAGGCGGGCATGAACTCTTTACCAAACCCCGGGAAAGTGCGATCTACTGCCTGCCAAGCAGCGCTCTGTCGCAAAGCGTCAGGAGCAAAGCGCAGGGTGTTATCAAATCCGTACCAAGCAACTAAGCCAACGGTAACCACAGAAAGCGGCACGAACAGGAAACCTCGCTTATGTTCCAGACAGTACGCGAGTAACTGAGGGTAGACACGTTGGTAAGCTCTAAACGCTATCAAGAGACCGCCCGCCAACAACACGACAAATAGAAGATTGATAATCAACCCTCGACCGGGGCCGAGGGGTAGCCACGCCTCTGTGAGCAACACCGCAACAAGCCCGGCAACGACGAGACTCACGGTTGTGGGACCAGACCTCCTTAACCATGCCGGTAGGCGGTCAGCAAACAACTGCATTAGGCCAAAACCAGCAAGCAACACACCAGCAAACGGACTTAGGCTAAAGGCTATGGCAAGCCCGGCGATTACGAGCCCGCAATGAAAAAAGAGTTTTAGCCGGTCAGATTCTACTTTCGTTGAGAACAACAGTTGGGCCGCAGGCGGGATAATCGCCAGTGCGACAACTACCGCTGACAGCAGCGCAAACGTTTTGGTAAAAGCCAGCGGCGCAAATAGCTTTCCCTCAGCACCCGTCATCGTGAAGACAGGCAAAAAACTGACCACGGTCGTGGCAACGGAGGTTAGCACCGCACCAGCGACCTCGCGCGTTGCGCGAAATACAACCTCTAACGGTGACTCACCGTCATCCGCTTCATCCATGTGGCGCAGGATGTTTTCACAGATCACCACACCCATGTCGACCATGGTGCCAATCGCAATGGCTATGCCAGAAAGCGCTACGATGTTTGCCGATACACCAAACACCTTCATAGCAATAAACGTCATTAGGACGGCAACCGGCAGCAACGCGCTGATGAGAATTGAGCTTCGAAGATGCAAAACCATGACCAGAATGACGATCATGGTGATGAATATCTCTTCCGTCAGTGCATCATTCAGAGTACCCAAAGTCTCAAAGATCAAACCCGTGCGATCGTAGAAGGGTACGATTTCAACCTGAGAAAGTGTTACGCCCTCTGGCCAGCTATCTTGTGCATTGGTGCGCAACCATTCCACCCAAGCGTCCTGATTCAGCTCACCATCCAGGTATCCCGTAAAACCAACGTCTGAGGAGAACTGGGATAACTCTTCACGAGAGGTCTCGCGATAGTCGACCACGGCCTTGGCCGGTAAGCCTGCGGATATCTCGCCGATTTTCGCCTTGGTGTTAGCGATTGCCTCCAGTGGGTTGAAGCCATAGCGCACGACGACCACACCGCCTACAGCTTCTGCCCCACCCTTATCGAGCGCACCGCGTCTGAGCGCCGGGCCTTTGCTCACGTTTGCCACGTCACGAATCCGAATCGGTACGTTGTCACGCACACCCACGGCGATTTCTTCGACGTCATTAAGGCTCTCGATAAAGCCAAGACCTCGGATCACGTACTCCGCGCCGTTGACTTCAATCGTGCGAGCGCCGACATCAAGATTCGAAGCACGCGTCGCGTTAAACACCTGCTCTAACGTGACGCCAAAGGCACGCATCGCATCAGGATCTACATCAATTTGATACTCAGAGACATATCCACCTACCGAACCCACTTCACTCACACCTTCAGCCGCGAGCAGCGCGTAGCGCACATACCAGTCTTGAATAGACCGCAGTTCTTCTAACCCCCATCCACCTGTAGGATTTCCTTGCGGATCACGCCCTTCAAGGGTGTACCAATAAACTTGTCCCAAAGCGGTCGCATCTGGTCCAAGGGCGGGTTGGACCTCAGGCGGAACCGTCCCTTGCGGAAGAGAATTAAGTTTCTCCAGCACGCGACTACGCGACCAATAGAACTCAACGTCTTCCTTAAAGATGATGTAGATCGTGGAGAAGCCGAAGAATGAGTAGCTACGCACAGTTTTCACGCCCGGTACACCAAGCAATGCAACCGTCAGGGGGTAGGTAATCTGGTCTTCTACGTCTTGTGGGGAGCGCCCCATCCATTCAGTGAAAACGATCTGTTGGTTCTCACCGATGTCGGGAATGGCATCGACAGGCACTGGAGCCCTGGGCAAGTTCCCGGTCTCCCAGGAAAACGGTGCCACCGAGATTCCCCACGCCAACACACCCCCAAGCAGAAGCGCCACTATGAGCTTCTTTTCTAAACAGAAGCGCAGCACTCGATCGAGTACGGAATAGTTATCATCCATATAGATCACCGCCCACCCTGTCCGTGGTTGTGGCCGTGTCCGGCACCACTATTCCCACCTTCCGGGTTCATCATGCTCGGTTTGGCTTGAATCTGGAGCGCGCTATCAATTTTGAAGTTCCCGGAGGTCACGACCAACTCACCTTCCGAGAGCCCACTCTCTACGACGTAGACTTCGCCCGCTCTAGGTCCTAACACAACCTCCCGACCCTCATAGGTTGGGCCTGAGGCGTTTTCAATTTCCACATAAACTATTGCACGGGTTCCCGTGAGTAGCGGCGCTGTAGCAGGAATGACAAGAGGCGCATGTATATGTGCAGCACTTGTCTGACCAAGCGCTTCGGCTGGGACCAAGTCCATCCCACAGACTTCACACTTGCCAGGTCGGTCCTTGATGATTTCTGGATGCATAGGGGATACCCATTTGCCCTCTAGATTGGGATCGAGCACCTGCCCATGGCTCGCAAACTGTGCGGTAACTTTCGCACGGACAAACATTTCAGGCTTGAGCCAGCCCTGTTCGTTTTCCACATTGACGCGAACCTTGACCGTTCGCGTTGTCGCATCCAGCACGGGATCGATAAACGAAACGACCCCCTCAAAAGTTTCCCCGGGGAATGCTTCCGTTGTGAACGAAACGGGTTGACCGTACCTTAACCATTGCAGATCGGACTCATACGCATCGAGCTGCACCCAAACATCGTTAAGGTCAGCGATTGTGAAGATCCTGGTACCCGTCTCCACATACATGCCTTCCTGAGCATTACGGTGAATCACAACACCACTAGCCGGTGAGTAAATTGTCACGTTCTCAGAAGCTTGCCCCGAACGTTCGAGTTCCTGAATCTGCGCTGCTGTAAGACCCCACAGACGCAGTTTGTCACGCGCTGACTCGACTGTTCCGCGCGCGGAGTTACGCAGGGATTGCACACTGCTCTTGGAAAGTTCCGACAATCCGTTGAGTGCTTGCAACAACTCCTCCTGAGCGGACAAAAGCTCAGGACTATAGAGATCAACCATGTGGTCTCCCTCTTTAACGGAGACTCCGGTGTAGTCAACAAAGAGATCATCTATACGTCCAGGCACCCAAGCGGTGATGTAGGCCAAACGGGTTTCGTCATAGGTGACCTTACCCACCAGACGCAGTTCAGCAGATGGAAAGCGTCGTTCAACGGGTGCCGTTTCAATTCTCATTAACGCGCGTTGAGACGGTGTGACTTGCAGTGTGCGAGCAGACTGATTTTCTGACGCTGGTTTTTTTCTGACCGGCACCAAATCCATGCCGCAGATCGGACACTGCCCTGGTCCTTCACGTTGAATCTGAGGATGCATAGAACAGCTCCAGACCTGAGGCTCTTTATCGAGAAAATTACGATGGCCTGCATGAGGGTCTGGGCTTTGCATCACCGCGTGATTTTCATGGTCATGCATTGCCTGAGGCTCAGCAGATGTTGTGAGCTGTGTACCGACACCTGGTTCGTTCGTTGCGTCAGGCCACAAAAGGAATAAGCCCAAAACAACAACCACCCCAATCGCGGTCGCAGCACTTGGATGGTTCTTTACCACGTCGACAACTTTGCTTGCGTTACTCATTGGAAGACTCCTCAACACGCGCAGCAGCCAGGAGGGGCGCGCCCATCAGTTCTTCAAGCGAGGTCCTCGCAAGATTGTGATCAGCGATGGCCCTTACCTCAGCTAACTCAAAAACCAAAAGAACGCGCTGAGCGTCGATCAAGTCTGCAAAGGTCGATCCACCTGCACTGTATGCGCGTTGGGTAGCAACAAGCGATTCATTGGCTTTTGGAAGCAATGTGGTTTGATAAAGATCTATCTGACGCTCGGCATCTCTTAACCGAAACAGCACGTTGATCGTTTCGGCATGAAGCTTGTTGAGCTGTTGCTCTTGACGGGCCTTCTCACTGACAATTTTTGCTTCTGCCGCGCGAACACCCGCACCATACTTGCCGCGATGAATCGGCAACGTCATCGTGAACGCCGCAGAAACCGGATCATCTCCACTACCCACAACGTTTGCTGACCGCGCGCTGCCTGTGGCGATGTAGTCGATACCAAAAGAAAAATCCGGCAAGAACTCTTTCTTTGCACGCTCCTTGGAAGTAGCGGCTGCCGCCAAATCGAGCTCTATTGCTCTGAGCTCAGGGTTGTTGATGGCGACCCGTCGCACGATTTCGTCGTCAGGGAGTGATAGACGCTCAATCGACGCCTGCTTAGGTCTAGCGATCGGGGCATAGCCTGGACGGTTGAGAGCCGCATTTAGGCGCGCTAACAACGGCGCCTCACGATCTGAGAAACTGGCAAGGTCGTTTTCGATTTTACCAAGCTCCACTTGCGCACGAATTACATCCGGGTGCCCCGTGGCGCCTGAGCCGTATCGTGTTCGCGCAACCCGCTCAAGGTGTACAACCAAGTCTCGGTTGCCACGCATGATTTCAAGTGCGCGATCAAAGTAGTAGAGCTCGTACCACGCATTCGCAACGTCAGAGATGATTCGATTCTGCACAGTTGAAACACGAGCGGCCGCCGCGCTGGCTTGTTGCGTTGCAACTTCCCCTTGTAGCCGCAATTTGCTCAACCAAGGCAGCGGTTGGGAAATACCTACAGCAAATTTCTGCGGTCCCACTCTGGTTTCCACTTCCTCCAGGAAGTATCGATAACTGAGTTTCGGCTCAGGCAATGCAGTTACCTGGGACACTTGCGCTGTGGCCATCTCATACTGCGCAATCGCTGCGGTAATTTCAGGATTATGATCAAGTGCGTACGCAACCCATCCTGGAAGATCTGCCGCTTCTTCCAACGGTTCGGTTAGCGACGTCGTGACGATCCGCTCTGAAAGCAATTCAAAAGACATTGGCTTCGGAGACTCGATGTTCCGCGACATAGGAGCACCCAAACAGCCCGCCAAGGTTGTGCAACACAAAACAACACGTGCGAAACGTGTAAGTGCGAACGCTTCTGGTGTTAATCCGTGTGTCGCCGACACAACGGTTTTTGAAATTTTCATAAGCCTTTCCTTTCCGTTTGGCTCGTGCGGTGAATGAGGAAATACGCACAAGGCAGGGCAACGCCCGCCATAGGAAAGAGGCTATTCGGTGAGTTGATCCTTTAGCTGGATCGGCGTGTCCGCTAGAAGGAAAAGCGGAGATTCATACGGTTCTAGCAGCACAACCATGCGCGGAGATGCTCGCGGTTGCCCTGCGTCTATCGGTGCATAGTCCAGTTCAGGACTATCCAACTCAAAGTTCTTTTGGTTTGGATGAAGCCGAGTTTCTCGGTCTTGATAAACGACGTCTTTGACTTCAGATGAACAACTGCTTTCTAGCGAGGTGCAACTGTCACAGTTCTGATGATCGCATGGCGCTGGTTGCGCCTGATTCGACCCGTGATGCTCATGTGAGTGCTGATGATGGGTATCGTGTTGATGATGTGAGTCAGGCGGTATCTCTAAATCTACTTTGTCGCAGGCACAAGCGACGTTCCCAATCAGGAGCGACACAACAATGACTGCAGAAACTAGATTCGAGATATTCATTCCAAGTTAGACCTCTACACCCTTTTCAAGGTATACCCCCCTATAGTATAGGTCAAGGCTGCTTTCTTGCGATTGCGCATCTGTGCGCATTTTAGGATTTCACCTTGGAGAGCAAATCAACCAACTCACCAAACTTTTTGCGTTGCTCATCGGCATCACCAGAAGCAATCGCACTCTCTACGCAAGTCGCAGAGTGGTCCTTGAGAATTGCGTCCTCAACTCGCGCAAAGGCAGATTTGATCGCTTGCATCTGTTGCAGGATATCCATGCAGTAACGCTCTTCGTCGATCATCTTGGCAATCCCGCGCACCTGACCTTCGATTCGGTTAAGCCTTTTGATGGTGGCTTCTTTTTCTAGTTTCATTTCCTTGACATATACCCTATAGGAGTATGTAGTATATCTAAATCGACTAGCAAAAACAGCAAAATATGTCTCATGTAGAACAAAAACCTGAGCAAAAAGCCGCGACCATCTATCGCATGATGATGCCAACACACACGTGTCCCTACGGCATTAAAGCGCTCGATCTACTCGCACGAGAAGGCTACCAGGTAGACGATCGTCACCTAGCAACACAGGAGGAGACCGAAGCTTTCAAATCAGAACACAACGTAAGTACCACGCCACAGATATGGTTGGGTGAGCACCGCATTGGCGGTTATGACGCGCTCAGGGAACACTTTGGTCACTCAGTAAAGGGTGAAGACGAAACGACCTATAGACCGGTGATCGCGATCTTTGCAGTCGCAGCCCTGATGGCACTGTCTTTTAGCTGGTACGCAATTGACAGTGTGTTTACGGTTAAAACGCTTGAGTGGTTCATCGCTGTTTCGATGTGTTTTTTAGCAGTGCAAAAGTTACAGGACGTGGAGAGCTTCTCGACGATGTTCCTTAACTACGATTTACTCGCTAAACGGTGGGTTCGTTATGGATACCTATACCCTTACGGTGAGGCGCTAGCCGGTATCTCGATGCTCTCGGGCGCACTCATTTGGGTATCCGCTCCCATCGCACTTTTTATTGGGACCATTGGTGCGGTGTCTGTGTTCAAAGCCGTCTACTTGGACAAACGCGAACTAAAATGCGCCTGCGTAGGGGGAGCTAGCAACGTCCCTTTGGGTTTTGTCTCGCTGACGGAAAACATCATGATGATAGTGATGGGCACTTGGATGATTACTAAAGTACTCTGGTGAACTCCTTCCACGCCCAACTGCAATACGCAACAGAATTAGAAGAGGTCACAAATAAATCTGCAATCCACTCTGCATAAACTCCCCTCTCAAGATATAACGATATGCTGTGCTGAACCGTTGCTGTGATTTTTCTACAGATCATCTTTACCATACGTCCCGCCTATTTGGTTTGAGGACGATTGGTCCGGCAATCTAACAATGATCTAAACACACCTGCGTCGCATGGGAGTCGCAGATGGTCTGAATCCAGATCACTGAATTGACAAAGCCGGCCTCAGAGCTGGATTGATGACGTACGTTATGGCGTTTCTATTTTTCTGAATTCTCGTCTTGAATATTTCCATATTGTAGTTAACCGAGAAAATGTACTGAGGATCTTCTGCAGCGTACCGGATACCTAAGAAACCGTAGTAGAGTAAAAAATCCACCACCGTATCAATTTGTTGTTCGGTCAAGTCCTTGCCTTCCAGAAGAATTTGCAAATCCTCATGCGAAAGTTCAGCGCTTTCACCCAAAAACAAATAGATCAACCGCGCGGCTTTCGGTTCAATATCAGTCAATTCTTGATCAGCATCAATGAGGAGGTCGTTTGAGTAAACCTCAACACCTTTTCGAATGTCGTCCGACTCTATTTTTTCGTGTTGAAGATTAACGGCAAAACCCAAGCATGCGCTGAACAACTTAATCAGATTTCTAGGGCGCATTAACGCCCGATCGATCATGAACTGAGATGTCTCCTCTCCGTCAATATGAGAGACACAACTTTCAAGCCAAAGATCTTCAAAGCCCAGTTCTTCATTATCAAGGGCATGCGCTAATCGTCTCCGCATAAGCTCTCTCAGCAGATCCGGGTCGCTCCAATCTAAACTAGCCCTAGACTCCTTCCCAAAGTCTGGCGACTCGTCCATCAGCAGTTGGTAGACATCATTCCTCACAAAAACAATCGCAAAAAATTCTAACTCTGCTTTGGACAAATCTCTCTGAATCTTCCTAGTTGCATCGATGAGAGATCTAAGAATCATAATATCCCCACCACCCAGACCATGGCTCGACCAACCTTTATCTAAATTATCGAATAGAACCCAGACCTCATCTTTCAGCTTAAGATAACTGGCAAGTGCTTCTCTCATTTCCGACAAATGCTCGGTATGCAATAACTCCGTCACCTCATCAGAAGATAAGCGTCCCTTCGAACCATTGTTTCCCGCATTGAACTGATCTGATATGGAGCCTGATAGGGCTACCAGTCTTTCTGAAAAATCTCCCTCTGCTGTGTGTGGACTTCCTGAGAAAATTTTCTTCAATCGCCTATACGGTTCGTAAAGCCGATCATCCCGAAGGTGACGTTGCTCATCTTTCTCTAAGACTTTTCGCGTTATCTCTGAATACAAGAGATAAACCCAAAACGCAGTAACTAAGTGACTTTTTGATCCGGCGGAAAGATGATCCAAAACCTCCTCTTTTAACTTCGTGAGCTGATAGCCTTCGGGTTTTAGATCTACAACAATGTTCGACTTTATCGCCCGCTTTCTGTCACGCACCTGAGAAAACAAGGCCGTTTTTCCAGTACCTTTTCTTCCAACAACCAGATTAACCTCACCTCTCGCAGCACGGTTAAATTCGTCTGTTTTCAAGTAGTACTGCCCAAGATTTTGAAATTCATTCTCCGCCATTGGATCTCCGACAGAGAGCCGACTAAGAGTGCTATCCACTTGTAGCGAGAAGTTTCTTTGCTCTTGTATCTGTTCGACGACAGCAAGTGAGAACTCATGAATATGGTCATTGATATCTTCAGGGCGAGAATGGCTCTTTACGAAGTCTCTTACATCCAATGGTGCAAGCGGTCCATCTTGGCTTTGCAAAATCAAACACGGAATATCCATACCTAAAGCCAATCCAGAAACGAATGCAGCACGTATGTTATGTACTTCGTGGCCAGACTGATTCGAGGAAAGCAGTGGGACGACAACCCCATTTGAAGTACCCACGTGTCGTATGGCATCTATGGCTGACATCCTCGATTCCTCAGACGGGACAAAACTTCGATAGAACAAGCGAGCCTTTTTTACACGGGAAATTATGTGGCTCATGACATCCCCTCTGACAGGGGTTTCTAGTATGTACACAGGGGTCGAAGTGTTTTTTTCGAATGTAGTATCAATCGGATGAAGATCACCGATTCCAGTAATCAATGTGAGTAGGTCTTCAGTTCCGGAATATGTCTCATAACCCAACGTATCAAAGATGCCAATTCGATCCGTGAGCTCTTGGTCATTCTTGTATTCGCGAGACTTTGTTAGAAAGACCCGACGACCAAGGCCTATCGCGTAGCCTATTTCGAATGTGACATTGAAATTTACGAACGTAATGTCGGCCAAAAGCAGATTTGATTCGTCCAACCCCTGAAAGATTGGAGCAGTAAGAGGACGGCCACCAATGTCGTTTTCCTCCCAACCTGTATATAAACCACGTCCAGAGGTACTGGCTCGGCTAATTGCAGCCGAAATAGTACGGGCTAGTTCCTGTGGTCTAGCGGTATAGGCGTAAAAAGCGCTGACTTTGTCCATGCGGTATCTCTCGGAATCAAGGACTGATCAAAGATTACCGCCTGACATGAGTATTAGCGAATACGATCGTTCAAAAACTCAGAACGGATCCCATTTATTTAAGCAACAGCAGCCATCGCCGAAGAGTTGTATTGCAATCCGAAAGCCAGGTTTGTAACAGTTACATTCAAGTCGTTCCTAGCAAAACGCCAAGTATCGTGGAGGCTCGCGAACAGGTAAATCAAGCCAACACCCACTTTCTGTGCTAACGCGAGTCCAAACCTGGTGTATCTAACTGAAACGTATGGATCTCCGCACTAGCCAATATCTCCGACCATTGCTGAGGATCCAAAATTAGACCAGCTTCATTCTCAATCCTCTGAACCATCACCTCAACGTCAAATAGTTCCGTGTAATCGCTGAACTCGAGGCACCCGATCGATTCGTCATAAAGGCGCATCATCAACTGCGTACGCGTCACTATGCAAAAGAGATCGCAACTATCCGAGAGCGACGCAGTTTCCCAATTCTCTGTATGTAACAGGTTTTCATCGAATAAGTTATTCGTCATCGTAATTTTCCTAGTTTGTCGGTGGAGTTCACGCCCCAAAGGCACGTACACGTCGCTACAGTTCATTTGGCTGATACTTAGCTAACTGAGATTTCAAGGTGCGCGCGAAAGCAATGGCCGCCCTTTCGGCCTCACGCCGCTGTGCGGGATCTGAGAGTCCGCCTTCGATGTAGTAGTTGACCGATTCGTACCATCTCCTCGCAAACCAAGAATCCCTGCTTCGAAGTACATAGAAAGCATTGCGTGGTCTACCCGCGGCCTGGGCGGCTTCAGTAACATTCCCGGAGTGTTTCAATGCTCTGAGAAAACGGCGCTTTTCCACTGGTAGAAGTGGGCAATTTGTCGACTTTTGTATTCCCACTTTGTGCTCTGAGCTCAACTAACTAGCCGCTTTAAGCCAAATCAATGGGTAATGACAGCTGTCGCGTACAACCGTCAAAATCCAACTCTTCCTGGTATTCATGAGCCGGAAACTTACGCCACCTACCTCGATGGTCACGGAGAGGGAGTTTCGTTGTTTGAATGTTTCGATCCACTGACCAGTTTGGTCCGCCGAAACGATGGTCGGCTTCGCGACTTGATTGGTCACATACTTGCTCTTTCATCTGTTCTCCCATGAAGCTGTCAGTTTCCAAAGAAGTCGTCATTGGCCCACATCTCCGG
Source organism: Candidatus Azotimanducaceae bacterium (assembly GCA_965227885.1). Lineage (GTDB taxonomy): Bacteria > Pseudomonadota > Gammaproteobacteria > Pseudomonadales > Azotimanducaceae > UBA4421. The sequence goes on from OZ245781.1 coordinate 4,819,788, forward strand.
CACTCAAACTCTCGATCTCTGCCTTCACACGCTCTACGGTGTAAGTCACAGCACTGTCGTAGCGGCCAAAAACCATGGCAAGGTCAGTTAGCTGTTGTTGCGTCAGTACCTTGTCAAAGTGCTCGTCCAAAAAATCAACAAAATCGGATCGAACTAAATGGGACCAATGCTGGAAGATCTTTTCTAACGCTGCGGAATTTTGGTACCTACTTTCGGAAGCACTATGCAGCGGTCCTCGGCGCGCAGCGTCCGCGACGTCAGTAGCGGCGGACGCGTCAGGCGCGTCGCCTCCTTCAACTTCTTTTTTAGAAGTGTTCTTTAGTTGACGGGTTTTCCCCTTACTAGAAGCGGTATTTCCACTTACAGGAGGCCGTTTCTCCACCGACGTAAGCAGTTTTTCCACCCACAAGTCGGTAGTTTTGCCGGTAGCTAATTTCCGAAGTACGCGCACATTGACAGATAGACGCCTCACCTTAGTTCGCTTGTTCACGATTGGTCCGTTAACCAACTGCAGGTCTACAAGTTTTGTCAGCGTGTCCGAAGCACTCGACTTTTTTGCACCAGCCCAGATTTTCATCTCAATCAGATCCGCTGAATTTGCTATGAGTGGCTGACCGTCATAGAGCCGCCAACACAAACGCTGCAACAAAAAAATCTGCCCGGTACTCAATCCAAGCCGCGGGAACACATCGGTTTCCTCGAACAATCTATCAAACGCCTCAGTAGCTTCTTTGCTCAGGTCGGCCTCCCTGAACAGCTCAACAACTTCACCCATGGTTTACTCCTTTTCGGTCTTCGGATAAGTTGGGATCCGTCGTCGTCTCTGACGACTGTTCTGTGGTGGTTCGCTCCACGATTTCTATAATGCGGGTGTGGCATGGTCGAGTCCTCCCGCTTTTCATTTCACGGCTTGGGGCTCTGTACGCCCCAAATCAGTTATTTGAGCCAACAACCGGCGATTCACTTCAGCCCGCCAGGTCTCAAGCTGCTCCTCGGTATGATGGAGTTCCCGTCCGTGAATCACGCCCTTTGGAAGGGGGACTCCGAAGATACTTCCATCACGTGACAGCATGTTGTGAACGGTTCTTCGATCCGTCTCAGGGAAATAGCGAAGGATCCAACGAATAGTCGGTCGCCAAATCTCGCCTGGGGGTGCTTCTTTCATTATCGAGCTGTACTCTTATGAGCTATCCAATGCTCACAACCGTAGCGACATGACCAACAGTCTTCCTCTCGATAACTCGCCCACCACGGAAATTTTGGTAAATCGGGTCAAGAGAACTCACCAAGGCGAGCGTTGGCGAGGCATTCAAGGCATGTCGAAAGGAATGAGTAAGCGCCGCGCAAAAGAGATTGAGAAACAATTCGGCCTGAAAAGTGGTAAGCGACACAATGACGCTCGCGCCGAACTAGCACTCGTCCTCTTGGTTGAGCGTGTCGGTACGAAGAAAACACGCCAGCTAGTTGAGATGTCAGATGCAGCGTTTTACAAAAGATGCAGCCGAGGTAAGCAGTATTTACGGTATATTGAAGAGGGCGAGCTACCTATGCCCGATTGGGACTATTGACGCCCTAGCTTATCAACAGCATCGTGCATTTCCTCTGGCGTTACGTGGCCGTATCTACCTAAAGTCGTTGCTAAGTCTTTGTGACCGAGGATTCGCTGCAGAACATGAGGTGGTGTGCCATTGGCTAGCGAGGAAGTTGCAAAGTCGTGGCGAAGGTCATGCACACGAAACGTTTCGATCTTGGCATCATCGAGCAACTTGGCCCATTGTTTCTGAATTGAGGTGAGGCGCACCCCTTGTACACGTGGTGACGGGAACAACCAGTCACGATCCTTGAGCCCCTGAGATAACCGCCATGCTGACAGCGCTTTGAACACTCCGGCAGGGAGCGGAAGCAGTCGCTCCTCACCGTTCTTGGTATCTGTGAGTTTCATGTAGTGGCGATCGCCGCGTTTTTCGATCTGATGCCATCTGCTGCCCAGGATTTCGTTCTTACGCGCGCCAGTTCGCCACAAAGTGAAAACGAGAATCTGGAAGTACTCAGGCTGCAATTCGAGAGCTTCCGTGAAACGCTCACGCTCTTCATCTGTGAAGTAACGAACGAGTGTTGTCTTCTCACGAGGCTTCTGCAGTCCCTCAAAAGGGTCAGAAGAGAATTCTGGATGTGCCAATCGACAACGACGATAAACGGACGCGTAATATGCGAGAGGTCGATTAATCGCGCCAGGCGATGCACCGTTTCTGATTCGTTCTTCTATCCATCCCTGGAGTTGCTCTCTTTTAACGCTGGACATTGGACTTTGAAGCCAGTGCCCAAAGTGGTGCTTCAAAATTTTGACCGTGTCTTCGACCCGCTTGAGTTTCTCCCGCCTCGTGTACTGACGCCATGCACTTTCATCATTATCAAGCTGAAACTCCAACGTGAGCTTCATATCTAACTTGGCAAGAGATTCTTCAGCTTGGACCTCCGCGACCCGCTCGCGATGGTTCCGAATTGGGTCTATCCCACGAGCAACTAGTGCTGCCTTTTCACTAGCTGCTTTGCGAGCGTCCTCAATGGAAAGGGTTGGATAGCGTCCGAGTTTAAGTTGAGAAGACTTTTTCCTAACACCACTTTTGGTTTCCACTAAAAGCTCAGGATTCGCGTACATGAAGTAGAAGGTACGCACGCCATTTGGAGTAACTTGAAGGAACAGTCCATGGACTTTCTCATCGTAGTAACGCTGCACCTTCTCAGCAGGTGTCAAACGCCTGAGCTTGTCTTGGGTGAAGTTGAATTTGTTGGTAGACCGGGACACTAACTCTCCAAGTTTGCTGGTTTGAGTTCCGGACAAACTATCGAGAAGCCAACGCTAATCCCTTGCGATGCTCGGCTTCCTCTAGAATACCGGACACGCTGTGCTGATTTATGCACCATTTCAGCAAATACCAGCAAAAACAGCAAATCGTTTGTGAGTAATAGTGAGTCTTGAATACCTCACAATTTCAAACCGATCCAATCAATGGGTTAGGCTGCAGGCCTTTATTTACGCGGGTTTCAGGGGCTTAAGGCACAAAAAACCCCGTAGGACGGGGCTTTCAAGATGGCGGAGCGGACGGGATTCGAACCCGCGACCCCCGGCGTGACAGGCCGGTATTCTAACCAGCTGAACTACCGCTCCGTGAGGAATGGGGAGTGCCGTTCAGGAGCACCCCCGCTGAGGGCGCGTATCTTAACCGCATTCGGGGTCTTGTCCAAGAGTAAATCGCCACTGACCGAATAGATTTTCGCCACCTTCCCCACTTTTCACTCTATATCCGATCGAATATTATTTTCGGATGAACGTCATATTGGATTTGCGAAAAAAGTCAGGGCTGACGCAGCGCCGAGTCGCTGAACTTGCCGGGACATCGCAGCCGACAATTGCAGCCTACGAAAACGGTAGAAAGTCTCCTACTCTAGACACGGTAGAGAGAATCGCCACTTCTATAGGTTTAGGTCTCAACTGGAATGTTGGTCGAATTCCAACCCGCGAAGAGTTGCGGAGTATTGCCTATCACGAAGCGTTGCGCCCGATCTTAATGAAAGACGAGAAGTCCGCCCGCCGAAAAGCACGGGAAAACATCAAGCGGATGAAAAGCGGGCATCCGCATGCTGGCCGACTCTTGAATCTTTGGCGGGCATGGCTGGATTTACCAACTTCTACCCTCTGCGACTTGATGGTTGAACATTCAGAACTTGCAGCCGACATGCGTCAAGTGTCGCCTTTCTCAGGCATCCTGCCGGAGTCAAAACGTAAAGAGATCATTCAATCGATTTCCGAATGTCAGTAATCAGGTTCAATTCAGCTGCGAGCCGTCTGGAATCTCTTTGATGTAAACATCCTGCTTGCTGTAAGGAATCTCAATACCCTCTTCTGCAAAGCTTTATAGATTTTCATGTACAGCTGATGAGAAATACGCCCTCTGTCCTGTGGGTTTTCTATCCAGGCGAGGAGCTCAAAGTTAAGTTCCGAGGGCCCAAACCCGCGCATACGCACCCGTGGCTCGGGGAATGAAGCGGTTTCCTCGTGGTCATCTCCAATCTTCTGCAAAACGGTACAAACCTGATCCACATCTGACCCATACGCGACGCCAACAGGCAGACGGATGCGCATTTTCTGGTACGGTCCACCACTTTCATTGGTGATCTTGGCGTTGGCAATAACCGCATTGGGCACGGTGATTTCCACATCTGCTCGGGTTAAGAGGCGCGTGCTGCGCATGCCAATATGGGTGATCTTGCCGCGCTCACCGGTGTCCAGATTGATGTAATCGCCAATCTGATAGGGCGAATCCGCCAGAATAAAGAGACCGGAGAATAGATTGGCAAGTGTATCTTTTGCGGCAAAGCCGATGGCGATGCCTACGATACCGGCGGATGCCAGCCAACCGACTGGGTTAATACCCCACACCAGCAAGAGGCTGTAGCTGGCGACAAGAATCACGACCAGCTTAAACACAAGGTCAAAAAGAGGAATGGTGCGGGGTTCCACAAGTGAGGCACGCGGACTGTCTGCGAGGCGGTCCAACACGCCACTTGAGAGCCGGAGTAGATTCAGCATCCAGCTGACGATGATCGCGGAAGCAAATACGTTGATCAGAAAGCCCGACCCGAATGGGAGCTGAGCGACCTGCACAGCAAGAATCAAACCCAGATTCAAAATAGTCATGAAAACAGGCTTTTTCAGGTGTGTGATGACCACATCGTCGAACTGATTTTTCGAACGCGAAGCAACCCGCAGAAGTCCCACGAGTACAACCGTGCGCATGGTGTAGGCGAGCAGAATCGATACCAGCACCAGTCCGACCGCACCCGCAATTGGATAGGCGTTCACAAACTCCCATGCGGGCATCAGCGATTCGGGGATCCACGGGGTAGCGTCAAACTGCGTGGCTAAATCTTCGACAAAGACTTCGTCTTCTGCGGACGCTGGGTCTTCTGCATTCATAGGTCTCTCCAGATACGTACAAGAGGATCTAAAGAATTGCTCGGAATGGCAAGTAGGAAGCAGAAAAAGGGATTGGTGGGTGTTGCAGGGGTCGAACCTGCGACCTACGGCTTGTAAGGCCGTCGCTCTCCCAACTGAGCTAAACACCCATTCGAGCGTGCCGATAAATCTGGCACAACGAGAGGGCGCGTATGTTACCGACTCGCTGCGGAGAGTCAAACCTCGAAAGCTAGAAATTTGTTGAAATATTTTTGAACCAATTGCGGGATGTCCGTGACTCAATTTGTAACAAAACAATATGGAGTTATTTGGAACCTATCTCTCCTCCTACAGTCATAGAAAGCAAGATGTTGGATCTGGGTCCTTCCCCCTCCCCTTACTCCCTCCCAGATTCAACATCGCTTTCTCTCCCCCTCTCCCCCTCTTATTCATAGAGAGTGAGAGAAAAGAGGGCCGGTGTGGTGGTTCCACCCCGGCCCTTTCATTTTTTGGAGTCATTTTTCTTTCAAATTTTTTCGGACCAATAACCTCAAGTTGAATCTCATTCATTCACGCTCGATTTCTTCAAACCTTTGATCTCTCAAATACTTACCTTAAGTTTTTAGATTCTTAATTTGCTTAACTCAGCCAATCCCCGGGTTTATCCACCAATTTATCCACATATCCACTGACTTATCCCCAGCCTATGAACATCAACATGCGAAAGCTTCACTGGTCTTATCAGGCGACCGGAGTAAAGTTATTTCCACGGTCAGATGACGTACTGATTGATCAGCGCGACACTTCCGGACAACTCGCAAGGGTCGAAGGTTGGGAACCAACGAATGATCAGTAGGTAATCAGACCGGTCCTTCAAGAGACGCTCTTCGGAGGGTCTCAAAAAGGGAAAGCTCTTCGGAGCTGACACTTTGAAGGACGCAGGTTTCTTAGCCGAAACCGGGGTCGCGAGGCTAAAGCGGCTCAAGGGTTGGAGCGTACCTGGTTGAACATGTGTAGACCTTGTACGACTGATCTGAACTTTTGAATGTGCCGGACACACTCAAAAGCGACGTGGCAGGGCGTCGGAAAATAACGACTTTTGAGTCAATCGGTCATTGAGTCGCCAAAGACGTTTGGATGATTCGGTAACCAAGCAACGGGTAACCGTTGCAAGGGTGACTAAACCGGCCTGTAGCAAGATGTCTTGTACATTTAGCTGCAAGTCGGGGAAGCCCCCTTACATTGAGGCTTCCTCTTTGAGGAAAAGCTCCGACACTGTCTGGATCTCGCGCCTCAATCGTCGTCAGCTAAGCATCGTAAGGTGTGGGCTCCGGCGGAGAGAGAACCTAGCTTCTGGCAACTTTTGTTGTTGGCGCTGGGTTTTCTTATGGGCGACTGTTTTTCTGCGATCTATCCTTGTCTTCCCCGTCGCCTCTATGACGCCTTCTGGGATCTATATCCACAAACACGCCATATTCCGGGTGGGCAACGGCATCACAGTTGCAGTCTTGTTTAGCCCTGGTTCTGTAGATGGTTCTACCGTCCTTATCCACTGCCACGGTTGAACTGGATACACGGCCGCACAACCGATCCAAAATTCGCACCACCGCGACGCGATCTCCGGCCTGCAAATCAAAGAGCTCCGCAATCTCGCTTTCCGCGTCGAGTACCGGTGCGTCACAGATCGAGCCATGTGCGGCAAGCGGGAGGAAGGTCATTAAGAATAGTGAACGCTTCATAGGTGAAGCTTAGTTCAATTTCGCGTGTGCGAATCTCAGGCAAACTTGCGCATCAACCACGCGGTGAGCTTCAGGCGCAACGCAGAATCAATCCACCTGTAGAGGCGCCCGGAAACATAGACACTGCGACCACGCTCCACTGCAGAAAGTCCTTCACGCACCACCGTTTCAGCGTCGTACCAGACAAACTCCGGCAACCCGGCTTTCATTTCTGCCAGCTCACCTTCAGCGTGAAACTCCGTATGCGTAAAGCCAGGACAGAGCGCACACACATGCACGCCCTCTTTCTTGAGAGGTGCCATGCCTTCGGCCAGCGACACCAGGTACGCCTTGGTGGGACCGTAACTGACATCCCCTGGTCGCACCATGCGTCCGGCAACGGAAGCAACGTTGATCACACGTCCATAGCCACGCTCAACCATTTTCGGTACCAGCCCGTGGCATAGCTGCGCAACGCTGAACATCATGAGATTAAGATACGCCGCTTGATCGGCCCAGGGGATCTCAGCATCAAGGAGATCCGGTCCTCCCGATCCTGCGTTGTTAACCAGAAAATCGATGTTCAAATCGGCCACCTCGCTCAGCAGCCGATCCACCGCTTTCAGATCGCCAAAATCCACAGCCATTGTGCGGGTCTCTATTTGAGCGTTGATCGATTGGCAGGCTTTCGCAACCTGCTCCAATCGTTCAAGCCGCCGCGCTGCCAGGATCAGGTGCCAGCCTTCTGCCGCAAGCTGCCTCGCAAACTCCTCGCCTAAGCCAGCCGACGCCCCGGTAATTAATGCCCAGCGACCCATCAGGCCGCGGCGTCTCTGTACACCGGTCGGGTCTTCGCAAAAATGAGGGTGTCTTCCAGCGCATTCACGCGGAGTGGATCACCGGGTGCGATGCGTATCCAGCTCCACGGCCCGAGAGTTCTGGTCACATCCTGTTGCCAGGTGACCGAACCCGACAGAATAAAGAGCTCGCGGGCATGCTGATGAGCAGAGAACGCAAACCTTTCACCTTTGGGAATGAGGACGCTCTCCACCAGCTCTTCTTTTTCATCTTCGACATAGCGATACAACTGATGCGGCTCACCGGGTTCAATGTCTGCGGAAATCGCCGTCTGCACGGGCGTCAGATCCTCATCGGCAAACTGTCTCAGCTTCACGAAAATGACACAGCCTTCCTTGCTGTGCGGGGTGTGGGCAGTGCCAGGCGGATTGCGAATGTAGGAGCCTGCCGGGTAGTCGCCATGTTCATCGCTGAACACACCTTCAAGCACTATGAATTCTTCGCCAAGTGCATGGCCATGGGCATCAAAATAAGATTCGGGTGCGTAGCGCACAATGGTGGTAGCCACCGCAACCTCATCACCCACCCGGTCGAGCATGGCGCGTTCCACGCCCGCCATTGGCGAGGGTTGCCACGCAAGTTCATCGCCTGACTGATACGCCGTCAGGTCCAGATCGCTGTTCAGTTCCATGATTTGTGCTCCACTAACTCATCTACATCATTGGGCCAAGTTCATACTCACCCGAGAGTAAGTATCGACCCATGGCAGCAAAATAAGTTTCACGTCCCTGCACATGTTGCGTAATGACATGCATATCCTGGAATCTGCGCTGCAGCGTGTGGTCCTGATAAATACCTGTTGAACCCGAGATTTTGTAGGCGGTGTCTACCACTTCGGCACAGGTCTGGATCACATGTGTACCCGCCAGCCGAAGTGCGCCGCGTTCTTCATGGGTGACTTCCCCACGTTGACCCACCGCCTCTGTAACCTCGCGGATAGTGGTGTACAGGTAGGCTTGTGCGCTACGATACGTCGCCGTGGCACGACCCAGGAAACGCTGCACATCAGGATCATCCCGCACCGCCTGCGCAGAGAAACGAGGGACCTTGCCCTGGGCAATGTCTACCACGTCCTGCATCGCTGCTTCTGCCACGCCCAAGGCTACACCCGCAAAGCTTGTCGCAAACAGCAGCGTGTTGGGAACACGTGTGAGCACACAGTCGTAAGTCGGCGCCGCTGCAAGGTCCCCTACAGCATCTTCCGCAAGATAAAGGTCTTCGATTTTGAACTCAAAGCTGCCGGTGCCCCTGAGTCCGGCCACCTGCCAGGTGTCCATAAATTCCACATCCGACGGTCGGAAATAGCCAATGCGATAACCGCCTTCGGCAAATTTGGCCACGCCCATCATCCAGACGGCATGCTGGCATCCGCTGGAAAATCCCCAGTGACCGGACAACCGGTAGCCCTCCCCGTCCCGAAAGATATGGCAGTCAAAAGGCGGGCCATTCGCGACGGAGGTGTCCGCCGTAGACCAGATTTCTCTGATCTTCTGCTCTGGTAACCACATCGATGTAAGGCCGATCACCGCCGCCTGATTTACGCACCACGCAGTGCTCGCATCGGCGTTAGCCAAACGCTGGATCATGGCGACATATTCAGCAAAGTCTGCTTCCAGCCCACCGAACGCCTGAGGAATCAAGGCACGAAAGAGCCCCGCCGCTTTAAGATTCGCTACCAGCTGATCAGGCAGTGCCCGCGCAACGTCTATTTCTTCAGCGTGCGCTGCCGCTTCGTGGGCTAATGTTTCTATCTCTTCAAACAAGATCGGTTTCATACTCCTCACAGGCACCTTCTCACGCTGCGCATGCCAGCTCAACCTCGCCAAACTTGCCTTTACCGACCATTTCAGCGCAACATGCGCGAAAAAAGGGGTTAATCAAATGGGCTTTATCAAAGCACTGTTCAAATTCATCACCGTGATCGTCGGTCTTGTTGCGATTGCGATCGGACTAACCATGTTTGCCGCACGCTTCGCGGATGGTCCATGGGCGCTTATCTCCGGTGGACCTTTTACCACGGGCACGCTCGTTGAAAACCAAACTGACTGGTCTTTCCTGAAAGACAGAACAGAAGTTGAGTTCGAGTTGGTGGGTGCAGGCTCGTCGCGCACCAGTTGGGTGGTAGAACACAACAACCGCGTGTTCATACCTTCAGGCTATATGAACACCACCATCGGTAAGATATGGAAACACTGGCCTTATGATGCCGAAAAGGACGGGCGCATCATTCTGCGCGTGGACGACAAGCTCTATCACCATACGCTGAAGCGTGTGATCGACGATCCGGACATGCCGGTGGTTCGCTCGGAACTGGCCCGCAAATACGGCGGTGCAGGATTCACCGAAGTACCAGAGTCAGAGGTGACCAGCGGCAACTTGTGGGTATTTGAACTGATCCCGAGCGCGTAACCCATGCAACAGGCATTCAGCGGCATACGCATCCTCGATTTTACCCAGGTCCTGGCAGGGCCGTTTGCCACCCAACAGCTGGCGCAGCTGGGTGCTGATGTCATCAAGATCGAAGAACCCAACAAGGGGGATATGACGCGGGCGTTTTTGGGTCAGGCTGACGGCTTTGCACCTTCTTTCCTCACCTGCAATCTCGGTAAGCGCAGCGTCGCTATCGATCTCAAACACCCCCAGGCCGATGAAGTGATTAAGAAGCTGGTCGCTACCGCCGACTGCCTGGTAGAGAACTTCAAACCCGGGACTATGGAACGATTGGGCTTCGGCTATGAGGCCATGCGGGCGATCAAGCCTGATCTGATTTATGCATCCATTTCAGGCTATGGGCAGGAAGGACCCAAATCTCACCTGCCCGCTTTCGACGGTGCTATCCAGGCCGCCTCCGGCATGATCAGCGTGTCGGGTCACGAGGAAACGGGGCCCGTGCGGACCGGCTACTTTGCGGTGGATATGAGCACCGCTTTGAACGCCGCCTTTTCCATCTCTGCGGCCCTGATGCGCCGACAAATTACCGGCGAGGGCCAACGCATAGACGTCTCCATGCTGGACACCGCCCTCATGATGCTCGCGCCCCAGATGACCGGGTACTTTGTGACGGGTAACGAACCTGAGCTGATGGGCAACCGTTCGCCCACCAAACAACCCACCGCTAACGTTTTTGCAACGTCCGATGGGTTCATTCAGATCGTAGCGCTGAAAGACTCGCAGATAGATGACCTCTTCAACGTGCTGGGTGAACCTGAATTTATGCAAGCCTACGACGGTGCGCGCGCACGGGTTGAAGCTTTCGATGAAATCAGCGCGTTCTTAAAACCCATCTTCGCCGCCAAACCGTCTGCCTATTGGTTGGAGGTATTAACCGAAGGTGGCGTACCTGTTGCTGAAATTCGCAGCCTCTCAAAAGTGGCGGAAGACGATCAACTTGACCATCGTCTGAGTATCGCGGAAATCACACATCCACAAACCGGCGAATCGGTAGGCGTGGTCAGCGCAAGCCATGTCAGTGCGCCCGCGCCACCTACCGTGCAGAGACCACCGCCCGGGCTCGGCGAGCACTCGTTTGAAGTCCTCGCCGAACTCGGCTACAGCGCTAGTGAGCTTGAAGCGATGGCCGCAGATGCGCTAATTCAGCGTTCTGCTTAGGCAGCAGATTCTCAAAGTTGTAGCGTTGGCCATGTTTGATGGTCATCACCACATGGTCGAGATCACGAATATCGTTCAGCGGATCACCATCCACAATCACCATGTCCGCAAGTTTGCCCGCCTCAATGGTGCCCAGCTCCCCAGCTACGCCTGCAGCTTGTGCTGACTTAAGCGTTGCCTGTCGCAGGATGGCAGCGGGTGGCACACCGGCTCGGGCATAAAGCCGGAACTCTGCATGCAGTCCTGAACCGTAGGGCACAAAGGGCGCGTCCGTGCCGGTTACCAACAATGCATCACGCTCGGTCAGCGCCCGCAGAAGTTTGCCATTCGCCTTGGCCGTGGCGGCAGCACCCCGCCCAAAGCGGGTGGCCATCATCTGATAGGTTCTTTGTGCGCGCGTTCCATAAAAGGCACCAAACTGCGGCGCCTCAAACCAATCCGGCTCTTCGTTAACGATTACGGCAAACCCGGGCAGGACAGCGGTGGCTGTTATGCCCATGCCTCCAGAGCTCAGCAGCTCGATGACATCCTGGTAGGAATAACCCAACCGCGAAACCTTGGGCTGATAGCCCCGGCGACTGGTCCCACCGATGTGTTCAACATGATCCATGCCATGTGCAACCGCAGGATAAAGCTCGTGAGAAGACACCGGAATACCAATTCCATGAGCAAACTCAACCACCCGCTTCTGCTGGTGATCGGGCAGGCGCACGTAGGTCTTCACAAAATCCAACCCCAGGCGTTCTGTGCGTTCCAGCGCCATCTCCAGATGCGCATCTGAGACGATGCCCTCCGCCATGGAGTAAAAGACTCGGTTTCCGTCCGTGAGATAACCTGTTACGTACGTACGCGGACCTATGCGCCGCCCGCTGTCCCATGACTCCTGACGTTCTTTTGCAACGTACGGGTTCGACCCCGGGTCACGGACCGAAGTAATACCGTTAGCCAACCACACACGACCCTGCACCTCCGAGGTTTCCCCCATATGAGCGTGCATTTCGAAAAGCCCGGGCACCACGGTTTTGTCAGAGGCGTCCACATCCGGTGTAAGGTCCGGACTGGCCGGTTGAATCGCAACTATCCGTGAACCTTCTACGAAGATGTCCTGGTTTTCCGCATAGGTTTCGCCTTCGCCCACAAAGAGCCGACCTGCACGCACCACATAGCTGTCTTCGGGCGCAAACATGCGCCACTTCAGATTGGGGGTAACGTCGCGGGTTTCCCCCGTTGCCACATCTCGCAAGTTAAGTGTGTCGCCGGACAGGTAAACCAGGTGTTGATTGTTGGCCGAGAAGCTTGGGAAGTCGGTGACTTCATCTGTGATGGCAACCCCTGCTTCAGCAGGGACAAATCCTTCTTCCAGCTCCATGCGTTTGAGCACGCCACCCTGCACATAGTGCATACGGTCATCGCCGTTGAGTGTGACGTAGAGGATCGATTGATGCGCCAAGGGTGATATGACCTTCGGCTCGCCTTCCGCCAGCGGGGCCACCACCAGCTCGAAGATACCTTCCCGGTAGCGGGACGAGTACGCGTTCAAGCGCGTGACAGCCACATGAGTGCTGTCCTCACTCCAGGAAATGGGTTGTGCGGGGATCGGCGCAAGCACGTTTTGTGTTTCGCCTGTTGCGAGTTCTAACACTCTCAGCTGTCCACCCAGCGGATTACCTGGCACGTCTACGAAGAACGCCAGCTTTTCGCCGTCCGGCGACCAACTCGGAAAGCTGATCTGGCTGACCCCCAAGTTGATGGTGTTGCGGGTTCCATCAGCGAGGTCGTGTATATACAGATCCAACTTACCGGCATCATCCCCCACATACGCAATGGCACCGCCATCCGGATGCAGCGACAGCGCATATTCAGTAGCCGCATCATCCGTCAGGCGGGCAAGCCCGGACGTATCGGGCTGCCAGTGCCATACATCACCCAGCGCAGTGAAATAAATGTGGCTACCGGAGTTGTCGACGACGGGTGTGGATATACCAAGCGCTTGTCGCTCGACGGTGGCATCGTAGTCCCGTTGGCGACGTTCGTAGATATCACGCTCCAACGTAACCTTCACAGCAAAAGGCAGGGTCTCCAGTACCTTGTCAGCCAGCGATGCACGCTGGATGAGTCCGTCCGCCGCGAACAAAAACGTTGCGTCTCCTTGCCAACCCGCCCGCATTGGAAACACGTCAGATCCGGCGCGCGAGACCGCCTCGTCGCCTGACCCGTCAGCGTTGACAACCCGCATCTGCGCACCGCGAGGACCCAGCACCTGATAGCTCAACTTTTCACCGTTGGGGGACCACTGCACGCCGCTCACAGTACCCGGCACCAGGAGCACTTCGCGTCGACTGCCATCTGGCGCTTGGACGATGAGCGCCCCTTTACCCGTGCTGTCTTCAATATAGGCAAGCTCTCCCGCTGCGTTGAGCGCAGGTGAATAGGCATTCCCTTCGGTATCGGTCAGCTGCGTGAGTTCACCGGCCGCTATTTGCCAGATGTCGTAGCTGCCACCTCGATCAGAGGCAAAGACGACGCGCTGCCCGTCGTGGCTGTAGTTAGGTTCACGATCGTCAAACGGATCATTTGTCAGCGCTTCCGGCGCCGTACTTCCGTCTGCAGGCACCTCAAAGATATCCCAGTTACCACCGCGATAGCCGTGGAAGGCAACTTTCATCCCATCCGGAGAAAACTGCGGTTCACGTGCATCATGATAAGCATCGGTTATTGCAACTCCCTCACCCGCGTCATCCAAGCGAAAGAGCTGTCCCTGCAAGCTGATAACCCGCGTACCATCCTGCGCCAGAGCAAGCGCCATGTTAGTCCCTTCGGTCAGCGTTACCTCGACAGTTCTTTTTGTCGCGGCATCACTCGCTTGCTCGGATGAAGTTGCTACCGGTTCGCTGGTTCCCCCACAGGCAACCAGACCACAAGCCACCAAAAAGAGGCTGCAACCACCAACCAACCGGCGCATCAGGAACCCGCGCTGGTGCTTGAGTCTGAACTCAGATCCGGTGCGTGATGTGAAGGCATGGCCGCCTGACCATCAGCCTCCTCCTGCATGGCTTTCACCGCCTTCTCGTTCTCGCTGATCTTGGCCAGCACAGCAGCACCCGCTCGCTCAAAGGAATCGCGATTCTCAATCACATGTTTCTGCGACTCGCGATAGCCGTCGAGCATGCCGTTTACCTCAGGAATGACATACCGCGCCACCATGTCCCAACTGCGCAATGTCGCTTCGCGATTTGCCCAGTCGTGAGCAAAGCCGATGACCGTACCGAAACCACCGGTCAGCTCGACCATGTCACGCACGGCTTTGATCAAATCGTCCGGCGTACCGATGATCGCACCACCGCCTTCGACGTTCGCTTCATCTACGGCAGCATCCGGTGATGCATAAGGTTCTGCTCCGGGGCGCATCAGGGTGCCCACCGTGTATTCGTTGTGCCAACGATAAAGACCCTGTTTGGCTTCCTGTTGTGCCTGTTCCTTGGTCTCAGCGATGTGCCAGGACATAACGACACGCCAGTTGTCGCGGCTGACCACCCCACCGTGTTCCTTAGCCGAGTCTTCAGCAAACTGCCATTGGGTTGGCAATGCCTGCAGACCCGCGGTGCTCATGGAGCCGATAGAAAGCACGCCCGTGCCATGTTTACCCGCCAACGTCATGCCCGAAGGGCTGACCATGGAAGCCACCGCAAACGGCATATCTTCCTGCAGCGGGAAAAGCTGCAGACGCGCATCCTTCAGCGTGAACCAGTCACTTTCATAGTCGAAACGATCATCGCCACGCAAGAGCTTGCGAATAACACCGATGGCCTCGTCCTGGCGGTCGCGCTGCACCATGGGGTCGATGCCCAGCGTGTAGGCATCCGAAGGCAGTGCCCCTGGACCAGAGCCGAAGATGACTCTTCCGCGCGTCATATGGTCCAGCTGTACAAGACGTTGCGCGACGTTGAAGGGATGGTGATAAGGCAGGGAGATCACCCCGGTGCCCAACATGATGCGATGGGTCCGCTCGCCCGCCGCAGCGAGAAAAAGCTCGGGGCTTGCAATCACTTCCCAGCCGGTTGAGTGATGCTCACCACACCAGAATTCATCAAAGCCGAGCTTATCCAGGTGTTCGGCAAGCTCCAGGTCACGTTGCAATTGCAGCGTTGGGTTCTCGCCAATGGGATGGTGGGGCGCAACAAAGCCCCCAAACTTAACGCGTGGCATATCTCTCCCTCCTCTCTTAAACAGGACTGCCTAAAGTTTCAGCCCTCAATTTAAGCACATATCGCGTCCCGCTGTTGGCGGAGCGTCGGGAGGCTTAAGAAGGACAGAAGGCTCAGTTGCCGATGTGGGTCTGCAGGAAGCCGCCCATCTCCTCAAAAAATTCTTCGCGCTGACTTTGCAGGCTTAAGAAATGATCTCCCTGGGGTTGCTCGACGTAACGAAAGTTCTTGCCCAGCTTGTCCAAGAGACGTGCCATCTTGCGGCTTTGGTTAACCCGCACGACCGTGTCCCGATCACCATGCAGCATCAGCACCGGCACGCGAAAGCGTTCGGCCTGGCGAATAGGTGAATTGGCGACCAGGTCTCTGGCATCCTGAATACGCTCGCGGTTGCGGGTGGCAAGGTCGAAGTTGTACAGCCGCTGCACCATCTTCTCCAGGTCCGATATGCCCGCAAGGCTCACCGCGCAGTCGATGCGATCCGAAAACTTGAACGCAGACACCAACGCCGTGTAGCCACCGTAACTCGCGCCCACAACACAGACCCGTTCCGGGTCGGCCACGCCCTGGTCTACCAGCCAGCCCAGACCGTCCATCAGGTCTTCCTGCATCTTCAGGCCCCATTGCTTGTAGCCGGCCTGCATGTACGCTTCACCATAGCCAACAGAACCACGGTAGTTCGGTTTTAAAACAGCAAAACCCTTTTCCACAAGAAACTGAGTCCATGGGTCAAACTCTGCGCTGTCCCTGGCGTAGGGCCCGCCGTGGGGAAGTAAGATCGTTGGGAACGGTCCTTCGCCATCCGGCTGGGCGAGGTAAGCGGGAATGGTCAAACCATCGCGCGTGGTGTATTCCACCGGCGTAAGGTCGCGGATCTCGTCATCACCCAGGCCAGGGAAGTCATCGCCGATGTGTTGCACCTCATCCCTGGTGCGATCGTACAAATAGTATCTCGGCGCCGCGCCACCGTAGTTGTACAACACAAATCTGTCGTAACCGCGATCTGCAGAAATGAAGCGCATGTGTTCGCCGGGCAGCTTCTCCAGCATCCTCGCAAAGAGGGCTTCCAGGCGGTTATCAAACCAGACGAGTTTAGGATGATGGCGCAGATAGCTCACCCCAACCGGCTGTCCCGAATCCGGGTGCGCGATGATGCCGCCAAAGACGTCGAACTGATCATCGCGGTAAATCTCTTCAACGATCTCGCCGGTTTCCAGCATCACCCGGTAGATTGCGTGCCTGTCCTGACCGTTCGGCATACTCAAAAAAACGTGCTCCCCGTCCGATGAGAAACCCAACGGCTGCGGTGGCACTTCACTGTCATAAGCAGGTTGTTTGTACTCTGTCAGCTGGCGACCATCGACGTGATAAACGATGGGATCAGAATCGTTGCGATAGCCGATGGCCAGTTGAATATTGCCCTCATAGGTGGAGTACCAGCGGCGGATCATGCTGCGCGGGCGTTGTACACGAGAAAGGCGATTGGTGTAGATGTTCAGCCGATACACACTCGGCCGATTGCGGGCATCCCGGTTCAGCTGCACCAGAATGTTCTCGGGTTCTTCCACCAACCAACTGACCACTCGATCCTGTACCTGGGCATTCCATACCTGTGGCCAGCGATCCCGGTTCTTCGCCTTGGGAATGAGGGAGATGTGTTCAGTGCCATCTATGTTCACGGCAAACATGCGCGTGTAGGCAACTTGCCCCAGTTTTGGCGCTGGCACGTAATAGCGCACGGAGCAGATCACGCGTGATGGGTTGCCCCAGCGACACCAGTTGATGAGTCCGGCTTCGCCACCGCCTTCAAAGAGAGTGAGGTCTTCTCCAGTGGTGAGGTTCCTGACGACCAGGTCGTAGACATTATCACCGGCTCGAACCATCAGCAGGTGGTCTCCGTCCGGCGAAAGATCCAGATCATCAAACCGAGGCAAGTCCGCTAACATGGACGCGAACGGTCCCGCTGCGGTGAAGGTAAACACTACCCCAATCAGATAAACACCCAATCGCTTAGGCATCAGCCTGCTCCTCTTCCTTTTCTACCCTATTCCCAAAAAAGCCAGCCCTTGAAAACCACCCAAGGGTACCCCATAAAATAGCTCGACGTTCTGAAGTTCGCTAGACGGACATGGAATTGTCTAACGACGCGCTCGTCCGGTCCTGACACGGGCAAACGGGTGGAATAAAGATATACCTAATCGGGCGCTCAACCGGTACTCAAACAGAAGCAATATGACTAGAATGCGCCCTTTGCTTTAGACGGCTTCCGACGGCTTAAGACCGACTTATGACAGACACCATCCATCATCGCCTCATCGTCCTCGGCTCGGGACCCGCGGGTTATACCGCCGCGCTGTATGCCGCCCGTGCGAACCTGAAACCTGCGCTCATCACCGGCGTGGAAGTAGGTGGACAGCTCACCACGACAACAGAGGTCGAAAACTGGCCGGGCGGTCACGCTGAACTGCAGGGCCCGGAACTTATGATGCAGATGTCCGAGCACGTCGAGCGTTTCGATGCCGAAATCGTGAATGACCACATCCACACGGTGTCGTTGGAATCCCGTCCGTTCGAGTTACAGGGTGACCAGGCACACTACACATGTGATGCCTTGATCATTGCCACCGGTGCCAGTGCCAAATACCTTGGCCTGGATTCAGAAGAAAACTATAAAGGTCGCGGCGTCAGTGCGTGCGCCACCTGTGATGGGTTCTTTTATCGTGGCCAGGACGTTGCCGTCGTGGGCGGTGGGAACACAGCGGTAGAAGAAGCGCTCTATCTATCCAATATCACAAACACTGTTTATCTCGTTCACCGACGGGATGAACTGCGTGCAGAGAAAATTCTGCAGGACAGGCTCTTGAACAAAGAGAACATCAAGCCAATCTGGAATCATCAGTTGGCGGAAGTGCTGGGTGACGATATGGGTGTCACCGGCATGCGCATCAACGGCAACGATGGTTCTGAACAGCAGGTGGATCTTTCAGGCGTCTTTATTGCTATCGGGCATACCCCGAACACCGGCATCTTCGATGGTCAGCTGGATATGGACAACGGCTACATCAAGATCCACAGCGGCACTGATGGCAACGCCACCGCCACCAGCGTGCCCGGTGTCTTTGCCGCCGGAGACGTGGCCGACCACATTTATCGCCAGGCGATTACAAGCGCAGGTTTTGGTTGTATGGCAGCGCTCGACGCAGAGCGCTACCTCGACGCGCTCTAGTCCTGAGCGGGCGTGTAACGCAGCATCACACGGCTGCCGTCTGCCAGACCCTTTTTAAATCGCGGCCCCCAACTGCCCCACTCGGCTGTGTACTTATTGCCGAAGATTCCGAGCAAACGTGCGTGTTCCACGGCGTCTGTCACCAACGAAGCTTGCGCCTGCACGCTGGGCAGTTCCTGGTACTTGCCGCGAGAACGCTGCCACTGACCCACATCACCGATCCAGACCTTGGTGTCTGTAAGCCCAAGCCCAACCGCTTTGGCGCGCCAGGCATCCGCGGCAGTGACCACATAAAAATTACCGCCGTCTCCCACGTACCACACTTCAGCCTGGCAGCGACTTAACGTACCGTCAGATTTTACTGGCGATAGGTAGATCAGATCCGACTCTTCCGCAGCCAGTGCAGGCAAGGCACTCAGTACCGGTAGCGCGAGTGTTGTTTGTACAAACGTTCGTCTTTTCATCACATCCCTCTTCTCAGATGTTTATGGTCAGTCAGGTAACTTCAACCACCTCTACCTGCTCGGCGATTTTCTGCGACCAGATTTTGGGTCCTTCGATATGCACCGACTCACCTCTGGAATCCACGGCAACGGTGACCGGCATATCTTTGATTTCAAACTCATAGATGGCTTCCATCCCAAGTTCGGGGAATGCCAGCAACGTGGACTTGGTAATCGCCTTCGCCACGAGGTAGGCCGCGCCACCCACCGCGATCATGGAAACCGCTTTATTGTCCCTGATCGCCTCAATGGCCTCAGGCCCGCGCTCAGCCTTGCCGATCATGCCTGCGAGATTCGCTTTTTCCAGCATGGTGCGCGTGAACTTATCCATGCGCGTGGCGGTGGTTGGACCCGCAGGACCCACAACCTCATCGCGCACCGGATCCACTGGACCGACGTAGTAGATAAAGCGATTGGTGAAATCCACCGGCAGTTCTTCGCCGCGCTCGATCAGGTCCACCAGCTTTTTATGCGCGGCGTCCCGGCCAGTCAACATGTTGCCCGACAAGAGCACCGTGTCGCCCGCGCGCAAATCTTCAATCTGTGCCTGCGTGATGGTGTCGAGGTTAACCCGCTTCACATCATCACCCATCTCAAACTCTATATCCGGCCACTCGTCCAGATCCGGTGCTTCAAACTCGGCGGGACCAGAGCCGTCCAGCTCAAAATGTACGTGTCGGGTGGCCGAGCAGTTGGGTATGACCGCTACCGGCTTGTTGGCCGCGTGCGTGGGATAGTCTTTCACCTTCACATCGAGCACGGTGGTCAGTCCGCCCAGACCCTGTGCACCAATACCCAAGGCATTGACCTTCTCAAAGAGCTCTAACCGCAGCTCTTCCAGGTGGTTGGAGGCACCGCGCTCCTGGAGCTCGTGCATATCGATCGGGTCCATCATGGATTCTTTCGCGAGCATCATGGCTTTCTCAGGCGTACCGCCTATACCGACACCCAGGATGCCTGGCGGGCACCAACCCGCCCCCATGGTCGGCACGACTGAAAGGATCCAATCCACGATGGAATCCGAGGGGTTCAGCATGGCAAATTTTGCCTTGGCTTCACTGCCACCGCCTTTAGCTGCGACTTCGATCTCTACCTTGTCACCTGGCACAATTCTGGTGTGGATAACAGCAGGCGTGTTGTCCTTGGTGTTAGACCGTGCACCATCCGGATCGGTTAGCACAGAACCGCGCAGCACATTGTCCGGATGGGTATAGCCACGACGCACCCCTTCGTTGATCATATCCTCAAGGGACATATCGGCATCCCAACTTACCTCCATACCCACGGACACAAACACGATGACGATGCCCGTGTCCTGGCAGATGGGGCGCTTGCCGATCGCGCACATTCGGGAATTCACCAGCACTTGTGTGAGCGCTGCCTTGGCAGAAGGTGATTCTTCTTTCTCCCAGGCGCCCCGCATGGCGCGAATGAAGTCCAGGGGGTGGTAGTAGGAGATGAACTGCAATGCGTCGGCAACGCTCTGGATTACATCTTCCTGCTTGATGACGGACATGAAGGCCTCTTTTTCTAGATCAATAAAGCGCGCAGTTTACTCTATTGCGCCGCGGACGGAATCCGTAGACTAGAACGATCATCCACTTAGCAGATCATGGGATCTCTACATGTCACTACCGAAAGCTTCAGGACTCTCATTTGCACTGGTAGCAATCATACTTTCCGGTTGCGCCTCATCGAGCGGGCAGTCCGTTGAGTACCGCGCGCAAGTCCTGGCCGAGAAAGCCCTCATCATCGATACACATATCGACGTGCCCTATCGCCTGCAACGCGGCCTGGTGGATGTGGGCGCTGCCACGGCAACGGGTGAATTTGATTTTCCTCGCGCAAAAGTAGGCGGTCTGAACGCGCCGTTCATGTCGATCTATATCCCGGCGTCTGTGGATGCAGAAGGCAATGCGTTCAGTTTTGCCATGGCCTCCATGCGGGTCGTAAACAACATCATCGAAGCCCATCCCGACAAGTTTGCGCTGGCCACATGCTCCGACGATCTACTCAAGCAACAAGCGCAGGATCTGATCTCTTTTCCCATGGGTATGGAAAACGGAGGCCCGATCGAAGGCAAAACCAGAAACCTGGAAATTTTCTTCGAACGCGGCATCCGCTACATCACACTTGCCCACTCGAAATCCAACCACATCAGCGATTCCAGCTACGATCCCGAGCGACAATGGCAGGGGCTCTCTGAATTCGGCAAAGCGCTCATACCGGAAATGAATCGGCTGGGCGTAATGGTGGACGTCTCCCATATTTCCGACGATGCGTTCTGGCAGGTTTTGGAGGTGTCGAAAGTACCCGTCATCGCTTCTCACTCGAGCATGCGTCACTATACGCCAGGCTTTGAACGCAACATGAGTGATGAGATGGTCAAGGCAATGGCCGCCAAAGGCGGTGTCATACAGATCAACTTTGGTTCCTCGTTTGTACACCAGGCGGCCCGCGACTGGTCAACCGCTCGCACCAGCGCCGCCACAACGTTTGCCGAAGAAAACAACGCCAAACCCGGCGATGACGCGTTGGTGGCATTTCTTGCTCAGTACCGTGAACAGAATCTTTATCCCTACGCCACCACCGACCAGGTGCTGGATCATATCGATCGAGCTGTAGAAATCGCGGGGATTGATGCAGTGGGTATCGGTTCTGACTATGACGGTGTGGGCGACTCTTTGCCGGAGGGATTGAAGGACGTAGCGACCTATCCGAACCTGATTGCGGGGTTGATAGAGCGCGGCTATTCCGACAAAGACATTGAAAAAATCATGGGCTTGAACACGCTCAGGGTGTGGCGGGCCAATGAAGCATACGCTCGCTCCCAGGGGACCCCGACGCGGTGCCAGACATGAAAGCGATTACACCAACCTTCCTCGTATTGTTCAGCGCAGTCGCAACCGCGGCATCGTTGCAACCGCCGCAGGCGGTCGACGATGAGTTTCACTTTGTTGTGTTGGGGGATGCACAGTTCGACACACCGGCGAACTTCAATCGCATCATCGATCAGGCCAAGCGTTTGGGTCCGGCATTTGTAATCCAGGTAGGAGATCTCATCGACGGCTACAATTCAGATCTGAGCGTGGTCCAGGCGGAGTGGAATCGGTTTAAGAATCAGATTGCGCCCCTCGCGCCTATCCCCTTCTATGCCGTGCCCGGCAATCATGACGTTTACGGCAGCGGCAAGGCTCCAGACAAAAAACTGGAGGACCTGTTTGAACAGGAATGGGGCCCGCTCAACTATTCGTTTGAATACAAAAATTCGCTCTTTGTTGTTTTAAACAGCGATGCGCGTGAAAAGCCTGAAGGTATTGGCCCCAAGCAATTGCGCTGGCTCGCAGAGACGCTGGCTGCAAGTGATGCCCAACACCGGTTCGTATTTTTGCATCGTCCGCCCATGCTGATGGACAACGATCGTGAGCTGCACGAAGTATTCAAAAACGGCGGCGTGAACCAGGTGTTCTACGGTCACCACCACCACTACCATCACTACACACTGGACGGTGTGGGGTACACCATGACGAACGCTGGTGGGCGGATGGGACATGACGACCCTCGGGCAGGCAGCTTTTTTCACCTGCTGCAGGTCTCGGTGCGAGGTGAAGACGTGCGGGTGGCCGTGGTGAAGGCGGATGCGGTACAGGCACAGAATTCAGTCCATCCCGCAGACAACTATGACATCTTCAATCTAACGCGACGACTTGCACCCAAGTCTGTGCGTCTGGTTGGGAAAGATGGCAGTTACCAGCTGAAGATTCCGCTTGCGAACAGAACCCGGCGCGACGTGCAGGTGTTTACCAGCTGCACCTCAGCAGACAATCGCTGGGAGATTGAACCAACGCGTATCAACGTGGTGGAACTTGAGGAAGATACCACTTCTTTAATCACCCTAGAGGTTTCGCACCAAGCAGACCGTGTGCCGGAATCAATGCCGATCTGTACGCTGACGGTGCCGCTGCAAACTCAGTTTGGCGAATGGCTGGACTTTACCCACGAAGTGTCCAGCCGCTACCCCAAGTAGGCTATTTAAAAGCTGGCAGCACTTCCTCGATGTAACACTGCAGATTGTCCCAGTCGACCGGCGGCCGGAAGGCGATGTTGATGCCCTGAATTCCTATGTCCTTAAACTCGCCGATGAGATCCACCGCTTCCTGGGCGCTACCGGTAAGCGACCCGCGAGGATCGATATCGGGCGTACGGTCCGAGTTCATGTAAAACCCAAGGTTTACGCTGGTATCTATCGCGTCAAAGTCGGTGCCGTGTTTTTCACACGCCGCTTCCAGGCGTTCGAGTCTGTCTTTTGCGACCGCTGGAGGGACATACGGCATGTTAAAGCCATCCGCGAACCGGGCTGCCAGGTCCACCGTACGTGACTTGCCGCGCCCGCCGATCCAGAGGCGCAAGCCCTTCGGCGCGGGGCTGCAAACCGCACCCTGCATATCGTAGTACTCGCCTTTGAAGTTTACTTCCTCACCTTTCCACAGCGTTGAGATGATTGTCAGCGCCTCTTCCAGTTGATCGAAGCGTTTGCCCAGCGGCGGGAAGCCGTACCCGAACTCACGGAACTCCTCTTCAAACCATCCCGCACCAATGCCGACATCAGCACGTCCATCAGAGAGGTGATCGATGGTCACACCCGCCTTTGCGAGCACACCCGGGTTTCTGAACAGGGCACAGAAGACGAGACACCCTACCCTGACATTCTGCGTATAGGTCGCCAAGCCCGCCATGGCAGCCACGCCTTCGTAACAGGGGTTGTTGCGATCCTGCAGCGGGTTTGCGTAGAAGTGGTCCCATACACTTACCCAGTGAAAGTGGTCATCGCCTATCTTCCAGAGACGTTTCAATTCTTCCATGGTCAGATCCTGCGGACCTGCGTGTATGCCTAACTTCATGTTCCACCCTCAACTGTTTCTCAAGCCTGAGGGTAACTGAACGCGCAGAAAAAATGCTAGGCTGGATCTTTTGTGTAGAGCCGATATGTCCGATTTACCCTTCTGGTATGACTTCTGTATGTCCTATCCATCCGAGCGAGGCTCGGTGGAGGTCGGTGGAGCCAACATCGTTTATGAAACCTGGGGTGAGGTTGGCAAACCTGGCGTTATCCTCATCCATGGCAGCAATGCCCACCTTGAATGGTGGCGGTTCACCGCACCGTTTCTTGCCGACGAATTCAGAGTGGTCGCGTTAGATCTATCCGGCAATGGCGACAGCGACTGGCGCGAAACCTACAGCGGCGATCTCTACGCGGAGGAAATCTGGGCTGTGGTACAAGCCGCCGAACTGGGCGTTAATCCCTACATCATTGGCCACAGCTTCGGCGGCTGGGTGGCGCTGGAAGCCGCCTACCGACACCGCCACGAAATTTCTGGCGTACTGTTTATGGATTTCACCATCGCTCCGAAGGCAGAGTGGCTGGAATGGGGGATGCGCGCCGAACGTGAGGATGTCAAACCTGGACGCAAGCTGCGTGTCTATGAGGACAAAAAGACGGCGCTCGGCAGGTTTCGCTTTATCCCAGAGCAACCCGGTGTCCACCCTGCTGTGCTGCGGCACCTGGCAGAGTACGGCATCAAAGAGGTTGAAGGTGGGTGGACCTGGAAGTTTGATCCGACCCTTTTTGACTACCTGTCCATGGGACCGGAACAGGAGGATAAGTACCTGGCGCTCGACTGCAAACTTGGGCTCATGCTGGGTGAGAAAAGTGAAGACGAAGGCGCCTACTTCGCCGAACATACCAAAAAGCTGTCGCAAAACACATTGCCGGTTATCACGGTTCCCGGCACTTTCCATCACCTGATGTTTGATCAACCTATCGCGGTAGCCATGGCGACCAAGTTATTGTTACTGGAGTGGGAATTAGGAGGAAGATAATGAGCGAAGAGACACACACCCTGACTGAAACGCTTGTCAGGGATTTGCAGACGATTGATACACCAACTGTCTGCAATGCTCTTGAGGTTGTCGCACCCGAACGACGCGGATTTGGCTACACCACCAATCCGTTGGTGTGCACCCGACCCGAATTGCCGCCGATGGTTGGCGTGGCGCGCACGGCCACTATCCGCAGCGCCCATCCTTCAGAGCTGAAGGGTAAGGCGGCACGTGAACTCAACGATGGTTACTACGCCTATATCGATGCGGGACCGAAGCCGAGCATCGTCGTCATTCAAGACCTGGATGGCAGCCAACGCGGCTATGGCTCGTTCTGGGGTGAAGTGAACTCAAACGTGCACAAAGGTCTGGGCGCCGAGGGGCTGATCACCGACGGCAGCGTCCGCGACATTCCGGATATCGCACCCGGTTTTCAAATGCTGGCGGACCGCATTGGACCCTCGCACGCTTACGTGCACGTCGTCGACTTCGGCAAGCCGATCAGCGTCTCCGGTATGCGTGTCACATCGGGTGACCTCATCCATGCTGACCAACATGGCGCGGTAGTAATCCCGTGGGGGGTGGCTGAACAGGTGTTGGGCGCAGCTCAGGAAATTGCGGCGCGCGAACAGGTCATCATCAAAGCGGCACAACAACCCGATTTTAATATGGACAAGCTCCGCCAGGCCTGGGGTGACGCGGCTGAGTTAAAACACTAGGACTTAAGCATGGACTCAACCCGCCTTTAGAAAGTTGCTTTGTCTGTGATCTTCTAGCGTCCTGTCTCGTTAATTCGTTGAACTATGACGCGCCCTGCAAGGCTTGTGTGCTACGTACCGAATCAAAAATTCGGCTGCGCAATCTTCGATTGCGCCCGTGGTCATCGACGGAAAGTGTCGGGTCCTGATCCTGCGGATCAGGCCCTTTCACTAGAGGCACAACGGAGCCTTCAGCGCTCAGGGCTGAGCCACGGACCTTGCGAGCCCCCGGTCAACGGCGCTGACCCGCCATCGAATTCACCCCGATACAGGGCCCTGCATCCGCATTACACACCGGATTCTGACGCACATTACCGGTACCGTTGAAGATGCGCACCCGGTTGTCGATCAACCGCGTCTGCAGCGCATCGTCTATGGCTAGGTTAGGCAAAGGCGGCCGGGGTACCTGACCGGGTTGGGCCCGGGCGGGTACCGGCAGCAGACACTGGCTATCGGGGCCAAACTGAGCCCGAGGGTCGGAACACAGATCAAACATGGCACTGCGGGACACTGCAATCCACTGACACGGTGGGCGCGAATCACCGGGGTTTGGTGACGCCAGTTGGCTGGTGGCCTGACAACGCCGCTGATAGGCTGTTTCACCCAGAGGATCTTCCGCCGGTGAGGCGCAGATTAAATCACCTGTGGTGCCGGTGTTGACCAGACGTGGATCACCGCAGCGATTCACCGCCGCAACAAAACCCGCACAGTTGCCGGCCTGCCAGTTGGACTGCTCACACTGGGCTTTGAAGAACGCCCAGCCGGCGCGGGCGCCCGCACACATATTTCCTTCCGCTCCGGGGTCGGTGGCGTTATTGCCTTTGTCTTTGTCTTTGTCTTTGTCTTTGTCTTTGTCTTTTTCCTTCTCTTTTTCTTTCTTTCTCTTCTCTTCCTCCTGTTTTTTGCGCTCTTCCTCAGCTTTTTTCTTTTCTTCTTCCTGCTTTTTCTTTTCCGCTTCTTCCTTCTTTTTATTTTTGAGTTCTACGTCCTTATGGATTTCACTAGACGGTGCCGGCAGGTAGGGCTCTGGAGCTGCGGCAGCTGTACTACCCAATACGTAACCGACCATGCAACCAAAACCGCAATCAGAAGGCGCCAGGTCGCCGCTTGTGCCGGATTTGGCCCCGTCCCAGAAACTCGCGTCCATCAGACCCGATGCGGCGGTATTGGCATCACAGGAGTCCAGCATTTCTTCAACGCGGTTGACGGTGTCTCTCACTGCACCCCCATAGCCGCGTCCGCGGGTTTGCGCCGACACCGCCTGCAGGCCATAGGGCTGGCGCAG
The DNA here is from genome assembly GCA_965227885.1 of Candidatus Azotimanducaceae bacterium. GTDB lineage: Bacteria > Pseudomonadota > Gammaproteobacteria > Pseudomonadales > Azotimanducaceae > UBA4421. The sequence goes on from OZ245781.1 coordinate 4,846,787, forward strand.
ATTGGCGTTACGGCAGGCTGCCAGGACACCTTCCAATTGGCGCGGGGAAGGCTCTGCCCCCCCGAGGGCGTGCGGTAGGGCGGTACCGTTGGCACACCCCACCAGCGTATCCAGCGGTTGTCCGTTGCGGGTGGGTGCACCGTCCATACGCCGGTCGAATTGATGCAATAGTTGATAGACCACCGCCGGGTCAAAAGTTGCCGGGTCCAGCAGGTGGCGCATGGCATCGTTGGTTGTTAGGCACACGGCAACGCTTTGGGCTGTCACCTGACACAGATGCAGGCGCGCGGAAGAGCGCGCAGAACGGGCGGGCTGCACCTTTCCGAGGGTTTTGCGTTCGGTCCGTATGCGCTGGTGTTCACGGCGCAGCTTGCTGAACTCGGGTTCCACCGGAACGCGCCGGGCTGCGGCAAATTCGTACACACGCAGACGTTCGCTGAGATCACGAATACGCCCATCGAGATAGATGACCCGCACCGCCGGGCTGACGTTGGCACCCCGGGTGCGTACCTGCCGCCAGGCGTCGTGGTAGCGCCGCAGACCGCTAATTTCACGTTGAATCTGTTGTTTAGACTTACGTGTCTGATAGCGCCGGGGCAGATAACGCGACCGTGGCTGGGCTTGTTGAAACTCACGCCATTGGGCCGCCGTTAATAAATCCGCCGGAACGCGGGGAGCGGGACGGTTGCTGTTGCGCACAGCCGCTTTCTGGCGCTTGAAACTTTTGCCCACCGCCGCGAGCAGTGGCTGCGACGCGGTAATCTTTTGCCCGGCTTGGCCTTGCCGCCCTTGATCTTGCCTGTCCTGGCTGAAGGCTGCACTGCAAAACCCCAGCGCCAATAAACACATAAACCAACTCGTCTGTATATTCACTTGTTTGTCCGCCACTATGCCTGACAAGGCACGTTACCCCCTGGGCGGGAGGGTGCGATATCCCAAATATTTACCATACCGGTGAGAAAAAATCGGGACGCCGAGCGCAGCGCCTTCAACGCGTGTTCCTGAAGACGTTTGCCCTTTCTAGAATTTGATCGGCAGCTTTATCAAGATTAACAGTCGACTCAGGTATCAAAGCACTCGCTTACGCTTTGCTATCTTGCTCATTCCGCTACGCCTACGTGAACTGCCCGTCATGACTATTTGTGATAAAACGTCGCTCACGACCCGGAAGAGACATTCCCTGAGTTTTCGATCCTACGACTAACACCCAGTTAAGCGGCGAAGGTGTGCCGGGATCAAGAACTCGTTGCCTTAGAGATTTGGAGCCCCTTCAAGTTCCTGCACCAGCTTCTGATGCGTTGCACGGTCCAGTCGATAGAGTTTCGTGAGAATGATGAGGACAACCAGGATAGCGATAGGCACCAGCGTCAGCACCGCGTGTATGGCGCTCAATGCCTCTGGCGTCTGCGCCTGGTTTGCCTGATAACCGGCAAGTCCAAGGACAATTGCGACACCCGCGCCGCCGATGGTTTTGGCGAGCTTTTGAAAAAAGCTCGCGGTCGAAAAAATTGCACCATCAGCTCGTACACCCAGTTTGTGTTCAGCATATTCCACTGTATCCGGAATCATCGCCCAGCCGAGCACCGCAACAGGCGTGCTGCCGAGCGCGACAACACAACCCCAGAAGAAGATCTGCCAAACCTCTGTGTAGGAGGTGAAATAAAAACCGATACAACCCACGATGGCGAGATAGGCACCCATACGTGTCGCACCGGCCTTGCCGTAGCGCTCAGCTATAAACGGCACGCTCCAGATGCCGACCAACATGGAACCTAAGGTGATGCCGAAGAACCAGGAGATGAGGCTCGGATCACCGACGTTGTAGATAAAAAAGTAAGCGGTGGTTGCCTGACGCACCGTGAACGACAACATGCCACAGCAGAAGATGCCGATCACAATCGCCAACGGGGGATTGAATAGGATCGCCTTCGCACTGTCGATCAGGGAAAGCTTAACTTTTGCCGGAGGCGTTACCACTTCTTTGGTTGCGGCAAAGGTCACCCAGAGGAGACCTGTCGCAACGACCGCGAACAAAGTCATCAGTGCCTGAAAACCGACCATTTCGTTTTCAAAGAGCGAGACAAAAGGCATGGCACCTACTGAGGTGAGCAATCCTCCAGCGAAGGCGAAACCGATTCTAAACGTCGACAGCTTTGTGCGTTCATCGTAGTCATCGGTAAGTGAGGCTGTCAGCGTGGCATAGGGGATCGTAACCAGAGTGTAGATCAACCCGAATAGAATATAGGTTGTATACGCCCAGGTCAGTTTTCCCTGGGCATCCAGATCCGGCACCGTGAATGTAAGAACGCTGATCACCCCGAGCGGTATCGCGCCGAAGAGCAGGTAAGGACGCATTCGACCCCAGCGTGTGCGAGTGCGCTCAGCGAGCGCGCCCATCAATGGGTCGGTGGCCGCATCGATGATACGCGCGACAAAAAACACCCCGCCAGCCGCAATGGCGCTGAGCCCCATCACATCCGTGTAGAAATACAGGAGCCATGTCATGGTGGAAATGAAGTAGAGGTTGACGCCGAAGTCGCCGACGGCGTAACCGAAAACGGTACTTTTTTTCATCGCAGCTTAATTATCTTCGTCAGTCGCCAACGACGCCTTGTTCTACTAACTGCTCAATCTGTTCTGACGAGTAGCCAAACCGTGCCAGCACGTCACGCGAATCTGCACCGGTATCAGGTGCTGCGCGATCGAATGTTTCCGGATGTGGATATTTCGAAAGGTTGATTGGCGTGCGAACCAGATGCACATCACCCATTTCAGCATGCGGCGCTGCCTTGGCCATCTTGAGAAACTGCACCTGCTCATCTTCAAACGCATCGCCGATGGTGTTTATCGGACCACATGGGACACCTTCACGATTCAGCCTCTCCACCAGTTCGGCAACCGTAAACTGCCGCGTGATCGCCGTCATATCTGCCTTCACGGCGTCACGCCGTGCGATGCGATCCTTAGAGGATTGGTAGTCCGGGTGGTTGTATAGCTGGGATGCATCCAGACCATCACAGAACCGCTTCCACATCACATCGCCGAACGCCGCCAGGTTGACGTGTCCATCTTTGGCCTCATACGTACCCATGGGCACCTGCGTCGGATGATCGTTGCCTTGCTGGTCAGCCACTTCACCCTTCATGGTGTAGCGCGCCGCTTGAAAGTCGAGCTTGCACATCATTGCCTCTAGTAACGAGGTATGTACCCACTGTCCTTCCCCGGTCCGCTCGCGATGCAGCAGCGCCAGGAGAATACCCTGACCCAGAAACATGCCCGCCGACGTATCGGAAATAGCGACCCCTACCCGCATCGGACCGCGCCCAGGCTCTCCGGTGACAGACATCAAACCGCTCATCCCTTGAATGATCTGATCTACCCCTGGTCGCGTGGCATACGGCCCATCCTGGCCAAACCCGGAAATACTGGCGTAAATAAGGCGTGGGTTAATGTCTTTCAGAGTGTCGTAGTCCACCCCCAATCGATACTTCACATCGCTGCGAAAGTTTTCGACAACAATATCGCTCTGTTTGGCTAGATTATGAAACGTTGCCCGCCCTTCGTCTGACTTCAGGTCGATCGCGAGCGAGTGCTTGTTGCGATGAAGGTTTTGCTCGTCCGGTCCGCGACGTCCGCCTGTTGCCGAACGCGAGCCGCCTCTTCGAGGGGGTTCAATTTTTATTACTTCCGCGCCCCAGTCGGCGAGCAGGCGAACCGCTGTCGGTCCCGCGCGCGCGATGGTCATATCGAGCACCTTAAGCCCAGTCAGTGGTCCGTCCATATCGCTCGCCTAATCGTACTTGCGAATCAAACGACCGGGTAAGGCATCCGTAGCCTCACCACCTTCGTAGGTCACCTGACCATGGACCACAGTAGCGAGATAGCCATCTGCGCGCTGCTGAAGACGAGCCCCGCCCGCTGGGAGATCATGCACGATCTCCGGGGCGCGAACCTTCAGGTTATCGAAGTCGATGACATTTACATCCGCGCGCATGCCAGGTTCCAGGGTGCCCCTGTCATTCAGTTCCACCGCCCGTGCCGTATCGTGAGTCTGACTCTTCACCAGCGTTGGCAGATCAATGCGGTCGCCGCGCGTACGATCTCGTCCCCAGTGGGTCATTAACGTAGTGATAAAGCTGGCATCACAAATCGTACCCACATGCGCCCCGCCGTCACCCAGCCCCATCACCGTGTTGTCATGCAGAATCATTTCGCGGCAACACTCGAGGTTATCTTCAGCATAGTTGGCAAAGGGAGTGTAGAAAATGTTCTTCCCATCGCCCTGGACCATCAGATCGTAGATGTACGCCCATGGGTCCTGCCCGGCACGGCTAGCCTGTGCACCGAGACTGTCTTCAGGGGCTGGTTCATAGTTTGGCGGATCACTCAGCAGCCATAGCTTGTTGCCATTGGCCATCATGTTAAAGAGGCGTGCGAATCCTTTGCCAGTTTCTTCCTGCAAAATTCTGTCGCGACGTGCCGGATCTCGAAGCGCCGCGAGCTTGTCGGCAAGCGGCAAACCGGCAACTTCCTGGTAAGAGGGTCGGGTCGTAAACGGCGCCAACGTAGTGGTCAGACCCGACAGAATGCCAATCGCCCGCGGTGCAACTTGACCGCGCATGACCAGACCATTTGCGTTTGCTGCTTCAATCCGACCCAGGATCTTACGCCAACCATTAGGACTTAACCCTTGCGCGAGCGAGATGGACATGGGGCGCGACGAACGTTCAACCATGGAACGCAGGATGCTGAACTCGTCATCCAGATCATCAAAATCGGAGATCATCTCAAACACACCGCGTCCAACACTTTTCAGCGCATCGGCAAAGCCGAGCAATTCATCCACTTCCGCCTGCAGCGATGGCGTAGGCGCGCCTGTGGAACTGCGATGATTCAAAGTGCGCGAACTCGTAAACCCAAGCGCGCCCGCCTGCAGGGCGAGTTCGGTGAGCTTGCGCATTTCGGCAATATCTTCTGCGGTTGCAGGCTCGCGGTCCGCGCCTCGCTGCCCCATCACATAAACGCGCAACGCGGCGTGGGGAATCTGCGCGCCTATATCCATGTCGAACTGGCGTGTACTCAGGAAATCCATATAGTCGGGAAACGACTCCCACGACCAGGGTAAGCCTTCGTTTAAGGCGACCCCCGGAATATCCTCAACACCTTCCATCAGCTCTATGAGGAGATCGTGATCGGTCGGTCTAACCGGCGCAAACCCAACCCCACAGTTACCCATGACCACCGTCGTCACACCATGATGGCTGGAAGGTGACATCCGATTGGACCAGGTGGCTTGTCCGTCGTAGTGGGTATGAATATCAACAAAGCCGGGGGTAACCAATGCACCGTCGGCGTCAATTTCCCGTTTTGCAGAAGCGCTGATATTGCCAACTTCAGAAATGAGCCCATCTGTAATGGCCACATCAGCTGTTTTTATTGCACCGCCGGTCCCGTCGATGACACTACCGCCGCGGATCACTAGATCGAACATGACACCCCTCCTTCCTCGTTGCCTCTTTGCCTCTTTGCCTCTTTGCCTCTTTGCCTCGTTTAACTGCCCGATTGCCCATCTTGCGAACTAATCAAACAATTTATCTTATCGAACTGCACCCTCCCCCTATATTTACCACATCCCGTACAATGGCGCTTAGATTAAGTTTGGGATGTCAGGGGAGACGCTATGAAAAAAGCCGCCATCGTTTTAATCGTCTTGAGTGTCGTTGTTGTCCTCGCCGCCAGTTTTTTCTTGAGCAGCACAGAAGAGGCGACCTTTGAACGCCTCCCAGATAATGCGACGCTGCGAACCACCACCTCTGGTGATGTCGTCGGATTTATCGATAAGTACGGCGCCCGCTCCTGGCAGGGCATTCCCTTCGCTCGCCCGCCCGTGGACAAGCAGCGTTGGCGTGCACCGCAGCCCCCCGTGCCCGCAGATGAGCGACTGGTCGCGCTGAATCCTGGTCAACTGTGCCCGCAGTTTTCTTCTCTGCTGAGCGGCGGTTCGCCCACCGGCGGAAGTTCGGTGACCGGCGAGGAAGACTGCCTGTACCTGAATATCTGGTCCCCACCGAATGCAGCTAACCTGCCCGTGATGTTCTGGATTCACGGTGGCGGCAACACAATTGGACACGAGGGCTCATACAACGGCAGTGCGCTGGCCGCCGACCGACAGGTGGTGGTTGTCACCATCAACTATCGTCTGGGCGTGTTTGGCTGGTTCAATCACCCCGAATTGCACACGGGTCAGCCACTGGAAGACTCAGGCAACTACGGCACTCTGGATATTGTGCGCGCGCTCGAGTGGGTTCGTGCAAACATCCGCGAGTTTGGCGGCGATGCTGACAACGTCACGGTGTTTGGTGAATCTGCCGGTGGTTTCAACACGCTGGCCATGATGGCGTCGCCTCAAGCCAAAGGTCTCTTTCATCGAGCCATCGTGCAGAGCGGTGGATTTTTCCCTCAGTCGTTAGCTCAGGCGCAGAACTACGAAGCGGATGGCGGCCATCCTTTTTCCAGCCGTGAAATCGTCGCGAAGCTGCTGGTGGCAGATGGCACCGTCCCAAACCATGAAGCGGCCGTTGACTATGCTGCCGGTCTCAACCCGCTGCGCCTGCGTGAATATCTCTACAACAAACCTGCGGCTGAATTTTTCCGCATATTCGATGGCGGCGGGTTCGGCATGATCAACGTGCCGGACAGTTTCGGCGACGGGCACGTTATCCCGGCTACCACAACCCGGGAGATCTTCAGCAATCAGGAAAACCACAATGTGGTACCTGTGATCCTCGGCACCAACCGGGACGAACCCAGTATTTTTATGGTCAGAAACCCTCAGTATGTGGACACGTGGCTTGGTTTCATTCCACGCCTGAAAGACGAGGCGACCTACAGCCGCATCGTTAAGTACGGGGCGCTGGCCTGGAAAGAGCGCGGCGTTGATTCGCTCGCGCAGATGATGCGGGATGCAGGCAATCCGAATGTATATGCCTACCGTTTCGATTGGGACGAAGAGCCCTCACAGTTGGGTTTTGATCTCAGCAAGGCACTGGGTGCGGGCCACGGCCTTGAGATCGCCTTTGCGTTTGACGAGTTTGAAGGGGGTATGAACTTAAGCAACATCTACCCCAATGACGATGCCCAATATGCGCTGGCTGACAGCATGACCTCCTACTGGACCCAATTTGCCTATACCGGCGACCCCGGATCCGGTCGCAACCAAAGCGAACCTGCGTGGTTAGCCTGGGGTACCGACGGCAAACATTCGATTCTGCTCGATACGGCAGCCGATGGCGGCATCCGGATGTCAGACGAGGTAGTCACGATCGACAGCGTAAAAGCGGCGCTTGCCGCTGACACGGGTTTTACCAATCCTGAAGATCAGTGCGCGGTCTACGTACGCAACTTTCGATTTAGTTTTGATGAGGGTGAGTACCACGGTTTAAACCCTGAGTGCCGTAACCTGGACCCAGCCCAGTTCGCCGGATTTTAGTCCGGCACAAGAGGGTTGACCGCACGGCCCACCGTGGCCGGGCACAGTTATGATCCAGGAAATATTCACAGTACTGGCTCCGGTGATCATCATCGGCGCCATCGGCTTTGCCTGGGTTAAAGCCGGACAACCCTTCGACAATGCCACCGTTTCCAGTCTGGTGATGACCGTCGGCAGTCCGTGTTTGATTTATTCAAGCCTGACCGGCACCGATATAGAGCTGGCAACCATCGGGCATATCGCTGCAGCGGCAGCTTTCAGCATTGTCGGCACCGCACTGCTCGGCGCTGCCCTGCTCGCGCTGTACCGCACACTTGTGCGCGACCGCGAAGCCTTTGCGTGGCGGACCTACGTACCTTCACTCTCTCACGGCAATTCAGGCAACATGGGGTTACCCCTCGTGCTGATGGCGTTTGGCGAGACCGGGCTCGCGCTGGGCATGGCTTACTTCTTCGTGAACTCAATTTCTCAGTTCACTTTCGGCATCGCGGTTGCATCAGGACGTTTCAATCCGCTGGAACTGCTTAAACAACCCGTCGTCTGGGCTGTGCTTCTGGCCCTGGCAACTTTGAAATTCGATGTCACCGCGCCCCGCTGGTTCGACGCAACCACCACCCTGCTGGGAGGTCTCACCATTCCGGCTATGTTGCTGATGCTCGGTACGTCCATCGCACGCCTAAACGTTGCCTCTCTGCGCGAGACCATACCCGTTGCCGTCACCCGGCTTGTTATTGGATTTGCGATCGGCCTTTGCGCGATTTGGCTGTTTAACCTGGAGGGCGTACTGGCAGGCGTGGTAATTCTACAGTCCACCATGCCCGCGGCGGTTTTTAACTACGTCTTCGCAGAACGCTTTGGTGGTGACCATGACAAAGTTGCTGCCGTCGTCCTGGCGAGCACTTTGATGGCAGCCTTGTTACTGCCTTTCCTGGTGGGTTTCGCGCTGAATCTTAATTAACGCTTCAGCGATCACGCAGCTGAAATATGTAGGTGCCGTGCGCTGCCACCTCTGTGCTACCTTCTTCATCACCTTTATTTTGCACCGTCACCTCACCTTTGATGGTGGCGATGCGGCGCGTCAGGTTGGCGATCTGCACAGTTGCCCGGAATAGACTGCCCGCTCGACCGCCACGAACATAGGTAATGTTGCCGTTGAGGGTGACACCGCTCAGCCCCTGACTCCTGAGCGCATAAGCCGCCCCTGTGTCCATCAGCGCATATTGAATGGCGCCATGGGCAAACCCACCGGCGTTCACCAGAGATTCTGGCACCCGTGACGTGAGCACGCACAAGCCGTCCTCCATGGTTTCAACCGACATACCGAAGGTGTCCAATATCCCACTGTCCAGAGCGAGGACATCTTCAATCGTCTGCTTGCCACTTTGATTTTCGTCGGTCAACGCGCGCTCCCACCAAGTTACTCAAGCAGTGTAACCGATAACAACTCAAGCTAAACTCAAACGCTATGCGTACTTGCACCTGGGCTCCGACAACGTTTCAAGGCACTCAAGTGGTTGAGCGTCGCACAACACCTGTCGTCATTCCAAAAGGATCAGACCTGCAGGAAAGATTGGGAGGAATTGTCGCTCACTACGAATCGTTGGGGCTGACCGATCTTCTCATCGCCCAGCGCTGGTGGGGCAACGGCGAAGACATTGAAGACTCATCGTTAGATTGCCTCGCGATGACCGCGGCCTTTGCGATGCAAACCCAGTCGATCAACCTGATCACCGCCATCCATCCGGGCTTCTTCCAACCGACAGCCATCGCTAAATGGGGTGCGACCATTGCTGCACTGTCCGGTGGACGCTGGAGCATCAACGTCACCAGCGGTTGGAACATGGAAGAGTTCGATATGTACGGCATTGACAAGCTGGATCACGATACCCGTTACGAGCGATCGGCGGAGTTTATAGAGGTGTTGCGTGGCGCCTGGCGCGAACGCGGTTTCAGCTACCGGGGCAACTACTACACCGCTGACAACCTGCACCTGGATCCCGCACCCGATGGCCAGCTGGAAGTATTCCAGGGAGGTCAAAGTGACGCAGCCATCGCGATGGGCGCAAAACATTCAGACTATATGTTCATCAACGGCGGCAGCCTGGAGCGCATCGACTCCGTGGCTGAGCGGTTACGAAACGCGTGTGCGGAAACAGGACGCGAGGTGAAACTCGCGATGTACGCGGCACCGCTATGCCGTTCCACCGATGAGGAGGCCTGGGCTGAGATCGAAACCCGCATTCAAGCCATAGATCCCGATCTCCTGCAGCGCAGACGTAACCGTCTGGCAGAAGGAGCACAAGGCATGTGGGGGGATGACGACGAGATCTTAAGCGCACTGGATACCAACGAAGGCTATGCGGCCCGGCTGATCGGTTCTCCCGATACTATCCTTGAGCGGATCAAATCCTTTCAAGCCGCGGGTGTGGAGATGCTGCACCTCGATGTGCGGGATTCACTGTTTAATGAGACGGTCCTGCCGCACCTTAAAAGTCTCTAAATTTGGGGTTGGGGTCTCGTTTACCCCCGGTAACACGGGATTGTTTGTAGGACGATTCCTGAATAGCCTGTTTTCACATCAAATAGTTGTAAATTCCTATCCGCCAGGTGTTTCCGCAAGTTCCCCCTTTGTTAGTATCATTTCTGCACAGAGGCAGAGAGCGACATCTGAGTAAGTTGTACAATGTTGCATCCCGCCCGTTGGTGTGGCCACCAAGTTTGAGAGATCTGCAGTTCGATCTACGCAGTAGACTGGTGGCGTCAACCAAACGCAGGCTGGTCCGTTGACTCGTACAAGGAGATGTTGAGTTGAGTGTTTGCATGAACCCCAAACAAGTGAAACGGCGCGAGTACTTTGGTCTCGCCGGTTTAACACTCGGATTGCTGAACGTTATCGCGGGCATTGTGGGCCTGCTGTTCCTGCTCCCACTAGGGCTGACCCTGGTAGGACTGGGTTCAGCGCTTACCGCCGCAGGTGTTTTTGTGCTAACTAGAATTCCAGATGTACTAGCAACGCCAGACGAACTCTGGCCTTAGTCTAGTTTGAGAATTCTATGGTCCTGGGTGGTGTGTTGGTCCCTGGCATCCTAACGCGTTTTGCGATGTTCCAACGTCGCTGTTTTAAAACGGATGCAGGGACCAAATTATCCCAAGTTCAGGGGTGCTACTTCCCTAGTTCCCGCTTGATGCTGACATAGGCACGGTTAACGAAGTTCGCGGAATCGCCGAACTCTGCATCAAACTCCTCTGTGGGTTTGGCTGCCATAACATCCGACAAGCCCTTGCCCCGCTTCACCAACTTGCTGATACGTTTGTGTACGGTGGTCAGCACATCGATGTAGTGCTTCAAACCGGCAGCGTCTGACAACTCACCGTGACCCGGCACGACGACCGTATTTTCATCGATTGCCGCTAGTACACCCTCACAGAACTTGATCATCCCCGCCAGATCACCGCCGTTGTCGGCGTCCACAAACGGGTACCCAGTGCGATTAAAAACGTCTCCGAGGTGAACGACGTTGCTGCCTCTGAAATACACCGCGGTATCGCCGGTAGTGTGGGCAGGTCCAAAGTGCATCAAATCCACTTGCTCGTCGTTAAAGTGGAACTGCATCGTATTGTCGTACGTAATCACCGGCAGAGCGCTTTTTGGATACGCCTTCTGCAGATACTTGAGCGAAACAAGGTTGATCACATGATCACCCAGCATCTTCTCGCGCGAATTTGCCTGCGCGACAATCCACGTTCCGCCCGGACCTAACGCCAGGTTGCCTTCAGCATGATCGAAATGCCAATGTGTGTTAATCGCGAAGTCGACCGCACCGCCACCTATTTCACGAATCGCATCACCGATCTTCGGCATCAGCTCAGGAAACTGGTCATCCACTATCATGACGCCCTGGCTACCGACGCTGACGCCGATGTTTCCACCTGCGCCGTAAAGCACGTAGAAGCTGTCCGTCACTTTGACGGTGCGGATTTCAATCTTGTCCAGGTCCCACCCAAACGCCTTCATCAGCTGGTCGAGGTTCATTGTGCCGTCGTGTGCACTCGCAGAACCTGCAAACAAACAGCCAAACACAACGGCCAGCAGAGTTTGTCTCATCTTCATTTCTTTCTCCCCTTAAAGTTCGTAGACCTCAGCCCTCTCCACCATAGCTTCAGGACACTAGTCCGGCAAACCCAAAATGCGTTTGGCGATGATGTTGAGCTGGACTTCTGAGGTGCCCCCTTCAATAGAATTCGCCTTTGAGCGCAGCCACGCTCGGGTCTGGGTTTTTTCCTCGTCCGTGAAGGCGTCACCTTCCCAACCCAGAAACTGAGTGCCGGTGATGCGTGCTATCAGTTCAAATTTGTTTTTGTTCTGCTCTGTGCCGTACAGCTTGAACATGGACGAAAGCGCGCCCGGCGCCAGTCCCGTTGCTGATTCTTCGCCAGCCCGGCGCATCGTAAGTGCAAAGGCTCTGTCGTTTGTTCTATGTCGCACAATGTCGTCGCGCAGCGCTGGATCTGCGATGCGTCCATCCGTGTCAGTACCAACGTATTCCTTGCCCCAGTCCTCAAGGCTTTTCACCTTTTGACCACCGCCTATGCCGCCTATTGATGAACGCTCGTACTGCAGCAGGCGCTTACCGACGGTCCAACCCTTGTTGAGTTCGTGCACCAGGTTTTTCTTGGGCACCCGTACGTCATCGAGGAACGTTTCGCAGAAGGGTGACATGCCACTGATGAGCTTGATGGGTTTAACGCTCACACCAGGCGTGGTCATATCGAACAACACAAAGGAAATACCTTCATGCTTAGGCGCATCAAAGTCCGTTCTAACAAGGCAGAACATCCAATCTGCGTGGTTTGCACCGGACGTCCAGATCTTCTGACCGTTCACCACAAACTCATCACCATCTTCCACCGCAGCGGTTCGCAAACTCGCCAGGTCTGATCCGGAACCAGGCTCGCTGTAGCCCTGGCACCACCAGATTTCACCACTGGCAATTTTGGGTAAGTGCTCGGCTTTTTGTTCATCAGTACCGTATTCGAGGAGCGCGGGGCCGATCATGCTGATCCCCATTCCCACATGGGGTGGGCGCGCGTTTATCCGGCGCATCTCCTCCTGAAAAACCACCAGTTGCTGCTTATCCAGACCCGCGCCACCATATTCGGTTGGCCAGCTTGGCACGGTATAGCCGCGCTCGGCACAGCGCTCCAACCAGACCTTGGTCTCCGGGTTCTTGTATTGTGCGCGACGGCCGCCACCAGGCGATTCGTCAGCAGGCATGGGCGTGCGCATGGAAGCAGGACAGTTGTCCTCCAGCCAGTCCCGTACTTCTTGTCTGAAAGTTCCCAGTTCACTCATCTCTATCCCCAAACTAATGTCTTAAAGTTCTCGAACAAGTCGGATACCGCGATCATCATTTGCGCTGCTCGCAGTATTGCGATACGCCGAGCGGGCTTCAGCTGCCTGCGAGTCCCAGGAGCCGCCCCGGATACCCCGTGTTTCGCAACCCACACCCTCTTCGTCGGGCGAGCCATCTCGCGGTCCGTCCTTATACCCGGGCATACCGCAGTCCGCGACCCATTCAGCAACATTGCCGTATACGTCATACAAACCGAATTGATTGGGTTGGTAGGAACCCACCGGACCCGGGCGGATCATTCCATCGTCGCATCCGAGGACAACCCACTCTCGATAAACCTGGCGCACCGCTTTGTCGGCAATGTTGGCATGCTGGCACAAATCAAGAGGTTCATCGCCAAAATAGTATTGCGAGTTTGTGCCAGCCCTGGCCGCGTACTCCCACTCGGCTTCACTCGGCAGGCGATATTTGTAACCTGTCTGCTCAGACAACCAGGCGGCGTAGTTGGCAGCTTCGTTAAAGCTTACGTAAGCCACCGGAATTTGCGGATCACTTGTATCCAATTTGTCGGAAAACACGCCACCGGTCGCAGCGAGATAGCGCTCAAAGTCGCCCACGGTGATTTCATATTTCGAAACAGCAAAAGGCTGTGTCAGGCTGATAGTCCGGGCTGGTTTTTCCGAATAGGAACCGTTTGGATCCCCCATTGTGAATTCACCGGCTGGAAGCACGATCATGGCCGGTGCCGCGCCACCAGACTTCAGCGTGTCTTTTATCTCCACTCCGGTTTCCACCTGAAACGGAGTCAGATTAAATCTGACTGTTGCGCCCTGTGGACCGATGTTCAGACGTTTGTGTTCGGTACGGTACCCCCTGGCACGGGCGCGAACTTCAATGGGACCCGTCGGTACCCGCATGCTGCCAGTATGAGCCAGTCTTCGGGTTCGCCCACCGTCCTGATAGGACACCTGTATCTCACTGGCCTGCGGTTCTGTGCGAACGTTTAGCTGCCCATACTCGCGCTGTAGTTCCACGCTGTGCAGGTTTGTGCCGTACTTTACGTCGTAGCGAAATTCCACCGCGCCATATCCGGCTTTGGAAACACGAATGGAGTATTCACCAATCCGCAGCCTGAGCTTTGGTTTGTACACCAGGTCTTCGCCAATAAATTCAATTTTGGCATTGCGAGGATTGGTGGTGATGGTCAGGGAACCATGTGGGTCGATGTTGAGGTTGAAGTTCACATTCAACGTTGCCCCATCTTTCAATATGTGGGTTTCCTCAACAATGTGGCGCTCTTCCAACCCCATTCTGATCACATGCGGACCTGAGCTGGTGGGATAGTCCATCGGCGTCATTCCAACCCGCTCCCCGTCAACTTCAACCCAGGCATTTTTCGGGTTGGAGAGCAGCTTTAACGTGCCTTCACCCGCCTTGAGTACCACATGACGTTTTTCATGATCACCGCGACTCATGCGCAAGCCTTCAACAAACGGCGCATAGTGACTGTGAATGACCTCGAGGCGATGCCGCCCGGCGTCGACTTCCAATCGCTCTATAGGCGTTTGCCCACGCACACGACCATCAACCCGAACAATTGCACCAGAAGGTTCGCTGGTTACTGCAATCGTGGCGGTACCAAACATCTGATACCCCCAAAAAGCCGCCACAACCAGCATGGCTACGACCACGTAAATCTGTCGTTTCGAAAACCGGCCCAATGCCTGTAAACCCTAAGAACTTCGAAGGGGCATACTAAGTGGAACCAGGCACCTCGTCGAGGCGGATGAGACGATGTTTGCGCCACCCTTTTGCCAGCAGCCACGTAGTGGCAACTGGCAAAAGGGTGCTCGCGGATGGTGGACCCACTGCATCCCGCCAACCGTCGAAGAAGGGTCCTGAACTCCAATGGTCTAATTCGACGGGTGGCCGCTTGCCATAACACTGAACGTAGTGTTTACGCGTGTTTAGAAGGACATACGCCAGTGCGTTTCTTACTTCTTTCGGCGTTTTGAGCGTTCTAACGTGATATCTACCCTCTAAAACCTTCCCAGACCGGTTGAACACCCGATTCACTGCCCGCGCAAAGCGTGCTGAGAAGCTCTTCATACCATTAGCGAGGGTTGTTTTGTCTTTTGCTTCTACCAGACAGTGGACATGATTCGTCTGCAAAGAGTAGTGCACGATCCGAAAGCCCGCTCTTGAGGCTGAACCTGCCAATACTTGATAGAACGCACGATTGAACCTGGGTGTACGTAACTTCGGAATACCTTCTCTAACTCGAATAGTCACGTGAAGTGGATGTCGTGACGCAAATACATCGCGTTTGATGTGATGGATGATTCGTCGAGCGGCGACTCTGGGTCGACCCGCACCTTCCTGGCGCCCGCCAAACTTTCTCTTTATTGGTAGATCGAGTTTGAGTTGGCTTTTAATAACATCCATGCGCACAAGAATACGGCTATGTTATGGATTTGTCAAGAATAAGAGCCCCCAAACGGCTACAGTTCCGACAAGAAAATTAGGCTGCGGGGCCGGGGTCGGCTGCGCTCCGCCTAAGGGGCTCCGCCGCCCCCGGCGTAGCACGACAACCACCCACAGAAAACTAGGGATGTGAAATTGTCTTCATATCCCCACCCCGTTTGCCACACGATAGCGGGAACGAGGAAGCTAAAGCCCCAACGCGATCCAACCCCACCCTTCCCTAACCAACCTCCCCCTCTCAGCACCAGACGTTTACCAGGAAACTAGAACCGTATGCCCCTTGTTCTCATCCTGAATCGCCGTTATGTTCCTTCAAAAGTCCATGCCAACTGCCATGACCCAACCGCCTAGTTTCGACGGATTCCACACCCGTTCAGTCCACGCCGGCGCCCGCCCGGACCCAAACACGGGTTCCCGCGCCTTCCCAATCCACCAGACAACCAGCTACGTATTCGAAGACTCCGAAGCCGCAGCTGCATACTTCAACCTCCAGGAGTATGGCAATACCTATTCGCGGATCATGAACCCAACCGTGGCTGCATTTGAGGAGCGAGTAGCAAACCTGGAAGGTGCAGTCGGCGGCGTTGCGTTCGCGAGCGGCTTAGCGGCGCAGAGTGCTGCGCTCTTCACACTGCTGGAACCGGGTGATCACGTGCTTGCTTCCTCCGCGCTGTACGGTGGCTCGGTCACACAGTTCAAGCACTTCTTGCGCAAGCTCAGCGTGGAACTGACCTTTGTGGAAGCGGATGACATCGAAGCCTGGCGCGATGGATTACAGACAAACACCAAACTCCTGTTTGGCGAAACCATCGGCAATCCGTCGGGCTGTGTGATCGACATCGAAGCTCTAGCCGACCTGGCGCACGCACATGATGTGCCCCTCATGGTGGACAATACATTTGCAACGCCCTATCTCTGTAACCCGCTGGACTGGGGTGCCGATATCGTGGTGCATTCTGCTACCAAATTTATGGGCGGGCACGGCACTTCCATTGGTGGCATCGTCCTTGAAAGCGGCGAGTTTGATTGGTCGAACGGTCGCTTTCCGGTAATGGCAGAACCCTCACCGGCGTATCATGGGCTCAAGTTCCATGAAACGTTCGGCACATTTGGCTACCTCATGAAGCTCCGCGCGGAAACGTTGCGGGACCTGGGTGCAGCTCTGAGCCCCTTTAATGCCTTTCTGTTAGCCCAGGGTATTGAAACCCTGCCCTTGCGGATGCGACAACACGTGGCCAATGCCGAGGAAGTTGCGGCCTTTCTGGAAGCCTCACCCAATACCGGACAGGTTTACTATGCGGGTTTGCCAAGCAGTCCCTATGTTGACCTTGTGGAAAAATACCTCCCGCGCGGTGCGGGTGCGGTCTTCTGTTTCGATTTACCCGGCGGACGTGAAGATGGCGCGCGTTTTATAGAGCACCTGAATCTTTTCAGCCACCTGGCAAACGTGGGTGACGCCAAGAGCCTGGTCATACACCCTGCAACCACCACCCACCGCCAACTCAGCGACGGCGAGCTCGCGGCTGCGGGTATCGGGCCAGGCACAATACGCCTGTCTATCGGTATCGAAGATGCAGCCGATTTGATCGCGGATCTCGACTACGCCCTCAACCAGCTTTAAGGATAATCATATGAGCTCTGCAACCGACTACAGGCAGTATCAGGATCCCGATGTCATTCAGCGTGCCTTGGCCAGGCCACGCGTTGCCGTCGTCGGCATGTCGTCCAACGAGTTGCGTCCCAGCCATTTTGTAGGCTACTACCTGCAACTGCACAACTACGACGTCGTGCCCGTTAATCCAAGAGAGGACGAAATTCTGGGCTTGAAATGTTACCCATCGGTAGCGGATATCCCTGAACCGGTGGACGTGGTTGACGTGTTTAGAGATCCGTCTGCGGTTCCCGAAATCGCTGAGGAGACCGTCGCTTCAGGAGCCAAGTTCATGTGGCTGCAATTTGGTGTGATCAGCGATGAAGGTATTGCCATCGCCACCGAAGGCGGAGTTGAGTGTATTGTCGACAAGTGCATAAAAATTGAACATGCCCGCTACAAGGGACGCATGCACTGGCTGGGATTTAACACGGAACAGGTCAGCGCCAAGCGACGGCGCTGATCTACTTAATGACCTCAGGTTAAACCAGCAGCTGCCTTAGCCGCCTGGCAAAATGCCTCCACCGCTTCCGTCATATCCCTACGCCGTTGTTCACCGGTGCTTTCGCTGAAACAAAAACTCAAACGCAATTGGTTATAGCCCGAGTTGGGATCTCGCTCCCGCGCATCTGCCGGATAGAAGTCGTACATGGGAATCACCACTACCCCATAGTCAGCAACCAGCGACTCGATAAACGCATCGTCCGTGCGGACCCCGCTCAAGAAGGTAAAGACCGTAAAAAACCCTGCGCCTGGCTGAGTCCAGCTGAAATGTTCAGCGTGACCACCCAGTTCGCGCTCCAGAATGCTCAACATGAGCTCCCGGTTTTCTCGATAAACCGCCAATTTCTCTTCTGCTAACGGCCACATGCTCGGCCGCAAATTAAAGTCGTTGTCGTGCAACAGTGCCTCGAAGCCGCGCAGCGCTGCAGGATTCTGAAACAGGATGTCGGAACTGGATTCAGTGAGGGCCATTTCGGCAAGGTCCACCGTTTTGCCATCTTCGATTTCCAGGGTCGCCTCGGAGTAAAAGAAACCTACCCGCGGCCCCGGGAAGCCGATTTTTGAACCGGTGAACAGGTGCACGGTCTGCGCTGGATTGATGGCAAAAAAAGGTTGCGCGCGTTGCTCCGCATCCGCGTAGTTGATGTAGATATACGGCGCGTCTTCGACGATCAAAAAGCCTTCGTCCTCCGCTATTTTCATCAACGCCTCACGTCGAGCTTGCGAGAACGAGAATCCAGCCGGATTGTGGCCGTCAGGAACGGTGTAATAGAACGGCACAAAATTACCATCGGCTCGCGCAGCATCCAGCTGCCGCTTCAGCACATCGGGCTTAGCACCTTCTGCGTCCATTTCCACGCTGTAAATTGAGGCGTGCTGGCACAACCCGACCCGCGCAGTAAATCCAGCGTACGTCGGCGCATCTGATAAGTAGGCCACAGGCTGTCCCGCGCGCTCGCTCAACGAACAGATGAGATTGATGCCACCGGTCGCCCCTACGGTCGGAATCAGTTTGTTCGGGTCAATCGCAATGTTCCAATCGCTGCCGTACACCGTGGCAAACGCCTGTCTGGCAGACAACGGACCCAGGGTATCTGTATAGGAAAACGTTTCGCGCAAATGCTCAGGCAAAACACTTTCGTCGTTTAAACCCTCTTTCTGCGCGACGTGATCAAAATAGCGCTCGTGATGATCGAGAAAGCCGCGCGGATCGGTAACTTCAGGGTGCGGATAACCTGCGCCCAGATGATGGATCTTCAGACCTTTAGATTGAGCCAGTTCTCGCAGCCCCGGCAACGACGCCGCCATCTTGCGTGTCACCGAAACCGGTTGGAGTTTTAGATTGGATGCTTTGAGATTTGCCAACGTGACGCTCTATTGAAAACAGGCACGTACATTAACTCAACAGCCGGATAAGCAAAACTCAACCCCGTCCTTTTGCGCTATCCCCGGCAAGCTCCTGTTTCAACTTCAGATAACTTTGAAAACGCCGTTCGTCCAGCTCTTCGCTCGATATCGCAGCTTGTACCGCACACCCTGGTTCAGGGCCATGAGTGCAATCTCCAAAGCGGCACAGCTCAGCCAATGCTTCGACATCGGGAAATGCGGCTTCAATACTCTCACCCGTTGGGACAATCTGAAATTCACGAATGCCTGGACTGTCGAGGATGACCCCACCTCCAGGCAACTGATGAAAAGACCGAAAAGTGGTTGTGTGGCGCCCCTTGTCATCCTTCGCCCTGGAGGCTTGCGTCGACTGAATCTGATTACCGCACAGTGTGTTCACGAGGGTCGATTTACCCACTCCCGATGAGCCTAACAGCGCAATGCTTTCACCGGCGCCTTGCCACGGCGCAAGTGCGGCCAAGCTTGTCGCGTCCTTCGAGTTGACCGCAATCACTTGCACCGACTCACCAAGACCGCGCACCTCGTCCAGGTAGCCTTGCGCATCCTCAACCAAATCAACCTTCGTGAGGACAACAACAGGCTCAACGCTGGCGACTGCCATGGCAGCAAGATATCGCTCTATACGCGCCAGATTAAATTCGTTGTTAGCCGAGGTAACGATGAACGCCGTGT
Source organism: Candidatus Azotimanducaceae bacterium (assembly GCA_965227885.1). Classification (GTDB taxonomy): domain Bacteria; phylum Pseudomonadota; class Gammaproteobacteria; order Pseudomonadales; family Azotimanducaceae; genus UBA4421. The sequence continues at coordinate 4,866,348 of OZ245781.1, forward strand.
CCACATTGGCAGCCAGGGACTGGATTTCGCCTTTCCCTGTGAGGCGCTGGATGAGGCTGAACCGTTCGAGCACGTGGGCGACGCTACCGGATTCTCTTTCGACAATAACCCAATCGCCAACAACCGGCCGCTCCGCCTGAGGCAGATTAAACCAGCGACCGGCCAACGGCAGTTCTTCGAAGCCCTCCAGCGCCGGGGCCACAACCAAACCGGTACGCTGCACCGCAACAATGCGCGCAATCTCAAGCCCCTCTCCCAGTTTGTCTATCTGGCGATCAAAGAACTCTTTCCATCCGAGCTCACGCAACCCGCTCATAGCGCTGTGCCGCTCGTCGGTTCGGTTCAAAAGTCCCAACCGGTGTTTGGCTGCGGCAGTGCTATCGCCTCGTTCAACTCGCGTAACAACTCATCCGGCGCTCTCAGTTGATCGGTGAGCGCAAGATTTGTTGCGGGGGCAACCCCAAAGAGTAACCTCGTCAGCGCACCCACATCACACGCGAGCCGCGGCAGGCTGTCGTCCAGACCGCGCTCAGCCTGGGGACTGTCGTTGAGGTTGATGATGTAATCGCCGTCGGTGCCGATCCCCTCAGGTATATGATCGGTGATCGGGTCTGACACACTCAGCTGGAATTGAACTGGCTTAGCCACCTTCACCGCTGCTACCGCTTGACCCACATCAATCACGCGCGCCTGCCACCAGGCAAGACTGCGAATCATGTTTTTGTGCACGCTCCCTTCAGTCAATCCCATTTGACGCATGGGTCTTGAGAGCAACGCCTGCAGCTGTATTTGAGCAGGTTCGATCATTTTTACGCTGTACACCTGATCTGCCAGCGATTTGATCAGACTCATGAGCTCCATTAACTGCTCCGTGCTCTGGTAGGCATAAAACAGCACGCGATAAGGTCCATGCTCGGCCTTTGGATCCAGCCAGATGAAGTGGGTAATCGCGCCGCTTTCATCGCGGTAGCCAAATCCAAAGGCAGCCTCGGTAAATCCAAGCTCCCCCTTGAAGTTCATCTTATCCAGCAGGCACACGGAACCGTGTGACTTCATCCTTGCACACAACGCATCATGCATTGCATCAGAATCATCGTGCGAGAGGCGAACGGGTGGAGGCGCAGCAGACGCAGACACGCGCAAGAGCCCCGGATCAAAAGTGACCTCGTGTTCATAGGCGCCCGTGCCAAAGCCAAGCTTGTCGTAAAATCCTTGATCAAACATGCCCAGCGCTGCCATGGCCGCACCACGCTCAGCAGCTGCTTGCAACTGAAGCGCGGTTACTTTTTGCGCAAAGCTGTATCCACGGGCAACCCTGCCGGTTGTCACCGCGGTGACAGCAGCCATGGACAAATCCGTCTCATGCAGGCGCATGGTTCCAGGCACTACGTTGACACTGCATTCAACGCTGCCATTAATCGTCGCCACCTTTGTCGCGCCTGCTTGAAAAAAGTGATCAAGTTGATTGATTTCGTGCTCGTCTTCGACCCAGCCTACTTCTTGCCAAATGCGCTTAACCTCAGCGAGGTCCTGCGCATGTACGTAGTCTCGGATCTCAATCTCAGCATCGCGCGATCGATCGACTTTGTCTGTCATCGATAACTCCGACCCAAAGATGGATAGTCTTATGAACTGTGTTGCGAATGTCGAGCCGGATTAACGACCTTTTGCTGCGTACGGTGCCGTTTCCAGCTCTACCGATTCATCCTGTTGCGGATCAACCTCGGTCACAACGATACGTGGGAACCCGCCACCAGTACTCGGCAGCACCACCTCATCACCAGCATCAACGGGCAGCAGCATACTGACGGTTGTGCCCTCGCCAGGTGCAGAGACGATCTCCAGATCGCCGCCTGATTGCCTTGAAAAGCCAAACACCATGCTCAAACCCAGACCATTGCCATGACTCTCCGGCTTGGTCGTGTAGAACGGTTCTACTGCGCGGTCAATTTCTTCGCTGGTCATACCGCGACCATGGTCGTGGACAGAGATACTGACAATATCGTTGTCTCGCAACGCCATCGACACAGTGATCTCGCCTTTGTTGTCCTGGGCGTCGCGACTGTTGAGGCAAAGGTTCAGGAGCGCGGAGGTAAGTTGAGCGGGATCGAGCAGCACATCAACGTTCGGACAATGATCAATCTCCAGTTTCAGAATCACACTGCTGCCCATCGTCCTCGCCACCAACGGCAATCGGTCGCGCAGAAACTGATTGAGATTGAGCTTTTCGAGCATCAAAGGTTGTTTGCGTGAATACGCCATCAACGCGCGGGTGATATCAGCGCCGGAATTGGCTGCAGTGAGGATATGGTCGACCAACCCCCTCTGTGCAGGGGTCAGTTGTTCACGCTGCATCAGCTCACCGGCACCGATCACCACCGTCAGCAGGTTGTTGAAATCGTGGGCGACACCACCGGTAAGCTGGCCGAGCACACGGAGCTTGTCCGCCTCCGACAGCTGCTTGGCGAGGTCGGCCCTGGCAGCTTCTGCCGCTTCTGCGGCGTTAATTTTTTCCCGGAGCTCGGCAGTCCGCTCTTCCACCTGGCTCTCCAACTCTCTCGCGATCTGTTTTTGTACTTCCGAACGCTGGGCTTCCATGCGCCGGGTAACGTACAAATAACCAATCAGGAACAGCGCGATGAGCAACATGATCGCTCCATTGCGGACGATGTCATCGCGTTCTGCCGCCATCAACTCTCGCTCGGTTCTGTGCAACTCATACTCCGCACGCGCCATCGCTAACTCCACCTCCAGCGTCTGGCGTTTGAGCTCCTTGTTAACGATATCGAGTTCTTTGTAGTGCTCCAGGCTACCGCTGATATCGCCGACAATCCGTTTGTAGTCCGTCAACAGCGACAAAGTGCGAATAAACAGCGGATTTGCTCCCTCTGCGCGAAGCTTACCCAGCGCCGAATCCAGACGGGCGATGGCTTCATCAACACGACCATCACGCCCTAATGCCTCGGCATAGCCAATGTCCAGCCGCCGGTACTCAAAATTCGATTCAGGAAGGTTGATGGCCAGCCCAAGCTCATAGGTCTTGAGCGCTTCCTGAATTTTGCCTTGTGCGAGCTGTGCCTCTCCGTGTACTGCGTGAGCAAAGGCATTAACGCCCGGGTAGTTGGAAATTTCTTCGCGCGCAAGCACAGCAGCAAGACTGCGTTCCGCGTACTCGGGATTGCCAAGCGCGATGTCGGATACGCCGGAGTAAGTGAGCCCGATAAATTCCTTGTGGAAGAGACCTTCGCGCTTTGTCCAGGCGATAGTCGGGGCGAAAAAATCTTTCGCCATCTCGTGCTCATTCAGGTCCTGATACGACAAACCCATGTTGAAAGAGAACACGTAGTACATATCGGATTCACGATCGGTCCCAAGAAAGTACAGGGATGAGCGGAAGTTATCGATCGACTTGCGGTAAAGACCCCGCGCGCGGTTCACAAGGCCGAGGTTGTTATAGATGGTTGCCAGGTGAGTAGAGTTCCCCAACCGATGAGCAGCATTTAAAGCGGCCTCGGTGCTGACCGCTGACTCAGTGATGTTGCCTTGCTGATAGTGGACGCGCCCGAGATTGGCATGGGCACGGCTAATGGCATAATCGTCTTCGCTTTCGCCGGCAAGATCCAGTGCGGCCCGGCACGTCTGGAGAGGTTTTTCTGGAGCTCCGCCAGCAAGCATCTCACCGATGCAGCGCACTGTTAGAAGCACAGCATGGCCCGCCAGATCATCCGTGGCCAGCAGTTCTTCAGCGGCGTCCATCACCTGATTGGCTTTTTCCAGGTCGTTATCGAGGTATTTGTAACCCAGGAAAACATGAATACGACCGTGATGGGTGGCAGGCTGGTCGCGTAATGCCCGCTGTAGACCGGCGAGGTCCATCGCTTCAAGTTCTACGAAAAAGGAAGATGTCAGGCTGTGGGCAGGCGGGAAAAACACACAGAGTGCAGCGACCGTTAACGCTCTCAAACAGCGCCGTGTGATCAAGTTAGACATCCCTGTTTGATCGAACACGTTCTGTCAATCACACACTAATCACGCATTTAATAAAATCACGCAGCAAAGTAACAACGACTCACTCCTGGTCGCTATTTATAACAAGATATCTGATTATCCTCTGTCAGAATAGACCTACGAGCCGACTGGTAGGACAGGTCGGCGAACAGGAAACTCTTCCCGCGCCTCTGCCATTTCCAACACTGCTGCTTTATCCGGCAACTGTGCCAGCATTTCGAGTTGCATCCTTGTGACGTTCATCAGGTCGAATTCCTGATTCGCATTTCTCGTCAATGCTTCCTGCGGGGTGATCCAGATACTGTCCACCGTCTCTTTTTCATCATGCTTGCCCCGCTGGCTTTCCGGTGCAGAGGCGATAAAAAACCGGGTATCAAATCTCCGCGGTCGGCCGAGCGGCGTCACAAATCGGTTGTAGAAGTGCACCTGGTCTACCGCGAGCTTCAGGTCATGTTTCGCACACACATCCAGAAGCGAGAGTTCACCCTTGTGCAAAGGCCCACGGTAGCTCTCAAAAGTGTCATGTACCTCAGGGTCGTCAAAAGAAATCAGTTTATCTCCACTGTATGCCAGCAGAAGGCCTGCTTCCTCAAACGTCTCCCGGATCGCGGCGATCCAATATCCGCGCCATTCATCCCCCAGCGCCGCCTGTTGTAGCAATTGAGCATCAACCGGACCGTATCTGTGCGCATCGTACTTATGCAGATGATCATCACTGTCCACTCGTCCCCCAGGAAAGACAAACATGCCCGAGGCAAAACTCGCCTTGCTGGTTCTCTTGAGCATGAATATCTCGAAGCTTTCTGCCGCTTCCCGGACGAGAATGATCGTCGCCGCGGGTCGGATTGGCTGCACCGCACTCATTTTTCTACCCTGTTACCTGTCAACTGAAGAAGCGTATCTCAGCGTGCAATTTGCCACAAACGCGAGACCCGCCTCCCCGCTCCCGTGCGCTTGCCCAAAACTCAGCCCGCGGGTAGTGTTGCGCTAACACGAGGGGAAATAATGTCGAATAACAACTCCTATTGGCGCGCTAACCTGCGCTTGATGGGCATCCTGCTGGTTGTCTGGTTTGTGGTTTCTTTTGGGTTCGGAATTTTGTTAGTCGATTGGCTGAATCAGATCCCATTCTTCGGCTTCAAGTTCGGTTTCTGGTGGGCTCAACAGGGTTCAATCTATGTCTTTGTCATCCTGATATTCGTTTATGCACACCGCATGAAGAAAATCGATCGGGAGCACGGCGTCTCTGATGAGGATGATGCATAACCATGGACGCTCAAACCTTAACCTACATCTTCGTATTCGCCTCTTTTGCGCTGTACATCGGCATCGCCATCTGGTCCCGCGCCGGATCAACAAATGAATTTTATGTCGCTGGCGGGGGTGTCCACCCCGTGGCAAACGGAATGGCAACCGCCGCCGACTGGATGAGCGCAGCTTCGTTCATCTCCATGGCGGGCATTATTGCGTTCATGGGCTATGACGGCACCGTGTACCTTATGGGTTGGACCGGTGGTTACGTCATCCTGGCGCTCCTGCTGGCGCCTTACCTGCGTAAATTCGGGGAATTTACCGTGCCCGATTTTATCGGTACGCGTTACTACTCCGGTGCAGCACGCATCGTGGCGGTCATTTGCCTGATCGCCATCTCTTTCACCTACATCGCAGGACAGATGCGTGGTGTCGGCATTGTCTTCTCGCAGTTTTTGAACATTCCCATCACGTGGGGTGTGATCGTTGGCATGGCCATTGTCTTCATGTACGCCGTGCTCGGCGGCATGAAAGGCATCACCTACACTCAGGTTGCCCAGTACTGCGTGCTGATTTTTGCCTACCTGGTGCCCGCAATTTTCATTTCCATCCTGATTACCGGCGTGCCTCTACCTCAGCTCGGACTGGGTGCTGAGGTGGCGGATGGCAGCGGGCTGTCTGTGCTGGACAAGTTAGATCAAACGCTGGTGGATCTGGGTTTCGCGCCCTATACCGATGGCTCCAAGTCGACCATCGATGTATTTGCCATCACCATGGCGCTGATGATCGGAACCGCTGGCCTGCCGCACGTGATCGTCCGCTTTTTCACCGTACCCAAGGTATCCGACGCACGAAAGTCGGCTGGCTACGCGCTGCTGTTCATCGCCATTCTTTACACCACGGCCCCTGCGGTAGGCGCATTTGCCCGCCTCAACTTTGTCGACACTGTACACAACACGGCCTACACCGATGTCGCCCCCTGGTTCAAAAGCTGGGAAGACATCGGTCTCATTGGCTGGCAGGACAAAAACGGTGATGGCCGCATCCAGTATCACCCAGGTGCTGCGTTTGAAGGGAACCCCCAATACGCGGAAGAACGTCGCGCCGATGGGTCACGGGATGTGACCAACGTGACAACCGAGTCAAAAAACGAGGTTTACGTCGACCGCGACATTATGGTCCTGGCCAACCCGGAGATTGCTGCCTTGCCCGCCTGGGTGATCGCGCTGGTTGCTGCGGGTGGATTAGCCGCCGCATTGTCTACGGCCGCGGGCTTGCTATTGGTGATATCCGCTTCGGTGTCCCACGACCTGATCAAGAAAACTTTTGCCCAAGGTTTGAGCGATAAAAGAGAACTTCTGTACGCCCGGATCAGCGCCGCCACGGCGATTGTGATCGCAGGGTATTTCGGTATCTATCCATTCGGTTTTGTCGCGCAGGTGGTCGCGTTTGCCTTCGGCTTAGCCGCCGCATCTCTGTTCCCGGCAATCCTGCTCGGGATTTTTGATAAACGCACAAACAACCTCGGGGCTATTGCAGGGATGGTCACCGGTCTGCTCTTCACCCTCTGGTACATTGTGCACTTCAAGTTCCTGGCACCGGAGCTCAACACTGCAGAACACTGGTGGTTTGGAATCTCGCCAGAAGGAATTGGTATGATCGGCGCCTTGATCAATTTTGCCGTGGCGATTGTGGTCTCGAGAATGACGGCACCGGTTCCCGACAATGTTGTAGCTCTGGTAGACAACATCCGCATTCCTAAAGGCGTGGAAAGTCCACACGACCACTGAGAAAGACCACAGAACACTGAGGGTGCATATGACCACATTGCAGAACCTGGAAAACATGGTCGGTAAGGAACTCGGCGTTTCTGACTGGGTGCTCATCGATCAAGGCCTGATCGATACCCACGCCGCAACCACCGGAGAAGACGTGTGGATACACACAGACCCAGAGCGGGCTGCTGCGGAAGGTGCGTTCGGCACAACCATTGCCCAAGGTTCCCTTGTCATATCGCTGCTCAGCAAGATGTTCCGCAGCATAGATCTCAGAGAAGAGGACATCGCCTACATCCTGAACTACGGCTTTGACCGGGTACGGATTGTTCAACCTGTGATGGTCGATACAAACGTACGCGGTCGTTTTGAGCTCAAAAAGCTTGAAAACAAAGGTCACCACGGGGTGCTGGGATATCTGGATGTCGCCGTCGAAATAGAAGATGACGACATTGCTCCAGCCCTGGTTGCGGAGTGGTTGGTTTATTTCAGGCTGAAAGATTAGGTTTACGCATGGCCCGAATTTGCCAAGAGAGTGGCATGTCTTGCTAGTTTCGAATGCTAATCACTCGTTTGATTCTCTCCGAGCATCCACTCTAAGCGCTCACGAAAACCGTTGAGCTGTGTTGGATCGTTTAGCAATTCTTCTACTTTTTCCTTAAATGCGGGAGGATAGTTGGTGCCTCCCTCAACCCACCTGCGAGTATCTCGAACACCCATTGAGGTCTGTGCTTCGAGAATTAAACCGGAGTATTCCTGCCAGCTCTCCGTGTAGAGTCCCAGCCTTTCCAGCGATGCTGAACGCAAATCTAAAGAACGCCAATTGTCCAAGTTCAGCAGAAAGATGTAAGCGTCTTCAGCGGTCATAGATTCGGGGTCGGTTGCAGCCCTCACTATCGATTTGTAGGGGGCATCCCCCATTGCGGCGGAATTCGCCATGATCCGCGCTTCAAAGTGAGCGGCTCTCAGTTCAGCTAACTTTAGTTGGCGGTCCTGGTAAAGCTGTATTCCCACGAATATGAGACCAACTACCAGTCCGATGTTTCCTAAGATTTGGAGGGAATCAGAGAGTTTGTTCAGCCTCATTTATTAGTCCCAGATGGAATGGCGAAAGAGAAGGTAGTTCAGTGCAACTGTTAAGCGTCTTCATTTTCGTTTCTTTGGTTTTCAACGAGCAAAAGCCTGATTGCGAAGACAACAACCACTACCGAAAGAGTTTGTAAGACTATGTGCTGTGCGTCTGGCACAGGACCTATGGATGCGGGCAAAAAACTAGTTGTTTCGATGTAGCCGTTAGAGAAATACCAATCGAAGTTGGAGTGTAGTGTGGTGGGACCAAACAGATAGGGAAGCCACCACTGACGGAGCTGAAGAAGAAGCCACACTGTAGACCAGACAACAGAAACCCATACGCCAATTCGGCGCCAACCAAGGACAAGGGCTACGCAAACCGTGAAGGGAACAATACCTGCAAGTGTACTGTGAAGCTGAGGTCCCGCAGCACTCAAATTGTTCCATGGGTAGAGATTAACGTGGTTGGTAAGCGCGAAATACCCTAGGAGCAAACCCACTGAGACGACAAAAACTTTGATCTGATTCCGCTGCACTCTATACGCCTAAGCACATTGAAATGTATGTCTCGACGCCTCGCAGTTCCATTACCTTGGTGTACCCTTTACAAACGCCCGAAATCCAGCATAGAGCATACTGCTTGGATCGAATCCAACTTCGAGTAACGCTTCGCTCGAGGGCACCCGCGGATCAGAGGCCACACGCGCGTTTACAAGATCGCGCATCTCCCGACTTTCGAACTCGACCCAGCCGAAAACTATCGCTTCATCCTCCCAGGCAGAGGATACGACTTCAAAGGAACCCGTCCCATCGCGAGTAGCGTCATCAACGATATATTCACGATAATCCAAAGCCCCGTGGGTTTTCCATAACTCCGCTACAGATTTTGCCAGCTTCTGATAAGCGTCCAATTGCTCGCGAGGTACGGCGAAAACAAATCCGTCGATGTAGTTAGACATACGCTAATCAATATACGACCGCAGGTTCGAAAAGATCATGAAGGAGTATGAGTGTTTTTGCCAACCGGCTAACGCTGTGTTGACCCTTCGCCGTATATGTGTCCGCGGGGCTTTCCGGAATCCTGCGCAACCAAATGCACTACTAAGGCGCCATCGAAGATGGCGATCGAATAAGTGGACGGGTTCAATGTTGAGATGGACTCCCAGGGCCAAAATGACCTGACACAATGGTCGGTCCGATAATGGTATCTAAAGTACCAAAAAGTTTGTTTCAACTTACCGGCCTCAGGAAGTCCACATGCAGCTTATCGCAGTATCAGTAGATCTATCAAAAACAGTTTTTCAACTACACGTTAGGTGTCGTTTGATTCTAAGCCCAACCAAGCTCCCGCATAGCCCATGGCGCATTCCAGATTTTTGTAAATGCACAAACTTTGTTTGAGGTATCCATGGTCAAGACGTATACATAGTGAGAGCTCGTGGATTGGCCAGTCGGCGGGACAGGACCACCCTCTCCAACATGAGTGGCATCATAGGTAGCGAAAAATGTAGCCGTCCGAGTTGATTCATCCCAAGCTGCAGTATGTAGATCGTAGGTTGCCCCTGCCGCAGTGACGGTGCCAAATGCCTTCATCCACTCGCAGTATCCCTCAACAGTATCTATCTCTGCGATTGGCTCACTCTGTGCCTGGAAGGTTGCTCCATTGGAAACGAATTGTTTACACCCATCCCATCCTGAGGGAGCTTCGCAAGCATCGAAGAATCTCTTCGCGTTTTCGAATGCAGACATAGTGTCTCCTTTTGTGAATCAGCATGATTCAGTAGAGCTTGACGTCTGTAAAGACCTTTTTGAGACGCCTAGCACCAAGTTGAGGTGCGAGTGGGCGGGAGAGAGTTTTGTGCGACATTGCGCGAAGCGCATTCGTATAAGGGAACGGACGGTAACTCGTCCAATCCAACTACTTGTTATGGAGCTACTGATTTGTTTCCTTCCATGTTACCCATCGCTGTTCTGTAGCTGGTCTGACATTCGAGTTGCTCAACATCGAGCTGTTCGAGCATCTCGTTTCCGATCTTGCGTATTTCCGGTTCAACCCAAGTTTGTTGTGACCACCACTCTTGCCCGGGTTTTGTAGCGAATATTAATTGAAAATTGATAGTCCAACGTTGCCAGTCAAAGTCAGAGTAGATGGTGGAATTACGGCTGTACGCGTATCCGCGCCTAATTCGATTCAACACCTCGGCGTATCGTGAGCTAATTATCAGCCAATCCGAGTGTGATATTTCGTTTGGGTCCTCGCAGGCCTTTGCCATAACGTCAGCTAAGTTTTCACCCATCATGGTAAACCGCTCGTTGGCGGTAATTGAAAAATCTGAGCTGATAATCTGTAGGCGTGCAATTTCTCGCGATTGTCTAATTTCCACGATCACTAAAATTAGACCGATTATTACACCAATTCCGGTAACTACCTGAACCCAATCAACTATGTTTTTTGCTTTTTTATTCATTTTGCTGGACTCGCTCACAACAGCCGCTTAACACTATGATAACCCGACGCCGTAAATCGGGTACGAGTTTGCCGGGCACGTCGCGACGGAATGCAAACGGAGTACGCGAAAGGCGGTTGGGTTCAAATGCACGTTAGGCGTCTACTTGACAAGAGATACAACATATTCGATTAGCTCCTCGGCAATTCGCGTAGATGAGAGTGCCTCATCGGTAGTACATGATTTTCCTCTATGAGTGATCTGATTGCGGAGTTCGTAGTGCTTAACGTTGATTGATTGCATATGAGTTTTCCTCCTCATGCCGCTCAGGGTCTCGGCGACCTGTTGTCTGTGTCCATTCGGCTGTGTTGTTACGCATCAGGGATAGAATGTCCCACAAGATATTCTCACGCTGAGCCATGGATCACCTTTAAAAGACGCCTGACACTATGTTGAGCGGCCGGTTGCTGGCAACGACAGGAGCGGCAGCGAACGGAGGCAGCAGCTAACTGGCCCCAACTATTCGTTAAGCGGCGCATTGATACCTTTGTTTGCATATTCTTTGGCTCGCTCCGAGAGGGTAGCGTGGGTTTCAATGAGGATAGTCGGAGAAACGGACCGTGCTTGATCGCAGAGTGCGCCTATAGCGAAGTTCTGTCGGGTACATAAAGCCAAAAAGTAGTCGCGTAATACTGGTGTGCTCCCGATGAAATATGCGTGCTCAGGTATTTCAGCTCTCCAGCCAGTACCGAGAACTCCGAAATCTTCCAGAATTGTGTTGTGCTCGATCATTGATACTCGCCAATGGACCTCAGCAATTAGAACTTCTACCTGTTCAGCGGTGAGATTTTCTGGAGAAACCAAGGCCGTCGCTACAGCTGCTGAGGGATTTTCACCCATCTTCGACATGAGAAATGAGTTTTGTTGTTGGTAATACGCGGAAACGAGGTTTGCTTGAGCAATGTTGTTGCTTTGATTTATCTGTACACCAACTAGTACAAGCCCTGCGAGTATTCCTAAGTTCGCGAATATCTGTAGTGTATTACTCAACTTGCTCAAAATGCGCACCTGATAGTTTATTGCCACCTTTGGTCTCTGCAAATCTTTCCAAGCCGCCTAACACTATGTTAACCCGCCGCCGTACATTGGGCGCGAGTTTGCCGGGAGCGCAGCGAGCGAATGCAAACGAAGTGACAGATAGGCAGTCCAGTTCAACTGTACGTTAGGCGTCATTCAGAGGTTTTGCTTCTTTTTGCCTCTCGGAGTATGCGGAGGGTTTGACTCTTGTGTTCACTAGGATCGGCGATATTAGCCTCCTCGAGTAGAATTTCCCGCCAACGAGGGTCGATATCTATTTCTTTCAGTACAGCCCTTGTCAGCGGGTTTTCACCTAGTTCTTTTCCAGAACTTCGAGCGGCCTGCTCCATCGTGAACTGTCCTGGATCCAGTCCTAGGTCCTTTAATCTCGCGAAGTGATTAAGAAAATTCAGGTAGGTTGCTACATACCAGTTGGCTGTATGTACATCATCCATAGTTAGAGATTCAGGGTCTTCCAGAACCCTAGACAAAGCAATAGAGGGGTTTTCGCCCATCATTGAAGTTTGCCAAGAAGATATTGAGAGCCAGGTTTGTAGATGAAGTTGAGCCGCCGCAATCTGACGATCTTGCTGAACTTGATAACCGACAAACAATAGGCTCAGGACAATCGCGAAATTGCCAATAATTGAAAGCCAATCTCTTTTCATTCTATAACCTCGATTGATGTCCATAGACGCCTAACACTACGTTAACCCGCCGCCGTATATTGTGCACGAGTTCGCTGGGAGCGAAGCGACCGAATGCAAACGGAGTGACCAATAGGCGGGGATGGTTACCCGAAAAAGTGGACACGTATTAGTTAGCTTGTTCATAGGCGATGGGAGATAAGCATCCCAGTGATGTGTGTGCACGGATGCGATTGTAGAACGGTAAATAGGCTTTGACGACCTGATAAAGCTGTTCGATAGATGAGTAGTTTCGTCCATGGTACTTGTCTGATTTGAAGCTATGGAAAACGATTCCATGAAAGCGTTATCGTTCATGTACCTAGGGCGATTCATGCTCTGTGTGATACCGAGTTTGATAAGCCGGTCTCGGTAGACAAAAGCGCTGTATTCGATACCGCGATCACTGTGGAATATCAGTCCAGGTCTAGGTCGTCGATTACGTACTGCTCGGTTCAATGCTTTCAGAGTGAGTTGTGCAGTTCGGTCTTTGCCCCAAGCCCAACCGATAATGCGTCTCGAGTATTTGTCCATGACCACAGCAAGATAGCGACGTTGCTTACCGACTCTAAGATAGGTGACATCACCAACCCAGACTCGATCTGGTGCTGTGGCGAGTGTTTTCAGTGATTTGTTCTCGAAAGTTGCGTAGAACGCATGGTGACCTGGATTGGCTCTGTAGATCCGTGCAGAACGGGCTTTTAAGCCGTGTTCCCGCATGATTCGTGCGATCCTGTTGCGACCAACAAACTGTCCTTGTTGTTGCAAGACGCCATGGATGCGCGGACTGCCATAAGATTCATCACTGTCTTTGAAGAGTGTTTTGATCTCACGGAGTAGCAGCTGATTGGATTGTGTACGCGGCGATGGCTTACGTTGCTTCCAAGCGTAATAGCCAGAGCGAGAAACGCCGTAGAGTCTGCACATCGCGGAGACTGAGTTCACTTCTTTTTGGGAGTCGATGAATTCGAAGACATCTGACGTTTTTTGGAAATGAACTCGATGGCCTTTTTTAGGAGTTCATGCTCCATCTGCAGCTGTTTGTAGTCTTTCTTTAGCTGTTTGAGTTCTTTGAGTTCGGCCTCGACTTTTGGGTCGAGGGGTTGTTTCTTTTTCGCCACAATTTCCCCATCACGGACTTGCTTGCGCCAACGAGACAACATGAAGGGGTGGCGTCAGCTTCCCCTGAAAAGAGACATGTTAAACCTAGAGTTTTCTGGCATTTTTGAAATGGCAGGAGACTTGAATGAAACGATCTCGATTCACAGAAACCCAGATCATTGCGATCTTGAACGAAGCCGACGCCGGTATGCCGGTGAAAGAGGTGTGTCGTAAACACGGCATCAGCGACGCGACTTATTACAACTGGAAAAGCAAGTACGGCGGCATGAGCGCCTCGGAACTGAAACGGTTGCGAGAAATGGAAGAGGAAAACGCCAAGCTCAAAAAAATGTATGCAGACTTGGCATTGGAGAACACAGCCCTGAAGGATCTGATCGACAAAAAGCTCTGAGGCCGCCAGAGAAACGGGAAGCCGTTGATTACTTGGTGGCCGAACATAGCTTGAGCAAAGCCAGAGCGTGCAGAGCGATCAGACTCTCTCGTTCTGCGTACTACCGAAAAGTGGTCGATAAGGACGATGGTGAAGTGATTGATGCGCTGAACGGCCTTGTAGAAAAGCATCCACGTTGGGGCTTCTGGTTGTGTTTTGACGCGTTGAAGTGGCAAGGCAAACCCTGGAACCACAAACGTGTTTATCGCGTTTACAAGGCGATGGGGCTGAATTTGCCAAGACGAAAGAAGCGACGGCTTCCAGATCGACCGAGACAAGCTCTGGATGCGCCTGAGAAGGTAAATCACATCTGGTCGTTAGACTTCATGAGTGATGCGCTGTACTCAGGCAAACGCTTTCGAACTTTGAACATCATCGACGACGGAGTGCGAGAGGTTCTGAACATCGTGGTCGACACCTCGATTCCTGGTGGACGTGTGGTTCGAACGCTTGAGCAACTTGCCGGCGTTCGAGGTGGGCCAGAGGCATTGCGAGTAGACAACGGTCCAGAGTTCATCTAGCTGGTGTGAGGACCAAGGTGTTGAGCTTCGATACATTCAACCTGGCAAACCAAATCAGAATGCGTACATCGAGCGGTTCAACAAGACGTATCGAAATGAGGTTCTGAACGCTTATCTGTTCACCGACCTGGAGCAAGTTCGAGCGATCACAACAGACTGGATGCAGATATACAACGAAGAACGGCCGCATCGGAGCCTTGGACGGATACCTCCGTCTCGGTTCCGGCGGCGCTTAGAAACGCCGGAACCTCTAGTTATGAACTGTCCTCTTGACGGGGAAGCTTACGGTGGATGTCCAGTGAATGAGCGACATCTTGGATTTGTACGTTTGGCAGATTAGACAAAGCCACTGCAGTGGCTTTGTACTCAACAGAATATTTGAAGAGTCTTCTGGGTTTGTTTGCTTTGGGCATAAACACCTCGTTTGGTTGAGGTGTCCACTTTATCGAGGGAGGTTCCCAGTCCAGTTCAACTGCACGTTAGGCGTCGTTCGCCATAACCTCCTCGACCAAATCAGCAATTCCTCTATTGCCTTGTGTTCCTTCAAGAATTTCCTGGCCTAGTTTTTGGAAGCCATTAGGAAGTTGCGGGCTGAATATTTTCCACATAGCCCGACCTGGTTCACAGGAAAGCATGCCGGATATATTTAGCCGAGCTTCGTCTTGCCAAGAGTTATGTGTAAGGTTGGTATTGATATCGATTTCGTAGTTTTTTCTAGCAAGGTTTAGATGCGCGAGATGTACTCTCATTAGAATTTGCATCTCTCCGTCCGTTAGTGCTTCTGGGCTAGAGCACGATTTAGCCAGGACCTCTGATGCGTTTTCTCCGAAAAGTGAGGTATGGATTTGAGCTGCTTGGCTGTAGCCATCACTAATTAGTTGAGCGTGGGCAATGTTTCTTGATTGTTGTAGCTCCCAAACTACGAGCACTAAACCAGCGAGTACGAACGCACTGGTGATTATTTGTATCCAGGTTAAAAGTTTTTGAGTGTCCATGACGGAAAGATTGAATGTCGGATGATTAGCTTACGAAGATACATCGATAACTGATAGTGTCAGTCTTGGGCGCCTAACACCGCTGTATGACTGGCGTTTGACATAGGCGCAGTGGAGCGGAAGCGAAACGAGCACGGCTGTCAGCCGTCCAGTCCATGCACTTGTTAGGCGTCATTGAAACTACGCCGGTATCCATCGTAGTACGTCGCACAAGGTACGATCTCAACATTTTCAAGGTATCGATTACCGGCCTCCATTATCTCTGGTTCCCAGTCTACTCGTGTCCACCACCATCGGCCGTATTCGGTTGAAAAAATAGCGCTGAAATTCCCTTGCCACGCACGCCAATCCACAGGAGTGAACTCCTCAGATACGTTTTTTGCGCGTAAAAGAGAACGCATCCTACCAACTATCACGATAAAAGCTTGATCTAGGACGATCATATCTTCGATTGTTAGATCGCCTGGAAACTCGCAGGCTTTCGCAAGAGCTGCAGCGGCATGCTCTCCCATTAAAGATTTAACACCATCCTCAAAGAGCACGTATCCAGCTGTCTGTTGTTCGACACGAGCAATCTCTCTTGATTGCTGTAGCTCCCAGATAACTAATACGAGTCCGATAAGTACTGCTATAGACGATAGAGCTTGAATAAGATTAGAAACTGATTGTTGGTTCATAGGATCATCTCGCCTGACGCCTAACACCATGTTAACCCGGACTTGACGGCGGGTGACTGGAGCGGCAGCGAAAGGAACTCGCAGTCAAGGATCGGGTTCAACTGCACGTTAGGCGTCGTCATTTATGTATGTTCCATTGAAGCATTGTGATACCGGGAACTTTTATTGTGGTGCCTTCACCATAAGGTAGTAAGCCCGAGAGATCGTCGTCCACATTGCCTAGAAGAGTCCACGGCCCACCTAGGTTTTGAGCAGTACCAAGAATATCGTAAACCAATAGCTCCCAAGCAAGATCTTCTGAATGAGTCAGTGAGAAAGCAACTGCATACGCACCTTTATAGTATGTCTTTATTGTTGAGGTGTGAGGAGGTGTAGGAAATAAGTTGAATAGCTTGGTTTGGATTTTAGTGACTGCTGATTCTGAAGAAGCGTCTAGATGCACGATCCAATTTGACTGATGCATGTCTAGTAGACGCCTAACACGATGTTAACCCGCCGCCGTATATTGGGCGCGAGTTTGCTGGGAGCGTAGCGACCGATTGCAAACGGAGTGACCAATAGGCGGTCGGGTTCAATGTTGAGATGGACTCCCAGGGCCAAAATGACCTGACACAATGGTCGATCCGATAACGGTATCTAAAGTACCAAGAAGTTTGTTTCAACTTACCGGCCTCAGGGAGTCCACATGCAGCTTAACGCAGTCTCAGTCGATCTTTCAAAAACAGTTTTTCAACTCTCCATCACCAATCGCGCGGGAAAGATCAGCGATCGCAGGCGCCTCAACCGTTCAGAGTTTCAGGAGTATCTGAAGACGAGTGAACCGATACGTTTGGTGATGGAAGGTTGCGCCACGTGTCACCACTGGGGGCGGGTCGCTCTGGGACAGGGACACGAAGTTAAGATCCTGCATCCGCGCTATGTGAAGCCTTACGTACGTAGAAGTAAAACAGATGCTGGAGATGCAGATGCGTTGATAAGAGCAGATCGAGACAAAGAGCTGTTTGCAGTGGCGGTGAAAAGTGAAGCGCAGCAGGCATTGCAGTCTCTGCATACGATTCGAACCCGCTGGGTCAAGTCACGCACAGGGTGCATGAATGAACTTCGCAGCTTGTTTTGTGAGTTCGGCATTGTGCTGCCCCGCGGCTGTCGGGATTTTGCAGGGCAAGTGATGGCCACGATAGATCAGCTCCCCCAAGTGATGCACAAGACGGTGATCGGGATTGTGGAAGAACTGTTGAGTGTGAGCGAACGAGTTAAGGCGTTAGATGTTCAGTTGAAGGAGATTGCCAAGACAGATGTAACAACCCAATCGCTCATGACGGTACCGGGTGTTGGCGTGATGATTGCGACGGCGACGGTCAGTCGGGTGCCCGACATCAAGGCGTTTCGTCGAGGTCGTTCGTTCAGTAGTTGGTTGGGTCTGACAGCGCGAGAGCACAGTTCAGGTCAGAAGAGGAAGTTGGGGCGCATCACAAAAGCAGGCGACACACAGCTGAGAGTACTGTACATCCACGGAGGACGTTCGGTAATCCTGGCAGTGAAGCGCAAGTTTACGGGGGATAAGCCACTGTCGGCGTTTGAACGTTGGGTGCTGGAAACAGAGCGGCGCATTGGTCACAACAAAGCTGCAGTAGCAGTGGCGAACAAGATGGCGCGCATGGTGTGGGCTTTAAGTGTGCGCGGTGGCGAATTTGATGGTGACCATCAATTGAAATTTGATAGCTAACCTGGAAATGCATAGAGGTTAGATTACAGCACGGTTGATCCGTGCTTATTCAAAGGCCGATAACGTGCATGGACTAAAGAGATCGTTTCAACGTTAGGCGGGGTAAGTGCGGATACTCATCTAGGGCCGGATTGCGCAGAACAGACGCAATCGTCGAAAGGCCGAATATACGAATGGCATCCATCTTCGATCAACCGTGACAACTAGGAGAAAAAACATGCGATAACAAATATTTGAAAACGGAGTCCATATATGCACGTTAGGCGTCGTTCTATCCGAAACCGAAGAACGCATCGAAAAACTCCTTGCCAATTAGGTAATAGAAGCTGAAGAGCATAAAGGCTACCACGAACACTCGGATAGCCCAGTTGAGGTTAGAGTCGGAAGATTTCAATTCAGGGTATTTTGATACTGGAAATGACTTGGTCCAGTAAGTACCCAGCATTACTTGTAGAAAACTAAGAGATGTAAGCTCTCGTGTTCGAGTCCAAGCTTTCACTGTGTTTCTGATGGATGTTACTAGCAGAGATAGGGACATCACTCCTAGCGAGTAAACGAGAATTATTAGATAGATTTCCGAATCCTGTTCGATTCGGTAAATAGGATTGTTTGGATCGTCGAAATCCGTGGCAGATGCCATCCTAGACGCCTAACACTGAATAGACCGAATGCGTCGGTTTTTGGAGGTTAAATGCCGATTGGTGTGGTTAACTCTCTGATCCATAAGAATTGTCGACCTCGCTGCCTTATTTATCATCTTAAACTATTCGTGCATAAAGTCGGTCCTAGTCGATTTTTAGCCTAGGTATCGTCAGTGTAAGACCTGAATAGGTTGGAAAGAGTCTTCATACGACGGGGTTGTTTGTTGGGTCTGGTGTAATGGTGGTTGTCCCATCACGATCGACACTGAAACCCCACTTCACCGCCTGTACAGCTTTAATCAGACGTTCGTCGTGACTGACCACAAGCAACGCACAGGGGCAAGCCTTGAGCGCTTCTTCCAACGACTCAATAGACGGCAGGTCGAGGTGATTCGTCGGCTCATCCAGAATAATGACATGTGGCTTACCCGCCATACCCAAAGCGAGGAGCAGCTTACGTACTTCACCAGGGCTGGGCTCGCCGCTTTCCAACAATTGGGCCGGGCGAGAGTTCAGCCTGCTCACAATGTTCATGATCTGGCCCAACTGAACCTTATCCTGGTGCCTCACACGATCGAGAATTTCCTCGGCTTCGTCTGCAGATATCTCCTGGGGCAGGTAGAGCACACGTTCGGGTTCAACATTCATGTGCTGCAATGCCCGCCGAAGAAAGCTGGACTTACCCGCCCCGTTAGCCCCTGTCAAAGCGATTCGATCCTGTGGTTTCACGACAAGGTCCGGCCAGCGCAACCGCCTGCCCACGCCGAGCTCAATTTCACCCGCGGCCAGATTTAGAACTACATCCCGCCGCGATGTCGAACCCTCCAACCAGATGCCCGTTGCGTATTCTTTAGCTACGGTGGCATCTGCCAACTGTGCATCCGCATTTTGCACGCGCTGCTGCATCTGCTTTAAAGAGCTGTTTGCACCCCCGTCACTCACTCGCGCCCGATCGATCTTCTCGCGCGCATCGCTGTCCTTCTTCGCGAGCCCCCGTTTGGAACGAACGCTGTGTTCGTTTGCCGTGACTTGGCGCCTGTTCGTCAGTTCACGGTGCAGACGTTTCTTTTCTTGTTTGAGCTTGTCTCGCTGTTTGATCGCCCGGTTTCGTTCAGCTTCCCGAAGCGTTCTGGCCTGGGTGTAGCCTCCGGGATACACATGCGCGCCACCACCCTCAATCCATATGCACTGCACGCAAAGTTGATCAAGCAGATCGCGATCGTGACTGACAATCAGGCCCACACCATCGAAGTGACGCAGACTATCCAGCAACAGGTCGCGAGCTTCTCGGTCTATGTGATTGGTAGGCTCATCCACCAACAGAATCGATGGCGATTGCCAGAGGGCACAACCAATCTGCGCGCGCTTACGCTCTCCGTGGCTCAGAGATGACCACCTGCTGGCAAAGTCGAATTCGATGCCCAGTTTTGCTTTTAACTCGGCGGCGCTGGCAGACCAGTCTTCCAGAAAATCCTCAAATAAGTTGGGCGGGACATCCGTTCTTTGCACGCAGTACACAGCGTCGGCGACACCTTCTACGTTCCCTCCGGTCGGGTCCAGCTCCCCAGCAACAAGCCGCAACAGCGTTGACTTGCCCGCACCGTTGGCGCCCATCACGCCGGTAAATCCGTTCGGAAAGTGCGCGGTTAGGCCGCGAAACAAGGGTTCGCTGGCAGATGTATAGGTGTAGGTAACGTCGCGTAGCGCGACAAAGGGTGATGACGGCACAACACACCTCCAAGACTATTAAGAAAAAAAGAGTGTCTTAGTGGTGTGTTTTACGCATGCCTTCTTATTCCTGGGGGCGGTTAATCGCCGCTTATGCCGTGATGGTAGTGCCATCACGGCAATTTAGCCAGCGCTCAGGCGCCGTATTTAGCTTTGGCCTCACGGCGTCGCGCGTGCAACACCGGTTCAGTGTAGCCATTCGGCTGTACCCTACCCGCAAACACGAGATCACAAGCCGCCTGAAACGCAACGCTGTCATCGAAGTTGGGGGCCATGTTGCGGTAAGCCGCATCACCCGCATTCTGCTGATCAACCACTGCGGCCATACGCTGCATGGTCTCGCGCACCTGTTCTTCCGAACAGATGCCGTGATGCAACCAGTTGGCGATGTGCTGGCTTGATATGCGCAACGTGGCCCGGTCTTCCATCAAACCAACGTCATTGATGTCCGGCACTTTGGAGCAGCCAATGCCTTGGTCAATCCAGCGTACTACGTAGCCCAAGATGCCCTGTGCGTTGTTGTCCAGTTCAGCCTGCACATCCTGCGCGGAAAGGTTTTCTCCTGCCAATAGAGGAATGCGCAAAATTTCATCCACGCTGGCGGGTACACGCTTCTCCAGTTCTTCCTGACGCGAGGCAACACTCACTTCATGGTAGTGCAGCGCGTGTAACGTTGCGGCGGTAGGTGAAGGAACCCAGGCGGTGTTTGCACCTGCATTCGGGTGGCCGGATTTGGCTTCCAACATCTCCGCCATCTCGTCAGGCTTCGGCCACATACCCTTACCGATTTGCGCGCGGCCTCTGAACCCGGTAGCAAGCCCCACATCCACGTTGGAATCTTCGTACGCCAGGATCCAAGGCTGCTGCTTGATGACCTCTTTGCGAAGTACCGCACCCGCCTGCATGCTGGTGTGGATTTCATCACCCGTACGATCGAGAAAACCGGTGTTGATAAAGACGATACGATCTCGCGCTTCATACACACACGCACGGAGGTTGATCGAAGTACGACGCTCTTCATCCATCACACCGATTTTGAGGGTGTTCGCTTCAAGACCCAGAGTCGCTTCAACCTTCGCAAAAAGATCAACCGCCAATGCCACTTCTTCTGGACCATGCATCTTCGGTTTAACGATATATACGGAACCTGTTCGCGAATTGCGGTGCTCACCCAAGCCCTTAATGTCATGTATCGCAGCTGCCGACGTCACAAATCCATCCAGGAATCCTTCAGGAATCTCGTTACCTTCGCCATCGAGGACGGCATCCGTCGTCATGAGATGTCCCACGTTGCGAACTAACAGCACAGATCTGCCGTGAAGGGTTAGCGGATTACCTTGTGCATCCGTGAACTCCCGGTCGGGATTCAGCTTGCGCACAATTTCCCGCCCGTCTTTCTCAAGCCGCTCTTCCAGGGTGCCTTTCATCAATCCCAGCCAGTTTCCATAGACAACCGCTTTATCTTCTGCGTCGACAGCAGCGACTGAGTCTTCACAGTCCTGAATAGTCGTGACCGCCGACTCGAGCGCAACATCTTTAACACCCGCGGGATGCACTGCCCCCACCGGATCGTTTTTGTCTATCTGTATTTCGACATGGAGGTTGTTGTGCTTCAGAAGAATGGAACTGGGTTCATCTTCGTTGACATAGCCGACAAACTGACCAGGATCTACAAGACCGGTGTTACCACCGTCCGATGTCAACGCACGCAGCTGTCGCTGACCGCTACTGTCAGCGCCAATACCGTACGCGGTCACATCTCCGTGACTCGCACCTTCTAAAGGCACGATCGAATCCAGGTATTCCGTCGCTCGCGCGACAACCAATTCACCGCGGGCTGGGTTATAGCTTGTGCCTTTCTCCCTGCCCGGCTCCTCCGGCAGGATATCGGTGCCGTACAGGGCATCGTACAAGCTGCCCCACCTGGCGTTTGCGGCATTCAGAGAAAAGCGCGCGTTCATTACAGGCACCACAAGCTGCGGCCCTGCAATCTGAGAAATCTCCGGATCGACGTTTTGAGTTCCGATCGTGAAATCCGCGGGTTCTTCCAGCAGGTAGCCAATCTCTTTCAGGAAGGCTTTATACTGATCCGCTTCCAGCGGTTGGCCTTTGCGCTCAAGGTGGTATTGATCGATCTGCTCTTGCAGTTCATCCCGGCGTGCCAGAAGTTCTTTGTTCCGGGGACCCAGTTCAGCGAGCGCCTCCGCCAATCCTTGCCAAAAGTCGTCCACGGCAACACCAGTGCCGGGTAGCACCTCGTTTGCAACCAGATCGTCCAAAACTTTTGCGACTTGCAGGCCACTGCGCTCAACGCGTGTCTCGCTCATTTTTAACCCCAGTAAATTTGACCGGCCATTATATCGCGGTCAGAACCCGCCGGAAGAGTCCGCTGATGCATTTATTAATTTCCCAGTGCGCATCAAAAGTGGCTACAAGGAATAGTTTGGACGGCGCTAGCCTATCTCCGCGGCACCTGACTTGCCCACAACGTCTCGCCGGTTTCAGCCCGCTTTATCGAAGATGCATTAGCGGTGTTACTGCCGTTGCGGGCACCAAAGCCTTCAACCGTTAATACTTCGCCGACCTTCACCGTCTTGCGGGTAAAACCGAATCTCACAAGTCCGTTTATACCCACCAACTCAACTGCCCATCGCTGCGCATTACCTTCCTCGTCCTGCGTCTCTATATGCATCCACGCATGCGGATTGGTCCACTCGATTTCCACCACCGGACCGGTCAGGTTTACCGGACGGGCGACGTCGAATTCGGCCGAAAATGCATGATGAGCATGAGCGCTGATGGCAAGGATCAACGCAATGATGCCAGCGGCTAATCGTAGATACATGGTGGGCAACCCCTCCTCAGGCTCGATGAATGCAGTAATATACTCAAACAGGAGGGGTCTGATGCGAAAATTTTTAGCGATCATGACGGCGATAACGTTAACCTCGCCACTCTACGCCCAGTGGTTCGACTGGAAAAATCCTCAGGTACCGCGCACCGATGATGGCAAAGCCAACCTGGCAGCGGCAGTACCAAAAACCAAGGAAGATCGAATAGATCTGTCGGGGTTGTGGGTACCCGTCAACGCCAACGGCAGTCTGTACGACTCATCCCAACTTCGCGGTTGGGCGCAGGACGCCTTGGCCGCAGCAAAAGCCAATTTTTACAGAAGCGATCCCCGCCTGGCTTGCCTACCCACAGGACCGGGCTCCTGGGCCGCGGAGGGCATTGCAGGCGGCATGCGCCGGATCGTACAACACCCCGAGATCATCGCTGTTCTGAACGAAGATATGACACACCGTCAAATCTACCTGGACGGCCGCCAACTGGAGGCAGAAACCGCTTTGCCCAGTTGGATGGGTTACTCAATCGGTCGATGGGAAGGCGATACGCTGGTAGTAGAGAGCAATGGGTTTAACGGCAAAACCTGGCTTACACAAAAAGGACACCAGCACACCGAGAAGCTGCATATAACAGAGCGATACACGCGCGTCAGTTATGGTCGCATGAAACTTGAAGTGACGTACACGGATCCCGATACGTTTGTTGACGGGTCGGTAGAAGCGACGATAGACCTGGTGCTACTACCGGACGCAACCATGTACGAGGTTGTGTGTAACGAATCTAAAGCTGGACAACGCCACTACACCGGCGAGCTGGACCAATCTGAAAAGAAAGCCGTTTCTGTGCCTGACGAAGTTTTAGAAGAATACGCAGGACTTTACCGAGGCTTCTGGGGCAATCGCCCGGTGACCGCAGAGGTAACGCTCGAGAATGGCGAACTCATCCTCAAGCGCACGCCCCGATACTCCCTGAGTGGCGGCAACAACGACTTTGATATCACCACCCTCGTTGCACAATCGGAAAACGCTTTCGACTCAAGCCTGGGTTTAGGTTGGGTCTTCAATCGCAACGAGGCTGGAGAAGTTGTGAGCTTGTCCGAAGTCCACGTCTCGGGTGCATGGCCACTGGATCGGGTGGCCCCTTAAAACAGTTGAGACCGCGGAGGTGGTGACCTAAAGCCCCAACACCACCTTCGCAACAATATTTTTCTGCACTTCTTTGGCGCCGCCGAAGATAGAGGCGGCCCGGCTGTTGATGAGCCGAGGTGTGACGGTTTCAGCATATTCCGGTCCTACCCAATCCTCGGTATAACCGTTCAAGGAGATCTTGTTGGCATGGGGGAGACCGTAATACTGCACCGCCTCAAACTTGAGTTCGTTGATCTCCTGATTGATTTCAACGGAGGTATTTTTCGCCAGCGAAGATCCAGGACCAGGAGATTCGCCCTTGGAAAGGCGATCCAGCGTCATAAATTCCGCGAAGCGCAGCGACTCGTTGCGTATCTCCAACTCCGCTATGCGCGAACGAAAGTCTGAGTTGTCGATGAGCGGGGTCTTCCCGTCCATCTCCTGGCTGGCAACCACTTTGAGACTGGCAAGCGATTCATCGATACCAGGTGTCGCACCACCGCCACCCCGTTCAAACTCCAGCAGGTACTTGGCCACCGTCCAGCCTTCGTTTTCAGGTCCAACGCGATTGGATTGCGGCACTCGGACGTCGTCAAAAAATACCTGGTTCACTTCATGATCATCGGCAATCGTGATGATCGGCTCGACCTTAATCCCAGGTAGATCCATCGGAATCAAAAGAAACGTAATGCCCGCCTGAGGCTTAACGGATGTATCTGTGCGAACAAGACAGAATATATGGTCCGCAAACTGCGCGTGCGTCGTCCAGATTTTTGTGCCGTTAACCACGTAGTCATCGCCGTCTTTCTTCGCCGAAGTTTTGAGACTGGATAAGTCGGAACCAGAGCCAGGCTCCGAATAACCCTGGCACCAATAGTGCTCACCGCTCAGCATCTTCGGCAGATATTCCGCCTTCTGCTCCGGTGTACCGTATTTAAACAGCACCGGTGCGAGCATCCTTAAACCCAACGGTATCAACCCCGGGGCATGTGCCTTGGCACATTCCTGTCCCCAGATGTACTTCTGCGTTGGGGTCCAACCCGTGCCACCATGCTGTTCAGGCCACGCGGGTACCGCCCACCCTTTCTCAACGAGAATTTCCTGCCATGCCATCGCCACATCTTTGTCCGCAAATACAGTGGTTGTGCGCTCGGCATCACGTTTCAGCTCGGGCGAGAGATGTGCACCCAAAAACTCTTTTACTTCAGCGCGGAACGCTTCGTCTTCGGCGGAAAACTCGATATTCATTGCGCGAGACTGCTCCTTCAATTACGGTATTTTGCCTGCAAAGACCAAGTTTATCGGGAGGTAGAACAGCATGGCAACGACTCGAATTATTATCTCCGGCACGGTGGACATGCCACCGGAGAACGTAGCACCCGCTCTGGAGGAGGCCCGCCCCCTCATCGATGGCGCGCTGGAGGAGCAAGGTTGCCTTGACTACGACTGGTGTCCCGACCCGCGTATTCCTGGACGCATTCGCGTGTTCGAACGTTGGGCAAGCCAGGAAGATCTGCATGCGCACTTGAACGATGAGTGGTACTTCAATATGCGGGAGTGCCTGGGCAAATACGGCATCACCGGCGCCGAAACCTTCAAGTACCGCGTGGACATCCAGGAACCCGTCTATGACGAAACCGGCGTCGCCCGCGCGGACTTCTTCACCGCAACCTGACCAACACCACGATGACCACCGTTAGCGGCCGCTGTTTCTGTGGCGATGTGAACTACGAAATACGCATGCCCACCAAGTTCTGCGGCCATTGTCATTGCTCGATGTGCCGCCGGCCACACGGCGCCAGTTTTGTCACCTGGGTGGGTGTGGCTCCAGAACAGATTGACGTGACAAAGGGTGAGGACTTGCTGCACGAATTTGCCAGCTCCGAACACGGTCGTCGGCAGTTCTGCGGTCGCTGTGGCACCCAGCTTTTCTGCTACCACGTCGAAGAAGATGGCAGCACCAAGTTAATGGACGTGACGCTGGCAAGCCTCGATGGACCGATCGACCGTGAACCAGCCGCCCACTTCTACTACGACTCCCGCGCTGACTGGACGCGTGTGGAGGATGATTTACCTAAACTGGGCGGAGCTACCGGCATCGAACCTCTGCCATGAACTCGGCTTCCAGCCAGCCGTTTTATGGCTACTTCAAAGCCCAGCTGGAGCTCGCTACCCGCATCTGCCAGATCTCTGACCTGACCTTCGCCGAGGCACTTGCCCGCTATACCAATCTGCATCGACGTTTTGGCTGGGGTGTACCTACCGATCCGCCCAAGCCAGCGTGGCGGGCTTACGTTGAAACCGTGACACAGGCTGGCACGTTGGACGACATGGCCAATGCCACCTACGCCCAATACCTCCGAGTTGAGAGCACAGACCCGCAGCCGCTTTTCGGTTGTTTTACCTATCAATCACCCGATGATGAGGGTATTGCACGCATTCACTTTCACGTTGCAGATACTGATGATGACACGAGTCCGATCGCCGCTCACAAGCAGGATCGCCGCAGGCAGGATCTGGCACAACTGGTAGACCACCTCACTAGCAATTTTCCCGATGCCAATGTTTTACAAGGGACGTCGTGGCTCTACAACACGCGCTCCTATTGTGCGCTTTTTCCACCCACCTATATCGCAAGCGCAACGCCGCTGGAAGGCAGGCAGCGCTTTAGTGGCACCAGCAGTTGGGGCCAACTCGTCAACTTCCGTGGTGAGTTAAAGCCCGACGCTTATGCTGAGTTTTCACTGAACGTGCGAGAACTTACCCAAGCTGCAGATGTCTGGCGCGTGTTTCCCCTCCGTGCGCTGCGAGTGAGCGCGCCGCTTTCAGTGTTTAACGAGCACTTTGCCTAAAACAGGTTTTCCGCCTGTACATCCGCGAGTGAGCCGTTGAAGACTTCGATCAGTCGGTCCACATCCTCATCCGTGTGGGCTGCAGAGAGGAATGCCCTTTGTGTGCCGGGTACAAGAACCCCGCGATTTAAAATATGGAAGTAAAACGCTTTCTCAGCCTCGCGATGTAACCCCTTTACATCCCGCATGGAGTTGATTTCATCGCGCTCAAAGAAGAGGTGAAACATGGACCCAACGTGTTTCATCTGCACGGGAATCTGCCGCTCTTCGCAGAATCTATTCACGGAAGTGCTCAGATGATCTGTCTGACGCTCAAGGGTGGTGTAGATCTCTGGGTTCGCTTTGAGGTGTTCTAACGCTGCCGCACCGGCTGCCATAGTCAAAGGATTGCCGGAAAAAGTGCCCCCAGAAAAGATTCCGCGCTCAGCGGCCAATCCTGTGAACACATTCATAACATCAGCACGCCCAGTGATGGCACCCACCGGTAACCCACCACCCACCACTTTGCCGTAGGTGGCTATGTCGGGTACGACACCAAAGCGTTCCTGTGCACCCCCATAAGCCACTCTGAACCCGGTGATAACCTCATCGATACCCACGAGTACATCACACTCACGGCAGACCGCGATCAGTTCAGCCAGAAAGCTCCCCACCTCAGGCTGTGGATTTGAGCTCTGCACGCCTTCAATAAATACCAGCGCCAAGTCGTCCTTGTGACGACGAATCAGGTCAAAAGCAGCCTCGTTTCTGTAAGGGAGAAGCAGTGTCAAATCATGCAGCGACTGCGGTATACCGTGCCCCATCGGCAGGTGTTCTGGCGCGTCTCTATCGCTCCTCGGGTCGGTCATCCACATGCCGTAGTCATGGGCGCCGTGGTAAAAGCCATCGAACAGCGCAACTTTTTCTTTACCGGAGAACCCGCGGGCTGCCCGAAACGCATACATCGTAGCTTCAGAGCCGGTATTGCAGAACACGACACGTTCGGCACAGGGACTGCCTTCCTGTAACAGGTTGGCCAACGTCATTTGTGCTGTTGAGTGAATGCCGAACATCCATCCATCGCCCACGCGATCTTTGATGGCAGTCTCAATCGCCGGGTGGACATGCCCGAGCATGTGCAGACCAAAGCCAACCGAGGTATCTATGTACTGGTTGTCATCCGCATCGTAGACATAGGCACCCTCGCCGCGAGAGATCAATATCGGGTGCGGCATTTCCAGATTGGCAGCAAGCCCGGAGTTCAGCAGTTCTGCGCGATCTTCACTGATTTTCTGCGAAGCCCTGGTCTTCGCCTCAAGTTCAGCCTGCGCTTCAGCTACGGTCGCCACAGATTGCCCTACTTGCCGTGCAGTCGTTCCACAACGGGTGCAAAGCTCTGCATGTTGTCGATACCGACCGTAACATACGAAATGCCAAACTCTTCGCGTCGCCGTTCCAACTCGTCACAGATCGCATCAACACCGCCGAAAAGCGCGTGCGGATGTTTGGCCATTTCTTCCTCAGACGTGCCGAACATTTGCGCAAACTGACCCAGCACGGGGCTGGGATCGTCCATGACAAAGGTGAAGTAAGCACCGATTTCTATTTCCAGGTCGTCGAAGCGATCACCCGCGCCTTCTTTCACCCATCGCATCTTCTTCGCAGTTTCTTCCGCTGTGGACAGCCCCACCCCATCGGGGCCGATCATGCCTGAACGGTTGTTGAAGTTGAGAGAAACAATGTCAGCCTCTCGACCCGCAAGCCGCAGCACCCGGGGGCTGCCGCCGCCGATCATCAACGGTGCACGACCGGCAGGTTTGGGCACGCCTTCAAATTCCGACCAGTTCAGGGTGTTGTTAGAAACATCCGCGAGCCCCTCACCGCGGAAGGCGTTAAGTCCTTCGATCACATCCGCCAACCGATCAATCCGCGTGACAGGCTCATCCATCTCGAGGCCAATCGCCGCGTACTCGTCCTTGATCCAACCCGCACCAAGACCCAGCTCCAGCCTTCCGCCTGACAACTTGTCTATGGTGAGCGCCGATTTAATCAGCACAACCGGATTGTGATAGTCGATACAGAAAACCCGGCTGCCGATGTTGATGGTGTTTGTTACCGCAGCGGCGTACGCCATTGCGGGTATCGCAGCCAGATTCTGCACCGGGTGATTGGCCCGTGAGAGTGCCGGTCCTTCACCCAGAATGTGGTCCGCCACATGAAAGGTTGAATATCCCAGGGACTCCGCAGTTTGTGCCTGTTTTGCCCAGTCCTCGCCACTGTCCGCATTAAACGACTGCACCCCAAATCGAAACGGTTTAGCCATGTCTCTCTCCTTTCACTCCCATCCCGTCAACAAATAAAAAAGGCCAACACGAATATTGGCCTTTATTACGCGTTTTTTGATCGTAGATCAGTACTGAATACGCTTCGTGATACCGCCATCGATTACGACGTTGGTGCCCGTGGTAAACCCGGCACGAGGGCTGGCTAGCAGCGCAACCTGCGCAGCGACTTCCTCTGCGGAGCCCATGCGGCCCATCGGAATATCCGCAAGGGTTGCATCGTAAAACGCGGTCATGTGCTGCTTGATCTGATCCCAGGAGCCGCCCTCGATGAAGATGGGTCCTGGAGATACCGTGTTTACACGAATGCCCTTGGGAGCCAGGTCTTGAGAGAGCGCGCCAGAATACTGAATCAACGCTGCTTTCACGGCATTGTACGGACCAGCCTGCATAAACTTCTCAAGTGCGGCTGTGGTTGAAATCATGACGATGTTGCCATTGCTCGAAGCTTCCAGGTGTTCCATGGAGGCTTCGACGAGACGTACAGCACCGAGCATGTCGTATTCCATGTGTCGCCGCCAGGCTTCGTCGCCTTGAGCACCACCGCCGCTCACGTTTGATACCACGATGTCGATGCCGCCGAGTGCATCGGCTGAGGCCGCCACCCAACCCTTGAGCGCGTCTGCATCACCCACATCTACCGCTTGACCAAATGCGGTGACGCCTTTGCTGCTTAGCTCAGCAACCGCAGCATCCACCTCTTCCTGGTTGCGGGAACAGATGGCGACGTTGCAACCTTCATCTGCGAGTGTATTGGCGATCGCTCGGCCAATGCCTTTTGTGCCGCCTGTGATGATGGCTTTGCCACCAGCGAGTTGTAAGTCCATGTGTGAGTCCCCCCAGAGATAAACTTTAGAAAATTGAAGTTAAGCTGATTGAGTTCGCCCGCTATCACTTACGCGACGGGCGACCATCAGATATCCAGGCACACTTTGCCACCTTCTAAGTAAACAGGGAAGTGCTTGAGCCCATTGACAGCCGGTCCTTTTGTACAGGCGCCTGTGCGCACATCAAATCTGGCTCCGTGCAGCGGGCAGATCACCTCATACTCTTTCAACCTGCCGGTAGCCAACGATTGGGCGGCATGGGTACAGACCCCACTGACCGCGTAATACTGACCATAGACGCAGCTGACGAGAATCTGCTCACTGCCGATCCTGACCATGGTCGACTCTCCCTCGGCCAACGCCGCCATGGGTAATATGGATGTGCCCACCTGTCTTACCTCCTGATAACGGATACCTGCTGATAACCGACGCCATCTCACGCCTGTGCATTTCAATCAGCGTGAGCCTCTTCCATAATGGTGTATCCAGTTAATACACCAGGCAGCGTCATGACCGACACGATCAACCGCCAGTTCTTACTCGCCGCGCGACCTCAAGGCATGGTCAAGGAAAGCGACTTCAATTACAACGAAGCAGAAATTCCGCCCTTAAATCCAGGTGAAGTGCTTATTCGCACCACACGCATCTCGTTGGACCCTTCCATGCGCGGCCAGATGGAAAACCGTGCGGACTACGTAGCCCCGCTGGAGATTGGTGATGTGATGCGGGCCGGTGGAACCGGTGTCGTGGTCGCTTCCGAAAACTCGGACGTGCCTGTGGGCAGCCAGGTGCAAGGCACTTTCGGCATGCAGACCCACTGCGTCAGCAATGGTAAAAATGCACCTTACCGGGTCTTCGACAAAGATATGGACCCCGAACTCGCGCTGGGGGTACTGGGTGGGACGGGCATGACCGCCTACTTTGGGCTACTGGATCTGGGCGAGCCCAAGGAAGGTGACGTGGTTGTTATCAGTGGCGCCGCAGGGGCAACCGGTTCCGTAGCCGGGCAGATTGCAAAAATCAAAGGCTGCACGGTCATCGGCATGGCTGGTAGTGATGAGAAGTGCAGTTGGTTAACCGACGAACTCGGCTTCGACGCTGCCATCAACTACAAGACACAAAGTGTCGCGGACGAATTGGACAGGCTCTGTCCAGATGGCATGAACATTTACTTCGACAACGTCGGCGGCGAGATTCTGGATATCTGCCTTGCCCGCATCGCCATGAATGCCCGCGTGGTCATCTGTGGGGGCATCAGCCGTTACAACGCCGAGGGCCCAATTCCAGGGCCTAAAAACTACTTCAATCTGGTATTTCGCCGCGCTCGCATGGAGGGTTTTATCGTGCTGGATTACGCCGCGCGCTTTCCCGAAGCCCAGGCTGAGATGCAGGGTTGGATAGACGCGGGTCAGCTAAAACAGTCAACCACGGTAATTGAAGGTTTCGAGAACCTGCCGAAGGCGCTGATTCAACTCTTCGAAGGGGTTAACACCGGCAAGCTGATGGTGAATACCGAGACCTAACCCGCGCGCAGCTCATCTAAAAAACCGTTTTCGGCGTGTACCCACCAGTCGTTACCGGCAGGATCTGCGACCGTAAAGCTGTATGAAATTCGCGATTCTGCCAGCGGTTGTTTGATGTTCGCACCGGCTGCCTGCGCACTTGCATAAATGGCTTCCACCTCGGCTTTATCGTCGATCCTGAGCCCAATGCTGGCGGGACCAATCTCCTTTGATCGATCATCGATACGGTTGATGGAGACCTTGCACTCCCCCCAGCGAAGTTCGACATGCTCAAACCGGCCATCGTCGCCCGGCGCACGCCAGGATTCTTTGCATCCCAGAACATTGACCGCCCAGTCGGCAATGTTGCCCACTTCATCGATGTCGACAAACACGAGGGGTATGACTTCTTTGACTGACATATTGAGGACCTCGCTAACTCGGTTCTTTTGACACCCAGCGAATGGCATTCGCAATCAGGCGTTGAAAATGCTCGTTCGCGTACGCTTCTGGATCATCCCCGCACTGCAGGTAGACGATCCGTGCTTCTCCCACTTCCTTGGCCCAACCGATAAGGTTGCTGCCCGCCGCATGCTGCCATCCTTCGTTACTGAACATCTGCCCTTCTTTCACCGCCAGCGTGGCTGAATAAAAATTCTCCTGCACGAAGTCGTAATCGCTCATAAGCAACGGTGTCACCTCGGCCTCAAACACTTCACCAAGATAGAGTTCATCGGTTATCTGGAAAGAAGTTGGGATGCCATCCAGCACCGGATGTTCACCGACAGTGCTGATTGTGTGTGTTACTTTGTGACGATAGCCCGAATCAGGGCGGGGCTCACCGCGCAAATCCTGCGGCAGGTAAAGAAAACGCCCACCAATAAGATCGCCATATTCCGGCCATGCAGGCCAGCCGGCGATGGCATGATGCAGAAAGACAAACCCTTGCCCTGCATCCAGGAGTGCTTGCAAACCCTGTTTTAACTTTTCACCAGGTTCTTCAAACGCCGGGGGGTCGCCGGGCTGCGGATTAAAGTGAATGCCTGGCATGTCATAAAGCACAAAGGCGTCGTAGCGCGCTGCTGCGTCAACGTCAAAAAGAGCCTGGGCCGCTGGCTGTTCAACGAGCGTCCAGTTGACTCCTTCCATGGCATCAAAGATCGCATAGAAAGGCTCGCGCTCATACGGATGGCCTTTACAGATCAACAACGCATCAAGCATATTTAACTCCACCCCTGTCCCGACAAACCATTATGAGCGATCTATTAAGCCAGCGCAGCTTAACCGAAGACGAGATTCAGGAGTGTCCCTGGGACTACTACCGCGCGATGCATGAAGAAGGCGACGGGTTCTATTTCGACGAACGTCTGCAGATGTTCATCTGTGCGGACTATCACCTGATGCGGGAAATCCTGCGCGATCCTGTGACCTATTCCAGCGTCAACAGCCAGAACGTTGCCCATATGCGCGAGCCACCGGAAGAGGTTAAGCGTATCCAACGTGAGCAGATTCGCCCCGTAAACATTCTGGTTTCAGCGGACCCTCCCGAACACGGTCGGGTTCGAAAGCTGGTGGATGATCCGTTTCGTCCGCGCGAGATAGAGAAGCTCAAAACCCAGATACTCGATATCATCAATACGGTCATCGATGGCTTTCACGCAGAAGGCCGGTTCGATGCGGTCACCGACTTTGCGATTCCGATCCCCACAACGGTCATAGCTGACATTCTGGGGCTTGATCGCAGCTATGCGCAGACCATCAAGGACTGGTCGGATGCTTCCGTTGAACCGTTGGGCATGATGATTTCAGACGAACGGTGGATCGAATGCGCGAAGATTATCCGATCTTTTCAGGAATTCATCACCGCTGAGCTTGAAGCAAGGCAGCTGGAACCACGGGACGATCTACTTTCACACCTGGCTAATTGCCGGGATGAACATGGTGACCCGTTAACTCTGGGCGAAATGCTGGGCGTCACCGCACAGATTCTTGTCGCCGGTAACGAAACGACAACCAACGGCATCGCCGCTGGGGTCCAGCTCCTCATCGAAAATCCTGACCAGGAGAGACAGCTGCGCGCCGAACCGGAGCGCATATATACCTTTGTGAATGAAGTGCTGCGACTCGAGTCGCCTGTGCAAGGGCTCTTCCGAATTGCCAAACGCGATGTCGAACTGAAAGGCGTGAAAGTGCCTGAAGGTGCACGCATTATGATGCGCTACGCTGCGGCCAACCGCGATGGTAAAAAATATGCGAATCCGGATGCGATGGACATCTGCCGTAAGAATGCGGGCACCCAGGTTGGCTTCGGCGCAGGCATTCACCATTGCCTGGGCGCCAACCTCGCCCGTGAAGAGATGGCGTGTTCGTTTCTAACCTTGTTGGAACGGACCCAGAATCTGCGCTTTGCGCCGGAGCAGACGGACTTCAGCCACCATCCATCTCTGGCCCTGAGGGGCCTTAAGCAGCTTCAGGTTCTGTTTGACCCGATTTAACTGTCCACTCCCTCCCAATAGGGGGCGCGCAGCTTACGTTTGTTGATCTTGCCCATCGTATTGCGACCGAGGTCGTCCACCCACTCAAGGGTGCGCGGACACTTGTAGCGGGAGAGTCGCTCACGACACCAGTTGAGGACGTCTTCGGCATCAACTGTCTCACCGCCACCGCTTGCCGCCTCGGAGGGAATCGCAAGCGCCTTCAGTTCTTCACCCATTT
Source organism: Candidatus Azotimanducaceae bacterium (assembly GCA_965227885.1). Classification (GTDB taxonomy): domain Bacteria; phylum Pseudomonadota; class Gammaproteobacteria; order Pseudomonadales; family Azotimanducaceae; genus UBA4421. Next base: position 4,900,694 of record OZ245781.1, read on the forward strand.
CCGGGTGGGGTACCCCGATACACGCCACATCCAGAATCGCCGGATGTTCGATCAGCACCTGCTCCGCTTCAGCGGGATAGATATTCACCCCACCGGAGACAATCATGTCTGAGAAGCGGTCGGTGATGAACACATACCCTTCCTCGTTCATGTAGGCAATTTCTCCCAGCGTGAACACGCCAGGTGCAATATGTGCTTCGGCAGATTTTTTCGGGTCGTTGGGGTAAATCACCCCTCGACCGGTCTCATCCTTGAAATAGAGTCTGCCCTCTTCGTTCGGTCCCAACTCATTGTCATCGTCATCCAGAATCAAGGCCGTAAACGGCGGCAGCGCCTTACCCACCGACCCAGGAAACTCCAACCACTCTTCCGAAGTGATCATGCAGGTGGTCCCCACTTCAGAGGCGCCATAGGCATCAACAAACACCGGCCCCCACCATTCGATCATGGCGCGTTTTACATCCACCGGACATTTCGCCCCGGTGTGGCTGATGCGGATGAGGGAACTCAGATCGTATTTGGCTTTTACGTCATCAGGCAGCGCCAGGAGACGCACAAAATGCGTGGGCACCATTACACTGTTACCCACCCCGTAGTCTTGAATAGCCTGAAGCGTCTTTTCCGCATCAAACTTGCCCAGAATCACGCTGGAAACCCCTGCCGCCAGGAGCCGTGCACCTGAGAGCGGGCCCGTGTGGTACATGGGGCCGACCACCATGTGCACACCCTGTTCCGAGCGGGGATCAGCACCCAGATTGGCGAGATGTTCAGCGACGGTGTCACCGCCTGCAAACATGGTCGGCGGTAACTCGGTCCCCTTCGGGCGACCTGTGGTGCCAGACGTATAAAGCAGATTCGGCCGCGGCGCGCGAGACTCATCGGCTGGTGCCCCATCCTGCGCCGCAATCCACTGCTCCCAAGCTGTATATTCACCACTAACATCTGTATCCCAGGCGATCACGTGAGCGACCTTTGCTAAGGCAGCGGCTTCCAGGGCGCGTTCAATCGTGCTGCCATCAGCAAAGAGTACCCGGGCCTCGGAATCCTCCAGGATGTAGGCCACTTCCTCGGCGGTCAGATGAAAGTTGACCGGCACAACCGATGCGCCAGCAACCAACCCACCGAGATTGGCCATCGCCGTTTCGCAGGCATTCTCTGCAAATACCGCCACGCGACGATGATCGCCCAGATCATAGGTATTGATACCGTTCGCCACCCGATTGAGCGCATCGTCCACATCATGCCATGACATGGCTTTTACCTCGTCGCGGAGCGCAATTTGTTCCGGATGTGTCTCGGCCAGGGCTTTTGCGAAGCTTGGCATTCAATTTCCCCCAAATCTCAAACACGTTACTATAGAGGAGACACATTTCTGGCGCACGCTGCACCAGAGACACCTAGAAAGATCTACAAAAAATGGGGGGATGACCGTTGAGTGAAACTATCTCAAACGAAACCTTGCTGGATTTGCACCGGCGAATGGTGCGCATACGCCGCTTTGAGGAAACCGCTGGCAAGATGATGGAAGACGGCAAGATTCCGGGCGCACTGCACCTCTACGTTGGTGAAGAAGCAGTAGCCTCCGGTGTGATGGCACATCTTTCCAATCAGGATCAGATCACCTCCACCCACCGTGGGCACGGACACCTCATCGCCAAAGGCGGTGAGTTTGACCGCATGTTTGCCGAGCTCTTCGGGCGCGCCACCGGTTACTGCAAGGGCAAAGGCGGCAGCATGCACATCTCCAACATGGATCTCGGCATGTTAGGCGCCAACGGTATCGTCGGCGGCGGTCCACCCATCGCGATGGGTGCCGCGTTTTCCAACAAGTTCAGAAAAACCAATAACGTCGCCTGCTGTTTCTTTGGCGACGGCGCCAGCAACGAAGGCTCGTTCCACGAAGCAGCAAACATGGCGGCACTGTACAAGCTGCCTGTGGTTTTCGTGTGTGAAAACAATGGTTATGGTGAATACACACCCCAGGCGAATCACCAGGCGATTGTTGACGTTGCCGATCGCGCCCCCGGTTACGGCATGCCGGGCGTTATCGTCGATGGCATGGACGTGATCGCCGTCTATGAAGCCGCCGGTGAAGCCATTGCACGGGCCCGCGCGGGCGAAGGACCTACCCTCCTTGAATGTAAAACTTATCGCTACTACGACCACGTAGGTGTGCGTGGTATGGGCTTGACCTATCGCACCGACGAAGAAGTTGAGGAGTGGAAAAAGAAAGACCCAATCGATGGGTTCGAAGCCAAGCTGGCTGAGCAGGGTATTTTAAGCGCCGACGCGGCACAGGGAGTCCATGACACCGTGCTCGCTGAAATTGATGCGGCGATCAAATTTGCTGAGGACAGCCCCTACCCGGACCCCGAAGCCATTCTCGACGATGTCTACGCGTAGCCCGGCTCACAGAATTTAAGGAAAGAACAATGGCAGAAGCAGTACAAACAGAAGTTCGCAAACTTCCCTACGTAGCCGCGATTACCGAAGGTGTGCGCACAGTGATGCGCGAACAGCCCGATGCGTTTGTTGCGGGTGAAGACGTCGCCGGTGCCGGTGGCGTGTATGGTTACTACAACGGCATCCTGGATGAATTTGGTCCCGAACGGGTTTACGACACGCCAATCTCCGAAGAAGGCATTGTCGGTCTGGGCGTGGGTGCGGCTGCTACTGGATGCCGCCCCATCATCGACCTCATGTTCATGGACTTCCTCGGCGAGTGTATGGACGAGGTGGCCAACCAATTGGCGAAGATGCGTTACATGTTCGGCGGTGCCGCGAGTCTGCCGGTGACCATGCTGACCATGGCTGGCGCGGGTATGAGCCTCGCCGCTCAGCATAGCCAGAGCCTCGAAGCCTGGATCTGTCACCTACCTGGATTGAAGGTGGTCATGCCAACAACTCCCTATGACGCCAAGGGTCTGATCATCGCGGCAGCACGCGACGACAATCCGGTGATTGTGGTTTTGAACAAGATGTCTCTCGCACTGCAAGGAGAGGTTCCCGAAGAGTCTTATGAGATTCCCCTGGGCCAAGCCAACATCGTCCGCGAAGGGTCAAACTTCACCATCGTGGCCCTCGGCCGCATGATGCACGAAGCGCTGAAAGCCGCTGATCAGTTGCAGGATCTGGGAGTGGATGTTGAGGTAATCGACCCACGCACCCTGCAACCGTTCGACACCAATACTGTTGTGCAATCGGTGAAGAAAACCCATCGGGCGTTGATCGTGCATGAAGCCGTTCGCTTCGGCGGCATCGGCGGCGAAATTGCGGCACAGATTCAGGAAGAGGCGTTCGACTATCTTGATGCGCCCATCGCGCGAGTTGGCGCACCTTTTTCTCCGGTACCGTTCAGCCCTGCCTTAGAGCAACACTACGTGCCCAACGCGGACAAGATTGTGGCTGAAGTTAAAAAGCAGCTGAACATCAGCTAGCGCCTGCGGATCAGTTTCCATGGGCAGGATCGGGATTCTCGCTAACCCAGCGTCAGGCAAAGACGTCCGACGTCTTGTCGCCCGCGCCTCGGTGTTCGACAACCAGGAGAAACGGGCGATTGTCCGTCGCGCTCTGGTAGGCGCCACCTCTGTGGGCGCAAACGAGATTGTCTACCACAACGATGCACACGGCATCGTGTCAGAGGCTGTGAACGAACTCGGTGAAAAAATCTGCGCCACCGCTGTGGATTCCACGCAGATGGGTTCCGTCCTGGATACCATTTCCGCGGCTCGCGCGATGGAAGATATGGGCTGTGACGTGGTCATCACGCTCGGAGGTGATGGCACCAATCGCGCATTTTGCCTCGGGTGGCAGGATGCACCGCTCATCCCGATCAGCACGGGAACAAACAATGTTTTTCCCAGCCTGCGCGAGGCGACCATAGCCGGTGCAGCCGCTGGCTTGATCGCAACGGGTATCATCGGCGCTGAGGGATTTGCTCAACAAAAATGTATAGAAGTCACCATCGAAGGTGAGCGCGGTGACTTTGCGCTGATCGACGCACTTATGACCAGCGAACGCTTTGTAGGCGCCCGCGCCCTGCTTAAACCCGACCAATTCCGTTCCGCCCTGCTGACCCGAGCCGAACCTGCGGCCGTAGGTATCACCAGCATTGGCGGGCTGCTGCATCCCATAGACGCACGCGCGGACAGTGGCCTGTGGCTGGAGTTTGGCGAGGGTGGCAAAGTGGTCAATGCACCAATTGCGCCCGGCCTCTATCAAGCGGTGCCCGTAAAAGCCCACCAACCCCTGTCCCTGGGTCAGACCGTCCGTGCGGTGGGTCCGGGCACACTGGCATTCGACGGAGAGCGGGAACGCACGCTGAAACCGGAACAGGAAGCCACACTCACCATTTCCCGGCGTGGACCGCGCGTTGTGGATGTCACAGCCGTAATGCACTGGGCCGCTGAGCGAGGTGCGTTCAGCCAGGACTCTACAAACCCACCCATAACCAATACAGAAACGCTTGCGAGCGAAACTTAAGGATTACACCGCCCATGGCCACTGAAATTTATCTAGTCAAAGTCGGCATGAACATGACCGAAGGGGTTGTCGACGAGTGGTATGTTGCCGACGGCGCTCGAGTGGAAGTCGGTGATCTTCTGTACCGGCTGGAAACCGAGAAGGTGAATCTGGATGTCGATGCCGAAGTAGCAGGCATTGTGAAACACGTTGTTGGCGAAGGTGTAACAAAAGAGCCCGGAGATGTGGTGGGTTACATCTTTGCCGATGGTGAAGAGATCCCCGAGAACTTAAGTGGACTTGGAGGGGCTGCCGCTGAAACCGAGGCGGCACCTCAGGAGTCAACCCCGGCGGCGACGCCGATTGCAGCTGCAGTACATGCACCGAGCACGGATGGCGATCGCGTAAAGGCAAGCCCAGCCGCTCGACGGCTCGCTGGCGAACTGGGTGTCGACTATACCGCCCTTCAAGGGTCAGGACCCGGGGGACGAATTGTCGAGGCGGATGTTCAGGCCGCAGCTGACTCAGCGCCTGCAGAAGCTGCCGCCGGAGGTCCTTCTTCACCAATGGCGCGCAAGCTCGCCCGCGAGCTGGGTGTAGATCTGAATTCTGTTCGCGGTACCGGTCCAGGTGGCCGAATCACCCGAGATGACGTTGAAGCTGCGGCCGCGGCACCCAGTGCACCGGCATCTGCTGCACTTGCCTCAGTCCCGGGTACGACGCAACCCATCCGCGGTATGCGTAAAACCATCGCCGAGCGAATGCATGCAAGCCTTCAGGAAATGGCCCAGCTCACCATGGACATGGATGTGGACATGGACGACGCCATCAAGCTTCGTAACCAGTTGGTGGAGGAATGGGCCGACGAAGGTGTGCGCCCCAGTTTCACCGACCTGGTGATTCGCGCAGCCGCCCGTGCATTGAACAAACATCCTCTCATGAACGCTTCCTGGGGCGACAAGGAAATAGCCTTACATGGTGATGTCCACGTCGGCATGGCGGTTTCTCTGGAGGAAGGCCTGATCGTCCCCGTGATCAAACATGCAGATCACATATCCGTGAAAGAGCTTGCGGCGGAGAGCAGCCGACTGGCTGAAGCCGCGCGTACCAACAGTCTCGGACTGGATGATCTGCAGGGCGGGACATTCACGGTTTCCGCGCTGGGCATGATGGGCGTCGACAGCTTTACCCCCATCATCAACGCCCCACAGGCGGGCATCCTGGGCATTAATCGAATTCGCGACGACGTAGCCTGGGATGGGGATCGACCCGTAAAAGTACAGCGCATGCGTTTGTCGCTTACGTGGGACCATCGTGTTCTTGATGGAGCACCGGCTGCGGAATTTCTTGCTGAAATCAAAAACCTGCTGGAATCGCCCTACCGGCTGCTGCTGTAATGCAGGTAACGCCGCTCACACCGGTCATCGGTGCCGAAATATCCGGCCTTGATCTGACAAGGCTTGATAGCGAGCAGTTCGAGGCACTAAGAGCGGCATTTACAGAACACAGCGTACTTTTCTTTCGCGACCAACCGCGTCTTGCACCAGAAGACCAGGTCGCTTTTTGTCGCCGTTTCGGCGAACTGCACACGCATCCAGCGGCTCCCACCCTCGAAGGTCATCCCGAGGTGTTTGTCATTCACGCCCACAAGGACTCCAAGGTAGCCAATGGCAATGGCTGGCACACGGACGTGTCCTGCGACGAAGAACCGCCACTTGCGACCATGTTGCAGCTGCACACTTTGCCGCCGACAGGGGGTGACACGCTGTTCACATCTACCTATGCCGCGTTTGAAACGTTATCGCCCCAGTTACAGCGATTCCTGATGATGCTGAATGCCCACCATGAATCTGAACATATCTATCGTGGCCGATATTCAGACCGAGGGGTGGACGATGCGAACAAAACTTATCCAAGTGCGCTGCATCCTATGGTGCGCACACACCCTGAATCCGGTCGGCTAGCTCTATACGTAAATCCAAGCTTTACCACCCGAATAGACGGCCTTGAGCTAAATGAAAGCACCGCTCTTCTAAAAATGTTGTACGACCATCAACAGCGGCAGGAATTTCAGGTGCGGTTCAAGTGGACGGAGAATGCGATTGCGCTCTGGGACAATCGCTGTACACAACACTTTGCCCTCTGGGATTATTGGCCGAACGAACGTAAGGGACATCGAGTCACCATTAAAGGTGAGCGGCCCTACCTCGACCGAGACGCCGATCCACAACACATCTCCATGCACCTTTCCCGCCAGTTGTAGCGGTAACTCACTCCTGAAAATCTGTGAACCCCTGCACAAGCGGCGTAATTAACCGCTGGCATACTCACAGAATGAATTTCGGTGAACTGTTCGAATATGTGATCTCCGCAATTTTTTCGGAGGCTTTTGCGATGTCCTTTATCGGGGCTTTCGTGGTTTTTGCCCTGGGTCTTGTGTTCATCGTGTTTTTTACGTTGTCCCGGAACCTTGGCTATCGCACTACGGGAACCGTCGCAGGTGCGATTGAAAGCTCGCGTATCAAGAAGAAAAAGAATGAAAACGGTGAAGTGGAGGAGCGGGTTAAGAAAACGCTCTATCCTGTCTACGAATATACAGGTTCTGACGGCGCCACCAAGCAGATGCCGGGCAGTGAAGGCGGTACGATGACCCTCAAGTACTCAACCGGCCAGACCGTGAATCTGATCGTTCGAGAGGACGAACGTTATGATGATGTCTACGATGCAGACAGCTATGGCGCATTGTACATTGGGCTGATCATGTCAGGTCTGGGCATTGGCTTGATGATATGGGTTGGCAGTGCAGCGTCGGCGTTTGGCGTAGGTCTCACGACGATGCTCGTGATCGGCCTCTCGCGAATCTGCTACATCGCGTTTCAATCACGCGACAAGTTGCAAAAGACGATAGCCAGCAAATCCAGCTACAACAAAGATTTTGATCCTGCCGATCTGCACCCGATTGAATATTTTCAATCGGGTCGAAAAGCTGCAGATTCAAAAGCTTAGTTCGTCTGCACAGTCCCGCTGGTATCGTGACGGAGATTCATATGATGAATCTGCCAGCCGACGTCCGTCTTTTTTACGTCACTGATGTAGGTGCCTAAAAAGTAGTACACCGTCTCATCGGGATTTTTGTGCCAGGCGTTCAGATAGCTTTCCATGCTCCCCGCATCACCCTTTACTTCCACAAGCTGCGTGCCGATCAAATGTTGGGTGCCGGTGTAATCACGCAGGGCATCCAGCACGACATCCGCCCACTCATCAGGAGATGCCGCTGTCAGTGGATCAGCACCCGTGTTCGATGTGGTGATCGCTACATCCGGCGTAAATATTCGGTGGTAGATCGCTCGTCCTGCGGCCACATCTTCGTCGGTTGCCTTGCCTATCAAATCGGTTGCTTTTGCATACAAACGTTGCAGTTCTTCAATATCCTGCTTGTCAGCTGCCAATTCAAATCCCGCTGTATCCATCTCTTTCCTCTCCTTTACAGTAGTCTCGGTGCAGCCCGAGCTAACCAAGGCTGCCAACAATATTCCAATACTGAATCTTATCTTAGTCATGGCCTTACACCCTCTATGTATTCGTCGATGACCTCGTGATATCTGCAGACCCTGCCCTCCTGACCCGAAAGATACGCGCCGCGGTATCCCTTTGATCGAAATCCAGCTTGCTGCAGGTGAAAAATCGAAATGTCCTGATCAATTGTCCGCCCCATCGAAAGATCGCCAAGTTCGAACACCTCGTGCTCAACCTCAGAATCCCTGGGTACTATACCCGCCGTGGTTCTGACAGGTGTATCGACGCCCTCTGGCTGACTAGCGTACCACCAGTTGTCGAAAACACATCGCTCCGGGTCTGTCGGATGCGGACGAGCGCGCAAAAAGTGAAAGCCGTCCGCCCATGCGGAAACCGCAAAATTGGGGAAGATCGTATAGTGAAAAGCGTCGGTGAACTGTTCATCAGCGAGCTTGGCGTAGTGTGAGTAGCCGCGTTCGGTGCCCAGCTTGCGTTGCGCCTGTTGCAGCGCTGCCCTGGTTTCATCGCCACGACCGACGAAGTCCTTAGGGTCCAATCCCCATTCGCGCATGATGGTGTTAAACGGCTCGCCAATGGTGCCGTCTTCTTGAAGCGCTGAGCCCGCATAACCGCCCTTCATAATCATCCGGTTATGGCCTTCGTCGCTCATGTCGAACTGCGTACGTTTGTAGTTGGTATCAACCCCGGCGTGCATGCGTTTGCGCTCTTCGGCAGAGCCGGTCGGTTTGTGCAGTGTTGGGACGTGGTACGACTCATTAAAGTTGTCCAGCACCACTTTCCAGTTGCAGGGTAGCGTTGTGGTACGCGCCAGATACCTTTTCCACGTGTGCAGGTCGTAACGCGACCAGTCTTCCCAGACCGGTCCGAGGTATTCCTTCAACGAAACACAGTCGGGGTCCATATTGACCCAGATAAATCCGCAGAACGTCTCGCAGGGCAGCTCGACAAGATTCAGCTTGCCGCAGGGGTTCTCCGGGAAATCATCCGCGTCCTGCACAAAGACAAGCTCACCATCTGTCTGAAAGGCCCAGCTGTGATATTTACAGACAAACCGGTTAACGTGGCCTAGGGGTTCTTCAACCAGTCTGTTCCCACGATGCTGACAGACGTTGTAAAACGCCTTTATGCCTCCGTCTGCCTGTCTGACCATGAGAATGCTCTCGGGGCCAACGTCCTCCCGCTGATAGTCACCCGGTTCAGGAATCTCGGACTCCCGTCCGAGCAGCAACCACACCTTGCTCCACATGCACTCCCACTCGCGTGCAAAAAACTCGCGTGATGTGTAGCGCTCACCAGCAAGCGCATTACCTTTCAGTTTTTGCGCAGGCCACGGCTCGCTGATAGAAGTCCGGTCCAGATGTTGTTCTGCCATCAAAATCGTTTCCAGTGTTAGCTAAGGATGCTCCGCCCAGATATCGCCGCCAACTATTTCCGCGGTAAACGCAGGACTGAATACTTCGGCGGGAAGCTGTTCGGGGCCAACAAAAGCACCCGAAAACGGCGCCGCAAGCTCCGGGTTTTTAACGATATTGCCATGGATTCTGGCTCTGAGTTCGCGTCCTTCGCTGCCAAACGCACTATCTCGAAGCGAGGTGAGGCGTGCGATTGTGCGGAGCCGGGCCATACGGTCCTTACGCTCTGCAACGTACGGCGCGAATATGTCTGGTGTCCAGTTTTTGTTCTCCAATAGCGCGTCTCTTACCTGGCGCACGTCCCGGTGTGTTATGGAGAGACCCTGCCCTATGATCGGATCGTTACGCCCTGCGGCATCGCCAATGAGGACCACCCCTTCCGCCACGATGTCATCGCGCCACGCATCAGAGTTTGGATACGCGATACATGGACTGGCGGGTTTGGCATCCGCGATCACGTCGGCATCGGGCACGCACTTCAAACGCCAGCTGTCCAGGAAGTTCTGCGCGCCCTGAGCACCCACCAGGCGACCGCGATCTTCTTTAGGCCAGCCCAGATAGATGCGCACGCGGCCTTCCCCTTGCGGAAACGCCAGCACATTTACATCCCCTTCGGTGGCGATCACCTGCAAATCTTCGGGCCATTCGTACGCGTCTTCAACGAGCATGCCCGAGAAAAGGTGATGTTCCGGGTCCGTTTGCAGCGCGGCACCGATATGGTTGGCAACGATGCCATTGCGACCGTCAGCGCCTACGACGAGTCGAGGTGTTACTTCATACGATTCACCGTCGTGGGTGTACGATACTTTCGGTGGCTGACCGGGAGACACCTGCAAAGCGGATATGCCCCGTTTCAGAATAACTCCTGTTTCAACGCTAATTTCGTTGAGCAGGTTACAGGTGGTGGGATGACCAAGACACAGGGGCCTGGGCGGCAATTTTTCGTCGCCCATATCGATCGCCTGCGCTTCCGCCTGTTCACGCGTCAGAAATTCATCGTAGTTGATGTGTCGGTTGATTCGGTTTGCACCCGTAGCCATGTAAATCTCGGTCAGGCCCAACGCATCGGCCTCCACCACACCCCACGGAGCCAACCACTCACCACGAACGACATCTTTATGTAGTTTTGTCTTTTCGAGTTGAAGAACTTCAAAACCGGCCTTGGCAAGACTGTAGGCAAGCGCGCCGCCACCTATACCTGCACCCACAATGACAACATCTGGATCGCTTGCGGCCATCTTCACAGCTCCTCTTTAACAACTGAAACCCTCACTTGGCAAAAAGCTCACGCTCGACATCGGCAAACGCTTTGAACTCAAGCGCGTTGCCGGAAGGGTCGAGAAAGAACATTGTGCATTGTTCCCCTACTTCACCTTCGAAACGGACGTAGGGTTCGATAACAAATTCGTTAACAAACTGTTGGACGCGGTCTTTCAGGACATGCCATTCTTCTATGCCCAGCACCACACCAAAGTGCGGCACCGGCACACCTTGACCATCAACGCCATTTACATGCGCGCTGACCTTACCCGTAGCGCCCAGCGCTGGATTCAGGTGTGTGACCAACTGATGTCCAAACAAGTTGAAGTCGATCCAGTGTGCAGCAGACCGCCCTTCCGGCAGCCCCATCTTGGCACCGTAAAAGTCACGTGCTTCCTCTATGTCACGCACTTGGATCGCCAGGTGAAACGGATGCTCAACCACCGGCCAACTTCCTGTCTACTTCGTTGTGGAAGTGCTGCACACGCATTTCATCGTCGTTGAGATAGGTGGTCTCAAAAGCCTGAGACGACATCCCGGCTTGGACACCGCCGAGCAGTTCCACGTCCTGGTCGATGGTATCGGTCATGGTCTTGTTTCCCGCGATGACTTCATCATAGGAGAAAACGTCACGCTCAGGCCGCTTGTAGCTACTGGAAACTACGCCCGCCATCTGTACGTGAGAGCGAGCCTCACCTTTATCCTGGGCTGATTCAATCAACTCAGGATCCGCGAATCGCACCAGGGAAAGCTTGTCAAATTCGCATTTGGCGGGATTCGTTGGATGGGGGCGCGGTCGCATTACCCAGCAATGGCCCGGGGTAAAGGATAGAATTACGTTGGGAAAGAGGTTGAATTGCCAGACATCGGACAGCTGATCATCCCGCAGATTGTCGTAGTTGAAACCCATGCTGCGCCCCGCTTCCCGCTTGCGTTTCTGCACCGCCTCGCGAATCTCTGACACCCGGCCAACAAAATCATCGGGATTGAGACCAATCTGCTCAAGCTGCCCACGGTGGATGTCCGTGGGTTCGTCGGGCACTGGAAAACGCGGATTAAAGGTTGCGCCCGGCACTTCCAGTCCGGTGTGCCCGTTGGCAAAGAGGTGTACGGTATCGTTACAACAATCGACCATACGCCGATGTTGAGGGTGCAGGAAATCGACGTGATACAACTCGCTGAAGTTATCGATCACCGCTTTCCAATTAGCGTTCAAATGTACGGTCTGATCTTCCACCAGCGTCATCTGATCAAACTCGTAGGGCGCCAGCATTTCGACCACCGGCCCCAGAAACTCAGCAAGCGTTTGCATCGGCTCGCCAAGATGAACAAACACCATGCCGGCCCAAACATCGGTTGCGACTTTGACCATTGCACGCTCTGCGCACGGCACCCCTTCCGCAAAGCGTTCTTCATAAGGGATGGCGGTCAGCTCGCCATCGATGTTGTAGGTCCACGCGTGGTAGGCACAGCGAAAATTCGCAGCGCTGCCCCGCTCGACGGTCACCAGCCGATTGCCTCTGTGTTGGCAGACGTTGTAAAACCCCTGCACCGAACCCGTGGAAGTTCGTGTCACCAGAATTTGTTCACGACCCATATCGAAAACAAAAAAGTCCCCGGGGTTCTGAACGTCGCTGACAAGCCCTGCTACCAGCCAGGTGTCCCGCCAGATATGCGCCCACTCAGCTTCGATGTAATCGGTATCAACGTAGCGGGCCTTGGTGAAGTTTCTAATCCCATAAGGCTCGTCGGTGTGATTCTCAATCTTGATCGTCATTGGACTTAGTCTGCGTATCGAGTCTGCCAGCCAGATATCTGCTGGACACGCGCTTCCACTGCGTCATCGTCGCCCACTGCGATCATTGGCAACATCCTGTCGATACCGAGTTCCGCGTAAGCGTCGAGCGCTTCGTCCGATTCATCCCCGGGCATCATCAGTATCTCTATGTCCGAACGGCTTTTACCTGCCGCAGCAAGTGCCGTATCAAGTTTGTCCAGGAGCACAGCGGTAATCTGTGGTGGCGTGCCGAAGCCGAGCCAGCCCGCGCCATATTTCGCTGTGCGTGCCATCGCCGCGTCCGAGAAACCGCCAACGATCAAAGGCACATGCGGCGATTGCACAGGTTTAGGATCCATACGGGCACCCTTAACTTCGAAGAATTCCCCATTGTGATGGGTTACCTCTTCCGTCCAGAGTTTTTGCATGAGGTCCAGCGCTTCATCACAGCGCCGCCCACGGTTGTCCCATTCATAGCCGCATGCTTCAACTTCTTCTTTGCACCAACCCACACCTATACCGAGTTCGACTCTGCCATTCGACATCCAATCGAGGGTTGCAAACTCCTTGGCGGTATATATCGGGTTGCGCTGCGGAATGAGAGAAATACCGGTACCGAACCGCAGGCTGGTAGTCAGCGCTGAGAGGTACCCGATAATCGCACCCTGGTCGGGTGCCCCCTCACCGGGTGGGACCGGCAACTTGCCATCTGCGCTGCCCGGATAACCGAACTCCATTTCATCAAACAGGAGCACGTGTTCACCAAACCACAGAGATTCAAGGTTGTGCGATTCCAACTGTTGCGCCAGGGCACCCACCTGCGCCATCGGCGTGGACGGAGCAAAAAACGATGCGAACGCGCCAAACTTCATCCACGACTCCTCAGTTCTTGAGCCGCCGAGCAAACATTTCGAAGACCCGATTCCACACGAGCTCCGCAGCGGCTTCGACATACTGCGGTCTCTCCGGGAAACAGAAACCGTGATCAGTACCTGGATGAATCTCCAGATTGTAAGCTGTACCGTGCTTATCCAGATCTTCCTGCAAACGCGGGATAACAAAGTCCTCGACGTAATGATCCTCTTCCGCAAACCCCAAATAGAGTTCACCAGATATCTGCGGAATCAGCAGGTGCGGTGAATCTTCAGCCTCAGTAACCATGCGCGTGCCATACAACGAGGCACCTGCCTGCACTTCCGGGTGAGAACCCGCAACAGACAAAATGAACTGGCCGCTCATACAGTAGCCAATGATGCCTACGGGCGTGGAAGCAAAATCAGCTTGCTGGAGATAGGACAGTATCCCAGCGCTATCGGACACGACCATTGCATTGGTCATTTTCTGACCTTGGGCAAACATGCGCTTAAACTCTTCTCCACCCTTACTCAGATCGAATCGAACTTTGCCGTCCCGGTAATAGAGATCAGGGAGAACAGCGGCATACCCCTCACCTGCGATGCGCTCCGCAAACAGTTCAAGCTCACGCCTGATACCCGGCACATCCATATAGATGATCACACCCGGGTGCGGTCCCTCGCCTTCCGGATGCGCAACAAAACAATCCATCAGACCATCAGCAGTCTGAACATCAGTATTAAATGTGGTTAGTGTCATGATGCCTCCCTTACAAAGAGGCTAAGGCTTACAGTAATGAAGAGCAAGAACGGGCTCACACTATCCGGGCACCTCGTCGAGCCGGATAAGACGATGTCAACCCGGCCAATTCTGGTTTCAATCAGAACAGGTTGGCCGGGTAATCCATGAACTTGATCCACTGCTGCCGCGAGCGTCATCTCGGTTGGGCACTATCGAAAACAGCACCGAACGTCTCACTGTCGGCATCGCTTGCCCCGAAGAAAAGCAATAACGGATCTCACCAGTATTGTTATCATCATCGATCACGATATTTTCCAACGAAGGTTTTTTTCCGTGGTTACAGCGATCACGCCGCACATCGGCGCTGAGATTCAAAACATCACCAAAGAATCAAAACTGAGAGCTGAGCTACCTAGTCTGTTAGCCCGTTACGGTGTCTTATATTTTCCTGGCGCCCACTTATCACCACAAGCGCAACTAGAATTTGCGCAACTCTTTGGTCAACCCTTACAAGATCACCACCCCATATTCGGTGTGGCCGATGGCGTGCCGGAGGTTTCTGTCATCGTGAACGACGCGGATCACCCACCTAACATCAATGTCTGGCATACGGATTTGACGTACCGACCCACACCTGCCGGTACCTGCGTGTTGCAATGCATCGAATCACCAGACGTCGGTGGTGACACTCTTTGGACTTCCATGACAGCCGCATACGATGCCCTGTCTGAACCCATGAAAGCGTTCATAGCCCCTCTACGCGCAGAACATCGATTGTCTTTAGACAGCGTACCTATCGCTCAGGCGAAGACCGTCATCGACGACCCGATTGTCGCTTCGCATCCATTAGTGCGCATTATTCCGGAATCCGGGCGAGCGTCTCTGTTTATTAATCGCCATTACGTGCACCACATCGAAGGCCTGAATCGAGTTGAGAGCCGTGGCGTCATGGCCGCTCTATGCGACCATACGGAGAGCCCTGATTTTCAGATGCGTATATCCTGGCAACCTGGTGATGTGGTGGTTTGGGACAACCGTCAGACCCAGCACTTTGCTACCGCGGACTATCATCCGGGCAGACGCGTCATGCACAGAATCGCCCTTGCGGGTGAAACGCCAATACCGCTGAATTGACTGCAAGACCGATTGCGTATCAGTCTCTCATAACGATTCGCTCAGAACGCAAAGTCAGTATCCCTTCAAGCGCGCTAGCATGCCTGGAGTCATTCAGGATCCGAACATGAGCGATACTTTCCCAGCCTTGGTCGTGCGGGCAAAAAACCAGCCCGCAGCGCTTGAAACCCTCAGCCTCCAAGACCTGCCGGACCGGGACGTTCTGGTACGAATCAACTACTCAACCCTCAACTACAAAGATGCCCTGGCCGTATCAGGCCGCAGCCCGATCTGTCGCAGGGTGCCGATGGTTTGCGGAATCGATCTAGCCGGAGAAGTCGTTGAGTCAGCGGACGATGCCTGGGCGACGGGTGCCCAGATCATTATCAACGGGTTCGGTCTGTCGGAAACCGAATGGGGCGGATACAGCGCTTATCAACGCGTTTCGCACCGGTGGTTGGTCCGCAAACCCAACACCTACACCCTTCGCGACACCATGTGCATTGGCACTGCCGGTTATACCGCCATGTTGTGTGTGCAGGCGATCATGGATCACGGCATAAAGCCCGAACATGGGCCTGTGCTCGTCACTGGCGCAACGGGTGGTGTTGGTTCCATCGCGGTAATGCTGCTGGCGCGGCTGGGGTATCGGGTTTATGCCGCAACCGGCCGACCGGAACTCGCCGAATATCTGCGAGCGTTGGGTGCCGCGGAAACCGTGGATCGCGCGGCGCTGGATAGAAAGCCGAGGCCGTTGGAAAATGAACAATGGGCAGGTGTCATTGACTGTGTAGGCGGCGCAACCCTGGCCAGCGCATGCGCACAAACCTGCTACAAAGGCATTGTTGCAGCCTGCGGTTTAGCCGGATCGACCGATCTGCCCGCTTCAGTGATGCCCTTTATTTTGCGCGGCGTCACGCTGAAGGGCGTGGATTCAGTCATGGCCCCATTGTCCAGCCGACAGCGAGCTTGGGATCGGCTGTCTGAATTGCTGCCGGCAGACGAGCTTGGCGACGTTGTTGCCGAAGCCGAACTCGCCGAAGTACCCACGTTGGCCCACGACCTGCTCGACGCCAGGCTGAAGGGGCGCACTGTGATTCGCATGCCGTAATACTGGTGATGAGCATCCAATCCGTTTCAGTCTTGGGGTATAGCGCCCTGCCAGTCGGCAGCTACATGCCGGGACCGGCTGCTGATGGCGCCGTTTTCGAACACGAGCGCTTGTTAGAGGTTGTCGACACCGCACTCCACCAAGCTGGGATCGAGGCTACCGAGGTCGGCGCCCTGATATTTACCGGCACCGCTCCCCCAACAGTGCAAAAAGGCTTCCCGCCCTTCTTCGCCGCGCGCGCAGGTATGAAACCCGATGCTCAGCTGCTTGAGGTCAGCACCATGGGAACAACCGGTGGCTCGGCTTTTGACCTGGCGGTCAATGAGGTGGCGTTGGGGCATACCGACGCTGCGCTGGCACTCGGCGTGCACTTCGAAACCCAAGCGACCACACGGGAAGCCGCCGCCCACGGCAGCCGAGCTGTCGGCGATGTGGATTTCCAATCGATCTACGGCATCACGCCCATCGCCTGGTATGCCCTGGATGCCGCCCGTTATCTGCACGAATACCCAGATGTGACAAGAACGCACTTAGCAGAAATAGCGGTAAAAAGCAGGGATTTCGCGCGATTGAATTCTCTTGCGCAACTGCGTGAACCCCTGTCCACAGACCAGGTGCTGCAGGCGCCCATGATCGTCGAACCGCTCGGGGTGCATGATGTGCCACCCCGCAGTGACGGCGTGATCTGTCTGGTTGTGGGTCGATCTGACCTGGTCGATAAGGCAGATCGCATAGACGTGGTGGGGCGCGGCTTCGCGCATGATGGACACCATCAAATGGGGCGCCACCCGCACTCGATGACCGCGCTGCCAGCGGCAGCACAGGCCGTGCAGCGAGCCCTTAATGGCACAGAAAAAGGCGGCACAGAACAGGCTGGCACAGCACTCGCGATTACCGATATGGACGTTTTGGAGCTCTATGCCCCCTGCACCATTACCGAAGCCATGGTCAGCGAGGCATTGGGGTTATTTTCGCCAGGCACAGGGGCTTTGGCGGCTGCCGAAGGGCGCACAGCGCTAGGCGCAGACAGACCATTGAATACTTCTGGGGGTTGCTTATCCAGGGGACACCCAAGCAATGTCACTGGCCTCTATTCCATTCTGGAGGTGGTCGAGCAGCTTAAACACGCTGCCGGTGAACGGCAGATAACAAACGCTGTCACAGGGCTTGCGCTCTGTGAACTCGGCAACTACAACGCCGCTCTGGCGCACATCTTCAGGCGCGGAGATGCATAGATGACCACCGCCGATAATCTCCTGGAATCTGTTCGGATGCAGGGTCCACTACCGATCGCACCCCGACTGGCGCTGTCCAATCGTTATCATTTTCAGGCATTGAAACAAAACCGGCTGGTGACGCGTTACTGCACCCAGTGTGAGCGCTATACGTTCCCACCTGCAGACCGGTGCCAATTTTGCTCACAACCCGGCACTCAGTGGCGGGCGCTCGCACCACACGGTGTGCTCTACAGTAAAACCAAAATGAACATCCTTCCGGAAGCTTTTCATCCCTATTCGCCGGTCTCCGTCGGCATCGTGGACGTCAACGCAGATGTTCGGTTGCTGGCCTGGCTGCTCGATCCGGATGCACCTCTCGATGATGCCGTTGAATTGGTGGTGGTCAGGTTCGACGATGGTGTGTTGTTAGGTGCTCGTCGTAGCTGAAATCAACAGACGATTCACTGATCTGCCACAATCGGCTAGCCGCCTCATGATCCAGCGCCCAGGGTTTGGGACTGACTTTGCGACAATCGACATAGTAGCCGCCGCTTAAACCCTCTACATTTTGACTGGCGCAGAGATAAATCGAAGTTTGCGAACCACGCTCAGCACCTTTGAAAAATAACCCCAACACACGAGGTAGCAGAGTCGCAAAGAAACCGTTGTTTTGCCTACCCAGACTCGTTCGAACGGCACCCGGATGCAGCGCGTTGACGGCAATGTGCCGAGATTCAAGGCGACCGGCAAGTTCCAGGGTAAACAACAAATTGGCGAGCTTCGACCGGCCATATTCGCGCATGGTTCGATAGCCATTCGCTGCGTGCAGATCATCGAAATCCATATCACGCACAAAGGCGTGTGCCGCGGAGGATACATTTACGATTCGCGTACGTTCCCGCATAGCAGGCAGCAAAAGCCCTGTGAGCAGAAAGGGGGCGAAGTGATTGACTGCTAAGGTTTCCTCGAATCCATCCACTGTGACAACGCGTTGGGTATTGACCACGCCCGCATTGTTAAGCAGCACATCCAAATCGTCACCGGTCGCCAGGAGCTCTGCCGCGGCCCTGCGAACATCACTCAGATTGGCCATATCCATGGTGATCATGCGAGGCTGCACCCCAGTGGCCTGGATGATTTCATCCGCCAATACGGCTGCCCTTTCCGGGTTCCGATTGAACAACGTCAACCGCGCCCCCAAGCGGGCAAGCGTCAGCGCTGCAGCACGACCGATGCCCGCTGTGGCGCCGGTGATGGCGATGTGCTTGCCTTGCACCTGGAAGTTTTCGGCATTGACCATGGTGATTACTTACGGTGCTGCGGTAGCAAATTCTGCCGACCCAAGGCCTGCACGAAATCTGTCATACGGCCTTTACGATAAGCATCCGTATCCACGCCCTGGTAGTTAAAAAAACCTTGCCCGTCGCGCAGACCATTTCGATTGGATGCCATGTTATCCGCAACAATATCCGGCACCTGATAGCGCGCACCCGCTGTACCTTCCAAGTATTTCGAGGCGTAGTAGAGAATGTCACCCCCACCCCAATCGATGAACTCAAGCATGCCGAGCACGGAAAAGCGCAGTCCAAATCCGTACAAAATAGCCTTGTCCACATCTTCCGCACTGGCCACGCCCTCCTCGACCAGACGCGCCGCTTCATTCATGGCGAGCGCCTGGATGCGCGGCACGATATAGCCGGGAGAAGCGCTACAGATCACCGGTTTCTTCCCAATCGCTTCCAGCGATTGCACCAAGCGAGTAACCACTGACGCGTCCGTGACGTTGCTGACGCTTAACTCGATCAGCGGCATCAAATGCGCCGGGTTCAGCCAATGGGCGTTTAGGAATCGACTGGGATGAGTGACATGTTGCGCCAGGTCCGTGACCAGGAAGGTCGACGTGGTCGAGGCAATGACGGCATCATCGCGACAGTTTCGGCATACTTCCGCCAAAATTTGCGCTTTGATGTCGAGCACTTCCGGCACCGCGTCGTAGATGACATCGCAATTCTTAAGATCTTCGCCCTCGAAGCTGACGGTTAAATAGTCCAGAGTCGCTGGGATATCTTCATTAGCAATCAAACCCTGGTCGGCTAGGAATTCCAGGTCCACCGTCAGCTCTGCTAACACACCTTCCTTGAGCGCTGCCTGATCCTGTGCATCGCGATCCTTTGCATCCAGCAACCAAACAGGCTGCCCAGCAAAGATATAAGTGAGCGCGATACCTCGCCCCATGCGGCCTGCACCCACCACGCCGATATGATTCATGCCGCAAAGCCTTGGCGTAGCAGCGTCTGCAATTCATCTGCATTCAAGTGCCCCATTTCCAGCGACTCAAGGGTTCTGCCCTCGGCATACAAGTCCCGGCCGGTAAAAGCCGATGCGATGGCAAGAATGCCGTCCGCGATGGGTGTCGGCGTACTTGTTAGCCTGCCCACTGACGAGATAAACGACAAACCCAGACGAATATCTTCCAGCACATATCTATGGCTGGCCAGGTCAATGTCTTCTCGCCAATCGCCGCTGTCGGTCAGTTTTTCGTGCGCGGCCCGACCGTACATCCATTCCTCGCCTTCACCTTCCTGGTTGTAGTGATCGCGCAAGGGGAAGTGAGGGGCACCGTAGCCAAGCTCTTCCCTTACCCTCATGCGTTCAGCGTCCAAAGCGTCGGTGACCAGGCGAACAGAAGGTTGCGTGCCTTCGTTGTGGATATCCCATGTTTCAAAGTGCTGCAACGGTGCCGCATTCATCACCATCAGCGGTGGATGAATGATGGGGCCGGCGTTCATCAGAGCACCGCTCAGTGCATCCTTGCAGTACTCCACTGGATAAGCTTCGCGTAAAACTTGAAAAGCCTCTTCGGTCCTGCTGGCTGGAAATACCCCGGTCGGCAACCGCTTGGCGTAGACACTGATCACCACCTCTTTCGGGCCGTGCTTGCGCGCCAGATAAGGCAAGGTGCCGGTTTCGGCGAACATGACGTTCACATCTCGACCGCTGTCCTTAAGCGCCTTGGCGAAGATATAGGTACCGAATGTACCAGGCGGAAGATAAACCACTTGCCCCTCTTCCAGCACCGATGCGACCTGAGGCGCGAGCGACTCATGGGTCGTTGCCGGTAACGGTATGACGACCAAGGCAGCGCCCTGAACTGCGGCCGCCAAATCATTCGTCGGCTTGACGATGGTCACCTCGCGGCTGCCCTTGAAATCTTTCACGGCGATTGTGCCACTGTCTATGACCGGCGCGAGCGCCTCAGCGTCTCGCCGCCAGAGCCTCACACGATGGCCTTGTTCAGAAAGATGCACCGCGGCTGCATAACAACCATGTCCACCACCCAGAACCGCAATTTCCATAGCTATTCTCCGTCGTAAGCGATGGCTTCAATCTCCACCAGCGCACCCGGCACCATCAGTGCTGAACAAACTGTCGCACGTGCCGGTGGCGCTTCCGGAAAGCGCGCCGCGTAGGCGGCGTTGAATGCCGGGAAGTCCGTCGTCTCAGTCAGCCAGACCATGGTTTTAACCACATCCTTGAGCTCACAATTCACCGTCTGCAACGCAGCTTCAATGTTATCGATACATTGATCTACCTGGCTTGCGATATCGTTCCCGACAATCGCACCGTTGGCGTCGAACGGCATCTGTCCGGAGACAAAGACAAAGTCACCGGCTCGCTTCGCCAGCGTGAAATGCGGCTTCACTGTACTCATAAGAAGTTACTCCGGCCCGTTAATGCCGGCAGCATAACGCCGTTTCGAATGGTTAAGCTTATGGGATGAAATGTATCTGCTTTGCGATGTTTCTCAAAGCGATCAGACCTTGCGAAAAGCATCCCGGGCCACAGAAGGGGTAATACCGAAGCGTCTTTTAAAAGCCGTAGTGAAATTACTGGAGTACTCGTAACCTACATCGAAGGCAATTTCTGTAATCGACTTCTCGGTGGTTTCCAACAACTGCTTGGCTTCGTCCATACGTAGGTTCTGCGTGAAATCAAAAATCGTCTGGCCGTAAAGCTGCTTAAATAGATGCATCAGCTTGGCGTCATTGATGCCTGTTTCTCGGGCCAATTCACTGATGGTCGGCGGATCAACATAATCCTGCTCAAGACGATCTCGTACCTTGTTCATGCGTGTTAGATCGCGTGTTGGCACCAATTTGCCGGGTTCAGCTTCTTGCGCCACAAGGTCCGCAATACATTGCAAACTCAAAACCAAAAGCTCCAACCCTTTGGCATGACAGTAACTCTTACGCAACGCCCCTCGAAATTCATTGCTCAAGAGATTACTGGCCGCGATCACCATGTCCGCGCGCATGGTAAATTGCTCGTGATAAGGCGTCAGTGAACGAAGTTGGATGAAGTCAGCAATCTGCGAAGGCAGAGCGACCGCATCGGTCGCATAGTTACGGTGCAAGAATTCCTGTTCGCAGATCAGCGTCACCGACCGTTCTCGTTCACCCGCCAGATAGTGTTCGTACTTGACGCTCTCATCGGGCTGTAACAGCACACCCATGGTGTGATGTTCTAGTGCCGCCTCCCCTCGGTCCAGACCCAGTGCTGTACTGCCTTCGATGCGAAAATGAAATTTCAGCGTGACATCAAAGCCAACATTGATCCGGGTTTCTTCATGGCATATCAAGTCGCTTAACATGACGTACAACCCATCGCCGATGCGGATGATTTCCCGATACCCCTCAGCCTGACCAAAACTAGGATGCAGCAACAACCCCTCGCCATCCGGGTAGGGCTGTTCGTCGGCCTCGCGATAATGTTCGGCGAGCGCGTTAGGATCGATGTGCCAATTTATCGGCTCTGATGCCAACGTTAAGCTCCCTTGTCATTCTGACCACGATTACACCGGCAAAAAGGATAACATTCAATTCACATCGCATAAGCGAGCCCAGAGTGCCGCTGCATAGACTGTCTGTTCAACGTTTACTGCAACCTGCAACAACTACAGTTCATGAATAACGAGCGCGAATACGATTACGTAATCATCGGTGGTGGCTCCGCCGGTTGCGTATTGGCTAATCGCCTCTCTGCCAACCCGGCGAACCGTGTTTTGTTGCTGGATGCGGGCCGACACGACAGGCATTTATATAGCCGTATTCCAGCGGGCCAAATGGCCGCCTATCCACGTACAGACATGAATTGGCTGTATCCCGCTGAGCCGGACCCGTCTCGTGACAATCGCGTTGATGTCTGGCCTGCCGGCAAAATAATAGGCGGTGGCAGCGCCATCAACGGCATGATGTACGTGCGCGGCCATCATTCAGACTATGATCATTGGGCACAATTGGGTAATACAGGCTGGTCCTACGACGATGTTCTACCCCATTTTCGCAGCATTGAAAAAAGCGACATTGGTGACGACAAAACGCGCGGTAAGCAGGGCGAACTCAGCGTGCAGCGAGTGCGCATCGACAATCCTCTAAACGACGCGTTCATCAAAGCGGCGGCCGAGACTGGCATCGAAACCAATCCAGATCTGAACGGTGAATCCCAGGAAGGCGCGGGGTATTGCCAGGTATCGCAAAACAAGGGTTGGCGGCAGAGTACCGCCAGGGCATTTCTACAGCCCGCGCGCAAGCGCAGCAATCTTCAAGTTGAGCTCAATGCCGCGGTGCACCGCATTGGTGTTGAACAAGGTAGAGCGCGCACCGCCGAATACACCCAACTCGGCACTGAAAAACAAGTTTGTGCACGGAAAGGCGTAATCGTAAGTGCTGGCGCAATCGCCTCCCCCAAACTCCTCATGCTATCCGGCATTGGTCATGAGCAGGAACTTTCCGAGCACGGCATTGAAATCGTGCACGCCTTGCCCGGGGTCGGCAAAAACCTTCAGGAACATCCAGTGGTTGGCATGACGTTCCATGTTAAAAACGCACGTACGCTGACCAGCGACCTGCGCAATCCGCTGCGATCGTTACAACACGGCCTTGATTTCTTACTGCACGGACGTGGCGCCTTAGCAACCCCTATTGCCCATGCGCATGCACTGGTACGCACTCGCGCCGGTCTCAATGCGCCGAATGCGCAGATCATATTCGCAGCATTGTCTTACGAGATTACCGAGAACGGACCCCGTCCCTATACCAAACCCGCAGTCGATCTTGGCGTGGGTCTTTGTCGTACACAAAGCACCGGCTCAGTAGGCTTAAGATCTGGCCAGCCCAGCGACCATCCCGTGATCAATTATGCAGCGCTCGATTGTGCGGATGACGTACAGCAGTTGCGGGAAGCCATGCGCCTGGCCCGCAAGATCTTTCAAGCCCCGGCGCTGGCATACTATCACCTGGATGAGCGCACACCTGGCGCGAGCATCGAAAGCGATGATGACTTAGAGGCCTACATCAGGGCCAATGCGGGGTTGATGTTTCATCCTTGCGGCACCTTAAAAATGGGTAGCGACGAAATGGCGGTGGTCGATTCGAGACTGCGCGTACGCGGCATCGATCGATTGTGGGTGGCTGATGCATCGATTTTCCCAACCATACCCGCAGGCAACATCAACGCCACCTGTATCATGGTTGGGGAAAAAGCGGCAGCCATGATTCTTGCCGATACATAGACTAATAGCGGATTAAGTCAGAAACCCGTGATAGCGATTATCCGGATCGTATTTGCGCTTTAGCCCCTGCAATCGCTGCCAGGCATCTGCACTGAAGCAGCGCTGTTGCACACCGCTGTCCTGAAAGGCATTCACCTCGTTAATGTACTGGCCATGAGCGTATTTGCGCATGGTGGCCCCCATGGCACTAACCCAATCGAAATTTTCCTGATCTGCATCCGCGTCTTCCCAGACACCATAGGCACCGACGAAGGCGTCACCTATGACCGAAAAAGCTGCATCTTGGCGCAGATGCGGGTTGATCTTGTACGAGACAATGACGTGATTGTGTGCGCTAGGTGAACTCACAAACTCGTGCTTAAGATCTTCCAGCAATACACCCGTGTTATTCGTCCAGACCGTATCCACTGCCGAGCGGCCGAAACCAAGCCCGCGTGACCAGTCGACGCTGGCCTTACCCATGGCTTCGATACTCGTGGCAGTCTTTAACTGGCGGAAAAATGCCTGTGCGGTAGCGGGATGCTGCTCTGCTTGACCCAGAATCTCGTCAGCCTCGCTCGCCGAATCCGCGAACGCAACAATTCTCGCAATGCAGATGTGTGGCGGGGCGTCCGGGTTGGCCGCGGCCATGGGATTATGCGCCATAAGCATCATCAACTCGGTTTTACGCACGCCTTTTTGGGCATAGCTTTCCAGCAGTTCGTGCGCCGCACCGATCTGGTCCAGGGGAAACATGTACATCGACTCGTAAACGTGAGTGGGTTGTGAAAATAGCTTCAGCTTGTAGCGCAATACCGTACCAAAAAATCCCGTTCCGGCACCGCGCACCGCCCAGTAAAGATCTTCGTGTTGTTCAGGAGAAGCTTCAACGACACTACCGTCTGCCAGCACAACTTCAGCCGCCAGAATCGAATGGCAGGCGATGCTATCCCATTCATCACCGTTGACACCGACCCCACCGCCCAACAAATATCCACCCATGGGTACCGTGGCGCAGTGCGCAACCGGGAACGCGAGATTGTGTTTACCCGCCTGTCGGGCTAAAAATTGACTCCATAAAGACGGCTCTACCCACGCGGTTTGCGCAATGGGATCGACACGCATGTTTTGCAGCTCGCCCAAGTCCAACAACAAACTGTCATCGCGCAGGCACGCCTCACTGAGGTTATGGCCGCCCGACTTGACGGCGATTTGCAGATTGTTATCTGCCGCGTACCGCACTGCGCCTATCGCTTCATCACGGTTGTTGGGCCTGACGATCAGCGCTGGATAACGGTCCGCCACCCAGCTCTGCCAAGGCATGCTGGTGCGCCAGCTCTCGTAATCGGCATTTCCGCGCACAACCACTCGCCCACCGAGCGAGTTGGCCGGTATAACGGCTCGGGGCGCAATACCGGGCCCACCTGCGGTGCAGGCAGCAAGACCGAGCGGTAGCATGGCGGCAAAGGTACGGCGACTTGGCATACGAGGTCCCGGAGTGTGGAATCGACGTTTGGTTGAATATACCCAATGGCCTATGAGCTAGCCACGCACTAACCAGGTCTTCTGTATTTCGCATAACAAAGAGTGGTTAATGCATAATCTGCTGCCGGTCCTGGTCGGCTAGGCTTGCTTAGAAAAGGGGGGTATATGCGCTGTTATTCGGTATTGCTGACGATCATTCTGGCTGGCTGTCAGATCACAGGCGAAACATCTTCGGCGTTAAGCGATGAAGACTTCAGCCAGATGGTGAAGGCTCGCTACATTGAGCCCTTCAGATCCGGCGACGTTGAACGCTGGGTCGCCGCTTTTCATCCAGACGCCCTGGCCATGCACAATTTTCGCCCAGCCGACAAAGGCACCGACGCGATACGCGGCTTCGGTGAAGCCGTGCACGGCTTCCTGATATTGGATCGGTATGACGTAAAAGTAACCGAAATTCGACGCGGGGCAGGCTGGGCTTACACCGCCGGCGAGTACAATTCTCGATTCCTCATGCGCGAGACCGGCGAGCCGGCGTGGCCGGCCGAAACCGGCAAGTTCGTGCTGCTGTGGGAACAACAGGACGACGGCGAATGGCTGATCGTGCTGGATATGGGTAACAGCAACGGTCCGCGCAGCTGAATCACTAGGAAAAATTATGTCTAAGCCATCCACAGGGTCCCTGCTCGCCTACTCACTGCCTTCGGCGCCCACATCCATGCTGATGATGATGCTGGTGGTCTATCTGGCGCCATTTTATGCCTCCGAGATGGGTCTGGAGTTGGCCGCTGTGGGCGGCATTTTCTTTCTCGCCCGCCTGTTCGACGCCGTGAGCGATCCTCTGGTGGGTAACTTATCCGACCAGACACGCTCCAGGTTTGGCAAGCGTAAGCCCTGGATCGCGCTCGGCACACCCGTACTGATGGTGTCTTTGTATTTCTTCTTTCAACCGCCAGAAAACGTCAGCCTGACGTACCTCACCGTGGTCGCCATCGTTTTCTATCTATCCATCACGGTGGTACAGATTCCATATCTATCGTGGGGAGCAGAGCTATCCCGTGACTACAGTGAGCGCATTCGCATCAACGGCTTTCGAGAAGCCGGCACGATGATCGGCGTACTGCTGGTGGCGGCGATTCCGCTGGTGATACTGCGCGGCACAGAGCCGACCGTGCGCGACATTGTCGACACGTTTACCCTCGTGGTGTTGGTGTTGTTACCCATATGTGTACTACCTGCATTGATGATCGCACCTAAAGGAATTAACTTACCCACGGAGCGGTTCAATCTGGTGAAAGCGCTCTACACCCTGCGCCTTAACAAGCCGTTCCTGCGCTTGCTCGTTGCCAGTCTCTTTATCTGGGTGGGCGGCAACATCTTTAATTCATCCAGTTTATTCCTGGTCAAAGATGCGCTGGGGTTTTCGCCGTCGATGTTTCTGGTCTTTACCGTGGTTCAGTTCGGTACTGGACTCGTGTTTATGCCGCTGGTCATCAAAGCCGGACATCGCATGGGCAAACACCGCGCACTAATCTTTATCGGCCTGGCTTTCTTCCCAATTCTTTGGCTGTACCTTCTGGTTGAACCGCAAAACGTTACACAGGCGTTCCTGGTCTATGCCCTGAAAGGCGCGGTGACCTCCGCCATCTGGGTGCTGCCACCCGCGCTGGTGGCCGATTCTATCGAACACGGCATTTTGGAAGGCGCCGGTGATGATACGGCGCTGTACATGTCGCTGTATTTTTTCGTGCAGAAGCTTGCTGCTGCGGTGGGGGTAGGCGTCGCTCTGCCCATGGCCGCCATGCTGGGATTCGATCCCCAGGCGATTGATGCCAACACGTCGTTCTTTGGCATCAAGTTTGTGGCGGTGATATTGCCATCGATCATCGCCTTGCCGGCCGTGTTTTTATTGTTTAACTACCCGATTGATGAGGCACGGCATAAAGAGATTAGGGCTGAGTTGGAGTCGCGGGGTATTGCTACATCCTAGTGAGAATACTTTTGCACGGCGACGTTGTCACAGACAAGCGGTGGAGGCGGGTTCACCGCTATAGCGGACCTAAAATCGTTGAATATCGCAGGCTCAAAAACGGTAGTTTCGGCCACTAGGAGACAACCGGGGCTCAATTCGGTCCTACGACAGACTGTAGCGGCTAGAAGTCGTAGCTTTTCCATCGTCCACACTCCAATATGAAATAAACAACGAGGTAAAGCGTGCGAACTTTTAAAAAAGAACTTAAACGATTTAGAAACGCTTTCATCCTAGCACTGCTTGTGTTGACAGGCTGTAGCGCCGAATCAGATACACCGGCATCACCACAGCAGATAGATTCGGATTCGTCGACTCCTGAGCGGCATGAAACAGTTTCAAATACCGCCCGATCTACTGCCAACACACCGAGCCAGAAAAACCTCTACTTCGGGGATTTGCATGTGCATACCGCAATCTCTATGGACGCCATGCTCTGGGGCAATCGAGTCGGCATGGCAGAAGCATATGAGTTCGCCCGGGGAAAACCGATCACCCTACCGTCAGGCGAATCAACACAGATTAGCGTGCCTCTCGATTTTGTCGCCATAACCGACCACGCCAGCTCCTTTGAAACCTCCGAGTTTTGTTTTTCTGGCAACACTTACGACAACGCTGAAGGTTTATGCGAACGGTTTGAAAAACCTTCGAATGAGTATTTCGAACTCGCAATGCAAAGACTGCGTCAACGGCCGGTGACCCGATACTCTGGGTTTTGCGAAGCGGACGAAAACGATTGCCTTAAAGCTAACGCAAAAACATGGCAACGTGTTCAGGATGCCGCAAACGACGCCTATGAACCGGGAGAGTTTACGACGTTCGTAGCCTATGAGTATTCACCGGCGTTACCCAAACAGGGCAAGATTCATCGCAATGTTATTTTTAGAGGTACGTCCGTCCCTAACAATGCGATTTCTATTTATGACGCAGCGACTGAAGTTGATCTTTGGAAGAAGCTGAATCAAACGTGCGTCGATGACTGTGAGTTTCTCACCATTCCTCACAATCTAAACCTGACTTGGGGGTTCGGGTTCGCCATGCAAACCATCGACGGCGATTTGTATACAGATGAGGATCTGCGCCTACGTGCCGAGTCTGAACCGATTGTGGAGATCTTTCAAAGCAAGGGGGCTTCAGAGTGTGCTTATGGCCTTGGCGCGACTGATGAGGAATGTGGTTTCGAGCAGATCCTACAACCCTGCATAGAAGGTGAAAAAGATGCATGCGCACTACCGGGTTCTTTTGTGCGAGAAGGGCTCAAAAGAGGTCTGAAACTAGAGGAAACCAAGGGTTTGAATCCTTATAAAGTCGGATTCATTGGCTCCACAGATACTCACAACTCAAACCCGGGTGATACAGAAGAGTACGACTACGGCGGTGCCATGGCCATGATGGATGACACGGCTGAGAAGCGGTACAGGCGTGATCAAAAGCGTCATCCGCGTTCCGACCGAAACGTTCTTTATTACAATCCCGGCGGTTTGGCTGCCGTGTGGGCCCGTGAAAATACTCGTGAAGAATTGTTCGATGCCATGAACCGTCGTGAAGTGTATGCAACAAGCGGCACCAGAATCGCGGTGAAGATGTACGCAGGCTGGGATTTAGAACAACATACTGCAAGCTCCAGCGCACTTTCAAACAACCTGCCCGCCACTGCTGTGCCGATGGGGTCTGCCTTAGTTCCCGTCGAATCCGGGAGCCAGCCTCAGTTCTTCGTCTGGGCGGCGAAAGACATCAATTCCGCCAATCTTCAGCGCATACAAATGATCAAGGGGTGGATCGAAGGCGGAGAAGTTTTCGAGCGTGTTCAAGACATCGCCTGCGCGGATGGCAATTCACCTGATCCGGTCACTCGGCTTTGCCCAGACAACGACGCAACTGTAAATCTCACAACATGCCAATCAGATCCTGATAAAGGGTCGGCGGAACTGAACGTCCTCTGGAGAGACTCCGATTTCGATCCAAAACAATCGGCTTTCTATTACGTGCGCGTCTTAGAGAATCCCATCTGCCGATGGAGCACACATGATGCGCTTAGGTTGGCACAAGAACTAAAGCCGCAGGTCGATGGAGAAATTCAAGAACGGGCGTGGTCTTCTCCAATATGGTACACACCCACTGGCGATTGAATGTCTGCTCCGGGTCGTTCAGGTCGATTTTAAGCATTTTGGTACGAAAGACAGCTCTCTTCGAACAACTGCCAGACTAGCTGCGAAAAAAGTAATTGCTCATTTTTTGCTTTCAGAGAAAGCCTGATGCAAAGGGCAACTACTCCTTGTCGTGATAGATATCCACCGCCGGTTTTGGCGCCTTGTTCCAACGGAGCTGAAACACATCCGGTCTGGCGTAGTGGCCGGTGCCGTCAAAAAACCATTTGTTGACCGCAATGTGCGACAAATCAATCTCACCAGTGACAATACATTCGTCATCAAAAACCGGCGCACTTATGTATTCGCCTCCCGGCGCGATAACGGCGCTGCCGCCATGTGCATGCCAGTGGCCCTGACTCTCCTCGCTGATCGGCAATCCGTCGCTCAATCGATCCGCGCTCATCACTTCTCTTGCCACCACCACGAAGCAGGCATTTTCATGGGCCAGATGACGAGTCGAGGCATCGATCACGCCATCTAAAAACGCGTGCCCCGGCCAGGCTGCCGCGTGCACCTGAATGTTCAGCCCACTTAAGGCAATGCGCGCCGGCGCCATCTGGTGTTCAAAGCAGTTGAGTCCACCCAATCTCCCGAGCGAGGTGTCATACACATCCAGGTCAGAGCCGTCGCCGCGCCCCCAGACCAGCCGCTCGGCTTGCGTCGGAATTAATTTACGGTGCTTACCCAACACTGCCCCATCGGCGCCGATATACAACAGCGTGCAGAACAAGGTTCCGCCCTCTTTCTCCTGCAACCCGAGCACCACCACGCACTGGTGTTCTCGCGCGGCCTCAAATACCAGTTGCAGGCATGGATCGTCGAGGGTGATCGAGGCTTCAAAAGATAATTGCCGAAACGCCTGGTACTCGGGGCTTATGGGCTGTAAGCCCGACCAGTAGGGATAACCCTGCAACCACACCTCGGGAAACACCACCAGCTTCGCCCCTTGCGCCGCCGCTTCAGCGATGGCCGCCGCGGCTTTTTCGGCACCTTTTTCCGGGTCTAGAACTTCCGGCGCCCACTGCACTGCAGCGGCAATATAAGGTTCCATATTATTCTCCTCGTTCGTCTGCAAGCGCTCGCATGGCTTGGCGCACGATTTGTTGCGCGCGCGTCCAATGGGCACAACGCCATTCCCAATCTTTAGGATGGTGATATTCGAGCATATCTGCCCGCACGCTTTGCAAAGCGTCGTCAAAGCCAGCGCCAGCATGGGTTAAAATGTGCTCGCGGAGCATCAAGCCCAGGGTTTCAATACTGGGGTATGAGCCAAATTCCATGGTTACTGCCATTAGCTCTGCGTTCGGGAATCCTTGACGGTAGCCTTCGATGGTGTGTCCGGTAACCGCATGAAACGCATCGTCGCCTTCGGTACGCTCCGCGGGTCCGACGGTCCAAGGGCCGAAAAATTCACGCACTGTATTCAGTTCCTCGCCTGCGTGCAGGGTGATCAAGGTGCCGTACGCCCAAGGACCGAGGCCGGTGTGGAATTCCACCACGCATGCACGAGCGACGCCTTCGGAATGTTCTTGCAGAATCTTTGTTAACGTCACATTTGACCACACCGGCTCATGACCGCCGTAACCAAAGCCGTCCGCATATTGATACTGGCCCTGCATGAAGGTATCCAACACCGATTTCATACCACGCTCGGCGATAAGATCTTGCAGATACGGCAGCGTCAGCTCCCCCTGTTCACCCATGATTCCGCCCAGAGCCAAATTGCCGTGCTCATTTGAATACGCAGGGTTTTCAGGTTTTGGTCCGTTAAACTCCATGAAGTTGCGACACAGATCGACGTTGTCTTCGTTGTAACGCCGCAGGTACGCACTGCCCCAGGGATTGATCAAATGGATCATCAGCACCGCCGTATCGTCCGGCAGAGATTCATATTGTTTGCTCTCGATCCAACCGATCTGGGCCGCGCTGCCAGAGAAGCTTTCCACGCCGTGCACGCCGGACACCATCACCAGCATGCGGCTGGCATCACTGCAACCGAAACGGGCAACATCCGTCGCCAATGACTCGCCTTCAGGCCCACTCAGCGGATGTAAGTGTGATTGCACCGCCGCACCCGCCGCCGAGCAAGCTTGCAAGAATCGCTCGCGCGCTTGTGCGTAACTGTCCGACTGCCATGCGCGTTCAGGTTGGTCGCTGATCATTTGTCTATAGATTTCCACAACGCCTGACGCAGTGTAGAAGCCTCGGCAAATGTACATCAACCAGCGGCCTGTAAATTCCTGGAATTGCACTCATAATGACAATAATCGCATAAGCCAGATATCTGGCCGGATCTATATGGTCGACCCTATGTTTGCAGAACTGACACCCGCAGCCATCCAGGCCGTGCGCACGTCGTTGGGCACGGATGTGCTGACCACGCCCACCGCCCGATTTCACGGCGCGCTGATCGAACAAGCCGCGCCGGGCGCTGAGCTGTATATCAAACTGGAGATGTTGCAATACACCGGCACGTTCAAGGCGCGTGGTGCGATGAACGTGATCCGAAATCTCGACGCCGAGGCGCTCGCCCGTGGCATTACCGCTGTGAGCGCGGGCAACCACGCCATTGCCGCGGCCTATGCGGCCGCGAAGTTCAATGCCTCAGCGAAAATCTTCATGCCCAAGACCGCCAAGCAACTGCGCATCGACAGCGCCAGAAGCTACGGCGCAGAGCTTATATTCTGTGACACGCAAACCGAGATGTTTGAGCGCGCGGAAGCGGCGCAGCAAACGGAGGGTCGCACCTTTGTTCACCCATTCGAGGGACCGCTGACGGTGCAAGGCACGGCCACGGTAGGACTTGAGATCGCCGAACAGGCGCCAGCGCTGGACATCATGGTACTGCCCATTGGCGGCGGTGGTCTATGCGCCGGGGTCGCCGCGTATCTGAAGCAAACTCAGCCACAGATAAAAATTGTTGGCTTGGAGCCCGAAGGCGCCAACACCATGGCGCTCAGTTTCGCCAATGGCGGGCCGGTGGTAAAAGAGGCGGTCAGCACCATTGCCGACAGCCTCGCGCCGCCCAAGTCCGAGCCTTATACCTATTCTGTTTGCCGTGAATTCGTTGATGACCTCATTCAGGTGCCTGATGAACTGCTGATCGAGGGTATGCGGGTCTTGCGCGATGATCTAAAGCTTATGGTGGAGCCCGCAGGCGCGGCGACCGCGGCGGCTGTCCTGTCCGGCAAGCTCGGGCCACTCAACGGCTTGCGTGTTGGCGTCATTGCATGTGGTGCCAACATCGCGTTCAGCGACTATCAGCAATTGGTGGGAACCGACTGACATGCGGAAATTGCTGTTCACGATCTATGTCTGTAGCGGATTGTTGCTGAGCTCGACATCAGCCGGTGAAACGCTGATATTCAGCTGTCAGTCGTGTCACGGCGATGACTTTTCAGGCCGGGAAGCCTTGCATGCACCCGCACTTGCCGGTCAATTGCAGGGCTATCTGGTAAAACAGTTGTTGAACTATCGCGACGGTTTGCGCGGCACACACGAACAGGACCGTTACGGCGCTCAGATGGCATTGATTGTTGCCAACCTCACCGATGAGCAAATCGAAAGTCTGTCTGCCGAGATCAGCGCTATGCCCGGGTCCGACAACCCAGAGCCGATTAAAGACCCGATCTACGCCCCATGTATTGCTTGTCACGGTGCTAAAGGTGAAGGTGTAGAAGCGGTGCTGGGACCCGCGATTTACGGTTTAGGCAACCCATACGTTGCTGAACAAATGCGGCATTTTAGTAATGGTGTTCGCGGCAGTCACCCTGAAGATCACCAGGGCCGGGTCATGGCGGTATCGCTTCCACCGGACATGGACGAGGCCATGATTCAACGTTTTGCTGATCTTCTTGACGGGAACAAGCCACAGTGAACGAAGCCTATCCAAGACACTACCACAGCGCTCGCGAGGCTTTTCTAGCTGCGTCAAAAGAGGCTAAAGCCGAAGTCAGATCCACGGAAATAAAGGCTAAGGGCCCCGACGACGAGGCCTTGTTTGTCGATGTCGCCAGACTGGGTCAACCAGGATCAGACAAAGCTCTGATCGTAAGCTCAGGCATGCATGGCACCGAACTCTTCGCCGGTTCGGTCTGCCAATGTGAGTTACTCCGTTCCGCGCCAGAATTAACAGACTTACAGGTCGTTTTGATCCACGCCATCAATCCCTGGGGCGCTGCGCACGTGCGCCGGAACAATGAAACCAACATCGATCTGTGCCGCAACTTTATCGACCCGGCGGTTAAACCACCCGCGAACGAAGACTATGAAAATCTGCACGAAGCGGCCTTGGAAGCCGGAGACAATACCGATATCGGGCGTCAGGCGCGCGCAGAGCTGGATCGACTGCGGGCAGAATTAGGTGACAAGCGCTTCAACGAAGCATTGTTAGGCGGACAGTACCGGCATCGCAACGGCCTTTCCTTCGGCGGCTATGCACCCACAGAGTCGCACAAAATCATGCAGCAGCTGTTGGCTGAATTTGCCAGCGCTCAAGATGTCACGATATTGGATCTGCACACCGGCCTGGGCGAATCAGGCCAGGCAACCGTGGTGAGTATGCAGGCCGAGCAACCGCTGTCATTGGCATCTGCCTGGTTTTCAGACCGCCTGGTCGCCCCCAGGGCAAATCGCGAACTGGTTGGCGATGATTTTCCGCAGGTGTACGGTCACCCCACCGAGGCACACGAGCGCCTGCTGCCTGAGACAAATCTCGTTTCTGCGGTGATCGAATTCGGCACCTACGAGCATGCTCGCGTGACCGAGGCGATCCTGAAAGACCATTGGGCGGAGCATCACGGTTTGCACCCCGCCGATAAAGCGCTGGTGAAAGACTTCCTGTTGGAGACCTTTTCGCCCGTCGATCCAGCCTGGATCAACAAAGTTCGCACGGAATTTTCAGACCTCCTTAACACCGTCTTACAGGCGATGCGCGCCTGAATGCGCGCGTAAAGCCAGCAAGCTAATTTAATAGCAGAATTTCAGTTTCGCATAAGCGGTAACAGGCTGACCTGCTATGTTAAACCCTTGGTTTATTAGGGGAATACCATGCCTGGAGTAACACCACACCACCACCTGAACCTGCGGCGAATGCTCATCGCAGTGACTACTTCATTGACGCTTTTGGCCACGCACTCAGCGAACTCAGCCACCAACGACGGCGTGATCGAAGAAGTTGTGGTAGTCGCACAGAAACGCGAACAATCGTTGATGGACGTGCCCATCGCCATCACCGCGCTCGATTCCGAGGCGCTGGAAGCCAACATGGTGGACGACATATTCGATCTGCGCGCCGTAGCACCTTCCCTCGATATTCGAGCGGTGGATCCCCCTGGTGTAGGTACCTCGTTCGCCCTGCGCGGGCTCGGCAACTCAGTCTTCAACATGGGCTTTGAACCTGCTGTGGGTACCTTTGTAGATGGCGTCTATCGCTCTCGCTCCGGTCTGTTGGCGGGCTCCGATTTCGCTGATCTGGAACGCGTGGAAATCCTCAAAGGGCCGCAAGGGACGTTATTCGGGCGCAACACGTCCGCCGGTGTGGTGCATTTCATCTCCAAGCGGCCGAGTACGGAAGGTTTTGAGGGCAGCACCCAACTCACCTTCGAGGAGCACAACCGAACCCGCTTTAAAGGGTCCGTGAATGTACCGTTCTCCGATACTGTGGCCGGGCGATTTTCTGCAAACATCGCCCAGGGTGACGGCTGGCTGGATAACGTCGGCAATGGCGACAGCGAGCTGCACGACCTCGACCGATGGACCCTGAAGGGGCAGCTGTCATGGCAGGCCAGTGACAATTTGGACATCTGGCTGTCTGTCGATTACAGCGAGTTGGACGAAACCTGCTGTTTGCCGGTTAAATCCCGCAACGACCCCGGTGATGCCCTATTCAACCAGCCCCTGGCCGCAGCCATTGGATCCAACGACACCATTCCGGCGGATATCGACGATCGCGAAGTGGGCACCAATGTGACACCCCGGTACGAAGCAGAAGACTTCGGTGCCGCGCTGGAAATCAATCTGGATGTGGGCGATGTGACGATCACGTCATTAACCGCGTATCGCAATTTCGAAGATTCGAATTTCAAAGACAACGATTTCACCGGCGTGGACATGCTGCTTAGCAATCAAAACTTGCCTGAAGTGAGCCTTTTTTCTGAAGAACTGCGTTTTGCCGGAGACTTCGACGCCGGTGAGGGCTCGGTACATTGGATTCTCGGTTTCTACTACTCGAAAG
Organism: Candidatus Azotimanducaceae bacterium; assembly: GCA_965227885.1. GTDB lineage: Bacteria > Pseudomonadota > Gammaproteobacteria > Pseudomonadales > Azotimanducaceae > UBA4421. The sequence goes on from OZ245781.1 coordinate 4,936,624, forward strand.
AAGAGATCGAGCTGACCAATGAGTTCATCTGGGGCTCGCAGGTGAACAACCTGTTCTTCCTGGGCCCATTCCTGACACCCGGTCGCGCCTACCTGGCGGAATTTACCCAGGAAGTCGAATCCTATGCCGGGTTTGCCCACGTCACCTGGGACATCAATGACAAGCTTTCATTGATCGCAGGCCTGCGCTACTCCGACGATGAGAAGGAAGGCGATCTGGTGAATACCGTGCCACCGACCGGCGGCTTCTTCCCGGGTGCACCTAACTCACTGCCGCTGCCGGTGGTATTCGACTACGACACGTCCATAGATTTCAGTGAGCCGACCGGCACCTTGAGCCTTAACTATGCCTGGAACGACAGCGTCTCCACCTTCCTAACCTATAGCCGTGGATACAAGTCTGGCGGCATCAGCATGACCCGCGACGCCGCCGGTGTTGCATTCGGTCTGGGCGATCCTGTGGCGGGCTGCGCTCCAGGCACCGTGGGGATACCCATGAGCCCCTTTTGCGCGGGTCTGGCAGCCTCTTCACCCACCTTTGATGAAGAACTGTCCGACCATTACGAGCTGGGTGTGAAATCAAGATTGGCAGATGGACGTGTGCAACTGCTCGCTTCCGTATGGAAGACTGAGTTCGACGATCTGCAAATCCAGGTGCTTCGACCCGATGGCACCTTTGCCGTGTCCAACGCCGCAAGTGCTGAGTCTGAAGGCTTTGAGATTGAAGGCTTGATCGCCGCCAGTGAATATCTGGACCTGAACTTCTCGTTACAGTGGATGGATGCTGAGTATGGCAACGACGTCGGTGTAGTGCCCGGCGCGGGTGATCTTTCCGGGCAGAACCTGGACAACTCATCGGAACTGACCGGCGTCGTCGGCGCAACATTGAATATTCCATTGGCATCCGACTGGTCCTGGTTTGCTAGCGCCAACTACTTTTTCCGCAGCGACGTGACCCTGAATCCCGGTGGACCGAACGATGTGAAAGAGCAGGATTCCTATGAACTGCTCAACATCCGCACCGGCATCCGCTCAGCGGACGATAAGTACGAAGTCGCCATCTGGTGTCGTAACTGTACCGATGAAGCCTATCAATATTCGAACTTTTCGATTCCGTTCGACGGCGTGATTCTGGGCCACTCGGCCCGCTGGTCGCATATCGGTGAACCACGGTACTACGGTCTGACTGGAACGTATCGGTTCTAGTCAAAACCACGCAGGAAGCCCCTCCAGGGCGCTTCCTGCGTCCAATACCATTACAATTGCGCGTTTCAGTGCTAATGTTGCCCCATGCTTGTTTACTACCGTGAAATCACTGTTGAGTGGGGTGAATCGGACCCTTTTGGTCTAGTTTACTTTCCAAGAATGCTGGCCTGGTTCAATGACGCAGAACATGAGTTCTTTGCTCAGGCTGGGTATCCCGTCAAACAGATGGTGGAGCAAGACCGAACCGCCTTCGTCATGGGACGGGTTAATTTTGAATTTGTGGGTCCAGCAGCTTATGGCGAGAAGATCGTCACTCGGCTTGAACTCGCTGAAATATCCAACTCAACCTTGACCTGGTCTTGTACCGCCAATCGCCGTGCCGACGAGGCACCGGTAACTACGGGCACAGCTACGCGTGTGTATGCGGAGATTCAAGCTGATGGCTCGCTTAAGGCGATTCGGATTCCTGACAAGATACGAAAGCTTTTGGGGGCGATGGAGTAACCCCACAGGGGCTAGCGTTGGGAATTTATCCATGTGCTCGGGTAATGATTATGTCCACTGCGTCCATAATCTCCTGACGGTGCGCGCTTAGTGAAGCGACTAACTCACCTAAGTTCTTTACCTCGACGGAGACAACCTCAAATGGATGCAAGACCACGTCGGTGTCTTCGAATTCAAATGTGGGATTAAAGCGCGGATCAATCGAGCTCAGTAGAGATTTGGTTACCAGCGGTATGACGACTCGTCTTCTGTAAACTTGGGCCTCCCGTTTTGCACGTTCTTTCGCAAGGAACTCTTCCAATAACGACTCCACAACTTGAGACAGGTTATTGGTAATCACCTTTGCTTCGTTTACCAGATCTTCCCTCAACGAGAGGTTTACGGGGCGTTTTGTTGCGCTCTTGTGCACCTTGATCAACGCAACGCTGACGGCTAAGTGATGAGTAAGCTGCCTTGGAAGGGCTTGTCAAGAAAAACGTCGGTAACGACCCATTGCGGACGCTGGCACCGCGAAACTAGACTCATTAAAGCGAAACACTACGAATCAAGAAAAGGAAAAGAGGATGTTCTCAAAACTCGCATTGTTCGCGACTGTGATAGTACTTTTACCCCAAGCCCTGCATGCGCAATCTTATGAAGAGGAAGTTAGAGCCCGTTACGTGGAGTCTTTGGAGGCGTGGAACAGGCAAGATATAGAAGCTATATCATCTGCCGACGGGTTCAATGTCGGATTCGGCTTTAGATCTTACGAACCACGATCAGGCGAATCATTGCCACCTAATGCCACCGTACAGCGGTTAAAAGGATTCTACGACTCACTCGATTACTTCAGAATTATTCCAGAGGATCCGAACATCTTCATCGATGGCGAAATTGCTCTGGTTTGGGGATACCATGTGGAGGAGTTTAAACACAAGGGGCTCAAGCCGGAAAGAGTGCGAGTGCGAAGCTCCTCTACCTTGAAACGAGACGGAGATGGAAACTGGCGAGCTTTGTTAAGTCATCGTGATATTCAGAAGTTTGGTGATAACGGCAGGTACATACAATCCTTTGTTGAATGAAGACTCCGTCAGCGGTTGGCCGCTTTCTGCCTCGTGCGCTGCAGCAAAGGCAAATATACTGAGAATTTATTGTGCTGCACAATGAACTGAGCGAGAACGACCCAATTGCGACATACCCGCGTTTGCCTGACTATAATACGCTCGACGCATATCCATCAGTAACACGAGCTATAAGGTATTCTATCTATGTCCACGCCAACCCAATCCCAGCTTGAGAAGCTGATGTCTTTGCCCGCGGACGCTCCTGTGGGGGCGTTGAACCTCTTTCAGTTCAACGCTCGAGCGCAGTACCAACCTGGTGACCCTGAATACGGTACTCCCGAAGCCGACGTATCTGGAGAAGAGGCATATGCTAGATATAGCTCTGCCGCCGGACCATTTGTCGTGGGTTGCGGTGGTCGAGTGGTGTTCAGCACGCCGGTGGACCAGGTCATGATTGGCCCCGAACAACCTGCCTGGGATATTGCGGCGATAATGTACTTTCCCACGCGTCGCGCTTTTATGGAGATGCTTTCTGATCCTGAGTTTCAGAATGCATCGAGACACAGAAAGGCCGCGTTTGCTAACCACTGCATGCTGCATCTGGCTGGTGATCCATTCACGGAATAATTTCGGAGAAATTCTGGTGCCTGACGAAACTGGGATGTCCCCTAGTGGCCGAAAGTGTGAGTAGACAGCCCCCAAAATCCACGCTTCGCTAGGTCCGCTTAAGCCGTTGACCAGACATCGCGCAGGAAGCGTGGTAGTTAACACCCCACATTAAAGAACCGCCGTCGCCTCAATCTCAATCTTAGCCCGCTCTTCCACCAGCTTGACTACCTGCACCACACTCATAGCAGGAAAGTGCCTACCCATCACCTCGCGATAAACCTGCCCCATCTCTTTCTGAGTCGAGAGATAAGCGTCCCGGTCCGTGATGAACCAGGTCAGGCGTACGATGTTCGTAACATCCCCACCCGCTTCTTCCACCAACGTGCGTATGTTCAAAAGCGTTTGTTTAAACTGCGGAATAAACTCATCGCTCTCAAATACCTGATCCGCATTCCAGCCGATCTGGCCGCCGAGAATCACCATTCGCCCCTCCGCCACGATGCCATTGGCGTAGCCTTTGGCCGGCTGCCATCCTTCGGGCTGTAAGAATTCCATACCTGCTCCTTAAATAATGCTTATGGGTTGCCAGTCCGGCGCCACCAGGCGACGTCGGCCATCATGACTCATGGCAACGGGCTTGCCGTCGTCGATGCGATCCCACAGCTGGCAGGTCACCTGTTTGTGTTTCTGATCCAGCCCTTCGCAGTAATTGGTGTACTCACACAAGCGAACCTCTTGGCCATGACCGGTACGAACTTTAAGAAACCAGTCCGGATCGGCCAGTGCCTGACGCGCCATGCCCACCACATCGGCGACACCGTCGCTTAACAATCCTTCCCCCTGCTGAAAGTTGTGGATGCCACCGGCAACGATCACCGGCGTGCCATAACCTTCGTCAACCAGTGCCTGTTTGATCTCGCTCACGGCGGGTACATTGCGCAAAAAAGGGCCCTGCTCATCAGAGATGTACTGGGGCATGCATTCATAGCCGCTGGGACCTGTGTAGGGATACACCGCCCAACCCACTTTGGGCTGTTTGGCATCATCGAACTTGCCGCCGCGACTCAAACTTAAGAAATCCAGCCCCGCCTGCGCAAAAGCGAGCGCGTGGGCTTTGGCATCCGTAACATCCGACCCGTCGTCAATGCACTCGTCGGCCAATATGCGCGCACCCAATACGAAATCCGAACACACGGCAGAACGCACCGCATCGATTACTTTTAATGCTAGCTTCTGTCGCCCTGGCAGGTCGCCACCGTAACCATCATCACGGGTATTGGTGCGCGACAGGAACGAAGCCATGGTATAGGCGTGGGCATAGTGCAGCTCCACGCCGTCAAACCCGGCTTGTTTCACCCGTACCGCCGCATCGGCAAAAAGTTGCGGCAGAATCTCAGGCAGGTCAGCCACATGGGGCAGCTCAGTATCCGTCACCCGTTCGCGATAGCCATAGTTCAATGCTTCCAGCTCTCGCTCTGTCAGCACAGCGGCAAACTCAGCAGGTGAAAGCCCACCCAGGCGAAGCCGAACCTCATCGTCCGTGGCCGTCTGGGCCAGTTCTAACGCCTCTTTGTGTTCCGGGCGAATGCGCAGAAACCTCTGCAAATATACATCCGGTTCCGGGCGGCGGCGTACACTCAGGAAGTCGATCAACTGGATAAAGAGTTTCGTCTCGCCCTGACTTTCATGCGCCACACGCTCGGCAATACGACTTAAGCCCGGTACGTAGCGATCATGCCCCGCACGTAACAAGGGGCCACTGGGGATATCGCGTATGCCGGTGGCTTCAACCACCAGCGCCGCAGGACGGCCACGGGCGAACCTGCCATACCACTCAACATTATCGTCAGTTACTTCACCGTCTTCCTGTGCCCGCCAGGGCACCATGGCTGGCACCCAGGTTCGGCCATTCAGTTCAAGTGCCTGATAGCGCAGTGGTTGAAACAATCTGGCCTGAGCGGCTTCCTCGGCCTTCGGCCAGGACTCCGCGGACGAGGTGTATTTGATCCGCTCAGCGGGCTTCCACATGACTCAACTGCCGCCTAGTCGCCCAGGAAAACCGGCGTTTCCTTGGCAACAAATGCGTTGTAAGCCCGCTCAAAGTCCTGAGTTTGCATACAGATGGCCTGAGCCTGAGCCTCGGACTCAATGGCTTGTTCCAGGCTCATGCTCCACTCCTGGTTGAGCATGGTCTTGGTCATGCCGTGGGCAAAGGTGGGGCCGCTGATCAGCTGCCGGGCTTTTTCTGTGGCCAAGACTGCCACATCGTCCGCCAGCTCGTTAAAGAATCCCCAGCGCTCACCTTCTTCGCCGCTCATTGCCCGGCCACTGAACAGCACTTCAGAAGCACGGCCCTGGCCGATAATGCGCGGCAGTATGGCGCACGCGCCCATATCGCAGCCGGCTAGTCCAACCCGGGTAAAGAGAAAAGCCGTTTTCGCCTTGCTGGTGCCGTATCGTATGTCACTGGCCATGGCAATGATGGCGCCTGCCCCGGCGCAGACCCCGTCCACTGCGGAAATCACAATCTGTGGGCAATTGCGCATGGCTTTAACCAGATCGCCGGTCATCCGGGTAAAGCGCATGAGCTCTACCATGTCCATGCGCACCAGTGGGCCAATGATCTCGTGCACATCACCGCCTGATGAAAAATTATTTCCGCTGCCGGTTATCACAACCGCGTGTACGTCATCCGCATAACACAGATCGCGAAACAGATCCCTGAGCTCGGCGTACGAATCGAACGTCAGCGGGTTCTTACGCTCCGGCCGATTGAGAGTAATGGTGGCGACGCCCTCATCAAGCTGCCAAAGAAAGTGTTCGGGTTGGTATGTGGCGAACGATTGGGTCTGCATGTGAGTTTCCTTAAATGCGATAACGAGAAGTGCGAGGGCTGCTAAGTGGTTTCACCGCCGCTGACTGAGATGGCCTGGCCGGTGACCGAGCCGGCGGCATCGCTGGCCAGCCACAGCGCCGTAGCGCCCACTTCATAGGGTTCAATGAATCGGCCTTGTGGATTGTTGGTAGACAGTGCCTGCTTGGCCTGTTCTTCCGTGCGCCCGGTTTTATCGACGATGTTCTTGACCGACACATCCAGCATTTCAGTGGCAGCAAAGCCTGGGCAGATGGCATTAAAAGTGATCCCGGTACGCGCGTACTCAGCCGCCAGGGCTCGGGTTAACCCCAGAAGCGCATGTTTAGACGCGCAATAAGCTGCCACATAGCTGTAGCCGATCTGCGCCGAGGTGCTGGCGATATTGATGACGCGCCCCTGATCGTGCTCCAGCATGCCCGGCAACACCGCCTGGGTGCAGTAAAACGCGCCATCCACATTAACCGCAAAAGTCTGCTGCCAGGTTTCATCATCGTGCTTAAGGAACGGCTTACTGGGCGCTATACCTGCGTTGTTAACAAGAATATCAACATCATCAAGCGACTCGACGAGGTCGGTAACGGCCTCGGCATCCGTAACATCGATCACACGATATTGGCATTCAGTCAGTACCTCTGCTGTTTGCCTAAGCGCGGCTTCATCGCGGCCCACCAAAGTGCATCGGATGCCCGCGTCATCAAACGCTTTGGCAATACCAGCGCCCAAGCCTTTGCCGCCGCCAGTGATCAGTGCGTGTTTCATGTTGCTCTACTCGCGTTGCGCATGAGTTGCTCCATAGCCGGCAGATACTGTTGTGGCCATGGTTGATCGATGCCAGCCTCAGCTGCCGTGCGCAGGGTCCAGTACGGATCCGCCAGGTGCGGACGCCCCATACAACAGAGATCTGCGCGACCAGAGACCAGGATGGAATTGATATGGTCGGCCTCGTATATGTTGCCCACCGCCATGGTCGGCACGCCAGCCACATTGCGAATACGGTCCGCAAACGGAGTTTGAAACATGCGCCCGTACACAGGCTCGGCCTCAGGCGAGGTTTGGCCGGCGGACACATCGATGATGTCCACCCCGGCATCCGCAAAGGTCTGGGCAATGGCCACTGCCTCTTGCCCGTCCACGCCGTCTGCGTGCCAGTCGGTTGCGGAGATACGCACGCTCATGGGCTTATGGTCCGGCCATACCTCACGCACGGCGCGGAACACCGCCAATGGGAAGCGCAGCCGATTCTCCAGGCTGCCGCCGTACTCATCGGTACGCTGATTCAACAACGGTGTGATAAAGGCAGATAACAAATAGCCGTGGGCACAATGCAGTTCCAGCCAGTCGAACCCGGCCTGCTCGGCTCGCGTTGCGGCGTCGACAAACAGCGCGATGATGGCTGCCATTTCTGCTTCATCGAGCGCATGGGGCACCTGATGCGCATCGCTGTAGGGCACATCCGAAGCACTGACAATCGGCCAGGTGCCTTCCGTCAGTGGCACATTATCGCCACCGTGCCAGGGAATATGCGTCGCACCCTTGGGCCCCGCATGGCCGAGCTGCAAGGCAATCTTGGTGTCAGTATGCTGATGTACGAAGTCGACAATTCGCTGCCAGGCTTGAGTCTGTTCATCGTTCCAGATTCCGGCGCAGCCGGTGGTGATGCGACCGTCGGCGCAGACGTCGGTCATCTCGGTAAAGAGTAAGCCCGCACCGCCCTTGGCCAGACTACCGTAATGCACCAAATGAAAATCGTCAGGCACACCATCTTGCGCGCTGTACATGGACATGGGCGACACCACCACCCGGTTGTTCAGTTCCAGCCCACGCAAGCGATAGGGGACAAACATTGGCCGCATGTCTGATCCAGGTGCCGAGGAAGCGGTACCGGCAAACCAGGTTTCAACTTCAGCCAACCATTTAGCATCGCGCAGCCGCAGGTTTTCGTGACTCACCCGCTGACTTCGGGTTAGCAGTGAATAAGTAAACTGCAGCGGCGTCAAATGCATGTAGTTTTCCACATCTTCAAACCATTCGGTGCTGTTGCGCGCCGAGTTGGTGATTTTCAAAACTTCCAGCGCCCGTTCACTCTGATAACGTGCCAGCGCTGCCGGTAGTGTGGTATCACTGTTCAATTGATCGGCCAGATTGATGGCATCTTCGATGGCAAGTTTGGTGCCGGAACCAATGGAAAAATGTGCTGTATGGGCGGCATCGCCCATTAGCACCAGATTGTCCTGGTACCAGTGTTCGCAGGTCACGCGCGGGAAATTCAGCCAGATTGCGGAGCCGCGCAGGTGGCTGGCATTGTCTAAGAGCGGCTGGCCATCTAGGTGTTCTTTGAAGATCTCCTGACACAGCGCTACGCCGTCCTCCTTCTCCATAGTCTCAAAACCTGCCGCGGCCCAGGTTTCCGGCGCGCACTCGACGATGAACGTAGAGGTGGTGGCATCGAACTTGTACGCGTGGGCCCAGAACCAGCCCCACTCGGTCTTTTCAAAAATAAAGTTGAAGGCATCAAACTGCTTATGCACCCCCAGCCAGACGAATTTGTTTTTTCGGCTGTCGATTTCCGGTTGAAACTTCTCGGTGAAGTGGTTACGCACCTTGGAATTGAGCCCATCCGCCGCCACCACCAGATCATATTCCTGCTGCCAGGCAGGTACCTGTTCCACTTCATATTCGGTTTCAAAACGCACATCCACGCCCAGTTCGTGACATCGTTTCTGCAGCAATGTCAGCAAACGCAGCCGGCCGATGCCGGAAAAGCCATGCCCGCCGGAGCGGTGGTGTTCACCGCCGATGATCACTTCCACGTCATCCCAATGCGCAAATTCCTGATAGATGGCCCCAGCTGATTGCGGATCGTTGCTGCGCATGTGTTGCATGGTTTCATCCGACAGCACCACCCCCCAGCCGAAGGTATCGTTGGCCCGGTTGCGCTCAAGAATGGTGATCTGATGTTCAGGATGACGCAGCTTCATGGACAGGCCAAAGTACAAACCGGCCGGCCCACCACCCAGACACAAGATATTCATCGGTTCGTTGTACATGCCTATTCTCCTGGAATCATGGCCAGAACGCGTAATGGACTACCCGAGCCATTACGAATTTTTAGGGGTGCGCAGAACAGCACCGCGCCGGTGGGCGGCAGCGCATCCAGATTGGTCAGACATTGCAGCCCATATTTGCCGGAGCCATGCATGAAATAATGGCAGGGATAGGGCGGATTCAGATGCTGGCCTTGCCCGGCGTCGGTGCCTATGGCTTCTGTGCCGAAGCCCAGAACATCCCGTTCAAGCAGGTATTTCACCGCGTCTGTGGAGGGGCCAGGTGTGTGCTGCCCTTCTTCGTCGTAGTTCTGATACTCAACCGGATCAGTGCGTTTCGACCAATCGGTGCGCATGATCACCCAGGCCCCTGCCGGTACCTGCCCATGTTCCGCTTCCCATTTTTCAATGTGCTCGGCGGTGAGCAGAAAATCCGCGTCCTGGCTCGATTCCTGGTGAAAATCCATCACCACCGCCGGGGCGATCATGTGCTCCGGTGGAATGGTATCCACCGAGTTATTCGGCAGGTTGCGGCCGGAAACCCAGTGAATCGGGGCATCGAAGTGTGTGCCGGTATGTTCGCCGCAGGAAAAATTGTTCCAATACCAGCTGGGGCCGCGATCATCGTACTTCGACACTTCTTCGATACGAAACGGTTGCACCTGGCCAAATTCGGGTGGCAATGAGAGCTGCGGAAATTCCGGGGTCAAGGTCTGGGTCAGATCAACGACTCTGACCCCACCGGTGGCGACCGCTCCGATCAACGCTGACAGTACGTGTTCGCTCATCGCTATACCCTTAAGTAAAACTCATGCTGCCGACCGAGCTGCCACCACAGACAAACAAGGTCTGCCCGGTGACAAACTCTGCTGCATCATCGAGGAAAAAATTAACCGCCCGGGCCACATCCGAAGGTCGGCCGATGCGCCCTACGGGAATACGCTCAGCCACCCGGCTCGCCTGATCGCTGCCCTTGGGCACCACGTCATGAAACATCTCGGTATCTTCCACCGCCCCCGGCGCAATCATGTTGACCGTGACGCCATGCTCGGCAAGCTCCAGCGCCCAGGTGCGGCCCATGCCGATCATGCCGGCCTTGGTGGCAGAATAAACCGTGCGTTTTTCCAGCCCGACAATGGCGCGGGTGCTCATCAGAATTACCCGGCCAAAGCTTTCTGCCTGCATGGTCGGCAGCGCCGCCTGCACCATGGCGATGGCACTGCCGAGATGCAGTTGACTCAGTTGCGCCAAATCCTCATCGGTGACTTCAGGCAACAGCTTCTCCTTAATCGCCCCGGCGTTATGCACGATTCGGGTGGTGGGAAAACACTCTGCTGCCTGGTCAAAGGCCGCACGACTGGCTTCGGCATCACTTAAGTCCACCTCGACACTGTGTAGGCGATCATGCTCAAAATTTGCAGCCCGGCGGGCAAAGCTGACCACCGTATAACCCTGCTCGATGAAATCCTGGCAGAGATGAGCGCCGATACCCGAGCTGCCGCCGGTCAACCAAACGGTTTTATCACTCACCGACCAACTCCTTTTCCAGCACCTTGGGGTCTTCGCGGAAGCGGCTGTAGTACTCCTTGGCCACATCGCCGATGTAGATGTCCTCTACCCCGTCTTTTAAAGCCGCCACCACGTCCCGCGCCAGCCGTTCGGGGGCTACCTTGGGCGGTGGAACCATCTGGCTCCAGGGTTCATCAATAGGGCCGGAAAAGGCATTCAACACCCGAATGGCAGCGGGTTGATACTCTGCGCGCATACACTGGCTGAGGCTGTAGGCGGCTGCCTGAGAAGCCGAATACGTCCCTTCCGGCGGGTAGTTGGACAAGGCGAATACAGATAACAGGTTAACCCACGCAACCGCGCTGTTCTGGCCGTCGGCAGCGCGCCCTTTCATGGCCGGGCCAAATTCCTGGGCCAGACGCAAAAGCCCGAGGTAGTTCACTTCCATTTCCAACCGCGCCACATCGGTGCCATAACGTGAGGCGATGCCATGGGTGCGGTGCACCGTGGCGGTATTGATAAGAATGTCCACCCGGCCACCCAGCGCCGAGCCTTGCTCCTGCACACTCCTGGCATCGGTGAGGTCCAGCGGAATGAACTCCACTTCGGGAATAGCGGCTAGTTCGGCAAAGCCTTCCGGCTGCTTCCACGGTTCGGTCTGCCCCACCCAGATAAGGCTGGCCCCGGCCTTGGCAATTTCTTTCACCATGGCCTGACCGATCTCTGACTTACCGTCGGTGATCAACACCTTGCGAAACTTAGGATCACAAGTCATTTCACGCAGTTGTTGGTCGTCCGCCATATTTGCTACCTCATCTATCGGGGTTGCCATGAGTACGCCACGCCCGGCACGGTCCAGGCGCGCGCCGAGGATTACTTTTTGTGGCGCAGCGCCAATGTCGCCGTGCAGGTGCGCGACCACCGTGGGCCCCACGTCCAGCTTTACCAGACCTAAACGCCAGGGCATGCGCTCGCGGAAATAAAGGTCATGGCTATGGTGCAACAGTGTTTCTGTCAGCAAGGTACCGGTGCCGTCCACCTCTGCCCAGACAAGCTCAGTACTTAAACAGGCACTGCACATCTCCTTCGGCGGATACTGCACGGCAGCACATTCGCTGCAGGTTTGTAAGTTAAGTTCGCCCCGGGCGGCTGCAGCCGTCAGGCCTAGACCGACCCGGCTGCGCGTCCAAGGCGGCAGAATCGGCTGCCGCGTGCGCAGAATCGGGTTTTTACGCTTGGGTCGGATTAGGGGATCAGTCACAAGTACTCACCCCGTCCTAGTAGCGCCGCTGCGGTACACAGCCCGCGGTCATAATTGATCATGCCGAAGCCACTGACGAGCCCAATGTAGGCATCCGGCACCTGATGACCCAGCGGCTGCTCAGTGAGTTGACGCACGGCTTCCACCAGCCCCAGATAGCCCCCTGCCGCTCCGGCTTGCCCGACAGACAGCTGACCACCGGAAGGGTTTAGCGGAAACGACCCGTCCCAGGTGAATTCGTGCTCGCGGATGAAACTGGCGGCCTCGCCCTTGGCACAAAAGCCCAGATCTTCAAGCTGCAGGGCGTTGATAATAGGGTAGTCGTCATAGGTACACAGAAAGTCCACGTCGGTAGGTGACAGATCAGCAGACGCATATAGATCGTCGCAATCCATGGCCCAGCCACCCCGCATCTGGATGGGATCCTCCGGGTAGGCATTGTGGCGTTCGATGGTAGCGAGCAGCGTGGCATAGGGCAGGTCCAACGACTCAGCCCTTTGTCTGGTCATCACTAGCACACCTTCCGCCCCGGCACAGGGCATAACGCAATCAAACAAATGCAACGGCTCGGCGATCACTCGCGCGTCCATGTACTGCTCAAGCGTCAGCGGCACCTTAAAGAGTGCATGGGGATTGGCCAGCGCGTTGGTCCGTTGCGCCACGCAGAGTTTGCCGAAATCCACCCGCTCGGCACCATATTCACGCATATAGTAGTCGGTTAAGAACGCAAAGCTGGCGTTGGGACCACCGGAACCATAGGGATACACCGCATCCTGGGCATACTGACTGAAGCTGCCCAACAAATTTCGGAACGTATCCACATGATTGGTATCGGCGCCGATACAGGCAACGATATCGGCATCGCCATTCTGCACCGCGCGACCGGCGCGGCGGATGGCCACCACACCGCAGGCACCGCCCATGGGAATGTGATCGAGCCAGCGGGGCGATAGACCTAAGTGCTGGGTGAGGCCTACCGCTGTGTCCGGTACCAACTGAAAACTGGAAACACACAGCCCGTCTACATCGTTCTTAACGATGCCGGCTGAATCGATCAGGGCGCGCAGGGCTCGGGCGACAAACCAGTGTGCACTGCGATTGGTATATCTCACATAATCGGTGGTAACCGGGCAGACGATGGCAATATCGTCGTAACGGACTTGGCGCCGCTTAGCTGCCACGTTTCATATCCCGGGTGTCGACACAACTACCGGAGCTCACCAGATCTGCGGCCAGAGACTTAAGCTCAGCGCGCTGTACTTTTTCCGTCGCGGTCAGGGGCAGGCCGTCTATCACCGCCACGTAACCCGGCGCCTTGTAGTAGGCCAGTCGACTCAAACAGTGTTGCACCAGTTCCGGTGCCAGTTCCGCCGCAGTTCTGCTGGATACCACGCAGGCACAGACCTCATCACCGCGCATCTCATCCGGTACTGCGGCTACACCTACCGCGGCGACATCTGGGTGTTCCATGAGCACTTCTTCCACTTCCACCGCTGAGATATTCTCGCCGCTGCGCCGGATGACGTTCTTCTTGCGGTCAACAAAGTGCATCAGACCATCTTCATCCATATACACCAGATCTCCGGTGTGAAAATAGCCGTCTGCCCAGGCGGTTTGCGTCGCCGCATCGTCTTTCAAGTAGCCTGAGAAAAACCCCATGCGCGGGTTGTCTCCGTGTCGACGTACCAGAAGTTCGCCCGGTGTGCCCGGTGCTACGGCTTCACCGTCGTCATCGACCAGGCGATAGTCCATATGCGCTGGTGGGCGGCCGAAACAGGCGGTACCGACTTTGCGCGGCTCTTGGCTGGCAATCACCGCCACGGTACAACCGGTTTCAGTCATGGCCCAGGCTTCAATCAGGTGGATGTTAAAACGCGCTTCGAAAGCCGTGTGCAGCTCACCGGATAATCCGGCACCGAAACCAAAGCGGATATTGTGACTGGCGTCCGTTGCACTGGCCGGCATGTTCATCAGCATAGCCGGCATGACACCCAGGTAGTGGATGATGGTGGCATCACACTCGGCCACACTCTGCCACCAGGTACTGGGATGAAAACGATCCAACGGCACCACGCAACTGCCGGTCATGATCATGGCCATAGTGGAGGTGGCCATGGCGTTCATATGGTACATGGGTAACGGGGACACCAGCCGATCCTCGCCCGGTGTCAGCGCACAGTAGCCACCCACATCGCGATACCAAGCGCCGGTGGTGCTGAAATACTCATTACTGAGCATGCAGCCTTTGGGTTTGCCGGTGGTACCGGAGGTATAGAGCAGCGCACATTCGGTACTGGCCTCGCCCACCGGCTCGGCCGGCCTGGATTCACCGAGATCAAAGTCTGTCACCGCATGTACACCGACGTCTTTGGGTGCCGCCGCCGCGACAACCTCCAGTCGATCAGCCAAAACAACCGCATGGGCTGCTTCACTGTGACCGAGTACATATTCAAGCTCAGCAGATTGCCAGGCCGGATTGAGCGGCACCACGCTGATACCCAGCGCATTCAAGGCCAGCCAGTGATAGAAAAAGTCCGGGCGATTATCCAGGCCCAGCGCGATGCGCTCCGGGCTCTGCCCATCGAGCAGCGACCGATAATGCCCAGCCAGGGACGAAATCCGCTGCCAGGCTTGGGCGTAGGAAACCGTTTCCGGTGCGCAACCATAGCGTTCCGCGGTGTCCGCAACCAACATCAGAAACGGCCGGTCGCCGTAGCGCTGCACAGACTCGAGGAATGTCTCAGTTACCGTACTCATCGGCGCTACAAGAACAACTGAATGGAGGGAAAGGCGGCATCCGGATTGACCAGATCAATGCGTTTGCGCCGAATCGCCAGTTCGCCGTTACGTTCCGCCAACTCGTGCTGAACCACGCCCGCCAACATGAACTGTTCATCTCGCTGGGTTTCCACATAGATGAAGGGCGTACGGGTAATGATTTCCTCGTCATTATGCGCGAGGATCTGCGGTCGCTGCAGCACATGCTGGCAATAGCTCGGCGGCTGTTGCGAAAAGGCGCGCGGTCGTTTCAGCCGTTCCACGCGAACGCGCAAAGTCAACAAGTCCTCAAAAAACAAACTGTTGTGCACTTCCGCTTCGCTCTGGCCGCGCTTGAGCGGCATCCAGTACAACACATCTTCAGTTAACAGTTGTAGCCACGCATCCAGATCGCGGTTGTCCAGAAGCTGCGCTTCGTGGTAGATGAACTCCTCGACTCGGGTTTGGTCAGTCACCAGACGCCTCCTTGGAGCGGGTGATCTGGTCACGCCAGGCACGAAACTGACCACGCATGGACACTTCGTTGTTGCCGTTGTATTCGCCGCTGATGTCACTCGCTTCCGCGGCATCGTAGCCGCGATGTAGGCTCACCCAATCTCGACTGGAACTGGCCAGTCCTTCCTGAATCGCGCGGTAGCAGTGCAGATCATCATGCCCCACCACCGAAGTCGGCGCGTTGATGATGCGGCTGTACATCAAAGTTCGTTTTAACAACTCTTCACTGGCGCCGACCAGACGGAAAGTCCAGCTTTCGATCAACGTGCGGTCGTGGGCGATGGGGCGGGCAATACGAATCGCTTGAATTGCACCTTTGATGGTGAGGCTGGGGAAATACACCGTATTATGCCGATTGGTGCCCAGTATCTCTTTGGCTTTTTCTTCGCCGTACGATTCGACCAGGGCATCAAAATAGCCCGGCACTGCTGAATACGCCGAGTGAATAGAGAAATTCACACCCGTGTAGCTGTGCCCATTGGGGAAAATCCTAACCCCCATGTCGTCAAAAAATTTATAGCTGCCGACAAACGGCTCGAATTGCTCCACCACCATGGGTTTGGGTTCGTCTTCGCCGTGCTCGGCATACCACAGATCTTTCGCCGTACCTGCGGAAGAGTGGTGCGCCACCATGGGGTGCATGGTGTCGTTGAGGTTCTCGACGAACATCTTCCAGTTACAGTTGTGCATGTAACGCAGGACACCACCGGCTATCTCCAGGCGACCCTCGGGTGCGCGCTCCACCATGTTGTCAATCGAGGTCAGGGATTCACCGAAATACTCTTCGAAGCCCAAGCCTGCATCTGACAACTTAACGAACACAAAGCCGCGATAGTTGACCACATTCTCGACCCGATCCAAACCATAGTCGGTTGGGGTCTGGTCGACTACTTCCAGGCGTGTACCTTGATAGCCGTCCGGCTCGGGAAAGGAGCGCAACGAACCGTCGTACCGGTACGTCCAGCCATGATAGGGGCAACGAATAGTGGCACCCAGTCTCCCATCTGGTGCACTGACCATTTTTGCACCCTTGTGGGCACAACGGTTCTTCAGCACCCCAACACTGCCGTCACGATCGCGCACCATTAACAGCGGCTCGCGACCAATATCTGTGGTGATGAAATCTCCGGCTTCTGGAATTTGCGAATCGTGGCCGAGGAAAATCCAACTTGCCGGCCATAGATGCTGCATCTCAAGCTCGAACACGTCCGGAGAGACGTACAGATCACGGTGCACTTCATCATCCCGCACCAGCGCACGAACTTCATCAACCGTATAAGACACTAGGCCGCCTCCAAGTTATAGGTTTGCTGCGCCTCGGCGATCACCTCCGCTAACGCGTCACCCTGCTCATCCGCAAGCGCCGCCTGATGCATCGCCTCGATCAACTCGGCAGCGCTCGCCTGCCCAACCAGCTGATCCGCAACTGCGCGTATTTTTTTAAAGTTCGAAAGCCCACGCGCATGGGTATCGCCATAACCCGCGACCAAGTCCTGACAGTTGGCAACGGCGACGCCGAGTATGTAGTCCGTCGTGGCCAGCGCACGCAACTGATCCAGCCAGGCATGCAGTGCCTGCATTTCTTGCTCGTGGCGCAACAGCTGACGACGCCAGCGCCGCATGTTCGCCACGCACCGGAGTAACACGTAGCCGAATACATTGGTGGAACGAATATGCAGGCCACCGGTCATCAAATTTAAGCACCGTTGCGCCTTCGGGGAATTCATCAGCCACCTACCCCAGCTGACCGGCAGGCTACCGGCGATCTCTTCTACCCTGGGTTTCATAAACTCAGTCACGTAGACAATCGAATCGCCAGCATCCGACTGGGCCAGTAGCGCTTGCAATCTTTCCGGCCGGGTCTTCAGCTCCGCCACGCGGATCGTGTCTTCATAACTCATCCACAGGGCTAAGCCACGGGCGACCGCAGTGGTCATAGCATAGGGCGCGTGATCCAGGGCGCAGAAGGTTTGTAACTCTGCCAAATACTCATTCGCATATGCTCGATCCTGATAATCCAGCAACCGGGCCGCGCCGGACCTGGCGAGCGGACGTACCTCATCCACTAGCGCCAGGATAAGGCCTTCGAACTCCGACGGTCGATCTTCCATATCGGAGGGCTCCGCCTGCGGTGCCTGATCCTGACTTTGCACTGCTTCTTTGGCGGCAGCAAACGCCGCCTGATCGACAGGCCGTTCCTGCAAAACCGCCATATAGTCCGCCTCCGAGAACGGCAGCACGCCCGCCCCAGCAATGGCACCGAACATCACCGCACTGATCACCGCATTGTGTGCGCTGGCCAGCGCCTCCATATCGAATGCCAGTACCCGTTCAGCACTGTCGTTAAGCACCGACATCATTTCCCGCGCGTCCGACCTGCCATCAGCAAGATGAGATTTCTCATCGATGGTATAGGCACGATGGGTACTGGTGATCAACGTGGTGGTAGTGTCACTGACGAGGCGCCTTTGCACCATGCGCGTGGCTTCGGTCAGCTCAGAGGCCACAATCAGATCACAGGTATCCGCCGCCGGCATCAGGGCCATGACCGGCGGGTGATTCGGATCGGGGTAAAACTCCAGATAGTAAATGGTCGCGCCGGTTCGCTGTGCCACACCCGGCACCGATGTCGCCTGTACCAGAAAACCCGCCCGCTCAGCTACCTGGATCATCCAACCTTGCAATACACCACCGCCCTGCCCGCCCATGGCGGCGATGGTCAGAGTGATGGGACGAGATTCATTCATGCCCGGCTCCGCTCAGCCCGAGCGATCAACCAGGACATAAGGGTTCGATTCACGCGGGCAAAGAAACGTTCTATGCGGCCCGGATGCGCAATCTCGGTGCGCTTATAAAAAGAAGGACATAACACGGCGGCATGGGCAACAGAGCCACACACACCACAGCCAACGCAGGATTGATCAATGTGAGCCACGGGGCGAGTTCGCAGCTCATCGCTCGATGGCTTTACCGATAGAGACGGACAACCGGACAGTCGAATACAGGAATGATCGCCAGTACAGGTTTCTTCGTCGATGCCAAAGCGTTCATTTACCACACGCTTGCCGGCCGCCAGATCGCGCGCGCGCAACGGGCGGATTCGTCGTTGTCGATTCAACTGGCATTCACCCTCGGCGATGATCACCTTGGGTCCTGAATATTCTGTGGTCAAAGCATCGGTCAGTACCGACATACTCTTTTCCATGTCGTAGGTATCGATGCGCTTCACCCACTTGACGCCAACACCGCGCACCGCTTTTTCGATAGATTGTTGCACTCCGCGATTGCGGTTGGTGCCTTTAGAT
The DNA here is from genome assembly GCA_965227885.1 of Candidatus Azotimanducaceae bacterium. GTDB lineage: Bacteria > Pseudomonadota > Gammaproteobacteria > Pseudomonadales > Azotimanducaceae > UBA4421. The sequence goes on from OZ245781.1 coordinate 4,955,252, forward strand.
GAGGGAATATCCTGTCCACCAGTGGCCGCCGCATAACCGTTGTCGACAATCACGGTGACGTTGTCTGTCTGATTAAAGACCGCGTTGGATATACCGCTGGTCAGGCCGTTATGCCAAAAACCGCCATCGCCCATGAGGGCAATCGCGCGTTTATTTTTATCTCCCGGTAACGCAGCACTTGAGGCCGCTCCTAGACCATAACCCATGATGCTGGCGCCCATATTGAAGGGCGGCAACGTAACGAAGGAGTTGCAACCAATATCGGCACTGACGTGGTGTTCACCGATCTGTTGTTGCACCAGCTTCATAGATGCGAAGAGCGGGCGCTCAGGGCAACCGGTGCATAGTCCTGAAGGTCGAACCGGCAATGGCTGGCTCAAGGGTAGTTCTTTAAGCGGAATAAACTCACCCACTACCGCTTGATGTGCAATATTTTGCGCGTGCAGAAATTGCTTCAGACCGTGCTCGACCACTCCAGAGGTGTACTCACCCGCCATGGGCAGATCGCCCTTGCCGCGCACCTCTGTGCTGATGTTGGATTGTCGGAGCGCGTGATTGATAGCTTGTTCTATGTACTCGGGTTGCCCTTCCTCGACCACTAATACCGCGCGTTTACCGGTGCAGAACCTTTCTATCTCATCGGGGATCAGCGGATAAGTGACGTTGAGAATATAGATGGGGATTTCACTGTTACCGAAGTAATCGCCGTATCCGAGCGTCGCCAAGGCACGACTAACGACATTGAAAAGGCCGCCTTGCACGATGATGCCAACATCCTCGCGCATACCGGGGCGGAATTCGTTCAGTTGATTATCCCTCACATAATCCACCGCTTGCGGCCAGCGTGTCTTGATCTTTTCCTGCTCATGAGCGTAAGTCGCTGGCGGCAGAATAATTTTGTCCAGTGAGCGTTGTGGCACACGCAAGGCATCGTGTGCTGTGAACGCTGGCGCGACGTTGTCCCGGGTCGCATAACGCCCGTGCATGTGGCAGGCTCGGATACGCATCATCAGCATCACCGGCGTGGCACTGGCTTCCGACATCTCAAAGGCGTGATGCACCATGTTGACCAGATGTGCTTGTTCTGGGCGGGGGTCGAATAACCAGATCTGTGATTTCATAGCAAAAGCATGGGTGCGCTCTTGCATAATGCTTGCGCCTTCGCCGTAGTCTTCACCGACGATGACCAGCGCGCCACCCTGCACGCCGGCAGAGGCCAGGTTTGCCAGCGCATCCGAGGCAACATTGGTACCGACAGTGGATTTCCACGTCACAGCGCCGCGCATGGGATAGTTGACGCTGGCCGCAAGCATGGCGGCAGCGGTGGCTTCGCTGGCGCTGGACTCAAACCGCACGCCGAGTTCATCCAGCAAGGGTTGTGCATCGGAAAAGACGTCCATCAAGTGGGAAACCGGCGCGCCCTGGTAGCCGCCGATAAAAGCCACGCCACTTTCCAGCAGCGCTTTGGTCACGGCGAGAATATTCTCACCACGAAACTCATCGCCGGCACCCAGCTTTAGCTGTTCCACTTCCTTGGCAAACGATCTTTCAGCCACATTCACCTCCCACCGCAGAAATTAGATGACAATTCACGTGAAATGTCAACTATTCCCATACCGATCAGAATACTCCACTATTCACGTGAAAGTATGCCTAATGGGAAATGCTATCAGCACGCCAAAAGCAGCCGGCGATCCTGCATCGCCTGAGTTCAAGCTGGATAACTCACCATTTTATCAGCTGGCCCAAGTTGAAAACGCCTATCGTGAACGCATGCAAAGTTCACTCAAGGCCATTGGTATGGACCTGCCACGCTGGCGTGTACTCATGGTTCTCCACGAGCAGAGTCCAAGCACGGTATCAGAGATTGCTCACCGCGCAGCTATGAAACTATCCACCATGACCAAGGTTGCACAGCGTTTGGCCAAAGAAGGGTTGGTGCAGCTCGCACCCAGTACTCGGGATGCGCGTAGCACCGACGTGCACCTAACTGAGCAAGGCACGGAGGCAGTGGCAAAGATCAGAGCCGTCGCGAGCCGAATCTACATACAAGCCACGCAAGAAATCGATGACCAAGACATCGCTACACTTAACAGACTGCTCAACGGTCTAAAGGAGGGCCTCTCGTGAAGCTTTCAAGCCTAGCCCAGCCTGCTGTGGATTTGGTCATGCAACGCGGCGAAACGATCTCCGTAACAGGCAGGCAAAGAAAAGAGCAGCGCGATGGTATGCAGCTGACAGAAGATGAGTTGATCAAACGTTTTGACGGAAAGCTGGCACGTTACTAACACCCGGGCGTGTGCGGTTCTTCGCGGAGCTACCTCGCAATGCCATGGGCAAGGTGCTGAAATACAAACTCTGTGAAGAGCTCAAAGCCGGAAATTTTTCAGTAAGAGGTTTTAATAAGAGATAGCCTCTTCCAGCGTGGCCCAACGTCCGTTTTGAACCTGCGAGAGTACCGACTCTGTCGCACCGCTGTGCTTTTCCGCACTGAATGAGACGTTGTAGCCGAATATGTCGGTATACGAATCAATCGACTCCATCGCCTTAACGAGCCCTTCCGTTGTGAGCTCCGGTCCCGCACGTCGCAGCGCCTCAATCGTGAGATCTGCACCTCGGTAGCCTTCCATTGCAGCCAGACCGGGTTCTTCCCCGTACAGTTCAACGTACTGATCCCACCAGGCACGCACTTCCGGCGTCATCTCATCTTCGGCGTAGATCTTGGCCATGTGTACAAAACTGTAGAACCCTTCGCCACTCTCCTGGTCTGCAATCACCTGAGCGTAGACGGCATTGTTGCCCACCCAGTCGACGCCTTCCCAGCCCATCTTGCGGGCGGCTTCAAGCACAAGAATTGTGTCCCGGTGCACTGTGCCCATCAGCACAAGATCGCAGTTGGCATTCTTGAGCCTCAAGATAGCTGCCGTAAATTCAGAGTCGGTTGGTTTGTGGGCCGACACCTCTGCAATCTCCAGGCTCATCGCCGCCGCCTGGTCCTGCGCACCCTCGAGGATTTCCACACCGTAGTCGGTGTCCTGGTAAATCACGCACGGCGTGGTTCTGCCCTTCTTCTCAACAAAGTACTTAACTGACGCACGCACTTCGTCGTAGTAGATCCCCCTCTGAGTAAACTTCAGGGGGTGGAACGGCTCCACCATCTGTCGCCCGCCACTGATGGGAAAGAGGTTAGGCACGTTGTTCTCAAACAAAATAGGCATGATGGCATTGTTCAAAGGTGTGCCAACCCCCAACAGGATAGCTAAGACTTCGTCTCGGTTGATCAGTTTGTTTGCAGCAGACATAGCCTTAGGCACCTGGTAAGACGTATCTTCCACCACATACCTGATCTGGCGTCCGTGGATACCCCCTTCTGCATTGACCGCGTCAAACCGCATTCTCGCCGCGTTTGTTGCACCTACGCCCCAGATCGCCGTAGGTCCGGAAAGGTCTGTATATACGCCGAGGACAATTTCCGTGTCACTCACCCCACGATTGCTGGAGCCGCTTGTCGAGCTTGAATCGTCCCCATCACAACCGACGAGCCCGAAGCCCAAGACGGCAATTAAACAAATCGCTTTTTTCATAGTGTCGCTATCCTCAAATCTTTGCCGCAAATCTTTCATCAATACATCTCGTTGATGAGGTCAATGTACTTTTCGTTGACCACCTTCCGTTTCAGCTTCATGGTCGGCGTAAGTTCTTCATCTTCCGGGTCCAACAGCTGGTCAATTAACCGGAACTTCTTGATCGTTTCAACGCGCGCGAACTTTGTATTCACCTTCTCTATTTCTTCCCAGATCAGGTCCTGGACCTCCTGGGTATGGCACAAGCTCGTATAGTTGGTAAACGGCACGTCGTTGTCCTGGGCAAAGTTCTCGACGTTTTCCTGGTCGATCATGACCAGGCAAGTCAGGTAAGGGCGCTTATCCCCGACAACCACCGCATCAGAGATGAATGGCGAGAACTTAAGCTGATTCTCAATTTCACTGGGGGTGATGTTCTTACCCCCGGCGGTGATGATGATGTCCTTCATGCGATCGACAATGTAGACGTAACCATCTTCGTCGATCTTGCCTACGTCACCTGTATGCAACCAACCTTGCACAAAGGTCTCAGCGGTCTTCTCAGCCTTGTTCCAGTAACCCTGGATGACGCCAGGGCCACGAATGAGAATCTCGCCCTCATCAGACAACGTGACTTCCATCGGTTCCGTCGCTCTGCCAACAGAACCTACCCGATTGGCACCAGCCACGTTTGCAGTGGCGATACCGCTGCACTCTGTCTGCCCGTAAACCTCGTACATCGGTTTGCCCAGGGCCCAGTACCAATCGATCAAGTCTGGAGCGATGGGAGCCGCAGCCGTTGAGAGCCAACGACACTGGTCTATGCCAAGCAATATGCGGATATTTTTGAGCACCAGGAAATCAGCTACCGAGTGGAGCACCTTCAGCGGTAAGCTGACCGCCTCTCCAACCTTGGTTTTTTCCGCAACTTTGACCCCAATGCCAATGGCCCAGTTGTACGCCCAACGGCCAAGAGAGGTGGCTTCTTTCAGTTTGATCGTGATTTGCGAGTACTGCTTTTCCCATACCCGCGGCACTGCAAAATGGATGGTCGGCGCTATTTCCTGCTGATCACTGGTGGCTGTTTCCAGCTCTTCCACCAGATTTACGATGGATGCACTTTCCATGGGCAGAAACGTGTAGAACATGCGGCCAGCAACATGCGCGAGAGGCAGAAACCCCAACTGCTCATCTTCAGGGTAGACCCCGTAAATTTTCTGCAGGTTGTGCGCCATAAACAGCATGTTAGACTGACTGATCATCGCGCCTTTGGGTGGTCCCGTGGTGCCCGATGTATAGGTAAGCACCATCAGATCATCGGGTTGGGCAGCCGCTATTTCTGCTTCCCACGTTTCAGGGTGCGACTGCTCGTACTCTTTACCCAGCGCTAAAAGATCTTCGAAACTGAGGCATTGTTCATCCTCAAAATTTCTTAAGCCTTCCATGTCAAAGATAATGACTTTCTTGAGGGTTGGTGTGCTCTCTCGTACCTCCAGCACTTTGTCCAACTGCTCTTCATCTTCAGCGAAGTAGAATTTGGTGCTGCTGTCTGTGATGAGGTATTCCACCTGATTGGCCGCATCGGTTGGGTAGACACCGTTGGTGACACCACCAATGCCGATGACCCCGAGGTCGGCAAACATCCACTCTTTGTTTACCTCGGACGCTATAGAACAAACATCACCCCGTTCGAGACCCAGCGCCTTCAGCCCAAGGCCAGCCCATCGAGCGTGGTCACCATAGTCGCGCCAGGTGTATTCGTTCCAGATACCGAAGTCTTTTTCACGCAATGCTACTTTCTCCGGCAACTCGGTCACCCGCTTCCAGAAGAGCTGCGATATTGTGGTACACCCCTGGACGACTACTTCACTCATCAAGTGTTCCTCTTTTCATGCACACCACTTCGTCCGCACCACACAGTTAACGCCAGGTTTTACGCTGTTTCCAACGTCTGCGCCCGCGTACACCTTCATCTTTCATACCCAGGTAAAACTCCTGAATATCAGTAGCCTCACGCAGGCGCTCACATGTGTCTTCCATCACGATGCGCCCAATCTCCATAACGTACCCGTAGTCGCCGACTTCAAGCGCCATTTTTGCGTTCTGCTCTACGAGAAGCACCGTCACGCCCTGCTCTTTGTTCAGCCTGTCGATAATCTCGCTGATCTCCTGCACCAGCCTGGGTGACAGGCCGAGCGACGGCTCGTCCAGCAACATCAGCTTTGGCCGCAGCATCAGGGCACGGCCGATCGCCAGCATCTGCTGCTGTCCGCCGCTTAAGTTTACCGCTTGAGCTTTTATCAACTCTTTGAGGACCGGAAAGTAGTCATACACCATCTCCAGATCCTGCCCAATCTCCCCGTCCGACCGGGAAAACGCACCCATGCGCAAATTCTCGTCCACGGTTAAAAACGGAAAGACCTCGCGCCCTTCCGGTACATGGGCAATACCCTGACGCGCAATCCAGTCCGGGTCTCTAGCTTGAATCTCGTTACCCGAATAGGTGACGGTTCCCTTCTGCGGATCCATGGCTCCGCTGATGGTTTTCAGAACGGTTGTCTTACCCGCGCCATTAGCCCCCAGCAGCGAGACAATCTTGCCCTCTTCGACGCCCATGCTCACACCCCGGATTGCCATCACAGGGCCGTAGTAGGTTTCAATGTTCTGCAGTTCCAGGAGCTTGGTCATATCAATATCCGCTCAATCCCCAAGATATGCTCTGAGCACTTCCGGGTGCGACTGTACCTCCTGAGGGCTGCCAATGGTGATGAGTTGACCGTCTGCCAGCGCCATCACCCGATCAGACGCCTGTCCAACCAGGTTCATATCATGTTCCACCATGATCACCGTTATACCCAACTCCTCGTTAATATCTTCCAGCCAGAACGAGAGATCTTCGGTTTCTTCAGGGTTCAGTCCGGAGGACGGTTCATCCAGTAACAGCAGCTTTGGGTTCAGACATAAGGCTCGCGCGATCTCGACCATTTTCCGCACGCCGTAAGGCAGGTTGCCAATCACCTGATCTCGGTAACTCTGCAGGTCCAGCAGATCGATAACATCCTCTACCGCTTCTCTGAATTTGAGCTCCTGAGCCTTAACCCCGGGTAAAAAGAAGAGTTCGGATAATAGATTTGTACGCTTGTGAATGTGGCAACCAATCAGCAGATTGTTGAGCACGGATTCCTGTTCAAAGAGTTCAATATTCTGGAACGTGCGCGCAATTCCCAGTTCAGCCACGTGGTGTGTGGGGATATTTGTTATGTCTTCACCGTTGAACGCAATCGTGCCGTGCGTTGTATCGTAAATGCGGCTGATGAGATTGAAGATGGTGGTCTTCCCCGCACCATTGGGACCAACAATGCTGAACACTTCTCCTTCCTCCACCGCAAAGCTCACATCCTGGACGGCTTTAACGCCACCAAAATGGACCGAGATTTCCTGAGCCGTAAGCAGACTCAATGGAGGCGCTCCGTGCGCAGGAAGGACTTCTGCCGTTTGTAGGTAGCTCGCCGATAGAGGGGGAACTCCTCGAAGAAAAGACGAACCTTCTGCCAGCGCCCATATATTCCGAGCGGCTCATAGATGAGAAACAGAATGAGAATCAAGCCGAAGATCGCCGGCTCGAGGCCGGGGATCTGCGCAACAGCGGGAGGCACGGTGTCGCGAAGAATGGCAATGCCCTGAGGCAGGAGGCCGATAAAAATTGCGCCAAAGATCACACCGTGCAGAGAACCAAGACCGCCGACCACCACCATCAATAGCAGCTGGATGGACAGAATGATGGTGAATGCATCCGGGGCTAAGTGCATGAGACGGTGGGCAAAGAGCGCACCTGCCAGGCCCGTAAACGCTGCCGACAGCGCAAACGCCAGAGTCTTCGTGTATGCGAGGTGTATGCCCATACTCTCTGCTGAGGTTTCAGAATCGCGCACGGCGGTCATCGCCCGCCCGGTGGGTGAACGCAACAGGTTCATGACCAGAATCATGGAACCGATCAGAAGCCCCAGACAGAGGAAATAAAACGGCACTGGCGCGCTGAGATTAAACCCAAAGAGTTCAGCCTTGGGGACGGACATACCCCTGAACCCGCCCGTCACCGAGGCCCAATGCACGAGCACCTGCTCCACAATCACCGCAAAAGCCAGGGTGGCAACAGCGAGGTAGATACCGGTCATCCTGAGCGCCGGTATCCCTACCAGGCCACCAATCACCGCCGAAAAAAGCGTTGCCGACAGGATTGTCACCGGCAGCGGCAGACCCAGGTTTAAAAGATAGGCGTGTGTATAGGCACCGATAGCAAGAAACGCGGCGTGCCCCAGGCTCACCAGACCGGTGTAGCCCACCAACAGCATCAGCCCCAATCCGGCAATGGCATAGATAAACACCAGTGCAAATTCGCCGAGGAGGAACCGATCCAGCCAGAGTGGTCCACTGAAGACCAACGCCAGCAGCAATCCATACCACAGTAAATGGCCGCTGTGTTTTACCAGCTTGATGTCCTGAAAATAGTGGGTCTTGCGGATAAAGCGCATCAGACTTTCTTCTTCTGCATGGTGGCGAAGAGGCCTTGAGGTCGGACAAGCAGCATGACCAGAAGCAGCACGTACGCGCTGGTGTCACCAAATCCGGGCGGCAGGTAGAGCCCCGCAAACTGCTCCACTACACCTACAAGCAAACCGCCGATGATCGCACCCGGCATGCTGCCAAAGCCCCCCACAATCGCCGCGGCAAATGCCTTGATGCCGACAAAGCCGATCAAGGGGTCAACCAGCGAAACAGGGGCTGTCAACATCCCCGCTACCCCTGCGATGGCGGCTGAAAGCGCCCAGACCAGGGAGTACATACGCTTAACAGGAATGCCCACATAGAATGCTGCCAGCTGGTTCTGCGAAGCCGCCTGCATCGCCACACCCAACCGGGTGAAGCGAAAGAACAGCCACATCAAAAGACACAGGACAGCCGTGCCGATAATGATCGCCAGGTTTTCGTAGCCGATAACCGACTCGCCCATGCGGATAACCCCACCCGCATAAGGCATGTCCAGCGCGCGCGGCTCATTGCCCCAGATCGCTCCGGCAACGGCCCGCAGCACAAAGCCCAAACCGATGGTCAACATCAAAACCGCAAAATGGGGTTCGCCGATCATCGGCCGCAGAAGGACGCGCTCCAGCACCACCCCGATCACTGCCATGACGAGAATTGTCGCCGGAAAAGCCCATAAAAAAGGCCAGTCCCAGATATGTATAAACGTGATGGCTACGTAAGCGCCCAACATCATGATGTCACCCTGGGCAAAGTTGACCATCTCCGTGGCTTTATAAATAAGCACAAAGCCAAGGGCGATCAGGCCATAAACACAGCCTTGCGAGATGCCACTGATGAGTAACTGGATAACTTCCACGGTGATTACGTACTGGTTTCTTTAAGTGATATTGGTATGGTCTTTATTGTTGTTCTAATAAGAAACATTGAGCCCCTGATTCACACACTTCCCCTCTCAAAGTGCGGAAAAACAGCGGGCTATTGTGCATTTGGAGGGAGCATGTCGCAACGATTGCTTGGCAAGAGAGTATTGGTAACGCAGGCCGATGATTATATGGGTCCGGCCACCATCGAGGTGTTTACAGCTGAGGGCGCTGAGGTCATCGCCGACACACGGGATCTCACCCGTCCCGGCGCCTGTGAAGCGCTTGTAGAGGAGACCGGCCACATCGATGTGCTGATCGCCAATCTTGCGAGCCCGAACTATTCAGGGATTGCTGCCACCGACGTCAGCGCTGAGCAGTGGCACAAGACATTCGACATGATGGTGCATCCCTTGTACCAACTTGCCAGGGCGGTCCTACCACAGATGATGGAACGCAATGCCGGGAAAATCGTCGTTTATGGCAGCGCCACGGCGATGAAAGGACTCAAAACTGTGACTGCCTACAGCGCCGCTCGTGCGGCACAAGTGGGCTATGTCCAAAGCCTCGGCGTGGAAGTAGCACCCCACAATATTCAGGTGAACCTGATCGCACAGAACTACGTGGAAAACCCGGTCTATTATCCGCCAAGCCTCATGGAAAAAGAGTCTTTCGTAAACTCGCTGAAACGTCAGGTGCCAATTGGGCGGTTGGCTAAAGCTGAAGAAGACGCAAAATTTGCACTCTTCCTCGCCTCAGATGAGAGCGACTTTTTTGTCGGCCAGGCCATCCCCTTTACAGGGGGCTGGGTGCAGTAGATGCTGTTGGTGATCTCAACGAGTTCAGCCACATCCTCGATCACCTCAGATTCCGTGATTTCCACGACCAATGGTTGCGGTTTGAAACCGCCAAGGTCGCGCGCCACATCAAGGGTCTTCTGAAGGAAATAGCCTCCCCTGCGCCTCCACCGGTGGCATCTTCACTCCCCTCGAAGCCGCCTCAGCTTGCCCGCCAACGACCATCCGCGAACGCGTCTAAGAGTTTTTTCGCGCGGCCCTTATCTACGTTCAGTAGACACGCGCCGGACTGGAAGAAGTCGTTTGAGCCATCAAGCTGATCAAGCTCGCTGACACTCATCGATTTAAATCCCATCGTCCATTCGCCGAACGATCTTTCAGGAATCGCTTCCTCGATGATTTTTGTGATCCCATCGTGGCGATCATCTCGGCAGATTTTCTCGTAGATGGCATGCACATTTTCCTCGGTGCCTTCCAGGACCTGAAAAAAACTGCCTTCACAATGGAGCAGCATACCGGTGAGATCCATAGACGAGTTATTGCGTCGGGCTGCATCAAGGATATCCAACAGGTCTTCCTCTGTGACCGCTTCCGTTGTCCTGCTCGCATAGATTGTGTGGATTAACTCATCATTCATCGTAAAAGCGTTTCTACCCATACCTCTTTGAGTCTAGGACTGATTCGATGAACATTCGGGTAAGTTTGCGAGATTGACATCACAGTTTGCGTCGAGCCTTGGCTAATTCCACTTCTGCAGAAGACAAGCAATGCAAAAAGCCGGAGCACAAGCATTGAAGCACAAAGAAAACTGTATAAATATACAGCTATGAAGCTTTTGCGCCCCCTACACAGACAACGCACACGCAGGCGAGCCCGCGCGGTTGTGTTGTCGACGGATGCACTGGCAGAACACTTTAAAGTGCCTCCCGAAAAATTGGAGCATTACCTGCAGACGCAGAAGATGCCCTATCACAAAGACAGCACCGGGGAACTTTGGATGTCTGTCGGCACAGAGACGAACGGCACCGAGTGAGCGCCGCAGTGGGCAGCCATCTCAACCTGACATCTCGGGCTAGCTGTTTGGTCGTGCCGTTACTGTGTACGCGGTACCCCCAGTCAACACCACGCCGCTCGCGACCGGCTGCGTTGCTCGCTCGCTCAATTCCTCCAGTGTTATCGTTGTCGTGTCTCTGCCCTCTGCACTCTGCAGTTCTACTCGAATGGTGACATCAGCCAATGGCATACCACTGCGATTTTCAACAACAAGCCAGTTTTGCCCGGGTGATTCGACCACTACACGGGCAAGAACGTACTCCCCAGGCCTGTCCTTAATATCAATTGCTACATAACGAGCGCGCGCCGCTTGCCCAGCCTCACCACCCGCCTTGGCAGCTTGCTCGTAGTATCGCTTTGCACCCTCGGTATCACCTGTTGACTCCGCAATCTGACCTAGGCGCTGGTATGCGGTAGATGTCGGCAACAACTGCACAGACCGATCCAGATCAGACCGGGCTCGCGCCGGATCTTCTAAAGCAGCATGTGTAAGCCCACGATGTAAATAATGGGCGAAGTAGCCGGTATCGAGATTCACCGCGCGATCAAAATTTGTGAGAGCGTCAGCATATCGGCCCTGTTGGTAACGAATGGCCCCACGCAGGCCATGAAAAAGCGCCTCGCGATCGTATTCCCCAAGTGCACGGTTCACGGCCACAAGAGCTGCATCAAGGTCTTCTTGCCCCACTAGCCCAGCCGCTTCATCGAACGCATCGTACGCTGGTTTGGTTTGCCGCAGCTGTTGGGTCGCTGCGGCAAAGTCAGGGCCACCCAGCCGACCCTGTTCGTAGCCTTGTTGCACCAACTGACGCGAGTGCTGGCGATTGTTGTTCACTCGCTCCTGCGAAGTGGGGTGAGATGCCAGCCAACCCATATTTTGCGCTCCACTCGCCCGTGAAAGCTCAAGAAACTTTTCTTGCAGCGTCACCGCACCACGTGGGTCATACCCGGCTTTGGCCATAAATTCAGTGCCGTAGAAGTCTGCCTCACGTTCTGCATCACGCGAGTACTTCAAGCCGATCAGCTGCCCCGCTTGCGCGACAGCCCCAACCACATAGTTGCCGTAGCCCTGCCTGGCCGTGGCAAGCGCGGTACCCATCAGCACACCTTGAGTCACCAACGACCGCTCCATCCGTTTGGCACCGTGCCTGGCCGCTGCGTGAGCGATCTCATGACCCAGCACCGCCGCCAACTCGGCTTCGTTTCTCAGTTGGACGAGGAGACCACGGTTAATCGCAATTTTGCCTCCCGGCAGGGCCCAGGCGTTGGGGACCGAAGAATTCAGCACCACAAATTCGTAGGGGAGCTGCACACCGCTGGCAACACCCAGTTTCTGACCCACCCGGTTGACGTACGCCGTGAGCTGCGGATCCTGGGTGTAAACTCCGCCCTGCATCTGCTGGGCTGGTGCATACTGCTGGCTGCCTACGGCAATCGCCTGCTGGTCTGACACCAGGGTGAGTTCTCTCTGGCCTGTCACCGGATTGACCGCACACCCGACCAAAAATCCCCAAAGAACCAGAATCAGCGCAAGTTTTTTGCTCATGTTTTTATCTCGTTTACACCTTGTACAAACCCATCACAGACCTGAGTCTGGCGTTGTGCCTATATTACACCGCAGTGTATATCTCCCTCACAGCAGTATCGTGACAGACCGACAAAAAATAAAACATCTAGAGAGCGACCTGAAGAGACTCGAGGCCAACTACGCCTGGCGCCAACAAGATGAACGCCCGATGCCGTACAGCGTGGCAAAGGCTTACCGCAAGGTCATAGACCAGCGCCAGACACAGAACAAACAGCCTGACTGACCCGCCGAGCACCATCAAAACGCGCCTTTTTTCGCCGCAAACCCCCATTTACGCGGGTTGGAACTCCATTTTACCTCCATTATCGCTTCACCACGGCTAAAGCTTCGCGACGTAGGATGCATAACGTAGAGTGAATTAACCCCAACTCTCCAATGAGTAGACCTTAAAGGCTATTTGCCGACCCTGCTTTTAGCGGGGTTTTTTTTTGCCGTATCCTCTTGCCGTGTCTTTCGCCATCTTCTTTTACCGTATAGTGGGATGGTCTTGTACCTGCTCTATCGTTTTAGTTTTGACCTTTTGGGGGAGTTAATGAAATACCTGCACACGATGGTCCGCGTCACCGATATCGACGCGTCCCTGAACTTCTATTGCAATGCGCTCGGCCTGGAGGAAATTCGGCGTTACGAAAACGAAGGTGGACGCTTCACATTGGTTTTTCTGGCCGCCCCTGGTGACAGTGAGGCCCAGGTCGAACTGACCTACAACTGGGATGCTGAAGAATATGATGGCGGACGTAACTTCGGCCATCTCGCCTATGCCGTTGACGATATCTACGCCACCTGCCAGCGTCTGATGGATCATGATGTCACGATCAACAGACCCCCTCGCGACGGGCGCATGGCGTTTGTGCGCTCTCCCGATGGCATTTCCGTGGAATTGCTGCAAGCGGGTGAGGCGCTCTCACCGGCAGAACCCTGGTCGAGCATGGAAAATATTGGCGAGTGGTAACGGCGCTTGGTGAAGGCGTCTTCAGCGCATAGCAATCGGCGCTATGACAGTGCATGCTAGTGCTCAAACCATCAACACATAAACCAGGGAGAGACACTCTTGAAACTCTATAACTCCATGGGTCCCAACCCGCACGTCGTCCGGATGTTCGCCGCAGAAAAGGGTATCGATCTGGACCTCGAAGAAATTGATCTGATGAGCGGTGCTAACCGCCAACCAGAATTTCTGAAAATTAATCCCTCCGGGCAACTCCCCGCACTCGAAGCCGCAGACGGATCGCTCATTGCGGAGATCACGGCCATCTGCGAGTACCTCGATGAAGTGGGTTCTGGCGCATCCTTGATCGGTGAGTCGGCAGAAGAGCGTGCAGCAACGCGCATGTGGACGCGACGCATTGACCTCAATATCTGTGAGCCGCTGGCGAACGGTTTTCGCTACAGCGAAGGCCTGCCTATCTTCAAAGAACGTATGATCACCATCCCGGAAGCTGCCGAAGGTTTGAAAAGCATCGCCCGAGAAAAACTGGTCTGGCTCGACGGTTTGATGGCAGACGGACGCGAGTTTATTGCCGGTGACAAAATTACCCTGGCCGACGTACTGCTCTTCTGCATGCTGAGCTTCGGCAACGCCGTGGGTCAACCGTTTGACGAATCACTGGCGAACGTAAAGCCTTGGTTTGACCGCATGGCCGCGCGCCCAAGCGCCGCAGCCTAGCGTCCTGTTGAGGCTCTCCGCTCTGGAGAGCCTCACCCTTCTCGCCGCGACACATCGCGAATCACCTAAAATCCCCTACCATTCACAGACTCTTCACCGGTTTGGCGGCAGAATCGCCGCCGATTAATGGGAATTCGAAAATTTACCTGATTGCTACTTTGTGTTACTTTAAGTGTTACCTTTAGTAGCAACTCGCTCACGAAGCACTCAATATGCGTGGTACATACATAACGGCGCTCGTCATCGCTGTGATTTTAGCCCTGTGGCTCTACTCCGGTGACCATGAACAAGAGCTCATCGACGGCTCCATCGCGGACAATAATCGTGAAAACGCGCGTGTGCTTGAGGATGCCGCGCCGACCCGCGTCCGCGTCGCTGTGTTGGAAGCAACAGAGCGAGCGAAAACTATTCAGGTTCGCGGTAAAACCGAAAATAAGCGCACCGTCATGGCGAAGGCCGAGCTTGTCGGCACCCTCGTTGCAAGACCCGTAGAACGCGGCACCCAGGTGCAAGCGGGCGACGTGCTTTGTGATATCTCTCCTGAAGACCGTTTTGTTTCCCTCAATGAAGCCCGCGCCGAACTCAACCAGGCACGCATCGACTACCAGGGGGCGCTGAAGCTCAAGCAGAAAGGCTTTAACTCAGAGTCCGCCATCGCTGCTGCGCGCACGCGTCTGGCGGCCAGCGAAGCGAAGGTAAATCGACGCCAGCTGGATATTGAAAAGCTCAAGGTCCGAGCACCTTTCGCTGGCATTGTCGAAGACGTTCACCTGGAAATCGGTGACTACGTTTCGCCGGGGGCAACCTGCGCGACCATCGTTGACCTGGACCCCATGCTGTTGGTGGGTCGTGTTTCAGAGCGCGAGGTGGCCAACCTCACTGTCGGCCAGCCGGCCACGGGACTCCTGAGCACCGGCCAGACCGTTGAAGGACCCATCACATTCGTCGGCCAGCAGTCCGACCCAGCCACGCGCACGTACGCTGTAGAAATCGAACTGCCCAACCCTGAGTATGCGTTGCGATCCGGTGTCACCACCGAGATCAGAATTCCCGTCGACTACGTGCTCGCCCAAAAAATCAGTCCTGCACTGATCGCCCTGGACGATGCGGGTGCTGTTGGCGTACGGACTATCGACGGCGACAACCGGGTTGAATTCCACCACATCGAAGTACTCGCCGATGCTGCAGACGGCGTGTGGGTCACCGGCCTGCCGAACCGCGCATCTGTCATTACAGTGGGTCAGGAGCTTGTCACCCCTGGCGAACGTGTGGATCCCGTATTTATGGGCACACAGACAATGCCCGCTAGAACCGATCAGCAGACCGACCCGAATCAAAGTAGTAGTGAGTCATCAGCCGGCGTGCCCGCGCAGTCCACGCCGCCGCTGCAAAATACGACTATCGCGGCCAACTAACGCCACCCGCTAACGAGGCACTTCTACCATGTACGCGTTTATCGAAGCCGCCATCAATCGCTCGCGGACGACGCTGCTCATTATGGTTATGGTGGTGCTGGCAGGCTTGATCGCGCGGGCTGCAATTCCTGTGGCCAGCGAACCTGATATCCAGGTACCGTTCTACATCATCACTGTTGTTCACGAGGGCATATCGCCGGAAGACGCCGAACGGCTACTGATCATGCCGTTGGAGATAGAGCTCAGAGATGTAGAAGGCATAGAGGAAATGCAGGCTTTCGGCTCCGAGGGTGCCGCTACGGTGATGGTCGAATTTGACGCCGACCAGAATCTCGATGTTGCCGGTATAGACGTACGCGAGGCTGTTGACCGCGCCAAAGCTGAATTTCCGAGCACCGCAGAAGAACCGATTGTGCAGGAAGCCTCGGTCGAAGATTTCCCGATCATTCAGGTCAATATCACAGGCGATGTGCCAGAACGCACGCTCTACAACATCGCCTTGGATTTGCAGGAACAAATCGAAGGCATCACCAATGTGCTGGATGCCGAAATGGTTGGCGAGCGGGAGGAACTGCTGGAAGCGATTATCGATCCCAGCGCGCTCGAAGCCTACCAGATCTCCTCGGAAGAGCTGATCAACACCATCGTTCGCAACAACCGCTTAATACCGGCTGGCAGCCTGGACACCGGTCAAGGTCGCTTCAGCGTTAAAGTGCCCAGCATCATCGAGACTGCAGCCGATGTTTTCCAACTGCCGGTTCGAACAGACGGCGATACGGTTGTCACACTCGCAGACGTAGCCACGGTGCGCCGCACCTTCAAAGACCGCACCACATACGCCCGCATCAATGGTCAGCAAGGTATCTCGCTGCAGGTGACCAAGCGAGCAAACGCGAACATCCTGGATACCATTGCTTCTACCAAGGCAGCTGTCGAAGCGTACCGACCAAATTTACCCAGTCGGGTGGATGTCTTCTACACCAGCGACCAGGCGCCGTATGCACAAGGCCAGGTGACCGAACTGCAGGGCAACATTTTCACCGCGCTGGGTTTGGTGATGGTTGTTGTCGTTGCGGCCATGGGTTTTCGCAGCGGCCTCATCGTCGGCATAGGCATTCCCGTATCGTTCCTCTTTTCTCTGATCTTTATCTACCTGCTTGGTTATACGTTTAACTTCATGGTCATGTTCGGCATGTTGTTAGGACTGGGTATGCTGATCGACGGTGCCATCGTCGTCACAGAGTACGCCGATCGGAAGATGATCGAAGGTTACCAACGAAGGCCCGCCTACGTTTTGGCTGCAAAACGTATGTTCTGGCCGGTTACTGCCTCCATTGCGACCACCCTCGCCGCATTTTTGCCGCTGATGTTCTGGCCCGGCATGTCCGGCAAATTCATGCGGTTCTTGCCGGTAACGGTCTTCACTGTTCTGTCGGGTTCGTTGTTGTACGCGCTCGTGTTCGGACCTGTACTTGGATCACTGTTTGGCAAGGCAGGCAGCAAAGACGCACAGTCTCTGGATACGCTCAAGCAACTGGAAGAAGGCGATCCGACCACCTTGAACACAATCACCGGTTGGTACGCGCGCCTCCTGAGCCTGGCCACACGGTATGCCATCGTCACATTCGGCATTGCCATCGCGGCGATTTACACCATCTTTTCCGCGTACGGCACCTACGGAAATGGGGTCATCTTTTTCTCTGAGGCGGAGCCAAAGTACGCAGATGTAGCGGTACGCGCCCGAGGTAACCTCAGCGTTGACGAGATCAATGAACTCGTCCGCGAGGTTGAACTGGAAGTGCTGGAAGTGCCCGGCATCATGAGCGTCAATTCCTACACCCGGCTGAGCGGCAATCCGTCGCGTAACGGTGCAGCGGATCGCGTTGGCCAGATGTTTTTGGAGCTACACGACGAAAACAACCGCGACGTGACAGGGACTGAAATCCTGGAGGAAATACGCGCCCGCACGGCTGATATGCCGGGCATATCCGTTGCCATTGAAAAGATGGAGATGGGGCCACCCCAAGGCAAACCCATTCTCCTGCAGGTTTCGTCACATCGCCGCGACCTTCTGGATCCAACCATCGCGCGTATCCGCGAGTACATGGACAAAGAGGTTGAAGGCTTAAGGGATCTTGACGATACCCGGGCACTCCCAGGCGTGGAGTGGAAGCTGGAGGTGGACAAAGCTCAAGCCGCCATATTCGGTGCAGACGTCAGTCAGGTAGGTATCGCCGTTCAATTAATAACCAACGGCGTTAAGGTAGGCGAGTATCGTCCCGACCGCAGCGACGATGGCGTCGACATCCGCGTGCGTTATCCCGCGCAAAGTCGTGGCATCAACGCGTTGGACGACCTGCGTATCGCCACGCCGAAGGGTCTCATTCCAATCTCAAACTTTGTGCAGAGGATTCCAGTCAACAACGTCGATACTCTGCAACGCATAGACGGCATTCCGATTGCACAGATACGTGCCGACGTTGAACCCGGTGTGCTAGCCGACACCAAGGTTAAGGAAATGCAGGCGTGGGTTGAAACCCAAGACTGGCCGTCGGAGGTTAACGTCGAGTTCCGCGGTGCCAACGAAGAACAGAACGAATCGATGCAGTTCGTTTTGGTCGCCTTTGGCCTCTCCCTCCTCCTGATGTTTGTACTGCTCGTCACACAATTTAACAGCCTGTACCAAGCCGTCCTGATCCTCTTTGCCGTTGTCCTTTCCACGGCGGGGGTATTCCTCGGCCTCATGATCACCGGCAACCCTTTCAGCGCGATCTTGTCGGGTATTGGCATCGTGGCGTTAGCGGGGATAGTTGTGAACAACAACATCGTGCTCATCGATACCTACAATCATCTGCGTCGCGAGCACCCGAATCTCGACTACGTATCATTGATTGTTCGCACCGGCGCGCAACGTTTGCGACCCGTGATGCTGACCACCATCACCACCGTGTTTGGACTCCTGCCCCTCGCCAGTAACTTGAGTGTCGACATCGTCAATCGCTCGATTGTGTATGGCGGCATGTTGTCTTCGTTCTGGGTGCCCCTGTCACAGGCCATCGTCTCAGGTCTGACGTTTTCGACTTTGCTCACGCTGGTGTGCACCCCCGCCATGCTGGCATTCCCGCACCAGGTGAAAGCCCTTTACAGTAAGTCGAAGGGCAAGGTTTCTGAGATGCGCACCCCTGCGCCACCGCTAGAAGCTGAAAGCTAATACACAGCAGTTCAACTTGCCCAGATTCCCCGCGCTGGCTAAATTAGCGCATCCGAATTGGGCCCAGCCGTGCACTGGATAAAACCACTTTCTGACATCACGCTTGTTGACCGCGAAATTGTGGGCGGTAAGGCTGCCCATCTTGGCGCCATGATGCGTGCCGGGTTTAACGTGCCATCAGGTTTTGTCATCACTACCGATGCGTTCGTTGAACACTTTGGTGCGGTCACCGATCCGCTTGTGCGGCCTACCACGCCCCGCTTGAACTCGGAACTTATGGCGGAGGTTGTTCAAGCGCTGGTTGAGTACCTGGGTACCGAAGCTGTATTTGCTGTGCGCAGCTCAGCAACGGAGGAAGACTCAGAGTTTGCGAGCTTCGCAGGCCAGCATTCCACCTACTATTTTGTCCCGCCCGCACAAATCGATCAGGCTATCCTCGACTGCTGGATGTCACTCTGGTCGCAAGCCGCCCTGGCCTATCGTCGTGATGGCTGGGCTGAAATCGATTCGGGCGATCCAATACGCATGGCGGTGATCGTGCAACGCATGCTGCCAGCGACCCGCTCCGGGGTAACTTTCAGCCGCGATCCATTAAGCGCTTCTAACGAAGCCGTGACGGAAGCAACGTGGGGGCTTGGTGCGGCTCTGGTAGATGGGCGTGTTTCACCAGATCGAGCGCGCGCCGATGAAGACGGGGGTGTGGTCTATCACGTGGGCAGCAAGTCCCACGAGGTGCGTTTTCATGATTCAAACCACGACGGTTCGCGACTGCAAACCGTTTCGGGTCAACGTCGGCTGGAACGGGTGCTGAGCACAACCGAAGTCCAGCATTTGACCGACATTGCGCAACAGCTGGAAACGCTGTTCGAGGCACCTCAAGATGTTGAATGGTCCTATGTCGACGATGAGCTGTTTGTGCTCCAGTCGCGGCCGATTACAACACGCGTTGAATCGCTGAGCGTCAGCGAGCCGCTGGTGATCTTCAAGCCGCTCGCCGAGAACTTTACCGAGCCGCTCACACCCCTATCTCAAGATCTGTTTGCCTCTGCGCTGCCAAAGATTGGCCACTTTTATCGCGGCCGGTTCTACATTGAACTCGCCTGGATCAGACGGCTCTGCCCTTTTGACCTTACCGATGAGGAACTGGCGGAACTGGCGCTGCTTCGTACCGCGCCCGAAAAACTTCCGCTGTCCTGGACGCATGCGTTGAAAGCAGGTGGCAGCCTGTTGTTGGGTTGGCTTGCCGACGGCGCCAATTGGGTCCGTGCCGCGCAAATTCGCAAGGATGATCTGCCGTCATATGAACGGGTGATCGAACGCTACCGCCGACGCAAGAAACCCAGGTTGGACAGCGCCTTCCGCAGGCTGATCTGGGCGCCGCACAGCTTCTATCCCGCGTACTTCCAGATGTTTACCCTCAATATTTCATCCGGCCGCTATTTTCTGTTCATCGGGGCGCTAAATGCCCTGGTAAAAAAATTCGCGCCTGATTTTGAACTACATGAGCTGCCCAACACCTATCACGGACGCGCTGACATGCATTCGCTCCAGATGTTGAATGCATTACATGAGCTTCAGACCCTCCTGCATCGAGACCCTGAGCTGAAGGCACGCCTGCTTGAAGATGAAAAAGCGTTACCTACCGGACACCCCTTCACAATTGCGTACGATGAGTTCATTCGCCTGTACGGCCATCGGGGGCCGCGAGAGCTGGATCTGTCTGCACCGCGCTGGCGCGAAACGCCACAGCAGCTGCTGCGACTGATCAGTTCCGCAGACGCAGCACCCGCACCAGACACACACGGCGCTCACCTTGCCGCTCGGGATGCGCTACATGAGCGCCTGAAGCCATGGCAACGCTTTCTGGTAGACACGTTGATCGCGCGTATCACAAACTTCATCGAGCTGAGGGAAAACACCCGTCACTACCACACCATGGCGTTCGCTGCGTTGCGCGAAGATGTCCTGACTATCGAAAAGCGTTTGTTGGAAGAGTCGCTGTTGCTGGCAGCAGGAGATATCTTTTTTCTTAAGCTCAAGGAGATCGACGAACTGGTTGCGGGGGACCTGTCTCCTGAGAACGCGCAATTGGCCGTACGTCAGCGTCGTCGAACCTATCAGCGTGATAGCCAGGTAGCCATGCTGGAAACTCTAAACCTGGAATACACAGCCGCTTCTGCTGAATTCGAGGGTGTGTGTGCAAGTCCTGGACAAGCCCGCGGGCAGGTCCGCGTGATTCTCTCACCCGATCAGGGTCATCTCCTCAAGCAAGGGGAGATACTCGTCGCCCCCTACACCGATCCCGCTTGGACCCCACTCTTCAGCCGTGCGGCAGGGATTGTTGTGGCAACAGGCTCTTTCCTCTCCCACGCAGGAACGGTCGCGCGGGAGCTGCATGTACCATGCATCGTCGATCTCAAAGGCTGTACAGATCGACTGCGTGACGGCCAGTGGTTAAAAATGGATGCAACCCGCGGGGTGATAGAACTGGATGACGAACGTGCTGCTTAACTTCCTCGTCTTCTGCTTGGCGTTACCTTTTTGTGTGTGGCTGCTCGCAGCGTTCCTGGCAGTCCTAGATCAACGGCCCTGGTACCGGCCGCTGATGCGACTCATCACTTACGGCATTGCGCTCACGCTTTTTCTGCTCGTTACGGATCGCTCCCTTGTGTACCCAATTGGGTACGCCCTCGTGGTGGTGACATTGCTGCACCTACTTTCGGGCTATGCATTCAGATATCACTTTCTGGGTGCCGGTGAGCTGACGACAGAAAGACCGACCCCACCAATGGTTGAGGAGGTTGCGCCTCTGAAGACGCCGTCTGAGGAAGAAAATGACCCCACCAGCACCGGCCAGCCTGGGTAATGAGCAAGAAAGAGCCCCGGTGACAGGGGATTGGGGAGGGAGGGGAAGCCAGTCACCGGGGCGCTTAACAACCTGGAGCCAGTCTAGGCTCGTTGCGGTCCACTAAGTAATAGCAAACGCCCCGGATATGGCCAGTTTTTGGCTGCTTTCTGAGTGAGTCAAAAACCACGGTGAAACAGCGGGCGTTCGGACCAAAACAGCCTGTCCCTATCTGTATTTACCTGGAGTTATCTAAGTATGACGCTCGAGCCAGTCGATAATGAACGGGTAGGCGGTCTTATCCTGAATAAGGAACATGTGGCCACCTTTAAAGAACTTGAGTTCAGCGCCAGCGACCCTGTCCTGTATGCGCTGCATATTTGAGGGCGGCGCAATCCCGTCAAATTCACCACCCGATAACAACACCGGTACCTTGATCTCACTCAGCCGATCATAAACATCGTGATAGCGCCTGGCTTCGAGCTGTTTACGTGCGCCCTCTTCATTTCGATCCGCACGTTGACCAGCCATGGAAAGCTCCATGCGTTTACGCCAGCTGTCAGGATTTTGTGCAATCCATTCATCCGTATGCCTGACATCCGCGACCTTTAAGTGAGCAGCAGCGCGTTCTTCGGGAGCTAAACCCTGCAGCTCATGTAGTGGAAAAGACGCGCCTCCCTCGCCCCCTGCTGAGGTACATGCGAGCACCGCTGTACTCACCCGGGAAGGGTGACGGATCAGAAACTCGAGACCTACCATGCCACCAAAAGAAACACCCATGAGGGGTATCTTGTCGATCTCAAGGTGATCCAACAACGCCGCTGCGTCGTCGGCATATTGAGCCATGGAGAAGTCGCCCGCTGGATTCTGTGTCTGACCCAGCCCGCGCTGATCATAGCTTAAGATCTGAAAAGCTTGGGCAAGCGGCGAGTCGAAGTGATTAGGTTTGTTGCGCAGATCACTCCCACTGCCGGTGATAAAAAACAGCGGATCACCCGCCCCACCCCATTCATAGTAGATATTCAGTCGTTCAAGTTCAGCAATTGGCATTTGTTCCCCCGTTTGCGCGCCTTTGTGCAGTTTACGCCCGAGCTTTGAGTGCTTCTGCAAATGCTACAACGCGCCCCGCTTCATCTGCATGTAGGTTTTCAACAAGCTGCCCATCCAGCACTGCAACGCCTTTACCGGCGGCAAGCGCTTCCTGCCAAACCTCAAGCACGCGCTGAGCATGCTCTATATCCGCTTCGCTATACCCGAAAACTTCGTTAGCCACCTCTATCTGGGTAGGGTGGATGAGCGTCTTCCCGTCGAAGCCAATCGCGCGCCCGCCCTCACAGGCGGCACGAAAACTGTCCTGGTTTTTGAAATCCAGATGTACGCCATCAAAAATCTCTTTCCCAATTGCGCGTGCCACCAGCACACAGCGTTGGAGGGCGTAGTCCAGATTGTGACGGCTGGGCGTGTGCTGCGCACGAAGCTCTTTCACCAGATCACTGGTGCCCATCACGAGACCAGCCACGCGTGAATGCTGTGCAAATTCATCGAGTCGCAATATGCCAAGTGGTGTTTCGATCATCAGCCATATCGGCATTTGATGACCACCCGACTCATTCAACAGAGCGACAATCTGATCAACCTGCTCAGCGCTCTCAATCTTCGGAAACAGCATCGCACTGATGTCTGTCTTTGCGAACGTGGCGATGTCTTCGGCACCCCAGTCGGTATCAAGACCATTGGTGCGCACAATCAGTTCACGATAGCCATAACCGCCCTCGCTGATCATACCGTGCACAGCGCCACGAGCCTCCACCTTCGCATCTGGCGAGACCGCATCTTCCAGGTCAAAAATGATTGTGTCGCAATCGAGGCTCTTCGCTTTTTCCATCGCCCGCGTATTGGCGCCGGGCATGTAGAGAATAGATCGACGAGGGTGCATGGTAACCAGCTCCAACGGATTGAGTTAAAGGTGAAGGCACCAATTTAACATGGGCTACGTGTTAGAATCGCGCCCTCCCGCCCGAGAAATATCATGAGTGCCATCGCGTCCATTGAGGAACTTGAAGAGATCTACGGCCCAGAGATCCCCGCCGCCAAGATCAAGGTCCAACCGCTCATTACTCCGCTTTACCAACAGTGGATAGACGCATCTCGATTCCTGATCCTGTCGACGGTGGGACCCGAGGGTACGGATGCCAGTCCACGTGGCGATGATGGTCCCGTTGTCAAAATCGTGGACAGCCACACAATCCACCTCCCGGACTGGAAGGGGAACAACCGTGTGGATTCACTTCGTAACATCGTGCGCGACGGGCGTGTCAGCCTGATGTTCATGGTGCCAGGCAACAACAACGTGGTCAGGGTAAACGGTACTGGCATCGTTTCGCGTGACGCGCACTTGATCCAGCAGTTCGAGAAACAGGGAAAACAACCGCGCACCGTCATCGTGATCACTATTGAAGAGGTTTACTACCAGTGCGCTAAAGCACTGATGCGCTCCAGACTCTGGTCACAACCACCGGAGGAATGCTCCGAGATCCCAACCGCAGGACAGTTTCGCGCGGAAGTAGAAGAAGGGTTCGATGCCGCTGCCTACGACAAAGGTTATGCCGAATACGCAAAACCGCGCTTCTGGTAAAGATAGCGCCCAAAAACTCTCAAGAAGCCAGGGTAACGAGATATTGAGGGTTACCCCTCTTTAGTTTGAGCTGTTTCCACCCTCATACTGGCGTTTTGTGAGCTGGTTCTCACTTTACAGGAACGGAAATTACTTACCATAGCGTGTCAAGATTTCATCAAAAATCGCACGTTTGTGAACCTATCGATCAAAAATCAGCGTGATGTCATTGCCTACACGGCAGGCATAACCATCTTTTCGATTCTCGTTTCCGAGGCATCGATTGTGGCGCTGTATCTGGTGGGTGGTGTGGCGGCTTTCACGATAAAAAACGCCATCATATTCGCCATCATTCTGCCGCTGATCATCGCGGTACCGATCACCTACGCAATCTGCACCATGAGTCTGCGTTTGGCCAATACCAAAGCCGAGTTGCAAAAGCTGGCTGACACAGACCCGCTTACCCGCTTGCGCAACCGCCGATCATTTTTTGCTGCAGCTGAAGCCTCCTTGCAATCGGCACTAAGTGACGGTTCACCTTGTGCACTGATGGTCATAGACGCAGATCATTTTAAGGATCTCAACGACAGTTATGGTCATGCGGTCGGCGATCGTGCTCTGGTCGCCATCGCTGATGTGCTACGCGAGAACTTCCGCCAATCGGACTATCTGTGTCGGGTAGGCGGCGAAGAATTTGCAGTACTTCTGCACGATATTGATTCAAAAGATGCTCAGCCCCTGGCACAGCGTCTGGTCAACGCCGTGCGGAATTCTCCCATCGTTGAATCAAACGCCATCATCGAATACTCGGTCAGCTGCGGCATCGCAGACACCGGCGCAAGCTATGAACTCGCAACACTGTTCAAAGCGGCCGATGATGCGATGTACGTCGCCAAACGCCAGGGTCGCAATCGCGTAGCGCTGATGCGCGCGGCGTAAACAACGACACTCGATCAGCTCCAATACCGACGGCCTCGCCGTGCCATCTCGTGCGCAGATTGGTACGATGCCTTTCTCGTTGGGACAAGACATGGGGAAACACGGGTGACACTCACTCCTTTTGACATGAACGGCAAAACCGTTGCGATAACCGGCGCATCGTCGGGTTTTGGGCATCATTTTGCCGGGGTACTGGCAGCGGCTGGCGCCAACGTGGTGCTGGGTGCCCGGCGCGAGGACAAGCTTGCAGAGCGCGTGAAAGAAATCACCGAAGCGGGCGGTTCAGCAATCGCGAAGCCACTGGATGTACGCAACAAAGAAAGCATAGAAGCCTTCGTTGATTCGGCTTGGTCTACGTTCGGTTCTCTGGACGTGTTGATCAACAACGCAGGCGTTGAGGCCGGCGCCAAAACCTACACGATGATCGATGAGGACGACTGGGACTTTGTGCTCGACACAAACCTGAAGAGCGCCTGGATGATCTCCAAGTATTACACCAATCAAGTTGTTGCCCGCGAACAAGGCGGCGGCAACATCATCATGATTTCCTCCATTACCGACACACGCACGATCAAAGGACAGTTTCCTTACGCCGTATCCAAGGGTGCGCTGACAAGAATGACCGAAGTCATGGCGCTTGAAGCAGCGCGCTACCGTATTCGCGTGAACGCACTCGCGCCAGGCTACATCCACACCGACGTATCACATCGCGTGTTCGAAGCAGAAAACTCGGATGTATTTATGAACGGCATTCCCATGCGCCGCTTTGGCGAATTCGATGATCTCGACGGTCCGCTGCTGCTCCTGGCGTCTGATGGTTCCAAATATATGACTGGTTCTGTGCTGACCGTCGATGGTGGACACGTCTGCGCTTCTCTCTAAAGCCCCGCTTACTAGCTCGTCACGAAGGATCTGAACATGACCGACATACGCCCCCTAACCATCGAAATCAGCGCTGATGTTATCGCCGACCTAAGAACACGCCTGCAAATGACCCGATGGCCAGAAGCAGAAACCCCTGACGACTGGAGCCAGGGCATCCCGCTGGCGTACACACAGGCACTGGTGAAGTACTGGGAAAGTGACTACGACATGCAGCGTCTGGCGGATCAGCTGAATGCCTACGACAACTTCCTCACTGAGATCGACGGCCTGGACATCCACTTCCTCCACATCAAGTCTTCCCAAGCCGGGGCCAAACCCCTGCTGCTGACCCACGGGTGGCCGGGCTCTGTTGTCGAATTTCTCAAGAGCATCGGACCCCTCACAGAACCCCAGGAGCATGGCGGTGATGCGAGCGATGCCTTCCACCTTGTCATTCCATCCCTGCCCGGGTTTGGCTTCAGCGGCAAACCAACTGAACCCGGCTGGGGGACGCAGAAAACCGCAGAAGTGTGGGCCAAGCTCATGGCGAGACTGGGCTACGACAAATACCTCGCACAAGGCGGCGACTGGGGTGCCATCGTGACAACCCGCATCGGCGCCAGCGACCCTGAACATTGTGCAGGTATTCACCTCAACATGGTGGTTGTACCGCCGGACCCCTCAGCCGACGACCTGACCGAACTGGAAATCTCGGCGCTCGAAGGAATGCAGTATTACCAGGATTGGGATTCCGGCTACTCCAAACAACAAAGCACTCGTCCGCAAACCCTTGGCTACGGGCTGGTTGATTCACCTGCTGGGCAGGCGGCCTGGATCGTCGAGAAGTTCTGGGCCTGGATGGACTGTGATGGTAACCCGGAAAACGTCCTCACCAAGGATGAGCTGCTGGATAACGTTATGGTGTACTGGTTAAACGCTGCCGGTGCATCTTCAGGTCGCATTTACTGGGAGTCGTTCGGCAGCGGTATCGGTGGCGATCCTGTACACGTGCCTATGGGCGGCACGATTTTCCCAAAGGAGATCTTCCGAACCTCGCAGCGATTTGCCGAGAAGTTTTTCACCAACATTGTGCACTGGTCAGAGAAAGAACGTGGTGGTCACTTTGCGGCATTTGAACAGCCCGAAGTTTACGTCAGCGAGGTGCGGGCAACATTCAGGGATATCGCTTTATGAACCAGCTTCTCTGGCAGCCCAGCCAGGAAGCGATTGCAGCCTCCCAGTTGACCGCCTTTACCACCTGGATCGAAACGCAGTTTGGTGAGCAGTTTGATAGCTATACAGATCTGCATGCATGGTCGGTAAAACATCCGGATAAATTCTGGTCCAGCTACCAGACTTGGACAGACATGCGGACCAGCACACCCGCAACCTCACCTGTCGACAACCTGGATCAGTTTCCCGGTGCTGATTGGTTCCCCGGGCAGCGGCTGAACTATGCAGAGAACTTGTTAGTGAACCGCAGCGAAAAAACCGCGGTCATCAGTATTCTTGAATCCGGGGAACGCGAGGAAACCAGCTACGCAACGCTGTACCTCCAGACCGCAAAAGTCGCCCGCACGCTGGCTGATCTTGGCGTGGGCCAGGGCGACCGCGTGGCGGCTTGGATGCCCAATGTAACCGCTACCATCAGCGCTATGCTCGCAGCCTCTTCCCTCGGCGCGGTCTGGTCCTCCTGCTCTCCCGATTTTGGTGCTCCTGGTGCCCTGGATCGTTTCGGGCAGATCCAGCCAAAAGTCCTGTTTGCGTGCAACGGGTACTACTACGGCGGCAAAGTTATCGACATCACTTCCAAGGTACGGGAAGTTGCGGCCCAGATTGATAGTATCGAGCAGATTATCTGGGTACCTATTCTGGATGCCGCTGTCGAGCTGCAGACCCAAGAGTCATCATGGGTCGAAGCGCTGGAGCAACCCGACCAGGAGGTGGTATTTACCCAACTGCCGTTTGACCATCCGCTCTACATCCTCTACTCCAGCGGAACAACGGGCAAACCAAAGTGCATTGTGCACGGTCAGGGCGGCACTTTGATCCAGCATAAAAAAGAACACCAACTGCATCTGGACCTGCGCGCCGAAGATCGACTGTTTTTCTTTACCACTTGCGGCTGGATGATGTGGAACTGGGTGGTCAGCGCACTGGCAAGTCAGTGCACCATCATCCTGTACGACGGTTCCCCCCTGCACCCCAGCCCGGCAACCATGTTCGACATTGTCGACCAGGAAGCCATCACGGTATTCGGCATCAGCGCCAAATTCCTCTCGAGTGCAGAAAAGGCAGGTGTGGTCCCAACAAAGTCACACAGTCTGGACACGATGCGCATGCTGATCAGCACGGGTAGCCCGCTGACACATGAGGGTTACAACTACGTGTATGGCCAGGTCAAAGCAGATTGTCACCTAGTCTCGATGTCAGGCGGCACAGATCTCATTTCCTGTTTCATGCTCGGCAACCCGAACCTGCCGGTCTACCAGGGGGAGCTCCAATCTCCGGGCCTCGGCATGGCTGTCGAGATCTGGGGTGACGATGGTCAACGCATCTACGGTGAAAAAGGTGAATTGGTGTGCACCCGACCATTCCCGTCTGCACCCATCGGCTTCTGGAATGACCCCGGTGATGCGAAGTATCGTGCGGCCTATTTCGAACGCTTCCCAAATATCTGGGTACACGGCGACTGGGCGGAAGAAACCGCATCCGGTGGCTATGTCATATTCGGTCGCAGCGATGCCGTACTGAATCCTGGCGGCGTACGCATCGGCACGGCAGAAATCTATCGTCAGGTCGAGAAATTCGATGCAATCGTAGATGCAGTTTGTGTTGGCCAGCAATGGGGAGACGACGTTCGCGTTGTCTTATTTGTGGTCATGCGCGAAGACATCGAGCTGACCGAGCAACTCATCGGTGATATCAAACTCAAGATAAGACAACACGCATCCCCGCGTCACGTACCGGCAAAAATTGTGAGCGTGGCAGATATTCCCCGCACCATGAGCGGCAAAATAGCAGAGCTGGCAGTACGAGACGTTATCCATGGTCGCGAGGTAAAAAATACGTCAGCGCTGGCCAACCCGGAAGCGTTGAGAGAGTTCATCGACCTTCAAGCGCTCACCGACTGAACGCGTCTAGCCAGCACGCTGCATTTCTTCCACCAGATAGTTGTGCAGGATCTGTGACAACTGAGCAATGCGCAGCGGTTTGGATATGTGGTCGGTCATGCCGGCTTCAAGGCACTCCTGCTGATCAAGCCTGCTGGCATTTGCAGTAGTGGCGATAATCGGAATTGGTTTCATCCCCTCTGCCCGCTCGATCTCCCGAATTTTCTGCGTCGCCTCCAAACCGTCCATAACAGGCATCTGGCAATCCATGAGAATCAGATCGTAGTTACCCGCCTGCCACTTCGACACAGCCGCTTGGCCATCATCGGCGAGTTCCGCATCGGTAACACCCAGCTTTTTGAGGAGTTTGCGGACAACAATCTGATTGGTGGTGTTGTCTTCAGCTACAAGCACCTTTGCCCCAGCCAGGACCGCGAGCATCTGCTTGCCGCTCTCTTCCTCGTTGGTATCAACCGCCTCTGCGGGTTTCAAAGGCAGGCACACCGTAAAAGTAGAGCCCTCATTTTCGACCGACTCAACCGCAATGCCCCCGCCCATGAGTTCTGCGAGATCCTTACACAGCGCCAACCCCAGGCCTGTGCCTCCAAAATTCCGGGTTGTACTGCTGTCCGCCTGCTTGAAGCGTTCAAAAATTGTGGCCAGTGCGTTCTCCGGTATGCCTATCCCGCTGTCTTTCACTCTGAATTCAACGTCGTAGGTGCCATCCCGCGCACCCACACAATCGATCGTCAGTGCGACGGTACCGGATTCCGTGAACTTGAGCGCATTGCCGACGAGGTTCATCAGCACCTGCTTAAGGCGGGTAGGATCGACCGCCACGGTTTTCGGCACATCGACACCAACAAACGATTCGATCTGAATGCCTTTCTGCGCCGCAGCGTGAGTAAACGTATCTTTCACTTCTTTGGCCAAAGCATCCAGAGACGTAGCACGCCACTCCAACTCCACTTCTCCGGACTCAAGCTTGGCTGTGTCCAGAAGGTCATTTAAAAGTGCCAGAAGATGCTCGCTGGAGGTTTGCGCTATGTGCAGACTGTCACTCAACTCCCGATCCAGCTGATCGTCCAGTACAACCTCGAGCGTACCGATGATCCCATTTAAAGGTGTCCGCAGTTCGTGACTCATGTTGGCCAGAAACTGACTCTTTGCGTCGTTCGCTCTGTCCGCCCGCTGCTTCGACGCATAGGCAGAGCGCTTGTCTCGCTCTGCCTGCTCAGCCTTGTGGTAGAGATGGGCAAATTCTTGCGCCAGCTCCTCTTCCTCGGTGTTGCTGTCCACCGCCAGGGTTTGTTTACGACCCACCCGCATGTCTTTGAACTGCTTACTCAAGTCGAAGAGCGCATTCTTGATTCCGTGTTCAGAAAGATCCAAACCATCACGCTCCTGTTCCGGCGAACAGCGCAACGAAACCACTTGATGGCAGGCATACAGCAATGAGCCACCCAGAAGAATTGTCCAGACCAGATTTGCTGCAACTCCTACAAACTGCGCTTGCAGCTGGCCCCAGAAGCTCAGTCCCGTACCCAGGACGGCTGGGTCTGCAACGAAGGGAACAAGCAGAGTTCCGATGGCCCCTGCGACCCCATGAGCCGCCACGGCGCCCACAACATCATCAACCCTTCTCTTTAACAACGCACGATGTGACATCAGGGCTAACACAGAACAAACGGCACCCGCGAAAAGCGCACCCGTAAGATAAGCCGCATGCGCACTGGCGGTGATACCCACCAGCCCCGCCACACTGCCGATCATCAAAAACTCGAACCGAATCTTGCCGAACAAAGCCGACGCGAGCAGTGCTGCTGCAACCGTGCCAGCAATCGCGGCCAGAACAGTGTTTACCAGTACATCTGCCACACGAACATCAAACGCAAACAGGCTACCGCCGTTGAAGCCCAGCCAACCAACCCACAGCAGAAGCGTACCCAACGCCGAATAGGTGAGATTTGAAGCGGGAAATCCGCGTTTGGTATCAAATTCCCAGCGGGGGCCGATCACCAGACACGCCGCCAAGGCTAACCAACCGCCGGTTGCATGGACTACGGTAGAACCGGCAAAGTCCACGAAGCCTAACTGCGCCAACCAGCCGCCCTCGTTCCACACCCAATGGCAAAAGACGGGGTACACAACCAGCGACGTTAAACCGGCAACCGCCATGTAACCGATGAGTTTTGTGCGTTCCGCAATCGCGCCGGAAATAATTGTCACGGCTGTGCCGCAGAACATGAGTAAAAACAGGAATCGCGCGGATTCTTCAGCGGAGCCTAAATCTGAGGGGAAAGCCGGCATACCCGCCAGTCCCCAACTACTCTCTCCATACGCGATACCGTAGCCGCAGGCGAGAAAGGCAAGACCTGCGACGCAGAAGTCCAGAATATTCTTGATGGCTACATTGACCGTGTTCTTACGGCGCACTGCACCGCTTTCAACACAAAGGAATCCCGCCTGCATGATAAGGACAAGCACTGTGCATACCATCAGCCACAGCAAGTCGATCTGTTCAGCTACATCCAGAACGTCCATTTATTCATGTTAGACAATCTGACCGAGCGCACCGGGTGAGCCCATAAGAAAATGCGACACACCGCAGGTTTTAGCAGTTTCAGGGCCCAGTTTTAAGGCAAGGGGAACGGTACAGGGTCCGCAAACCGCCGCAGCACGTTGTCCGTGATCTGGCAGATTTCGTTGTCGTAATCATTGTGCGCAAAGGACCCTGCGTAGGATATCGAGCCCGTGCTGAAGACAGCTCCGCCACCGGGAACTTCAAAAAACACCATGTCGGCCCGCACCTTCGGATCATCCGTTGGCGGTTCCATCATGTGAAACTCTTCCTTCACCCTCAGCATACCGGGGCGATGGTTTTCAGAACTGGCGATGATGACCGCATGTGCCGGTGAACCCAGCTCGGGATCAAAGCGGTCGATCTCCTCCCCCGCAGCACCGCCACCCTGATTGCCAAAACCACCAAAGGTTTCCCCCAACTCGAAACCCTCCAGTGCAAAGGCAACCCGTTCATCCAGAGCGCCCGGTTGCACGCGGTAGTATGTGCCCCCGTCAAAACCCTGGGCCGCGAAACCAATCCCCACCAGGTCATTGGGCGGACGGCCCAGGCGGCGCCACATGCCTCCGTACTCGCCGGTAAACTGGTGGTAGTACTCGCCAGGTTCTGCTATCCAGGCGCGTGTGCCATCCTCTGCTCGCCGCACTTCCATAACGGCAGGGTTTTCGGGGTCGAACGCCACACGCCAGTAGAATCCATTGCCGCCCATGTAGATCAGGCGGCCATTGTCCTTCAACCAGCTCTCGAGACCCTCACGCATCTGGGAGGAATAATACTCGGGATGGGTGCCGGTGATGACCACCTGATATCCAGCAAGCGCTTCCTCACCGTCACGGTGAAGATCTTCGTCGGTAACCACATCATAGGCATGCTCCTGATTGTGCAACCACGCTGTGATGTGAGTGTCAGCGTTAAATGCCCAGGTGGGACTGCGCGGCTTCAGGTTCAGGATGGGACGCAGGCGTGATGAAAAGTGCACGCCGCTGTGATCACGGTGGTATTCGTACATGGAGTAGCCCACATCCTCGTGGACGGACAGGAAGGCCTGGTTGGCGTCGAACAGTTTGCCCATCCCAAACGGACCGCCGGTGAATCCCAAACGCTGGTTGGCGTACGCCAGATAGCTGGCCGTAGGGGCCAGATAGGCTATCGCCTGCCTTCTTTCTCGGGGCGCCCTGACAAAGAAGGGTACATAGTCCTCCGATTTGCCGCAGGTCACTTTGAGCGCGTACTGACCGCTCGGCAGATTGTCAGGTACAACTAACGAGACCGTGTCGTGCCAGCCCGCATCGGTTATATCATCTTCGTGAAAATGGATTGCGGCATACTGTTCCGGCGCTTCAGCAAATCGTTGTACAGATGCGTCCCACAACCGACCAGTCACAGCTCGGGTAGGATGCTGATACAGCTGGCCATGGTGATCATTACCGGAGATGTCTGAAAACCTTTGCGAAGCCATGCCTTCAGCAAAGTCCCATTCACCGATCACACCCTCGGCACCAACAATTTTCGGCGCCTCCAACCTTCCGTTGAAATGTGCTTCTCCAGGA
Source organism: Candidatus Azotimanducaceae bacterium (assembly GCA_965227885.1). Lineage (GTDB taxonomy): Bacteria > Pseudomonadota > Gammaproteobacteria > Pseudomonadales > Azotimanducaceae > UBA4421. The sequence goes on from OZ245781.1 coordinate 4,988,456, forward strand.
GAGGAACATGCTAATAGAAGCGTCGCGTTTATAGAATCGGCAGCTCCTGAACCCCCAGCCGCTTCCCAGAGCTGAGCCTCCTCGCCCACACCAAGTGGTTGGCACCTGCAGGAGAGATGACTGGTCTCGCCGAAACTGAGCTCAACATGAAGCCAGCGGTGGTTCGGTACAGCGAACGGGAGGTCAATTTCGTCCTCCGCCCACACGCTATAGATGCCTGCGTTCGAAACCTGCAGGCTGAGGCTACCCCATTGCAGAATTGTCTGGCGGGTGTCGCGCAGCAGGGTTGGATAGAGCCAGATCGATACCTTAACTGGGCGCTGGGCACCAAGTCCTTGCACCTCGCCAAAAGATCCAGGCACCAGAGGTTGATGAACAAGATCAACCGCATAGGGTAGCGTCGTATCGATGTGACGTTCTATAAGGCCCGTACCGTGAGGACGATCATCACCGCTGATCAGTTCCACGAGCTCAAGCTGTGCCGCATCAGGCTCGCCGTACTTCGACAGCTTGAATCCTACGGTCTCTCCGGGCAGGACGCTTAAAGGGTCACAGTAGCCAACAACATCTTTTACAAATTTCTGCGGTAGCTCGTGCTTCATGCGTTCTTCGTTCATGCGGAGAGCGCGACCCCCTCGAGGGTAATGCGATGCATCAACCGCCGCTGCCCGGCGTAGTCGTTCACCGCCCAGTGCCACGTCGCGCGGTTGTCCCAGAATGCCAGCGTGCCTACACGCCAGTGATGTCGATGGGTATTTTCCGGGCGTCCGATGTGCTGATAGAGATAGTTCAAAAGCGGCTGCGACTCTTCGGCGGTCCACCCCTCAAAGTGCAACGTAAATCCTGGGTTTACGTACAAGGATTTACGACCAGACAGAGGGTGTGTGATCACAACCGGATGCAGCGCATCCTGGGTTGCAAGCTCGGGATTGTTAAACTGCTGGGTTTCACTTTTTGGCCTTGTTGCATTAACGCCAAAGGCATGGCGCGAAGAGTGCACTGCGTTCAACCCTTCCAGGGTCTCTTTCAAACCATCGGACAGTCTTTCGTAAGCGAGACAGGTGTTGGCAAAGAGTGTGTCGCCACCCGATGTGGGTAACTCCCGCGCATACAACATCGAACCCAAGGCAGGAATCTGGTCATAGGAATGATCAGTGTGCCATCCGCCACCGATGTTGTATTCCTGATCAGGCTCTTTCCTGACCTCAGCGATCTGCGGAAAGTCGGATACAGGGGTGAAAAATCGATTTACGTTTATCTGTCCCCAGCGCTCCGCAAACTCGATGTGTTGCGCCTCGGTCAGATTCTGATCGCGAATAAAAAGAATTGAGTGTTCTGCAAAAGCTGATTTCAGTTCTTCAAGCTCGCCGCTCGAGATCTGCGTGATGTCCACGTCTTCAACTTCCGCCCCTACAGCACCTGCTTTTTGAATACGCATTCGAAAATTCCTCCTACACCTATTTTCCAACACTTCGCGGGTATAATCGACGCTCATTCTACAATTCATGTTTGTACCTGACTTGAAGCCACCCAAACCCACGATCGACACGGTGCTGCAGCTGCATAGCTGGCTGCTGGCGGACGCCGAGACGCCGTTGAGCGCGCGCACGAAACGTGAGGAAAAAATAGGCCAAGCGATTGATTCTAAAGAAGAAAATATCGCTCTCGTGCTGCAATGGTGGCAGGTCATCAAGGCAGGCGATTACCCACGCACAGAAGACTCTCACGTCGAACTGGGTGTTGTCTGGATAACCCGCGCGCTCGCGGTTGCCGGGCTTGTGATCGGCGCTTCGGTCATGTCCGTGGCGCTCACCTACACCGGCGACAGTCCTGTGAACCTGCTCATGCTGTTGGCCGTTGTGATCGGTTTGCCGACCCTGACTCTGCTGGCGGCATTCGGCCTGGTCTGGGCCCGCAGGCTGAAGATCATGCCTGCTTCAAAACCCTCACGAAGCCTGCGCGTACTCCTGCAGCGTTTTACGGCAATTGATCTCAGCGCAATCGAGCTGAGCTACAGCCGTTATGACAAGCTCGCGTACTGGATTGGACACAAGTGCATGCAGACGTTCACCCTCGCATACTTCCTTGCCTGCGCAGTAACGCTCATCCTGCTGGTGGCCTTCAGCGATATCGCCTTTGGCTGGAGTTCTACTCTCGATATCCAATCAGAGAGCGTGTATCGGTTAACCCAAATCCTGAGCTGGCCCTGGCAGTGGCTCTGGTCCGAGGCAACGCCCAGCCTCGCCCTGGTGGAAGCGTCCCGATTTTATCGCGGCCAGACAATCGCACAGCCAGAGCTGCTGGGCTCCTGGTGGCAATTTGTCCTTGCCGTACTCCTGGTCTGGGGAGTGTTGCCAAGATTGGTTCTGCGCCTGATCGCTTCAAACAAAGTTCACCGTCACGTGACGGCGACACTCTTAAACCACTCAGAAGTGACCGCACTGATCGATCGCCTGCACAGCACAGATGCGCACTACACAGGAGATCAAGACAGTACACAAATCGAACCGATAAGCGATGTCGCAGAAAGCGTAGTGGAGCTCCCAAAGGATACGGCAACCATCACCTGGGGCGCCCTCAGCTGGAATGGCGCAGACCCGTCCCTCCAACAGCTGAATGCAGCGAGTGAGATTGCAGAGGTCTCCGCCTATCTAACCACCGCCCAGACCCATCTTCTGTTGCGCGCTAAGGGTTGGGAACCACCCTTGCTCGAGCTCAATGACTTTCTCAAAGCTCTGATAGAGGCACACCCTGCTTTGACCGTAGTGGTTCAACCGCTGGCGCTGCCGGGGGAAACGCTCTCGCCGGAAGAGCTCACCGCCTGGCGCGCAACCATCGCAAAAGTTGCGTCACCCCAAGTTTATGTCGCTGAACCCGGAGGAGAGGGAGCGTGATTCCGCGTCTGGCCGTTGTAGGGCATCCGAATAAAGGTAAAAGCTCCATCGTCGCGACGTTGACGGAACACGACGATATTCGCATCGCCCCGCTGCCCGGAACCACAGAACGCGCTGAACACTTTACATTGGAGGTGGATGGCGAGCCTTTATACCAACTGATAGATACGCCCGGCTTTCAACGCGCGGGCCAGATGCTCGCATGGCTGGAAGCCCAACCAACCGACGCCAGCCAACGCAGAGCCGCAATCGAAGCCTTTCTGGAAGCTCATGCCGACGATGACAAATTTACGGACGAGAAAGAGCTGCTCGCTCCCATACTGGCCGGTGCGGGAATACTGTACGTCGTAGACGGGAGCAAACCCTGGGGCGAGGAATATCAGAAGGAGATGGAAATTCTGCGTTGGACCGGACAGCCCCGAATGGCGTTGATCAATATGATTGGTAGCACAGACTTTCGGGATACCTGGCGCCAGGGACTTGACCAGTACTTTTCCCTGGTGCGCGAGTTTAATCCCATGGAAGCCAGCTTCGATGCACGCCTGGGTCTGCTACGCGCGTTCGGCGAACTGGAAGAAGGTTGGTATCCGCAAATGCAGCGCGCACAAGCTGCGCTGCTCTCGGCACGAGAACAGCAAATGCGCCGCACTGCTGCAGTCATCGCTGACCTCCTGGTCGATAGCTTAAGTGCCTCGCGTGATGCACCCCTTGCCGAGGACGGGAATGCAGACTCGGTTAAAGCTGCACTCCTACCCAGATTGCTGAGCGATCTCCGACGGCGGGAAAAGCGCGCCAGAAAATCCGTCGAAGCGATTTACCATCATCACGACCTGGAGTTTGAGCAATCGCAGTTTGAGCTGGTGGACGCCGACCTTTTCGAAGAAGAAACATGGCAGTTGTTTGGCTTATCAAAAACCCAACTTCTGGCCACCGGCGCAATTACCGGCGCGGTTGCTGGCGGGAGCATCGATCTGCTGGTAGGTGGGGCGTCACTGCTGGCAGGTACGGTCCTCGGCGGCAGCATAGGTTCCCTGGTCGCCTGGTTTGGAGGCGACGAGATGGCCAAGGTCAAAGTTCTGGGTAACCCACTGGGCGGAAGCCTGGTGCGCATTGGTCCCATCGAGTCACCCAATTTTCCATGGGTTCTACTTGGCCGTGCGGTGTTGCACCACCAGTTGATCGCCGAACGCAATCATGCCGTTCGAACAAAGCTTGTGGCAACGATAGATACAGAAGCGGCACACGCGGGCGCTATTGATGTCGCAAACCTAGCAACAACCGATCGCATTGCGCTGGAACGAATGTTCGCTCGCATCAAGTCGGACCGCGAGGTCGACAAGGTAGAACTGGCGGAACTGATTGAGGGTTTACTCTCTTCGCGGTGGGGGCACGGCGAAGATCAAGACACCTGACAAGACGTTTAACGCGGCGACCACCAACAGCGCGCCATCGTATACGCCGGTCAGATCGTGGTAGTAGGAAACCGCCCAAGGGGCAATTGCCCCCAACGCCAATGTAAACGGCATGGCAGCACCTCGTATGGCGCCTAAGTGTTTGCGACCGAAAAACCTAGCCCAGATCACTTCCTGCATGGGAATCATCCCGCCCCAGCCTAAACCCAGCACCACATAGGCGAAATAGATCATGAAGAGATTCTGACTGTTTACCGACCAGACGATCATGAACAACGCAACGCCGGTGACACTGGCCGACACTGCGGCCAACGGTTTAACGCGCATGCGGTCGATCAGGTAACCCCATATGGGCTTGGAAAACATAGCCGGGATCGAAGCGATGGTCAGGGCAAGTGCAGCCTCGGTACGCGAAAAGCCATAGTCCGTAAGATAAGGCACCGTCTGCAGAATGGTGACGATGATGTTGATCGTGAAGAAGCTGAACGCCACCACCAATCCATAAAACGACACAGTTCTGAGCGCCTGGGCACGGGTAAAGGCATTGAGGTTTTCTCGGTCGGCAGCCTCACCAGCACCGGCTTGCAGCTGTGCTTCGCTGAAACCATCCGGTGCCAATCCATAGTCTTCCGGTGCGCGGCGCATCATGAACGTGACCGGGTAGAGAAAAACAGCGGCAAAGAGCGCAAGCCACAGCCAGGCTTCACGCCAACCGCCGGTATCGATCAGCCAGGTTGCCAACGGTGTCAGGACAATCCCTCCCAGAGAAACACCCATAGCCGCCCAGGCGATTGCCTTACCGCGGTTAACCACAAACCACTTTGACAAGGTGACGTTTACGACAAGGTTACCGATCATGGCGCAGCCGACGGTCATCACCACACCGTTCAGGATGATCCAACCGAGTAGCGTATCCACAAATGAGTGCAAGCCGAGAGCGGTTGCCAGGACCGTGGTACCAACCAGCATGATGGGACGCGCCCCAAACCGGTCTACCCGTGAGCCGATATAAAGACCAACGGCTGCCATAACAACCTGCCCCACGGATCTGGTAATGGTAAATTCTGCTCTGCTCCAACCCAGCTCGTCGATCATGGGTGTCATGAAGGAGCCAAGCACGTAGCTGTACATACCAATAGCCACAAACTGCGCGACAAAAGCTGCCGCGACCAACCAGTAGCCGTAATAAATTCGGTTGTTATGCACAGGACTCGTGGGCGTAAAATGACCTAGTTTACAACACCTGTGCAATCGACATGCTGACTCTTTTCCCGGCCAAACGCGTTATCACGATGAATCCTTCTCTTCCGGAGGCGGAAGCTGTTCTCGTAAAGGATGGACGCATCATAGAAGTGGGTAGCCAAGCCCAGATGACTCCCTGGCTGAACAGCCATCCGCATACAATAGATGATCGCTTCGCCGACTCAGTAATCTGTCCGGGATTTATCGACCCGCATCTGCACCCGTCGATGGCCGCCGTTATTCTGCCGATGGAATTCATCACCGCCATGCGCTGGAAACTGCCATGGGGGACGGTAGAGCCAACCACGACGGAAGAAAAATTCACCGCTCGCATGAAGGAGCTCGATCAGGCCAAGGCGCCGGGTGAGGCGCTCTTTATCTGGGGCTACCACCAGTTGTGGCATGGCGAAATGTCCAGAGAGCGTATCAACAGCGTCAGTTCCGAACGCCCCATTGTCGTATGGCACCGCTCTTTTCACGAGCTCTACATGAACGACGGTATGCTGAATGCCATCGGTGCCACCGAAAACGACTTCAAACCGGGCAGCCAGATCGACTACGCACGCGGGCACTTCTTCGAGAACGGCCTGGCCTACGCAATCATGAAGCTCAACCCCTGGATCATGTCCCCGGAGAAGTACGGCGACGGTCTGCAGAAGTTGAAACAGGCAGTCCACTACGGCGGTCAGACAAGTATTGGTGATCTCGCCACAGGCCTCTTTGAATTCGACACCGAAGTCGAAGCGCTGACAGCCGTGCTGAATGAAGATGACGTTCCTTTCCGAACCCGGCTGGTGCCGCATTGGGCCCGCATGTCGGCACAGGGCCGCAGCCTTGATGAAGCGGTCGCTTTTGCGAAAGAGCTGAAGAAACACAACACCCATCGCCTGCAGTTTGGTGCTTACATCAAACTGTTTTCGGACGGGGCTTTTTTCAGCCAACTCGCTCAGCTGCAGGAACCTGGCTACATAGACGGTCATCATGGCGAATGGTTGATGCCCCCCGAAAAACTGGAGGAGCAGATTCGCGCCTACTGGCATGCCGGTTTTCAGATTCACGTCCACGTGACAGGTGATTTAGGTTTGGAGGCAGCCCTCGATTCATTGGAGAAAATGCAGTGGGAACGCCCTCGGTTCAACCACGGCTTTACTTTCGAACATTTCGGCTTTTCAACGCCGGAGCAAGTGGCACGGATCAAAGCCCTCGGCGGACAGGTATCTGCCAACGTGTACTACCTCCATGAACTATCTGATATTTACGCGAACAATGGCATCGGGTTTGAACGCGCATCGCAAATGGCACGTGTGGGCTCCTGTTTTGAGCAGGGCATCAACACTACGTTTCACTCGGACTTTACGATGGCGCCAGCAGAACCGCTGAACAGCGCCTGGGTGGCCGTCAACCGAATTAACCATGCTGGTGAGATCATGGGTGAAGCAGAGCGAGTGACCCAACACCAGGCATTGCAGGCAATCACCATCAACGCCGCAAAAACCATCGGCTTTCAGGACATCACAGGCAGCATCCGTGCGGGGAAGTACGCAGACTTCACAATCCTTGAGGAGGATCCACTCCTGTGCGATCCGCTGGAGTTACGTGACATACCCATTCAAGCGACCGTGTTTGAAGGCGACGTGTTTCCAATCACCTAGCACTTTAGCTTTAAGGTGCGCGCTGGGTCCCGGAATCAAAGACAATTCTCTGCGCTTCTATCTCTTCGCGAATCTCCGCATGGCGCTCTGCCGTTATGGGATAACGCCAGACAATGGCCGCCGCGGTTAAGAAGAATATGGACGGGAAAGTCGAAAACAGGAAGCGCAAGCCAAACAGCTCTTCTTCGCCGTTGACCGCACCGGGGGAAGCATCAAAGCCCCACAGTGATAAGCCGAACATGGCAATCGCTGCACCTAACGACGCTGTCGCCTTGTACGCAAAGGACCATGCAGAGAAGAACAGAGCCGCTCGATTCTCACCTGTGCTCGCCGTATCCAGATCGATCACATCCGCCTTCATCGAGTTAGGCAACGCCTGACTGAAGCCTCCCGCTGAAAAACCAGTGAGAATGGTGATGGGCGCCATCCACCAGAAATCCCCGGGGCCTAGCAGTAGATATAAGGGATGCGCACAAGCAATCAGCACAAACGAACAGATGTAGGCTTTGTGTTTACCTATTTTGCCGCCGAACCATACCCAGAACGGAATCGACAGCAGATTTGTCACATAGAATATGCTCAACATGTAGATCGTCTGCTCTTCCGCACCCAGTACATCGGCCACAAAAAACAGATACAACGGTGTTGTTATGTTGAGACCGATCTGGCTGATCATGAAAGACACAACCAGCAGCTTGAACGGCCCATTTTTGGCCATAGCGACCAATCCCTCCCAGGGCGAAACGACGAGGTTGACCTCCACCTGCGGCTCTGGTGTTTTCCATATAGTGAAGAACACCGCGATCGGCAGAATAATGAGAATGGTAATCCCCACCATTTCAAGAACGGCTTCAGTGCCACCGATGCCCCAAACAGCAAGCGCCACCGCCGGCACAAGTTGTACGGTCAGTTGTCCAACCACCCCGGAACCCGCGCGCCAACCCGTAATACGCGTCCGCTCGTTGTAATCGTCCGAGAGTTCTGCTCCCCAGGCATAGTAGGGAATCAGCATCATGGTTGTGCCTATACCTAACAGGACCATACACGCGAACATGTAGATACCGCTCGCGCCTTCCGGGGGCATAAACAACAAATACAGCCCCAGCATCAGGATAGGACTGGCAATCACCACCCAGGGGCGCCTGCGACCCCAGCGACTGCGTGTGCGATCACTGATAAATCCCATTAACGGGTCGGTGAACACATCGATCATACGAGCAGCAAAAATATAGGCGCCAACCGCCGCAAGCGGCACGCCAACGTCTGTTGAATAGAACCTGGGGATAAAAACCAACGCCGGGAAGATCGACATCGTCAACGGCATATCCGTCAAACTGTAGTAGAACAGGGTGGAGTTTTTCAGCTTCTCAAGTTTCGAGGTCATAAACTTCCTACTACCTCCAAACCTGAGGAGGACTCCACCCTGTACGAGGTGGGTTACTGGGTAAGTGCGGCCACCACTTCGTCCACCACCAGATCCGCCTTGGCCCGCATCTCATCGTCTGTGGCATCCTGGATCGGGTGCGGAACGAAGATACGTTTGGCGTCGTTCATGCCCAAGGCCGTTGCCTGGGTGGTTGCTGCGTCAATAAATTCAGAACTTGCGATGGAAACCGCAGGGGTACCCTGAATCTCAAACCATACCGTGTCATGCAAACTGCACGTGGTACAAGAGCCTCAGTCGGCTAACGCCTCGATCACAAAATCGTTGGCAGCATTTATCTCCGCTTTGAGTTCATCAGGCGCAGGTTTGGTAAACGTCGGCTTGGCATAGCGTGTAAACACTACGTTGGGCAAACGCTCCGCCAGCTGCTCTTCCAGTCGGTCGATGAGCACGTTACCGCGCGGTTTGGAGATATCCAAAAATGCTACGTTGCCGCTAATCTCAGCAGGACGAGGGGTAATGGTGCGTTCGACCGGTACCCGTTCATCTGTGGGATCCATAATTGTTGTCATACATCCTCCTCTGGATAAGAGAAACTTAGCTTCCTACTTTTCATTAACTACTTAAGTACTACTCTTCGATCTTGCGCGACACGGAGATCGAGCCGATCTCGCCTGTCGCCCAACCATGAAACGCACCTGAGAACTTCCCAGCTTCCGCACCCGCAACCACTATGTGGATATCGTCTTCAGTGCGGAACTTGGGTAAAGGCCGGTTCAAATCTTCCTCAGACATATTAGCGGCCATGGCAGCCTTGAATCCAGTTCCTGATATTTCATCCGCAACCAGATCCCGGATAGGCCGCGCGGTGACTTCCTGTATCCGCGCCCGTATATCAGCCTTGGTGTATCCATCCCGAATCAGTGTGTCCACGTGCTCAGGCACAATCACCAGCAAACAATCCGTTGCGTAGTGACTCTTGGGCGAAAAAGCGACTTCCAGACATTGCCCCATCGTGCCAGCGAGTTGACTCGCCGTTCGCGAATCCTGATCCACAATCAAGGTGGGTCCACTGGTCATCGTAAAAATGGTGACCACACTGTCATTAGCATCATACCCTCGCTCTACATGCAGCGGCGTCCACGGATTCCGTTCTTCCCATTCGGCAAAACACATCGTGAATTTCATGGGGTTGCCGAGCGTTGAGCGCTCAGTTCCACCTGGCTTGGCACCACCGAGGTTGCGTATGAGCAACCGGACTGCACGACCGATGGTCGCATTGGCACGATTCCCCTGACCCAGGGCACCCAGCTTCATATGCATGCCGATCTTTTCTCGGATGGGTCCGTTAACGACAATCACCGGACTTGCCCCCATCGTGGTCGCCATCACCCCGTGGATGTTGTACTCATCGGTGCAGATCGCCTGCACCACCGTATTGATCACCGGCATGTACTCGGGCTTACACCCCGCCATCACCGCATTGATGGCCACCTTCTCCACGGTCACTTCACCCATATTCGGCGGCATGACAGCAAGCACTTCCTGAGGGTCTCGCTGGGTGCCTCCCAACATGCGCATCACGCGCTCTGGTGTTGGTGGTACCAGCGGCAGACCATCTGAAAACCCCTGATCGAACATGAATTCAATTTCGTCATCAGCGGTGGCTATCTCAATCCGGCGCGCACGCAGCGGACTGTTTTCCGCTTCCGCCCGGAGCTTGTCAGCGATAGTCGGGTCGACTGACAGAGAACCACATCCCGGCCGCCATTCAGGAAAATCCGCCCATTGCACGGCCTCTTCCACGCCAAGCTCAGCGCTGAGCGCCTGCCACTCGTCGCGCACAAAGCCGATGAGACTTTTCTCAGGATTTCCCTCGGCATCGCTGAGCACCAGCGTCGGTACAGTGTCGATATCCGTCGCAAATGAAACTTTGAGCGTGCTGTCGTCGAGGATGGAAAAACCCGGCTGAAACTCCTCGTTGAGTTTGGCGTTGCCCGCGGTGGTCTGGCCGATGACGTGAAAGTCCAGGCTCGCATCCAGCGCACCGCCCATTGCATCCAACACAGGCATAATTTCTCGACAGGTCGGGCAATCTTCTTTTACAAAGCAGACGATGCTCTTGCGTCCACCAGGAAAGCTCACCTGTTCCTCGGCCAGATTAGCCAGCGAAAACGGTGGTACTGTGAAATTCTGCATAGTCCCTGCCTGCTCCCCTTTTTGCAGTTGCAACTTCGTAGAATCGATAGTCTATACCGGTTAATCTTAACCATTAGAAGTTTTTTTGGAGAATCCACAGTGAGCGAACTCACAGAATTTCGCGCTGACGTTGCGGGCTGGTTGCAAGAGAACTGTCCAGAAGGAGCCCGCGGACCCGGACAGATTCCTAATGGTTCAAGCAAAATCACGCTGGAGGCCGACACAGCGTTGTGGCTGGAGCGTATGGCAGAACGCGGCTGGACCGCGCCCACCTGGCCCACGGAATACGGCGGCGGCGGTCTGTCTGTCCAGGAAGCACGGGTCCTGTACGATGAAATGGGCAAAATTCACGCCCGCTCCCCGCTGATGGGTATGGGTACCAGCATGATCGGCCCAACGCTGCTGGAATACGGCACCGACGAACAAAAGGCCCGTCATGTACCCAAGATCGCACGGGGAGAAGTGCAATGGTGTCAGGGTTATTCAGAGCCCAACGCGGGGTCCGATCTGGCCGCCCTTTCCACCCGCGCCGTGGACAACGGTGATCACTATGTCATCAACGGCCAGAAAATCTGGACCTCGGGAGCGGCGACAGCAGACTGGATGTTCATATTAGTACGCACCGATCCGGATGCGCCGAAACACGACGGCATCAGCTTTATGCTCTTGACGATGGATCAGGAAGGGGTGACCACAAAACCGATTCGACTCATTTCCGGATCGTCGCCTTTCTGTGAGACCTTTTTCGACGACGCGGTCGCGCAGAAGGAAGACCTGCTTGGTGAACTCAACAAAGGCTGGACCATCGGCAAACGTCTGCTGCAGTTCGAACGCTCTGGCATCGGTGGCCTGTCTGGCGGCGCCCGCGTCGCTAATCCGAGCAAAGCCCTCGTAAGGGTTGCGAAGGAATACATCGGGGAAACCGCATCCGGACAAATAGACGATGATGGTGCACGCAAATCTATCCTCGATATGAATATGCACCGCCACGCGTTTAATCTCACGGCACAGCGAGCCAATGAAGAAAACAAATCCGGGATTCCCGGCGCAGCCACATCCATCTTCAAGCTGGTGGGCGCAGCGCTGCAACGAGATACCGCTGACCTGAAACGTCAACTGATGGGCACGCGCGGATTAGGTGCACATGAGGAAATCGGTTTCACTGAGGACGAACTGAAAGCCACGGAAGAGTTCCTGCATTTGCGCACAACCACCATTTATGGCGGCAGCAACGAAGTGCAGGCCAACATCATTGCAAAACGAGTGCTGGGACTGCCGGACTAACACCTTATTTTCGGGGAGAGCGACAATGGCTCAAATTGACGGATTTAAAACCATCGGCGTCGATAGCCTGACACCACATATCGGTGCGGAGATCGACGGGGTCGACTTGTCGCAACCCTTAAGCAACGAGCAGTTCAGCGAGATCTACCAGGCATGGCTCGACTGGAAGGTAGTGGTGTTCCGCGACCAGCACATCACGCAGGAACAGCATAAGTCTTTCGCCAGAAAGTTTGGCTCGCTGCATGTCCACCCGATGCAACATACCTATGGCGGCGACCCCGAAATATTGCGGGTAAAAACGACTAAAGATTCTGCATACACCGCAGGCAATGGCTGGCACACGGATGTCACCTGCGATGAAATTCCGCCATTGGGCTCGATGCTCTATATCACCGAAACACCGGAATCCGGCGGTGGCGACACGATGTATGCTGATATGTACCTCGCGTACGAGCTTTTAAGCGACACCATGAAGGAGATACTTTCCAGCCTGACGGCAGTGCACGACGGCGCCCTGCCCTACCTCATCGGCTACAAATCCGCGCCGCCTGAGGGTGAGGCATATCCGAAAAACGAGCATCCGGTGATCGCCACACATCCCGAGACGGGCAAAAAGCTGTTGTACGTAAACTCTGGATTTACCTCACACATCAAAGGACTGGCCCACTGGGAAAGTCGGGCATTGCTTGATGCACTGTTTGATCATATTGCCAAAACACCGCGGCTGACCTGTCGGGTTGAGTGGCAGCCCAATACGCTGACATTCTGGGACAACCGGTGCACGCAACATCACGCTGTCTGGGATTACTGGCCGCACAGCCGCTACGGCGAACGTGTGTCCATCCTCGGCAACGAGCGACCCGCGGCTTAAGCTCAAGCGCCCGCAGCGAGAAGCGCCTGCGGCGAATAAAGACAACTGAGCTAAAGCGTCCTCACGAGGCGATAGCCGCAATCCAGAGATTCCAGTTCCAGCAGGTGGCCGTAACGTGCCTCCCACGCGCCGCTATCGAGGTCGTCCCGAAGTTGATCCAATGCCGATGTGACATCTCCTAACGCCCAGAAAGCAGAAATTGCCTTGCGTACTTCCGCGTCCAGATAAGCAGCAGGCCGTCGCCAATAGGCGTACAGGAAGCCATCCGAGCAATCGAAAGGTACCAGCACCTCACTGACCTCTACCGGTCCGAGCCAATCCTCAAACTGGCCCATGGTCGGCATAACCCCTTCATCTTGAGCAATAAGCTCGGGCAGGTAATCCGCCAACCAGAAGCCACGAAAAGCAGGATCGTAGGTTAAAAGAACGATGGGACCCGTGGCCACTCGGCGCATTTCGCTTAAGCCTTGAGACTTGTCCGCCCAATGGTGGATGGTAAGGATGGCCATGGCGGCATCATAAGTGTCATCGTCGAGCGGGAGTGACTCCGCTTGTGCTTGAATAACAGGTGCGGCCGACTCGGGACGCTGGCGAATCATCTCGGACGACGGTTCAATCGCCAGGACCTCGCGATCTGTCGGTTCGTAGCTGCCCGCACCTGCACCCACGTTTAATACTCGTTGCGCGCCTCCCAGAGCTGCGTGAATAGACGCACCGATACGCGGGTCAGGCCGACGTAGATCCGAATAGTTGATGCCTATGGTGTCGTAGATCGCGCTCATCAAATCATCCATGGTGGTCCCAGCACATCATAACCGCTAGCTGTTGTCGGCGAACCTCAAGGTGCTAGACTCGTTTGACCACACTTGGAGGAGGGGACCATGCCACTGAGCTTCAAACGTTTGTTAGTCGTGGTACTACTCTCGACGATCTCCACGCTTACCTGGTCTCACCCTTTTGACGAATTGTTGGGTCCTACCCTGGCCTTGAACAAGTGGGTTGATGCGGTCAATCGCATGGACGCCGATGCGGTGAAGACCATGACCACAGAAGGTGCCTTGCCTTTTACAGGCTCCCCGAACACGACCCTGAGCGCCGGATACGCTACTTTCTCAGACGACAAAGAAGCCGTCGTCGCAGCACCCGTTATCATCTCCACGGACCTTGGTTCGTTCCTCAACGCTCTGTATGTGCGGCTGGTGAACCAGGAAAACGAATGGAAAATCTCCCAAGTGCAATTCGGCGCCCAGCTGCCGACCGTTCTGCATCCCGACCATCTTCCAGAACACTTCGACACGGTGCCCGTCATTTTCAACATCAGCGATCAGCAAACCGGCAAAGGCGTCTACACCCGCCTCAACATCAAAGATTCCCAGGGCGAATACTGGCCTCCAGCCGGACATCAGAAAAATATTCGCCAGGGTTGGCGACAGGATGTCGGCGGTGACGTCTTTGTGGATAGAGAAACCTACGCGTACGTAGGTCCGGAATTTACCGCGCACCTGGCACCGGGGCAGTACACCGTCACCGTTAACAGAGGCATGGAATACACGCCACGCGTTGTGCAAGTCGAAGTTTCTGCCAACGAGGACAATAAGGTCTCTGTTGCAATCGAACGCTGGGTCGACATGAACAAACGCGGCTGGTACTCGGGTGACACCCACACTCACTTTTTGAGCGAGAAAAACGCCCAACTGGAGCTGCGCGGTGAAGACCTAAACGTTCTCTACGTGCTCGCCACCAAATGGGGAGAACTGATTACAGATGTTGAAAAATTCACCGGCGCTCCGCTTCCGAACCAACCTCGCGGAGAAGTGGTGGTCTACAACCAGGAAACGCGACACAATTTTTTCGGCCACACGATCATGCATGGCATGGAAAAAATGGTGCACCCGATCACATGGGGTGCCCCGCCCGAGGGGGTCATCGGCGGCGATGATCATCCCACGATGGCAAGCCTGGCTGACCAGGCACACGCGAATGGCGGCCTTGTCACGTGGGCGCACTTTCCTTTTCCAAGCGGCGAGCTTACAACCGATGTCGCACTCGACAAGATAGATACAGTAGACCTGATGACGTGGGGTGATATCTACAGTTTCCCTCAGCCGCGAACCACCACCGACTGGTGGTATGCCTACCTGAATACAGGCTCACGACTACCGGCAACTGCGGGGACTGACAAAATGCTCAACACACAGGTTTCCGGGAGTGTGCGGACCTATGCTCAGGTAGACGGTCGTTTCACTTATGCCAAGTGGTTGGCCTCCCTCGAAGCGGGACGCACGTTTGTCACCACCGGACCCATGATTGAATTTACTGTCAATGGCGCCGCACCTGGAGCGGAGCTCAAACTTAAGCCACGCGAAACGTTCAGCGTGGAGTTATCTGTCGACGGACCTCAGGATATCTATCCAATTGATTCAATAGAGGTTGTCGTCGGTGGGCAGGTTGTCGCAGCCAAAGAGTGGCAGGAAGGCGAGCGGCTTGAACTCAACGCGGAGATTGCAACGGACGAGAGTTCCTGGATCGCCGCGCGGGTAAAAAGCACTCACGTCCTACCCTATCAGCGCTGGCAACTCCTGAATGCTACCGGCGTCCCGGTGATGGCACACACCTCGCCAATTTATCTGATCGTGGATGATCAGCCCATCTGGGACGAAAAAACTGCTGCCGCTCTCGTTGAAGACATCGACAGGGGGATTGGCTGGATCAAGACCAACGGCAGCTATCGCAACGAGGCTGACCGAGAGAACGCCATTGCGCTGTTCGAACGGGCCAAGCAGCACTATCGCGAAGGCCCAGAAAAATAACTCTACAAATCAATTACTTAAGAGCGGCATAGCCCGAACGGGTTATATGTTGCGCCCCTCGCCTGTGCCAGCCTCACAGCCAATAACTATTCGTAGAACCAAAACCAACAGGAGTGGCCATCATGGTGAAAGTTATTGGTACGCATTGGAGCGTTTTTCTCAAATCGATCGTCTCGGTGTTGGGCCTTATCCTGGCGCTCGCAGCGGCCCCTGCGCAGGCGGTGATGATTACCCAGTCGGTGGACTTTACCCGTATCAGTGAGACACGGGGCAACAACCCTTCCCTCGATTTCCGGGCACTTTTGCCGCGCTTTGATCCCAGCCTCGGTACCCTGGATCAGGTGGATCTCACCTATAACTTCGATCTGGACCTAAACATCAGCGTTGCTAACCGCACGCTGTCGCCGGTAACCGCCGATCTCGGCCCCACCAGCCTGGTGATCGAAGGTCAGAGATTTTTCGATCGCTTCAGCTTCAATCGCACAGTTGCAAGCGTGGCCATCGACGAAACGTTAACGGCATCCGCGGGTACACAACGAACCATCGGATCTATCACCCTTACTCTCCCAGGCAGGGCTGCAACCAGTATTGAAGTAGACCGCACATTTGCACGGACTTCCCGTCCACTGCAGATCCGCAACATCGTGCTTCGACCACAGGGTGACGTTTCGCCATTTGTTGGTTTGGACGACATGGTATTGGACTTCACCGCATTCACCCGCACCGCCTTAAACCTGCCGAGCTCTGGGAGTGTCTTGAGTGGCGTGTCGTCATCCACAAGCTTTCTGCTTGGCGGCTCTGTGGATGTAACCTACGACTACACCGTCCCGGTCAAACCCGTGGAGGTATCAGAACCCAGCACCACGATACTGATGGGTGCGGGTGTGCTGGCGATGGGCTTTTTACGCCGTCGTTCACGACCCGGTCGAGCGTGACCTGGTCCAGGCGACCCGATCTAGGCGACCCCGTCTGCGCGACCCGGTCTAGGCGACCCCGTCTGCGCGACCCGGTCTAGGCGACCCCATCAATTAGCGAAACGATAACGAAGTTTGACAACCACCGTGTCGATGACGGGGTCATTGAAGGCATCTTCAAAAAGATTCCCAAAAGAAGGCGTGGTCCGACCCCGGGCCACAGCCCCACGGTTGTAAACGACGTAGAGATCGGTCAGCGGCGCTATCTCCCAGCGATACCGCAGTTGCGCCGTGATAATACTCAAATCAAAGTCATGATCAGGTAGGGTTCGAGCAGCAGGGATCAACTCACCATCCCCAACCGGCACCGCAAAAAAGCCTCGCTCATCAGCCTTTACACCCGCCCATTGGACCGAGAGACGAATCTGGTGGCTGGGCGCGAGAAACCAGCTCATATCAATTTTAGGTTGCCATTCGGTCCCGTCATACGCACCGAAATTGTTTGCCCCCTGGTAGACAATCCAGCCTTTGCGCTTCCTGTAGGTGACATCCACCGCCGCCGTAAACCGGTCAATTGGCCGGTAGGTCACACCAAACTTCGCCTGCTGGGTCCAGTCGCCAAGATTCTCCTGAATAGCGCCAACGCCAAAAGAGTAGCTGAGTATCTTTGATGCATCCGTGGTCCACAAAACGTCCCACCACAACCGATCATCCACACGATACGCGCCGTTACCCCGACTATCCGTGTCTTCAAACCGCTCAGGAAAATAACCGAGCGCTGTACGTATGGTGTTGCGCCCCGCAAACAAGGCCGTGTTACGCCAGATGAGCGCACTGTCCACAACCTGACCTTCTCGCTTGTTATAGCGCTGATCGATGGCGAAAGCGCCACGATTGTTCTTTATCACGCCAACGCCGCGCGGTTGCACATAGGTATAGATGTATTGACCGCTGATATAGTCGTTGCGTGCCAGAAACCCGAGATCGTTGATGTCCACGTTCTCATCGAGGTAGTCCAGGCGGACTGTATGCCGATTGTTGGAGTCCGGTCGATAACCGAGGTCCAGAAGCACTCCATCCCCTGACACTTCATCTACATCGCTGCGAAACATCTGCAGATCGGCAGTGAAGCGGCCATCGTTCGAACCGTAATGGGCATCGAGGCTGTGAACCGTCGCATCGTACAGCGGTCCGCTCACATGGGTACCCAGGTAACCTACGCCCACTCGACTGCTGGTGCCCGTTTCATAGAGCCCTCGCACGACCGTAAAGTCACGGCCGGTGTCGCGAAAGGTTCGTCGCCGGTTATTCGTATCCCGCACAAACCACTCCACGTCGTCCTCAAACGCGGACATCACTCCATAACGCAACTCACCCACAGTGCCTGTGAGTTTAGCTGCGCCCAGGAGATCGGTGGGTCGATTAAGCTCGCCTCTCTCGGGCTCAAGACCACCGGGGACTGTCGCTTGCGTTGCCGTCCCTCCAATACGCCTGGTATTCAAAAGCGAGATCGGCGGCGGTGTGTTGTCTGTTACAAACACCCGGCGCGATGCGGTATTGAAGTTTTCGCTGTTGTATATGCGCATGTTGTTGCCACCCGATGCGCGATTGTTCGCTTCAAAAACCTCATTACCTTCCAGGAAAAAGAGCCTTTTCTCCGGAAAGAACGTTTCAAGCGCGGTGAGGTTAACCACCACATCGTCAGCCTCCACCGCGCCAAAGTCGGGGTTCAGTGCCAGGCTGATCGCAGCCGCTGGCGAGGGACGCCATACAAAATCGGCGCCGACGCGCACATCGTCATCGCTGCGCGCGGCATCGCTGGTTGCTGTTGCATAAGGAATGATCGCCATCTCGGGGCGCGCTTCCACGTTATCAACGCGAAAGGTGTTTAAGGCCGTCACAAACTGGGGTGATGATTGACTATGCCCTGGCCACTGATACCGCTCGTTGGAATAGGAGACAATCCGATTGAACGCAAACCCTATCTCCCGCTCAGGCGGGCTGTCAGGTAAAGCGAGCATAGACCATGGAAAGTACATTTCCGTACTCCATCCATCGGCAAGCCGCGCCGTTTTTGTTACCCAGGGACCATCCCAATCGTTGGAGTAACGACGCTCTGGCAAGACTTTGCCGTCCATCATGGAGTCGCCAAGCGCCACAATAAACCAGTACGCAAACTTCCCCTGTGCAGTGACATCCAATGTGACCCCGAAGTTGTCACGATCTATGAAGACATCCCGATTGGTAAGCCGCTGCACCAGAGTTTCAGTTGGCTGAAACATAACTGCGCTGACATACAGTCCGCGCTCGGTCGCAAGCAAGCGGATATCCGTTCGATGTTGCGCCGGTTCTCCCGTCGCTGGACTGGATACCAGCATGTTGTCGTGAACCGGAACCGCCATCCAGCTGGATTCGTTTACCACCCCATCAATGACGATATCGGTATCATCGTGAGGTACGCTGGGCACAGAGATATAGTGCATAGGAATGCTGTCGAGTTCACCCTTAAGCTCTATTTCACCTCTCTGAAGACCGCCCACACTCCCCCACGCAAGGCCACCATCGTCGCCAAGCGCACGGGCCTCCGTCTCCGGGGCATTACCAGAAGCACAAACAGGTACAGCGCTCAAACCTGACATCAGGCTAAACGCGATGAGGGCGGTTCTCACCACAAGTAAAATTCTCGAAAACGAAACCGACGTATTATAACGCAACCGCACCTTACGTGCTGCCGCCGCGACTCAAGTCGGGTCAGCTGAGTGCCAGCGCCAATATGCAAACAGAGGCAACAGGGCGATCACCGTGCCCAGGAACTCGCGTGCGGATTCCACGTAAGGCTTGTCAGCGCGCATCCCGCCCGTGATGGCGCCATAGTCATTCGACGCGAGATAGTCGACAAAGCCGGGCAACGAAATCAGCAGGCAGGCCAGCGCATAGCCTACGACAAGCCTGTGCACCATCAGAGAACGTTTCTGCAAAACCCGCAACAATGGGACGAGCGACACCAGGAGATAGAACACCGTCCAGAACAGCGGGTCCGGATCATTCAGTTGCAACCACGCCATCACCACAAAGGGTAGCGCTACGATGCTGTGTAACAGGTTCAATCGCTTCAGTACAAACGCTCTTCGTCGTTGTACTTCATCATCGCCTCGTAGTAGTCCAGAGGCTCAGGCATTTCAGCATGGGTTTTGACCGCCAGCGCATAGGAGGGTATGCCATCAATAGATGCCCACTCCTCCGGTTTCCACATCTTGGAGCGAATCATCGATTTCCCGCAGTGGTACATGGCCTCTTCTACGCGAACAAGAATCGCCATGTCGGGTCGCTTGTCATTCACGATCATCGTGTCCAGCAACTCGTCATCCTGAACAATCTGTGCCGACCCACTTACCCTAACAACCTCATTCCGCAGGGGCACCACGAACATCAACCCAATTCGGGGGTTATCGATGATGTTGTGAAAAGTATCGCCCCTGTGGTTACCCAGTCGATCCGGGATAGCCAGAGTTTTCTCATCAATCACCTTCACAAATCCTGCAGGATCGCCTTTGGGCGCAACGTCCATCTGCCCCGCTCGATTTACAGTCGCGATCGTTATAAACGGTGAACGTTCGATCCAGGCCCGACAAATCTCGTCGATATGGTCGATGGCCTTTTTCTCCTGGCTTGCAAATTTTTCGCCGAGAATACTCTGCACTTCTTCCGAAGATTGGATGGGTTTCTTCGCCTGGTAGCCACGCACTTCTGACATCGCCGTTTCACTTAGTGTTTGAAGTTCAAGTCAACTATAATGTCATCCTCACCGAGGGGTGTCGATGTATCTAAAACGACTCTTATTCGCCGTCCTACTGTCAGGGCTGGTCAGCTATGTGCCTACGCAAGCTGCGGCGCAACCAAGCGCACAGCGCGGCCTCGTTTTAGGTAGTTATCTCAATCGTACCTACGCAGACGAACGCCGCGCCGAGGTAGAAGCTATCATCGGAGCACCGGTGTCCGTCATCCAGTTCGGTTCCGGCAACGACGCCCGCTACCGCGTGATCTACGTACCCACCTCAAACCAGGACCTGGCGACGCGACGTCAGCAGATGGTCGAGGCTGGCTTCGCAGATGCCTGGATCACGCCGCTGAACAACAAATCCTATTCCAGTCCTGTCCTGGTTGATCGACAACCGGTAAATCAGAAACCGGTCGAACGCGATTCGCCGCAATTCAACGACACCGTCAAATCCCAACCTGAGGTTAAGCCACCACCCCGCGAGATTGCGGATCCAGCGAAACCGAAGCACACCACAGCACCTCGTAACCCAGCCAGGACCGAGACCATAGAACTGGCAACCGTGGGCACAGATGTCCGTATCCAGCTCCCCAAGATGGAGGAAGGCGCCTTCGAGTTTGACCTCGATGGGCGTCTTGATGAGCCCTTCTGGCGATCAATCCCTGGCTACGACAACATGCTGGTGACCGACCCCGACACCATGGAGAAGCCCCGCTACGCCACGATCACACGCTGGTTTTACACAGATAAGGGAATCTACTTCGGCGTCCATTTAAAGCAGCCTCCTGACACACTCATCGCCCGCCTGTCGTCACGCGACGAGTTTCTGAACCGGGACGCATGGGGCATCACACTCGATACCTCTGGACAAGGACTCTATGGCTACTGGTTTACAGTGAATCTCGGCGGTTCCGTTCAAGACGGCAAAGTTGCTGCAGAGCGACGGTTCTCAAACGAATGGGACGGTCCGTGGGAATCAAAAACCGCCGTATTAGACGACGGCTGGAGCACCGAGGTCTTTCTGCCCTGGTCGATGATGACCATGCCGGATGTCAGCAACGGCGTGCGTCAACTCGGCTTCTACATCAGCCGCAAGGTTGCGCACATCGATGAACGCTATACCTGGCCCGCCTTGCCATTCGGCGCGCCAGCTTTCATGTCCGTCCTCGCGCAAGCTGAAACGCCGGGGGTTTCACCCAAACGGCAGCTCGAAATTTACCCCAACGTTTCCTACACGCTGGATGAAATTGACAGCGAGGACGAATATCGCGTCGGTGCCGACATCAGCTGGCGGCCGTCCACAAATTTTCAGGTGACCGCCACCCTCAATCCAGACTTTGGTGTTGTCGAGTCCGATGATGTGGTTGTGAACTTGAGTTCATTTGAGACCTTTTTCCCCGAAAAACGGCTCTTCTTCCTGGAAGGTCGAGAAGTGTTCCAGACCACACCGCGTAACCGCGTAAGCGGGCGAGGACCATCGGGAACCGGTTCCCGCCAGACCACCAGCACCTTCAACCCTGAACCGACAACCATGTTGAATACCCGACGTATTGGTGGGCCACCGCGCGTGGACATCCCGGACGACGTTGATGTTGCGGGGGTCGAGCGAGGCAAACCGTCTGATCTCCTGGGTGCCGTAAAACTTACAGGTCAGAATGGGCCGCTGAGATATGGTGTGCTGGCGGCGTTTGAAGACGACGGTCGGCTGCCTGGCACTTTTGACGCTGGACCCAACGCGGGCCTGCCGGCGCGCGTCGAATACGATGGGCGGGACTTCGGCGTCGCGCGTGTGCTCTATGAGCGGACCGGCAACGGCCGTCAATCGATAGGGTACATGGGCACCCGCGTAGGTTATACGGATTCAGACGCTGTTGTGCACGGCGTGGACGCACATTGGCTGTCGCCCAACGGTCTCTGGGAAATTGACACCCAGCTCATGTACAGCGATGTGGATGACGAGACAGGCAGCGGCATCATAACCGACGTTTCCTACAAACCGCGTCAGGGCGTGCAGCACCAGCTGCAGTTCGACTACCTGGACGATCAGCTGAACATTCGTGACCTGGGCTTTATTCGTCGCAACGACGCACAACGCTTTATTTACCGCTACAACCATTCCACCGGCCGCGGACTGAAGCGGTTGCGCGGCAAAAACAACTCCATCTTTGTCAGTCAGGAATGGAATACGGATGGCCGCTCCACCCGCTCGGGACTCTTCTTTCGCAATGGATGGACATTCCACAACCTGAACGAGATCCGCACCGAGTTTGACTACTTCCCGGCACGATGGGATGACCGCAACAGTTTCGGCAACGGCGATTACAAAGTGGATGACCGCTTTGTCGCCGAAGTGGGCTTCGGCACCAATACGAGTAAACCATTCTCCTTTTCGGCGCTACTGGGTATGCGTCAGGAAGAACTCAGCGATTGGACAACCCGCGCGGCGCTTGGATTCACATTCAAACCTAACGACCGGTTCAGCCTGGATCTTGATTTGAGTTACTTTGATCGTAAGGGTTGGCTCCTGCACCAGACAGCCTACGGACGCAGCGATCCGCTGTTTGATCGCACGATGACGACATTCGATGCCCAGGAGTTTCAACCAAGGCTGGCCATGGATCTATTCATCTCCGCGAAACAACAGCTGCGCCTGACCATGCAGTGGGCGGGTATCCGTGCAGAGGAACGGGAGCGCTTTCTGATCCCCATCAACGACGGCGATCTCATTCCAGTCACGCTTGGTCCGACCGATTCGCTGCAGGAGTTCACGGTCAGCAGGATGGCCACGCAACTTCGATATCGGTGGGAAATCGGCCCGTTGTCGGACTTGTTTGTCGTCTATACACGCGGCAGCAATTTGCCTGATCGCATGGACGACTCCTTTTCCGATCTGTACGTCGATGCACTGGAGATGCCGATCATCGACCTGTTTGTGATCAAGCTGCGCTATCGATTCGGCTTGTAACCTTAACTACGCCGGTGCTCTGGCGAGGTCATCTTCAAGGTACTTAGCTGCCCGGAAATAGTGAATGGCTGCCCAGAGATTCGCCAGCGTCACGACCACCAATGCCCAGCGCAGACCTTCTCCCGCACCCATGCTGGCGCCAAACACGTCGCTCAAAATACCGGTAAACAGGGGCCCCAATCCCAGACCAATAAAGTTCAAAACCAGGAACAGTACACTCGAGGAAACCGCTCGCATTCTTAAGGACACAAGGCCATGGGTCATCGCCAGCATCGGGCCCAGGTAACAGGCATTGAGTAATACAGGAATTGCGTAGATCAGCATCGCCGGTTGATGATCTTCGATAAAGTAGACCGCCAACTGAAATGGTAGCGCCAGCAGAATTGCACCCGCGGGAATCCAGATGTACATGCGTACGTTGTCTTTGCCGTATTTGTCACAAAAGTAGCCACCAAGAAACGCACCAGCCGCCGCTGGCAACGCCGCAACAGGTGCCAACCAGTTGGCAGTCTCACCGCTGCCGAGCTCGTGCACACGCTGTAAAAACGGCGCCATCCAGCCACCCACACCGTAAGACACAAACGCATGGAGACCCGCCGCCATGGCCATGTGGCGGAAGGAAACTCGATTCCACAACAGCTCGAAGACGCCTTTCAACGGCGGGGGGTTGTTGTCTACCGCTTTCACTTCCGACATACCGCGCGGTGGTTCTTTGAGTGTCAGGCGAACAAACACAGCGAACAGTACGCCAGGCAGACCTACGTAGATAAAAGCCTGTCGCCAGCCCAGGTATTCATTGATCCAGCCTCCCGCCAGAAAGCCGATGAATACCCCAAAGTTAATGCCCATGTTGTAGGTGCTGAGCGCGGTAGCACGCTGCTCCACAGGGAACATGTCCGAAATGATACTGTGCGCGGGTGGGCTGCAACCGGCTTCGCCGACACCCACACCGATACGCGCTGCCAGTAGTTGCCAGAAATTGCTGACCATTCCGCAAAGGGCCGTCATCGCGCTCCAGAGGGCCAGCGAAAATGAGATAACATTTCGCCGCACACCCTTATCAGCG
Organism: Candidatus Azotimanducaceae bacterium; assembly: GCA_965227885.1. Classification (GTDB taxonomy): domain Bacteria; phylum Pseudomonadota; class Gammaproteobacteria; order Pseudomonadales; family Azotimanducaceae; genus UBA4421. The sequence continues at coordinate 5,012,927 of OZ245781.1, forward strand.
ATGCGGGCTATGGGCACGCCCATGGTCACGTAGAAAACTGCAAAGGCAAAGCCACTTAACATGCCTAACTGCCAATCCATCAATCCCAAATCCTGTTTGATGGATTCCTGCAGGATGACAACGATCTGTCGGTCGATGAAATTGAAGATGTAGACCACGGTCAAGAGACCCAACGCGTAGTAGCGATAACCAGGACTGAACCCTGATTCACGCATGCATTTGTCGATGACTTCTGAATCGCTTAGCTCATCCGGCGACGCTTCTGCCACTGCTCTCCCCTTTTTATTGTCTTCCCGGTACCTCTAAGCCCTACCGTTCTCATCGAACCGGACACGAAAGGCGACGGCGAGCGCAAAGGTTTCACCGGACTCTAATACTCGCGTACCGTAACTTTCTCCTCCCAAGCCCATGATATTAAAGGCATCGGTCAGATGCGTCACGGGTTCGATACAAACAAATTTTGGGTCGTCAGACACCGTATTGCCGGGGGTATAGACGATCACGTGCTCAAGCAACGGGTCGGTTTTGAGCTCAAGACACACGCCAAGTTCAGACCAATCGACCTGCGCCTCACCATCCCATCCTTCAAAAACTGCATCCACAGCCAGGGTGGTCGGATGCATGCCTTCGGCGAAGTTCATGTCTTCCGGCAGAACTTCTGACACCACAGGAAACACTTCTTCGTCCATCTGCCACCTTCGAGACACTTTCATCTTCACCTGCATCTCTTCTGTCACTCTGAAGTAGGGATGGAGACCAAGCCCTGCAGGCATCGGTGCATCACTTAGATTTTGCACGACCAAACTCACGGTCAAGGTATCGCGTGCAAGTCCGAATGTCTGCTCGGCTCGGTAAGACCATGGCCATCCCGCAGCACCCGATTGATGCGTATATTGAAGTACCACCGACGTGTTATCCGACTTCACAACCTGCCACCCAACGCGCCAGCCATGACCGTGAATCGTATGCGGGGCAAATCCTTGGGATGGCTCAAGCGCGTGGGTCCCACCAGCCCAGGTCAGCGTCGCGTTCCGGATACGGCTGGCAAACGGCACAAGGGGAAAGCACGGCGCCAGCCCGGCTTCACCTTCAACAAACAATTGCTCCCACACCCCATCTACAAGTACTTCAAAGTTATGAATGCTCCCGCCTTCCTGAGCAATCTGGACGCGCAGGAGCGGGTTTGAAAGCGTAACCAATTGGTCGATGGTAGTATCCAAGCTTAAGAAAAATCGCCAGGGGGAGATATGAGCAAGAAAAAGGTAGGTATACAACTACCTCGCCAAGCGCAAAACCAAACGGTCGAAGAACGCTGGTCACTGGAGCTAGAAGCGCTGGGGGCCATCGCAGACATCGTGGAGATTCGTGCCGACACGCCGGAGGAATTCGCCGACGGGGTTCGCGATGTGGACGCCATCATTACCTCCTGGGGGCTGCGTATCGACAAAACGGTCATCGACGCACTCGAGAAAGCTGTATGCATTGGCGTCGGTAGTGTTGGCGTCGACATGGTCGACATTGAGGCCGCCACCGAGGCGGGTCTTGTGGTCACCAACGTCCCGGACGTTTTCATCGAAGAAGTCGCAGATCATGCTATGGCGCTCCTCCTCGATATGGCGCGTCGCACCCCGACGATGGTACGCATGGCTCGGGACGGAGACTGGTACCAGGCCCGCCCACTGCTCTCAAAAATCCCGCGCCTGTTTGGCCAAACTTTGGGATTGTTTGCCTTCGGCAACGTCGGTCACTGCATGGCACGGCGGGCACAAGCGTTTGGGATGCGTGTCATTGCCCACGACCCCTATGTCAGTGAATTAGAAATCACCAAGGAGGGTGTAGAACCGGTTGGATTTGACGAGTTATTAGAGCGGTCTGACTACATTTCTGTTCACGCACCACACAATGATGAAACCGAGCACAGTTTTTCAACCCACGCATTCGCCCGCATGAAAGAGTCCGCCGTCATTATCAATACAGCCCGCGGACCTATCATTGACGAGGTTGCTCTGATCGCCGCCCTGCAGAGCGGCGCAATCGCGGGCGCTGGTCTGGATGTCCTGGAGCAGGAGCCCCCGGAGTTGGACAACCCGCTCCTGTCCATGGAAAACGTTGTGGTGACACCTCACGTAGCGTCTGCAACGACGCGCATGCGTCCCGAGACGCGCCGTCGAGTGGGACGAGAAGTTGCCCTTGTGCTGCGAGGCAAATGGCCGATGAGTTGTGTGAACCCTACCGTGCTGCCAAAGGTGACTTTAGAGCGCTGGCAACCGTATCCGATGAATAGGGGACCTAATCGATAGCCTGCAGTTGATCAGATCTAGAGAATGTATGCGTCCCCAGACGCCCGTACGGTAATGTCACTGATCGTCACACCCCATGGCTGGTTGATCGCATGCACGATCTGCTCGGCGAGGTGTTCCGGGTCAAGAGCGTAATACTCAATATTCTCTTTGTCGCTCAGTTCTATCGGCAATTCACCCGTCGCGTGCGCCTGCATCTGCTGTAAATGGGCAGGCGCTTTGTGGCCAAGTATGCCAACGATCGCTTCCTGATTGATCACACCCGCACCCAGGTTGGTGCCTGGCACACCGGTCGGTTTTACGTTGGTTACCTTGATCTGTCCCTGCGCTTCCATCCGTAGCGACGCGGAAAGGAAGTCCACCGCAGCCTTGGTTGCGCCATAAACACCGGCTCCAACCACCGGAAAGTTGCCATAAATAGATGACAGGTTAACCACATGACCCTGTCCCTGGCTGATCATCTGATCATAGACGGCAGAGATGCCATGCAGCACCCCCTTGAAGTTGATATCAATACAGCGATCCCAGGCGGCTTGCGCGCCTTCGTGATCACTGTAAAACGCGAGCGGCATCACCCCGGCGTTGTTGATCAACACATCCACGCGGCCGAATTCATCTACAGCCCGTTGGACAAGGCGCTGCATCTGATCCAGCTTGGTCACATCTGTTGGCACGGCCAGCGCAGAGCCACCTGCACGCGAGATATCGGCCACGGTGGTTTGCAGCTCACTTTCGTTAACATCCGCACACACCACATGGGCACCCTGGGCTGCGGTTTTTGTCGCAACCAGCCTGCCAAAGCCGCTGGCAGCCCCGGTAATAGCGATGACCTTGTCGGCGAGATAGTTCGTCACTGTGTTTCTACCCTTTCGCGTCTCGCAGTTCTTTCGGCAATTTAAGGTCGCTTGCCAGACCCACCCAGCTCAACACTTTGATGAGCATGTAGGTCACATCCAACTGCCACCAGCGCAGACCGTGGCGTGCTGAGTTCGGATAGAAGTGATGATTGTTATGCCAACCTTCACCAAAGCCCAGAAATCCAATAAAGACGTTGTTGGTCGAAGCGTCGCCCGTATCGTACGGCCGCCCACCCCACCGATGACATACAGAGTTCACCATAAAGGTCACATGCCAGGTAAATACAGTGCTGACAAAAAAGCCCCAGACAACCAGCTGCGCACCACTTGTGCCAAGACCGGGATAGGCACTGGCGAGCCATGCACCCACACCGTAGAGCGCCGCTATCTGAAAGACGATCAGCCAGACGTAGTGACGCTGCAGCATTTTGATTTCGGGAAACTTGTGGAGATCTCGCGAATTTGTCCCTTTTTCGTTGAACGCCTCATCGGTCATCATCCACCCCATGTGCGCAGCCCACATCCCGCGCGTTACCGGTGAATGAATATCCTCTTCAGTATCGGTTTCAGCGTGGTGGGACCGGTGATGCGCAACCCACCAGAGTGGGCCACCCTGGACCGCAAGGCTCCCGGCGAAAGCCAGAATGAACTGCACCACCCGGTTGGTTTTGAACGAGCGGTGAGCGAGAAGACGATGATAGCCGGTTGTCACCCCCATCCCGCGGAACACATACATCCCAAACGCAACCCAGAGGGCTGTCGCACTCACTCCCACCACAAACACCAGCAAACATGCCAGGTGAAAAATAGTCATGCCTATGATGACGCTCCACACCTGCGGGCGTGCGGTGCGAACGTCTCGCGTAGCTTCTGCCATAGATACTGCTTTGCTCCTACCCAATTGCGGCGGATGTTAACGTACATTGACGTCTGATGCCTGCCATTTGTGCCATACTCCGGCCTCCAAAAATGCACATAATTTCTACGGAGGGGTTGGCAATGATGAATTTCGAACTGCATGGCGATGTGGGGGTCATCACTCTGGATGACGGCAAAGCGAACGCGGTCGGTTACGATTTCATCGAGGCCATGAATGAAGGACTGGATGCGGCGGGCAGCCAGGCCAAAGCTGTACTCATCACCGGACGCGAAGGCGTTTTCTCAGCAGGGTTTGACCTGAAGGAAATACAGAAAGGACCCGACGCCGCAAACGCCATGGTTTCGAAAGGCGCAGAAATGCTGCTTAGAATCTTTGCCCATCCACAGCCTGTGGTTGTTGCGGCGGGCGGTCACGCCATCGCTGCCGGTGCATTAATTCTCCTGGCCGCTGATACCCGTATCGGCGTAACAGGCGACTTCAAGTTCGGCCTGAACGAAACTGCGATCGGTATGTCGCTACCTACATTCGGGATGCAACTGGCGCTCGCACGCATCTCGATGCGCCACCAGACGCAGGCCATCATTCAGGCACAACTTTTCGGACCGGAAGATGCAACCGATATCGGTTTTCTGGATGAGGTTGTGGACCCCTCAGGTCTTCAGGAAACGGCTCTGGCGCGTGCGGCAGCCCTTGCGGAACTTCCCGGCAGTGCGTACGCAAACAACAAGCAGGACGCGCGCGCCAGCTACATCAAAACCATCCGTGAGAGCCTCGCCTGAGTTCTAATTGGCTGAGCATTCACCGGGGGGTTACCTGGCCCTCTGCTGGTCCCGTCGCTGCTGTTGGCGGCGCATCTGCTGCGCTCGTCGCTGCATTTGCTGCAACGCACGGGCACGTTCTTTGGCGTTCATGCCCTGAAACTGACGTCTCAGCGCCTGTCGCTTATCTGCTGGCATATCACGGAAGCGCTTGAGACTGTTCCGCATGCGGCGCTGCTGCCGCGGGGTCAGCTCTGAAAAAGCGTTCCATCGTTGCATCAGCTCCTGACGGCGGGTTGTATCGAGGCCTTGCCACTTTTCAAATCGCTCGGTCATGGCCTGGCGCTCGCTCGCCTCCATTCCCAACCACCGGTTAGCTCCCAGCGCCAGACGCTCCTGCCTGGCAGCAGACATTTCCGCCCAACTGCTTTCGTAAGAACCCAGCACCTCTCGCTGATCAGATGACAAATCATTCCAATCAAGTGCCCAGGCAGGGGTCGCCAGCAAACAGCTAACAACGATAGCCACTAGAATTGATAAGTACTTCATTCTGCCTGCTCCTCGAGACTTATTTTTTCGGTCTCCGTATCCTCATCCGCTTCCAGCAATTCATCCTGTTCGTGTAACTGCAACGGGTCGAGCCAACCGTCTTCTTCCTCAACCATGGCACCCAGGAAATCAAAAAAAGTCAGCTCCTCTGCCAACTCCGTTTGCACCTCTTCCGTCTCTTCCACCTCTTCCACCTCTTCCACTTGGGCCGCCTTGGCCTCTTCGGCATACGCGAACCCAATTATGGCAAGCAAGGTCATCGACAATCCCAGCCTATATCGTGGTCGCGTCAAGGCTTTCCCCTTCTTCGACAGCGCCACCCTCTTCCATCGCCACCATCCAGGCAACAAATTCCAGGTCTTCCAACAGTTCTGCGTCCTGCGCGGCAGCCATCTCCGCATCTTCAAGGAGCGGGAACTGCTCTAATGTCTGCGTTTGCGGTGCGAGGAGCGCAACAACCAGGACCGCCGCTGCGACGCCTCCCAGTCCATAGCCGAACCATATGTTGCGACGTCTGTTACCGCTGCGGCCATCCGCGACTTTAACGGCCTCACGTCGCGCCTGCGTCAGCGCATCCAGGACCTCGGGGCTGAGTTCATGTTCCGCGGCATCCAACTCACGTGCCAGATTGGCAGCAAATTCAGCGTCGGTTTCATCCAATTCGTTAAATCGATCAGTCATAACTGTACTCCGATAACGCTTCCCGTAACGTGTGGACCGCTCTCGACAAATGCGTTTTTACACTGCCTTCTGACACGCCCATCGATTTTGCGGTCTGACGGACATCCAGTCCCTGCCAGACTCTGAGTTCAAACGCTTCACGCTGTCGTTCAGGCAACGCATCCAGCGCATCAACCAGGTCCTCACGAACCCCGTCCAACGTCAGCTGCACATCCGGCTGATCCGAGGTGCGCCCTTCTACACGTTCCATCGGATCGCTGTCATCTTCTTCCGCACGCGCGAACCAGCCAAAAAATTTACGTTTTGTAGTGGCTGCACGGTGGAAATCGGTTATCCGATTTTTGAGCATCCTGAAAAACAAGGGCGTCCACTGATCGACTGGCTTGTCTGCATATTTGTTAGCCAGTGTGAGCATGACATCCTGCACAACGTCGAGCGCGTCTTCCTGGTTTTTTAATGCTGCCATTGCCATCGCGAATGCCTTTTTCTCAACACTTGCTAAAAACTGATTCAGCTCTGTAGAAGTACCCATATGAACTCAGATTGCCTCAGCCCCAATCTGTCGATTCGGAAAGAGACTGAGACAACCACCGTTCTTTTGGTCGGACGCCCTATTGGGCGTCCTCATTGGCACTGAATACAAACCCGGCTCGTTTAGCTGTTAACTCATTCGAGCTGACATTGTACGCGCCTTGTACGCTGATGCGATGCAGGAGTCTGCCTTGATCAAGCTGTGCAACCAGTTCATCCACCATGTCGCTGAACTGGCGGTACATATGGACTTCTCCCGCGCCGCGAACCTGCACGGCGTAGACACCTTGGCCTTCAGCGGGCGCAAGCAGGAAGATGTTCTCCATCTCGTCTATGAAGGCGCGAGGAACACCGCGCACCATCAGCGCTCTGCGCGCTTCGGTGAGATCCACATCAATCGCTTCCGCAACAATGCTGTTAAAAGGAGCAGAACTGCCTTCTTCCCAGCCGATTTTGAGAAACGCTGCGCGAGCATCTGTCTGCACGTCGATAACCGTACGCGCAATGTAGTCCGCAGGCGCAGATCCAAATTCATTGACAAGTCCACGTACGCGGATTAGATCACCCGCTTCGATGGCATCAAGCGACAGCACGCCGGTGTCAATTTCATAGAAGTCGGGGTCCGCATCGTCTGCAGGTGATACACCTGTGCCCGCGAAGTTGAACGCATCCGGGCGACGACCGTTAAGGAAGAACAAGTCCACTGCCAATGGGGCAGGCTCAACCACCTCGGCGGTCAACTGATTAAACTTCATACGCACCCGTGAAGCATCAAGACTCACATCGTCCAGAAACTCGCCCCAGGCAACGATACGCTGACCAACGGAGATACTCTGTGTAGAGAGGTTTGCATTGTCCACGCCTGGCGCGGAAACACTGGTGTCATCCAGCAGATTCACCTCAAACGTGCCTCGAAACGCGGATCGACCATCGCTGAATTCCACGTGAGCACCGCGCACGGTCAGCACATCGGCATTGCGTGCAGCAACCACACCGATCACAACGTCAGCATCCGACCAGGGTACGGAGGAACCCGCGAGCACGATGTCCGCCTGCATGCCAGCCGCTTGAATCGAGCCGTTACCCACCACCGGCGCGTTTTCACTGAGAAGCGCCATGGCATTAAGACCTTCTTCACCGGTGTAGCCCACACCATCGATTTCATATTGAGTTTCATCATCGACAAAAAGCGCAAACTCACCAAACTGACCGGTGCGATGACGAAAAGGACGGACCAGAAGGTCAATCCGATTCTCTTCTGTGGTGAATGTTTCCAGAACACCCCGCACGCGGTGCTCGCGGTCGGTTTCAAGTTCTGGCGTGGCGAGCAGAAAAGGTTCGACGGTCACTGTCGGTGGCGCCGTGGTCAGGTCTACCGTGTTGGATGCATCCAAATCAAAGTCCAGACTGAATGCAGCGGGTGCACCAGCACGAATTCGAATGACGTCAGAACCTGTGAGGGAGAGACGCATCTCTACCTCGTTGAGCACATTCCCGTCAGCATCGATCGGTGTCGCCTGAACCGCGTCACCGTTTACATCCTGCACAAAAATCTCTGCATCCGAAAAATCCATACGAATAGAAGCAGACTCGTAATTCCCTTCGGGGACAGTCGCAATGGTGAGAAGCTCTGTTACTTCCGTCAGTTCGTTAAAGTCGATGCGTGTACTTAAAGGTAGAGTTTCTACCGTGTCGCCATTAGCCCGGTTAAGAGTCAAAGACAACACATCTACTGTGTATGTCACATACTCGCCTTCCGCGTCAGTAATGCCGATGATCACCTCACCCGTTCCTGAAGGCGGTGGTGTCGGCGTATTGCCCTGGGGTGCGGCACTGCTGCCACCCCCACCGCCGCCACAAGCCGCAGTCACTGTTAATAGCAAGACGAGGGACACTCCGAAAACGAAGTTTTTCAGAGATTGAAATAAGGCTGGTGTTACCGACGCCTGTTCCTGCCAGTTTGCAGGTAAAGGCAATGGACTGATTGGCCGCGACATGATTCTCCTCCTTCTAACAAGACAAATCGCTTAAGAAGGAAAACGCACGAAAGCAGACTTGGTTGACAAGCCGCAGGAATTTTTGGATCTACTGCCTACAGATTTGCAGGGCTTGTATGGAGGACTCGGATCAGGCTTTTTCTTGGACGCTGTCAGGCACGCTGAAGAACGCAGCCCGTGGCTTGTTCTCCAGGGCTTCCTGGCAGTCAGCTTTCAACATGCAGCTGTAGCAGGAAAGTACCGGGATCATCGCAAATGCGGAAAGCAACATACCGATGCCTTCCAGGGCGGCACCAGACTGGTACCAGGTTTCATGGAAATGCGGTGCCATTTTGAAAAAGGCAGCGAAGTAAAAGAACATCAGCGCGGTTGTGCCAAGCGCGAGAACCCGCGCGAGAAAAAGGCCAATGCCGTTAAACAGAGTACAGAAGGCGAGGAAAGCACCAGCGCCATAAAGCGCCATGAACGCATATTTGGAAGCATGCGGGATGAATGCGTGTAGCACCGCAAAGATAAGAAGTACGCACGCTATAATGCTTGTCACCATTCGCATATAACTACAGCCTCCAGAACTTAATCCGTATCTTTTCTAGTTATTCGCCATTTACCACTTCCTTGTTATCTGGCGCTGACACCGTTGTGTTTCAAGCCCTCTTTAATTTCATGACAATTTCATGACTTCATCAAAGCAGCTTGTCTAACACGCCCCCAGCGGCGTCACAATCGAGTCATCTTTCACCCTGGTTTTACCCAGGTTTTTACCAAGATTCGACCTGATATAAGCATATCCTTATGCCGCGCTCATTGTTTTTAATGGTAGCGAATGAGTCAACACTTTTGTTACACAAGGTGACATTTAGTTGTAAAAATCGTGTACGAGTGAGCAAAAACGTAATGTTTTTCTGGTTTTAATTCGATTTAGTTATAAAAAACACTGGGAAAGCACAGTTAATGAGACAGGACGCTAGGCTCCACTCAACCCACCTGTGCGGACTGACCACCGTCTACCGGTAAAGCGATTCCCGTAATAAATCTCGCTTCATCCGACGCTAAAAACAGGGCCGCGTTCGCAATATCCCACGCACTACCCATTTTACGGCCTAGGGGTACCGCAGCATCCCGCGTTGCGATCACTTTCTCGCGATCTTGTCCTGCGGCAACGGTGCCTTCGATCGCCATGGGTGTATTCATGAGCCCCGGCATAATGACGTTTGCCCGTATACCGTATTTTGCGTTGTTTGAAGCTAACGCCTGCGTGTATGCATTAAGTGCCGCTTTGGAGGTTTTATACGCTGTGATGTAAGCCGCGCTGGCAATGGCCGCAATAGAGGATATGTTGGTGATTACCCCACTCCCTTGTTTGCGCATCTGCGGCACGACCGCTTTGCACATAAACATTATCGCCTTCACATTCGTGTTAAGAATTCTGTCCCACGCATCCGCATCGATGAGATGAGGAGGGGCATCCCCTCCACCAATCCCGACGTTGTTGTGCAACACATCGATTTTGCCTCGTTCACCCACAACGGTTTCCACAACTTGCTGACAAGCCGCCTCGTCTCGGACATCCAACTCCAAGGCCTGCGCGTCACCCCCTTCTGACGCGATCATCGCTACTGTTTCCTCCGCAGATGCGAGACGGCGATCCAGTACCACAACCGAAGCACCCTCCTGCGCAAAGCGCAGCGCAGTTGCCCGGCCATTGCCAATCGTCTCTCCCGGTGTCTGCCCGCCGCCGACAACCACACAGACCTTACCCTCCAGTCGTGAACCCATCAGACATCCCACCCGGGCAAACCGTCATCCAATTGCACGCCAAAACTGTTAAGCGCCATCGAGACCAGGTTGTACTGCCCTACGGTAAACACAACATCCATCATTTGCTGCGTGTTGTAGTGTTCGCTCAATCCTGCCCAGGTGGCATCGCTTACATGCGCATCCGCGTGCAACTCATCCGTCGCCGTCAGCAGCAAGCGATCCAGCTCACTGATTCCTTCAGTTTCAGGTCCCGTCTTACACATTCTTATCTCGTCATCGGACATACCCGCGTCCTGTGCGATCCGCACATGCTGGCCCCACTCGTAGCCCGCCTGGCAGAGGTAACCGATACGCAGAATCAGTATTTCCCGATCCCGCACCGATAGCGTGCTTTTGCCGAGAATGTGGTTTGCAAAAACCATCCATCTTCGCGCGAGCTCCGGGTGATTCGTCAGGGTCTTAAAAATATTGAAAACGCGACCCTGCGAGGCAAACGGTTTCATGATTTCCTGCGCTGCCGGAGACCAATCTTCAGCTTCCAGTGCGGGTATTCGCGGTTCATTCAATCTCATCGTGCCTTCCTTTGTTGAACTTAATTTCCATATACTCACGCGAGAACATTGGGGAGGCAAGCATGAGCGACAACGCAGTACTTATCGAAAACCATGATGCCGTGCGTGTCATCACCATCAACAGGCCTCACGCGCGCAACGCGGTTGATGGCCCAACTGCAGCTCTGCTTGCAGATGCATTTCGTGAATTTGACAGTGACGATTCCGCAAGTGTGGCAATCCTCACCGGCGCAGAAGGAACATTTTGCGCAGGGGCAGATTTAAAGGCAGTCTCAAGCGGCAGCGGTAACAGCGTACGAAGATCTGGTGACGGTCCTATGGGACCCTCCCGCATGCTGTTGACAAAACCTGTCCTTGCGGCAGTCGAGGGCTTTGCGGTTGCGGGTGGCATTGAGTTGGCCGCCTGGTGTGACATGCGCATCGCCGCGGAAGATGCCGTATTCGCCGTTTACTGTCGACGCTGGGGTGTCCCGCTGGTCGACGGCGGCACTATCCGCTTAACCAGATTGTTAGGCATGAGTCACGCCATGGACCTGATTCTAACCGGGCGAGGCGTGAGCGGGGAGGAAGCCCAACGTATCGGCCTCGCCAATCGGCTCACACCAAAGGGCGAAGCGTTAAACCAAGCATTGGCGCTTGCACAGGAACTCTGTCAATTCCCCCAGCTGTGTATGCGCAACGACCGCATGAGCGCTTATCTGCAGTGGGACAAGGATCTGGACGAGGCGCTGTTGCAGGAAACCGAGCTTGGCCGGGAAGTAATCCGCTCAGGCGAGACTGAAGCCGGTGCCAAGCGTTTCGCCGCAGGCAAAGGCCGACACGGCAGTTTTGAAGACATCTGATATAAGCGAACCACGCGCAATAAGGAGAGAGAAATGTCCAAAGAGTTAAAGTTCGGGGTAACCATGTTCCCCACCGACAAAGCGATTCAGCCGGTAGAACTGGCTATTGCGCTTGAAGAACGCGGCCTGGACAGCCTGTTCTTCCCGGAGCACACGCATATCCCGGTAAGCAGGGATACGCCCTTCCCTGGCGGCGGCGATCTTCCGGAGATGTACTGGCGCACCCATGACCCGTTTGTCGCCCTGGGTGCGGCAGCAGCCGTGACAGAAAAGTTGCTGCTGGGCACCGGTATCTGCCTCGTTATCGAACGCGACGCGATCACGCTGGCGAAGGAAGTGGCATCCCTGGATATGATTTCCAACGGTCGCGTGATCTTAGGCATAGGCGCCGGGTGGAACCGCGAAGAAATGGAGAACCACGGCGCAAACTACAAACAACGCTGGGTGCAGGTGCGGGAAAAAGTGCTGGCGATGAAAGAAATCTGGAACAACGACGAAGCCGAGTTCCACGGTGAGCATGTAGATTTTGATCCTATCTGGTCATGGCCCAAACCCGTTCAGGCCGGCGGTCCACCCATCTGGATTGGTGCAAACTCTCCCTGGGTATTTGACCGCATTGCGGAATACGCTGATGGCTGGATGCCCATCGGCGGCTTGGGCAGCGGCAACATGGAGCGCCTGACCGAGGCGATGGAGGCCCGGGGTCGAAACGTGTCAGACCTGGATATGGGTCTCTTTGGTGCGCCAACGGACCCAGAGCAGCTGGCCGGTAGAATCGAACAGGGGTTTACACATCTGGTGTTCACAGTCCCGCCCGAATCTGCCGATTCGATGCTTCCCCGGTTGGATAAGATTGCCAAGGTCGCGGAAGCCGCTCGAGGTTAGATAGTTCTCGTCCCAAAATGGGACGAGAACTAGTCGAGGGCAGGATGCCCGAGCCAAAACACGATTTTTGCGGAGCAAAGCGCAGCAAAAATCCAGGGTTTTGTGAGTGGAGGCGATTTTAGATCGCCGGAACGGTGTCCCGACTGCGCCAAGGATGGTGCAGTCGGGACAAAGACTAGTAGGTTCGCGAGATTGGTGTTTCACCTGTGCGAAGGGGAACACCCGCCTCGCGATCGCCACGCACAACAGCCACAGGCGTCGACTTAAACGCAGGTGTTCGGCTGCGCGGATCAACCGCTGTATCGACGAGACAGTTGGCTTCGGGAAAGTAGGCCATCACGTTGCCCCTGGGCAAATCAAACGGGCGCACCGAGACGGCACGCATGCGTCCGTGCGGTGATTGCAGATCAACCGTATCGCCCGCCTGCAGACCCAACGCTTCCATATCCTGCAGGTTCATCAGAACCGACCAGCGCGAAGGCACCTGGCGATAGGTGTCTTCCTCTTCGTAGACGATGGTATTGAACTGACCTTCGCTGCGAACTGTCGCCAGCGTAAATCCATAGAGGTCGATGTCAGGCTTCTCCGCTGTCGGTGAGCAGACGCGGAAGTGGCACTTGCCATCCTCAGTCGCAAAACTGGGCGAATGCAGAAGACGATGACGCACGTGAAACTCTCGCTTTGCAACACCGATATCAACAAGTTCACTCATGCCGGGAATCGTCTTTGCAATAGCCTCGCGCACCGAGTTATGAGAGGCAAACTGCCGGAAATCAAACGTCTGCGTCGGCACTACCTCAGCGGCGATATTGATCAAAACATCGGACTCAGGTCGCACGTTATCGAGACGGGTTATCCCACCGTCCGACAGGCGCACAAAATTGAACATCGATTCCTGGGTGGTCGGCTGCGCTTCTTCATCTCTTGCCGCAACCGGAAATATAATCACCTCACCTTCAAGCCCGTTCACATGCCCGCGGTTGAGGGTTGTGGTCAGATAGATCTTCCGGTCGATGCGTCCCAATGCCTCGCGTGCCCATTCCGTACCGGGGTTTGCGGCAAACAGGTTGCCACCCAAACATAGCGCGAGCTCAATCTCACCGCGATGCGCTGCCTGCATCGCCGCCATCGTATCCATCCCATCCGACCTCGGCAGAGCTACACCCAGCGTGGCTTCCAGACCCTCGAGCACCTCCGACCCCAGCACCGGTTTCACGCCTATCGTGCCAATCCCCTGCACGTTGCTGTGTCCGCGAAGCGGTAACAGCCCGGCATAACGACGCCCCAACATGCCGCGAAGCATGGCGAGGTTTGCCAGCTGCTCGATGTTCTCTACCCCATGGAGGTGATGCGTAAGTCCCATGCCCCACGCAAAGACCGCGTTTCGCGCTTGGCTGTACCGCTCTGCCACCGCAATCATCTCGCTGCGCTCAAGCCCCGTCTGCGCTTCGATGATCTCCCAGCTCAACGTCTGCAGCTGATCAACATAAGCTGCATAGCCGCGGCTATAGGTTGAGATAAAATCCCGATCTTCCTTCCTCGCCTCAAGCACCGCCTTTGCAAGTCCCTGGAACAGGAACACATCGCTACCAATCCGCGGTTGCAGGTACGCGCTCGCAATCTCGGACCCCCCGGCAATCAAAGATCCAGCCTGTTTGGGGATGGCAAATCGCACCAGACCAGGCTCGCGAGCCGGGTTGATGACAATCACCTCACCACCGCGAGCGCGGCACGCCTCAAGCTGATGGATAAAACGCGGGTGATTGCTTGCGGGATTGGCCCCGACAACAAAGATACAGTCCGCGCCCTTGAGGTCACTCAACTCGATTGTGGCCGTGCCCGTCCCGACGCTGCTTTGCAGCGCCTCGCTGGTGGCTTGATGACAATAATAGGAGCAGTTGTTGACGTTGTTCGTTCCATAAAGGCGAGCAAACAGCTGCAGAATAAACCCCGCTTCGTTTGAGGAACGACCAGAGCTGTAGAAGAAACTGCGCTCCGGGTCGGCATCACCAAACCACGCAACCGCACGCGCAAGCGCTGATGGCCAGTCGATGGGCTGCAGTCTGTCGCCTACTTTTTGCAGTGGTGTGTTAAGTCGCCCGAGCGAGTTCATTTCACGTTCGGTCAGCTCACCAAGCTCCTCGATCGTGTGCCTGAAAACTGCTTCCGGAATCGGCGCCTGCAGATCCGATGATTGCGCTTGCACGCTCTTGTTGCATACCGAGGGAAACTCGCCCAACTCGTTGGTCATGCCACCCGCCTGACCGCCCATGCCCAGACCGCACGCTTTACAGGTGTTGTTCGAAGTCAACGCCTTGGTGGTTGGCCGCCAGCCACTGTCGCGGGCCACCTTCAGAGTAGCGAGCACTTTCTTGATCCCGCCTCCGGCTTTGAGTTTAGATGCACTGGGCATGGATACCCCACGCTAAAATCTGCTGAGAGATAAGTATAGCCTTAGCGAGAAAAGCAATGTAACCCCATGAAATTAAAAGAAGTTTACGGGTCTGTCGCACCCAACTTAAGGTGTTTTCTAAGATTCCACCTTAACCAGATAACCCGCGTCTGCCAGCGCGCGCACAACGTTGTCCTGTTGCTCTTCACCGCGCATCTCAAGCTCCAGTTCCACAACCGTGGCACGTACGGACGACCCTGCGAACGCTCGATTGTGTTCAATCTCACGGATGTTGCTGTTCAACCCGCCCACTATTTCGGTCAGAGAAGCCAGCGCCCCTGGCGTGTCCGGTATCTCCACAGACAGGCGTACCAAACGGTTCATGCGCACGAGGCCGCGTTGCAATACAGATGACAGAATCATCATATCGATGTTGCCGCCACTCAGAATCATCACCGTGCGTTTGTCTCGCGCAAGGTCAGGAACTGCGCGCAGCAACGCGAGGGGGGCAGCGCCGGCACCTTCAACAACCGTTTTTTCTATTTCAAGAAGATCAAAAATGGCCTGCTCGACTTGTGCCTCCCCCACCAATTTGATGTCGGAGACATGCTGCTTGATCAACTCGCTGGTCAACATACCCGGTTCTTTCACTGCAATGCCTTCGGCCACTGTCACTGCAAGCTCGGGAGGTGACGGCGCCTCACCGTGGAACATCTGATGGGCACCACGAAAGCGTTCCATCTGCACACCGATAATATTTACCTCAGGCTTGCGTGCCTTTAACGCAACCGCGACCCCACTGATGAGCCCACCCCCACCAACGGGCACAATGACGTTATCAACATCCTGCACCTGCTCGGCAATCTCCAGACCCACCGTGCCCTGTCCCGCGATCACAGCAGGGTCATCAAACGGGTGGATGAGGCGCAGGTTGCGCTCCGTTGCAAGCTCGGTTGTGAAGGCCCTGGTTTGATCGAAAGTTGCACCCTCCAGAATCACCTCTGCACCGTGCACCCGTGTGGCTTCTACTTTGGCGTTGGGCGTAAAACGCGGCATGACTATGGTGGTGGGCAGTCCCAGGCGACGGCCGTGATACGCCAGGGCTTGGGCATGATTTCCCGCAGACATGGCGATAACCCCATCCCTCGCTGACTCACCCGCCAGCAGCAGACAATTGAGCGCCCCGCGCTCTTTGAACGACGCGGTAAACTGCAGGTTTTCAAACTTGATGTAGAGCTCGCCCCCTAACTGCGCCGACAGGGTCTCGCTGAGTTCGCAGGGTGTGCACGCCACGTGTGATGCAATACGCTCGCGCGCCGCTTCGATCTCACTTAACTCGACCATTTCACTACTTCTCTGCTCGTTCTTGTTCCGGCGGCGAGTATACTCCTGGCTACCTCAAATTCGGCATGAACTTTAAGGCTGCAACCATCGACAAAAAGCGCCTACTTATTGTCTACCACTCCAAAACGGGGCACACGCAGGCCATGGCAGACGCGGCATTTGCTGGTGCTACCGCACCTGAGGTAGATCCTGTCGATGTGCGCTTTCTGCGCGCGCATGAAGCCGGACCTGAGGACCTCCTGTGGTGCGACGGCCTCCTGCTGGGCACGCCGGAAAACTTCGGTTACATGTCGGGCGCGCTCAAAGATTTTTTTGACCGCACCTTTTACGAAGTAGAAGGCAAAATTTCGCCACTTCCCTATGCGCTTTTCATCAGTGCGGGAAATGATGGCTCGGGCGCCGTCCGCGCCATTCAACGCATTGCCAACGGCTATCCTCTGCAAGCAGTACAGGAACCTATCATCTGCAAAGGGGAGGTCGATCAAGCCACGCTCGCCGCTTGTCACGAACTGGGTATGACGTTGTCTGCCGGGCTGGCCCTCGGCATGTTTTAAGGCCAGAATGGTGGTGATGGAAGGATCTGGTGTGGACACAGAATCATCAAGGCGTGCTGTGCAGGCGCGCATCCTGCACGGCATAGACGAAGTCGACGCCGAGGTGTGGGACAGCTGTTCCCGGCATTTCACCTATAACCCTTTTCTAACCCATAAGTTTTTGCATGCGCTGGAAGTGTCCAACAGCGTCGGTGCGCGTGCCGGTTGGCAGCCTTTTCACCTGCTGGTGGAAACAGAGGATCAGGAAGTCATTGGTGCCGTGCCTGCATACCTGAAAAGTCACTCCCAAGGCGAGTACGTTTTCGATTACTCGTGGGCGGATGCTTGGCATCGCGCGGGCGGCGACTACTACCCGAAGATGCAGGTCAGCGTGCCGTTCACCCCGGCAACCGGTCCCCGGCTTCTCACCCGATCGGGAACTAAAGAAGACGAAGAATTGTTATTAGGTGCCTGCATGCAGGTGGCCCAACAGGTCAAAGTCTCCAGCATCCACATGACCTTCATGCTTGAAGAGCAGTGGCAGCGTGCTGCCGAGATGGGTTTTTTGCAACGCATGGATCAGCAGTTCCATTGGCACAACGGCAACTATGCGACGTTTGACGCCTTCCTGGATGACCTGGCCAGCAAGAAACGCAAGAACATCAGGCGCGAGCGCCGCGATGCGTTAGCCAACGGCATCGAAATCGAATGGGTCACCGGCAGCGATCTCACAGAAGCGCATTGGGATGCGTTCTATCAGTTTTACATCGACACCGGCAGCCGTAAATGGGGAAGCCCCTATCTCACCCGCCAGTTTTTCTCAGAGATCAGTGCCTCTATGCCGGAGGATGTGCTGCTCATTCTGGCCAGGCGCGATGGCCGCTACATCGCCGGGGCTATCAACTTTATCGGCGGCGACACTTTGTTCGGCCGCAATTGGGGGTGTGTGGAAGATCACCGCTTTCTGCACTTTGAGGTGTGCTACTACCAGGCGATCGAATTTGCGATAGCCCATGGGCTGAAAAAAGTGGAAGCCGGGGCGCAAGGCTCCCATAAAGTCGCGCGCGGTTACCTACCTCAGGCCACCTACAGCGCACACTGGATTGCGGATGCTAATTTTCGCGATGCCGTCTCACGTTTCCTGGACGACGAGAGACGCTACGTCGAGGAAGACCTCGCCTATGTGGAAAACCACAGTCCCTTCAACGCAAATACGGATTTAAGTCACCTGCGCAGCGTGTCGTTGACGCCAAAGGCAGATTAAGCGGCGAGCGCAGCTTTTACCGCTGCCGCATACCGTTTCAGACGGGAAAGATTCTCAGGTCCGAGACGCATCAACTGCTTGCTGAAATCGCCTTGCCCTTCAAGAGCTGGATCAGCGTACTCATAGTTTACGCTCGGTCGTAGAAGCTCAATATCACCGACAGGGACTTCCGCCTCCTCAATCGCCAAGAAAATGTTGTCGAGAAGCGGCAAGGCCTGATCACGCTCGCCCAGTCTCTTGAGTGCGATGTCCAGGGCAGGCGCCAGCGTCTGCAGCAGCCCCGCTACCACGGCCGGGTCGGTTTGATCGAGTCTGTCCAGCCACTGGTCGTAGCGCTGATAACCTTCGGGGTTCACAAAAAATCGTGCGTTGTCACCTTCGCCAATCTTATCGACCACATAGGGTTCAGCAGGAACCATAAACGTGAGTTGGCGCCTGGGCAGCTCACCCCGGGCGGCGTTTACAAGGACGCTGGCACCTCGATCGAGCAGGTCCGCTCGTGCCAGCCAACTGCCTGGCACACCCAGAGCTGTCAGCTCGCGCTGGATCCAACCATCGTCCACTTCAGGGGGTGGCTCCGTCTCAGCCACACCTCCTTGAAGATCTTCTACTGCGGGTTCCAGGGCTGCTGTTTCAGTTGGAGAAGGAATGTTGGCCCCCGCAACCGCTTCCACCGCAGGCTGCGCCTCGTCGCCAACTTTCTCTTCAACCAATCGAACCTCATCGGCTCCGTCAAACAGTTCGGGTACATAGCGAATAGCTGCTATGGCAAGAATCCCCAGCAACACACCCACTATCAAATAACTCAACTTCATCGATCGATCCCGGTTGTCCTCACCTGCACAAGCGTCGTCCAAACCTGTCGCTTTAGTGTGACCTCTATTATCATGTTCGGTTTCTATACGCCCGCTTAGCAAACACCATGTCCTACCAAGTTGCCAGCATCAAATCTCTCCTGGACCACAACGTCGATGTCGACACCGACGTTGAAATTCGCGGCTGGATTCGCAGCCGCCGAACCTCCAAGGGAGGGTTTTCTTTTCTTCACATCCACGATGGCAGCTGCTTTGACACCATTCAGGCAGTCGCTGATGGGGATCTACCCAACTACGAAGCCGAAATCGCCGAACTGGCGACCGGCTGTTCCGTGGTTGTGCAGGGTAAGCTGGTTGAATCCCAGGGTAAGGGCCAGGACCGGGAGATCCAGGCTGCAAGCGTATCTGTGGTTGGCTGGGTCGATGACCCCGAGACCTACCCGATCAGCAAAAAGCAGCACACGTTTGAGTATCTGAGAACCGTCGCACACCTACGGCCACGCACCAACACCTTCGGTGCCATCAGCCGTGTGCGACACCGCATCGCTTCTGCCGTGCACAACTATTTTGATCAGCACGGCTTCTTCTGGGTGAACACTCCGATCATCACTGCCAGCGATTGTGAAGGCGCCGGTGAACTCTTCCGCGTCTCTACCCTCGATCAGGTAAACCGAGAGCAAGGCTTTGAGGAAGATTTTTTCGGTACAGAAACCTTTTTAACCGTTTCGGGCCAGTTAAACGTCGAAAGCTACGCCTGCTCATTGTCCAAGGTGTACACCTTCGGGCCTACCTTCCGGGCAGAAAACTCAAATACCAGTCGACACCTTGCTGAGTTCTGGATGATCGAGCCGGAGATTGCGTTTGCCGACCTTACCGCGCTGGCGGATCTCGCCGAATCTTTCCTGAAAGGGGTGATCAGCGACGTGACAGCATCCAGCGCAGACGACATGAAGTTTTTTGCTGAGCGCATAGACGATACCGTGCTGGAACGCCTGCAACAGGTTGTAGAAACACCCTTCCAACGCATGACGTATACAGAAGCTGTCGACGCGCTTAAAGGTCAACAAGACAAGTTTGAGTTTCCTGTTGAGTGGGGTAGCGATCTGCAATCTGAACACGAGCGTTACCTCACCGAGCAGGTGGTCAAAGGTCCACTGGTCGTTACCGACTACCCCAAGGATATCAAGGCGTTTTATATGCGGCTGAACGACGATGAAAAGACCGTCGCGGCCATGGATGTTCTGGTACCCGGCGTCGGCGAAATCATTGGCGGAAGTCAGCGCGAGGAGCGCTTAGACGTGCTCGATGCAAGAATCGACGAGCACATGAAAGAAGAGCTGTGGTGGTACAGAGATCTGCGGCGCTACGGCACGGTTCCGCATGCGGGTTTTGGTCTCGGTTTTGAACGCCTGGTGCTCTATCTCACGGGTATGGAAAACATTCGCGACGCCATCCCGTTTCCACGCGTTCCGAAGAGCGCTGCGTTCTAGTGCGTGTAGTGGATGATTTCGAGCGACCTTCAGATACAGGCGCCAAGCAAATTGGGGTAAACAGCTAAGTGGCCATGCGGGCAAGCCTCTGGCGCTTGCGCGGTGTGGTTGGGAAATACAAAGCCCGACTGATCGTGGGCATCGTCGCCTTTGGCGTCGCCCGCTTTTTCGAATCCATGATCCCGTTTTTAACGGCAGTCTCCATCAACAGGATGACCGACGGAGATTTCGATCTCACGTGGCCGGTACTTGGCATTGTGGGGGCGGTTATCTGCCGATACATCGTCGTCACGTATGCCCGCTTTCAGGTTCGACGCTCAGGCCTCAGCGTCGCCTTCGACTTGCGACAGAACCTGTACAAAGCGCTGCAGGAACAGGGTTCAGATTTTTATTCTCAGCATACGATCGGCGACATGATGACCCGCGCCGTTGCAGACATCGCGCTTATTCAACGACTCATCGCGATGGGCACAATCCTCGTTGTCATCCTTGTTTATGCAAGCCTCTTTGGTTTTGCCTTCATGCTGTACTTCTCGCCCATGCTGACCCTTTTACTGCTGCCCCCCATGCCAATTGTCTTCTGGTACGCACAGCGTTCCAGCCGCAAGATGGGGATAGCCTCACTCGACGTGCAGAATCGCTTGTCGGATCTGGGTGCGCATGTGCAGGAAAACTTGTCCGGTATTCGAACCATTCAAGCCATGGTGCAGGAAGAGAACGAGATCAAGCGATTCTCCGCCACCAATCAGAGCTACGCTGATGCTTTTTACGAGCAGGGCCGCATCAACTCCGCTATGTCAGCGTGGATGCCGAGCCTCGCCGCCGTCTGCTCGCTCACCATCTTGAGTTATGGCGGCTACCTTGTGCTCGAAGGCCAAATGCCCGTGGGAGACTTTGTTGCGTTTTTCATGTTTGTGAACATGGTCGTGCAACCCTTCCGTGTCGCGGGCTTCATCGTAAATCTCTTCCAACGCGCAGCGGTCGCGAGTGATCGCCTGTTTGAAGTGATGGACCTGGAACCAGAGATCGAGGACAAGCCAACTCAGGCCACACCAGAGTGGATTGAGGGACACGTTGCTATCAACGATATCCGCTATCGATATCCACGTACTGACAGGGACGTGCTGCGTGGCATCTCGCTGGATATCCCTGCCGGAGAAACTGTCGCCATCATGGGCAGGGTCGGCGCAGGCAAAACCACCCTGCTGAACCTGATCGTCAGACTGCTCGATCCTGCACCGGGGGCGATAAGCATCGACGGCCACGATGTCCGCGAATATCCCCTCGCCCAGCTACGTTCACAGGTTGCCATGGTGCCCCAGGACCCTTTCCTGTTTGGCGAACCGCTGAAGGACAACCTGACCTACGATGACCCCAACCGAGCCCTGGATGAAATCTGGGCCGCTGCGAGTTCCGCAGATCTGAAAGACACCATCCAGGACTTTCCAGAACAATTGCAGACCCTGGTGGGTGAACGTGGGGTCACGTTGTCCGGGGGCCAAAAACAGCGGGCAACCCTGGCACGTGGTCTGATACGCAACGCGCCGATACTGATCCTGGATGATTGCTTCTCCGCGGTCGATACAGAAACCGAAGAGCACATCCTGTCCGAGCTTAAACGTCTGCGTCGGGGACAAACGACCTTGCTGGTATCTCATCGAGTGAGCACAGCCCGACACGCTGATCGTATCGCAGTGATCGAAGATGGACGCATCATCGAGTTGGGCACCCATCAAGACTTGTTGGAAGCGGACGGCTACTACGCCGAGTTGGAGCGCGTCCAACGCGAAGGTGCCGACGAAGAAGACTTTGGTCGCAGTCGCGTGGGTGCCTGACATGGCGGAGAACTCGGTGGACAAGCAGGCGGCTCAACCGGCCAAAGAGGAACGCGACTACGCGATGTTCGAGGCGGATCTCTCGGGTGCCGTGCTCAACATGCACTTGTTGGGGCGGCTGCTCAAATGGCTGAAACCATATAAATGGTCACTCCTCATCTCGTCCGTCCTCGTCATCATCACCTCAACTCTTCAGGTGTTGCTGCCGATTATCATTTCCATCGTGGCGATCGATCACATTATTCGCGGCGAGACGAAGTCGGACACCCCGGATTTTGGCCTGATCGAACTGAACACCTGGCTGACTGAGGTGAGTGGTTTCGATGCGATTGTCGTGGCCTGCCTGATGTACGCCGTTGTGCAGATCACATGGGCTTTTACCGGGCACGCCCATCGCATGACGTTAATCGGCGCGGTGATCAATGGTCTTCGCGATTTGCGGCGCGACCTCTTTATCCACCTGGAGACACGACCGTCTTCATTCTATGACCGTGTTGCTGTGGGTCGTGTCATGACACGCGTCACCAACGACGTTGAAGCACTTTATGAGCTTCTACGGGGTCTCGGCTCTCTTATCGGAGAGTTTGTACCGTTTTTCGTGGCGCTCGGTGTCATGCTGATCATCGATGTGCAGTTAACCCTGATGCTGCTGATCGCACTCCCCGTCCTCGGTCTTGTGACTTACTACTTCCGCCGCACAACCCGTCACCTGTTCCGCCAGGTGCGGCAGACGTTGTCACAGCTGAATCAGAACATGCAGGAAAACCTGGCTGGCTTGCAGGTTGTGCAGTTGTCCGACCGACAGGATTACAACCTCAAACGTTACACCGCGATCAACAAAGACAACCGTGACTATGAGCTGCGATCAGCTCGTGTCGAAACTCTGTATGGCGCGTTCAACGATAGTTTGGCGCATACGGCAATCGGCGTAATCCTGTATTACGGTGCATCGCAAGTCACGACTTTAAGTATGACAATCGGCGAAGTTGTCCTGTTCACCCAGTTCATCAGCATGCTGTTCCATCCCGTAGTTGTACTGGGCGAACAAATGAACATTCTGTTTCGCGCGATGGCCAGCGGCGAACGAATCTTCCAGGCGATTGACTGGGACGAGAAGATCCACGAACCAGACGAACCCATCGCATTGCCCGATCGTTTGGAGGGTGAAGTCAGGTTCAACGACGTTCGCTTCGCTTACGATCAGGATGTACCCATCCTCAAAGGCGTAAGCTTCACCATCTCCCCCGGGGAAAAACTTGCCATCGTGGGTCCAACAGGTTCTGGCAAGAGCACGATTATTCGCCTGCTCAGCCGTTTCTATGATTTTGACGATGAGCAGATTTACCTGGACGGAATCGATCTGAATCGCATTCACAGCCACGACCTGCGCACCCGCGTAGGTGTGGTTCTGCAGGATTTCCACATCTTCTCGGGCTCGATCTACGACAACATTGCTCTCGGCAACGAAAAAATCACCCGCGAACGCGCCATAGAGGCGGCCAAAACCGTGAACGCACACGCGTTTATCACACAACTGCCTGACGGATATGACACGCCGCTTACAGAACGAGGTCAGAATTTGTCGCAAGGCCAACGCCAACTGCTTGCGTTTGCCCGCGTGTTAGCAGCGGACCCTGAGATTCTGGTGCTGGATGAAGCCACGGCCAGCATCGACACCGAAACCGAGCTCCTCATTCAGGACGCGCTGCATCAATTGACCGAGGGCCGGACATCCATCTTGATTGCACATCGTCTGCAGACCATTCAGGAAGCAGATCGCGTGCTGGTGCTGGATCACGGCGAGGTAGTGGAGCTAGGCACCCACGAGGAGCTGTTGGCGCTCAAAGGCCTTTACCACACCCTGCACTCCCTGCAGTTCCAGGAAGAGGCGACGGCCGACTCAGAGGCGTCTGATTAGCTGACGATCTGTCCTGTACCACAGTTTTTGTAGCCTGCCTGGTCGTAAGCCAGCGTGCCATTCACAAAAACAGCCTCAATGCCGATCGCATCCCTAACGTAACGCATGCCCTCGCCAGGAATGTCGTGTACGGGCCGCTCCGTATCTCGCGCTATGCTGCCCGCATCAAAGACGACGATGTCTGCCGCCATGCCGGGCTGCAGGAGACCCCGATCATGAATCCCCCAGATATTCGCCGTATCGTGAGTAATCTTCTTCACCGCCGATTCCAGCGACAGTGAAGAGGTCTCCCTGACAAACTCACTGAAGAGATAGCCGGTATCCCCGTAGGTCGCAAAGGACGCGATGTGCGCACCACCATCAGAGGCGCCCACGTGCACCAGTGGATCCGCGAGCAGCGGGCCCACTCTGGCTGAATCGTTGTGTCCCATATTTGCCGACAGGAAATGGACCTCCAGGTCGTGCTCCATAGACAGATCGATCATCGCTTCGGCAACACTTTGTCCCCGCTCCTCAGCAACCTCCACAAGAGGTCGACCCACAAGACTCTGATCGTCACCTGGCACTGCACGAATAACGAGATGTCCAAGCCATCCGGCTCCACCTTCCGGACCCGCGGCATCCAGCAGCGCCTGACGACCTTCATTGCTCGCAAAATAGGCTCGCTTCTCTTCATCTCCCATGCGCATTGCTGAGAACCAGGCGGGATTAACCGCAAAAAACAGGCTCGGCAGGTTGAAGCAAAACGAAATGTCGATGGGACGGGTCTGCACCTGTGGCCAAACGCGTGCGCCTCGCGCCATCTGCTCACGGACACGCGCCATTGCCCGGGGTACGTTGTCCGGCGTTGCGGCTGAGTCAAAGAGCGGCGAGAACGTTGTCGGAATGTTGTACTTGAGTGACAAATCGGCCAACTGGTCGATACGCGCGATAGTGATGTCGGTGGCATAAAACTCGGGCACCACCTGGAGCATCTTGCCGAACTCACCCAGGACGCTGGCCAGCGCATCCAACTCTTCAAAGTGCGCCCAGCGGCTGGGCACCGGATAGAGATTGGCATCGATGTCGACAAAGCTGGTGGACAGACCAACGGCACCGGCTTCCAGACAAGATCTCAGGAGATCCTGCATCTCAGCAATCTCTTCGGGTGTTGCCGCACGTTGCTGGGCCGCTTCACCCATCACCCACATGCGGATAACACTATGCCCGACCAGTGGGGCGACATTAACGGACAGCTGCGCACGTATGGCATCGAGGTATCCGTCGAAGTGCTCCCACGTCCACTCAAACCCGGTCCCATCGAACGTCTCCTTCGGCAATTCTTCAATCTGGCGGAACATGCCGACAAGGCCGTCGCGATGCTCTATCTTCAAAGGTGCTAACGAAAGCGAACAGTTGCCTGGGACGACTGTCGTAATACCATGCGCAAGCGCTGGCCGTGCCTCTCCATCCCACAGAAGCTGTGCATCAAAGTGTGTGTGAGGATCGATGAACCCAGGAGCAACCACCTTCCCAGCCGCATCGATTACCGATTTCGCCTGGGCGTCCGCAATCTGGCCGATAAAAGCAATTTTGCCATCCTGCACACCTACCTCACCTCGATAGCCGGGCTTACCAGAACCATCCACGATCAAACCGTTACGTATTGCCACATCAAACATCTATTACCTCCGTTAACCTCTGGATTAACAAACCGGTCTACAAAATTTCCATCACCCGGTGCCACGGCTGGCCTACCAGGTCATCCAACGAATCCGCTTTGCAATGGGACATCAGTTTTACGCCCAATGCATTTTCTACCACCACGTCGCTTTCTACGCCGTTTTCATAGCGTATGCGCAGGATCATCTCCGCCTGTCCTTCATGTCCACCGGTCAACAGTGCTGAAGTAATAACAGGTTCTGTCAAACGCCCGGTCCATCTGGCGCATCTTCGTTCTGCAGCAGCGTCATGGTTCCACCTTCAACCTGCGGTGGTTCCACAAAAACAACATCGCTCCCCGTGACCAGGCCGTGGGGCTGGCGCATAAGGAAGATGTGCAGATTCCAACTGCTCAGTTTTGCAACTGCATCTTCCGTCGCCAATTCAGGCAGCTCCCTTGCGGCGATGGTTTCAATGGTGTCACCAGGCAGCGGTGAGACAAAACGACGTTGTGTTGAGAGTTCAGACATGCGACTCCCCCGTTCATGTAACTGCGAAATAATTTTGTACCCTGAAATGATGCTAATATCCACCTTATGAGTGACGCGCCAAAACAATCTGCAGCGGATTCTGCAAACCAAACAGCAAGCGGGGCAAAATTTGTCACTGCAGAAGGTGTGGTCGCAATCAAAGATGGCATTAAAAAGGGTGCTCACACCGACGCGGTAAATCCCCGCAAGCCACCCTGGCTGAGGGTCAAAATCGGTGGCGGGGAGAAATACAAAGCGGTCAAACAAACCGTTAAGACCCATCAACTGGCCACAGTTTGCGAAGAATCTCACTGCCCGAACATAGGCGAGTGCTGGAGCCACGGCACCGCAACAATCATGTTGATGGGTTCAGTTTGCACTCGGGCGTGTAAGTTCTGTGCCGTAGACACCGGCAATCCACACGGCCAACTCAATGCAGATGAACCCGCGAACGCCGCCCGTTCAGTGACATTGATGGGGCTCAAGTACGTGGTGCTGACATCGGTGGACCGTGATGACCTTCCCGATGGCGGCGCGGCCCACTATGCCGCCTGTGTCAGAGCGATTAAAGCGGCCAATCCAGAAACTGCGGTAGAAGCGCTGACCCCTGATTTTAATGGCGATGGCGCTGCCGTTGCGGTTGTTGTGAATTCAGGCCTGGACGTGTTTGCACAAAACGTGGAAACGGTAGAACGCCTCACCCACCGGGTACGCGATCCCCGCGCCGGCTATCAGCAAACGCTCGACGTCCTGAAGCAGGCCAAACAACTGAATCCTGACGTGCTCACCAAATCCAGTCTGATGCTTGGTATCGGTGAGCGTGATGACGAGGTGCTCGCCACTCTGCGCGATCTCCGCGCTCACGACGTCGACATCGTCACGCTGGGACAATACCTCAGGCCTACTAAAAACCATTTGCCTGTCGACCGATGGGTTTCTCCGGAAGCCTTCAACGCGCTGCGTGCAGAAGGTTTACAAATGGGGTTCATGGAAGTGGCCGCTGGCCCGCTCGTACGCTCCAGCTACAGGGCGGACAAGGTATTTACCGAAAGCAATTTGGGCTTGGAAGTGCAATCCAGCGGGCATATTCCTGTAAGGCAAATCTAACCCGCGAACTCTGATGAGCTACCAGGCGACCCCATAGTCTTCGCCAAAATCACTGGCTCCACCCATAAAGGTGCCGCGCTCATGATCCAACTCAATGGCATTGATCGGTCCGGACGTTCTGCCTCGAAAGTTCAGTTTGTAGCCTCGGGATTCGAGTTCTTTGCGCACCCACGCAGGCGTTGCTTCATTCAACAGGACCTTACCGGGCTCGGCACGATGCTCCCCGAAGCTGTTGCGCATCTGGTAGCTCCAGAAATAAGGGGCTTCCACAGCTTCCTGCACGTTCATATCGAACTCGACCATGCCAAGGAAAAACTGCAGCAATACCTGATCCTGGATGTCCCCGCCCTGAACGGCAAAAGACAACCAGGGCTTGCCGTCTTTGAGCGCCATGCCCGGGGTGAGTGTCGCTCGCGGGCGCTGACCCGGCTGCACAACGTTATAGGGATTCTGTTTTTCATCCACGACAAAACTTTGCATGCGCTGGCTCATGCCGATGCCGGTATCTCCAGCGATGGCTGCAGGCACCCATCCGCCTGATGGCGTGACAGAAACCACCCAACCATCAGCATCCGCAGCTTGAATACTGGTGGTACCCAGTTGGAAGCGGCGTTCATGTTGCGCACGGTCAAAGCTCGCCTGCTGCCATGGCGGCATGAGTCCGGCGGCTTCATCCGCCTTGTTGGTCCACGCCTCCAGGTAATCCAGGTAGGGGTTTTTACCGCTTTGGTATCGATAGGGGTCTCCCGGTTTAACATTGGGATCGTTCGCATACTCGCTTAAGCCCTCCAGTCGTTTTTTTGCATAACGCTTGGACAGCAGTCCCTCAATAGGTTCGGCGGGCGGTACATAGGGATCGCCGTAGTAGAAGTCCCGGTCCGCAAAGGCGAGATTCATCACCTGGTACACGTGGTGAATATAGTTAGCGCTCATGAATCCCATGCTCTTGAGATCCAATTGCTCGGCCAGGTTCAACGCCTGCAGCATGACCGGTCCTTGCACCCACGTGGTGAGCTTATAGACATTGATACCCTTGTACTGAGTGACTACCGGTTCTTCGATGTGTACTTGCCAGTTGGCGAGATCTTCCATGGTATGCAAGCCGCCAAGAGCTTGAGACCCAGCCACATACGCTTCGGCGATATCACCCCGATAAAAACGTTCGTAAGCGGCAAGAATGGCAGTGCGACGATCTGCGCCTTGCGCCCGTGCCTCGCTTTCAGCCTCGATCAACTTGGTGAGCGTACGATACAGATCTTTTTGTACAAACAGTTCACCCGGGTGAGGCGCCTCGCGCTCCTCCCCTTTGTGCACAAGGAAAAGTTTTTCAGATGATGGCCACTTCTTGATCTCATCCTTCATACGCTCGATAGAGTCCGCCGTCTGCCGCTCTATGGGATAGCCTTGAGCCATCTGCAGCGCCGGAGCGAGCACCTCTTTTAAACTCATCGTGCCGTACTCAGCGAGCATGATGAGTAACCCGCCGGGCGTACCCGGGGTAACCGCCGCCAATGGACCAAATTCAGGGGGGTGGTCCATTCCCAGAGAGCGAAAATACTCGGGCGTAGCACCGGACGGCGCCACGCCAAGCGCGTTGATACCAACAACTTTCTTGAGCTTGGGATGGTAAATGAGAGCCTGGGTCTCGCCGCCCCAGCTCAAGACGTCAAACATTGTGGACGTTGTGGCGAGCATGGCGCACGCCGCGTCCACCGCGTTACCACCTTGATTAAAAATCATCGCTCCCGAGGTGGCTGCAAGGGGTTTGCCTGTGATTGCCATCCAATGTTTGCCGTGCAACATCGGTTTGTTGGTTGCGGCCTGAGCACCTGGAAACACGCCGATAGCGAGCATCAAAACGAGACCAATTGGTGCCCAATGCCAATCGACGCGGTACTTGCAACCCACTAGAATACGCACCCGTTTTAATCGCTCTATGGTCTGATTTTTCATGTCGCTCTCTTCCGAAGTCCTGCTCGCGTCCGCAGATAACCCTACCCGCATTCGCCTGTTAAAAACAGACGACTTCGACGACTTCGCTGCCAATCTGAACGATGCAGATAGAGCGAGTCTCGAGCGTCAACAGTTTCAAGCCAAGGATAGCCAGGTGGCCTGGCTGGAAGATGATCATGGTGCCTTTGTTCTGAAGGGCTGGGACGGAGAATCCAACATCGCAACCCTTGGTGGGCTACCCATGTCACTACCCGAGGGCGACTACACTCTGGACAGTGAAGCCACAGATTTACAGCTCCTGGGATGGGGCTTAGGCGCCTATCAGTTCACCCGTTACAAGGATCCATCTCGGGACCCTGCTCGACTGGTGATACCCAATGCCAATAATCATGATCTGGTAGCGAATGCGACCGATGCGATCTGCCTGTCACGAGATCTGATCAACACCCCGGCGCAAGATATGTGCCCCGACAATCTGGCGGCTGAAATCACGGCCTTGGCCGAAGAATTTGATGCGGAAGTCTCCATCACATCAGGTGATGCGCTTCTGGATCTGGGGTGCGGTGCAATTCATGCAGTTGGACGCGCCTCCGATGACCCTCCGTGCCTGGTTGATCTGATCTGGGGTGATGAGAACGCTCCAAAAATCACTCTGGTGGGCAAGGGTGTGACCTTCGACAGTGGTGGTCTGGACCTGAAACCCGCGTCCGGCATGCGCCTCATGAAAAAGGATATGGGGGGCGCTGCCACCGCGATCGGCCTTGCCTACCTCATCATGGCCCAGGCCTTGCCAGTGCGATTACGCTTGCTGATACCCGCTGCTGAAAATGCTATTTCCGGCAATGCTTTCAGACCGGGCGACGTGTTGTCCACCCACAAGGGGTTGACGGTGGAGATTGATAACACAGATGCCGAAGGTCGCCTGCTGTTATGCGACGCTCTGTCGATCGCTGTGCAGGAAAACCCGGAGTTGGTGGTTGATTTTGCAACATTAACAGGGTCAGCCCGTTCGGCCGTTGGCGCTGAAATCGCTGCCATGTTCTGCAATAGAGACGATCTGGCAGGCGCACTGGGCAGCTTGGGACAACGCACGGATGATGCGGTTTGGCGCATGCCGTTACACGGCCCGTATAACCACATGCTCGATAGCAAGGTTGCAGATCTGGTGAACTCCGCAGCGTCACCCTACGCGGGATCTATCACAGCGGCACTTTTCCTTGAGCGTTTTGTCGAAGACACACCTTGGATTCACTTTGACATCATGGCCTTTAACACACGCCGCCGCCCTGGCCGCCCCGAAGGCGGGGAAGCCATGGGGTTACGAACCATCTTCCACTATCTGGAAGAAACCTATGGCACTGCTTAAACACCTGGAAGGTCAGAAGCGTGGAGAGCGCGTGCCTCTCAACGATGTGCTGGACGAGTTGCCTTATAACGATCAGGGGCTGATCGCGGCGATTGCACAGGACGATGATACGGATCGTGTCCTCATGCTTGGCTGGATGAATAGAACCGCAATCGAACGCTCGCTGGCAGAAGGATGCGCCGTCTACTACTCCCGCAGCCGACAAGCCTACTGGCGCAAAGGCGAGACATCAGGGCACACACAAAAACTGGTGAGCATGGCATTTGATTGCGATGGCGATGCCCTGCTGTTGCGCGTCAATCAGGAAGGACCGGCGTGTCACACCAACCGGCCTACTTGTTTTTACCTGCAGGTTGAAGGCGATGCCGTGGTCATCAACGCAGACATCACAATTCATCAAGACGGACAATCATGACCGAACTTTATCTACACAACACCGGCTCTGGTAAAAAAGAGCTGTTCGAACCGTTGGATCCGAATCGAGTGACGGTTTATGTGTGTGGACCCACGGTTTATGGCTATGTCCACATAGGCAATGGCAGACCAGCAGTTGTCTTCGATGTCCTGGTGCGTTTGCTCCGGCTGAAGTACCCCAAGGTGGTTTATGCCAGAAACATCACCGACATCGACGACAAGATCAATGCCGCCGCTTTTGAGAACGGCGAGCCTATCTCCGCGCTCGCCGACCGTTACACCGAGGCCTATGAAAAGGACCTGCTGACGCTTGGTGTCGAGTTACCCGATATCGTGCCGCGCGCCACTCATCACATTGAAGAAATTCAGGCGATGATCCAGCAGCTGATCGACAGAGGGCATGCCTACGAAAACGACGGCCATGTTTTGTTCAACGTGCCCTCCGATCCTGAATACGGCACTTTGTCACGGCGCTCGTTGGATGACATGTTAGCTGGAGCGAGGGTCGAGGTTGCACCGTACAAAAAAGACGCAAAAGATTTTGTGCTGTGGAAACCGTCCACCGAAGAACAGCCTGGATGGGACAGCCCATGGGGTCGAGGTCGACCTGGATGGCACATAGAGTGTTCGGCGATGATTCGCCAACACCTGGGTGAAACCATCGATATTCACGGTGGCGGATCAGACCTTACGTTCCCCCACCACGAAAATGAGGCCGCCCAGAGCCGGTGCGCCAACCAGAATCCAGATTACGTCCGTTTCTGGCTGCATAACGGCATGCTGACGCTGGGTGATGAAAAGATGTCCAAGTCGCTTGGCAACATCAAAACCATTTTCGGTTTGGCGGAAGAATACTCCGGTGAAGTGCTGCGCTATGCACTCCTGTCCGGACAATATCGGTCACAGCTCGCGTGGAGTGAAGATCTGATCCAACAGGCACGTTCCAGCCTGGATACGCTTTACCAGGCGCTGAGAGATAAACCGACAACGAACACCCCAGATCCCACCACTTATGCGCTTGAAGATTTCCCAAGCGAGGTTGTGGATGCATTGTGCGACGATCTGAACACCCCTGCCGCGTTAGCAGCCATGCACGAAATGGCATCTGCGCTGCAACGTGCTGAAACCAGCGAAGATGTGGACAAGGCTAGCTCAGCGCTGATCGCTGGTGGTTGGCTGTTGGGTTTGCTGACGCAAAATCCAGAAGCCTACTTCCGAGGACAGAGTTCTGCCGGGGGCTTGAGTGATGAAGCAATTGAAAATCTGATCAAGGAGCGTAACCAGGCTCGTGGCGACCGGGACTTCCAGCGCGCTGATGCGATACGCGATCAGCTCGCGGATGCTGGCATAGAGCTGGAAGATCTGCGCGAAGGGACCCGCTGGCGGCGCATATAAATGTATGACATAGCCATCGTTGGCAACGGTATTCTGGCAAACGTTATGGTTCAGCTGTTGTCAGGTGCAGGGCTGCAAAACATCACCCTTGCCGCCGGTGGCAAGCCGCCGCCCAGCGCTTCTCACACGCTGGGTGCCAATCAAACCCGTATCCTGAACGCGCTCGGTTTTGGTGATGCCCTGTTCGACCAGGGACATACACCTGATCGCGAGCAGGTGCGGCTTACCCGAAGCGCCTACATGCTTGCCGAGACACCTCTCGGCAAGTTCTATGCAGACCGGTACGGCGCACCGCTGATCAATATCGAACACACATTGCTTGAGGAAATCACCGCAAGCTCAATTGTTGCCGAAGATCTGAGTCTGACCGACTTGGAGTCGAGTCATGCGCTGGTACTGAACACCGTGGGTGAAACGATCGAAGCTGAAAACACGTTGCAGTGGTACATATCCGAAATCAGCGAAGGCGCCCATCGCGCCAACATCACCTGGATCGGAACCGGCACCGTCTGCTGGCAATTCTCTACGCGTAACTCAACACACTTTGTTTTTGCCGTGGACCAGGAGGCTCGCCTGTCCAAAGAATTCTGGCATCCCTCGCTGCACGAGGTGCTGGCAGCCGCAAAACCCGTAGATCCTGGCTACGTACAGACTCGCGAACACTGGCTGGAAGGCAACGTTGTTCATCTCGGTGAGGCGTGTCTCGGCAACTCGCGTCTTTTACGTGAAACGTTCTGGACCGGTCTGGAGGATGCCTGGGTTTTAAGCCGCATGATCGAGAATTATGAAGAGGCCTACCTGGAAGGTGTGGGCGAATACGTCAAATTTCGTCGACCTCGTGTCGCGAAAATCGCCAAGTTCATCACCGACCGCACCCGCGCCTACACGGAACCGATGCCCAGCAAACGACTGTTCAGCAATCTGGGTATCGCCTTCAGAAGCAGGTTTCTGCCCGAGATGGCCATGCAGCGGGTTGATTGGTTACACAAATACGATTGTATAAGGGGATTTCATTGATGGTTGCGGTCAATTCAGAGGAAGTACTTTCTTACGTAAATGATCGTTGGGACGAGGCGATCATCCCTGAGCTGATCGAATACATTCGGATCCCGAACAAGTCGCCTGCCTTCGATCCTGATTGGGAGCAGCACGGCCACATGCAGGAGGCGGTTGAACTACTCACGCGTTTTGTTGCGGCCAGTCCAGTCGTCGGCATGTCCTACGAAGTGGTTACTCTGTCCGGACGAACGCCAACTCTATTTTGTGAAATAGAAGCATCAGAGGGCAACAACGCCGCACCAGTTTTCATGTACGGGCACTACGACAAACAACCCGAGTTTGAGGGTTGGGAAGAAGACCTTGGACCGTGGGAACCGGTTATGCGGGACGGGAAACTGTACGGCCGTGGCGGTGCTGACGACGGCTACGCCCTATACGCCAGTCTCACAGCGATCGAAGCCCTACAAAGGCAAGGCGTTGCGCATCCACGAATTGTTATCCTGATCGAGGGATGTGAGGAGTCGGGCTCTTTCGATCTACCGTTCTACGTAGAGGCACTGAAAGATCGCATCGGCATCCCGCAGCTTGTCGTCTGCCTGGATGCCGGTTGTGGTAACTACGACCAACTTTGGCTAACAACATCACTTCGTGGCATGCTGCCTGGAACACTTCGAGTGGAGGTACTGGAACAGGGGCAACATAGCGGTGTCGCCGGTGGCATTGTGCCCTCCTCCTTTCGACTGCTGAGACACCTACTGGATCGAGTGGAAGATTCCGCCACTGGACAGATGTTGGACGATCTCCAGGTCACGATCCCTTATTCGGCTGTGAAAGCCGCAGAGCAGGTAGCACAAATCCTCGGCCCTGCCGTGAAGGACCAGTTCCCTTGGTCTGACGGTGTCCAACCGGATGGCAATACGGTGGAGGATATGATCCTGAACAATTGCTGGCGTCCATCGCTGGCCACCGTCGGCTTCGGCGGCGCTCCGGATCTTGCCAACGCCGGCAACACGCTTAGAACCGAAACCGCCACCAAACTGGTTGTACGCCTACCACCTACGCTGGAAGCGGAACCCGCCGCTGAGAAGTTCAAAGCATTGCTGGAAACCGACCCACCAAACAATGCCAAGGTGACATTTGAGCTGGATACACCTCAAACTGGCTGGTGCGCACCTGAGACGGCGCCCTGGTTGGAGGCTGCACTGCAGGATGCCTCCAGCACCTACTACGGCAAGCCACCCGCCTTTATGGGGATGGGCGGCACCATTCCCTTCATGAAAATGTTAGGCGATGCGTATCCCACCACCCAGTTTATGGTTGCAGGTGTATTAGGACCGCTATCCAACGCGCACGGACCAAACGAGTTTCTACACATAGAAATGGGGAAACGTCTAACCGCTTGCGTTGCAAACGTGCTGGCCCACGCTGCAACCACCGGTTGAGGAGTTAATGCAGCAGACGACTTTGGGCTGAAAAACTCTTCTTCAGAAAATCCATCTGATCACCCAGTATCCGGCCCGAGTTAATCAACGCGAGGTATTCAGCAAAGTTTGGCGTATACGGCAACGCAAGCAGTTCCAGGCTGCAGTTCTCCAGCAGGCGGTTACCTTTGAAGTGATTGCAGCGCTTGCAAGCCGCAACAACGTTATCCCAGGTATCGCTGCCACCCTTGGACCCAGGCATGACGTGGTCGCGCGTTAACTCGCTGTCACTGAAGTGATTACCACAGTAGAGGCAGATATTACGATCTCGTCTGAAGAGCGCCTGATTGGTAAGCGGCGGGATCAGATGATCCTTGGGCACCACACGGCCGTCGCATGCGATGATGCTGTGGATATCAACAATACTCGGCTCGCTATCCAGTCTGGAATGCCCGCCGCGAATCCTCATCAGCGGCTCGCCTATGGTCCAAACCACAAGATCGCGCGCATAAAGACATACCGCATCCTGCCACGTAACCCAGTCGGTTGGTTGACCAGCGAGGTTCAGACGCAAGATACGGGGAATGCGGTCGAATTCATCAATTGTTGCTACTAGATCAGACATGATATCGAGATCTTCTCCTTAAGCCTGAACAAAGAGAAACGCAGGCACCGATTAACTAACAAACTCGTTTCGATCTCATGACAATCACTTCGACACGGAAGCTAAATTAAAATTCCACTCCGCGCAACTCGGTTATGGCGCGCACAAATTACCCAGGTACCTCGTCAAGGCTGATGAGACGGTGTTTGCGCCACCCTTTTGTCAGCAGCCACGTAGTGGCAACTGGCAAAAGGGTGCTTGTAGATGGTGGACCCACCGCATCCCTCCAACCATCAAAAAACGGTCCTGAACTCCAATGATCCATTTCAACAGGCGGCCGCTTTCCATGGCATTGAACGTAGTGCTTTCGAGTGTTCAGGAGCACATATGCCAGTGCATTTCTTACTTCTTTCGGCGTTTTGAGCGTTCTAACGTGATATCTGCCCTCTAGAACCTTCCCTGTACGGTTGAATACCCGGTTCACTGCCCTAGCAAACCGAGCTGAAAAGCTCTTCATGCCATTAGCGAGGGTTGTTTTGTCCTTTGCTTCTACCAGACAGTGCACATGATTGGTCTGTAGGGAGTAATGCACGATCCGAAAGCCTGCTCTTGAGGCTGAGCCAGCCAACACTTGATAGAACGCCCTATTGAACCTGGGTGTACGTAACTTCGGAATGCCTTCTCGAACCCGAATAGTCACGTGAAGTGGATGTCGTGACGCAAATGCATCGCGTTTGATGTGATGGATGATTCGTCGAGCGGCGACTCTAGGCCGACCTGCACCTTCCTGGCGCCCGCCAAACTTTCTCTTGATTGGTAGATCTAGTGTGAGTTGGCTTTTAATAACATTCATGCGCACATGAATACGGCTATGTTATGAGTTTGTCAAGAAGAAGAGCCCCCAAACGGCTACAGTTTCGACAATAAAGAGTTAGGCTGCAGGGCCGGGGGTCGGCTGCGCTCCGCCCTCTCTATGGAGACGCGCCTTCGGCGCTGGGGGCTCCGCCGCTAGCTCGACAACCACCCACAGGAAACTAGAGGCGGAAATTGTCCAGATAACCCCACCCCGTTTGCCACACGATAGCCGGAACGAGGAAGCTAAAGCCCCACCGCGATCCAACCCCACCGTTCCCTAACCAACCTCTCCAAAAGCGCTTAGCAGTTTGCAAAAGAGGTCCCCCCTACCCCCGCCCAACCGGCACGTGAGTTGTCGTAACTTCAGCCAACAGTCGATCGTCCTCACCCAACACCTGAGTCCGCACAACAGTTATCCGCCGTCCAACCCTTACCGGCTTGGCAACCCCCTTAATCCTGCCACCCTGCTGATTCGCCATCATGGTTGCATGCAGATCCACACCGACCATAAACACCGTTTCATCACCATACTTCTCCGCATAACCGCGACCAGCAGCACCCGTGGCAATGTTATCGGCAAGTGAAATGAGGACGCCGCCGTTGATATTGCCTGTGGGATTGCAGTGGTGAGGTTTTATCTCGATGCCTGCCACACACCCCTCGTCTGTATCCACGTATTCGAGGCCTATATATTGATCGAACGTACTCACTTGATTGGCTCCCGAGCATTAAAGCCCTTAGCATAACAACAACATCAATCAGTCACCGAAAAGGCCTATGACAGATCTTCACCCTGAATTTTTTGACCTGGTGGGTAATGTCCGCGCTATGCGGCGTTTGAAATCGGACCCAGTGCCGCTTGATCTCATCCGCAAGGTGCTGGACGCGGGGGTCCAAGCACCATCCGGTCAGAATCTCCAGCCATGGTCATTTGTGCTTATTCAAGACGCGGAGAAAAAAGAATGGTTTCGTCAGCACTACAGTGACGCTATTGAAGCCCGATTCAAGAACTTTTCTCGCGAGGACATCGCTACGGGAACCAAGCAGATTCATCGTGATCTGCGCGCGGTCCTGTACCAGATGGACCATATGCACGAGTTTCCGTATCTGCTG
Source organism: Candidatus Azotimanducaceae bacterium (assembly GCA_965227885.1). Taxonomy (GTDB): domain Bacteria; phylum Pseudomonadota; class Gammaproteobacteria; order Pseudomonadales; family Azotimanducaceae; genus UBA4421. Next base: position 5,050,526 of record OZ245781.1, read on the forward strand.
CTTGTGTGCGGTAAACGTGATTGGCCATTCAAGGTACCGGAACACGAACGCGTGGGCTTGGCACCACCAAACTACGGCGCGGTTTATCCCTGTATCCAGAACATTCTGCTGGCGTGTCGCGCGGTTGGCCTTGGGGCTGCTTTGACCACCATGCATCAGGTGTTTGAAGATGAACTGCATGCCTATTTCAACATCCCCGACGAGTGGGGTGTTGTCGTAACCATGCCGATCGGCTGGCCGATGGGTAATTTTGGTCCGGTCACCCGCAAACCCGCTGAGGTCTGCACGTTTTTCGATACGTGGGAAAATACGGATGTACCCGCAGACCTGATCTGATGGGTACAATAGAAATCAAAGGTATCTGGGGAGACATATGTACGATTTAACTATACGCAACGCAACCATCATCGATGGCACCGGCGCCGATCGATACGAAGGCGACATAGGCATCACAGGTGGGCAAATTGCAGCTGTTGGCGCACCTGGGGAACTGACGCCCGGTACCCAGGATATTGATGCATCGGGGCAGGTTGTTACCCCGGGTTTTGTAGACATTCACACACACTACGATGGCCAGGTGTGCTGGGACAAAGAGGTTTCACCCAGTTCCTGGCATGGTGTGACCACCATTGTCATGGGTAACTGCGGTGTGGGCTTCGCCCCCGTTCACCCTGGCAAAGAAGGCGAGTTGGTGTCCTTAATGGAAAGCGTGGAAGACATTCCCGGCACCGCTCTGCACGAAGGCATTCCCTGGGGTTGGGAAACTTTTGACGAATATCTGGACACAATCGACACACCCTACACCATCGATGTGGGTGCCCAGGTACCCCATGTAGCCATTCGTCACTATGTCATGGGAGATCGGTGTTACGACGACGCAACACCTGAAGATATGGCGCAGATGCGCGACATTACCCGCGCAGCCCTGGAGGCAGGCGCTCTCGGCTTCTCCACCTCCAGGTTTTACGGTCACTTGGATAAAGCTGGTAACCTCGTACCCGGTACCAAGGCATCCGCCAAAGAAATGTGCACGATCGGCGATGCATTCACAGGGCTTGAACATGGCACGATCGAGATCATATCCGACTGGCTGAACGACGACGCCGAGCTCGGCTGGATCGAACACATCGCAAGCACCACTGGACGACCGATCACCACGCTGGTCACCGCTGGCGAGAACCGGGTATGGGGACTGGCGGAAAAACTTGCAGATGAAGGTTTAACACTCAGACCTCAGGTGGGCGCGCGCCCCGCATCAATTCTGATGACGCTTGAAGGCACCATCAACCCGATGCGACAGCATGATGCCTATCGTGAAATTGAAAACCTGCCTCTCGCGGAAAGGCAGGCCAAACTTCGCGACCCCGCTTTCCGCGAGCGTGTGCTGACCGAACCGTTAAAGCAGCCTCGCAACAAGGATGCCATACGGATGATGAACGACTATGACTACATTTATGTCATGGACGAAAAACTCAGCTACGAGCCGGGTCCCGAGGACACCGTCGCAGCTGTTGCTCGAGCACGCGATCAGCACCCGTTGGAAGTTGTGATGGATACCATGGCCTCAGGCCATCCCCTGCTGGTGCTTTTTGGTCGTTATGAAGGCAATCTCGAAGGTCAACGCGCGGTGATCGAGAACCCGCTGAGCGTATTCGGCTTGTCAGACGGGGGCGCACATTGCGGAGTACTTGTCGACGCCAGCGTACCCACTTATATGCTCGCCTACTTCGCTCGCGACCGGGAGCGAGGCCCCACCCTTTCACCAGAATTTGTTGTGCACAAAATGACGCAGGATACCGCTCAGGTTTATGGGTTGTACGACCGCGGTGTGATCGCGCCGGGCTACAAGGCGGACCTCAACGTCATCGATTTTGAAAATCTCTCTCTTGATGCGCCCGAAATGGTTTACGACTTGCCCGCAGGCGGGAAACGGCTTGTACAACGTGCGAATGGCTACTCAGCCACAATCTGCTCAGGGGCAGTAACCTATCGCGACGGCCAGGCAACCGGCGAAAAACCAGGTCGTCTACTTCGCGGCGGCACGGGAGCGCCCGCCAGAGCGTAAGAAATCGGGCGCCGTTGTGAAGTAATTGGAACCGAGTATGTTATGGCGGACTTAACAACTGACTACCTGATCATCGGCAGCGGTGCCATGGGAATGGCGTTCGCTGATGTAATGCTCACTGAAACAGATGCCTCGATCGTCATAGTCGACAAGTACCATCAGCCGGGCGGGCATTGGAATGTGGCTTATCCACACGTGCGGCTACATCAACCTTCCGCATTCTACGGCGTCAACTCCAAAGCTCTGGGCAGCAATGCAATCGATACAACCGGCTTCAACAAGGGTCTGTACGAGTTGGCCACAAACTCCGAAGTTGTAGGTTACTTCGACCAGGTCATGCAGCAGCAATTTGTTGCATCTGGTCGTGTCTCTTACTTTCCAAGCTGCGAATACCTGGGGGACGGCAGGTTTAAGTCGCTGGTGTCGGGTAAAGAAACGCAAGTTGAAGCGCATACGGTTGTCGATGCCACCTATATGAACGTTACCGTGCCTGCTATGCGTCCGCCTCAATTTCCGGTCGCCGATGGCATTACGTGTGCACCACCCAACAGCCTGTCCCGGTTGAATGGTCAGTACGAACGCTATCTCGTCATCGGCGCCGGTAAAACCGGCATGGACGCTTGTTTGTTTCTTCTGAAAAACGAGGTCGATCCAACCAAGATCGCCTGGATCATGCCGCGAGATTCCTGGATGCTGGACCGCGCCAATATTCAGCCCGGGGCGCTCTTTGCTGAATCCATTGGAAAAAGCTTTGCACAACAGGCGGCTGACATTGCACAGGCGAGCGATATCGATGATCTGTTTGCACGTGTCGAAGCGAGCGGCAACCTCATTAGACTTGATCCCAATCAAAAGCCCACCATGTACCGCTGCGCCACCGTGACCACCAGCGAGCTGGACGCGCTGAGGACCATCGAGAACGTCATTCGGTTAGGACGAGTCAAGGCCGTCACGGATACGGAAGTGATCCTCGATGAAGGCAGGCTGCCCACCGATGAACGGACCCTGCACATCGACTGTACGGCCGATGGCCTGGAACGGCGCCCTGCCGAACCAGTGTTTGCACCCGGAACCATCACCCTGCAATCCGTGCGCACCTGCCAACAGGTTTTCAGCGCGGCGTTTATTGCCCACATAGAGGCCAGCTACGAAGACGAGGTACTTAAAAACGAACTCTGCACGCCAGTGCCGCATCCCGACACCGACCTCGACTATCTGCGAACCAACCTCGCCAACAACAGCAATGCTGCACGCTGGTCGCAGGACCCTGATCTATCGGCGTGGTTGAAACAATCCCGTTTGGATGGCTTTACTCAAGCAGACGCACCGGAACCCGACATGAGCGACCCGAACGTGCAACAACAGTTTTCGGAACTGGCTGAGCTAAACAAGGCAGCACAAGCCAATTTGACGCGCCTTTTGAATGAACTGGATTAAGCATTATTGCAGATAACGGTCGCGTAAACGCGACAGATCCGACTTGGTCACACCAACGGCGTCGTAGATGTAGTGCTCAACGTCGTCAAAGCGTGCATCTATCTCTGCGTATGCCGCCTCCAGATATGCTTCCCTGACACCCGCAACCGCCATGATTGCCTCCCGGCTGATACCCGTCACGTGCTTTTCATACTTTTTAACGAGGTGCGGCAAAACAAAGCCTTCGTAGTCTGTAGCGATGTTCGTCGCGAGATAGTCTTCCAGAACCGTATTTTTAGGCACTCCCAGCGCATGGAGGATGAGGGCTACGGCAACTCCGGTCCTGTCTTTTCCTGCGGAGCAGTGGACAAGAAACCCTCCCTCATCCAAGCCGATAAGGGCATCAAACATGATCGCGTAATCGTCAGCGTGGTCTCTCGTTAGTTCACTCGTCAAACGCGTCATGAAGTCGACTCGTTCATCCAATCCCAGCGTCTCATCGTTTAACCGATTACGCATCTCTATCGCGCTACCAGGGTCGATGGGCACTTCGAGATGGTGTTTTCCTTTGGCCGTATCGGGGGTGGGCTCACCTTCTCTTTCGTCAGGACGTCGTAGATCGCAGATCAGATGGATGTCCAATCCATCCAACGCCTCGACACCCTCATCCGTCAGGTAGTATAAGGTCCCACATCTGTAGAGCCGATCCCTGATAACACTGCCGCCTAACTCGCTCGCATAGCCACCAAAGTCGCGAAGATTTACCGATCCTTCAACATTCGGCATCCGATCTTTCATTCAATTTCCCAATCGATAGTTAACGTTGATTTGCCACCCACTTGAGCCCGCCATAACAGTCTCGACATGCATAACGATTTAAGTTCATGCGCCTACGATGTCGCCGTGCCACAATCTGCCCACACTCCTGACACACCAGACTCCAACGAGGCTCCGGCATAGTTGCAGAGCGACTGCTCGCTTGTGCTGGGATACCCAACGCTCGCGCTTGCTGTTGCCACCGAGGTCCGTGGCCATGACCGGGACCAACCAGCGCGTGGGCAATTTCATGGAGCACCGTTTCGCGTATGGCTGGCAGCGAATTGTCACGTACAAAGTAGCGCGACAAAGAAATTCGTTGCTTTCCATAGTCACAACTTCCAAGCCGATTCCGTCCGTGATCCAGCACGACCCGCCAATCATCGAGGCCATGCTCCATCAGCAGTTTTTGTGCGACATCTAACGCCTGTCGTTCAACCTCTACCACTAAACAAGCGCCATTCAGGTACCCGCCTTAATCGGCCGACCTGGAAACGCATCTTCAACCAGCGCGCTGTCTTTCACTACAAATTCTCCGTTCACCAGCACATGAACAATTCCGCTGGAGGTGCGCGCGGGCACGGTATAGGTGGCCCGATCCAGAATTTCTTCAGCACTGAAAACAACCAGATCTGCATCTGCCCCTTTTTGCACCCGTCCTTTACGGCGCATGGACGGCGCCTGGACTTCTAAGCGTTTTGCGGGCAGCAAGGTCATTTTGCTCAATGCAGTCATCAGCGACAGTGCCTTAAGGTCACGCACATAATGACCAAGAACGCGGGCATAAGTTCCCGCACCTCTGGGGTGCGAGGCGTCGCCGACAAACGGAACCCCATCACTCGCAACAATGATGTCCTCCTGCGCGGTGATCCATGTGTTTGTCGTCTCGCTGCGACCATGCGAAATTACCCAGCCGCCGGTTTGGCGGTACTCATCAAAAGTTTCTTTGGTGAGTCGCTCACCGGTCAAGGTCCACTGCAACAAGCCATAGTCACCCCGAAAATTGTCGAAGGCTGCGCTTTCGATCCGCGTTGAGCCCGCTGTATACGGGTAGGCTTCGGTAGTGACATCTACCCCATTCGCTCTAGCCCCCCGTATTATTTCCATGGCGACCTGAACATCTTCGTTAAGGCTGGAGTTGATGTGGACAACATGCAGCGAAGCGCCGGTGGCGGCCGCGTTAGAGACAACCTCCTGCAAGGGTGCCAGTCGATCACCACCGACACGGCGTGAGTCACGCATGTGCACAAAAATGGGGGTGTTGAGCGATTTGGCCAGGCGGAATAACCCATAAATCTCCTCGTGGGTGGCACCTGGGGTATACGTGATACCCAGGCCAAGACCCAACCCCCCTTCCTCAACACCCTGCTCCAGCAGCTCGTACATCTGATTGCGAAGATCAACCCCCAGTTGAACGTTCGCCCAATCGATGCTCGTTCGGCCCCGCAATGTGTTGACAGCATAAGTAACGTGACCCGGTTCGATACCTGTCAGCAGTTGGACACGTGCGGCAAGGTGGCTCGCGGTGGCGCCGTAGTTCGGCCTGGATTTCCCTCTTTGAGATTCGAGCCACTTTCCCACCGGCAGCACGCCGATTTCACCTTCGATGGCTGTCGTCACGCCATCGGTGACCTGAAAGCTGGAGGACCTTGGATCCTGGCCATGCGCATGGAGATCGATGAAACCAGGTGCGACAACCAACCCGCTCGCGTCAACAACGACGTCGCCGCTCAAGCGCTGCTTGGAAACTGCCACTATCCTGTCACCGTCAATGCCGACATTGCGCACAGCGTCCAGTCCGGATTCGGGATCCAGCACCCGCCCGTTTTTTATGACCAGGTCATAGCCAAACGCCAGCGCAGGGAATAGAAAGAGCAGTGTCGAGAGGATTATCTGACGCAAGTTGTTTTCTCCTATGCCGCTTTTGTGTCCGGCTTGATTCTGACTAGTTGGTTGTTTCCGCCTCTGGAATCAGGCGAATACTCACCGGGCCCGCATCATCGGGGGTCTGGGCTATCCGGTCCAATCCCCCAGACAGCCACTGTTCGGTCTGGTCGTTGTAGTGTTCGTCCAGCGGGTGCCCCGATTGACCACCAGGCAGGATACTCCAAGCCACCGGCGGATCAGAAAGCTCAACCACCTGACGAACCGTAGCACCACCGGATGCCTCAAACGGTCTTGCGTAGCTGAAGCGCGCGCGACCGAGTGTCATATTGCCACCACCGACCGGTTTACCCACGCGGTCGAAGATAAAACCGGCGCCAGGAAATGCTCCTGACATTTCGTGGCGCATTGCAAGCGTGTGCGCAGACCCCCACTGCCAGGTTGATACCTTTTCACCATATTCACCAACAAGCTGGTTCACCGCTTCCTTGAAACCGGCTCGAACCGCCTTCGCCACCTGCCAACCATGGGTCTCGCCGCCGGACTCCACAATGCTTGGAAGCAGACGGTTGTCCACCGTGTCATTCACAACATACCTGGCACTTAAAAACCGGCGGTAGAGCCCATCGCCGAGCGCGGCTTTAAACTGAGCTTCAAGATAGGCGATATACCATGTCTCAAATATCAGCGGACCGGCCAGGTCCATCCGGTCCTCAGGATTTTCCAACCATCTCTCAAGCGCTTCAACAACGGCCGCTTCTAATTCATTCAGCGGTTCTTCTTCCAGAGCGCGCAGCATCAGCGGGAGTACTCTCTGCGCCTGGAGGTTACGCACATCGGTTTGCATCTCTTTAAAGAGCTCGACGTCAAACGCTGGCGTCTTGCGAGCAAGTTCATCGATGCGTGCCACGCGGTATCCCGGCGCGTTATCCGCAGAAACCAACGGTGTGTTTGCCAATGGACGGTTTGCGCTGTACACAAACGGTTTGTTGATTCTCGGCAACCCGCCTGCACCCAGGATGCCCTGCCAGCGATTATTCGGGTTACTGCCGGACAAAGGCAGTGTGCCATTGCCACTCCCTCTCGAAGGCAAAACGCCTATCGTTCGTACCTCGACATGTCCCCTGATATCGGCATAGGTCACATTGGCGCTGGGTGCAGCAAACTTATCCATCGCTCTATCAAACGCGTTGTAACTGGTCGCCCGGTTCAACGCGATCAGCGCGTCCATGCCTGCCGAGACATCTTCAAGCGCTGCCCACCGACGGCTGACGGGCGGATCCATACTGATCAGGCGACCATTTTTACTGTGCCGAATATCGAGTACATGATCAGGCCGCCCCGCAATACCTATGCTTACTTGCTCGATTCTTGGCGCGTACCACGTATCACCGTCCTTTAACTTGCCGTCCTGCCATGTCTCAACAAAGAGATCCTGAGAATCGCCGATATTGGTAAATCCCCATGCCATAAATTCGTTGTAACCGTTAATTACGCCGAGCAAGCCCGGCACAGAGGCGCCGCGGATCTGTTCCTGACCGACAAACATGTGCACGTCATAGGTCAGATTGGGCAGGGAGAACGCATCATGAGAATCGAACGCCAACAGCGCATGTCCGCTAGCCGACCTTGTGGCATCGGCAGCCCAGCTGTTACTACCCAAACTTGGTCCTGCCACAAGGGCATTCAACGCAGCAATGCCCTGTTGCGTCTGTTCGATCAGTTGTACCAACCTCTCGGTTTCAAGCATCGCTGGGTCTATGGCGAGCGGATTTGGCTGTGCCTCGGCTTCCGGCAGAAAAACCTGAAACCGCTGGTGTTCCAATTGTCCGAGAAGCGCGAGACGCAGCAATTCGTTTGTGCCATTCCTCGCTGATTGCCACGCCATCAATGCGCCCATGGCATATACGTCCAGCGGCTCCCAGGGCTGAAGGAAGGCACTGGCACCGGCAATAGACATCTCCGGGGCCATGGGGTGATTTAGTGCAAGAAAGGCATTCGCGCCTTCTGCATACGCATGCACCCATGCAGCCAGCTCATCACTCGCATTGTTTTGCAATCGCCTTGCCAGCTCAGGCACACCGGCTTGAGTAAGCTCGATATCGGTGGGTAACATCGACTCGCCCAGAAACGCGGCCAGCTGCCCCCGACCGGCGCGCCGTAACAATTCCATTTGCCACAGCCGATCTCTGGCATGCACAAAACCTTGTGCAAAAAACGCATCCTGCCACGACTCAGCCTGGATAAATGGCCGTCCACGATGGTCAAAGTGAATGAGCACGTGGCCATCCACGCCCACCGTATGGGTGCCCTCCTGCACCGGTACAGAGCGCAGGAGCCATGCATACACACCAAATCCCGCCAGCAGGACTGCTGCCGTCAAAGTCGCAACTATCAGGAACAGGATCCGACGCATACGTCAGCGAAACATGCGTGTCAACGCTGCCTCGAAGGCACGGACAAACTTTGCCTCATCTTCTCGAGAGAGAGCCGTGGATAAGAAGCAGGTGGCGGTAGGCGCCATCAATACGCCCTCCTCCAACATCTTACGATGCAACTCGCCGGTTTGTTGCACTTCTTCTGGCAACTTGAAGTAGCTGCGATAGTCGACAATTTCCCGCTGGTGGAAATAGATTGAAAACATCGCCCCGACCCCACAGACCTGCATATTAAGGCCAAGTCTCTCGATGATCTCGCGGCAGGCAGCACGCAGACGTTCACCGATGGCTTCCAGATTGTCATACGCAGCTTGATCCAACGCCTGCATAGATGCCAATCCGGCAACCATGGTGATCGGATTGGCGGTGAAGGTACCGCTCGACGAAACCGCCTTTGCCGTCGCCTCCATTACATCCGCTCGCCCGGCGACGGCACCCACTGGATAGCCCCCGCCAATAATTTTACCCAATGCCGTCAGGTCCGGTTCGCCACCAAACCTGCCTTGTGCTCCTGCATAGCCAAAGCGGAGCGCAATCACCTCGTCGTAGATCAAAAGTGTGTTGTGCTGTTTGGTCAACGCCCGAAGTGCGTCCACAAAATCCGGCTGGAGGGGTTGCATGCCGCAGCGAGGTGGAACCGGATCTACCAGCACGGCAGCAATATCTGAACTTGCGTCCAACACACGCTCTAACATCGCAACATCGTTTGCCTGCGTGACGATGACCTCGTCCAGCACCCCCTGAGGCGTGGCAGGGACAACCGCAACAGGCAACGGGTCATTGCCCCAATTGTCCGGCGTCGAGTAATTGCTGACTTCAACGTAATCGTAGGAGCCGTGATAAACGCCTTCCAACTTCACAATCTTGGTTTTACCGGTGTATGCACGCGCGGCTTTAACCGCCAGCGCCACAGCTTCAGAGCCGGTGTTGATAAAACGCACCCGCTCGAATCCTGTTACCCGTTCGCACAAGAGTTCAGCCAGAGCTATCTCGTGCTCCGTCGGCAGCGCAAAACAGCTGCCAAGCGCTGCTTGATTGGCCACCGCTTTAACAACTTCCGGATGAGCGTGGCCGTGAATCAACACACCCAGATTGTTCGCGAGATCTAGATAGGCGTGCCCATCCACATCTGTTACATGGCTGCCTGCACCCGAAGCGACATAAAACGGATAAGGATCGAACCACAGCGCGCTGCGGGTGCTGCCCCCTGGCAGTACCCTGAGTGCGCGCTCTCTTAACGCCTCTGAATGAGCTCGTTCCGCCACCTTATCCGGTTATCCTCGGCATGATCGCCGGGTCTCCTGGACGGTAAAGTTCGTGCGCCCGTTTCCAACCCGCGAAGGTGGACAAAATATGCTGAGGATCGTCATGCAACTCAGTAAACCCGCCACTCGTAGTGCGTGTATCGATGTAGCATGCATCCACGTTGTCCGCATGCAACTCACAAGCAAGCTCAAAGCCCATATCGAGAATTCTGGCTTTTTCTTCCTCGTAGTTGTTAACAAGAATTCCAACGTGGTGAAAACCTTCCTCGCCTGGACCATACATGTCGCGATAGATAGACGGTGTATCGTCATGTTGTTGAATAAACTGAATCATCATGTCGCCGAGATAGCCAAACGCGTAACTGACATCCGCTTCCTGATCGGTTCCGCGGTACATGAATGTGTCCGTTTTGTGGTGCGGCACTACAACAAATGGTCCCGCGCGATAGAGCTTGTTCCACTTCTCGCAAGCAGCTTCGACATCGTTCACAAAGTAGGCTTCTTGAAAAAAGCCATAGTTCTCTAACATCGGCATAGTGAGTTCCCCTTCAATAGACCCTCACATTAGCCAATTTGTGGAGAGGCTTAAAGCATCGCTAGCTCTTTATCGCTAGCTCTTTATTGGTGTTTTGAAGTAGCTGACGCCGTTAGCTTCCGGCGGGGGCACCTGCCCGCCACGCATATTAAACTGCACCGCGGGATAAAGCAGACGTGGTGCAGCAAGATCAGCATCTTTCGTATTGCGAAACTCCGCAAATGAGCTCGCATCTGAATGCGCACATAGATGGATATTGTTCTCACGCTGCGCCGCAACCGTAGTTTCATTGAGAAATTGCTTACGTGTCTCTGTGCCATAGTCGTGACACATCATCAGGCGCGTATCTTCAGGCAACGCCAGAATTTTCTGGATAGAACTATAAAGCCGGACCGCGTCACCACCTGGAAAATCCGCTCGCGCGGTGCCGTAGTCAGGCATGAACAACGTATCACCCACAAATGCCATGTTTTCTGCCACGTAGGTAACACACGCTGGCGTGTGCCCCGGCGTATGCATGACCTCAATATACGCCTCACCGAGATTCAGTCTCTCACCATCTGTAAGCAGCCGATCAAACTGCGATCCATTGCGGCAAAACTGGCTTTCTACGTTAAACACATCGCCAAATATTGCCTGGACCTCGGTCACCGCCTCACCGATGCAGACCTTCCCCCCCAGTCGTTCCTTGAGGATGCTCGCACCTGTTAAGTGATCAGCGTGGATATGAGTATCCAGTATCCACTTCACTTCAAGCGCTTGAGCCTGCACAAAATCGACAATGGGATCGGTGCTGTTGCGGTCCAACTTTCCGGAAACCGGGTTGTAGGCATACAGCGGATCTATCACCGCCGCCTCACGGCTGGATTTGTCCCAGACTACATAGCTGTAGCTGAAAGTCGGCTCATCAAAAAAAACCTCGCAATCCAACACCTAGATTCTCCCAGCCAGTTTTTCGTTATGCATTTATCGCCACATCCATCACGACATCTATCTCCACATCGAGTAGCGCCACATCGAGCCACTCTTGGTTTGGGATAAGTTAAGCGCAAGGCCGCACGAAACCCACAAAAATTTATGATATACGCTCAATTGTGAAATTATTTCCCATAAAATAGACTCATAACGTGATTTTGTGTGAAGACATTTCATGGTGCCCCGCTAGACTTAACTCATAGCCTGCCAAAGGCTTTGGAATGGTGTTTTCCCCGCGCTGGAACAGGCGCTGGAGAACCAAGTGCTGGAGAACCAAGTGCTGGAGAAATAGATGATGCGCAATCTGCTGGTCCAACGGTTTCACTGTGAAAGCTCAGACTTCTACAGTTACCTGGTCATTCACAGCGATTCAAAGTCCTGCGCCGTCATCGACCCCCCCTGTTCGGATGCAAGCTGCTGGCGTGTCATATCAGACACTATTCGCGCAAATGATCTCCGGCTTTGCTGGTTACTACACACCACCGTGGAAGCGCGCCAGATTTCAGGCGCAGAAGCGTTCAAAGAAAATCACGTCTGCGCCCAATCGGCAATCGGCGCTTCAGTTGAACAACTTGCGTCAGGACGAAGCTTCGATCGAGTGTTCAACTCCGGTGATCGGTTCCAGCTAGGTCACGCCTACGGTCGTGTCCACTTCCACCCAGGTGCCAATCAACCACGAGCGCAATACCAATTTGAGGATTGTGTGTTTCTGGGGGACGAGCTGAACCCGCTCTACAAAACCTGGAACAATTCTCCTCAAGTGTTCAGTCGCGAACTAACCGCCTGACCAGCGCCTGGCAACGTCGCACGCAGTCGACTGTGTGTGTAGTATGCGTCAACTCGCCCGCACGGGGAGTGAGGGTTACTCAGTCTATTCGTAAAAGAACTACAGTCGTTTGACCGGCAACAACACTTATAGAAAGGATATCGATGGGCTGCGCGCAATCGCCGTGCTGCCTGTGGTTTTCTATCACGCAGGTTCATCACTATTCAGCGGCGGCTTTGTCGGTGTCGACGTTTTCTTCGTCATCTCCGGCTATCTGATCACGTCGATCATCGCAGCAGACATACGCGACCAGCAGTTCAGTATAAAAGCTTTCTATGAACGCCGAGCCCGCAGACTGTTCCGGCGCTCTTTACAGTGATCGTGTTCTGCCTCGTGGTTGCACCTTTCCTTCTCATGCCCGAGGAACTTGAAGATTTCGGGCAGAGCGCGGCAACAACAGCATTGTTCAGCTCCAACTTTCTATTTTTCAGCGAAGCAAACTACTTCGCTGGACCTTCCGAACTGAAGCCACTTCTGCACACCTGGTCACTGGCAATCGAAGAACAGTACTATCTGCTGTTCCCGGCTTTGCTCATCCTGATTCGGCGCTGGCTGGGGGACTACCTGCTCGCTACGACCCTTACCGTTTTTGTGTTGTCACTCGGTTTGAGCATCTACACAACAAGCGCATCACCTGATGCCGCGTTTTACTTACTACCCAGCCGCGCATGGGAACTCATGCTAGGATCACTGATTGCCTTACTGCCAGTTTTCGCGATGCCGCGACTGATATCGGAAGCAGGCTCCCTGATCGGCTTAACGGCTATTCTCTACGCCGTATTCGCCTTTGATCACGACACAGTTTTTCCCGGGCTCGCCGCCCTGCTCCCCTGCCTTGGCACCGCCTTATTGATTGTGTGCGGGCAAACCAGCGGACCCACCGTCAATCGCGTACTTGCGCTGGGGCCTGTCGTATTCGTAGGCCTTATCTCTTACTCCCTGTACTTGTGGCACTGGCCGATTTTCGTTTTTGCCAAACACTACACCCTCGCGCCATTCACACTGGCCCAGCAGGCCTTATTGATCACCGCCTCCATTGGGCTGGCATACCTCTCATGGCGATTTGTTGAAAAACCGTTTCGAGGCCCTTCGGGCATACTCTCAACCCGGGGCATCTTCAGGTTGTCCCTCACCACGATGCTCGTAATTGTTCTCATCGGATTGTTCTACGACGAATCTAAAGGCTGGCCAGGACGGCTTCCGCAGGATGTTGCGCAAATGGCTGAGGTGGCCAACGACAAACCACCGGAACGCAGAGGGTGCGAGGGTATCGACCCGGAGCAACTCACCTTCGACCGTGCCTGCAAATTTCGCGACGACAGCACTCCTGTGAACTTCGCTCTATGGGGCGATTCCCACGCGATGGCCATGATTCCCGCAATGAAAAGCGTCGCTCAGGATCTCGACATTAACGGCATCCACGTCACTTCCAATGGCTGCGGACCGCTCGTCGGAGTATTTCGCCCGCAGCGGGACCCCGAGGCGGAATGCGCGGCATTTGCGGCGCGCGTCCTGGAAATAATTGCCGCCCATCCAGAAATCGAGACGATTATTATCGCTGCACGATGGGCAAGGCACGCAGAAGGGACAACGTTCGGCGAAGAAGACGCCGCCAATCTTTATCTCGCAGAAATCGGTTCGAACAAAGCTGATGCCGCACACAACCGCGAAGTTTTTGAGCAGGCTTTTTCCCGAACGATGGCACATCTGGCAAGACTCAACCGCAATATTCTCATCGTGGAATCGGTGCCTGAAATCGGGTTCGATGCGCCCATCGTGCTGGCCAAGGCGAGGTGGCGCAACGTAGAGCAGGACGATTCCGTCACGTTGGCTGAGTTCGAGCGGCGCCAGGCTTTTGTTAGAGAGGTGTTCAACAAACATCTGCACGCCGAAGCAGTACGGCTCGACCCGAGCGCCTTCTTCTGCAACGAACACGCATGCTCCGCCCTGGATCAAGCGGGTCAACTGCTCTATTTCGACAACAACCACCTGTCGAGCAACGGCGCCAAACGCCTTGTTGCACCTCTGACCGAAAAAATCTCGTCTTTTTACTTGCCAAAGTGAGAGGAAAGCGCCACTCGCCACAGTGAAAGGGTTCCTAGGAAACAAAAAAGGGAATCCAGACTATGAAATTGCGAGCGCTCTCTATCTTCATTGCCGCGTCTTTGTTGACGCTCAAGGCTTACGGCATCCCCATCAACATGCAGTTTGTCTCTAACTACCAGCAAGGTTCGATCATGAGCCTGAACGTCGACCAGGATACCGGCCAGTATTGGGAACGACGCGGCTTCGACGGCCAGACCTTCTTCAACGTCTACTCAAGCTATAACGACTTTGCCAACAGGAACGCGGCGTTCGGCTACTCGCTCAACGACCCCGGTTATCGCGGCAGCTATGCCGCGGTACGCGATGGCCAGATCTTCGGCCGCTTGAACCGGATGGATCAACAATACGGTCGCTGGGACATCGGTACCGGTCAGCTGACCGCCACTACAACACTCACCAACTATAACCCCCAAAACGGCTCCGGCACCTTCAACTGGGGCGGCTATTCCGGTCTCAATACCTACAACAACGGTGCACAGACCTACGTGGTTGGTGCACAGACCGGCACCACCGATTGGCGGGTAGACCTGATCGATCAAAACCTCAATACCAACTTCGTCGGTAACATCACCCCAGGGATGGATCCCTTCAACCAACAGACTTTTGGCTTTGGCTTCCTGATCGGACGTTATCTCTTCATGGGAAACTCGTTTAACTCAGGTCAGATCTCCACTCGGTTTAACGTATTGACGGGTATGCAGGAGGACGTGGACTTTCAGCTCACGGGTTTCAACACCAGTTTGTTCCTGAACAACATGGTTTATGACCAGGTGTCAGACCGACTGGTGGTATGGAACAACAGCGGCCGATCTTACTGGTCACTGAACAACGCGGCTGAAGCATTTGGTGTTGATCCCACGGTCATCACCGTACCAGAACCCGGTCCGCTGTCGTTGATGCTGATTGGTGCGTTGGCCCTGGCTGGCGTGAAAATGCAGCAACGGCGAAAGCCCGAACCGGCGACAAGTTAACAGCGGCTATTGACCAGCCCAGATGGTAGCGGCGGTGTCTCCGTCGCTACCCTTTTTCTTCTCAGTTACTGGCTGGCCACCAGCGCCTGGTCCAAGTCCTCAAGGATGTCGTCTATGTGTTCAATACCCACGGAAAGCCGAATCGCCTCAGGCGCTACGCCAACGGCACGTTGTTCTTCTTCGGTCAACTGCCGGTGGGTGGTAGACGCAGGGTGGCAAGCCAGGGATTTTGCATCACCAATGTTTACCAAGCGCTTAAACAGCCCGAGCGCATCATAGAATTTTACGCCCGCTTCAAAACCGCCTTTAACGCCAAACGTCATGATTCCTGACGCATTGCCATTCATGTACTTCTGCGCGAGTTCGTGATGCGGATGATCAGCAAGACCCGCGAAGCTGACCCAATCCACCGCCGCATGATTGGACAGATGTTCCGCAACCTTCAACGCGTTAGCGCAGTGACGTTCCATTCTCAGACTTAACGTTTCAATCCCAACGAGCAGTTGATGGGCGTTGAACGGGGACAGGGTTGAACCCGTATTGCGAAGCGCCACCGTACGCGCGCGACCGATATAGGCAGCAGGTCCGAAGGCTTCGTTGTAAACCACGCCGTGATAACTTGCTTCCGGTGTTGCGAACATTGGGTACCGCGCGGCATTTCCCGCCCAATCCATTTGGCCGGAATCCACGATGATCCCGCCCAGCGAGGTGCCATGGCCACCCATATACTTGGTCAGGCTATGCACAACAATATCTATACCGTGTGTTATCGGTTTCAGAAGTGCAGGGGTTGCTACCGTGTTGTCGGCGATGGTCGCAACGCCATGACTCTTGGCCATCTCTGCGATAGCACCAACATCAACGATGTTGCCCGCCGGATTACCAATGGTCTCCATAAAAATCGCCTTCGTTTTGTCGTCGATCAGCGCCGCTATGTCTTCCGCCGAATCAGACGCGGCAAACCTAACCTCGATTCCCTGGCGCGGAAACATGTGAGCAAACAAGGTGTAAGTGCCACCATAGAGTTGCGGCACCGTTACTACATTGTCTCCGGCTTCGGCCAGATTAAGGACTGCATAGTTGATTGCAGCGCTCCCAGCCGACACGGCCAGGCCAGCAATACCCTGCTCCAGAGCGGCGACACGTTGCTCAAGTACATCATTTGTGGGGTTCATGATCCGTGTGTAGATGTTGCCGGGAACAGCAAGATCAAAAAGGTCAGCACCATGCTGCGCATCATCAAACTCATAAGCGACGGTTTGATGTATTGGGACCGCAACCGACTTTGTGGTCGGGTCGGTTTCATAACCAGTGTGAATCGATATGGTTTCGTCGCGCATGATGGACTCTGTCTCTACAAAATTAAGCGTGAAGCATCGCATAACACACGCGAGAGCACCAAATCTCACCCTGAAGCAACTTGCAAACTCTGCACCTGGTGGCAAGCTAACCCTAGTCATGCATTGAGTCATGGTTGGCGGGAGGCCTAAGTGTTAAGACGAGTGAGTGTTCGTGCAACAAGCGTTTTATTGCTGTCGCTGGCAAGTACTCTCGTTCTTGCTGCCCCTACAGACCAGCAAGAGATTTTTGATCCTACATCACTAGATGCCTTTGAAACGGTTTTTGGTCCGGCTGGCGCAGGTGCGGATCGCTACGCACAAAAGCCCTTTAAATTGGTACCGGTTCGCTACCGCATGCGTACCTATCGGCCACGCAACTACAACCGTAGCTATCAATCACGTGCGCCTCGAGCCAGGGCACCTAAGGCACGCGCACCCAGAGTAAGACCGCCCTCCTCTCGCGCTCGAGCAACAAACCGCAGCGGCGCAAACCGCGGCTTAAAGAGTATCAGCCGCAAACCGATCGCCAATCGCAGCATTCGTGGCGCCAAACGCGCCTTGCGGCCCGCCCGCAACATGGCCAAAACACGCAACATGGCTAAAAAGCGTATGGCCGCCAACCAGCGTATGGCCAAACAGGCACGCCTACAAAAGCAACGACGACAAGCTCAAGCTCGACGTGCCATGCGTTCAACCCGCGCATTGGCCGCTCTGCGCGGTAACAGGGCAAAAGGCGTACGCTTAAATCGCTCCAAACCCACCGCCTCACATCGCGCCCGGCAGATGCAACGCCAGCGCATGGCCAATCGCAACAGTATGGCCGCACGCAAACTCGGCAAACACAGCCGTTTCAGAGCGGTTGCCGCAGGCAAACGGGTCATGCCCACCAAGGCCAGACCCAACGCCAGATACGCCATGGCGAACAAGATGGCGAGCCGTCAGCACGCACGCGGACGGTGCTCCTTTGATCCCGAAACGATGGTCGTCACACAAGCTGGACTGAAATCCATCATCGATGTCAGAGCCTTCCACGACCAAGTGCAAGTCTGGAATGAGTCCACAGGCAAATTTGGCTGGCGGCCAGTTATGCAGAAGTACTCCGAATGGCACGCTGAGCAATACCTGCTCACCGTAGCTCAAGGGGACGTGCGCACTGAGATTAAAACCACTGAACGACACCCGTTTTACGTCGAAGGCAAAGGCTGGCTGAGGACCGCTGACCTAGCGGCGGGGGATCAACTCAAGCTGGCAGGTAACAGCGGGATCGTTGCGTCGATCTCTATCGAGGCCAAACCACACCGCGCTTACAACCTCGACGTCTATCGTGACGACACCTACTTAGTCGCCGCTCCCGGTGCCACCGCGCAAAACGCAGTCCTCGTGCACAACAGCAAAGGATGTAAGTGGGATGGCGGGAAGCCCAAAAACAGCAAAATCTGGAGTTCAACTAAATCCAAGAGTGGTGTTCAAAATGCTTACCAGCATTATAAAAAACACGGGAAGGATTTCCCGCAAGTGAATAATGCGAAACAATATGTACAATCCGCGCAGAGCTTTCTTCGCAAACCTCCACCAGGGACATTGACAAAAACAAGAAAAAACGGAGATGTTCTCAAGTACCACCCTAAATCGAATACTTTTGCTGTGATGGACAAACGCGGACGGCCCCGAACAATGTTTAAGCCCAAGGCTAAAATGGCCTACTGGAACAGGCAAAGCTAATCGGTGTTTCCCTGTCCATGTTGCGGCAACAAAACACTTGAGGAGCCTTGTGGTGGCACCTTCGAGATATGTTCTATTTGCGGTTGGGAGGATGACGACGTTCAACTGGAAGATCCAAACTTCTCAGGCGGAGCGAACGAAATATCACTAAACGAAGCACGCATAAAGTTCCAACAAACAGGCCATATAAAGCCCGACGAAAAATAAAATCGTTTGAGTTACAAATGCAATTTTTGATGGCAAGCTAACCCTAGTCATGCATTGAGTCATGGTTGGCGGGAGGCCTAAGTGTTAAGACGAGTGAGTGTTCGTGCAACAAGCGTTTTATTGCTGTCGCTGGCAAGCACGCTCGTTCTTGCTGCCCCTACAGACCAGCAAGAGATTTTTGATCCTACATCACTAGATGCCTTTGAAACGGTTTTTGGTCCGGCTGGCGCAGGTGCGGATCGCTACGCACAAAAGCCCTTTAAATTGGTACCGGTTCGCTACCGCATGCGTACCTATCGGCCACGCAACTACAACCGTAGCTATCAATCACGTGCGCCTCGAGCCAGGGCACCTAAGGCACGCGCACCCAGAGTAAGACCGCCCTCCTCTCGCGCTCGAGCAACAAACCGCAGCGGCGCAAACCGCGGCTTAAAGAGTATCAGCCGCAAACCGATCGCCAATCGCAGCATTCGTGGCGCCAAACGCGCCTTGCGGCCCGCCCGCAACATGGCCAAAACACGCAACATGGCTAAAAAGCGTATGGCCGCCAACCAGCGTATGGCCAAACAGGCACGCCTACAAAAGCAACGACGACAAGCTCAAGCTCGACGTGCCATGCGTTCAACCCGCGCATTGGCCGCTCTGCGCGGTAACAGGGCAAAAGGCGTACGCTTAAATCGCTCCAAACCCACCGCCTCACATCGCGCCCGGCAGATGCAACGCCAGCGCATGGCCAATCGCAACAGTATGGCCGCACGCAAACTCGGCAAACACAGCCGTTTCAGAGCGGTTGCCGCAGGCAAACGGGTCATGCCCACCAAGGCCAGACCCAACGCCAGATACGCCATGGCGAACAAGATGGCGAGCCGTCAGCACGCACGCGGACGGTGCTCCTTTGATCCCGAAACGATGGTCGTCACACAAGCTGGACTGAAATCCATCATCGATGTCAGAGCCTTCCACGACCAAGTGCAAGTCTGGAATGAGTCCACAGGCAAATTTGGCTGGCGGCCAGTTATGCAGAAGTACTCCGAATGGCACGCTGAGCAATACCTGCTCACCGTAGCTCAAGGGGACGTGCGCACTGAGATTAAAACCACTGAACGACACCCGTTTTACGTCGAAGGCAAAGGCTGGCTGAGGACCGCTGACCTAGCGGCGGGGGATCAACTCAAGCTGGCAGGTAACAGCGGGATCGTTGCGTCGATCTCTATCGAGGCCAAACCACACCGCGCTTACAACCTCGACGTCTATCGTGACGACACCTACTTAGTCGCCGCTCCCGGTGCCACCGCGCAAAACGCAGTCCTCGTGCACAACAGCAAAGGATGTAAGTGGGATGGCGGGAAGTATACGAAGGAGTTTAATCGTGTCGCACCTGGTGCAGCCAAGAAACCACCGCCCAGAAAAGGGGACACGACTCGCGCCTTTAATAAGGCGTCTGGCGCGGCAAAGAAAACCAACCCGGACAAACCCACCCCGCGGCCAAAACCACCAACCTTTTCATTTTGAAGGCTGAGTTCAGACTACTCGACTGCCTGACAGTACCCATCTACCGCGGCACGCCGTTTGCTGTCCAAACCACGTTGCAATAGTACGGAGCCCCGAGTATTCATGCCTCTGGATTCGAGTCGCTGAGAAAGGCGTCCACGAGCCTCACTCATATCAACAGTTCCACTTCCAGAGAGTGCGGAAGTTTGCATATTCAGTTGTAAGGTGGGAATCGATATTTCAGAACGGGTAGATTCAGCATTTAACACCATCATTTGAGAATTGATGGGAATTAAGCTGTACGTAGCACCCGTTCTCAACAATGGTCCTTTGATAACCGTTTTTGCCGTGTGGGACTTCGCGGCCGTATCAGCAACAGTTATGAATTCGAAAGCCATGGTTTCCATGACATTGTCACCGGTGTATCGATTGACGTTTCCCCAACAATAGAGCTCGAGCGCTCTTGAATTTGCTGCTGGTCTCGATGTAGAGGCGGGCGGCTTCGGGGACTGTTGTTGCGGAGCAGGTTTCGCCGCCTCCTCCGCTGTTGGTTTTTGATCAAACATCGCAAACGGATCATCCGCATCTTCCGCCGCGTGTGCACCGAAACCAAACCCACAGAAACAAACCAATATTGCTAACTGTTTCATGTACCTACTCCTGCTCATCTACCTCTTACTCACCCACTCTCATTCAAGTCGATGCGAAAAACTCGTTAATGTTGGCAAAGGTTGTTTTTGCAACCGGACCTTCACATCCATGCCGCTCGACAAACACGCCTGCATCCGATTCACCAATCTCGGTTTGGATTCCTATGATGACGTTATCCATCTCTGCTTCCCAACTATAATCCTCGGGATACCTATAACGATAAAGACGTACGAGACTGGGCGGATCAAGTTTCAATTCACATTCGTTGGCAAACGACTGCACAAACGTATAAACATAGTTTCGCAACGCAGCACTTTTGGATTGCTGCGTTACCGTTCCGAAGTCTTTCGAATAAAACGCGCTGATCGTTTTTGAAATATATAAAGAAGGCTCAAAATTGATTTGTTCGAGTTGTGCCTTGGCGGGTTCGAAGCCAAGGGCTGCCGCTTTCTCATAATAGTCTTTCGCGAGTGCAACGCTTACTTCTGCGCCCAGGCCAAACTGATAGATGTCGCCAAGATAAGCGTTAGCCGCTGCGTAACTTGCATTAGATGCGTTCACCAATTGAGCTCTCGCTTCTTCTTCACGGTTAACCGCAAGCAATGCGCGACCCAGTTGAAACGCGTAACGTGGCTCGGTCGGATCATCCTCCAAAGCAGTTTGGCACGCGATAATCGCAAGCTTAGGTACAATCTCATCCTCGGTCACACCTTCGGCGGTTCGTTCGGCATCACTTGGATGAGCCGCCAACAAATCACACTCAGAAACAAGATCAAACGCTGAGAATGGCTCATCCAACTCATCCAGGCTTTCTTCGGGCAAGCCAATAAAGTACCCCAACGCCACCGCAACGAGCGCTACAACTACCAAGACGGAAGCAGGTATCCAGTTGTTCATAGTCCCTATCTAGTATCTATTCGAGTTATTTTCTGATTGTCGTTAAATGCCAATCTCATCGTACCCGAACCTTTAGAGGAACGCAGTTCAACGTAGATTTCCCCCCGACTTGAAATTCGCGGTTCATATATTCGCGGCGGCGTATCGGTGGAGGCAAAGCGGTCACGTAAGGCTCTTTCAACCTGTTCTATCCCTCTACGGGCTGACGTCTGCGAAGACGTCATAACCACACCACTCGACATGACCTGAGTTGCTCTTGCAACATCACGGGATCTCAGTGCGGATACCAGTTGTTGGGCGTTGGGCATATTTTTTTCTGCGGCTGCGATGAGTCGCTGCCGTTCTTCCTCTTGACGTCGACGGTCTTCTTCCAGTTGTTTCTGACGTTCCCGCTCTGCAGCATCCGCGAGTCGTCGCTCATTTTCCTCGAGCTCTTTTACCACACGCCGTGCAGCCACAATTGCCCGCGGCGGATTGCCTCCCCACCCGGTCTTGAAGACGTCATAACGTGCAATCAACCGCTGCGCAGCTTGACTCGATTTCGCTGCATTAAGACTTCTTTCAAGGTAGCTCTGGTTGTACTCAACAACCTTGGTTTGAGCCTGGCGCAAGCACGCCTCGACAGCCCCTGGAATCGGAGCCAGATATTCACCAACTCCAGGTTGCGAGGCATAGTGACTGGCGATCCCGGAAATAGTTACAAGACGATCGCCGAACGGCGTTAATGGATGAGGGTTGTTTGAACTTGCGTCAAACTGAGGGTCAAGCCTGGACAACTCCACATACTCTGCTAACGACCATTGCACCAACGCGACTGACATCTTCGCTACTCGTTCTCTGATCCGCGCGTCAACTTTGTCGAGGCTCCTTTGCATGCCTTTGCTGATTCGTTTTTGTTGCGACAGCTCCTGCTGCGTCTGATTGCGAACATTTATCGCTTGGCGGATATCGGTGATGCTTTGCTGCGCATATTTTAGATTGGTTGCTTTGCTGGCTTGCGTTTTCGCCGCTGTTTCCAAGCCACCAACTTGAAGCGGTTGACCGGGCGAGGGACATGCGAATCCTTGTAACCATGCCACCGACCTTGCTGCATCTGCTTCGGAAGACGCACGCGCCGCAATACTGCTAACCAGTAGAAGACACATCCATAGAGAGAGAGCAAACTGACGCATCTCGGCCATCTAGCTTTCAAATCGAAGTTGGGGTGCCTTATCAAACGCCGTAACTTCAACAATCTGCGTGATCGGGTATCCATCAGCATCAAATGTTTGTGAACGCAGCAGGCTACCCTCCATCTGGTAACCAAAACAAACCTCTTCACCACGATCTTTAATACGCAACGTGAGATCTTCTGCAAGCGCAGCACGTCCATCTTCGCTCATGTTACCTTCGGTCACCGTAATGACGGCTTCCTGAGGATTTGTGCAGATAAAGCCATCCGCGGAGGGCACTGACTCATATTTTATGCTGGCTATAGTGCCGTCATCAGAACGATACTGGCTGGCAGTAATTGTGATGCGCCCGTCCCCGTGTCGTTCAAGATGCGACAAATTCTTACAGGTGTCCGAGCTGGATTGGTAGTTATCGCATAAATAGGCTGCACTATTGGTCTTCTCAGCCAAAACTGCGGCAGTAACGAAACTTCCTGATTGGGCAAAGGTCGTCTTTTCCGGTTCTGAACTCAGTACCCCGCTGGACAGCAAATCAGAACCGCCACTGCCCACCTCAACGACCCGCCAGTTAGTCGCCCTATCGGCAACGCCGGTATAAACCTTCTCTCCATCCACGACGCCGTTTGCTGAGACCACTTTTACAGCCGGACACTGATTGCGAACAATCAACGTTACGGCGTTTATTAAAGCCGCCGCCAAAGTCTGGCCCGATGTGTATGAATCACGGCTCTTCCCGCGTAGCAAGAGTTTTACCCGCGCATCACATTGGGGTCCGTCAAAAAAGGCAGCTATTTCTCTCCCGGGGGTATACTGAATCGGCCTATTACCCGCCGCTTGCACGATCGTTGCTACAAAAAGCTGTGCGACAACTAACGACACAGAAACCAAAAATATATTGCGTTTGAATGAGTACATTTTTTCTCCGAAAACTTCCTGTTTGATCGTGTTGTTACTGACTTTGGGCAAAGTCCGTGAGCGCGTCCACGTCCCCTGCAGCTAGCAACATATCAACTTTTTCATACAATTCCTGCAACGCTTCAGAAGCAGGTTCTTCCGAAAGTAATATCTTGCCCTTGGCTAGAGCATCGCCTGCTTCTTTGTGTGACAAAGAATCGCCATAGGCATAGAGACTGGTTGCGTGTAAATACGCAATGAGTGGATCGCGGCCCATCTCCATAGCGCTATCAAGAATTTCGTTGCCCTTCCGGGTTGAAGCACCGAGCATAAATCCGGCCATCATCCCCCCCCTTCGGGACACTTCGAGGTGCCAAAGCCCATCAAGTACTTTTACCCAGGGATCATGTGGTTCAAGACCAACCAGTTCGTCCAGCAGTTTGCGACTCGTCGTTGCAAACTTCTCTTTCAGAGCTTCACCACGTGTTGCGCGTTTTCCCAATACCCCATAGGCAACCGCAGTTAGTTTTTTTGCATCGAGATCTTCTGGATTGGCAGTTAGGCGGGTTGTTGCGATTTCTCGCCACTCACCAGCTACCTTTCGCCGCTCGTCGGGAGGTAGCTGCATCATCGAGTGGAACAGTTCTGGAATGCTGGATGGCACTGTTGATTTGATCGCTACATCCGCGTGGGTGACCCCAGACAGGCAAAATATGACTGCTGCGACCGTCATCCAAATGCAACGAAAGCGTGCGACAAGGGCACACTGAAATATCACCGCAGTGCGGTGAATTATGCCAACTTCCATGAACTAACGATTCGTCCTCCTTTAAGTCGATAGAGTTTAACAAGTGATTGTGTAAGTCAATCTTGAACACTCAATCAAATCCCGTTAAAACAGAGAAAGAAACAGGGAAGAACTATGCATCTGAGAAAAACAACCATCATTGTAATTGCCGCGCTACTCAGTGGTTCCTGCGAAACCATGCCAGAGCAATATCGCGAGCAAATCGGAAACCTTGTAGGTGTTGGTGTCGGTGTTGTCGCGTACGGCGTTTGTCAAAACAAAAAAGGGGATGATCCAGAGTCACAGTTACTTTGCGCTGCAGCAGCAGTGGCGGTTGGTTATGCGGGTAAGTTGCTGGGCGATAAAATCGCACAGCATCTGAGTGAGCGTGAAAAGCGCCAGGTCTTGGAGGAAGCTGCGGAGGCCCTCGAAACCGGTGAACCGCAAGTCGTTGCTCTGCCGGATAGTGGTGGTCAGCTCACCATCACACCCCAGGGGAACAAAGAGGAAAAAATTGTCAGAACTCAGATTTTTGTCGACAAAGCACGACTGCCAAACGTCGATGGAACCTTTGTTGTTGCGGGAGATGCGCGCGGACCGAGCGGCACTGTAAATATGCGTTCAGGTCCAGGAACTACCTATGATGTAGTGGAGAAAGTAGCAGGTAACGAAAGCGTTCATGTATTTGGCAACGTCAAGGACAGCGATTGGTTGCTTGTAGGATATAATGCTGAAGATGATTTTGAGGTGATTGAGCCTGTCGCAACCGGCTTTATTCGTCGCGACGTTCTCAGTCAAGCCTCCGCAGAAGATCTAAAGTGGACGGACAACAAGAAACTTCCCGCGGGTGCACAGCTGCTCGAGTTGGATTGGGTCACCACTTGCGAATCTTCAGAGTTCGAGCTGGAGAGTGAGGGTGAAATTACCACCAACGTCAGCACAACCTGTGCTGGCCCAGCAGGTATAGCCATCTCCAGCTAATAGATATCGAACCCATTCGTTGTCCGAACGTCTGCAATCTACCAGCTGGGATGGCGCACCTGATAGTTGGCCAAAGCTGAGGCACTGGCTGCCGATAGCGCGAGAAAACGCCCTGGAACTGTTTCCGGCGGACTGTTACAGCAACTTCCGCTCGAAAAAGCGACTATTGGCTGGGACGATGTCCGTCATAAGCGATCCTGGCACGGTAAAGTGGATCTGCGGCAAGGGTGCCGACGGTTTTCGCCTATCCAACCTGCACCTGCGGGTCCTATCACCTTCCCTTGGCAACGGACTCATCGTCGCGGAGGATGAAGACTGGCGAGCGCAGCGAAGGATCAGCACTAGATTACTTAGCCGCAAAAGTTTTGACGACCCAGAAACCACGGCAATGGTAGAAGCTCGAATAGACGAACTGCTGCAGAAGTTTCGTCAACAGAACAACGCAATAAACGTGTTGCCCGAGCTTCTGAAAACGATCGTAGATATCTTAATCATCTATTCGATCAACAAAGATCACGTTCGGGTAGATGACGAGTTGGTAGGGCAAATAGATCTGCACCGATCAGTAATCGAAAATTTCGACCACTTCGATGCGATGGGAGTACCCGCCAGCTTTATCTCAAAAAAAATGCGCGACGCAAAAGCTGCGGCAAGCAGTTTCAACGAGCAGATAGAACGCGAACTAGCCACGCTCGATACGGCCTGGAGCAGCTCGATTGCAAATGTGCAAAACGTTTCAAAGCGAGATTTCATCGTTTCAATTCTCACTGGATTTGAGTCTGTCGCCGTATCCTGTACATGGGCTCTGGCAACACTATCAATGCACCCCGACCTACAGGACCGTCTGAGATCCTCAAGTGGAGTCAGCAAATCACCGATGCTTGGGGCAACCGAAAAAGACAGATTCATCCTGGAGGTGCTGCGGTTATATCCGCCCCTACCGCTGATATACCGCCAAGCCACACGGAGTCATGAAACAGCGGTAGGTGTGATTAAAAGAGGCGAACTGGTCTGCATCTCGCCCTGGATCATTCATCGCCACAACATGCTTTGGACCCATCCCAACAAATTTGATCCCGACCGTTGGCAGCACAACAAAGCCTCAGAACTTGAGCAATACCTCCCGTTTGGTGTTGGTGCTCGCCAATGTGTCGGAATGCACCTAGGTCTATTTCTTCTATCATTGTTAACAACACGTATCCTGCACCGCTTCCAAATTCGATCACCTGAAAAATCGCTCCCCAGTCCACGGGCAGGTGTCAGCCTCCGTCCGATAAACCCCGTTCGAATCGAATTTACCGGAACTTGAAAGAGCTATGAACGAGTGGCTTGCCAATAAAGTGGCTGCGTCAATGAGCGTCTTCTGTGTTGTTGGCGTCTGCATTTTCGTTTTTCTAAGTCTCGGATTGTTCCAGATTAAGGTGGACAACGACTATCGAGCTTTCATCGGTGAAGGTAACAAAGCCCTCGAGGCGTCCGATTGGATTTCAGAGCGGCAAGGAGATGGTCAGGAGAGCCTGATTCTACTTTATGTGCCAGAACAAGAGCTTTACAGCACGGCTAGCTTTCTTCAATACGCTACCGCAATCCAACGAGCGGAGGAGCTCCCCTATGTTGCCTCTGTTCAGTCACTATTCGATCAAGAAAAAGTAGTTACCGATTTCGAGAGGAGCCAGGTTAAGGCTGCACCGATTGCGTTTGGAGAAGATCTTTTTTCGGACGAAGGTCTCGCCCAATTCAGCACACTCGTACCCAATCTGCCAAACGTCTCCAAACGATTCATCTCCGGGGAGTCAAACTCTGCCGCGATACTCATCACCGTCGACTTCGACGACGGTGTTGGTACCCGTCGTACAAAAATTGAGGAACTCAAAACCGCCACCGCAAAAATAGAACAGGATCTTCAGCTGCTTGCGCCTGGAGATGAGCTACTCCTAACGGGTTCTACGTTGTTTGATCACGCGGCCTTGGAGGTAGTCAGGCAGGATCTGCGCATGATTTTTCCCATCGCGCTGGTGATGATCGTGTTGATCATATTTTTGATATTCAGATCCTTCGCACTTACCGCGGTGCTCTTTGCTCTAGTCGTATTGCCCATGCTTGCTTCAGCTGGACTTGCCGGGTATCTGAATCTGTCGCTTTCCAATCTATCCATCGCCGGACTGCTTCTGGTAGGTACGTTGGCGGTGGCTGATGTACTACATCTCTCCAACAGTTTCTATGCACATCGAACCGAAGGTGTGCCTGCTCGCCAAGCGGTGATCGAGGCCTTAAAACTCAACCAAATCCCGATTTTGGCGACCACTGTAACTACCGTTTTCGCGCAATTGGCACTACTGTTCAGCCCGTCCGAACCCATTGTTGTCATGGCATACATCGTCATGTTTGGCGCATGGCTTGCTATGCTCGGATGTATTTTTTGCTTACCCTTCCTGTTGGTGAGAATCCAAGCGGCAAGCCAAACGGTCCTAAGTCTCGCCGATTGGTTGGCACGCATAGCAGATTATTCTGCAAGAAAAAGTACGCAGGTTTTGACACTAGCAACGTTGGTTGTTGCGATCCTGCTCTACGGTGGCTTGCAAACGAAAATTAATGACAGCTTGGCAGGCTGGTTTGCGCCAGATACCGACTTTAGCCGATCGCAGAACCTCATCGAGACAGGCTACCTTGGCGCAGACACCGTCACGTTGGTACTGCCTTCTTCTCTTAACGATCTCGTGAACGTCCGCCAGGCGATAAGAAACAAAGCTGAAGTCCCAGTATTTCAGGCTCTTGCGACAACCTTGGATACGCAGCCTGGTTACTGGTACACCCCGTTTACAAACAGACGAGCGCTGGAGAGGTTGATTCAGCAGGAAAATCCTGGTGTTGTACTCGATGGCCAGAGGCTCGCGGACGTTAAAGCCTTCTCAACAGAAACATTGGTCAAGGCCGGTGTTTACACCAAGCTTGAAACGGGTCGAGCAGACTACGCGCTGTGGTATTTTGACGGACACAACGCCGACAGTTTTGCGCAGATCGAACAGGCCTCGGAGATCTTAGCAACAGCTAAGACTTTGGTTGATGAAAATGAAGGTTCTCAGGTCCGGCTCGCCGGCATAGGTTTAGCCCTGGCACAGCTGAGCGCAGAAAATTTTGACGCGATGGTAAATGGGTCCATAGTCATCTTTGTGCTGGTGGCTGTATGTATGTTTGGGGTATTCCGAAGGTTGAAACTAGGCATCGTTTCCATCGTCCCAAACACATTGCCCTTGGTGGCATCTTTTGGCATGTGGGGCTGGCTCGGTGGTGAGTTCAATCTGGCCGCTACCACTGTCTACAGCGTGTCGTTTGGAATAATTGTCGACGATACGATTCACATCATTCTAAAGTTTCGAAAACAACTAGAACTTGGACAGCCAGTTGAATCAGCTATCTCCAATTCCATAAGACAGTGTGGGGTTGGAATTTTCGCTACAACATTGATCATCAGCGGCGGCTTCGCAATGCTAGGTGCGTCTGATTTTTTGCTTACTGCAGAGCGGTCATCTCTCGCAGCACTGTGTATCTCAAGTGCATTGATCTTTGACTTGACCGTTCTCCCAGCACTCCTTGGTCTTCTCTTTCGCGGAACCAGTAGACAGGAATACAGAACCGCCCATTGAGTTCCCCAACATCAATTGCAGACACTTTTCTAGGAGATTGGCCTTTTAAAGCTGCGCGTCTGCCGTTTTTCTACGGTTGGGTAATCCTCGTCGTTTCAACGCTCGGATTTCTAGCCAGCATTCCTGGCCAGACGATGGGAATGGCAGTGTTTGCCGATGCCTTTATCGCGACAACCGGTCTATCCCGAACGCAGCTGTCCACAGCCTACCTGCTGGGAACTGTTACCAGCGCGCTCCTTCTCACGCGCGCCGGCCGCTGGTACGACCAGGTTGGCGCGCGCGCCATGCTCGTGGGTTCCAGTGCGCTGCTCGGCGTCATGGTGCTGTTCCTGGCGGTTGTCGACAAACTCACGAAAGGACTTGCGCTGCTTGGGGTGGCCGCTGCGACGCTCGCTTTTCCGTTGATGGTGCTCGGCTATTTCGGCGTGCGTTTCGCGGGACAGGGAGTGCTTACAAGTGCCAGCCGCAACGTGCTACTTGTTTGGTTTGAGAAACGTCGCGGTCTTGTTTCAGGTGTGCGCGGCGTGTTTGTCTCGCTTGGCTTTTCCATCGCCCCACTTCTGATCGCCTGGTTGATGGATAGTGCGGGATGGCGTGGCGCACTCTTTTGGATGGCGGGCATTGTAGGTTTCGGGTTTGCTTTACTCGCCCTGCTCCTGGTTCGCAACTTCCCCGAAACCTGTGGATTGCAACCCGACGGCAGCAACGTTCATGTCGATGAAGATACGCAAAAGTCGCCTGGCGGTGCTGCCTTCACGTTGGCCCAGGTACGTACCGATCCCGTATTCTGGATCTACGCGATGTCACT
The DNA here is from genome assembly GCA_965227885.1 of Candidatus Azotimanducaceae bacterium. Taxonomy (GTDB): domain Bacteria; phylum Pseudomonadota; class Gammaproteobacteria; order Pseudomonadales; family Azotimanducaceae; genus UBA4421. The sequence goes on from OZ245781.1 coordinate 5,080,417, forward strand.
TTCCATTCACGCGCTGTTTGGCACAGCGGTGACCTTTCATATCGTCGCTATTTTCGAGGCTGCGGGTCGCAGCCGCGCAGAGGCTTTCGCGTACTTCATTCCCCAGGCTGTCGTTTCTCTAACAACCAATCTTTCAGCGTCGGCGATGGCAGACCATATGCGGCTCAAACCTCTGTTGCTGCTCATGTTGATTGCCTTCATAGCCGGCGCCTACGGCCTCACCCACCTTTCTCAGGGCTGGGGCTATTGGTTGCTGGTGGCGGGATTTGGCGTGGGCGGCGGTCTTTGGGGCGTTTTGTCGAATCTCGTTTTTATACGACACTACGGAGCGCTGCATCTTGGCGAGATCAGCGGCTTGAATACCAGCCTTACCGTCACCGCCAGCGCAATTGGTCCGGTTTTCTTCAGCTTGGCACTCGACTACTTCGGTACATTCAACGCTGCCGCCTACGCCTGCATTGGCGGTTTGATCTGTCTTTTGCTGGTCGCTCTCGCTGTCAAACAGCCGAACGATGCCATCCCTCGAATAGCCACCAAATCCCCTGTGAGTTGAAAGAACTTAACTAAACTGAAACTTAGGACCAGTTATGTTTAGGCGTTCTTTTTGCCGAATTTGTTAGAACTCGACAGTCTGACCCGCTATCGCCTGTTTATGGCGATTGGGAGCATTCTGATGCTTGTTAACGCGGGTGCCAGAATTTTGGCGGAAGATCCCTCAGACAACGCAACACGTTTTGTCGTTGCAGGCGGGATGGGTGCATTCGCGCTGTTCGCCGCCCGCGTCTCGTGGGTATCCCGAAATCATCACGCGTGGGCCCTCTTCTGCTTATTACCACTCACTCTGCACATGTCATCAATGACATACACAACCAACCTTTCACATGAAATAGCCATCGCAAACTTGGTTGTGCTGACCATGATCTGTTGCGTTGTGGACAACCGAAGATGGCTGAATATGCAGGTCACGGTCTGGTGTACTTGTGTGATCAGTGTTGCGTGGACGCTAAAAAACCCCATCTTTTCGCCGATGACTTACAGCGCTCTGATGATCATTACTGCCGTCTTCATCGGCTTGTTGTTCATAAGTTTCTACGAGAGTCAGGATCTGTTACGACGCAAAATCACAGAGTTGGATGAATCTCAGGAGTTCGCCCAGGTGGGCACCTGGGAAGTGGACATGCGCACGCACCAGGTAACATGGTCTAACTCAACGTACCAAATCATGAAGGTAGATATCGATAGCAGCCAGCTCTCGTTTGAGCAGGTGCTGACGGACATCCCGGAAAACGAGGAGTTTGCAGAGCAAATCAAATCATTCTTTACCGACAGCGATACCTATGATGCCATTGGACAGGTTAGGACAGGCGCAGGGACAAACCTCTGGGTGCACTCTCGCGGCACTACGTTTTTGAGCGTGGCAAACCGACAAGAAAGCTAGGCGTGTTTTCTGATATCACTCAACACGTCGAACGTGAGGAAGCGCTAGAGGAGGCACGATGTAACGCTGAATCCGCTGCAGAAGCGCGTACCTTATTCCTGGCAAACATGAGTCATGAAATTCGCACTCCGCTAAATGGTGTGATCGGCATGGCATCATTGTTACAAGGCGAGCAACTCTCACACGAAGCGAAGAAACACGTAAAGGTGATCCAGAGCTGCAGCGAAACGCTCCTGGCGACTATTAACGACATTCTGGATTTTACGAAACTTGATGCTGGAAAAGTCGACTTGGAGGAGAAACCATTCTCACTATCAGAAGTAATAGAGGCGAGTGCGGATATAGTACGCCAAGCCATCGAAACAAAAGGCTTGGATCTGGTGATCTCAGGAGAGCAGCCCAGCGATGACTATCTGGGCGACCCGTTGCGCTTGAAACAGGTACTAGTTAACCTGCTGGCAAACGCCTGCAAGTTTACCGAACGTGGTAGCATTCAGATTGACACTAATATTACGAGCACTGCAAATCAGCGGGCTCAAATTCAACTCCGCGTCGTCGATACCGGCATCGGCATCAGCCAAGAGGCACAACAATCGCTTTTTTCCCCTTTTGTTCAAGCAGATGCCTCAACTACCAGAAAATTCGGTGGCACCGGCCTCGGATTGGCCATCTCGAAAAAAATTATCGATCAAATGGGTGGTCAAATTAGCGTTTCCAGTGATCTCGGCCAAGGTGCTGTTTTTTTCATCGATTTGAACTTCCCCACAACCTTGCGAGTAAAAACCCACGCAGCTGACAGTGTCGCCTCTGACATAAGTCCAAATCTCCGAGTACTTCTAGCAGAAGATAACAAAGTTAATCAGACAGTAGCGACCCGCATGCTCGCGAAGCTGGGTCTGGAACCCACTGTTGCGAACAACGGACAAGAGGCTATGCGTGAAGTTCAGGCGAACGACTTCGACCTTGTGCTGATGGATTTGCAGATGCCAACCATGGACGGCTTGGAAGCTACCCAGCTTATCCGCGAATTACCGGGTATACAGCAACCGAAGATAATCGCGCTCACGGCCAATGCCACAGCAGAAGATCGTGCCCGTTGCATCGAGGCGGGTATGGACGACTTTCTCCCAAAGCCGATCAGGTTAGAGGATCTGAAATCAGCAATTGGTGCCAACACTGGCTGACTAAGTACAATGCTGGGACCGACAATCGGCAGATGTTATGAACCAGACCCCGGCAGACTTCAATTTACTGGATGAAGAAACTCGCGAGTGCCCTTTCCCCTACTTTGCTGCCATCCGGAAGAACTCGCCGGTTTATTTCATGGAAGAGATACAGGCCTGGTATGTCAGCCGGTACGAGGACATACGCTTTGTTAAGAAACATCCGGAGCTGTTCTCCAGCGACCTGCACACGCTAGGCTCTCGGGGTGGGGAAGCGCGGACAGTTGCCGAGAGTTACCGGACCGAGCATGGGTGGCAGCGTGTCTCCACCTTACAGCGTACCGATCCTCCCCTGCACACCTCCTACCGGCGTCTCATCAATCACGCCTTTACCGTGAAGCGCGTGCGCACGATGACCGACTACATCGAGACGGCGGTTAACGATCTGATCGACGAATTCATCGATGCAGGTCAGACCGATTTTGTCTGGTCGTATGCTGTACCGTTACCCTGCTCCGTAATCGCCGATCAGCTGGGGGTACCCCGCGACATGATCTGGCGCTTGAAAGAGTGGTCAGATGCGATGCTCGCGCCGGGCGGCGGATTCATCGATGCGGAACAAGCCTTGGCGTCAGCCAAGCTGGTTGTCGAAGCGCAACACTTTTTTGCCTCGGTTATTGAAGACCGCCGCAATTCACCACAGGACGATATCATCTCCGATCTTGCCAATACGCAAATCAAAATGCCTGACGGTACCGAGCGGCCTTTGGACATGTACGAACTCCAGGATCTGCTGGATCAGCTGCTGACAGGTGGCAATGAAACCACGACAAACGCGCTTGGCTCCGCACTTATGCTGCTCTTGAAAGACCCTGGGCTGATGGATCAACTGCGCGACAATCCTGAAGGGTTACGCAACTTCGTCGAGGAGGCTCTGCGTTTCGAAACACCTGTACTGCACCTGTGGCGTGTTGCTGTCGAAGACACTGAAGTAGGCGGTGTAGCCATTCCCAAAGGAGCAAGTCTGGCTCTGGGTTATGCGTCCGCAAATCGGGACGAAGATCACTTCGCTGACGGTGAGAACTTTGATCCGTTCCGGGACAAAGCCGGCAAACATCTCGCCTTCGGCTCTGGACCTCACCATTGCCCAGGTGCTGCCCTCTCGCGTCAGGAGATCTATTCGACCTTCACGATATTGCTGAACCGGCTGGAGAACATTCGCGCGAAAAACTCCGGCGAGGCGTTTCTACACGTCCCTAACGTTTTTCTGCGCGGGCTGGCAAATCTTGAGATTGAGTTCGACGTACGAAATCGCGACCGCTACCTGCCGGGCGCTTCCGCTTACTAGTCAGCGACGGAAAGTTTGCCTGCAACTCCGTGGGCATCGATCAGCGCCTGCACCAGGCCTGATTGCTTGGCGGCCGTCACAAACGTCTGCAGATATTGAGCCCCTGCAGCGTCGCGATTACTCGGCGTGCCGATCGCCTGTTGCACCGCGGCAAATTTGTCCGGTAGCAAACGCGCGCCTTCGAGGCGCTGTTGGTCCTCTAACAGTCTAGGCCGCAAGCCCGCAAGCACATCGAGTTGCTGCGCAACAAAGCCATCAAAGGATTCGTCTATCGAATCGAAGAGCACCAACTCTGCTGCTTTGAGGTTTCGCTCCAACCACAGCGTGTAGGCCGCTCGCGATTTACTGGCAATCCGCACTCCCGGCTGATCGACATCTGCAAAGGATTGAACACTTGAGCCCGATGGCAACAAGCAGGTGCTTTCTATTTCGCAGTATGCATCTGTGAACGCAATGAAAGCTGCTCGCGCTGGGTCGGCGCCGATGTTGCCGATATCCCAGGCATCCTGCTCTGCCGCATCTGCAACCCCACCCGGGGAGGGGAAAGTAACGTATTCAACTGCGACACCTAACAAAGCAGCCAACGCTTCAGCCATGCCTGGAGAAACGCCTTGAGGAGCACCCGCATCTGATTCACCGGTGACAAGCAGGAAGTTGCTCAAATTGATGCCCGCACGCAGCTTGCCCGTTGGCGCGAGGGCTTTTATCACCCCCGCATCCGCTGCGGGCAACATCTCCCCCAGCGTAGCTAAGCTGGTTTCCACTGCCGACACGTTAGCCTGCTCTTATGCGGCTGAGACAGGGTCTTGAAGCGGCGGTGCATATTCGGTCAGCACAATGCCATCAACCGCCGACTTGTACTCATCGAGGGTTGGCGTGCGACCCAGGATCGTCGACAACACAACCACCGGTGTCGAAGCGAGCAATGACTCACCTTTCTTTTCGTCCGAATCTTCCACAACTCGACCCTGGAAGAGACGCGTGGAGGTGGCCAGTACGGTATCCCCTTTGGCAGCCTTTTCCTGGTTACCCATGCACAGGTTACAACCGGGGCGTTCGAGATAGAGCGTATTCTCGTATTCGGTGCGCGCACTGTTTTTCGGAGCCGCATCATCAAATTCGAACCCTGCGTATTTCTGCAGAATTTCCCAATCGCCTTCCGCTTTGAGTTCATCAACGATGTTGTAGGTTGGCGGCGCAACCACCAACGGAGCCTTAAACGTCACACCCCCATCTTTAGCTTCGATGTTACGGAGCATTTGCGCTGCGATCTTCAGATCACCCTTGTGCACCATGCAGGAACCAACAAAGCCAAGGTCAACCTGCTTCTCAGCTTCGTAAAACGAGATCGGACGGATTGTATCGTGGGTATAACGTTTCGATACGTCCGCGTTGTTCACGTCAGGGTCGGCAATCATGGGTTCGACGATCTCATCCAGATCAACAACCAATTCAGCCGCGTATTCTGCATTGTCATCCGGTCGCAGGGCGGGTTTCTGGCCGCTTCTGATTTCCTGGATGCGCAGGTCCGCAATATCGATCAATCCCTTCAGCGTTTGATTGGCATTGTCCATGCCTTTGTCGATCATGATCTGAATACGTCCTTTCGCGATCTCCAGAGACTCGATGAGGGTCTCATCTTCGGAGATACAGATAGACGCTTTTGCCTTCATCTCAGCGGTCCAATCGGTAAACGTAAAGGCCTGGTCCGACAGAAGTGTGCCTATGTGAACTTCAATCACCCTGCCCTGAAAGACATTGTCGCCAAACTTCTTGAGCATCTGTGCTTGCGTTGCGTGCACAACGTCGCGGAAGTCCATGTGGTCTTTCAGTTCACCTTTAAAAGTTACCTTCACCGACTCCGGCACGGGCATCGTTGCCTCGCCGGTGGCCAGAGCAAGTGCCACGGTTCCGGAGTCTGCTCCGAAAGCGACGCCCTTGGACATGCGCGTATGGGAGTCACCACCGATGATCACAGACCAGTCATCCACCGTGATGTCGTTCAACACTTTGTGAATGACATCGGTCATAGCGTGATATTCACCTTCCGGGTCTCTCGCGGTGATCAGTCCAAACTTGTTCATGAAGCTCATGAGTTTTGGAATGTTGGTTTGTGCTTTCTGGTCCCAGACCGATGCGGTATGACAACCAGATTGGTAAGCACCATCCACCGTGGGAGAAATGACGGTTGCCGCCATCGCTTCCAATTCCTGCGAAGTCATAAGACCAGTTGTGTCCTGGGAACCCACAATGTTCACTTTGACACGGACATCAGACCCAGCGTGCAGCACGGTTCCTTCACCGACACCCAACGCGTTTGCGTTAAATATTTTCTCAACAGCAGTCAAACCCTGACCGTCGTGAGACACTTCTTTGGACGGCGCAAACACGGGAGGTGTCTCTATACCCAAAGTTGCGGCGGCAAAACTCTGCAGCTTCTTGCCAAACACAATGGCATAAGATCCACCAGCGCGAATAAACTCAACCTTCTGAGGGGTCAGCGCCGAAGAAATATCGGCGAGCACTGTCTCACCTGATTCGTCGTAGAGTTTCTTGTTCTTCGTATCGATGGTGAGCACCGTACCCGTCGCAATTGAGTACACCTGCTCAAGCTCTGGATCTCCGTTTTCGTCGAGCACGGGCTGTCCGTCAGCATCCAGTTTTTTAACCCAGTTCTTCAGATCGATACCGATGCCGCCGGTTACGCCAACGGTTGTCAGGAAAATAGGAGAAATGCCGTTTGTGCCTCCCACTATCGGCGCGATGTTTACGAAGGGCACGTAAGGACTCGCCTGCTTGCCAGTCCAGAGCGCCACATTATTCACGCCGGACATCCTGGACGATCCCACGCCCATGGTGCCCTTTTCAGCAACCAGCATAATTTGCTTACCCGGATGCTGGCCCTGCAGTCCCTGGATTTCAAACTGCGCCGCATTGGAGATCATGCACTTCCCATGCAACTCACGATCGGATCTGGAGTGAGCTTGGTTACCAGGTGAAAGCAAGTCGGTCGACACATCACCCTCAGCAGCGACGTAGGTAACCACCTGAATTTTTTCATCGATGTCGGGCAGTTTTGTGAAGAATTCGGCCTGCGCATAGCTTTCCAGCAGCTCAGTCGCAATCTCGTTGCCGTCAGCATAGGCGGCTGCTAATCGGTCTGTATCCGCCTCATAGAGGAAAACCTGAGTCTTCAGGACCTCTGCCGCATCCCTCGCAACTGCCGCATCATCGCCCAGCGCCAGGTCGAGCAGCACGTCAACCGAAGGTCCGCCTTTCATGTGCGAGAGCAGCTCAAATGCAAACCCAGGCTCAATTTCGGGGACAACTACGTCGCCGGTGATAATGTCTTTGAGAAACTGCGACTTTGCACCTGCAGCTGATGTTGTGCCAGGGAGCGTGTTGTAGATGAGGAACTGAAGGGAATCAGCTCTGTGTTCGTGCTCTGCGTCGCTGATCTGCGCGACCAGTTCCTCCACCAGGGCTGCATCTTCTATGGGTTTTGGGTTCAACCCTTGCTCTTTCCGGGCTGCAATTTCTTCTAGGTAATCTGTGTACAAGCTCATAAATGATCCGACAATGTTTGCATGAGGCCAGCGCGCAACGCGTCACTGGCGGACGCAAGCTCGCAACCTGCTGAATATAAGGGGCGCATATTCTACCAGAGAATGGTCCGATAGTCGTTTCGGACCCTCAAGACACGCGTATTGAGACAGGTCGCAGGACAGGCCTGAAGACAGGTCTTAACAGAAGTTAAGCACGCTTATTGCGGGACGGGGAATGCGAACGCAGCGCAGCGTCGATTGCTGGCATCAGATCACGCGCAAGGACCGGCTTTACCAGATAATCATCCGCCCCCTGCCTTTGCCCCCACGCAATGTCGACAGCCTGGTCTTTTACCGAAGCCATGATGATGGGGATATGACGCGTCTCTGCACTGTGTTTAATCTGGCGGGTCGCCTGAAAGCCATTCACGCCCGGCATCACGACGTCCATCACGATCACATGCGGCCTTTCCTGGGTCGCAACCAGCACACCCTCTTCACCCGAACGGGCAACCAGTGCTTCATGGCCCATTTCTTCCACGATTCGAACCATATGCACAAGCTCGACCTGAGAATCGTCAACGATCAAAATTCTAGCCATCAGGTTTCTATCCTCATTCGAATCATGGTGCGAACCGGCAGCGGTCGCCCTGCTTCCGCATAGGGCTCAAAGCGCCACCGTGCCAGGGCTTCACGCGCCGCGAGTTCAAGCTGCGGGTGATCAGCTTCAATGACACTGATATCCAGCACATCGCCCTGCTCATCCACCGTAAAACTGAGGTCCACTTTCCCGCCAGGCACACCCGCATTAACCCGCGGTTGTACTCTGCGTCGGATGGACAGCTCACTCACCGCAACCAAATCGCTGTCCTGAAACTCACCGGCGCGGTAGCGGTTGCGGCGTTCGAGGAACTCAAGCTCTGTCCGGACATCCGCCAACTGTTCTTCATCGGCACCTGCACCCTCAGCCTGTTCCATCGCTCTTCGTGCGTCGATAACCTGCTCTTCATCGAGCCTGACACGCGTGCGTTCAATCAGTGTGTCCACGACGTATGCCAGACCCGCTTTAGCGGCTTCCGATTCCGGATCCTGTTTCAAAGCAGAACGATAATAGTCGAGCGCACCCAGCTGTCCGGGAACATCTTGCGAAGTGAGACGACCACTCTTGCTCGCCTCGGCGGCGGCAATCAAATCGTCTTTCACCGCCTGGTCTTTCGCCATGGCCTTCCATTCGGAGGCCAGCTTCTCTGCGGCATCCAGACCCGCTGCATTGGGCGACACTTTTTTTGCGGTTGCGATCAATTCTCGCGCGCGATCGGTGCGGTCGGCTATCGCTTCGGCCTGAGCCAGACTCGCCAAACGTTGGGCGATAAGATCGAGCCCCTGCTTCGCTGTCGTATTCTCCGGATCTAATGCGAGGATCGCCTGATAAGAAGCGAGCGCGCTGTTGCTCGTCGGTTTCGTCAGGTTTCCAGCCTCAATTTGTCGCATGGCGACACCACTCAGCTGTTCGATCCTGGCATGCTGATTAACTCTGGCGATAACAGAGCGTGCCGCCCTGTTCCTACCCTCAATGGCCAACGCTTCGCTCGCATAGTCTTTGGCCGCGCTGAACTCTTTTTGGCGCAACGAAGATTCGGCCGCACTGATCAGATAACGGGTAATCCGACTCAGCCCTTCGTTCGCCTGTTCGTCATCCGGGAAACTTGATAGATGCGCACGATACAGATCCAGCGCGCTTTCACCTGCCGGTCTGACTATGCGGCCCGCCGCAAACGCGGCTTCTGCATCCTGCAGCAACGATCGCGTATCGTCGGCAGCCCCCAGGTGAGCAACCTGAGGAAGCTCAGGCAGATCGACCTCTCGACCACCTGCGTCCTGTTTAAGGAAAAACCAACTGACCAGCACGCCGACCACAACCAACCAGGCGGCGGCCGCGTAGGTGTTGGCTACGCTTGAACGAGATTCACTCATCCTCTAACACCCGCCAACCAGTTCGTGAAGCGTGCCCACAAGCCCAGCTTGTCGCCGCCTTCTGCGTAGACATCGCCTTGATGTTCGTTTGCATACTCAAACGCAGCACGAAGGGTAAGTGTCAGCCGCCCAGACTGGATAGGCTTGACCAGAAAGCGGAAGACCAGTCCGCTGTTGATCATCTGTATCAACAACATGGCATCAGAACGGTCACTGGCAACCACCGTCAACAGGTGCGGGTACCGCGCTTTGATTTCGGCGGCGATTTTCTCGGTCTCAACGATGTCCACGTTCACCACAACCACCGCAGGCCGGTGCTCATTCAAAACTGAGCCGAGGTGATCCAGGTCATGGGCGTAATGCAGTTGTTTGCGATTAACAGCGGCCAGCAGATCCTCTTCCAGATCCTTCCCACCCAACAAAACAACATCGCGATTGGTGACGGGCGTGCTGGACGAACGCGGTCTTGTAACCTCAGGCCGCCGCTCGGGCACTACTGCATCAGGCATGGCCGCCAATGATTCGGGAGAGTTTTCATCACCCTGGCCGCGCGCGTCTCCTGCATTCAGCTGGATGACCTCAGCCATTTGCGGCGCATCTCGTTGCGTAAGCCCTTCTTCAACGGCAGTGCGAATCTGCTCAGCGGTACTCGGCTTCATTAGGTAACGAAAAACTTGCGCTTCGTTCAGCGAGGCTTCGATCGCTTCGAGATCTGCATAACCGGTCAGCAGTACTCTCACCGTACGCGGGTAAGCAGCCTTAATCTGGGTGAGCACTTCTACACCCGTCATATTGGGCATGCGTTGATCCGATACCACCACGTCCACGTTCTGGTTGGCCAGCAAATCCAGGGCTTCCTGCCCGGAGTTCGCCAGGAACACCCGGAAGTCGCGCCTGAACATCGCACGCATCGACTTCAGCACACGGGGTTCATCATCAATAAACAGGATCGAAGCTTGCTCTTCGCTGGGGTGCATTGCTGAAACCGTGCCCATCAGGCCGCCTCCTCTGTGTTCTTGTCTGTATCCACAGGCGCTCCATCAACCGGGAAGTTAAGTGTGATCCGAGTGCCCTTATCGACCACAGAATCAATCAGAATCTGACCACCGTGTTGCTCAACGATCTGATGCACAATCGACAAACCCAATCCCGTGCCTTGACCCACGGGTTTGGTTGTAAAAAACGGGTCTAAAATTTTGTCCAGGTGTTCTTGAGCTATCCCGCAGCCCGTATCCTCGAACACCACCTCAACACTGTCTCCGTGCGAGCCGGTGAGGTGTCGCGTACTGATCGTGAGCGTACCCTGCCCTTCCATCGCCTGAACTGCGTTGGTGACGATGTTGATGAATATCTGATTGATCCTGGAAGGTGAGCAGTAGATTTCAGGCAGTGGTTGAAAGTCCTTCACAACTTCCACCCCCTGCTTGAGCATGTTGCGGGTGATCACCAACGTCTTTTCCAGACCGTTGGTCACATCAAATTTATCGTCCTGCGCACGGTCGAGTCTGGAGAAATCTTTCAAGCTCTGCACCAGCTCACTTATCTGGTTCAGCCCTTCTATGCTGTCGTTTGCGAGGCCTTCCACCTCTTCCAGGCTTTCCTGAAGATCTTCGCGCGAAAACTCTTTACGACGCTTCATGATTTCAGCAACAACGCGCTTCAGCTCCATTTCATTGTCAACGTCCACCAGAGGCATGACCAATTCAGTGAATTCTGTGAGTTCCTCGATCGTGGCAACGGTGGTGGATGTGTTGTTCTGGACATACAGAAGCGGTGTATTAATTTCGTGCATCACACCGGCAACCAGTTGGCCAAGAGACGACAACTTTTCGGCCTGTACAAGTTGAACCTGCGACTCTTTCAAATCGTCGTTCGCCTGAGCAAGATCTGCCGTCCGCGCCTCCACGCGCTCTTCCAGATCATCGTGCGATGCGTTCAGCGCCCGATAACTCATTTGCAGACGCATGCCGGAAAATGCCAGCAAAACAAGCAGCATCACGGTACTTAAATTCAAGAGAATCCGTGCATCGCTGACCGCTCCGGAGACATATATCTGATCATTGGCCAACAGCACCGACATAGAAGCCAGGCTGCTGGAGAGCGTCCGCAATGACATAGCGTCCACACCCATCCGCATGTCCCGCATCAAACCCGATAACAGGTACACATCGTTAATCAAGTCGTTCAGTTGTTCGCGCAGACCTGCCGGAAGTCTGCCACGCACGTTTTCCAGATCCAGAAGGAGCACCGAAATCTGATCCAGCTCCGCAGGACCTCCTGATTTCAGTAAAGAAACAATTTTGTTACCGGCAACATAAATCTGATCCGCGTTGGTCTGATCGCCCGCTTCGCGCACACCGGCGAGCAGCGTATTCAGGCGCCCGGTAAACTGCTGGCGCTGAGCGGTGTAGGAGTTCAGATTTGTACGGTACTCGACCAGGAGGTCCGACAGCCGTTCCACCTTGGTGATGACGTCTCCGCCTAATTTGGGTACCCATCCCTCCCTGCTCAAGAGATCCGCATCGGAATCCTGCCAGTTGATCGCCCTCACGCCGAGCCAACGGGTCTGGTCCAGAGTACCAACAGGGGTATAAGCAGACGTGAGTGCAGAAGACATGGCTGTGGTTGCGTTGACCAAAGCTTCGTCCAATCGATTCAGCTCTGCGTCAAACTCCGCAAGCTGCTCGCCATTAACCCGCAGCGCAACCGCGTCTTCGATCACCTCCAGCCCAGCCGTAAGATACTCCGTATGCTCGGAAACCTGACGCACGCGCTCCGGAAATGGTGCGGTGGCTACCAGCAGTAGTCCGGCGAGCAGAGCAATCGCGATGAGAACGCTTGTGGCAAGAAAAAGTGCGGGCCTGTAGGGCATGAAAAACGCATCGAAATAACATTTACGTATGTTCCAACATAGCTATCAGGCAACAGTTTCACTGTGTCGCGGTTCACACTAACGCGCCCTATTCCAGGGGCATTTTGTCGTGACTCGCAGACCGATCTGGGTATAGTGGTTAACACTTGGGGAGAATATCTGGGGAGGGTCTAATGCCTTACATAGAAAACCGTCTTGTTCACGACGCGGACAGCCACCTCATGGAGCTGTCGAACTGTCTGGACCCCTACTTCGAACAATCGCTGCTTTCACGATTTCATAACCATCCGAATCTCGGCGTCCGCGTAGGCAGCCAGACAGCTGTAGAAGAAGCACGCAAACGCCAGGAAGATGCGGAATTTCGCGCGGGTGCGGAAGCAAACATCATGTTGCGCAAGAACTACGACGCCCAAGGTGCTTTCCTGCAATCTGATCGCCCCAGCGCGGTTGATCACATAGGGGTAGCAAGCCAGCTTGTGTTCACCACCTTCTGTCTGGGCAACTTTGGCTTCGATCAGACAGATGACGCTGATCTCTGTTACGGAGCGGCAGCCGCACACAATCGGATGATGACAGACTTCTGTTCCGTTGATTCCCGTCTGCTGGCAACGGCCTACATCCCATTGGAGGATTTTGAGCGTGCCGAGGCGACCGCAAAAGAAGCGATAGAATTGGGCGCCAAAGCCCTCATGGTGCCATCGTGGTGCCCTCAAAATCATGGCCCCAGCCATGTGGGGTTGTTTCCTGTTTGGGCGATGGCGGAAGAAGCGGGCCTACCCATTCTCTTTCACGTCGGCGGTGAAGAAAAACTCAACCTGACATACAAGGTGAACGGCCTGCCACCTGTGCCGGACTTTCATGGCGGGGACGCAAACTTTACGTCCATCACTTATCTGCCCATTTCAACATCAGTACAACAAACGCTCGCGACCTTGATCATCGACGGCATCTTCGATCGGTTTCCGAACCTCAAGTGGGGTGCGATTGAACTGGGCGCTTCCTGGCTGCCAGGTTGGCTCCGCAATATGGACTCAGCAGCACACGCTTTTATAAAAAATGAAGAACGTCTGCAGAAGTTGTCGGCCAAGCCATCTGAAATCGCTCGACGCCAGCTACGTGTAACGCCCTACCCGCACGAAGATGTGGGTTGGATAATCCGCAACTCCTATGAAGAGATGTGCCTGTTCTCGACGGACTACCCACACGTGGAAGGCGGTCGCAATCCGCTGAAGCGCTTTGGCGAGTCGCTGGAAGGTTTGGCACAGCCTGCCCTGGATGGATTTTACGCCGAGAACTTCATCGACATGATGGGAAATGGACTCGCAGCGGAGCTACGCAGGCCAGCCTGAATACCACTTAGGTAGCTCGTCAGATATGTGTCGCCATTTGGCGACACTTCGGCGTTCGAGCGGATTGAGAAACGAAAACGCCCACTACGGCTGACTTAGCAAGCGTTCTTTGCCTCTTGTGCTGCAAGCTCACGTCAGGTGGGTGTCGTCAATCGGCGACACCCGGTCAGTAATGCACTTTCTCGCTAAAACCTCCTAACCAACTGATTTAAGTCACCTATTCCCAGTTGGCACAACCTTTGCTACCAGAACCACGGATAGGCCCGACAAAATGCTCTAGTCAGCACCATTCAAAGGCGGGCTGTGATCCGAACCCAAAATTTTCAGGAGACCTGCATGAGGTACCCCACAGTCACACTTGTTCCTAAATCATCGATCCAGCGCTTTGTCGTAGCGACCAGTTCACATTTTTTCAAACCCAACACAACCCCGTTAAGTCCGTCACATAGTCTAAATCTCTAGCCCCATAGACTGGCAACGTTGGTGGTGTACCGCTGGGGAGTGGTACCTGCCTGATTAACCAAATACTGGCGAGCGAACACGCTCGAGGGATTGAGAGAGGAAGTTAAGGTGGTAACTGCAACCATGTATAGCAAATTGAAGTTGACCCTGATCATCGGGTGTTTCGCTTTTCTCGCCGCTTGCGAAAGCGGCAGCGAACGAGGCTCGTCGGATTTAGATCTGGGTAGTAGTTTTGAAATTTCCGGCAGTATCGGCGACGGTCCGATTGTCGGCGCAACCGTCGTCGTACGAGACGCAAACGGTGAGGAAGTGGCCCGCGGCACAAGTGATGACCAGGCTGGTTACACTATAGACGTGCCTGCAAGTACAGCCCTGCCTGTGACCGTACACGTCACTGGCGGCACAGACCTTGTAACCCAACGCGCTGCGGACTTCGAACTTGTCGCGATGGTGAACGAGACCGGTGAGCAAACGGTGAACGTCTCACCGCTTACGACCATCGCCGTAAAAGCAGCCCAGTGTGCTGGCGACGAGACGGTCAGCGGCCTCAACCAGGTCTGGGACGATATCACTGAAAACTTGAACATCGGCCTTGATGTACAAGCCCTGGGCGACCCTATGTCACAGGCGATCACCAGCGGGAATATCGAAACGGCCGTACTTGCTAACGAATCGTTGGGTGAATTGGTACGTAGATCCGGTGCAAGCGTCGCAGGTATGGGCGTTGATATGGACCAGATTGTCGACGTCATCGCATGTGATATCGCCGATGGTGCCTTTGACGGACAACTCCCGAATGCAGTAACTGACGAAGACGCACGCGTTTTCGCAGTGACAAAAGCAGCAGAAGTTGCCGTCCGCCTTGAGGTGCTTGCAGGTCGTCTAGAGGTTGACGGCACGGATGCAACCTCGGCCATGAACAATGCGATCAGCTCTGTTATGCCTGCAGTCTCTAATCCAGACGTAAACAGCGTACCCCAGGATCAGTCAGCCATAGACAACGCCCAGGACGCGCTTACCGTTCTGATGGGTATCGTCAGCGACGACGAACTGCCTGAGCTCGTAGATGTATTGGCCTCTACGACACCTTCGGCCGTCCAAGCTGATATGGATGCTGCCCTGGACTCCAACGCTTCAACTACGGTCCAAGGCCTCACCGATCGTGTGGCAAACGCAGACACAACGGAAATTGACGAGGTAGTAGAGCGAAGTGGAGACCAGGATACCGCTCAACCGCCGAACGTGCTGCTCAACGCTAACCCGACCCAGGTAGATCCTGGTGTTGCCACCACGCTCAGCTGGTCTGCCAGCAACGCGGACCGTTGCGAAGGGTCCTGGGCAGATAGCGATATCGCCACTCAGGGTACGTTCAGCACTTCTGGACTGGATCAGACACAAATCTACACAATGTCATGCATCGGCCTTGGCGGTGTAACAAACGCGAGTGTCCAGGTTACAGTGGCAGCTACTCCTGATCCTGAGCCACAGCCTGATCCAGATCCGCAGCCTGATCCAGATCCGCAGCCTGATCCAGATCCGCAGCCCGATCCAGATCCGCAGCCCGATCCAGATCCTCAACCGGACCCGGACCCTGATCCGATTCCTGATCCGATACCTGATCCGGATGAAGACCCGGTCGCACCTCCTGGCTATGCGTACTACGATTCGCTGGTGGCCCATCCGAACTATTTCACGGGTGCACACTTGCGGTCACAGGACAACGTGATTTACAACGTGAACTTCTCGCGAAAAGAACGTGCATCGACGTACTTCGACTCGCAGCACGATGCAGCGCGCTTCATCCACCCTGCTGGATGGGGTTCGATAGCCGGTGGTGACCAGGTAAGACATAGATTCTCACCTGTTAATACCGGCACCCTGCTCTTCGTATGGGAAGCCAAGATGGATTCAACCTGGGCGTCCAACGGCAACGTCTTCGGCCTGGAAACGCAGAAAGCGTTCCAAGTATCACGCGGAGGCAACCTCTCCTTCGAGCCAAGACATAGATATGCTTGGACCGAAAATGGAGACCAAGTGGCATGGTTGGATGTGCGAACCTACATCGGGGCAAGCAATCCAGGTCCTGCTGACTCTGTCGGCCCGCAGGTAGGTGATTTCTATACCTATCCTAATACGTGGACAACCTACTTCCTGTTCATGGACATGGATAACAATGAGGTTTCTTATTGGGCGTGGGATGAAAACCAGAACCCTGTGCAGATTCTCGACCAAGCCGGTGTGCCTATCCGCAACCAAGGCTGGAGTGAGTTCTGGTTCGAATTTAACTCCTCCCAGTCGCGTAGCGGTCCTGAGGCTTATGCTTGGGGTCGAAACCTGGCAATTTTGAGGGACCTTTCCCTTTCTGAAGCAGCGGCACTGATTCCTTAAACAAGCGCCGCGCTTCGGCGCACTTTAGTGCAGGAAACGCGGCTTGTATTCAAGCCGCGTTTTCTTTTGTAGGTGCTTCACAAACCACACGCCAGCAGATTTGCCCCGACTGTTGATACTTCTTCTCAAAAAGCGTCAACGGAGCGTTATCCTTCACTTGCGAGAGCTGCCATTGCCAACCATAGAGCGAGCAGGCGTGAGCAAATTCTTCGCAATAAAGACGCCAATTGCTGCGCACTTCGACGTGGTGGCTTATCTGCATGAGATCTGGCATCACGGGACTTGCATGCCACCTTCGCTGCACCTGAGAGGCTTTCGGGTAGGGGTTGGGATACAGCAAATACGCACGCGCAACATGCCAGTCATTTTGGCGAGCCAGCCGCAGAAAGTCGTGAATGTCAGCTTGCACAAGTAGATAGTTGGGAACATCAATGGGCTGATGTTTACGCAGGCGCGCCGCGGATCGGTCCAGCCCGACAACCTGCGCTTGCGGATAACGCTGTGCCAGCAGCGCCGTGCTTTGCCCTGTGCCACAACCTGCGTCGAGCAACAAATCGTGCTCGCAGTGCACCAACCACCGTTGCACCCTCTCGAAAGCGCGCAGTGTATGGTCAGCAACCGGTCGATGATTGGTCGTGCGTTGATAGCGCGTGACCAGTTCCGACAATCGATCATGTACGCGGGTTTGTTTCGAAGTGACAGACCTTGAGTTCCCTTGGCTCACAACGGCCCTCTTCTTCCCGAAGTTTGTATGCCTTCATGCTAACCGCGACTGAATCTGGAGGACACACCGATCGCCACCCGTCTGGCAGAGCGCTAGCCGAGTCTGATCACGTTTCATTGACACAACTCAGAGTAAGGTCTGCGCCAAAATCAATGGAGTCAAAACGGTGCACAACCCACAACTTCGCGGCGCAATTTTTTTTAGCAGATTTCTGCCCAGTTTCACGAAAATCGGCTATCAGGCTCGACGCTTGTTCTGGTCCCAATCAGCACCGGACTTCAGCGGTCAGCGGTGGCTGATCACGGGTGCTTCGGATGGCATCGGTCGCGAGATTGCCCGTCTCGCGGCTGCGAGCGGCGCCGAAGTGCACGCGGTTGGTCGGAGCGCCGAAAAACTCAACACGCTGACGGAAAGTCCAGGTCGCTGGGTTATCCACTCCGAGGACCTCTCGCTCATGGGTAGCGTCTCTAGCTTTTCACAAAAGCTCACGAACGAGGGCTTAAAATTCGACGTACTCGTGAACAACGTGGGCCTGATGCTGAGCGAGCGCACATTAACGGACGAACAGCTGGAGGTTAGCTTCGCGACAAATGTGCTCGGGCATTTCGCCTTGACCGAAGCCCTTCGCGACACGGGAGCGCTGGACGGGGGCATCATCATCAACATGAGCTCAGGTGGAATGTACAACGTGCCGTTGACACTCGACCGCCTGCAAGGGGGTGCCAACTACGACGGGATGCTGACATATGCCTATCAGAAGCGCGCCCAGGCTGTACTCAACGAATGGTGGCGCAAACGGGGTCTAGCTGGTTACGTCATGCACCCCGGCTGGGTAGACACCCAAGGTGTTCGCACTGCCATGGCGGACTTTCACAAGGCACTAGGACCACTTCTCCGCGATGTGGCTGCCGGTGCAGATACCGCTATCTGGCTGGCGGATGAACGTCCCGAACAAACACGCGATGACACGATCTGGTTTGACCGGGCTGCACGCCCCTCCCACATCTTTGCGGATACGCGTGGTGGCGATGATGGCGATGCTCTGGTCGAATACCTGACTGAGCAGCTTGTGTTTGCCAAAGAGGCATCAACAGACACAGGTCTGCCAGGCGAAGCGGCTTAAGCAGAAGAGAACCCCACTCAGAAGCTGGCTGACTGCTGATACAAAACGCTAATCGGCCAGGTTTAACCTGGCCGATTTGTGCAGGCGCTGGATCGCGCTAGCAATGGTGACAAAACGACTGAGACTGCGATCAGGTTTTCTTTTTGAAGCGCTGTGCCACGGGGCGTCGCTTCGTCGTCGCCTTGCTCGTCGTCTTAGTCTTCGCCGTCTGCTCAGCCCGCAGCTGGTTGATGTAACGGGCATAATCCTGAGCAGCTTTCCCACCCTTCGACGATTGCAGCAGTTTGATCGCCCGTTGCACCTCTGCGTTGCCAGGCACGCGCACTGAGGGTAGTTGGCGGTTTGCCTGTGCAAGTCTCTGCCGAGGCACGGAAGGACGCGGTGGATTGGCAACAATAGCCTTCAGCTGATTTGCCCGTATTGCCAGCGTGCGTTGGCGCGCTTGTTCCAGAGCTTTACGCTTGGCTCGGGCTTTCGCATTTTCCCTTACCCGCTGCTTCGCTTCCCTGCGCAGTTTGACAGTCTCCGTACCTCGGCTGGGGTGATACAGCCGCTCAAGAGAGGCAAGTACTGGCGCCCTGTAAGCCTTGTAGCCCTCGCGATTGGGATGTACAGAGCCGTCCAGGCTGCCCTGTACCTGATCCTGTGAGTCTATGAAGGTGTTGAACCAGCGGTTGTCGCGATCCGCATTGATGCCATGACCTTGAAACTCATCCTGGACACTAACAACATCACAAGCCATACCATTTGGATCCGAGTCAATGTCGCCACAGACGTCGGTGATTCTTGGGTTTAAATCTTCACGCAGCAGAATCCGAGCTTTCTGCAGATCATCTCCGCCGACCGCCTGGTTTAACAACATCAGAGCTGGATTAAGTGAGCCTTCCAGATCAATGCCCGATATTTCTCGATTTTGATCGGAAGTCATATCCGGATAATTCACCCATAGCAGCTGACGAGGCGAGATCGTTTCGGATAGCGCTGCGACAAAGTCTTCTTTCGCTGCCAGCTCAAAGGTGCTCAATTTATCCTGAAACTCAACACGCTTGCTGCCAAAGGAAAGCGCGAGATCCCCGAGGATTGAAGAGGCAATAAGACTGCCAAATCCCGCGTCATTGCCACCTCCAGTCAACACAATGCAATGCATGCGCAAAAACCCGTTTTCTGCCAACCAGGTAGTGATCCGGTCTGTCTGCGCGGGAACCTGGGTATTGGGTCGATGGTGGGGGGCAATAGCAATCGCTTCCCGGTTGCCAAAGAAGGGGTTCATCATGCCCCCGGAAAGATGGTCGCCATCGCCCACCGTAGCGCCGGACACCGCCACATGGATGGCTTCAACCCAGAGTTGCGGAAACCTGTTTTGAAAGGCTTTTACACCCAGCAATAGACCACTGTGCTTTGATCTGTGACTTTCTCTGTGGTCCCAGGTGACCGTATCGATATCAACCGAGCCGTTGAGCAAGTTGCTCGATGAATTCGGCGCACCCTCCCCCGACGCATAAGAATCCCCCATGATGGCAACGGTCAACGGGTGGGGCATCACAAACCTGCGCACTGAGCCCTGCCTCACGCCTTGCGGGGTTTCCAGCACCCATCGATAGCTGACCTGGCTGCCAATGTTTACTTTCGTGGGGTTTTGCAGGTAAGCCCGGTTCAGATGCACAACCGGAACGTTGCGTGGGTATGCAATTCCCGGTCCTTGCGGAAGCACGGCGGTGAGCGACCGAGTGCGCCCAGATCCTCTCACTACAGGCACGATACGGCGCTGAACGCTGAAGTTTTCGTTACCGATACTGTAGTGAAGAGTAATGCGCGAACGGTTGCTGCGCGGTCCCTGATTTAACGGACGCTGATCCAACACGATTCCCGAAGGTACGTTGAAGCGCGCTTCAATGGCGCGTTGACCGTCTACGCTTGGGACAACATGGCGAGAAATACCCATGGACCTGTCATTCGCGGTTGCGGCGACTGGTAGAGATAAGAAAATGACCATCGCGACGATGGTTGAGAACTGAATAAATTTCATAAAACCCTCCTTGCGGTTCAGGAGGCGAAATCTACGCTGCTCGAATTTACCGCTATATCCCAAAAATCTACCAATTCTCCCACGCGGCGGTTAAGACGGTCCGAGACAGAATTCTGTTGCTGGTGACTACCGTCGTTTTTCGCATCCCTAGAAACAGTGATGGAAGGGGTCTGAGCTTGGGTAAACAATGGGATCGAAGTCACCGGAAGCTGTTGCAAGCAAGGAACCAAAGTGATGCCTCATAGTGTATTTGTACTTGAAGACAACTCCGCAACGCTGGCGTCCTTGTGTCGCTCAATTGAGTCCGACGAGCGCTTGGCCCTCACGGGTTACGCCTCCTCCCTGGCTGCAGCACAGACCTGGTTCGAATCGAACCCGCCTCCAACCTGTGCGCTGGTTGACCTTGGCCTGCCCGATGGCCGGGGCGAACATCTGATAGAAAAGATCTCCGCTGACGTGCATGTACTGGTCATGACCGTTTTTGCCGACGAAAAGGCGGTGGTCGGCGCAATCAAGTCGGGCGCCATTGGTTACCTTCTTAAAGAGCAGCGAGACACACAGATCACGGATGCAATTGTTGACGCGATCGGAGGAGGGTCACCTATCAGTCCCAGCATCGCGCGTTATCTGCTCAACCATTTCACAAATTCAAATCGGCAACCCGACGCTAAGGAGCAGGTGCTGACGAAAAGAGAGCGGCATGTGCTTACTCTGGTTGTCAAAGGTTTCAGCTATAAGGAAATGGCGGACCACATGTGTCTTTCCGTGCATACGGTCACCTCCCATATCCAGAACATATACAAAAAGTTGTCGGTCAACTCGCGCGGCGAGGCTGTGTTTGAAGCGCTGCAGTTGGGACTGATTGACATTCAGACGAACGCAAAATGACAAACTGGTGGTTCTGGTCGCTGAGCCTTCTTTTCAGTGGGTTATCGCTATGGGGGTTCCACCACCTGCACCAGAATCGACCGCTTGATCTTCTGCAGATAACTGAAGCGCAGTTCATTCCCTATTTGCAACAAGAGCGCCTCGAAATCCCGAATTGGAACAACGCGCGTAGCCGGAAGCTGCCACATGACTGGCGCGATGAAACAGGTCACTTTGATCGCGCGTGGTATCGATTTCGGCTTGACCTGGAGGTGGCGCCCAATCGTCTTTGGGGCCTGTACTTGCCTGGTGTGGAGATGACTCCCATCGTGTACGTAAACGGTACGCCGGTCAGCGAGGAGCAATTGTTTTCGGATCCCCTGCCCCGGTACTGGAACCGACCAGCTTACTTCACGCTACCCAATGGTCTGCTGGGTCCAGGGCCGAACGAAATTACCGTGCACCTTGCGGCGAACGATCAATGGGGTCGCATCACAGAGATTTATCTTGGCCCTCATGCTGAACTCTTTGACCACTACTCCGTGCGGCAGAGTCTTCGCACAGGCGTTATGCAGGTTAATGTGTTCATCTGTTTCGGGCTTGCCTGCTTTGTTTTCAGTTTGTGGTGCGTGCGGAAAGACAGGCAGTTCTTGAGCTTTTCAATTCTGGTGTTGGTGTGGGGCCTGCAAAACTACGTAATGGCTACAGAAAAACCTTGGTTTCCCAATGTTTATTGGGATCTGACGATCTACACGTTGATCGGATTGTTGACCGCCGCCGCCAGCATATTCGGTGCAGAATTTTCTAACGCAACAGATGCACGCTGGAATCGCGTCATCGTAGTGACGGCTTTGTTAGGCCCCATGGGTTTACTCCTGGTCGCAGGGTTTGATGTCGTCGCCTTCAATCTACTCGGCAGTGCGCTTTGGATCGGCCTACTTTTGTTGTTTGCGCTGCGACCGACCTTGCTGGTGTTCCGCAACATGATATTTTCACCCACGTTGGCGAATGGAGTCCTGGTTATGGCATTTATGCTGGCTCTGCCACTTGCTGCGAAGGACTGGTTGGTCACGGCTGGTTTTGGCTGGCGCCATGATGGCTTCATGTTCCAATTTGCCGCTGCACCAATCGTCATCGCATTTGGCGTGATTCTGCTGAACCGGTTTGCAAGCGCCCTACGGGAAAGCGAGGACCTCAATGCCACCCTGAGTCAGAGAGTTGAAGCCCAGGTTGCGCAAGTAGATGCAGCGCATGCGCGAACGCGGGCATTGGAGTCGGAACAGGTGTTGAACCGTGAACGAGAGCGGATCATGCGGGACATGCACGATGGCCTGGGCGGCCACCTCATCGGTACTCTGGCGCAGTTGGACCCATCACGTCCGAGAGATGCCGGTATCGTGCAGGATCTTGAATTGGCGCTGACCGACATGCGCTTAATGCTGGATTCCATGGATCACGAAATGAGTGATATCGCGGACGTGGTTGCAGTATTCCGAAACCGTGTGGAGCACAGGCTGACGGCCGCCGATATCAACACTACCTGGCGCATTGCGCAGTTACCCAATATGAAGCTGGATGCGGACAGGAAGCTGCACCTGCTGCGTATTCTGCAGGAGGCTGTCACCAACACTTTAAAGCACGCGAATGCAGATGAGTTTCAGTTCAACATATGTGAGCAGGTCGGCAAGCTGGAGATACTAGTTGCAGACAACGGTTGTGGGGTTGGACCTCAATCCAGCCATGGCCGCGGCATGACCAACATTCGTCACCGCGCGGAAGTGGCTGGCTTTCATCTCCAGTTGGGTCACCCGACTGAATATCCGTCTGGCACGCAGATCAAACTAACGATTCCCCGCGAAACCGAAATCACACCCATGCCTGGCAATCACTCGGATACTGCAGAGGGTTATCGCACAAATTTACCATACTGAAAGCCATCCGAACTCGCGACAATGCAAGCCGTTCATCCGCATCTTACGAAACATGTTGGCACTACTATTTTTCACCGGGTACCTCTTCGTTACACCAGTCCTGGCGCAACCGACTGCAGAGGAAAAGTATGTGGGCGCGACAACCATGTTGATACGACACTCAAACACCGACGTTGGTGCCAAGGGTGAGGAGTATGTGGACGTCAATCCGGTGCTCGATGCTGCAGGTAAGACCTGGGTTTTCGATCGCGCTGAAATCCTCATCGAAAGACAACGTTTTGCCAACGTACAGTTTGCCTCGTTGCCAAAATCGGGTTGTTTGAGCTGCGACAAGATCTCAGTGCGCTGGTATCACGAGCCGACGGGACACATTCGATTTCGGGTGTTGGTTTGGCGTGTTTTGCTGGAATCGGAGCGTGAGGATGACCTCGGCAATCTGGGGCCTCCTGAGGATCTCATCCGAACACTACAAACGGAAGCCCAACTGGTCGGGTATCGCCCGATAGCGGGGTTCGCCTGACTGATCTGCCTCAGACTCACTAGCAGAGTTGTATCCACGTACCTCGATCATCGATGATCACAAGACCAGGTTCGATAGTGTTCTCGGTTTGCACCTCGACGACCATGCCATTGATCAAACCTTCAACTCCGTCGGCTGCGATCAATCGATAGGGCGTTGCATCTGCACTTCCCACAACTTTACCTTCGTACAGAACCTTGGTCCTCGCTGGCAGAGCTGCGTTGCCGTATTCGCTTTGCAAAGGTTGCTTCCACACTGACTCTGCTATTGAACTCGCGTTCAACCACCAAAGTCACTGCCTCAACGATCAAAATTATCGATCGTCAGTATTCAACAGTTTTCTCGAGATCCTCTTCTCGAATAGTTCTTCCCCGTGAAAAAGGATTCGTTTTCCAAAGTATCTCGTCAGACGTTTAATCGCCGCGCTTTTAAAAATGACACGGGAGTCAGCTGTGACCAGGAAATCAGAGCTAGAACAATTGGAAGATAATCGACTCGTGGAGCTGTTTCTGATGGGCGACGTTGCCGCATTTGACGCACTCATCGCCCGTTACCGCCACAGCGTCGTCGAACATGCCCGGCGCATAGTGGGCAATTCCGACGATGCCGAGACCGTAACTCAGGAGGTTGCAGTGCGTCTGTTCAGGAAGCTGCACCAGTTTCAACAATCAGCGCGCTTTTCCACCTGGCTTTACAGCGTCACCGAAAATGCAGCGCTAACCTTTATTGCGCGCGAACAGCGTGAGATCGCTAAGAGAGATCGGTATGCAGATCTAACCTACGTAGATGACAGGGTTGAGCCGGACGAGCCAGGTTCTAACTTTGCTTCCATGATCTCAGTACTCGCCGATGACGAGCGCCAGATCCTCGCCATGCGCTTTCAGCAGGAGCGTGAGCTGGGCGAGATCGCCACGATCACGGGGTCGGGATTGAGCGCAACAAAAATGCGCCTCTATCGTGCAATTGAAAAAGTGCGCGAACATCAGGGCATCGCACTGGCAGCTTGATTTAGGCCGGCAGCCTGCTTTTACCCACGCTGCCGATGCAATAGGAGTGAAAGATGGACGGTTGGATCAATGAATACTCGGGGCTGACGGCACTTGCCGTGTTGGTTGTTGGCGTCATATCCGCATTTACCATGCGGATATTCGCTCTAAAAGCACTGCTACACCTGGACGCCACCGACAATGGCGCGACAAGTGCCAACACACTTCGATTTTCGGTGGGCTTTCTATTTTGGATTTTGATTGCGTTGGCCGTGGCCAGTTCGCTGTTTGTTTTGAACAGCCATCAGATGACAACGACCATCGAAGATGTCAGCACATTCATTGGCAATCTCATCTCAGCAGCCGTCATCATTGCCCTTGGACAACTCTTGGGCATGGCGAGCCGCATCGTCATAAACCGATTTGATTTAGCCAGCTCAACTCGGGGTCTGATAGGTCCAACCCTGCATTGGGGTGCCCTTGTCATCGCGATTGTCATGGCTCTTGAACAGCTGCAAGTGGACACAACGCTGATGACACAACTGCTTGTCGCAGTTGTTACCGTTGCGTCTGCCGCAATTGCGCTCGCATTTGCACTTGGCGCCAAAGACCATATCGCAAATCTGACAGCCACCTCAGAGTTGAACAAACTACACATTGGCGACAGAATCCGTATCAGTGCCTTCGAGGGTGAAGTGGTCAGCATCCAATCCACTTCGGTGGAAATCGCCACCGCCGAAGGCGTCATCTCGATACCTGGCTCGCTCTTCGTCAAAGAACCCCTGCACAGGCTAACCGGACTATCCTCATGAGGAGTGTTGGATTAGAGCAGGATTTTGCGGCCAAACACCCCGCCTCGTTTGCAAGTGTGGTTAACACCCTTTCAATAGAAGACAGCTTAAGTGTTGTTACATCGCTGCGTCCCGAAAACGTTATTGATGTACTGAATTATCTTTCCGCACCCCATGTGTTAGCTGTTGCGCCACAGGTGATTACCCCTGTGGTTTTAGAATCGACCGCGTTTGAGAAGTCCTTACCCGTACTCCTGCGTCTGCCACGCGAGTTGATGAACGATCTCACCAGAGGGATATCTGACTCTCATATGCGCGCGAAGTATCGGCAGGCGCTCCGACTCTCGACCGGGACCGTTGCTACATTGGTAAGACCAGCGTTCATCGTCTGCGATGCCGAAACCCCTATTGCGGATTTGCGAGAACTTATCGCTCAATCCCCCGACGAACCCAGTGTGTTAGTCACTGGACGGCAGGGTTTGTATCAGGGTGTATTGGCAATATGGCAGTGCATCGCGAGTGAAGACAAGCCTGTCGCGCACGCAACACGTTACATTGCCCCATTGCAGGTGGACTCGCAGCTCAGCAACGTCCGACGTCACCCCTTGTGGAACTCCAGAACCTGGTTCCCTGTTGTGGATCACGAGCGCCACACAATAGGAGTTCTGTGGCGCCATCACGCGGAGGGTGCACAGCAAAGCGATGCGCTTTCCGACAAGCGGTCCACCAGATTCATATCCTCCGTTGTGACCGCACTGAATGACGTGACGGGGACCGTGGCGAAGGAGGTTTCCCGATGAGTGCAATAGCCGCGATCAGACAGACCTATCTTGAGGAACATCCCGTAGACGCCGTCGCATTTCTGGAGTCGGCCCCGGACATCGATCTCACAGAAACGCTGGCTCAAATCGACGGTGTTCGGTTGGTGCGTACCCTCGAATGTGCATCAACCGCCAGTGCCCGCCGGATTTTCAGCGCGCTTACTGACGCACAGAAGGTGGGTGTG
The DNA here is from genome assembly GCA_965227885.1 of Candidatus Azotimanducaceae bacterium. Lineage (GTDB taxonomy): Bacteria > Pseudomonadota > Gammaproteobacteria > Pseudomonadales > Azotimanducaceae > UBA4421. The sequence goes on from OZ245781.1 coordinate 5,106,930, forward strand.
CTCACCGCACTTTCCACACGCGTGATCATGCAAATCACTGAAACGATTTCGAGTGAGGAACGCGATACGCTCTTCGCCGAACTGCCGGTTGATCTACGCCGTGAGTTATTACGTTTGCTTGAATACCCAGCAGACACTGCAGGTCATCTGATGGACACACAGTTTGCAACCATTCGTCCATCGTTCACCGTGTCCGATGTGCTTGCGCTCGTAAAAGAATCATCTATCGAGAGAGCCCGTTCATTTTTTGTAGTCGACAAAGAAAACCACCTGACGGGCCGTGTCGACATGCAGCAACTTGCCTTAGTTGAGCCGCAAACGCGCATCTCTGAAATCATGACACCTGCCGAGGGCATTGTGACAGCGATGACCAACCGTGAAGATATGGTTAGCGAACTCAACCGCTTCAGGATTGATTCAATACCTGTGGTCGACGCGGAAAACAAGTTCATGGGAATTGTGAGACACCAGAAGTTAATTGAAGCCATCGAAAGCGTCGCCAGCGCAGACCTTCAGACAATGGTTGGCGCAAGCGCCGATGAACGGGCTCTCTCTTCAGTGAACTTTGCCGTACGTCGTCGCCTGCCCTGGTTACACATCAACCTTCTGACTGCGTTCCTCGCGGCGGCTGTGGTTGGGATCTTTGAGAGCCTGATCGCGCAGTTCACCGCGCTCGCCGTTCTGCTTCCGGTTGTGGCAGGTCAATCCGGCAACGCGGGTGCTCAGGCGCTGGCCGTGACCATACGCGGACTCGCGTTGCGGGAGATTGGCACCCGCGACTGGCGGCGTGTGCTGCGCAAAGAGATGAGCATCGGCGTACTCGATGGCGTTGCATTGGCGATTACATGTGGGCTGGGGGTTTTCCTCTGGAGCCAGAGTTTCGGGCTTGCTTTGGTAATAGGCATTGCCATGATCCTCTCAATGATATCCGCCGGGTTTGCCGGTGCCCTTGTACCCATAGTACTCACCAGAGTTGGCCAAGATCCCGCAAATGCCTCATCAATCATTCTCACCACAGTAACCGACGTTGCGGGCTTCATTTCATTCCTCGGGACCGCTACGCTCTTGTCGTTCATGTTATAGAAGGACTATTTTGTACAAGAACATCATCATCGGCCTGGACCTCGAATCCGAGGACGATACGCCAGTTCATTCCGGAGTTGCCCTGGCAGAAGAATACGGTGCCGCGGCAAGGGTGGTGTGTGCGGTTAGACAAAGCCTGTTGCTTGCCAGAGGCTTCTTCAACGCAGAGTTGATAGACCGCAAGGCACTGATCGCTGAGGCGAAACATGCGCTCGCCACTCGTTTGCCGGACAAACATTCACTGACGTCCAGTGTTTTCGTTGGCAAAGCCAGCGATGAGCTGGCAGCCGCGACCGAACACTTCAATGCGGATCTGATCGTGATCGGCGCCAAACCCCGATCCCGCTCAGAAGCACTATTCGGCACCACCGCAACAAACATTTTACGTCTGGCGCACGGAGTCGATATCTATGCATGCCATCGACCAGCTTTCAGTCCCCCCATCAGCGAAATTCTGGTGGCAGTTGATGGCAGAAACCACACCGAAAACGTTTTGAGCCATGTACGCACGCTTGTCGATACAACAGTTACGACCAAACAACCCACCGTTCGCATCGTCTGTGTTGACTGCAAAGAAGCACAACGCCAATTTGTATCTCAGTTAAGTTCACAAATCTTTGGCAACGCGCTGACACCAATTTTTGTGGAAGGCAACCTTGTCGAAAATTTGAACAAGCTGATTGGTGAGTTTTACTCAGATCTCCTGGTAATCGGTTCAGGCGCAAACGTCGGTCCAACCTGGTTTGTAGGCTCTACAACCAACGATGTGCTTCATGATGCTGCCTGCGATGTCCTGGTAATCAGGTAACCACTATGACTTCGGGTTAGGATAGTCGATCAAACCGACTCTGGTACAGGAGAGACCTATGTTTCAACTTGATCACATCGCCGCAGCGCTAGCCCCTAAAGGCGGTGACAACCATGTCTTTGATGCAGGTCGAACCTTGGCGGACGCTGCTGGTAGTAAGCTTTCTGTAGTCTCTGTCCTGCCGTCGCCGGTATTGGTGAATCGGGGTCTGACGACTATGGAAATGGAGTTTGATCCTGAAGAAATTAAAGCCGCAACAGACGCTATTGAAGATCGCAGCCGCGATTTGGGTATAGAAGCGCGGCACCTCCACATCGTGCGTGGAGGCAAAGCGACCGCTGCCGCAGAATGGGCAAACGAAAACGATGTTGGCGTCATCTGTGCTGGTATCCACAAACGTGACGGATTCGAGCATTTCGTCGGCACCACCGCTACTGGCCTGTTGCGTCATGCTGATAGTGCGATCCTGGGTTGTCATGCAAGCAGGTCTCTTACTCTGAAAAAAATTCTGGTCGCGGTTGACATAGATGAGCACCTGGACTCACTGCTCGAGCAGACCGCAACGTTGCTTAAAGTAGTGACCAACGCCGACGTTTACTTTATGAGTGCATTTCGACCTATCGACCCATACGTTTCAAAACTCAACTCTTCGATGATTCATTCGTTCGCCAAACAGGCCAGAGAGGCAAAGTTGACCGAAATCGACGAACACCTTTCTCGTGCAGCCATTGACTACAAAGACCTGGAGGTAAAGATGGGTATTCCGTCGGCTGCTATTAAAACTCAAGCAGAGAAGTTGGGCGTAGATTTGGTGGTCATGTCCACGGGTAAGCATCTCGGCTTCGGGTGGCATACGGGGTCTACTGCTAACAATGTGATGCACGGCATTCAAACCAACGTGCTTACGCTGCGCTCGAGGAGCGAAGCGTAGCCATGGAAGCATTTACAGATCCCAACCTGTGGCTCAGTTTCGCAACCCTGACGATCCTGGAGATCATCCTCGGCATCGACAACGTTATTTTCATTTCGATCGTCTCCAACCGACTACCAGAAGCGCAGCGTCAAATGGCGCGTAATCTGGGTCTGACCCTAGCGCTGGTGTTACGCATTGTCCTGCTGTTCTCCATCAGTTGGCTGATGCAGCTCACCACCACACTGATCGAGATCGGCGATCTCGCTCTCTCAACGCGGGACCTCATTTTCATCGGTGGCGGACTCTTTTTGCTGGCTAAGGCAACCATGGAAATTCATTCGACCGTCGAGGGTCCCGAAACGCACACCGTTCGAAAGCTCACGCAAGCCACGCTTTGGGTTGTGGTTTTGCAGATCGTCGCCCTCGACATCGTTTTCAGCTTCGATTCCATCCTCACCGCTCTGGGGCTCACAACCCACCTGGGTATCATTGTGGCTGCTGTGGTGATCGCGATGTTGTGTATGTTGCTCGGAGCAAAAGTGATTGCCGAGTTCGTGGAGCGACACTTGAGTATCAAAATGCTTGCGCTCGCATTTCTGCTTGTCATCGGCGTGGTGCTTATCGCCGATGGGTTACACACACACATCCCGAAGGCCTACATATATTCATCCCTGGCGTTTGCAATGTTTGTGCAAATACTGGTGATGTGGGCCAGCGCTCGACAAGCCGAAGCTACCCAGGAACCTCATGTTGGATAATGTCCGTTACCTGCCTTTTTCCATCGTCGTCGCTGTGACGGTGATCGCACTTGCCGCCGACGCAGCTTGGTGGGTAACAGGGCCTCTTCTCCTGCTCACCGGCCTCGGGCTCTGGGACTTAGCGCAATCAAAACACTCACTCTTCCGCAACTATCCATTGGTTGGTCATATCCGCTTTTTAAGCGAAGCCGTGGGGCCGATGATGCGGCAATATTTTGTCGAAGCGGATACCGAGGGCAAACCCTATGACCGGGAACAACGATCATTAGTTTATCAGCGCGCCAAGAAGGTTAGAGACTCGATGCCCTTCGGTACTGAGCGTGCGATTAACTCGCCCGGTTATGAATGGCTAAATCACTCCATGCTACCTCGCGAGGTCAATGAGACATCACCAACAACACTCATTGGCTCATCGCTCTGCTCGCAGCCTTATCACGCATCGTTGTTCAACATTTCCGGGATGAGTTTTGGGGCACTCAGCGCTCCAGCGGTGCAAGCACTCAATTTAGGAGCCAAGCAAGGCGGCTTCGCCCAGAACACGGGCGAAGGTGGCCTGAGCGAACACCACTTAAAACACGGTGGCGATGTCATCTGGCAGATCGGCACAGGCTATTTCGGCTGCCGTAATGATGCTGGACGCTTTGATGTCGACATGTTCAAAGATCGTGTCGGCCATCCTTCGGTCAAGATGATCGAGGTTAAACTCTCGCAAGGCGCTAAGCCTGGACACGGCGGCATTCTGCCCGCAGCAAAGGTTAATGGTGAAATTGTGCGCGCCCGCGGAGTGCCGGAAGGAGAAGACTGCATCTCACCACCCTGGCACCGGGAGTTCACAACGCCAATTGAGATGCTGGAGTTCATCACCAAGCTCAGAGCATTGAGCAACGGCAAGCCCGTGGGTATCAAGCTGTGCGTCGGGTCTATTGTGGAAGTACTTGCTTTGACAAAGGCAATCCAAGAGACAGGACTTCACCCGGACTTTATCGTCGTGGATGGCGCCGAAGGGGGCACGGGTGCAGCACCCGTTGAATTCTCAGATCACGTCGGAATGCCATTGCGCGACGGCCTTGGGGTTCTGGTTAATGCCCTTGTCGGGACAGGACTTAAAAACAAAATCAGCATCGGGGCCAGCGGGAAAATTATCTCTGGATTTGACATGGCCATCATTCTGGCCTTGGGCGCAGATTGGTGCTTATCGGCACGCGCCTATATGTTCGCGTTGGGTTGTTTGCAGTCGCAGGCGTGCCATACCAACCACTGTCCGGTTGGGATCGCAACACAGGACCCGCTGCGCGCGCGTGCGCTTAAGGTCGACGAGAAGGCTGGTCGTGTGCACAACTATCATGCTGAGACCATCGAATCTCTCGTCGATCTGGCCTCAGCTGCTGGCCTGGCACACCCCTCCGACTTTGATCCTAAGCATTTTAATCGGCGACTGAGCGATCATTCGGCGGTCAGCCTGGCAGAGTTTTATCCTGCATTGCCCGAGATGGGGTTGGTTGACGGCGACGCCCCTGAAGCCTGGCTGCGCGCATACAAACGTGCGGACGCCTCACGGTTTGGATGAGGCAATTGGAACTTGATGAGTCCCAGTATGCGGAAATCCACACCCATAATTCGTGTCAGCGTGGCCGCCATGCTGGTTTTAGCTGTCATACTCTCTGTCAGCTGTACAAACGAGCCCCCACCCCAAGAACTCTTGAAAAGCGGGTACGCCAAACTCACCGCCGGGCAATCTCGCCTGGAACAGGGCACGGTGCTGTTGAAGGAAGGCCAGCTCCTCGGAGATCGTGCTAACGCAACTATCGGTGCACTTGAAACAACCCCCCGAAATCCCACACTTGCAGAAGGTTTGCCGGATACGGTGGAAGCAGCGCTTGCTGAGCTGCAAAAAGGCAACGAGATGGTGCGGTTGGGACATGAAACGATACGCGAAGGCCGCTTGCTTATGGAGGAGGCTAACGCCGAAATACTGCGGGCACAGGAACTGATCATGGCCATTGGCATTTTCGATGAAACAACACCGCGCAACTAGCAGAGAAAGTGCTGTGACTAATCTCTGCCAATGCTGGTATCAACAGAAACTAAAGAAGGTATTCTAATGTCCGGTTCGATCATTCCACTACTCGGTTGGCGCGACTTTGTTCATCTGCGCCAAGATCATGTTCGAGGTGATGCCGACTCCTACTGCACACGGGCTGCTGAACTGCGCGAGCTTGTGACACGCACGCTTTCTGGCGGGCTCAATGAAGCCTCGGAAGAAATTCTGGCTGACATTGCGGGGGATGACATCGTCGACTTCTGCATCTTGGTGGATTTTGCGAATGACGTCGACATTCCTGACGTTGATCCATTGGATGAAGATACCAGAGAGTGGCTAAGTCGGTGGGTTGAAAATGACCCGTGGCGATCCCTTGCAATCGATACAGACATCAGCGTCTGTGTAGCGATGCTGCGTGCCTACGGGAAGAACGAGCAGGAAACCATCTGGCATATGAGCGACCCGCATTTACTGCGATCGATCTCCCGGGTCTTCGATGCCGTTGATCGCGAGCAGTACCTGCACTTTGTTGGCGAGATTAACGCGCTGCACGAGGCAGCAGCTGTCTCATTCGACAGCGAACTGATTGCTCTCACAACCGCAAGTGCCGAACGAGCTGCAGAACGTTTGGGTATACAACAGGCAATCTTGTTTAATTAGGTCGGGGCAATATGAGCATTGATTTTGACAAAGTTGCGGAACTCACACGCTTGTACGAACACATCAAACGCAATCGCGATACATTGTTGGACGACGCCAGCCTTGATGATGAAGAGAAAGCGAATTTACAGAAACTCAACACCGAGCTGGATCAGCTCTTCACAAAAATCATCGACGTCACCCGGGAATAAGAATTGTGACTTCCGGCGCACCCATTCAGTCCAACCTCCATGGACACACCAAAGGACATACCAAACTATTACCAGATCCTAGGGGTCGATGAAGGCGCAACCCAGGAGGAGATAAAACGGGCATATCGTAAACTCGCGCGCAAATATCATCCGGATGTGAGTGAAGAAGCAGACGCTGAAAGCCGCTTTAAAAAAGTGGGGGAAGCGTACGAGACGCTGAAAGACCCAAAGACGCGGGAAGAATACGATCAAATCCTGAAATTCGGCGAGGCTAATGGCTCCGGAGACTGGCAGTTCCAATACTCCGGCGAAGCAGGCGCTGAACAGTTTGGCAACTTCTTTAAGAACTTTTTTGGCGAGGATGGGTTCAGCCAACCTCGTGCGCACAGCCGAAGCGTTTATGTCCAACTGCCCATTACACTGGAGCAATTGGCAGGACTGGAGCCCATCGAGATCGAGCTGCCGGGCCGAAAGCGACAACAGATCTCCTTGCCTCCTGACATACGCGACGGTGAAACCCTCATGGTTGGGGGGCAGGCAGATCCAGGTGTACTTGCGACCATACGCGTGATACCACACCCGGAATTCCGACTTGATGGCAAAGACATCCACACAGAGGTCACGCTCCAACCATGGGAAGCCGTGCTTGGCACAAAAAAACGCATCAATCTTCTCGGCGGTCAGGTAGATCTGAAAATCCCTGCAGGCACCAGCTCGGGCAAGAAACTGAAACTGCGGGGCAAAGGATTGGCGGGCAGAGTCCATGGAGACCACTTTGTTGAGGTAAAAATAGAGGTACCGACCGACTTGGATGCCGACACGCGCGCACTCTACGAAAAATTGAGAGCATTAGATGAGGAGACGCCCTGATGGCTAAGATAGTTGTACGCCGCTTGTCGTCATCTACCCGATTGACTTTGGCTGAGGTAGCTGATGTGGCTAACACACCGCAGGATTTTGTCCGCGAGTTGTACCAGGAGGGCGTCATCGAGGCTGAAAGAGATCCGTCTGGCACCCTGTATTTCAGGGAAGTTGTCATCGTCCGGGTTAAAAAAGCGAAAACCCTTCACGATGATCTGGGCGTTAACCTACCCGGAGTAGCTCTTGCACTTGACCTGTTGCGTGATCTGAAGCGACTCTAGGGAAATGACCGATACAAAACACCTGGCGGACAGCGAGCCATGGATTGTCCGCAATGGCATAGGTGTGCAAATCATGGAGACGCTTGCAGTCGGTGCCTTCTTAACGGCCCTCGCTGTGCAGTTGGGCGCGCCGAACTGGATGATCGGCGCGCTCGCAGCTATTCCACACATTGCACAAACTGCGCAGTTACCGGCGCTCCTCACGGTTGAACGCGCTCGACAGCGCAAACCCATATATCTCGCAAGTGGCACCGTAGCGCGCCCTATGCTGCTCGTCATTGCGCTCGCCGCGGTCACACTGCCACCCGCCATAGCCATGTGGGTGATTCTCATCGCTTTTCTCATCCGTTACCTCGCAGGCGCATTTCTTAGTTGTTCGTGGAACAGCTGGATGCGGGATCTGGTACCAGATGCTGAGATGGGCAGGCTCTTCAGCCACCGACAACAAAAGATGATTGGTGTTGGTATTGTGTGCAGCATCCTTGCCGCCGCCTTCGTTGATGGCTGGAAAGCCTTACTCGACCAACCCATCGAATGGGCATACGCGGTTGTCTATGTCCTGGCCTTTATAGGCGGTGCCTACTCCGTGTTATGCGCTCGCAAAATTCACGAACCGCCCATGGCCCCGGCTCAAACAAAGTTGCTTGCCAATATCACTGAACCCTTCAACCACGTGAACTATCGCAAACTCATCGCCTTTCTGGGCAGTTGGAACTTTGCGGTCAATCTCGCTGCACCGTTTTTTACCGTCTTCCTGTTAAGGCGCCTAGAGTACGATCTGGTGCTTGTCATGATCCTGGCAACCACCAGCCAGATCGCGGCCTTTCTCACCGTTCGCTACTGGGGCGCGATAGCGGATCGCTTCTCTAATAAGGCGGTGCTGCGTACGTGTTGCCCAATCTTCATCCTGGCCATCTTCGCCTGGACGTTCTTAACCCTGCCGACCCCCCACGCGTTGACGCTGCCGTTGCTCTTTGTTATCCACTTTGCAATGGGCTTAAGCACGGCAGGTGTTAATCTGGCTACCGGGAACATAGCGCTGAAGTTGGCGCCAGTGGGCAACTCAACTTCTTATCTCGCCGGTAGCTCCATGGTGAATGCTATCGCGGCGGGTATAGCCGCGTTGATGGGTGGCATTACCGTGGATCTGCTCGCAAGCTGGGAACTGGGTGTCACATTACACTGGCAAGGGTCTGGTAATGTCGGAGAGATAGCGGCAATGCACTTCAGCCACTGGGATTTTTTCTTCGCGCTCTCGGCCGTAATCGGCTTATACGCGATGCACAGACTCAGTCTGGTGGCGGAACAGGGAGAGGTAGCGGAGCCGCGGGTCAGAGAAATCCTGACTGACTCGGCTCGCCAAGGCTTACGCAATCTGAGCACCATTGCCGGACTGCGCGCCGCTTCCAGTTTTCCAATGGACCAGTTGTTAGATTCAACCGCACAGGAACCCGATGACCAATCTGCAAGATAAGCTCGCACCTGGAAGCGCACCATTTGCCTCGTTCAGGGAGTTTTTCAAACTGGAGGCCGCCGGGGGTGTCCTGCTGTTTGCGGCAGCCGTACTGGCCATGGTGCTGAAAAACTCACCCATCAGCGCCTACTACGCTGATCTTCTTACGCTCCCGGTACAGATTCGCGTCGGCAGTTTGGACCTCGACAAACCGCTCGTGCTCTGGGTGAACGATGGGCTGATGGCCATCTTCTTTTTTATGGTGGCAATGGAGATCAAGCGTGAAATGCTGATCGGTCACCTGTCCGATCGAAAAACGCTCGCATTACCTGCCATGGCAGCAGTAGGTGGCATGCTGGTTCCTGCTGAACTTTTTGCCGCAATGAACGCGGGCGACCCGGACGCTCTACAGGGGTGGGCAATCCCCACCTCCACAGACATTGCTTTTGCCCTTGGTGTACTCGCATTGGTTGGGCCGCGTGTCCCCATCTCGCTCAAGATATTTCTACTGACTCTGGCAGTACTCGACGACCTTGGAGCAATTGGCATCATCGCCGTCTTCTATTCCGGCAATTTATCATTCACATCGCTGGCTGTGGCCACGGGTGCTGCAGCGATACTGCTGACCCTTAATCTCTCGGGTGTAAAAAAGATCGCACCCTACATGATTGTGGGCGTGGTCCTCTGGACTTCAGTTTTGAAGTCAGGCGTACATGCTACGTTAGCCGGTGTGGTGTTGGGATTCGCGATCCCGTTGGGTGACAGGGAGGATGAACACAAATCCCCCCTGCGGTCACTGATACACGACCTGCACCCAGCGGTGGCATTTGCCATCCTCCCTTTGTTTGCATTCTTCAACGCGGGCGTGGCGTTTGCCGATTTTAATCCGTCACGAGTTTTTAATGCTGTCCCCATGGGTATTGCGCTGGGACTTTTCGTTGGCAAACCTGTTGGCGTGTTGCTCTTTGCCTGGATGGCCGTCAAGCTGAAACTTGCATCCCTTCCTGAGGAGATCAACTGGACACATCTGCTCGGGGTCGGCTTTCTTTGTGGTATCGGCTTCACGATGAGTATGTTTCTGGGAGGTCTTGCCTTCCAAGAAGGTGGATCGGGATATGCGCGGGCAGATCGACTAGGCATCATCATCGGCTCATTGGCCTCAGGTTTAGCCGGTTATCTCATCCTCCGCAGGCAGTTCAGGCCGCAGACTTCATGACCGAGCGTTCAGGCAGCTTCAGCGAGTCGCTCAAGCGCATACTTTCAGGACGGGAACACGCGCCGGAATATATTGCGCGTGGCGCTGGTATTGGCTTATTTGTCAGTTTTACACCCACGGTGGGGATACAGATCCCAATACTCATTGGCCTCAGGGTCGTCTTGAAAGGTGTGTGGCCATATCACCTACCCATTGCGCTATTGACCACTTTGCCCACCAATGCACTCACCATCCCCTTTCTCTACTATCTGTATGTTGTTACCGGACGGATACTCTTGGGGCGCACAGAGAATCTTCGCGGCTTCGAGGTGTTTACTGCACGCTTGGACCGGACGGGCATGGATCACCTCCCCTGGTACGAATCCCTCTGGCAGTCCGCCTACACTCTCTTGAGTGAGTTTGGTCTCCCCCTGTTTGTCGGTTCGCTTCCCTGGGCAGTAGCGGTGGGCGTTGGCGGCTACTACTTCACCTTAAAAATAGTTTCGAAAAGACGACAGGACGAGGAATCCTCATGACCCAAGCTTTCACAATCGCTGGACAAACTATCGCGCCGGGTACCCGCCAGCGGTTTGAGTTTGAGACCGCCCGCCTATACACCAACACCCCGCTCAACATGCCTGTTGAGGTGATCAACGGTCGTCGTCCCGGCCCATCACTCCTGGTTTGCGCTGCGATCCACGGTGATGAACTCAACGGTACGGAGATCATCCGGCGTCTAAGTCAGCTACCCGTCCTGGAGCGACTGCGCGGAACCCTCGTCCTGGTCTCGGTTGTAAATGTGTTCGGGTTCATACACAGATCCCGTTATCTCCCCGACCGACGCGACCTCAACCGCTGTTTTCCCGGTTCCAGTTCCGGTTCACTTGGCGCGCGCATCGCCAACAAATTTTTTACCGAATTTGTCATCCCCTGCGATCGCGTGATCGACCTGCACACAGCCGCCATCCATCGCGACAACCATCCACAAATACGCGCAAATCTCGACAATCCCGAGGTTGAAGAAATGGCACTCGCTTTTGCGATACCCATCATCATCAATGCCAACTTGATCGAAAACAGCCTTCGCGCGGAAGCGATCAACAACAAGACACCTGTTATTACCTATGAGGCTGGAGAGGCGCTCCGGTTTGATGAAACCGCCATCGTTTCGGGCGTGCGAGGTATTGTTAACGTCATGCGCGGTATCGGCATGCTGCCGCGTACCCGCACCTCAAGAGCATCCTCAGAGCCGTTTGTTGCCACCTCTTCAAGCTGGGAACGCGCGCCAATCGATGGCACGTTCAGAAATGCGACAAAACTGGGCGCCATGGTGGAACAAGATCAAGTGCTCGGCTACATCAGCTCCCCCTCAGGCGATGACGAAGTGGAAATCAAATCCAGGTTTGAAGGCATTCTGATCGGGTCTAACAAGCTGCCGCTCGTAAATGAAGGCGAGGCTCTATTCCATATCGCGAAGTTCGGTGAAGTAGGCGCAGTCGAAGAAGAGATCGACACACACGTCGCCAACATAGCGACCGACCCGCTTTACGAAAACGTCAACTAACAGCGACCCCCAAAATTCACTATTTGGATTCAGGTTTGGAATCACTATTTGGAAAACTCGTAGAGTAAATCCATCGACGAGGTCTGGTCGTTGGTCGCCTCTAATCGCCACCGATCAGACAGGTGATAGCGGATCACGAGCGCACCAATAGCAGAAAGTGCGTTATAGGTATAACGCACATGAAGGTCTTCAGTGATTTGTTTACCAGCCACGATGGCCACCTGATTTTGTTCGTTCGACAAAGCGGTTAATTCATCCAAGCCCACACGTTTGCGTAACTCCTGCACAACCCCTGCACTCTGTTTAATGCCAAAACCCAAGGCGGCGTTGAGTAAATGGTTGGTTTCAGCATCAGATGGATTGGCAAGGTCACGCCCCGTGATTAAAAAAGACAGTGCGCGGGCTTCGTTCATGCGGGGCTCTGAGTAAACCGTGGTGGTAAGTTCATCACTCAAACCCACGATTCTTAACCCCACCTTTATCACTGGCGTAACGTTGTCAATTTCCCGCAGAGCTACAATATCCACGTATGGATTTGTGGGATCGCCGGTGAAGATGACGCGTCCCTCGGTAATCGACAGCTTCTGACCGCTCGCCTCAAGGACACCCGACGGAATGCGCAGTTCTCCTCTCAGCGATGCAACCTCTTCGCCAATCACTTCAGCATCCAATTGACCACTCAGCCCGATATCCAACAGGAAGAGCTTCAATCGTACGTCATCCTCCAACACAACCCGCGCTTTGCCTCGCCAGGTGTCAGCCTCTTCCTCTTTGGTTCGCCCGACAACAACCACGTCTCGCGAGGGTTTGGGCAGCGAAGGGGGCAACGTTTTGATTTCCGCGCGGGCTCTAGGCACACGTACCAGACCATTAAACTCAATATCCCCGTCACGCACCGTGAGATCTATATCCGGTGCAGCTGTGATTTCCCAGATGTCACTTGCGATGGTGAGATTCTCGCCGTCCACACTTGCTTGAATGTTACTGCTCAGCGAGTAGCCGTCTCCTTCCCCAGCGATATGTAAGTAGCCCCCTTGGGTCGGTACTCCCTTACCCGACAACCGCCACCCCTCATTGCGGACCTGCCAGTTGGCTTCGATGTTATTGAGCGCCTGGTCGTTCCAGGCGAAGTCCCCAGTCCACGAACCCTGTCCTTGAAAGGTAAGTTCTTCCATCAAACCCGAAACGCTCAGCGTGCCATTCACCAGGCCAGCGAGCAAAATTTCCTCTGGTAACTGCAGACTCTTGCCAAGATCTGTTTCCACAGCAAAACGTCCGTCGACGTGTTCAACATCGCGCAGATTCAGAGACCCTTCAAGGGATGTATGCTCATCGCTACCGGTGACCTGCGCCTGGATATCGTCACCTTCCAGGCGAGCAATAAATTCAATCTCAGGCAGCGAGGCGTGTACCTGGTCTTGTGAGACCGCAAAAGCGTTAACCCGCCCCTCAACATCGGCAAGCGGCGCATCCATCGTGCCGCTTAAGCGCCATTCCGCTGCAATTCCTATTTGTGGTTCTACCGTGACTGGAATAGCAACAAACTCCGCCACGTTCGGAGCTGACACCGTGCCACTGAAATCCAGCGCGCCGGTTTCTTCACGCGCCCCCTGCCCGCAAATCTGCACAACCCCCAACCAACAGTGTTGCGAGAGAACGATCCGCTCAGGTGCAACACTGACCTTGAGAACGCTCGCAAGCTCTATCGAGTTGTCTTCAAGTGTTAACCGCGCGCCCTCTCCTACCTGCAAATGGAGCGTCTCTTCAGCGATGCTGCCTGTGCCTGCAAGATCGGTGTTCTGCCACCGCACTCGATACCGAAAGTCATCCACACCACCTTCGATGTCAAAACGAGGACTTGCAATGCGGGTTTGGGCAGCCGTTAAAGACGCCGCATCCAATCGCGCCTGCAAATGCTCCTTTGCCAGGTTGTATCTGCCAGACAGCGTTACATCTTGAAATGTTAGTGCGCTGTCGACCTGAAGCGGCTGAGCAGTGGCTTGGACACTCACAACATTGCCGTCAAAACTGACTTTGCCCCTCACCGTTCCAGAGACCGTTGGCAGGAGTTTTTGCACGCTACCAACCACGACGTCCAGTTCGGCGTAGTCGAGCCCAACTTTCCCTCCCACCTCAACAGCTCCAGCGACCAGACCGTTTGACACGTCTGCATACCAGGAATCATTTTCGCTGTAGATTGCGGCGTCCATTTCTAGAGGGATGTCCTGGTACATAGCCACAATCGTCGTATCCCAAGCCTCCCCCGACCCGCTGATTCTGGTTGTTAGCTTTGTCTGATACGCAGGGATAGAGTGTTCAAGTTGGGCGGAAACTGCAGGCAGCTGACCCAATGAAACACCCCCGACCGTCGCAACGTCAATTTCCTGAAAATGGAGTATGTGGTCGATCTCCAACTCTGCAATGTTCCCGGCAATTTTGAGATTTCCCTTCAACCCATCTCTTGACCAGCGCAAACTGCCGGCGATGCCGGGCAGGTCTTCAGAATCCAGGGTCAGCGAGGTCTCAATATCCGTGTCCGCAACGTTCAGGCTGAGATTTTGTATCTCTACCCCGGCTGTGCCCCATTCACCAGCCATTTTCACAGCGGACATTTCCGTTTGATTAACAGCGATCCGCCCAACGTCGAGTCGATGCAGTCGCACCGGCAGCGGCGCTGCGGGTACCGATAGATCACCCGAGCCGGATTCTGCTTCTCCAGATGAGGACACGACGACGCTTTGGGCCAGCAGATAGCGAATTTCAACGGCAGTACCGGTTGCAAGTGACCACAGGTCCAACTGCAAACTCGCAGCATCAATCACAACGCTCGTTGATCCCGACTGATACTCAATCCGCTTCGCACTGAAACCGTCCGCAAAAGTACCCGCCGGTTCGTCAATGGTGACAGGCAGGTGTTCAGCGGCGGTTTCCAGCACAAAACGGGTGCCGCTTTCGGTTCCCACCAGCCAGGTGGTTGTACCCGCAAAGAAGACAACAACCACCACCACGAGACAAATGAGATATAGCGGCCAGCGTCGTTTCACAGGTCTGGCCCAATGGAGATGTGTACTCTCACGCTTTGACTGGAGTCTTCCAACGGGTGGGCCAGGTCCAGGCGAATGGGGCCGAGCGGCGAGTACCAGCGCACCCCCACGCCCACACTTTGACTGAACTCAGGGGTTGAATCGTAAGCCGAGCCGACATCCGTGAAAAAAGCCAACGACCATTTTTCTCTGACGGGCACATCCAGCTCAGCGGAGCCCGCCAGGAGGCGTCGCCCACCGATGACTTCACCCAACTCGTCCTCGGGACCCAAAGTGTCCAACCCGAAACCGCGCACCGATTTATCTCCACCGGCAAAAAAGCGCATGGAAGCGGGCAGTTCATCAAACTCCGACTGCCACGTGGCACCCACATCCGCCCGTAATATCCAACGACTCTGACCAAAGAACGGCAAAATCTGCTTCGCCTGCAGACGCAATTGCAGGACATCGGTATCCGACGCCAACACCTCAGAGGCGCCACGCACGTCTAGAGAAAAACGCGTGCCCAGGCGAGGTCTGGCCGTATCGATGGAGGTGGAATAGGACAGGTTGTGGCCGAATACCACAAGCTGCGAACGACGGTCTTGTGTGGAGATATCAAACTGCTCGCTCAAATAATCGGAATAGAGGGTTTGTGTCCATCGTTTCCCCAGGCGCGTCAGACGACGAATCCCGATGGAGATCGTGTCGCTTTCTGCGGTATCCGTATCCTCATAACTGTATCTTGACTCAACGGCATACCACTGGTGTGTCGGGTCTCCGTAAGGCCACCTGTACTCGGCCTTCGCGTGCCCCAGTACCGGCGCCAGAAGTGAGGATATCGATAACCGATGGCCGTGTTCGTTGAGGTATCTGGCATCCGCTTGCGAACGAACACGAGGCCCGGAATCGGTCGCAAATCCCACGCCACCCAGTACGGACCATCTCGATGCGGGTTCGGTTTCGATGGCAACATCAATTTCACCATCTGCGCGACCGTCCATCTGCGGTTGCACACGAACCCGCGAAAAATATTCACTTTCAGACAGATTTTCATAGGTTTGAAGGACATCCTGCTGCACGAGCGGTCCACCGGGCTCCAGCGCGAGATAACGCTCAAAGAGTGTGGAACTTAACGTCGATTGATCGATTAACAGGTTGCGTACCGTGTACCTCTCGCCCGCGTCAACCAGCCAGTCGATCGCCACCGTTCGTGCTTCGACGTCCACCTGCACTGACGACGTAATATACCTGGCATCCAGGTAGCCCGCTGAGTTCAGGCGAGACAGCAAATTACGCTTACCGCGTTCGTATTCAGTCGGTACAAACGTATCACCCGATTTGTAGGACGTGGGCGATTCCATCTGAGGTGAGTCGGCACCTGTGTAGCGCAAGTTCCACACGGAAACCGGCATTAAGCCGGTTTGTGTTGTCACCACCCGCCATTTGCAGCCTTGTTGCAAACTGATTTCCGCCCGTGCCGCGAAATGGCCGGTTGAGTCGAACGCGCGTTGAGTAAGGCGCTGAATCTTGTCCTGGAACTCAGCAGTCTCAGCTGCATCACCACAAACTCTGATGGCCGGCTCAACGTAGCCGCGGATTGCGGATTCCAAAACACTGTCTGCCCCTTCAACCGACAAACTGCCCACTGCGGTCGCGGCGGACGCCATGATCATAACTGCAAGTAACAACTAAACTACCTTGGACCTGAAAAATTGAGATCTTTGTATTGTTTCGACCGGTCAAGGTCGATATGGTTCGTCGGCTCTACAACTGCTCTCGTCTGCGGCGGCGGAGATGATCTGATCAGCAAGCAAGCGCGTGCTGGGCATGCCACGGATTTGGTCGTGCTACTTTCGAACGCCCCATCGTTCCCTATTTGACCCTTTTAGCTGAGCAAAAGTCACGCATTAACCAATTTGTGACTCACGCTATGGATCGTTGGTCTATCAGGTAACTATGACTGAGATAAGTTAGTTGATTAACAGAGATGAATCCCTGGCACTTGCAATGGATCTGGCAAACAAACGACGAGCGGAGCGAGCAAGGGGTGCTGGAAAGGCGGAATGGAGCAAAGTCACACCACAAACGCGCCCTACAAAATCACGGCATGCTCCCTAAGCACATGCAGAGCTTCTTCAATAAGACCACGATTTGGCGAATCCGCCGGGTAGCTAGCGACTATATCCTGTTCAATGGTCACGGCGTCCGCGACAGGATAGAGCTCTAGCTGCACCGCTTTCAGCTGGTCAGCAATATCGCGCGGCAAATAGCAGGCGCCATCCTGATCGGCGAGCAAGTCCATGACAAGATGAATCGAACCTGTGCGCAGACCTCCCGGCGTAAGATTGGGATAGTTTTTAGCAAACGCCACATCAAACCAGGTGCCCCACTCCATGTGGACGTAGTTGGCGCTGGAGAGGACATCGGTTGCCGTTGAATTTTTGTCGGTACACATCAACTGCAACGCAAGTTCGCCGATTTTGGTGTCTTTGTAGTCTACGTTCGCTGTTGGACCGTAGGTGACAATCAAGTCCAGGGTGTCCTCTTCCAGTCTGGTGACGACACGATTGGATGACACCACTTCTACGTTCAACGAGAGGTCGGGCACCTCTCTCCAGAGCAGACGCGTCCATTTAGGAAAAACCAGCTCAACAATGGCAAGCTGTGCACCGATGTGCAGGCGCGCGCGTTCCTCCTCGTGTAGCGCAATCTCCTGTTGTGCCTGCGCCCAGCGTTCGACAATGGCCTCTGCATGCGGCAGAAACTTGCGTCCGCCAGGCGTGAGTTGGATATCGTTTCGATCGCGGGTAAAAAGTTGCAGGCCTACTGTTTGTTCCAACAGGCGCATGCGCGCACTCACGGCAGATTGTGTCAGGTAGAGATTCGATGCCGCTCTGCCAAAGTGCCTCGTGCGATTTATCTCGATGAATGTGCGTAAAAGTTCAGTGTCCACACATTTGTATATATCGTTCAGGTACGTGAATTACAAGCGGGCCTCTGCTTCGCCAGGTGTCTCCGAATGAGAACGCGGGTCAAGTTCTAACAGGACAGGGGAAGACTTGGCCAGGCTGACAAACGGTTCTTCCACCGTGGCGGCATCACGTTTGATCAATCCCAGCATCGCCCACCCGATGGCGAGTACCATCACAGTGGCAAGAATCAGGAAGAAGCCGCTGGCGCCAAACTGATCAATTACCGGCGCCAAACCCATCGGACCCGAAACTGCGCCTGCCGAGTTCACGAAGAGTATCACCGTTCCAGCGACGACAAACTGGCCCGGCATTCGGTCATTCGCGTGGGCCAGGCAGATCGGGTAAATGGCATTTGCTGCCCCACCAAGGAGGAAAAATCCGAACAACACGAGTGCCAGCTGCACTGGTAGAAAGGCTAACGTGAGGCAGACGATCACACCCAGAAGCAACAACGCAACAATCACTTTGCGACGATCCACCCGGTCCGACAGTTTACCCGCCGGATACTGCATGGCTGCACCGCCTACCAGCATGGCAACCAGAACCAGCGCCGTGGAGGACAAATCGAAGGCCAGCTCTCGAGTGACAAGGGGCACCAAGGTAAACAAAGCACCGGTGACCGCGCCGATCAGGAACGCACACCCAAGCGCCGTGGGTGCAGCATTTGCCACCGAGCGAAGATCAAATTCCGTTTTCGCTGGCATCGCGGGCTGTTCGACAGGCGTAAGCGTCACCGGAATGATCGACGTCGACAATAAAACCGAGCCGATGATAATGAGCTCCGGGCCGAGCGGGGTACCAAAGCTCAAACTGTACTGACCCAGAGCCATACCCGCCAAAACTATCATCGAGTAGGTTGCGAGAACCCGGCCGCGATTTTCATCCGAAGATTGGTCGTTCAACCAGCTTTCGATCACGATGTAACAACCGCTGATGGCTATGCCAGTTAAAAAGCGCAGCGCAGACCACACATAAACTGAATCGCTCGTGGCAATCAGCAACAAGGCTGCGCCACAAACCGTTGTGGTCGCGCTGAACACCCTCAGATGTCCCACCCGCGACACAAACTTTGGCACCAGGATACAACCGACCAGAAAACCCAGGAAGTAGATCGATCCCGTGATACCAACCTCACCCGCGGACCAGCCTAGTTCCGACGCCCTGACGGGAAGCAACGCCAGCTGCAAGCCATGCCCAATCAAGAGCACAAACACGGAGATGAATAGAACCGAGAACTTTATAGCGTGCTGCATGAAAGCTAATTTAAGAGAAACCAAAATTCAGAATACAAGTTTAGGGCTTTTCTAGAAGAAATGACTTCCCAGGATTCACCAAAAACTGTTTACCGAGGGCGGTACGCCCTACCAGCATACGAAAACCCATGCTGTCGCGGTCGGTTAATGTGACCTCAATCCTTTTTTCTTCACCACCCAATAAGAGAGTAGTTTCAATGACGTGCCTCGACTCAACGTGTCCTCCGGAATCGCGCACTTCCCTGGTATCCACGAGTGGTGCCCGACATTGGACAACCCTGTCCAGTGACTTCTGGTCGGGATGCATTTGAAAAAACACCTCATCAGCACCACCGACCGCTTCGATGTGGACTTCAAAGGCATGCAACGCAGACGTACGAGCGCCCGTATCGATTTTGGCTTTTAAAAGCTCGATACCAAGCTCGGGTAGCCGCACCCACTCGCGCCAACCCAGTTCAACTACTTCCGACACCAGCGTTAACTACGAATCGTGCGCAAGGGTCTGCGCATGCTGGATTGCCGCTTCATCCAGTTCCTGCACTTCAGGATGCCGCTGACGCCGCGCCCTTGCTGGCACCATGCCTCGCATCGATTCCAGTTTCCCGAAACACAGCAACCGGTCTTCTGGTTCCAGTTCACGCGAGCCACGCGGGTTGGGAATCACCTTCCCGCCGCGGTAAAGCGTCAGCACATTGAGATCCTTTTCGGCAAGATCAACTTCAGCAATCGTTTTGCCGATAAAGTCGGAGCCTTCCGGGACATATATCTCACTCACGCCATAGCCGCGGCTGACCGTCAAACGTTGGCGGATGTCAATCTCGGGAAAATCGACCTGCGCTACGATGTAGTCCATGATCGCACCTGCTACATCGAGCTGCGTCGCGGTCTCTATACCCTCAAGACCTGGAGATGAATTCACTTCCATAATCTGCGGTCCATCGGCGCTTTCCAGCATATCCACGCCAGCAATTCTTAGCCCTGTAATCTGCGCTGCCCGCACCGCCGCTTGTTCATATTCCTCCGGGAGCTCTATGGCCTGGGCCACGCCACCCCGGTGTACATTGCTGCGAAATTCCTGGCCTTGGGCAACCCTCCGCATGGCTGCGACAACATGATCGCCGACGACAAAAGCCCGCACGTCCTTGCCGCGGCTCTCCGCAACAAACTTCTGCACAAGCACGTTCTGCTTCTGGCTTTGCAGGAGTTCGATGATGGATTCAGCCGCGGTGACCGTTTCCGCAAGCAGCACACCAATCCCCTGGGTGCCCTCTATCAGCTTGATAATCACCGGCGCGCCACCCACTCTTTCAATCGCCGGGAGGATGTCGCGTTTCTCCCGGACAAAAGCGGTCTGCGGTATACCAATCCCATGTCGGCTCAAAATCTGCAGGCAGCGTAGCTTGTCACGTGAATTTGCGATCCCCGTAGCTGTGTTTGCGCAAAAGACATCCATTTCTTCAAACTGCCGGACAACCGCCGTGCCGTAGTAGGTGATCGACGCACCAATCCTGGGGACAACGGCATCGTAGTCAGCCAGCTGCTTTTGACGGTAATAGAGGTCCGGAGCCCCGCGCTCCAGATCAATGGCAAACTTCAATGTATCCAGCACGCGCACGTCTATGTCGCGAGCGCGTGCAGCTTCGACCAGCCTGACCGTGCTGTATGCTTTGGCGCTCCTGGAAAGAATTGCTAGCTTCATAGGTTCTGCCTCCTTATCTACATGAGACTTACGCTTTGCATTGAGAGTCACAATGCTTTCACAGGCAATAGAGAAAGAGTACAGGTACACTTCAATTTAACGCAAACAAGGGATGAGGCGGGCGAAACGCAATGAGCCAACACGAAGCTATACTGTGGCGAATGCATCTAGATGAGCGCGGTGGCATCGTCGCCGGCGACCCTGAGGCGGATGGAAAATCGATTCAGTGGCTGCACCTGCAATGCGATATAGACGGCGTACGCGATGTATTGCAAAGCGAGGGGCTTAGCGACAATGTCATCGATACGATGATCGCAACAGAAACTCGCCCCCGTGCCTTGAGCTATGGCGACGGTGTGCTCGTTATATTGCGCGGTGTGAACACCAATCCGGGTGCTGATCCCGAGGATATGGTATCCGTGCGCATTTGGGCCACAGATTCTATGGTTATCACCGCGCGCAAAAGCGCTCGACGCCTTCTGGCCATGCACGATATCAAAGCCAATCTGGAGAACGGCTCCGGGCCAAAGTCAATTGGCATGTTCGTTGAAGCCGTAACCGAACGACTGGCTGATCGCATCGGTAATGTGGTCGATGAATTTGATGATGAGCTTGTGGCTATAGAACATCAGATGGAAGATCCCAGCGCTCGCGGTATCCGTGTCGCCCTCATAGAGTTGCGGCGCAAAGCAGCGGAGTTGCGCAGGTATCTGGCGCCGCAACGAGAAGCGCTGGACAGCCTTTATCGACTGCGGCTGCCGTTCCTGGACAAATTCGATTTCGGCATACGCGAGCAGGCGGACCGTACCACCCGCTATGTTGAGGATCTGGATCTGGTGCGGGAACGGGCCGTTTTGTTGCAGGATGAACTTCGCAACCGAGTGGCCGAACAACAGAATCAGCGCATGTACGTGCTGGCTCTGGTCACCGCGGTGTTTCTGCCGTTGTCTTTTTTGACAGGGGTTTTCGGGATGAACGTTGGCGGTCTCCCGGGCGTAGAAAGTCAACAAGGGTTTTTGATGGTCGCGACGTTTATGGGCGTCCTTGCCGTCGTCGTCGCAGTTTGGATGAAATTTAGAAAATGGATGTAGAAGCATTCCTCGCCGAAGTCTCGGCGTGGTTGGACGTAACCGTGTTTGAGCTGGGTGATCAGATTATCACGCTGGCACACGTGTTGCTGGTACCCACAACCGTCATTGTTGGCCTGCTTTTAATCGGCTGGCTGGCACGTTTCATTACCAAGCGAATGACCGCAAAAAACGTGAATCCTGATGTGGTTCATCTGATCAGGCGACTGTTTTATGTCATCGCTATCGCGATCCTGGTGGTTACCACGCTCGATCTTATCAACGTCCCGCTGACCGCGTTCGCCTTCGTCTCGGGCGCGGTCGCCATCGGAGTTGGTTTCGGCGCACAAACCATCATCAACAACTTTATCAGTGGTTGGATCCTTATGTGGGAGCGGCCGATAAAAATCGGCGACTTTCTGGAAATTGGAGATACCCGTGGTCGGGTGGAAGCAATCAATACCCGCAGCACCAGAATTCGTAGAGTGGATGGTGTTCATCTGCTGGTCCCAAACAGCCATCTCCTGGAAAACATTGTCGTTAACTGGACGCTGGTGGATAAGCTGGCCCGCACCCAGGTGCGCGTTGGTGTCGCCTACGGATCACCAACCCAGCTGGTCGCGCAGTTGATCGAGCAGGCGGTCACCGAACACGAGTTAGTCCTGAGCGACCCCGAACCTACGGTTATCTTTGAAGATTTTGGTGACAATGCGCTGATTTTCGATGTGTATTTCTGGATCAACGCGACGGCAGATCGAGATCTCAGAACTATTCGAAGCACCATCCGGTTTCGCATCGACGAGCTTTTCAGGGAGAGCGAGGTGGTAATTGCGTTCCCCCAACGCGACGTGCACGTGGACGGCACGCTCAACATCAGCAATACGCCGTCAGTCCAGACTACTTAATACCCTGGAGCAGGCGGTCAAACAAATCCGCGCCAGTAATAATCCGCTGTTGTTTATCGGTCCAGATCAAAACCGCGTCGTTCTCAATGACACCAAATTGATCCTTTTTACTGTTGCGCATCATTTTGATGACGTAGCCCAGTTTAGTCTTGTCGCTTGTCACCATGATCGGGCGATGACAATACGGATAGGCATCCTTCTCGCCGCTGAGCAACGCAGCCCGCAGGAACCCATCCGCGTCCAGGAGCAACAACGGTTCATTGTTTTGACCGGCAAGAATGACCCACTTGCGACCCGACTGATGCACCTGTTGTAGAAACGGATCTGCAAGCGTCGGTTCAAAGTCGGGCACGCGAGGCAGGTCCACGTCTGTCTCGAGCACAACTATGCTGGTGGCATCCACGGGCGTGCCCTCTTCAACGGCGGCAACACCGTCAATCTCGAGAAAATTCAGCGCACCGATCCCTTCGAGAGCGTTTACCTCGCTGTCGTCGTGTTCCACATGCCTGAGCAGAATATCCTTGATCACCTTCTCGCGAAAAAACTCGGCGGATTCCTTGCCCAGCCAGGCATCGAGAAGCAATGCCGAGGGTTTCGCCACGGGATACAAAATGAATTGATAGACCCTGAGCACCGGCCCCAACAAGGATGCCATGCGCAACGCATTTCTAGAAAAATAGGCTTGGGGAAAAATCTCCCCCAGGAATGTTATCGCCACGGTCGAAAAGAGAAAGGCACTCACTCCCGCCATTACCGAGTTTGACAGGAGCGTCAACAAGACGTTTATCCCAACATTCCCCCACAGGATGGTTGTGAGAAGAAAATTAGAGTCCTGGCGCATTGCCAACACGCGTGATGCTTTCTGACTGGTCTCTGCTTCTACCTCCAATTGCAGACGTGACAAGCCGAAGAACGCAAGGTTGAGCCCCGAGAACATTGCAGACTGGGTCAGGCAGAAAACGATGCCAAACCAAACCAGATTTTCAGCCATTAGCTAGTGTCCTGTCTTATCCCTTCTGATGCTAACCAATGCCGGCTAGCTCGTGGTTCATTCCCACCTCTCTTGTATCGTTCACAATCTACTGCATCCTGCGCGGATTTTGCCAGCCATTTGTAGTCGAATGCATGCAACGCTTCAGAGTAGTGACCACGGGCAAACCGCAGAAAAAGCGTTCCCGACTCAATACTTACCAAGGGTTCACCGAGCAGATATCCAGAGCGTGGTATCGCACGCTGAAGGGTGTTGAGAGGTGAATCGGGTTCTGTGCTGGATCTCCTGATCCGTATGGCTACGCACTGCGGGTGCGAAACAACAACAACCTGGTCACAGTGTTCCTCAGGGAGTGTAATTGACCATACAAAACAACGTTCGTCCCGATCCACCACCGGAATCGAGTTTGCCCACGTGACACCATCATCTCGGTCGAGGAGGTAATCCTCTCTGTGACGCGACGGGTTTCTCGCTGTAGCACCCGAACCAAAGAGATTTTGTCCCCAACTGTGCCAGAACCTGAATTTGGGTTGATCATGTTTCACGGCAATTAGACCGACTTCGGCGTTATGAAGTCACACCTTTATCCACACATCGGGAATCGAGATTCCCACACAAGTGCTCTATGATTAAACCCGCGCCAGACTTGAGGATTCACACGATATCGTCTTCCTGCTGTGACTCGAGCAGCGCTCAGAAGGTCAGAGAACGAAGCCAACAGAGGGCACAAATTTAGCAATGAAACATACCCTATGCCTTATCGCAGCCTTCGCATTCATTTTCTGCTGCAACCCTGTTTACTCCGCTTCGGCATCAACGTCCGAGTCAAAATCCACGCGTTTTGTCATGGATGGCGATACTTTTATCGTGTTTTACGATCTCCCATCGCGCAGATTCAGGGCGTTGCAGCAAGCTTTCATCAACCAGAATACTGAACAGTTTGACCGAGATCTGGAGGTCACGATTCAGTATCTTGCCGCCGAGAAGAGTCGCATGGATCCACGACTGCAAGCACCTATCGATCAAACCATAGAGTCGCTGCGCGCCTTTCCTTCGACCAGCGATCTCAGCTTATCCGACATGCAACAACACTTCGCGCGCGTACACTGGTTACTCGCGCAACACTTCCTGCAGATCGCTCACCGGCAAACACAATCAACTGAAACGGCGGAGACATGGCTGTACTACACCGCTACAGCACATCACTTGGAACGTGCTGTGTTGTGGGCGAGCCTGGAGATAGATAAGACCCTCACCGCTAACCTGGATAGTTTGCGTGCCGTAACATCTGCAACAATGCACAAGCGTAACAAAGACAAACGCCAGCGGACTTTGCAGCGTACCGCGCAGACACTGAAGAAACTGAGCACTGAATTGGAACTGCCCCTTCGCGTGAAGCTGGAGGCCGCTTCTGATCGCAACTAACACCTGCGCGATGGTAGTCTCTTTGCAACGCAAAATGGTTATAAGAGTTTGAGCGAAAACGCTATCGCATCATTTGCATCATGGGGAACAACCGAATGGATGGAGCCTGAACTGGTTGTACGCATGGGCACGCTTGAGGTGAAACTGGCAAGGTCTCACGGGGACGTGTCGACCTCGTTCCTCTACAACGAGGATGTCTTCTGGCGAGGTCCGGAAAACTGGCTCACCGATTGGCGCACTACGACAGATCTGAATCCAACGAATGTAAAAACGGTTCCGGCTACACCAGATCGAAACGTTGTGGCGCGCCCCATCCGGGATCTCTTTATCCCTGCAAAAAGTGAAACGGAAATCTATGTTGGCTACCCCGCCTGGGTTCAGGTCAAGATCGGCGACGATCTCCTTTTGGCCGACTTAGCCACGGAGCTGATGTCAGATACGTGGTTAGGTCCTAACACGCGCCGGGGTGAGGTGGCTTACGCCACAACCACCCACGCTCGATTGCAACATCAGAATTTACCCGACGACCGACATCTCGTTCGGACACCCGTTAACATCCAGAATGACAGTGATGAGCGTTTGCAGATCAGCCGTCTCAGCATTCCCGCTCCCGAACTCACCATCTACAAGTGCGACGATGAGCTTTGGACTCAAACGGTTGCGATTCATTGCGACGCAAAACTCACGGAAGCCTATATAGATATAGACGCAAAGCCACCGGCTTTTCTTGAATCTCCGGCTATCGCCGCGTCGCCACGAAAGACAGACAACGAAAACTCTGTGCGTAAAGCAATTGGTTTCCTTTTAGGATAGACCCATGGATTTTAACTGGAGCGAATTTCCCTTCGAGGCAATCGCACGATCTGCCATTCTGCTGATCGTTGGCTATATTCTCGCGCGATTAGTCCGCAGGCTTGTTTCAGCGCTGCCTTCAGCGGCTTTCTCACCCAATCTGCGGTTGCTGTTCCAGCGCGGATCATTCTATTTTGTTTTCGGACTGTTTATTGTCATGGCCGTTCAACAGGCGGGCTTCGACCTTACCGTTGTCCTGGGGGCTGCTGGGATTTTATCGGTTGCTGTGGGCTTCGCCTCGCAAACCTCAGCTTCCAATCTGATCAGCGGCCTGTTCCTGATCGGCGAGCGCGCCTTTGAAGTAGGAGATGCAATCAAAGTGGGAGACATTACCGGCGAGGTCCTTTCCATCGACCTTCTATCGGTAAAGCTCAGAACGTACGACAACTTGTTCGTTCGCATTCCCAACGAAAACCTGATGAAGTCGACCGTTGTCTCACTTACCCGGCACCCGATACGCCGCTTTGATCTTCAAATAGGTATTGCGTACAAGGAAGACATTGCGCAGGCAAGAGAAGTTTTGCTGGGGGTAGCTCGGGACTTTCACATCTGCCTGGACGAACCTGCGCCACTCATCATCATGCAGGGTTTTGGTGATTCGTCCATAGATATACAGTTTTCGGTTTGGGCTTCGCGCGAGAACTATCTGGCGCTCAGGAACGGCATCTACGAACGCGTGAAACAAGCATTTGATGAGAATGGTATTGAGATCCCATTCCCGCATCGAACAATTTACACCGGAAGCGATACAGAGCCATTTCCTCTTGAAGTTGATACGACAAAAGTTCTGCCCGAAGCAGCCCAACCGTCGCATCGCCATCAAACAAACCCGGATTAGACTCCACATAGTGACTTTTTGTCGGATACCGAGGTCTCACTCCCATGACAACAGATTGGCAACGTTATCCAACGCCTCCGCTCTTCGATGAACTCGTGGATGCATCAGGACACCCCAGGAAGGGGTGCGAACAAATCACTCGCCAGGTAGGCAGCTTCAGCAAACGCCAATTGTCATCGCGAAGGAAAGCAATAGACCATGCCATCATCGAAATGGGCATCACGTTCACCGTGTACAGTGAGGGGGAAAACATCGATCGATCCTGGCCTCTGGATCTCATTCCGCGAGTCATCGATGCCGGTGAATGGCAGACCGTGGAGGCAGGTCTGAAACAACGCCTCACCGCGTTAAACGCGTTTATCGACGATGTTTACAACGAACAGAAAATTCTGCGCGAAGGAATTGTTCCACAAGACCTCATTCACTCATCAAAGAACTACCTTCTACAGTGCAAAGGACTGAAGCCCCGTTATGGTGTCTGGGCCAACATCTGTGGTACAGATCTGGTGCGTAACAATGACGGTCAGTTTTACGTGCTGGAGGACAACCTGCGGGTGCCATCCGGTGTCTCCTATATGCTTGAGAACCGCAGCGTGATGAAACGCGTGCTGCCAGAACTCTTTTCCAAATCTCCACCCAAACCCGTGGATGATTACCCACATCAACTCTTTGATATGTTAGCGGCTCTCTCGCCGCGGCCGGGCGATGATCCTGAGATTGTGGTACTGACCCCGGGTATCTACAACTCTGCCTATTTCGAACACGCGTTTCTGGCTCAACGTATGGGCGCTGAACTTGTGGAGGGTGGAGATCTGGTAGTCGAAGATGACATCGTCTACATGAAAAATATCGACGGATTAACACGCGTAGATGTCATCTACCGACGTATTAACGACGATTTTCTCGATCCCACGGTGTTCAATCCCGAATCGGCGCTCGGCGTGCCAGGGCTTTTTCAAGCCTGGGCAAAAGGCAACGTGGGGCTTGCCAACGCCCCGGGTGCCGGGGTGGCCGATGACAAAGTAATCTACAGCTACGTACCCGAGATCATTCGTTTTTACCTCAGCGAAGAGCCCCTGCTGCCGAACGTTGAGACGTTTCGGTGCGATGACCCCGAACACCAGGCCTACGTATTGGATCACCTGGCGGAACTGGTGGCTAAGCCTGCTAACGAGTCAGGCGGTTATGGCATGATCGTGGGTCCAGCCGCCAGCAGGCGTGAAATCGCCAAGTTCAAAGAAACCATACTTGCGAATCCGCGCAACTTCATCGCTCAACCCACGCTTTCTCTGTCAACCGCGCCGACGGTCTGCGGAGATTCCATCGAAGCCCGCCACCTTGACCTGCGACCTTTCATACTTCAGGCGAAAGATACTTACGTCACGCCCGGTGGTCTGACCCGCGTCGCGCTGCGAAAGGGCTCGCTGGTGGTCAATTCCAGCCAGGGTGGCGGCAGTAAAGACACCTGGATTGTGGGAGAACCATAGTGTTGGCATCTGTTGCCAATCGCTGTTATTGGGCGGCTCGTTACATCGAACGGGCGGAAAACACAGCGCGTCTTGTGGATGTCTATACCACTTTGATGCTCGATCTGCCGGACGATGCAGGGATAGAGTGGGAACAGCTGATGTCCATTTGCGGCTGTGACAACGAGTTTTCCGCTTATCGACGTTGGCCGCTGGAGCGCAGCGCTGTCAACTTTATGACCGCAGAGTTAGATAATCCCGTTTCCATCCTGTCCTCGATCAATCGGGCAAGAGAGAACCTCCGCACCGTGCGGGATCTTGTCCCTAAAGAGAGCTTCGAAGAAGTTAACGATTTTTACCACTGGGCAAACAGTAAACTCCGCCGCATAACCAGCCGCCGTGGCCGACACGTGCTGCTTGCGGAGGTGGTTGGCAAAAGTCAGAAACTGACTGGAATATTCGCTGGCACGATGGCCCATGGTCCCGCTTACCAATTCATGAAAATGGGGCGCAATCTGGAACGCGCTGACATGACGTCACGGATTTTAGATGTCGCTGCGGATCAACTTTCAGGCGAAGGCGATGCGCTGGAAAATATGGAGACCATCGTCTGGGTGAACGTGCTTCGCAGCGCCAGTGCCTACCAGGCATATCGCCAGGAAGTCAGAATGAGGGTGACACCCGCGGCAGTAATATTTTTCTTGATGGCCGGCGAGACGTTCCCTCGTTCTATCGCTCATACACTCAATGAAGTCGAAGCGTCAGCAGGCCGATTGCCTAATCACACAGCCGTTGTGGAGTCCATCACCGAGACGCGCAGCCTGATGTCCGAAATGAGTCTGCGCCAACTTGTGAGAGAGTCGCTGCACGAGGAACTGGACGAACTCCAACGCCGCTTCATCGATATCGACCGCCAGATTACCGCGAGTTGGTTTCCGAGTTCCTGAAAAAAAAGTTGGTTCGGCCTCTTGAATTAACTCCCAACGACCCTATTTAGCTGGCACGAGGCATTGCAAAAAATGCCCGCAGAACAAACAGATATTTAGGAGAATTCTTGTGGCATTAGTTCGATATAACCCGTGGGGCGTTGGTGGTCTCCAGAACGAGATCAACAGGCTCGTCAACTTGAATGCTGGAACCACCGCTGCAACCAGCGGCTGGACGCCAAATGTAGACATACATGAGTACCAGGACCGATTTCAGATGTACCTTGATTTGCCAGGCGTTGGTCCGGAAGACGTGGAAATCACCCTCGACCAAGGCGTACTGACCATCAGCGGTGAGCGCAAATCCGTAGAAACAGCTGACGGCGAAGAGCTTATCAATCGACGCAGTGAGAGAGCCAACGGTCAGTTTGTGCGCAGATTTAACCTTCCGGAAACAGTCGACGCGGATAACGTTTCAGCTACTGAAAATCACGGTGTATTGGAAGTTGTGATTCCAAAACAGGCTGCAACCCAACCGCGCCGCATCGAAGTTCACTAAAGCGGTCAACTAACGCGGAGGTTATGCTCCTGCCTGCGCGTTACGGCGGAACCAGCAATGCTGGTTCCGCCAGCCTCCAAACTTAGGTTTTCGACAGCTCCACCTCACCCGAAAGGACCGGTGCTGCGTCAATCTCCTCCGCGTGCATCATCTCCGCAATTTTGCTGAGGGCAGCCACGAGCATATGTTGCTCCCAGGTTGGTAATTCCTGGAAGCCTTGAACAAATTCTTCCTGCAGCGCGCGAGGCGCTTCTTTCAGCGCGGTTTCCCCTTTGCTCGATAGCGCAACTTCCAGGCGACGCCGGTCTTCTTTACTTTTAGATCGCGTAATCAGCTCCGTCTGTTCCAGCCGGTTTAAGATGCTGGTCACAGTCGCCTGGCTGAGATTAACCGCGTGACTGATCTCCTTCACAGACATATAAGGTCGCGTCTTGAGCGTGTTCAGGATCACCAACTGCGGAGTCGTGAGACCGCTCTCGCGCTTCAGTCTGCGGGAGTACATATCTGAGGCTCGCATGATACGCCTTAGATTCACGAGCACTTCATCGTGGAGTTCAATCATAAATCACCCATAATCAATACTTATCTATCTATTATTAGATCGTATTCAATGCTTTTTTCAGCTTTATATCTGCCCAATATGGCCAAAAATCACCCCAACGTTTGAGGTTCGACCCATAATATGTTTAGAATACGATCTAATTAAACAATGTACACATTATATATGCCCCTGTATCACAGGACACTCGAAATCCTTGAAAACACGCCAACCAAAGACTTTCGCATCGAAGAAGTAGGTCAGGATATCGACGCTATCAAAGGTACAGTCAGCAATCACAGCCTGCGAAAGAAGGTTTTTCTCTCCGCACTGGAAGAGGCAGAACGTCCCGTCATCAACGAATTGCACGTTCAGTGTCGTAAACGCCTCAACCCCTCACGGATGCTGGGCGAACTCAAGCGCGATCCATATCTGAAGGGCGCAACATTTTCTCTCGGCAACAAGCTCACCTACCAAAGCAATTTCCATGTGGACTGTTTCACCGGCGCGCTGGGCGAGGTGACGCTGACCGGGCGCGTACCTTCGAAAAACTACCGAGCGTATCTTGAAGCGAAGCTCTGGCTCGCGCCTGGCGTCTCCAGGGTGATCAACTTGACGAGTCCCGCCACCTTGGCAGAGCCGGAACCCGATCCAGCAAGCGTCTTGCACAAACTCATCATGACGGATCCAACACTCGATCCGCAGATCTCCGATGACATCTCAGCAACCACCCAGCATAAAACCTTGCATCTACAAGGTCAGGTTCCAACCGCGGCAGTACTTGAAGGGTTGGAACACGACGCCTGGGCCATCCCCATGGTTTACGCAGTCCGAAACGAGGTCTGCGTTATCCACTGAATCGGGTCTTTCTTCGACCTGGTTTCCATTCACCACCAGCAACTGGAGGTATCATGTCACCCCTTGAAAAAGCACGCCTTGTAAAAAGCAATCGTCAGGCACTGAAAGCCAAGGCTGTCGCGCCCATCATCAGACAGATTGTTGCGTTCACTACCGCAGACAGTTTCAGCTTGACGGACCCGGAGTCCAGCGTGCTGGTTCGTCGAGCCATGTGGCTTGCACAAAAAAACGCAGCCACTCTGCATCTGGTTCATATCATGAAAGGGTTTGGCACTCGGTGTGAGCAAGCGGAAACAGACAAATACGCAACCAAGCTTGCCGAGGCAGTCACTCGTCTGGCGTCCAGACCGGTGAGCATCAGCACAAACGTCATCAGCGCACCCGATCGCGTCGCCGCACAGATCGGCTGCGCCGAAAGTTTGAACGCAGACCTCATAGTTAAAGAATATGAGGAACGAGCGTTCTATGTCGGTCTCAAAACCCACGAAGACTGGGACCTGCTGAGACACTCACCTATCCCTGTCTGGTTTATCAAGAGTGACAGAGGTGTCGATACAGAGTCAGAAGCGACCGTCGTCGCAGCCGTTGGTTCAGCAGAGCAGCAAGGAAAGTTTCAGCCCAACGACTTTTCCGTAGCAGCCTACGCGCACAAGTTCAGCGAAGATGCGGGTTCTGATCTGCGCTGCATTCATCACTACCGCGCAGACGCAGCACCTCCCTCTGCAATAACGCTGGCGCCCTTTCGGAAACACGTTGGTATCCCTGCCCGCCAGTTTCTCTTCCAGGAAGGACGCCCTCAGCGCCGATTGCCCGAACTGACAGAACAATCAGACGCTCAGCTGCTTGTTATGGCAACGCAGCCGAAGAGCTACTGGGGGCGCCTGTTTTCTGATGTGGAATCCGAACCGGTTCTGGCAGCGAGTACCGTCGACGTGCTGTTTATCCCAGACCTGACACTTTCACCAGAGCCTGCCAGCGATGCGGTAGACGGGGAGATAGAGGGGCAGGCGTTAGTGGGTGCAAAGGACATCGAGTTCGTCCAGGCACTCAACAATCCAAGTGCTTATTTCTCCTCCCCATCGGAGGTGATTGATCTCGAATTCACCAGCGATTGGATGAAGCGGAAACTGCTCGCCTCCTGGCTACAAAAAACAGAGCTGTTGCAACAAGATCTTGACAAAGGAGGTCAACATCATGTGTACGTTACCGAACTGCTCGTGACATTGAATAAGGCAATCAATCGGTTGAATACGGATGATGATCAAAAGATCGCGGCCTAACATTTTTTCAGTAGCATGACTGTCCATTATCGTTAAACTCCCGAATAACGACTGAGAGAATGTCAGTCGCACAACAAAAAAGTAGGCAACGGAGGGATGAATTTGCGCCGAGTCGCACTGTTAACGGGGAGTATGAATCCCTTCACCAAGGGACATAAGCACGTTGTTGACGTCAGCCTGCTACTTTTTGATTCCATCATCGTGGCTATCGGAACCAATCCTGCAAAATCAGGAGGAACAGGAGCAGCAACAGCGGCAGGAAAAGCAGAGCACCTGTTTACCGACGAGCAACGCCACCGCATGACAAAAACGAGCTTGGCAGAATACCGAGACCGGGTATCCGTTCGTTCATTTACGGGCGCGGCAATAGACTTTGCTCGAGAAGTTAAAGCTACCGCTATTGTTCGGGGCTTAAGAGACGAGACAGACCAGGCCTATGAGGCAAGCATGTCCCATGCAAACGGGATCATCTCAAAGCTCGAACACGGCGCGTTCATCCCCACAATCTACATCCCTTGTCCGCCGTCACTATCTGAAGTCAGTTCCTCGCTCGTGCGTGAACTCATTCAACTACGGCGTTCCAGGATCGTCCTGGATGAGTACGTACTTCCTGCCGTTGCGGACGTTGTGGAAAACGAAATCTACGACTAGCAGGCACGCGTGTGAATTACGCATGCTGTAGCGAGTGTTGTCAGCGTTGGAACTCGCTGAAAAACCGCTTCTCGCCTTCCACATCACCGATCAGAATGATTTCCCCTTCCGCTGGAATGACTGTGTCTGGTGCCGGATCGGTTAATGTCCCACCATTGTGATCGATGCCGACCACAGTGCATTCGGTGCGTTCGCGGATCTCGGCTTGCTGCAGAGTTAATCCTGCCAATGCTGGTGGTACTGGGAGCTTAAACACGTCCAAGCCTTCAGCAACCATAAGCAAATCACTTCTCTTAAGTAAGTTGAACAACGAGTTAGCGCCCATAGAGGCATAGGACACGACTGTATCCGCCCCTGCGCGATGCAAAGCCGACACAGATCGCTCGTATGAAGCTCGCGTAATAATTTGTAAATCTGGTCGCAAGAGGCGCGCAAATATCGCGAGATATACATTGAGCTCATCATCACGCGTTGTAATAACGATCGACTGAGCAGTTTCGATCCCCGCCTCCGTCATGACCTTCTTGTCCGCTGCAGATCCGTGGACGTAGTACTTCTGATCATCAGGCAACCGAGCGGATATGCGTTCGGGTAGCTCTTCAATAATCTTGTATTCAATATTGCGGCTCTTGAGCACGGCCGCCGTTGAGCGGCCCACGCGGCCACCGCCAACAATAATGACCGACCCGGTTTCCTGCTCCGTTCGTCTTACCACTTTGTATTCAGCTTCAAACTCTCTGAGCTGCGCGGGCGCACCCGCCAGAACCAGCAACATATTGGGTTCTATAAGGGTTGATTTGTCTCCCGCAAGAAACTGCCCTCGGTTCCAGGCACCTACGACGCTAACCGAAGTCATCTCCTGCGCATAACCAAGTGTATGGTTCACCAGCATCGTTCGGGCTGCATCTACTTCGGCGATCACAATGTCATCCATCCTACCGATGATTTGACTTAAACCTCGGCCACTGAGGGTGCGCCGTGCCAACGTATGGCCAATAAGATCCGCGAGGTTCAGCGCCCGCGAACACCCTGCCAGATTGAGCACATCAACCGCCTCCGCTTCCCTGGCGGTTGCAAAAACCGGTACAGACTCCGTAATTCCTCTCACCGTAAACACAACCGTCGTGTTTTCGATATCGGAACGGGTGGTTGCGACCATCGCTGCACGCTCAACTCTCGCCTTGCGGTAAGACTGAGGATCATCCAACGCGCCACAGATGGAAAACACGCCTACGTCCCGAAGTTCCAATACTTCAGCCGGTTCTGGTAACAAAACCACGTACGGATAATCAAACTGCTTGAGCTTATCAATCAACGCACGCGCGATCGGACCGTAAAACGTAAGAATTACATGACCGGACACGTCCTCGGGTAACTCATACAGCACACTCCCCCGGCGCCTTGCCTCTACCCAGGGTTCATAAACAAAGCGAATGAACACAAAAGGCAGCAACACCAGCATGAACACAATGCCGGACAATAAAACGACAATCGAGAACGCCTTCCCAAGGTCGCTTCTGAAAACAATGTCGCCAAAGCCCAACGTCGACATCGTCGTCAGCGTCCAATAGAGACCGGATAACAGCGAATATTCGCGTCCCTCGATCCCCATGATGAGATGAAAGAGGATGGAGTAGACCAACACCAGAGCGATAAATGAGGCAAAAAAACTGGAGAGCGCTATTAACCGCGCCCTGAGCTTAGGAGCCATATTTCTCAGACGTGTTACGAGGCTCTCTGAGCGAGAACCTTTAACATCTTCGTTCACGTATTTGTGCCCCGTACTGACAGTGACTATGCGATTGTTTCAAGCGAGGTGCGCGTATAAACCATACAAGAAATCAACGCCATCTACTATTCAATGCCTTTCACGAGTTGGAAAGTTTACCGAGCACTTCGTTAACCTCCTGCAACACTTCATATTCGGCATATTCCGGGACATCTCTCGTTGCATCGGTCAGTTTTCTATGAATGTCCAGTCGCCAGGTTTGCAGTACCCGAACTTTGTGTGAATCGTCGATCCAACCCGCGTTTATGACATCCTTTGGTCGGGTAAACACCCGCGCCGGATTTAGGATAGCTTGTTCAAATTCCATCAGCTGATTGGAGCGCATTGTGGCCATGGCTACACAATCTCCGTCACTTGCATGGCACCCAAACGGCCATCGACGGACCGCTCTTTCACCCAATCAACTGGGTTTTCAGCGTTCGCATATCGAGACAGTTGCTTCAACAAATCTGTGAATCGTCTATCCAGACGCCTGGCGACGAGCACATCGCTTGGCGAGCGCGCGAGTACCGATTCAGCAGTCGTCTCATTAATCATTCGTTCCCAACGGCTCATCGACTCGGCGGAGAGAACAAGTAGGTCTACATCAGCCTCAGCTACATAGCCCGGTATCTCTTCTGCTGGCTTACCATGTTTGACGATGAGCGCATCACCCACCAGATCAAAACACTCCCGAAAGTTTGCGAGCTGTTGTCCGTGATGATCAGCTCGCGACACAGGTGCGAGACGTGGCTTGGTGTAGACGATTTTTTCTGTGGTCGAGTGATAAGAAGCAGGGGCGTCAGAAACCACCTGTTCGCGTGCATTGTTAAATGTGGACAAACCTGTCGATTCCGCTCCATGCACAATGTGAATTGCGGTCACCTTCGCGTCATACACTTTCCCCAACTCACAGGCAGTCGTGTAAGTATCGTAGTCTCGATGTTCGATGTAATCGTCTTCGCGGCTGATGGGAATGCGTCCGACCGCGGCAGCAATCCGTTCGATTACGCGTTTCTGATCTTTCACAAACCAGACAGGGACAGGACAGTCTCGCATCAAACGATAATCAAAATGGTTGCTCGACGCGCTTGTCAGATTCTTATCAGCGCTCTTTACGACCAGGTCAACCCCGTGCTTTTCAATGTGCTTGAGGACGGATCGTGTCGATCGAACTGGAACCCAGTGCAACGAGGGTAGAGGTTGAGCCTGTTGCCACTGCTGCTTTGATATCGGTAACAGAGTGTGACTCATGTTGTCCAACAAATCCGTAAGCCCCGCTTCCCGACCAGGAGCCGCACAGATCGCAAAAATCTGACACGGCAGCTGGGCAACCAGGTCCCTGACATGTTGAATGGACGGACTCACTCCGCAGCCTGGCCGCAGCTCTTCAGGGTTAAGTATCAGGAGGATTTTGTTGATGCCTGTCTTTTTCACGAATTCCATGTTGAGTTCCTCAGTTTTAGTCCAGTTGTTCCTCAGTCGGCAGTGCCCATTACCTCAAACAACAGCAGCGGCGCGGCTTTCCTCCATCAACGAAAGGGCTCGGTTAACATCACTCATCGTCGACATCGCGCGCACTTTCACAGTTTCTTCGGTTTGCTCATTTTGCAGCGTGGCGTTCAGATCAACTTGCCAACTCTGCAGTAGACGCATCTTCAACCTCAGGGCGATCGACTTATCTTCAACTATTTCAAATGGATCGCTGAAGACGGATTGCGGGGCGACAACAGCTGTTTCCAAATCGAATTCACGCCGTCCTCGATCGACAGCGTCGTTTCTCGATACGGCCGCAACATGTGCATCACCTTTCAGGAAGAGAATGTCGCACCGCACGTCGGCAAGCACCGGTTCTGCTGCCACTGGTTGCCACAGTCGATTCCAGACCGTTCTGTCATTCACACCCATAACAAGTACGTCAGCATCCAGCTTTCCGCAGATAGTTGGCAGCGTGTGTTTGGGGTGTCCTTCTACAAGATGAACTGCCTCGCGGCTGACACGGTGGAACTCTGTAAAGGCTCGTACCGCTTTATCGTGTTCACGCTCAAGCGACTTAACTTCAACGCCTCTCGTACCATCCCGCTTTCTTTCACCCGTTGAGGCGTCCGCGAAGACAGGCAGGCTCTGCGGTGCAACATAAGAATGTACCATCGCATGTTCAGCCACAGATGCATCGACAAGTACTTTCGAGCTTTCGAGTACCGCATGATCGATTTCGCCGAAAACATCATCGCTACCAGGATTCGTCCCGATCGCGCTCACTACGCTTTCTATCGAACGATGCTCATCACTGGCACGTTCTTTGACAATCCAGACCGGGACATGCGTATCACGGATCAAACTCCAGTCGACCGTGTTTTGTAACCCGAGCACATAGGTGTGTTCGCTCGTTTGTTTCAGCACCAGGTCACACTTGGAATCGAGTACCTTCTGAAGAACTACGTCTGCGCAAGGACTTCCCCACCGCACGTCAGTTTTGACTTTTAAACCCACGGTAGGCAACAGTGTTGCTACCTCACTCACGAGTGAGGCATCTTGTTGCAGCTTGGTAGCCTTTGCTTGACGCACAAAGTCATGATTGGAAAACAGCGGCCACTCCAATGAAGCATCGTAGCAAACGTGGAACAACTCGAGCTCAGCGCCGAAAAGTTGTGCCAATTCGACGGCCCGTCTCAGCAACTTGGATTGGCTCGGTTGGCTCGACTCGATCAAGTCTTCGCTTACCACCACCAGTATTTTGTGTGGGCTCCTTTCATGTTCCGATGCTTTAAACAATTGCCTCTGCACGTTGGCCTCCTCAATAATCAGGCGTTGGTTGCAGTGAAGACAAGTTCGCTCCACGGCTTCAACTCTCACCATTAAAGGATGCAAAGGTGATGCCAAATGTCTGATAAGCGTGTTCTTGAAGCCGATACCATTGGTGACGGCGCCTATTCTGCCCAGCGGAGCGAGCCCTGTGTAAGCCTTACAATGATGAGGTCAAAATTTACATAGAGCCACAACCTGACAAAGTTCACTCAACGATGTGCAATAAACTTGAACCAACACACGCCTAACAGCGCTGCCAGGAGGGAAGTCAACATCACACTGGATAGTGCTATCGCATGGTGCACTCCACCCATCGCACTGTTGACATCAAAACTCAGGCCGCTGATGAATATGGACATCGTAAAGCCGATGCTCGCAAAAAGACTAACCCCAACAATGTGCTTGATGTTGCAATCAGGTGGATAGCTCCCCCACCCCAGCTTAACGGCAAGCCACATGGCGCCGGAGACACCGACAAGCTTACCTAAGAGCAATCCAGCGGCGATGCCCAGACCAAGATCAGAAGTTACCGCATCTACGATCAAATCCTGGTTAACAGATATGCCTGCATTCGCCAGAGCAAACACCGGCATAATGAATAGCAAAACGGGGTGCTCAAACCGATCTTCCCAGCGTCTGAGGGGAACAGTGACGTCCTTTGCGTTGGATGCTAACTCTTCCACGAGCTCGTGTGGTGCTTCCTCAGCGAGCATTTGATGCCCTTGGGGGTCTGAGTCTTTCAGCTTGTTGCTCAGCTCTCCAACTTTGTTGATAAAGGTCTTCGGATCCTGTCGACTTCTGGCGGGTACGCAAGCCGCAACCAATACCCCTGCTATCGTTGCGTGTAAACCTGAGTGATGGATGCAATACCAGAGAGCAACGCCAATCAAGGCATAAACCCATGGATTGTGGATGCGGCTCAGGTTACAGATCGTAAGTACAACAACACATGCTGCCGCATAGGCAAGGTAGGTCGGGTTCAGTCCGTCAGAGTAGAAAAAGGCTATAACGATTATCGCGCCCAGGTCGTCGATAATGGCAAGCGCTGTTAAAAACGCAAACAAAGAAACCGGGATCTGATTTCTTAGCAACGTGAGCAGTCCAATGGCAAACGCAGCGTCTGTTGCCATCGGGATTCCCCAACCCTGGGTAGTTTCGTTGTTTCCCTGAGTGACGAGTAAATACACTGATACGGGGACAAGCATACCGCCGAGCGCCGCCATGGTCACAGGCAGAGATTGACGGAGATCCGCAAACTGCCCTGCGATGAATTCCCGCTTCAACTCAAGCCCAAGCAAGTAGAAAAAGAAGGCCATCAGGCCATCTGAAACCCAAGCGCGTACATCAAGCGAAAGCGACCAATCCCCGGCCACGAGCCCAAGCTCAGTGGCCATGATGGCACCATAACTTTCATGAGCGGGGCTGTTTGCCCACACGAGAGCAACGACAGTACAACCCACCAGAGCGAGAGTCGTTGATGCCTGTCCTTCAGCAAATCGCTCAAACGGCGCCACCGCGCGCTCAACCGTTTTTTCCAGTGTTTTTTCTACTTTAGTGCGATCAACCGGCATGATTTTTAGCGGTTTGCTTAGCTAAGTGTGGGCGTGGCTTAACCGTGCGAGGAAAGAACGTTACTCCTCCGGATTCGATTCCACTTCTTGCTTCACACGCGAGAGCAGCATAAACGTGGCAAATGTGACGAAGGTTATGACGGCGGCGATCTCCACTCTGCCGAATGCGACGGCCATACCAATCGCCCCGGTACCCCACAACGCAGCAGCGGTGGCTGTTCCGGTAACCAAACCGTCATGCTTGAGAATTGCGCCACCCCCAACAAAACCCATCCCCGTAATCAGCCCCTGCGCTACCCGAGCTTCAGCGTCTGTTGAGTCAAAAACTTCGATGCCAACCAACATGTATGCACACGTCGCTACCGCCACCAGGGGAAACGTACGTAGCCCGGCAGACCGTGTACGCTTCTCCTGGTCCCAGGCGATCGGCAGAGCCAGAACGTACGCAAGCGACAGATTGGCAAGGTGGCGAAGTACAACACTCCACTCCAGGTCGGGAAAGATATCCATCGCAAATTGATCTATTTAACTTCTTCCGCAGCATCTTCGACTTCGTCCAGCCCATCCTCAAGGCTGTTGCGCAAGTCATCGCCAGCATGCTCAAGTTCGTCGCTCAGATCATCCACCGCGTCTTCAACTTCGTTAACGGCATCATCTAGACTCTCGCCCAGCTTCTCAGCGGGACCTGGTTCCTGACAACCCGCCGAAAACACAGCCAAAGTTGCTGCCAGTGCAATTGGAATAATCGATCTTGTAATTATATTCATCGTTTTCTCTCTATTTTGGTTAGTTGATTGAGGTGTTCGCTAATCTCGACCGCTAGCTGAGAGCGTGTGCTGCCTAAGCAGCGTCACTCAGGTGGTTCAATAGATTTTCTTCCGCAAACGCCCAGTTGATATGCCGCTCCAAAAACGTATCAATGTAGCGCCCACGCTCGTTTTGATAATCCAGGTAATAGGCATGCTCCCAGACATCCAGCGTTAGCAGGGGCACTCTGTCGTTGGTTAACGGGTTTAGCGCGTCGGTTGTACTGAACACTTCCAACTTGCGCGATGCCGGATTGAATGCGATCCATGCCCACCCCGAACCAAACTCGTTAGCCGCGGCTTCCTTAAATTCCTCGTAAAAGGCGTCCAAGGCGCCGAAAGTCTCTTTGATGAATGAATGAAGTTCACCGTCTGGAGACAGCGAGACCGGCGAGGGGCTCAGGCTCCGCCAGTAAAAATCATGGTTCCAGACCTGTGCCGCTAGGTTGAATCGGTGGCCGTTACTCGACAAAAGAATGTTTTCCAGCGACTCATCCCGAAGTGGATCGTCAGCCAGTTCGGCGTCCAACTTATCGACATAACCTTTGTGGTGCTTGGTGTGATGTATCTCCAGAGTCTTCCTGGAAATGAACGGTTCCAACGCGTTATATCCATAAGGTAGTTCAGTCAGGCTAAAGTTCATGCGCGTTCCTCTACGATCCAGTTCGTTAACACCGCTAATATTGTTTTCCAACACGATCGACTGCATCAGACAAGGCAGCCCACGCGGTTTCGCTCACCTCGCGCACGTCTTCCCATGCTTCATCAGCAGCGTCTTTGAGGCGTGTCAGTTGACGCGAAGCTTCGTCTCTTTTTGCTTCTAAGGAGTCCAACTCTTTATCGATGCGAAGTTTTGCATCGGCGGAAGCTTCCTTTCCCTCAGCCTTCAAACGCTGGATTTCTGCTTCTGCTTTCTCTATCTGCGCATCGATCTTTTCTCTTAACGCATCTCTATTGCTCATCAATCGTCTCCTTTGGATTGTTGCAGTCACTTCGATAATGCAATTTGACGATGCAATCGGTATGCCAATGCCAGAGCTCTGCGGTCGAACCGGTGCTTTCAGCGCCCGTGAGGCGTTGTGTACGGATGATGTTCCGGATTTTTGTATTTTTTCCTTCCGCTTTTGTAGTCCTTACACAAACGTACTCAGTTCCGACGTATCTGCCTGTGTCTGGTGGCTAACCGGCCTGGCACACAATTTGCTCCGTAGATAGGTAAATGAGTGATCAATCAACAGAAAACTAATGGCAAACGTAATGAACTCTGAAGACGCAACCAAACCTTTTACAAAAATACTGGTCGCTTTGCGGCAAAACGAACCTGTCGACTACACGCGTGATGCGCTTGTAATCAGACGCGCGCTGGAGCTGGCTGACGCATTTGGTGCAGCCCTTCACTTCTGCGACGTTGTGCAGAAACCCGTGCCTATGACTACGCCACTGGCGATTTATCAGACCACTGATCACCGCGCTTCACTACTCGATCACGCAGAGTCGAGAATGGCACGACTGGTGGCGCACATTAAATCTACGGGCGTTGAGCAGGTCGACGGTTCAATTGTCGTCGATCGTCCTCGACCTGCCGGAATAATCGAACAAGCGCAGAGCTGCGGTGCAGATTTGATCTTGAAGCAGTCGCGCGACGAAAACTTCATCCTGGGTATCTTTTCGAACACCGACTGGGATCTCCTGCGCGATTCGCCCATCCCAGTTTGGCTAACCTCATCGGACAGCAGTCCCCGCGATGGTGTCATGGCCGCCATCGAGTGTCGCCTGGACGAAGGCAAGGAGCAGCGCCTGTTTTTAGACCAGCGGGTCTTTGCCGTGAGCAAATTATTGAGTGATCAACTTAGCGCACCGTTGCAGGCAGTCCATGCCTACCAGGTGGACGTGGACGGCTACATGCCAATCTATACAGAGCCAGACGCGCTCAGCCAGGATACGCTTGAAACAATCAGCGACGATATAGAACGTCAAAAACAGAGGGTTGGCCGTCTGCACGGCGACGCAATTCAAACATTTGTTGACGCCACGGGAGTGCCGTTGGACAAAATTGTCATCGGTGAAGGACCCACCGCACAGGTGCTTAAAGAAGCCGCGGCCCAGCACAAAGTTGGTTTGCTGGTGATGGGCGCGGATGAGGGTGTCGGTCGCTGGGATCGTCTGCTGCAAAGCGTGCACGCGGAGCCGACGCTAGACAACGCACCTTGCGACATTTTGTTCGTTCACTAACTTGTGGGCGCAAACATGGTCGACCAATCATCACATCCAGACGCAGCTCCAGAGTCTGTACTCGACGAGTTCGTCCCGGTATCTGAATTTCGCACCATACTGGACGAATTCGTCAGTTGGGCAACCCAGGCACTCCTGAACGTCGATGTCGCAATTCAGTTAGGACTGATTCTCGGGGCAATTGTCCCCGCCGCCATTCTGGGACCGAACCTGAAGAATGGCCTGCAGCGCTTGTTGCAAGAGCACATAAAACAGCCGACGTTGCGCTCGGTCCTACACGCGTTTGCCGAACTAGCTCTACCTGTCACGCTCTACGCAATGCTGATGCTGGTCTTGCTTGGCCTTTCAGCTGCCGAACGCCCAACCGCATGGATTGCCGGTGCTATCGCCCTCATGAATGCCTGGATCATCGTGCGGTTAGTGACGCTGATCATACGTTCGGATTTCTGGTCCCGCGTAGCGTTTTATGTGGCCTGGCCTATCGCCGCGCTCGATGCGTTCGGCGCGTTGGGTCCGGTGGTCGAACAAATGCGCGAACTGGCCATCCCACTTGGGCAGAACGACGCGGGTGTACCGGTCGAGATCAGTCTCTTTGACGTCGTCCGGACCCTCTTTTACTTCGCTATTCTGCTGTGGGCGGCTAACTTCGCGAACAAACTCCTGCAAAACCGTATTGAAAATATCGAAGAACTCAGCCCTTCGCTGAAAACTCTGCTGGCAAAAATATTGAACGTGCTGGTACCGGTTGTTGCCCTCTTAATCGCGTTCCAGATCGCTGGATTCAACTTAGCAACGCTCGCCATCTTCTCTGGTGCACTGGGACTAGGGGTCGGTTTGGGTCTACAGAGAATCGTGGCTAACTTTGTGGCCGGTTTTACTCTCGTCGCCGACAAGTCCATCAAGCCAAGAGACGTAATCGAAATTGACAACACCATGGGGTGGGTTACCTCCATGCAATCCCGGTACGTGGCCTTGCGTACCCGAGACGGGACGGAGCTCTTGATTCCGAACGACCGCTTCATGAGCGAGGGCGTGATCAACTGGTCAAAGTCAGATCGTGTCGTGCGGCAACATGCGCCTTTCGGTGTCTCATACCGGACGGAATCGTTGGAAGAAGTACAAACCCTGGCTACCGACGCCGCCAAAGACGTAGAACGCGTGGTCAACCAACCTCAACCTGTTTGCAACATCACGGGCTTCGGTGACAGTTCCATAGACTTTGA
This sequence comes from Candidatus Azotimanducaceae bacterium, assembly GCA_965227885.1. Classification (GTDB taxonomy): domain Bacteria; phylum Pseudomonadota; class Gammaproteobacteria; order Pseudomonadales; family Azotimanducaceae; genus UBA4421. The sequence goes on from OZ245781.1 coordinate 5,150,452, forward strand.
CCTGCGCTTCTGGATCACCGATCCGCAAAACGGTATTGCCAATGTAAGAAGTGAAGTTTATTTGAACATCTTCAACGGTCTCAAATCCGCCGGGATTGAGATCCCCTTCCCGCAGCGCGATTTGCACATACGCACCGATGAGACGAGTGACCGCGCTTAAACAACTACGTTCAACTTTTGTGGCTGAGAGGTGGCGACAACGGGCGTGTACAACCGCTCAAGTTCCCCATCGATCGCTGCCAGCACTTTACGCTTGTTCCTCATCGTGATGGACAATGTTTCACACTCGAGAACCTCCAATCCTTCAATGCCATCGAGCGTCGGTTCTTGCTGCAGTAAAGCAGTAACAACGTCCGCCATGCCGATTTTCGCCAACTCGCGCACTAGATAGATAACCAACCGCCCTTGGCGCAGATTTTCCCTCCCTACAAGCGTATCTGCGCCAAAACCATAAGCATTGTTTGCGACGATCAGCGCCTCGCAGGTGTGGGACCCGCTTTCCACCTCGCCTCCGTGGGTAAACGTCAACGTTAGCTCAAGTGGTTTGGTGCGCATCCGCGCGCGCGTTGCCGCCCAGAAAGTGGCGAGCCTCTTCGACCCCAAAAGCCTCTCATCTACAAACTCTTCGCGCAGACTCGCGATCGTCGGATACACACCGATCGAAAAGTTGTTGAGGAACGTCATGCCATTCACTTGACCCAGGTCAACGCTGCGGACATTTGACGAGGCCAGCAGCGCATCCCATCCATCGGGTTCTAACGGTACACCCAGGTCTCGGCAAAAGTGGTTGAGCGTACCCAGCGGCAGCGGGACCAATTCAACGTCTGTCTCAGCAAGCACCCGCGCCGCACTGCTCAATGTTCCATCGCCACCGCCGACGGCAACGCGCTTGTATCCAGCGTCTCGTAACCTCGAGAGCCGCTCCTGGATGCGTTTGCCATGCACGCGCTCTACTTGCCCGTGTCCATCCAACCAACTTTTGATCCGCGCGTTTTGCCCCAGTGACGGCGACGAGCGCAGCGATCCCGCTCGTTTGTTGATTATGATTGGGATCATTTCCAATTCGCGTTTACGAATCGGTCTGGTCGAGCAACTCTGACAGCTGCTGTGAGTAGGTTTCCACAATTGCGAGCGCCTGCTCTGCATTTACCTTCATCGCACCGTGCAGCTCAGCCAACTGAATTCGTGAGTGACGCAGCTTTTTAATTCGTTCGCGCTCCGTTACGGTGCTGCTCTCCAGACGTTCTATCCGCGCGTCCATTTCCACAATTTTCATCTGGATGCGTTGCAGTACGTGCATTCGCTCCTGGATCTCACCAACAAGTTCAGCCACGTCTCGATCAAGTTCGGTTCGCAACAAGCCTGAATCTGCAAACGGATCCGCGTTTGCGTTCGCGAAAACGGTGGTTAGAAAAATGATCACTGCCAGTCTGTTCATGACGTTTGCCTCTTGTCAGTTAAAAAGTTCGGTTGATACCTCTACCTCTTAAGTAAGCAAACGGTGTGCCAGGTTTACCCGGCCTTATATTCATTCAGGCGGTTGTACAAAGTCTTTAGTGAAATACCCAGTGTTTCTGCCGCAGCTTCTTTGTCCCCATTGAGTTCTTCCAACGTGGCTTCGATCAGCTGGCGCTCCGCGTTTTCTATGGAAGTTCCAACCGGGATGGCAACGGTATCGTCATCCGCTACCGGCTGCAGCGCATCAAGAATAAGTTCATCTGCGCCGATAAACCCGGACCCCATCACGTAAGCGCGTTCAATGGCACTTTTGAGCTCCCGCACGTTTCCGGGCCAGCCATATTCGTTAAGCTTCTCGATGGCCCCCGCACTTAACAGGACTTCCGTTTCGTTCGCGTCGTTGTGCAAATCCAGGAAATACTGCGCGAGACCGCCGATATCCCCTTTTCTCTTGCGGAGCGGTGGAATGGTGATGGGGAAGCTCGCAATTCTGTAATAAAGATCTTCACGCAATACGCCGTCGCTCAGAGCTTGTTGAGGCGCCCTGTTTGTCGCCGCGATTATGCGTACATCACTTGATAAATCCTGCTCACCACCCACGCGTCGAAATTTTCCGGTTTCCAATACCCGCAGAAGCTTCACCTGTATTTCCAAAGGCATTTCGGTGATTTCATCTAAAAACAGAGTTGCCTTGTCTGCCCGTTCAAAGAACCCCTGGTGGTTCTTATCTGCGCCGGTGAAGGCGCCTTTCATATGGCCAAACAGTTCGCTTTCAACCAGTTCGCTCGGGATTGCGCCACAATTCATCGCGACCAGGGGCGCATCTGTGCGCTGGCTCATTTGATGAATCGTTTGGGCAGCAAGTTCCTTACCTGTGCCACTTTCCCCGATGAGCAATACACTGGCATCGGTGGGGGCAACTTTGCGGAGAATACGAAACAGGCGCTGCATCGACTTGGAATTGCCCCGCATCGAACCAAACTGATCTACGTGACAAGCACCAACCTCAATATCCACCGGCTGATCGCGTGAAAATTCTGTGTTGAGATCTTCGATCAGTTGCGAGAAGAACCCACCGTCGAACGGCTTGCAGAAGAAATAAGAAGCACCCTGACTTGTGAGGTTGGATACGCGTTGAGGATCGTCCGCCCCACTCATAATGATCACTTCATCCAGATCATCCAGCAGTTGCTCCTCAAACAATGATTCCACCGGCTCGCCTGCCAGGTCCAGCGATGTGATGAGGACATTGCATGGTGTTTCACCGGCGACCATTTCTCGCACCTGTGCGATCGACTCGACGGTTTCCACCCCCCAACCATGCTCGCGAATATGTTCTGCCAGAAGAGTTGTGTGCTCGTGATCGCTGTCCGCGATGAGCGCTACACCGGTGGGCATGTTGGGAGACCTTTAATCAATGACATCACAATATACCCACCAAGCAGGAGCGGGTCTATGACACGCTGAAGCAAAACTCAGGCCATACCTTTTGCGGGTGAAAATCAGATGCTGACTGAAAAACTTACAGCTCTCGTTGCAGAAGTTACAAACACAGCGAACCAAACTCTGGGACCCGCACAAAAGATGTGGCTCTCGTGACTGGCACGAAAACTGCACCTTCTTCTGAACCAACGCAACTACCTAAACGCAAGTACCCAAAGGAGAAAACAAACATGCACGAATCTTTAGACAAACTCAGCGAATCAACAATGGACATGCATCGGGCGATCACGTCGCTACGCGAAGAATTCGAAGCCGTTGATTGGTACCAACAGCGCGCCGACGCGACTGAAGATTCTGCACTTAAATCAATCCTGGAGCACAATCGCGACGAAGAACTGGAACACGCAGTTATGGTCTTGGAGTGGATGCGCCGAAACAATGAGGTACTGGACGGTTATCTCCGGAAAATTCTTTTCGCAGAGGGTGACATCGTCGCCGCGGAGCACTAGGGGCGACACCAACCGATTGTCCTGCCATAACCTGAGCTGCACGTGCGGATCTTACACCTCAGCGACTTACACTTTGGGCGATTTTTTCTCGAAGACGTTGCGCAAAACCTGGTCGAGCGTGCTCATGACATAAACCCCGACGCGATTGTTATCAGCGGTGATCTTACCCAGAGGGCGCGGGCTGAAGAGTTCGCGCCCTGCGTCACATTTCTGGACCAACTGCCAGCCCGGCCAAAGGTGGTTGTACCGGGAAACCACGACGTCCCACTGTACAACATCTGGCAACGACTGTTGGCTCCGCTGGAAATGTACAACACTTACGTTGGGTCCTATGCCACCAGCTTCATCGACGACAACGTATGTATCATCGGATTGGATTCCACCAATCCTCGCGGCGCATTCGTCAACGGGCGCATCGGCAGGCAACAACTCAATTATTGCCACGAAGAGTTCGGCAAACTGGCAAGCAACGACAGCTGGCGCGTTCTCGTGATGCATCACCACCTTCTGCCACCGCCCGGGTACAAGCGCAGAAAGCCTATGCCAAGATCCGACAGGCTGCTGGATGCGATACAAGCCGATCACGTGGACATCGTTTTGAGTGGCCACTTGCATAGAGCCTACATTGGCAACAGTCTGGATGTTCACGTAGGATCAACACGATCAAACGGGGTCATCGTCGTTCAATGCGGTACGAGTTGTTCTCGGCGAGGGCGAGGCTACGAACGAGAAAAGAACTCGTTTAACGTCATCGACTTATCAGCGGGCGAGGTGCAAGTTACGCACTGGATCTATTTCGAGGGTGAGGGGGGATTTGTGCCAACCAGCGAACATCGCTTTGCAAAACCTTCGTTACGACCTTCCCTGCCGGGTAAGCAAGTGCAGAGTACTAAGCAGCAGGGTGCACAATATTGAAACTAAGCTCCCATCGTGACTGAACTCACGCCCCATGCGGCGTGGGTCATTACACTCATCGTTCTAGCGTTGGTTCTGTTTGCAACCGAGCGCATTCGGTTGCAAGCAACTGCGCTGCTCATATTTGTTCTGCTGTTGATGAGCTTTGCACTGATACCGTTCGAGTCCTCCAACGGCACGCGTTTTGAGGCGCAGTCGCTGTTAGGCGTGTTTGGCAATCAGGCACTGGTTACCGTGTGTGCCCTGATGATCCTGGGCAAGGGCGTCGAAACGACACAGGCCCTCCAACCGCTGGTGAGCGGTGTGTCGCGCTATTGGCCGAATCGACCGAAGCTCACTATGCTTGCCATTCTTCTGGGCGCGGCGGTCTTTTCCGCTTTTCTGAACAATACCCCCATCGTTGTCATACTCTTACCGGTGTTACTTGCCGTGGCGCAAAAAAACCAGACGAGTGCGTCAAAACTTCTGCTGCCTTTGGGACTGGTAACCATCATCGGCGGAATGGCGACGACCATAGGCACGTCCACCAACTTGCTGGTTGTTGACTTAGCCGACCAGATTGTCAGCTTTAAAATCGGCATTTTCGATCTCTTGCCCTTCTTCGCCATCGCGGGGATCGTGGGAGTTCTCTACCTGTGGCTTGTGGCCCCGGTGATCACACCCAAGCGGGAACCGCAAACCAACGCGTCCCTAGATAACGGTGGGGATCGTGAGTACATTGCCACCATGGTCATCGAAGAAGCTTCGAGTCTCGACGGCCAAACCGTAGCAGACTTTCTGACGCAGACCGAACACAATATCGCCGTAGATCGCATCCAGCATGGGGATGATACTTTTCGTTTACCGTTACCGACGGTCAAGCTCTTCGCCGGTGATCACATTTATGTCCGAGGGGTGGTGGACGCGCTTAAAGAGGCTGAACTTCTGTTGGGTACCACATTTCATACACTGGAATCAGGACAGACGGACGACCCGGAATTGGAACCAATTATTCGAGAAATTCTGGTCACCGAACGCTCTCAGCTTGACGGTCTCTCCTTAAGGCGGAGCCGTCTTGTAGAGGATTACGGAATCGTGGGGATCGCGCTCCACCGCGGAGAAAAAACTCAGGCGCGCTCGCAACTTCCGTTAAACAGGATCCGGCTTCGCGCTGGGGATATCTTGTTGTGTGAAGGGACTCGACAACAGTTTGAGAAACTCCTGGCAGAAACCCGCTTGCTCGCACTCACCGAACACGCAGAAGTTCACTTCAACCAACGCTCCAGCATTGCACTTTCAATAATCGGTGCGGTTGTACTGGTGGCCGCATTGGAACTTTTGCCCATCAGCATCAGTGCATTGCTAGGTGTCGGGCTCATGCGCGCAACCAAGTGCATTGCCTGGCGTCATATCGGACAGGCGCTCTCTACACAGGTGATACTGGTAATCGCTGTCAGTTTGGCGCTCGGCCAGGCGTTGATGGTTACGGGCGGCGATGCCTACATCGCATCTCAGCTTGCAGGGTTGGCCGCAGGATGGTCACCGCAATATGTCATTCCCGGGCTCATGCTGCTTACCGCGATACTCACGAATGTAGTATCCAACAACGCCGCCGCCGTGATAGGTACACCCATCGGCATCCAACTCGCAACCCAACTTGGCATTCCAGTAGAGCCGATGATATTCGCCGTCCTATTCGGTGCGAATCTGAGCTTTGCAACACCGATTGGATATCAAACCAACCTCCTGGTCTTCAGCGCGGGCGGCTACAAATTCAGTGATTTTGTTCGGGTCGGCTTACCACTGACAATCATCATGTGGGCATGTTTGTCTGCAACGCTCGTGGCAGCCTACACCTGAAATTAAGAGTTAATCCTCGACCATTCGATTCGAACTTTTTTCAATGCGTGCCCGACAAGAGATTGTAGATATCGGGAGACACGACCATGAAGCTCAATCTCAATCAGACACTTGTCATCACAGGCATACTGTTACTGGCCTATGCGCTGCTGGGTAATTACATCGCTCTACCGGGTTATCTCCGCTTTCTTGAGCGCGGGGGCACTTCAGCAGCAGGCAACACTTTCGACTTAGACGTGGTTGTTGGGGCAACCAAAACCATCCTCTGGATGTATTCCTTCCAATTGGGTGTGCTGTGTCTGGCACTCGCCAAAATGCGCCAAGCCTCCTTACACACTGGATCTTTCGCTGTCCTCATCATCGTCTGGCTGACGTTATGGAGTTGGCCATCCTTGCCTGCACCAGGTGCGTTTTTCTATATGTTGTTTGGCACCCTTCTGCTGTGTTTGATCGGTGTCGCGATTATGGTGCAACCCAGAATCGCCTCTGAGAGGTTATCGAGATCGATGTTCCTTGGGAGCCTGGTCTTTTTCGCTTTTGCAACGTGGGAAATTTGTGGTCTGGGGTCCACAGGCAGAATGCTCCATCCGGAGGAGGCAGCGGCACCCATCCCGCATAACTTGCTTGTCACACAGAGTAGTAAACTGATGATCGAACTCGTCATTGCTTGGGGTTTACTGGCAGCAAGTCTCGGCGTCCACTTTCAAACTCACAACAAAAACGTTCGATTGACATGAATTGAAACTATTCTGCCAATGACGGAGGATTCCTCAGTCCTTGAGTTCGTCTGGCGCCCACCTTTCACTGGAGGTTCAAAGCCTTTGCAATACCCCCGATACAAGCTCTGAGCCCATTTGAGACACGTCATTCGACGCGTAACCGCGATACAGACTCTCTATACACATGACGAGACCCAGATAAAGCGAGTATAAGTGACATCGGCACAGCTCCGACTCTGAAAACTGCGTCTTGCCATATGACCGCATGGCCTGGGTAACACCCTCATCGCGCAGCGCGCGGAACTGGGCTTCCATCAAAGGATCTGCCCAAAGCGCGCGCTCGAAATCGATTACGCCAGTGATGCTACCGTCATCGATGAGGATGTTCGTGTCCCATAGGTCCCAATGGACCAGACGCGGCGAGACTACTTCTGATAACGCGCCTTTGTGGCGGGAGACAAGCCGATGCAACTCGTCATAAGGTGCAACCAGTTGAGCGCCTATGGCTTCGCCATCCTTTAACAGGGATTCAAACATCAACGAAAATGTCTCTGGCCAGTCCCCACCCTGCAACTCGGGGTTGCCTGGGTAACCGAAATAGGAACCGATGTAGCTGTTGATGGCACGAACAATCTTCCCCGTTTGGGCTTCCACTCGACCAAGCTCCTTGGCTGTCATGCTCTCTTTGGCCTCGCTCAACGGTTTTCCAATTGCTCGTTGCATGAAAAAATATTCGGCGTCGCATATGTCGAGGCTCGTATCGTAGAAATAGATGACGGGCACGGGCACTACAGCATGATTCGCTAAGCGCTGCATAGTGGCCACCTCGGTGGACATGACGTTTGCTTCGTACCCCAGAATCGGGACGTCGGGCGGAGGGGCAATCTTCAACACCACATCGCGACCATCGCCAAGGCGGACCCCGTAAGTGACATTAAACCACCCGGCAGTAAATTCGGTGATCGAGGCATCCGCCACGCCTACGTCACCAAACGCTCGCGCCACCAACAATTCGATTTCCTGGTGGGTTTTCCTGTTTTTTGTACGACTCTCCAATGCTACTCCAGCGAACCCTTACCAGATGTGGCAACCAATCAACTAGTGTCCTGTCTCATAATTCGTTGAATTATGAGACAGGTCACTAGGCAAGTAGGTCAGCGCACTCAAACGTATCCAACGCAACCAGCGCGCGTTCCAGAATAGTGGGGCCGAGTTGCGCGCCACGTCCATTGCCCTGATCCAACGTGCTGCAGATTGCGATGGGGGTGATCATCGTGATCAGGAGATTGTAACGATACTGCTCCAGACACTCGTCAAAGGAGTAACCCTTAACTCCGCCTTCACACAGCGCAGCATGGTAATCCCGAAGAATATTCATCTCGGTTTCACCTCTGAGTTCATGCCCTGCGCTTTGGGAACTGAAGTAAGCGATGTCATGCGTGCCGTTGCCACCCATCGTATTCTGCCAATCGAACGCCACAACATCCGCGACCCCATTTCGATCGACGAGGAATACATTGTCTGTGCGATAGTCACCATGGACGATGGTGGGTTCACCTGCCATTGCGCGCATAAAAAGGTCGAGATACTGGTCGACTATCTTGCGAACGTGCTCTGCCCTGTTTCCCGTGAAGTATCGCGAATAGCTGTTGATACAGGGCTCGAGTCCAGGACGGAAAATGGCATCTCGGCGAAACAACATAGTCCGCATGTCTACCTGGTACTTCAGCCACTCGTGCTCCCCGGTCCGACCCCAGAAGCGTGCGTGTAGTTCAGCTGCCCGTACAAACGCCGCTCGCAGCTGAGCTTCTGTGCAAGGCACAAGCTGATCACCAGATTCAGCATCGCCCATATCTTCCAGAACCAGCAGAAAGTTCTGTGTTGACGGGTCCACCTCTGCGTACAAACTCCTGGGAATCGGGATGGGACATTCAGCGCCCAGATACTTATAGAAGTTGACTTCATTCCAGTAGAAATTGAGCCCCTTCGAAAGCTCTCGATTCTCCGTCCTCGCAACACACTTTACGACAACCGTATCCTCGCTGCCGTCAGCCAGCGTCAGATGCGCGCGGGCAATCGACGACATCAAGCCAACCCCTTCCCCCAGGTCACGCACCTCGACCGAGGTTATGGGCGTATCGAAGTGCCCGCCAATCGTCTCGTTGGCAGTCGCGACATCGAATTCTTCATATTTCTCAATGACTGGGCTCATCGACAAGTCATCACCTCCCAGCGCTCAGTAAAACAACGACAAACTTTTTGTCGGCAGCACATTAGCCGCAAACCTGACATCTCTCGATTTAAGTTTTAACTGACCGTCATCTTCCTCCCACAAGTCGCGCCGATGACCGGCAAGCAATTCCGTATCACGCTGACGATGATTGCGGTACAAAAGAAACGCACTTTTCACCAGCAAAGTCCCGTCCGCCTGCGCGTCAACCAAAACGTTTGAAACGCTTCTCACGGTTCTCGATCTTGGCACCTCAGTTTGCGACAGCTCGGTGCGGATTTTCATCACACGCAGCTGCATTGTGGGAAAGGTCTCGTCCATGTAGACCAGCCGGTGTTCCTCTTCGTCGTGCCAATCCGGCGCCGTGTCCTGTTGAATGTGTACCGTATACCTCAGCTCCGGTGAGAGCATGGCCAACCAATCTTCATAACGCCCTTCGTCCAGCGCAAGTGCTTCCAGATAAAGTGTCCGTATGACTAAATCACTGCTTGCCACGCTCACGCTGCAGTGTTCCTGTGGGTTGTTAGCGGCATATCCTGCCAGTTGTCGTGCGCTATCAAGTCGCGCCAGCGCCGGTAAAACGCCCGTACGTTGGATTCGCTGATGAGCTGGCCCAGTTCGCCCGGCAAATCTGGGTCTGTAAACTCGTGCCCTAATCCCATCGTGATGTGACTCCACTGTTGGCCGCCGACAAATCCTCGCGCACCCTCAGTGAGACCCTGCCACTGATCGCCATCGTCTTGCTCAATAACGCCTCCAACCCCGAACATCATCTGAAAGCCTTTGATCATCTGCATCTTTGTTTCTGCAGGAAATGCCGCGTCAACCAGCCCCCAGGTCCAGAGCTCCATTTCATGTGGACCTTTGGGCATCCACATTCTCAGGTTGGGGAATCCCGCATCCATGTTAAATGACAGATTCGGGAACACCGTACCGGCTATCGGCGTGAGCGTCCCGGACCCTCTCAATTCCCCAAGCCGTGCCACCGCGTCGGGCGTATTCGCCTGCATGAAACCTCGCGTGGCTTGGGTACGGGGTTCGTCGTTGAGGCGATACAGAAACAGGCCGTGACCGGGTCCGGCATTGGCTTGAATTCCATCACTGGGTGGACTGCCCCCGGGGAATTCACCGCCATTCAGCGCAGCGATGGCAGACCGATGGGCAATGGTCTGCGCATGCTGAAAGTCGGATATAAAATTTTCCGCACCCGTTTTCCAATTTGCTTTGACGATGAATTTCTGTGGTGGGCCGACAAGTTCTGTGCCGCCTTCACTGCGATCCAACGCAATGTCGAGATACCAGGCCATATCGCCCAGATAGGCTTCCAAACTTGGCGCTTCCTGATCCCAAGTAGCGAATATCAACCCTCGAAACGTTTCTACCTTCGCGGCTTTTTTCAGCCCAAGGCCATCGCGGTCAACCTCGCCGTAATACGCCTCTTCCGTATAGGGTATACCGCGGAGTGCCCCGTTTGTGCCAAACCCCCACCCGTGATACGGACAGATAAAACTCTTCGTATTACCCTGATCGAGCGTACACACGGTGCGCCCTTTGTGCGGACAGTTGTTTAACAACACATTTATCTGCCCAGCCGTGTCCCGGGTTAGAATAACGGGGTCTTCGCCCATCCACGTTGTGACAAAGTCGCCAGGATTTTTAAGCTGACTTTCGTGCCCGATAAACAACCAGCAGCGAGCAAAAATACGCTCCAGCTCGACGCGGTGGATTTCATCGTTCGCGTACAAAGAACGATGTACACGGCCCAGATCCGGCTGCGCAAGTTCGCTTATCTCTCGATAACGATTTGCATTCAACTCACTCTCCCTTTGTTCACTTGCCTTTACAGGCTGGCCGCCGCCAACGTTTTTGACGCCCTGTCAGCGACGTATTTTCGAGGCAGCCAACACGGCGCGCAACCCCAGGTCCGCCGCAGTATCCGCAACCCCATCGGCATCATAACGGTCACGATCTTGCTGATACCAGCTCAGCGTCGATTCACCCAGCGAGAATAAAAAGTGCGTCACCACTTCAAGGTTGTCGAACTCAAACAGCCCCTGTTTTTTTCCTTCGCGCAGGTGTTGTCGATATGCATCGATGATTTGCTCTCGCATCGCCCAGAACTCTGGCTGTGATGCCTCCGTCAGTTCTGGAAATTGAAAAGGCGAACCCAGCACATTCTCGTTGGTACACAGGTGGTAGGTGTCGTGCCTGATCAAACGATACAGGGCAACATCAACGGGATCATCGCGCTCGGATTCGGCCTGGATGAACGCAATTACCGGCTCCACCGTTCGAGCAACTACCGCACGAAAGATCTCGTTCTTATTCTTGAAGTAGTGAAACAGCGAGGGCTGCCGCAACCCTGCCGCTTCAGCGATTTCTCGCGTCGACGTGCCTTTAAATCCCTGCTGACGAAAAAGCCGCCGGGCGTGGGTCAATATTTCTTCAGTCGCCGGTTGATCTGTCTTGCTGGGGTTTGCCCGCGGTCGACCCACTTTGGGTTTTCGTTGTTCAGTGGGTGACTTTTTCTTCGCCATTTTTTCCTGCCTTGACTTTCACACGCATTATAGTGAAAATCCTATTTCTATCAATTGATAGAAAGAAACTAAAAAGGATGGAAACAATGACGCGCCCTACCCAGACACTCATCCAGAGCGATGCGCTGCAGCGCATCCGTAACCCGCTGGAAGAAGCTTGGACCCTTCCACCTGAGGCTTACACCTCCGCGGAGATTTTTGAGAAGGAACGCGAAACCCTGTTCAGTAAGGGTTGGTTATGTGTGGGCCGCGAAGAGCAGTTCACGCAGGCAGGCGACTTTCGCTGCATAGATCTGCCTACACAACCAATCGTGGTTGTACGCAGCCACGACGATAAGATCCACGCGTTTTCTCGCATCTGCCTGCATCGCGCGATGCCGGTTGCCGAGGGTAGCGGTAACGCGACGCGATTTGTGTGCCCTTACCACAACTGGACTTATGAACTGACAGGCCAACTACGCAGCGCGCCGATGATGGATCAGACGCGTGGGTTTGACCCGCAAAAATGCAGCCTGCCCGCACTGGCTGTTGAAATCTGGCAGGGATTTGTCTTCGTCAACGTGGACCCAGAAGCGGAACCTCTGGCACCACAACTGGCCGCGCTGACGAACATAATCGCCAACTATGAGTTCGATCAGATGGTTATTGTAGACACCATCGAGTTCGACAGCCCCTGGAACTGGAAGATCCTCGTTGAGAATTTTGTGGAGGCTTACCACCACATCGGCACCCACAAGACGACATTTCAACCGGTTTATCCCGCACGAATGTCGAGCATTGATGACAACCAGGGTAAACCATGGGTGCTGCTACGTATGCCGGCAAAACCCGAACATGCTCGTGAGGAGTCCGTATTTCCGAAGCTTAAGGATGAAGATAAGGGCCAACTCCTTGCCATGTGCGTGTTCCCGACACTGCTGTTTGCGGCATCGGCCACCGGGGCTGCCTGGTATCAGTTGGAACCTACTGCCCACGATCAAATGACGCTGAAGATTCACGCCATGACCACACCAGCCGCCGCAGGTGCCTTGGATGATGCGACCCGTCAGGAGTTGATGACCATGTTGCGCACCGTTCACGAGGAAGACATCGAGGCCAACCGCGGGCCGTGGCTTGGGTTAAATGGCACCTTGACAACGCAGGGTCGGTTGAGCGCTTACGAAAAATCGATCTGGCAACTGAATCAGCTATGGGCGGATGCGCTCGGTTTCGACAACTCGTCGACGGGAGCGTGATGTGGATTTTCTGATTACACATATGCCCTTGCGCAGCATTCGCTGGCAATAGACGGGTGAGATGTGACCGTGTCGGAACCAATTCTGTTCAGCTGCCTTTTGCTTCTGACCGTCAGTGCCTTTGCAGCTATGTTTACGCTGATGACACGACGGAAGAGGTTTGCGAATCGCCTACATACGATGGCGACAATCGGTCGCATCGCCGTGGGCATAGCGCACGACCTGAACAATTTACTGTCCGCTATCATGGGCCAGGCGGAATTACTTAAAAGGGACCAACTCTTACTACAGGTGAAGACAGCCAGTGACGAGATAATAAAACTCTGTGAGTCTGCCGCTCGCATGACTCATCATGTCCTGTCACAAGTGCATCCCAGTCGAACAGTCGTTTCTGAAGTGGATATCGCCGCGCATATTCGAGAACTGAAAACGGTACTCGACGCCATAAGCGGGCGAGCGACTCGGCTGAACATCGACGTGGATCCCTACTCGGTGGTGCAAATACCGCCTTCGGATGTCGACCAACTATTGGTTAACCTGGTTCTCAACGCGCGAGAGGCCGGCGCGGCAACGATCCAAATCGACCTGACCACAAACCACTGCATTGGGAGTAATGACTGTTGGCTGACAATTGTGGTGGCAGACGATGGACAAGGGATGAGCGAGTACGTTTTAGCACGGGCGACGGAAGAGCAATTCTCTGACAAGCCATCGGGAACCGGCATAGGCTTGTCCACTGTCAAACGCATACTCGATGCTTGTGGCGGCAGTCTTGAACTCAGGAATGCAGCGGGTGGCGGCGCTATAGCACGCGTGCTTTTGCCTTGCGTTTAATCCCAGCGTGGAATACGGCGTCAGCGTGGTGCCGTGGTTTTGAAACCGAGTTAATACAGCGATTCAGATTTTCTGAATTCTTGGATCTGGCCGAGCACGCCAAGCATCCAATCAAGCGTCGAATCCGAAAACGGGTACTTTCGAAACTCATCTTCGAAACTTATACCGGGATAAATATGTAACATCTCTGACAAGATTGAGGCGGCAAGTTCACGGCGCTGTGATGTGAACGCACTCAGCATGACGCACGCTTGTGCCCACCTGACCTTCAGGTCCTGATAAGGCTCAATCAGTGACCATGCTGATTCGTAGTCTCCCCGGTTCAGCGCATAGAACATTTCGGCGACATCTGAAGTACTGGTGTCGAGCGGATTCAGTTGCCGCGCTCGTCGCGCATAATCGAGGGCGGCATCCCAATTCTCAAACATGGCATACCACATCCCAATCCATCCGATCGCCCGGGCTTCGCAAGGATTAACAGACATCACCCGATTAGCCATCACCACAAACTGATCGTAGTCCTTCCGGTGTGCATGCACATTGGCCAGGCTGTACAGCGCCAGCGTATTGCTGGGATCCAACGTGAGCGCTTTACTAGCATGCTCATCTGAGATGTCGATCGATTTCTGCGCAACCAACCCAGGCTGAAACTCGAACCGCCAACGATCCAACTCGAGATGCGACAGGATTGCCCACGCATGCGCGTAAGTACTGTCCTCCTTGACCGCATTCAGGAAAACTTCCCGAAGCATCGCGTTCACCTCCGCGGTCTCATATCGTTGATAGTCGTAGTACCTCACCACCCATCCGTACGTGTGAACATCATTGGCCGGTATTCTGCGTGACTGTTTCAAACGATCGCGGTTGATCACACCATAAGGGGATGCGACATTGCCGACTGTGCGTTCAGCAATTTCATCCTGCAGTTCAAAAAGGGTAGCTGGATCGAGCGTGCGATCCCACCGTTCCGACCAGAGTTGCTCGTTGGTTGCCAAATTCAGCAAACCCGCGATCACCCGCACTCGATCACCACTCAATTGCACCGACCCGTCGAGGAGATATTGCGCGTTAACATCGTTCAGTTGACGAAGGGCCTCATCCTGCGAATCGGCGCGGGGTGCGATTACCCGCAAATCTGCAAAGCGCTGCAGGTTGTGTTTGATTTCCTCAGTCAGACCCCGGCCCAGAGCGTTGTTTGTCTCACCTATGGTCGCGAATTCGAGGATACCGATACACGGGAAACTAAGCGCGTCTTGGGCCGGCACAGGTGCAGGGTTGGGGGATGCAGGCGCGTCTTCCGAGACCTCTACCCGAATAAAGCGCGGTACATAGGTGCCCTTCGGAAGATCGATACGAAAATCATCTTCCGCACCCTCTTCCTCATAATATTCCTTAATGCGACGTCTGAGGCGGCTGGCATCAACTCGCACCAGTGGGTTGGTACGAGGATCGAAGTCTGCATCCCGACCATAAACATCAATCGCAATGACCGTTTCCTTTATCTGCTCCTGCCGCCCGTCAAGCGTGGTGCGCACGACGTAGGAAAGGAATTTACTCAGCCTTCCCACTGCTGCAAACGTGTTGCTGGACAACACTCGATGCAGGGCCGCTTCAATGTCCTCTTCCGGCAAGGCCGGCACTTCCATGGCTCATCTCCGTCAAACCGACCGGAAATCATAGCACCGGACGCCCGACGAATCATTTAAGCAGAATCCTGGTCCCGATTTTCGGTATCGACACTCCCGATTCCCTTACTGCTCAAAGGAGCACAGTCCGCATCAGACACAGACTCAGCAATCTCTGCCGCAAAGCTCGTCACAAGCTTTTGGTGTGCAGCCACCAGGGGCCGATACCCCGGGCTCAGAATCTGTTCTTTGCCGTGATATCGACCCTGTTGATCAACACCGCACTGCAGGTGCAGTCGCCACGACGCCTGCAGCCAGACAGTGCCGTCGACATCGCCGTGGAAGTACTCGATATCGACGTCCAGGCGCTTGATGGGTGCGCTGGGAATCTGTTTTCTCAAAGCAGCTCGCAACGTTTGTCTAACGCCCTCGTCAAGCGGCTGCACCCAACGATGGAACCGCGCGTGCTGGATGGTGTGTGGTGCGGTGGCCAGTGCAATGCCCTCGTGGCGAAGGTAAGTGGGCATCGAAACGGTCGTGGTGACCACCGCTTCGCGGCCAGCTGGCGATGCCGCGGCCTGGCCCAACAGGTAATACTGCGGTTCAGGCGCAGTCGCGCACGCCGATATTGCCAGTAAAACTATCGACGCAAAACAACGTCGATACACGTTCATGTTCTTGCTCATCTCTTCGCCTCCGGTATTGGATCTGTGTTGCGTTGAGACCCGAAGAGCAGCGCGCTGGGCTTGGCTTCCAGCGTGGTTGCGACGCCATTAGCGTTCTGCAGGGTCCGCCGTAGCTCGAGTAAAGCCACCTCCAACTCCCTGTACATCGTCGAGTCGTTCGTAAACCCACTGAGCACGTCATCAAATCTCCTGATGGCCGAATCAACGCTGGCTGGCAGCGCCTTGGTGCTGGGATCTTCCAGTAGCGAATCCAGCCCGTGAAGCGCCTCATCTGCCGTGGTCACCGCAGTGGTCACCGCATGCAGCGTCTGGTCGGCGGATGCCAACGTCTGCCCTAGGGGCAGTGACTGAATCTTGTCCAGCAACTGACTGACCTGAGCGGTAATGTTCTCCAATCCCGTTGCCGTAGTCGGCAGCACAGCGCGTGAGCCGATTTGTTCCATCTGCGCTTGCGCCGCGTTGGGATGAAAATCCAGAGATACATATCGGGCGCCGGTCAGCAGGTTGCCACTTGCAAGGGAGGCCCTGAGGCCGTTGCGGACACCGTTCGCAATCAATTGATCGACGTTACCCACACCCGCCTCGGAATCGTTGCCAAATCGCCCGGGATCGATGCGGATTAAAACAGGCATCAAAGCATGACCGTCAGCCGTCCAGCTGGCCTCCTCCTCAATCAGATCGAAGGAGATGTCGAGCACCGTTCCCAGCCGTATGCCGCGGTACTCTACCGGGGCGCCGGGCATGAGCCCCCGAACCGAGGTGTCAAAGAGCAGAAGATATTCACGCCCGAAAGCATAGGGATGTTCATTGATCATGGCCCGGTTGGGGAAGAGGCGAAATTGATGGTCAGAAGCAACCGGCAAACCACGTTTCGCATCGTCAGGCAGACCAAACGCGACACCACCTGACACCAGTGCTTCGAGGCTCTCCATGTGTACGGAAACACCGGAGGCGCCCGCATCTACATTGATGCCGCTGGCGTTCCAGAAGCGCGTGCTGGAACTAATGAGGTCGTTGTACGGCGCATCCACAAAAATACGGTAGTGTGCTTGTCCGTCATCCGCGGACAGCCCTGCGCTCTCAACCCGTCCCACGCGATAGCCGTTGTAAAGCACGGGGCTGCCTACAGATAATGAGGCGGCCCGCTCAGCGGTCAAGCGCAGATGTGATCCCGGCGCCGATTGCGGGGTGAGAGGAATATCTTCCAGCCCCCTGAACTGCCGCTTGCCCGATGCCTGTGTTCCGGGCGAGAGCTCAACAAAGGCGCCCGACAGGAGCGTAGACAGCCCCGAGACTCCGGCCGTCCCGAGTCTTGGGCGAACCACCCAGAACTGCGTGTCCTCGCGCAGCAGCGCCTCGGTGCCCTGGTCGAGTTTTAAAACAGCCGTGACGTCGCCAAAGTCTTCGTTGAGATAAACCTCCTCCACAATGCCGAGGTCAACAGACAATCGCTTCACGCGAGTCTCCCCGGCTTTCAAGCCTTCCGCTGTGGCAAATGTAACCTCTACTGTCGGGCCCTGCGTCGCAAAACTGTGGCCCACCATCCAGGCGCCAATCGCAAGCGTTACCAGAGGCAAGATCCATAAGGGGCTGAACTTTCGTCCAGTATCATTCGAGTCGGTCACGGGTAACCTCCAGATCCCATATCAATTTAGTGTCGAACGCGCGGGCTGAGAGCATGGTGCAGACCACAACCCCGGCAAACGCCAGTGCGGCTGAGCCGGGTTTGATGCTGAGCAGCCCACCAACCTGCACCAGGGCGACCAACAGAGCCACCACAAAAACGTCCACCATGGACCACTTCCCCACCAACTCGGTGATCTCCAACATCCGCGAGAGCTGCGAGCTGGAAAACTGGCCTGGACGTTTAACAAGCCAGCACAAGGAAGCGATAGACAACATCTTCAAGAGTGGTACAAGCACGCTGGCGATGAAGATGATCAATGCAATGGGATAGGACCCATGGTGCCAGAGCAGGACCACGCCACCCGCAATGGTGTTGGCGCTGACCCTGCCCAGTTGTTGTGTTTCCATGATCGGCAGCAGGTTTGCGGGCAGGTACAGCAGGACCGCCGTCGCCAGATAGGCAAGACATCGCTGCAGGCTTTGCGGTTTACGCAGGTGCACCACCGCCCTGCAAAGCTCACATCTGTGCCCATGCCGGTGAGGCGCACTCCGTTGCGTACGCTGAGTGAGATCTGCAACCGTGTTACAGACATGACACACCCCCCAGCCGTTCACAGCCGCCGTGCCAACCGGATACTTCATGACACCGTCCTCAAAAAACGCCAGTACGTCTGGCGGTCCAGACTGGCATTTGCAGCCACAAATACGATGCAAAAAACCACAAAGGCCCAGAACGAGAGCCCAAAAGAGATGGTCGCCATGCTGGCTATTTTGGTCAGACTGACCAGGACGCCAATCAAAAATACCTCCACCATGCTCCAATGATCGATTTCGTGGAGCAGGCGGCCCAGCCACGGAAGCCAGCGATGGTGCCGTCCCGCATGCAAGCAGAACGCTGCCGCCAGCAGGATCAACAGAAGCATCAACGGCAGCAGCACAATGGTGGCCAGAACGATAACGCCCAGTAGCAGTTGATCCGCGTTGATCAGGGCGGTGCCAGCCTCAAGAAGGGTCATCGACTGTTCTCTACCGCCCGCGCTGAAGCCCAGAAATGGAAAAGACAGCGCCAACCCGAGGGCGACGATGCCAGTTCCCGCGAAGCACATGGTTCGAACAGAAGCATCGGACACATAACGCGTTATTATCGTGCCGCATCTGCCGCAGCGCAGGCTGTCACCGTCCGGCTTTGACTCGGTCTGCAGCCAATCACAGTGCGGACAAGCGCTGATCGAATCCGACGCGTCAATCTTCATGACGGTACATTCCCACCAGCCTTGCCACCAGAACGGCAAGGTAAAGTTGACCGATCATCGCCTGTGTGTAAACGAACGCACCCGCCTCAAGTGTCTTCGGTGTGATGTCACCAAACCCAAGGGTGGTGAGTGTCACAAAGCTGAAATAGACAAAACTCTCGAACGCTTCGTTAGCATCACCCATCAGTATCTGGTCGTGATCGAAAGAGCCAGGCAACAACAGATCAATGAGCATATAGCCGAAGGCGAAGGTCAAGCCGATCAGCACATAGGCGCTGATGGCGGCGAAAAGCGTCTCGGCGTCAACGTTGGTCATACGCGTGAGCACGTCCCTGATCAGAATGGTTGTAACGGTTGCAAAAAAAACGAAACCACCTGCAGCGCTGACAAGAAAAATGGAGGGATGTTCGTGCCAATCCACCAACAAGCCGCTGGCCACAACAGCGATTGCAAGCGCTATCAGCGACAGGCGCAACGCACGATTCGCTGAGCTGACCCGGATACATCCCCACAACGTGAAAACAAGCAGCAGGTCGAGCAACGGTCTCAGCAGAATGAGGTCCGTCACCAGCGGGTAAACCGCAAGCAGGCTCAATAAAGAGGCAAGCAAAAAGCGGTGTCCCCGCAGGGGCTTCCCCAGCAGTTTTGCTGACGGATAAGTCATGCAACTTCCTTGAAATTGACCTTGAAGAATATGGAGTAGAAGAGCGGTACCACCCCAAGGGTCAGCACAGTAGCGAAGACAATTCCGAAGATGACCGTCACCGCCATGGATTCCCAAAGCGGGCCTCCTCCCAGCCACAAAGGCAACATGCCACCCACGGTTGTCAGCGTGGTCAAAAGGATTGGACGCAGCCTCTGCTGACACGCCTCGACGATGGCCTGCGCGGGCGGCAGACCATTTTCTTCCATCTCAATGCCAAATCGATCGATCAGCACAATCGCGTTGTTGATGACAATCCCCGCCAGAGAGATGACGCCCAACATCGCCATGAAACCGAAAGGCAGGTCTGTGAGCAGCAACCCGATCACAACTCCGATCAGCGCCAGCGGGATGGTTAACATGATAATTGCGCCGCGCCTGAACGAATTGAACTGACCGATCAGGAGCAGCACGATGATCAGCCCGCCGAGCGGCAGTTTGTCCACGATCGACTGTTCGGCAATGCCGGAAGTTTCGGCCTCACCGCCAAACTCCCAGCGGAAACCCGGCGGCCACTGCTGCGCCTGTTCGTTGAGCCAGGGTTCGATCGCCGCGTTTATTTCGAACGCGGTGACATCAGCGCCCAGCAGCGATTCCACCGAAACCGTACGCATGCGGTTACGTCGTTTGATCAGAGCTGGTTCCCAGACAACGGTCGGGTCAGCAACCTGAGACAGCGGCACAGACTCTCCGGTCAGCTGTGCATAAACCCCAAGGTTTGCCAGTCTTGCCAGATCCAGACGCTGATCGTCATTCGAACGCATCACCACTGGGATGAGCTCGTCAGCCTCCCGATAGGTGGTCGCCGTCATACCTGTCAGATAGGTCTGCATGGATATGGCGATGTCCTGATGTGTGACCCCAGCGAGTTGGGCACGCACATCATCTATGCGGTACTGCAGCTTTTTGGCCCGAGGACCCCAGTCATCGGATATCTGTCGCGTGCCGGGTATTTCCGTCAGACGCGCTTTCACCTGATCTGCAATCTCGAACATCGCCTCTGTATCGGGCCCCGATATCCGGATCGCGACAGGTGGCCAGGCTTCATCGCCGAGCGGCAGCGGTTTGACAGTGGTGTTGATGTCCGGAAAGTGATCACGCACGTACCCCTCGATTGCAGGGATCAGGCGGCCGCGAATGCTGGCGACGTCCGACGCATTTGCGACCAGAATCGCATAACTCGGCTTGGGCGCTTTGGGGTTATATGACAGGTTGAATTTTGGCGCTCCCGCACCGACGTATGCGCCCCAATTTACCAACCCTGCCTCATCCTCAGACGCCATGAGTTCTGTGGCCATATATCGCTCCAATGCCTGCGCAACATCGGCGGTGCGGGTGACAGGGGTGCCAACGGGTGCTTCCAATTCGATGGTAAACGTCGGTCGGTCGTTGGCAGGAAAGAAAATGCTGTCGATGTAGTTAAACGCCTGAATACTGGAGGCAAACATGCCGATCACAACAACAATGCTGACCACGGGGTGCTTCAAAGCACCAAGCAAAAAGCCGCGATAGCCGCGGTACAGCACGCCGTCAAAATTCTCTTCCGCACTCTCCTTCTTGATTTTCAGGAAGGAGACACACAAAACCGGAATCAGCGTGAGCGCCATCAACCAGGACACCAGCAGCGTGGCGGTTACCACATAAAAAAGCGTCGCCGTGTATTCGCCGGTTTCAGACTCTGCAAGCGCTATGGGCATAAACGCAGCGGCCGTGGTCAGCGAGGAAACCAGCAGCGGCACGCGTAATTCCGCCGCAGAAGAAACAGCGGCCTCCAGCGCAGAGCGACCGCGCTGCATCTGCACAATGATCGACTCGCTCATCACAATGGCGTTGTCCACCAGCATGCCCAGCGCAATGATCAGAGAAGCCAAAGACATCTGGTCAAGGCCGATGTCCATCACGTTCATGATCAGGAGCGTGGTTACCATTGTCATCGGAATGAGGCTTGCGACAATCAAACCGGTGCGCAGGCCGAGAAAAACCAGCATCACCGCCGCCACGATGCCAATGGCCTGGTAAAGATTGCCCACGAAGTTCTCGACCTTGTCGTCAACCAACGTGGCCTGGTCCAGTAACAGCTCGAACTCGATCCCGAGCGGGTAAGTTGCTCGCGCCTGTTCGAAGACCTCTGCTACCGCGGGTCCAAGCGCAATGATGTTGCCGCCTTCCCGGAGGCTGATGGCAAACGCAATAGCGGGTACGCCGTTTGCCCTGAACACAGTGACCGGCGGGTCTACATAGTCACGGCGGATGTTGACCAGGTCACCCAGTCTTACGACGGTGTCCTGGCCGGGTAGCGTGATGACGGTTCGCGCGATATCTTCGATGGAAGAGAAGTTGCCTGAAGGCTCGAGAAACAACTGCTCATAGGTCAGACGCAGATCACCTCCGGGCATGATGATGTTGCGCGCTTCCAGCAGGGCGTGCAGCTGCACAGGCGAGAGACCGTACTCCGCCAGTCGAGCATTGTCGTACTCGACGTAAACCCGTTCATCCTGAGTGCCAAACAGTTCCACTTTGGCGACATCGTTCAGGAGCAGGAGCTGATTCCGCAGATCCTTGGCCACGGTTTTCAGGTCGCGGTAGGCGAAGCCGTCGCCGGTCAACACATACTGCACACCAAACACGTCGCCGAACTCATCGTTGACAAACGGGCCTATGGCGCCTGCCGGGAGATCGGGTTTGGCCGACTCAATCTTCCTGCGCAGCTTGTCCCATATGGGCCGCATGTCTTTGAGCTGCTTTTTGATCTCTACATAGATCACCGACATTCCGGTCGTGTTTTCACTGCGCACGACCCTGAGCTCCGGCATCTCCTGGATTTTCTTCTCCAACTTATCGCTGACCAGGAGCTCTACGCGCTCGGGACTGGCTCCCGGAAACAGTGTCTGCACGAACGCCGTGCGCACAATAAAACCGGGATCTTCACTGCGAGGCATGCCCATGTAGGTGGCGGCACCTGCAACCAACAGGATCAGCAACACTGTGGCAGTGATGCGATTCTTCTCAATGGCGAGTCGGGTAATATCCATGGCTTTAGCTCCTCAAGCCCGTTGCAAGGCGCACGGTCTGGCCGCTCTGTATACGACGAACACCTGCCGTGGCAATGAGGTCGTCTACGCTCAGTCCCGAAGTAATCACGAAACGGGCAGACTCGTTCAGTTCGCCGACCTCAACGGTCTGGCGGCGCGCCACATAAGTACCCGCGTCTTCATCCCGCGGTTCCAGGATGAATACAAAACGACCCTGGGCATCTTCGCCGACAGCAACGCTGGGTACCGTTATCTGAGGCCCAGCGCCAGTCTCAAAACTGAACGTCACGTCCGCCGCGATCCCGCTGCGCAAATTCGGACATTGCCCTGTAAAAAGTGCGGTCACAGGAAACGTGGCGCCACTGCCACTCGCCACGCCAACCTCAGATACCCTAGCCGGGAATCGTTGCGCAGCACCTGCAACCGAAACTTCAACCGACTGACCGCTTTCCACCAGGCCAATTCGAGTCTGAGGGACATTGACGCGGACTTCGGGGCAACTCCCACACGTCAACCGTACAATCGGTGTGCCCGCGTCCACGTTCTCATCTGCACGAACATAGGTTTCCGCAACCTCGCACTGCTCCGGCGCTTCGATGCGGGTGTATGAGAGCTGCAGCTGCGCCTGCCTGACCGATTCCTTAGCCGCTGTGACAGAGGCCACAGCGCTTTCTGCAGCCGCTCTGGCACCCTCCAGCTCCGCCAGGGAGGTGTTGCGGTTTTCGTACAGCGAGATCAGGCGTTCGTAGTTGGCATCTGCCTGCCGCTGTTGCGCTTCACTTGCGCGCAGATTCGCTTCCGCCTCCTGAACCGCGCTCACATAATCGCGATCATCCAAACGCGCTAGCAGTGTCCCGGCAGAGACGGACATGCCAACGTTGACCGGTCGCTCCAAGACCGTGCCAGGCACCTTAAATGAGATGTTGGCATCTACGTGAGCCTGCGTAACACCAGAGAAAACGCTGTTTAAGGTGGCTGCGGAAATCGTAACCCGCTCGTGTAACACACCGCGTGGCGGCGGCTGGTCCGGAGTCTGTGTTTCTGCGCAACCCATGGCGAGAAACGGCAAAGCGATGACCGCGAGTAGGTTGCGTACGTGCCTAATATTCATGTTGGTCTCCATTAACGGTGTTCTGATTGGGTTTTCGGGTTGGCGTAGAAATCGTTTATGCGCTGCAGCCATGTCGCTTGGGCAGCCGTTTCAAAAAACAACGAAAAGTCGCCGGCCGCTCGAAACAGTTGGGCAAGATCGATCAGGAACGCGAAACGCGCTTCCGCTTCCGCCAACTCCGCATCGAGCGATGCATCCTGAGCATCAATAAGAGCAGTGACGTTCACGGCACCTTTTGCATACTGGTCCTGAACCATCTCAAGATGCGCCCGGGCGTTCACCGCAGCATCGCGGGCGAGGTCGATCGCTGGAAAGCTGCCGCCAACTCGTTGCGACGCCGCAGTTGCGCGACTCTCCAGCAGTTCCTGCAAGGCGAATCGACGCGCCTGCGCCTGCTCCAGCTCCAGATTTGCGCGCGAGAGTTGAGCGCGACGCGCACCGCCCGTCACGAGGGGCAGCGTGGCTCGAATACCGACCACCCATTGGTTGTCATCAAGGTTCGCGTCCAGAAAGTCTGCGCCCGGGCCGCTGCGACTGATGTTGCGCGCAAAGGTGCCGGTCAGCTCAATCTCAGGCAGGAAATGTTCACGTCGACTGGCGCGTTGTTCCCTTTTCAGCCCGGCAATTTCAGCGTCCAGCGCTTTGAGTTCCGGTGCGTTCTCCAGCGCCTGATTTCGATAAAAGGACTGCAGTGTCTGCCAGTTCAAAGGGTCACTGACATACCTCTGCACGTCGACACCTGAGATAAACTGCAGGATGGGACCCACATTGCCGACTTCCGGCGTCACCGGCTCATCAAAGCGACGGTTGATCGTTTGCGCCAACCGGGTCTGAGTTTGTTCGAACAGCGCCTGCGCCTGATACACGTCAGCACGCTCGCGCGCCACCCGACTCTCCCAGCGCAATACATCGCTTCGACTTGAGTGACCCACTCTCAGTCGCACTTCTGCAAGGCGCAGATTTTCGCGGCTGAGGCTCAGGTTTCTTCGCTGTACGCCGCGCAGTGCGTAGGCACGGAGCAGATCGAAATAAGCAACGGCCGCCCTCTCAATCGTATCCAACGTCTCCGACGCCACCAGATAATCTGCTGCTCGAGATATGTGTTTTGCGATCGTAAAGTCAGCGTACGCGCGCTCTGAGTAGATAAGCTGAGAGGCTGTGAGATCTGCATCCGTTGAATCTTGCGCAAGTTCAAAAACGCGCGCCGTCGACGATTTCACACGACTTGAGCCTGCGCCAAGCGTCAACTGCGGCAGCAGTGGCGCCCGTGCCGATCGCACATCGGCCCTGGCTATGGAGGTTTCAAAGCGGGAAACCGCAAGCTCACGGTTTTGCTCGATAGCGGCATTCAGCGCATCCAGAAAAGAGAACGGCACACCGTCGGTGACAGAGGTTTCGTAGAGATCTGCTTCTTCCAGAAAACGCCAGGCAGGGGCAAAACCAACGTCTTTTGCGGTGGCAAGGTTAAAGGCCAAACGACTGGGTCGTTGAAAATCTACGCGAATGGTTTCTGCGGGTGTGCCCAATGCAATTCGCTGCAGGACAATCGCCACGCGCCGCGCGAGAGATTCGATGTCCGCATCAGCCGACGCGGTCATGAGGACCCCGGCTTCTACCTCCGCCCGACCACTGGAAGAAAAACTCAAAACGCGGCGCTGGGTGAGCAGACCTGTGAGCGTTTGCATCTCCTCAGGGCTGAGGCGCAACAGCCAGGTGATGTAAGCAGCGTCTGCTTCCGGAGGAATTTTGCGCACGGCGTCATCAGCGCTGCCAACGACCGGGATAATTGTCACGTCGGCACCCAATCGAGCAGCCTCCTGCCGTGCCAGCTCTGCAAGGTCGGGAAACTCATTCAGCCAGGCCTCGTCCGCGAGAACCGCAACGTGTTGGAAAGACGTGACCGCGTGAAAGTCTGCAAGCTCTGCGGCCATGCTGAGCGAATCGTCGATATAGGCGAAGTTACGTTTGCCGCTGACGCCCTCGGGCGTTTTTGGAAAGTTCTGCGACTCCACATCACCAACCAGCATGGAGACCACGGGTTTGTTGAGTTCAGTTACCGCCGCAGCGGCAGATCCCAGTAACCCCATGGTCACCACCGCATCGACATGCGGGCGTGCCAAGACTTCCTTTAGCAGGCGCTCGTTACCGGCAAGTGTCCAGTCGCCACTTTCGTGGGCCAGAAAAGAAACGTCCGCGTCGCGGCCCAACAGCACTTCGATTTCCCTTTCGAGTAGATCTAAGGGGATCAGCTCATGATCTACCGGGCCATCTTGTAGAAATGCCACGCGGAAGCGTTGCTCCGCCGTGGCATCTACCGTGGTCAGCGCTGTAAACAGAATCAAACAGATTGAAAATCGTCGCATCGGGTATCTCCGCATTCGTGGCGACGATGTTGAGCCTTTTGGAATTCCGTGTGACGTGTATAACGGTTAAATTTGGTTGTTAAACCTATCAGCCGCGAAGGTCCAGCCAAGGCCGTATTGCGTCAAGGTAGGTGCACACCTCAGGGATCCAGCGTGCGATTGCCAGAGGCGTTGATGGCATACCTGCCCAACCGGAAGCTCCCGGATTCTCATCCACTCGATATACCGGAACAGACCGGGGATCTGGAATTTCTCCCGGGTGAATGCAGATGAGGGCAGGTATTTGAGCTGCCAAATCCGTTTCAAGAACGCCCACAGCTTTGATCATGGCCCTGCTGCCTTCAACCATCAGTATCACGCCCGTGTTTGAGATTGACGGGAGATTTGCAATGAGATCCGCTATCGAGCAGTGGGGGTCAACAAGGTGCACTCCCCGCTGTAGAGCTTCCGCCGCGTAACGCGCAGCACCGGAAAACTCTTCCAGCCCCATTGCATAAGGATTTGGAGAGGGAATGTAAAGCACTGGCGGGCGAGCGGTTTCAGACTGGAGATACGAGTGCACGCGAAGCCTGCCACCCAACATCTGCTCGAGTTCGATTGACGTTTCCGGTGCATACGCACTGAGTTCACGCACCCACACATCCGTATGAATGATGCCGGTGGAGCGCGCGTTTTCTACACGTTGAAGCGCGTTACGCGCGCTTGGGAGTAGTTGTTTGATTGTCACAAGCATGAAGTGGTTTCCGTGAAAGTTCCGCAAAAGACAAGCGTCGCGGCATCGGATGGACCACCCGTATCATTGATTGAAGATGTGCACATGGTGACGGGCCTACGCCCATGCGGGGAGTAAAACCAGGTTGCAAAAAGTTAAATCAGATAAACCACATTGCGGGTTTAGCGACCTTCGATCTTTCCCCTTTTAGTGATAACCCCAAGGAGATCGATAAAAATAGGGCATGCATGATCGGAATGACACACTCAAGGTCGCCAAATCATGGTTGACGAGAAAGGTGCCCTGCTCACGGGTCGCTAAGATTCTGTAGTGGAATGTTCATTGCTCCTCCCACTATTCCCATCCATACCAGAATGTTCAAATATACGCCCGCTCGCGACAATATTTCTAGCGCCAAACTCAGGCGCAATTTCACAGGAGCCCTTCAGTGCAAGAGAGCCAGAATACTGAATTCCCAGCCTTACTCATTGAGTTCATTCGAGAGGTAGCCATCGTTACCATGGACCGCCCTGAACGATTAAACGCGATTGACTTAGAAATGGCTAAAGAACTACGCGAGTTCTTTAGCCAAATGACAGCTCGACAAGACATTCGCGTCATTCTGTTCCGCGGATCTGGCAAACACTTCTCTGCTGGCGCTGATCTCGACTCAGATGCCTTCGCGCCACCCGGTGAGGGCTATGTGCAAAATCAAACTGACATCCAACATGTGTTCTCTGGACTGATCCGATCAATGCGCCAATGCCCACAACCTATCATCGCGTTGATTCATGGCGCCACTGTGGGTGGAGGATTTTCCATTGCTCTGGCAGCGGATGTCCGTATCGCAGCAGAAACCTGCCGCATGAACGCAGGATACCTTCTGGTTGGGCTGGGTGGCTGCGACATGGGTTCAGGCTACTTTCTACCCCGCTTGATCGGAGCGTCACTCGCTTCTGAACTCCTTCTAACGGGTGATTTTATCCACGCTGATCGCGCGTTAGTAACGGGCTTGGTCAGCCAAGTTGTGACTGAAGCGGACCTACTCAATGCTGGATTGGCAACGGCACAAAAGATGCTACGCGCTTCACCCATGGGTCTGCGCATGACCAAAGAAACCTTGAACACGTGCCTAGCTGGTGGCGACCTAGACTCGGTATTGAATCTTGAAGACCGCCAACAGGTACTTCTCATGGCAACCGAAGATCATCGTGAAGCCGTGCACGCCTTTAAAGAGAAGCGCGATCCCGTGTACCAAGATCGCTAGGCTCTCCCTCTTCCGATTATTTGTAGTACTTCATAAAGTCAGGCTTCCGCTTTTCATTTAAAGCCTGCACGCCTTCCTGGGACTCTTCAGTGTTGTAATAAAGACGGAGCGCCTGTAATGCCAACCCTCCTACCCCACGAATGGATTCACTATCCACGTTGAAGCTCTTCTTCGCGAGTGCGATTGCGGTCGGACTTCGCTCGTTCAGATCATTGCACCAATTGTCGACCTGCTCATCTAGCTCTGCATCGGGATAAACCGCGTTGACCAGGCCCATATCGAGCGCTTCTTGGGCGGAATAGCGCTTGCACATGTACCACATCTCGCGCGCTTTCTTTTCCCCAACAACCCGTGCCAAGTAGGCCGTACCGAAGCCCGGATCCACAGAACCCATAGAAGGCCCCACCTGACCGAAAACAGCATTGTCAGACGCGATTGTCATATCACAAATCGTGCAAAGTACATTGCCACCACCAATCGCATAGCCACGCACTTTTGCGATAACCGGTTTTGGAATGTCTCTTAATACGGAATGCAGTTCTTCCACCGGCATCCCGACGGCACCGCGGGCATCGTTGTTACCATACTGGCCTCCCTCGTGATCCGATTGATCACCACCAGTGCAAAATGCCTTCTCGCCTGCGCCTGTAAACACGACCGAACCGATTTGATCGTCCCAGCCCACTTGCAGAAAAGCGTCCACCAATTCGACTACGGTTCGCGGTCGAAAGGCGTTGTACTTATCCGGGCGATTAATCGTGATCGTTGCCGTGCGCCCTTTTGTTTCCAGAATAATATCTTCGTACTGACTCATCTCTTCCCCTTTAACTCTCTCTCACCCTACCATCGAATAGCCGCCGCTGACGCTGAGCACTTGTCCGGTAATGTAGTTGGCTGCATCTGATGACAAAAACACCACGGCATTGGCCACGTCTTGCGCGGTACCGAGTCTCTTTAGCGGCAATGACTTTGCGATAGCCACTTTCTGGTCGGAATTAAAAAGCGCATCCTCTTCGGCCCACATGCTGTTTTCGCCAACTTCAGACTGGTCAGGTACCGTCACGCCGGGACACACCGAATTGCAGCGAATGCCATTACGCCCATTTTCTCGGGCGATGGTTTTCATGAAATTGCTCACACCGGCCTTCATGGCCCCATAAACGGCTTCGCGAGGCTCCCCCTGGCGCGAGGCATCGGAGCTGATTGAGACGATCGAGCCATGCCCCTGGGGGTTCATTATTGATAGTGCTTCAGACGTACAGTTCAGCACACCGACAAAGTTGATCTTGATGATCTTTTCCCAGAAATCAGGCGTGGTTTGGGTGAAGAACATAAGATCATCCCAACCCACACAGTTAACGAGCACATCGAGACCTTCTTGTTGTGTGTTTACTTGTTGAAAAAGCGCCTTGACTTGATCTGACTCGGTCACATCACAACGCACTACATCAACCGACGCCGCACCGCCGGAGCGAGCCTCTGCAGCGACACGTTCCGCTTGGTCCGTATCGATGTCCGCCAACGTAATGCGCGCCCCTTCCGTCGCAAAGCCAAGCACAATGGCACGCCCGATGTTGGACGCACCACCCGTGACAATCACACGTTTGTCCGCTAATCCCAGTTCCATTTCCCCTCCGCATCTTTTATGCAGTGAGATAGTATAGGGTTTGGAAGGGTCTGGCACTTAAGTCTTACATCGCGGCCAGCATAGGGGACAATTTGACTGCACAATATCTACTCGACGACGAGCAGCAGACGATTCGTGATGTGGCCACACGCTTCGCGCGGGAACGGCTGGCGCCCGGCTATCAGGAACGCGATCAATACGATGCTGTGATCGATCGGAGCTTGCTGAAAGAAATGGGTGAGCTTGGCTTTATCGGACCTGAGCTGCCCGAGTCATTGGGCGGGCTCGGCTTACCTTGCACTACGGCAGGACTCATCACAGAAACCCTCGCCGAAGGTGATTTCAACATGGCGTCTATGGCGGTGACCGGATCTCTAATCGGTCAAATCATCGCCGACAACGCGGAACCAGAACTCGCCGAGCAGTGGATTAGCCGTCTGGTGCGCGGCGATACCTTGCTGGCAATTGCACTGACGGAGCCTCACGGCGGGTCCGATGCCGCGAATCTTCGCCTCGCGGCCAAGTGCACCGATGGCGGCTATCTCTTGAACGGCGAAAAGACTTCAATCACCTCCGCGGATCAGGCCGATGCCATCGTGGTGTTCGCCCGCACCGGCACGGTCGAAGAGCGCGCGCGAGGGATCAGCGCTTTCCTTGTCGAAGGCAGTAGCGAAGGACTCTCTCGTACGCGCTTTAAAGATCTAGGCAATCGTGCAGTCGGGCGGGGCTCTTTGTTCTTTGATGATGTGTTTGTACCAGATAGTCATCTACTGGGTGAAGAAGGCACCGGCTTCATTCAGGTCATGCAGGGCTTCGATTACAGCCGAGCGCTCCTCGGGCTACTCTGTCTGGGGACCGCGCAAGCATCGCTTAACGAAACCTGGGCCTACATCAACGAGCGCGAAGCATTTGGTCAGCGTCTCGCTGACTTTCAGGGCGTCAGTTTTCCACTCGCAGAATTTGAGACACAAGTTGCTGCAGCCCGAGCGCTTTGCTACCACGCGTTAGAACTCAAAGATGCAGGCATGCCGCATTCATCCGAGGCAGCCATGTGTAAGTGGCTGGGGCCAAAAACAGCCTACGACACCATCCATCAGTGTTTGCTCAGCTTCGGTCACTACGGCTATTCCGAAGACACCCCTCACCAACAGCGCATGCGCGACGTGATGGCCATGGAGATCGGCGACGGCACAGCACAGATTATGAAGATGATTGTGGCTCGCCACCAAAGTGCCCAGGCAGCCGGTTCATGAGCAACTGGCAAAATACTCCAGCAGCGACCGCCATTCGCACTGGTCTGCATATTACCCGGGACAAATTAACGCGGAGAAAAGCCACCGATTTGGAAGATGTCCCCTGGTCAGTGTCTGCTATCACAGATAAATGGTGGAGTGCCGTTCTGTGCAAAAACACGCCCGGTGCTGAAGTCACTAGCTCAAAGGTAGTTTCTGCTTCCAGTGGTACACATCAACGACATTGCTTCGCCATTGAATACAACAAGATCGGCAGCGACGCAGGACTACCGACCTCCATCTTTACCAAAACATTACCTACTGTTGTCACCCGCATGATGGGCGGTTTCAACGGCACCTCTTATATGGAAGGACGGTTTCTCACCGAGATTCGCCCAGATATGGATATCGAATCGCCCATGGGTTACCACACCGCGTTAGATCGAAACACGCTCGCAGGGATTAATGTGTTAGAGGATCTGGTTGCCACCAAGAATGCTACTTTTTGCGATTTCAAAACCTATGTAGATCTTGGCATGGCCGAAGAGATGGTGGATCTACTGGCCACACTGCACGCCCATCGCTATAACGACGCGCGACTTGAATCTGAACTGCGTTGGGTCGCCAACTTCTACGACTGGTTCACCATCGGCAGCCAAAAAATGCGTACCGAACACTACACGCAGCAATCTCTGGACAAGGCAGCAGACGTCATTCCTGAGCAACTGCTCGATCAACGTAACCAGCTTTGGCCCGCTACCATTGCTGCCGCCGAGATCCATCGCTCCGGCCCAAGGGGGTTACTCCACTCTGACGTCCACATTGGCAATTGGTATCAGACAGGCGACGGACATATGGGGCTGTGTGATTGGCAATGCCTGACGCAAGGCCACTGGTCGCGGGATCTGGCCTATGCGCTTTCCGCCGGGTTAGAAATCGAGGACAGGCGTAACTGGGAAAAACCATTGCTTGAACGATACCTGGCGCGAATGGAATCTCTCACGCAAGACAGTTTCGATTGGGATGAGTCCTGGCGTCACTACCGCAGCCAGATGCTACACGCGCTGTGGATGTGGACCATTACGCTTTGCCACTCACCCATGCTACCGGCCATGCAAACCGAGGACACCTCGCGCAAGATGATTGAGCGCATAGCGGCAGCGGTAGTCGATCTCAACAGCATACAAGAGGCTCAAACATGAACGACGTCACCTATGAAACCCAGGGACAGGTGGCTGTTGCCAAGTTGAACCGCCCAGACAAATTTAACTGCATCTCGTCTGGTCTACTCTCAGCACTCAGTGACTGCTTGGACAAAGCTGAAGCCGATCCTGACATTCGTGTTCTCCTGCTTTGCGCGGAGGGCCAACACTTTTGTACCGGCGCCGATCTGGATGAGGTAGAAGCTGCCAGCGAGAGCGACGCAACCCTGGCTACATACATGGACAAGGGCCACGACGTCATGCTGAGACTGGAAGCATCCGCCATGCCGGTGGTTGCTGCGATTAACGGCTATTGCCTGGCCGGTGGATTGGAACTCGCTATGTGCGCTGACGTTGCGTTCGTGGCTGACAACGCGCGCTTGGGCTGCCAACACGCGCAGTACGGCTTGGTACCAGGCTGGGGTGGCACACAACGGCTGCCAAGACTCGTCGGTCTAAGACGCGCGTTGGACCTCATGTTCAGTGCTCGCTGGCTGGAACCCGCTGAAGCAGTTGATTGGGGGCTTGCTAATCGTGTGGTCCCTGCAGATGCGTTGCTCGAAGAAGCACTGAGCTATGCGCAAACTATCGCTCGCGGCAATCCCGAAGGCCTGGCTGCGATGAAGCGGCTCGCACGCGAGGGCGCCATGCTTTCTGTTGCAGACAGTCTCAAGTTCGAACAGAAAGAAGCTGTCCCAGTGCTCCGCAGCGACAACGTAGCAGAGGGTTTATCCGCATTTCAGGAGCGGCGCAAACCAAACTTCAAGTAGGACCCAAGAAACCGAGGAGAGACACATGCGCGGTCTAAATATGGATATCCCATTACTCGTATCAGACATGATCGAGCACGCCGCTACCTGGCACACTGATACAGAGATTGTTTCTCGTGATCTCAGCGGCCAAGTCGTTCGTTCCAACTACGGTGAAATCAACTTTCGCGCCCGCAAGCTCGCACAAGCACTTGCGAATCTTGGCGTGCAAAGCGGTGATGTCTGCGCATCCCTCGCCTGGAATACACGCCAGCACTTCGAGCTCTTCTATGGCATCTCAGGCAGCGGTGCGATCTTGCACACGATTAACCCTCGCCTCTTCGAAGAACAAATCGTGTATATCGCCAATGATGCGAACGACCAGTGGATTTTTTGCGATGCAGGCACCCTGCCCTTGGTCGAGTCAATCGCGAGCGACCTACCAAACATTAAAGGCTGGATCTATATGGATGAGGGGACAGATCTCCCTGTGTCGTCCTTACCCCTGCTATCGTACGAAGCCTTGTTAGCCAGTGAAACCGGCGACTACGAATGGCCGGTACTCGACGAACTCGACGCTGCCACGATTTGCTACACCTCCGGCACGACCGGCAATCCCAAAGGTGTGGTCTATTCCAATAGATCTGCCACGCTGAGCGCGCTGTTCATGAGTCTGGCCGACATGATCGGCGGTTATCAGCCGGGTGGTCTCGAAGTGGTGATGCCGGTTGCCCCATTGTTCCATGGCAACGGTTGGCAGATGGTCTACACCGCACCCATGAACGGCCACAAGGTTGTATTGCCCGGCCGGAACTTCGAACCAGAACACTTGTTGGAGCTCATTCGCAATGAAGGGGTTACCATGGCCGCGGCAGTGCCCACGGTGTGGATTGGTCTTATCGAACATGCCAAAGCCACCGGCACAGATTTCGGGAACTTAAGAGCCGCGCTCATCGCAGGCTCGCGACCACCCGATACCCTGATCGACCAGTTGGAGGACGAATTTGGTGTGCATGTCGCCCAAACCTGGGGCATGACGGAAGGTCTTGGCGTTGGTAAGGCCAGCATCCCGCCGAGTGGTGATCGTTCCGACAACGAAAAGCGTATCCTGCAAAGACGCCAGGGGCGAGTGGCGTTCGGCACGAAGTATCGACTGTTAGATGACGACGACAACGAACTGCCCTTCGACGGCAAAGCGGTTGGTCGTCTCTATATGCGTGGACCCACAGTGGCGGGTTCGTATTTGGGTCGCGAACCCAATGACGGGTGGCTGGACACAGGCGACATTGCACGCCTTCACCCGGATGGCAGCTTGGAACTCGTAGATCGCGCGAAAGACGTGATCAAGTCCGGCGGAGAATGGATCAGCACGCTGGAGATGGAGTCCGCTGCAACAGAACACCCTGATGTGCTGATGGCTGCGGCGATCTCCATTCCGCATCCCAAATGGCAAGAACGGCCTATGTTAGTTGTGGTGCCCCGTGATGGCACTCACGTCGATAAAGACGACTTGATGGCGTTTCTCGGCACCAAACTGGCGAAGTGGTGGCTGCCGGATAAGATCGAGGAGATAGACGCTCTGCCGCTGACGGGCACTGGCAAAGTCAACAAACTCGCGCTCAAAGACCAACTGGACATCGCCTGACCATTTCAACTCTCCTGGTCTGCCAACTTCTCCAGACTACGCCTGAACCAGCTATGCGCAGGGTCGGAATCGTGCCCTATGCCCCAGTACATACAAACCTCCAGAGGTGCCATCGGGAGAGGCAATTCAAAAATCTGAATATCGGAGTGCGCAGCAAATCGCTCGGCGACATTGCGTTGCACAAACGCTATGGCGTCGGATTGCTCAACGATGATGGGTAACATCGCAAAATTTGGCACTTTGACGACATCCAACTGCGACAGCTCAGTAAGCCGGGCTTCCATGCCTGTCAAAGCCGATTGATCGGATCGGTATGATGCATGCGGTAAGCATTCATAGTTTTCTTTGGTCAATCGTTTGCCAATATCCGGATGTCCTTTGCGAGCAATGCAAACAAACGATTCAGTATAAATAGCGACCTCGAAGAGCTTTTCTTTTCTCAGAAAGCCCCTGGGAACGATAACCAGATCCAGTTCCAGATCTTTAAGGCGTTGATAGTCGTGCCGCTGGATGTCGACAAACCGAACGCTGCAGTTTGGTGCCTGCTCCTGGAGAAACCGAAATATTGAAGCGCCCAACTGAAGGACAACAGGATCGGCCGTAGCAATCACAAATTCTCGCTCCAGCGACGCCAAATCCAGTGGCGGACGCTCAACCAAATCCTCAATTCGCTCAACTATGTGATTAACCGGAGCAATAAGCTCTTCCGCGAAGGGCGTAACCCGCAGTTCACGCCCACTCCGGACAAGCAGTTCATCGCGAAACTGGAAGCGTAGTCTAGCTAACGCATCACTGACGGCGGACTGACTCATATTCAAGCGTTCTGCTGAATTTGAAACACTTCGGGTTGCCAAAAGACTTGCGAGGATCGGCAGCAAATTTAGATTCACGCTGCGCAGGCTTGGATGGTTTTTGTGTTTGGTGTTTTTCATCACGTACGTATTTATATCGTAATTATCGATATTACATATACAAAATATCGTTATCTACGATCATTGCTAGCGAATATAGTCACCCATCGAAAGCACTAGGAGATATGTATCGTGGAAGCTGCGCATAAACTAGACCAACACGCGAATCAACTCGCGGTTGACACCGCGATTGCAGATTCGGAGTCGAATTTAACAGCGTCGACCGTGAGTGCACTCAAAGACTCCGGCGGCTTTCGACTGTTACTCGCCAAAGATCTGGGCGGTGACGAAGCCCACCCAAACGAATTCGTTGAGTGGGTTATTTCTGCGGGTGCACATCAGCCATCCGCGGGTTGGGTTGCCGGGGTAGTAGGCGTCCATCCATGGGAAATTTCATTCATGGACCCGAGGCTACAACAAGAAATCTACGGACAAGACCCTGACACCCTTACAGCATCACCGTACGCACCCTTCGGTCGTGCGAAGCCAGTAGACGGTGGTTTCTTGCTCAGTGGCGAGTGGCCGTATTCAACAGGCACCAAACACTGTCAGTGGGCAATTCTGGGTGGAATGGTCACGGGCCCTGACGGCGGCAAACCCTCCGGACCACCAGATGTGCGGCACTTCGTACTGCCAAGGTCCGACTACGAAATTGTGGAAGATAGCTGGCAAGTCATGGGGCTCAAGGGGACAGGTAGTTTTAACGTACGAATGCAGGAT
Organism: Candidatus Azotimanducaceae bacterium; assembly: GCA_965227885.1. Taxonomy (GTDB): domain Bacteria; phylum Pseudomonadota; class Gammaproteobacteria; order Pseudomonadales; family Azotimanducaceae; genus UBA4421. Next base: position 5,186,635 of record OZ245781.1, read on the forward strand.
GTGTTTGTCCCCGAATATCGGGCTGCAGAAGCTCCTAAAGTAACCGAGGGTATATACGCAGAGGAGCGCCGTCCTGACAATCCACTGTACGCAATGATGTTTGGTGTCATGTTCCCTGCGGCAATTACCGCGGCCACACTGGGTATTGCCAAAGGTTTGCTGAGGGCGCAGCAAAACTACATGGCCGATCGGGTGTCAATTTCCGGCAGTGCTGCAAAGTCTGAACCCGCATTTTTAAGCGCGCTCGCTGCCGCAAGGTCAGACTTGGATGCAAGCATCTGCCACTTGAAATGGAACCTCTCCGAACTCTACAACTCGGTTTCTTCAGGCAACTGTATCTCAAAAGAAGAACGCTTGACTTTTCGCCGCAATCAGACGAGAGCTTCAGACCGCGTATTTGAGTCCATTACGCCACTCATCCGCCTTTCCGGTTCTGCAGGCATTCAAGAAACCAACGAAATTGAGCGTTGGTGGAGAGACCTGCAGACAGCCATAACCCACATCTGCAACGTCCGCGACGGCGCTTACCTGCCCTGGGGGTTTGATGCTTTCGGTGGCGACGTTCCACCCGGCGCACTGTACTAGGAGTACCAAAAAATGGATCTAGGAATAATTTCTAAGCAAGCCATCGTCTGCGGCGGCAGCAGTGGTTTGGGCAAAGCCATCGCGTTTGCGCTAGCCCGAGAAGGTGTCGACATAACACTCGTTGCCCGGACAGAAGAAAAGCTTGTCCAGGCCGCGCGAGAGATTGAAGCCGAATGTAATGTCGCTGTCAGCACAATCGCAGTCGATCTGAGCCAGATGGAGGAACGCAAGGTGTTGCTGGAACAGTGCGCGACAACAGACATTCTCATCAACAACGCAGGCGGCCCTCCCGTGGGCGATTACCTTTCTTTCACTCGAGAGGATTGGCTAAGCGCCATCGAAGCAAACATGCTAAGTGCTATTGAGCTCATCAACACGGCACTGCCGGGCATGACGGAACGTGGATTCGGCCGGATTATTAATGTGACCAGTCATATGGTGAAAGCCCCTATCGCGATGCTGAGTCTTTCGAACGGTGCCCGAGCCGGATTGACCGGATACGTGGGCGGCGTGGCACGAGATGTCGCCAGACACAACGTCACAATTAATAACCTCCTGCCGGGGCAGTTTGATACCGACCGCTTGAAGCACAATCACAGCAAAATCGCTTCAGCCCGGCAAGCGACGATGGAAGAAGTAAGAGATCGAGCTAAGAAAGACATCCCGGCCCGCCGGTTTGGCAACCCTGACGAATTCGGCGCATATGCGGCATTCCTATGCAGCCAGCATGGTGGCTTTGTCACCGGACAAAACTTACTGCTGGATGGTGGCCAGTATCCGGGGATTGTCTGAGACCAATAATCGTTACGAATGGAGTTAAACAATGATGAATGGCATAACTGAACTGGGCTATGTTCGTTTCGGCGTGTCGAACCTGGCCGAATGGCGAGAAATGGTCGAAAACCTCATTGGTTTGGAGGTTTTCGCTGACGGCGATGAAAATCGATTGTTCCTGCGCAGTGATATGCAGCATCACCGATTCGAACTTGTTGAAGATGGTTCCGACGACATGATTGGCGCGGGGCTGCGAGTCGCAGGACCTGACGAGTTCGTTATGATGCAACGCACATTATCAGAGGCGGGCATTGGTTTTGAAATTGGGAGCGCTGATCTCGCTGCAGATCGACGCGTCCTGGAGGTGATGTCCCTGCAAGACCCTGCGGGTAATCCCATAGAGATTTTTCATGGACCTCAAGTTGACGCCCACAAACCCTTCTATCCCAGTCGCCGCATGTTTGGGCGCTTTGTGACCGGAGACGGCGGTGCCGGACATATGATTTTGCGGCATGATGGCCTGGAAAAATCCTACGAGTTCTACCGCCTACTCGGCATGCGCGGCAATATTGAGTATCAAGTGCCTCAAGAGGACAACACCACGCGTAAAGTGCTGTTTATGCATTGCAACTCACGCGATCACTCATTGGCGTTTGGACCACCCAGCCGAAAGAACATTAACCATCTGATGATCGAAGTCGACAACATTGACGATGTCTTCTATTCACATGAACGTGTGCAAGAGAGTAACTATCCCGTGATGATCAGTCTTGGCAAACATGCGAATGACCACATGTTTTCCTTCTACTTCGCTACACCTTCAGGCTTTCTCATCGAGATTGGCTATGCCGGTCGACCTGCGACCCATCAGTCTGAGTACTACACACGAGATACCTATGGGCATGTCTTCTCTGAACAACTGGGTCAGGGCATGAGCATCGATAACGATTAAAAACGAAGGACAAACACATGGCCGTACTCACTCCACCTGCCGTAGCAAATCCGCAACACTATATTGGCGGTCGTTTCACAGACTCTGTCAACGGCGACACCTTTGAGGTGATCAACCCGGCAACAGAGGAACTTACGACTATGGCCGCACGAGGGGATCAGCAGGATGTTGATCTTGCTGTCGCCGCCGCAAAAGCAACATTCGAGGACGGCGCGTGGTCGCGCGCCAAACCTTCATTTCGCCGCAAAGTGTTATTCAAGGCGGCAGATCTCATAGAAGCGCGCAGTGATGAAATAGCAGCGCTCCAGTCACTCGAAATGGGCGTGCCCATCGGCCCCGAACACGATGGTCCCCACCCAGTTATGGCGCGCTCAGCTTGGAACTTTCGCTTCTTCGCTGAGGAACAAGAACTCGCTGGCGGGCATGCCTTTAATCGCGACGACACGCTTCTAACCTACACTATGCATGACGCCGCGGGTGTGTATGGACTGATTACCCCGTGGAACGGACCATTTATGCTCTCCACCTGGAAAATGGCGCCCTGCCTGGCCTATGGCAACTCGGCTGTACACAAGCCCTCGGAACTCTCACCACTTTCGATTCACATTTTGTGTGAGATCTTTGCGGAAGCCGGTATGCCGGAGGGGGTCTACAACATGGTCCTGGGTTATGGTCACGAAGCCGGTATTCCGTTGGTCGAACATTCCGACGTAATCGGCGTGTCGTTCACCGGATCACCCGCAACCGCCCGCGATATCGCCGAGCGCGCAGCAAAAGATCTAAAGCGCACATCATTTGAGCTGGGTGGCAAATCCGCCAACATCATCTTCGCTGATGCGGATCTTAAAAAAGCAGTGCAAGGTGCTGCGATGTCCATCTTTACCAACGCCGGACAGGCATGCATCGCTGGTTCTCGCATCCTCGTCCAAAGATCCATCTATGATGAATTCCTGAGTGCATTTGAAGAAGCGGCCACCGCCTGGCACTCGGGCAATCCATTCGACCGCACCACCCGGTTGGGTCCGGTGGTACACAAACGCCAATATGATCGGGTCATGGGCTATATAGAAACCGCGAAGAAAGAAGGTCGCATATTATTCGGGGGCAACAGACCCGCTGATCTGGACAAGGGCTATTTCATTCAGCCTACTGCCATTGTCGATGTGGACAACACCGCCATCGTTTGCCAGGAAGAGATATTCGGCCCGGTCGCGGTCATCATGCCCTTTGACGACGCAGACGATGCCCTTGCGATCGCAAATGACTCCAACTACGGGCTCGCCGGATACGTTTGGACCGAATCACAAAGCACCGCACACTACGTCACGCATCGCCTGCAAACCGCCATGATATGGATCAACGCCGGATTTGACCGAGATCTAAGACAGCCTTTCGGGGGTATGAAGAACAGCGGTCTAGGCCGGGAAGGTGGGGAATTCAGCCGTGAGTTTTTCACGGAGACTCGCTTTACCTCGTTCCCATTAGCGCCGCGTTAGCAAAGCCTAAGCTGGTTCGCCCTGATTGACATTTTTAATACAGACCTGTATAAAAATTGTGAATGACAATTCGTGAGGCTTTGTTATGGCCCATCTCATTGAGGCTCAATCGCTCGACGCCTGGCCGGAGCCAGACATAGGTGAGCATCCCATCCACGGGTACCGCTATACCTCTCGCGCGTTCATGGAACAAGAATGGGAAGGAATGTGGACCAATGTCTGGTTACTGTTGGGGCGGGAAGCCGAGATACCCAACCCACGTGATTGGCAGATGGAAGAGGTTGGTCCTGAGGAAGTTCTAATGGTTCGTCAGGATGATGGTGGTATCAAGGCTTTCTACAACGTCTGCCAGCACCGCGGAAACCCCTTGGTCAGTGACAAGAAGGGAACCGTAAAACAACGATTTGTCTGCAAATATCACAGCTGGGCCTTCCTGCCAGATGGCGAACTGCACTTTGCCCCTGATAAAGACGACTTTCCTGAAGGCAACCCATGCGGAAAGCTGCGTCTGGAAGAGCTTCGATGCGAAACATTTGCCGGGTTCGTCTGGGTCAACATGGATCCCGACTGCGTGAGCCTTAAGGAATATCTAGGCCCAATCTGGGATGAGTGGGAACGACGCGAGGTCCACACCTGGAAACGCACCATGGCAAATACGGCCTGGATGCCCTGTAACTGGAAGATTGTGATGGACAACTTTAACGAGTCCTATCACGTACCCACAGTGCATATGCGCGCCAAACCCGGTTCAGACCGCCAAAAAATAGCGGGCAACGTCAACACCTACTATAAAGAAACTCGTTTTGACCTCTCGGAACAGGGGCACAATCGCATGGTGATGAAAGGTGGCTACGCGGTTGGTAAAACAGACGACGAGGGCAGTATCGGCGAACCGCTGGCCAGCTTGCTTCGCTACTGGGAACTGGAACCCGACCAATTTAAAGGGCGACCGGAAGAAACTCGAGACGCATTGCAAAAAGCCAAGCGAGAGCTTGGTCCGTCGCGCGGATACTCTCACTACAACAAAGTGCCCGACGAACAGTTAACCGACGCTTTCCACTACACACTGTTTCCAAACTTCGCGGTATCGTTGTGGTCAGATGGTTTCCATTTCTTGCGCGTTCGCCCGCATCACAACAATCCCGAGCAATGTCTCTTCGACAACTGGTGGTACTCAAGCCCGGCATCGTTGGAGGAACCCATGACACTAGCACGATCCCATGATAAAGCTGAGATGGATGAAACCACAGGAGAAGCTAAGGTACGCATCATCCAATATCCGGATTCTATGGGACCCGCTATCGAAGAAGACGTGGAAGTGTTTGTCACCCAACAACGCGGCTTTCGTTCTCGCGGATTTAAAGGTGTCTATCTCTCCAATCAGGAAAAACGCATTCGCCGCTATCACGAGTTGATCGACAGCTACATAGAAAAATACGTTGGGCCGGTTGTAACCCCTAAGTGAATTCAGACACCTACCGTGTCAGCTCTGGTCAGCCTGCGCCAACAAGGTACCCAACTGTCGCGCCAGATCGGCCACACCAATGGGTTTAGCAAGAAAAGAAATTTTCGCATCGTTTGCATGCTGTTCCACGGTTTGATCCTGGTCATATCCGGAGATCAACAGAATCGGCAAATCCGGGTAGTTGGCGCGCAGCTGTAAGGCAAACTCGGAACCACGCATACCCGGCATGACGATATCCGTGATCACCAATTTTGGCTTATGCTCTCTCACCAGCTGCAATCCCTTTTCGGCATCTGCAGCAGCATAAACATCAAATCCCAACAGCTTCAGGCATCGGGTTAGAACATCACGTACCCCTTGATCGTCTTCAACCAGGACACACCGTTCCCCCGTATAGAGCTGTTTGCTCCACTGTGGTACAGGCAAAGGCGACTGACCAGCATCGTCGGCCTCGGGCAATTCCACCCTGACCGTAGTACCTCTGCCCAATTCTGAAAAGAGTAACAAGTTACCGCCCGCGCGTTTGGCAATACCATACGCGCTGGCCAGCCCCAATCCAGAAGCCTGGTGCAGGCCTTTCGTGGAATAGAACGGCTCCGTGGCTCTTTTCAGCGTACTTTCGCTCATACCATGACCATCGTCTGAGACCAGCAGAACAAAATTGTTTTGGTCCGGTTCGACCATGCGCTCTAAACCAACCTTGATGGTGCCACTGTCATCGATGGCCTCTTTTGCGTTGGTCATCAGATTCAGCAGTAACTGATTGAGCGCACCGGACTCTATACGAACCAGCGCGCGCTCAACCTGGATATCGATCTCCAGGTTGATCCTGCTCCCGAGCAACCGCTCTGACATATCTCTAACTTCTCTGATGACGTCGACCAGGTCTACAAGCTCTGTGGGTTTCTCCTGGGCTTGTGTAAAGCTCCGCAGTGATCGAATCAGTTCTGTGGCACGATGGCTGGCGTCGAGGATCTGGTCGCGACCCTCCCCTCCATCCAGAAGACTTGCGTGACCGACCACAACGGTCAACAGGTTGTTCAGGTCATGCGCCAGCCCAGCCGCCATCGTGCCAACACTGCTTAGTTTTTGTGCCTGCAACAGACGATCGCGCGAAACCACTTCATCGTGTGCATCCCTCGCTACAAACAACCACGCTGTCCTATCGTGATCGTCAGGCAAGGGGATGCCGAACAGTTCTATCCAGATCCAACGTCCTGACGCATGCCGCATTCGAAATTCTGTACGAAAGCCTACGCCACTGGCATTTCTGGTCTGCGTTTGCAATTGCGCCAGATCGTCCGCATGCACGAAGTCGCTGATGTTATCCGGTGTTATCTGCTCGTCATGTTGCAGCAGAGATTCAAACCCTTCATTAATCTCTTCTACCACCCCGTCGACCAACACCAACATGGCAGGAAACGTGGTTTCAGCAAACAGGCGTATGCGATCGGAGTAATCTTCCAGTTTACGCCGCTGTGTTTGAGCTTCGTTCATGGCCTGCTCACGTAATCGCTCAACAACCGCGCTGGCAATGCCCACAGCCAAAGTCACCACTGCAGTACTGACACCAAATTCGAAAGAAACATCATCTGCGCGGAACACCGTGGGTGCGAGATAGACCTGCCAAACCACCGTTATTCCCGTCCAGACCAGAGCAGGTTTGACACCCAGCAACGCTGCAGCCGCCACCGGCAGGGCAATACCCGCCAATATTCCGTAACTGGACTCTTTGCCCAGATCGATGGCAATCATGGTAAACACAGCCGTGACAAAAAGGTGCGCCGTCAGCCGCACCGATTTACCCGACCACAAAACGAACATCAGTACTAAATATGGAGACGCACTGAGCGCCACCATCAGACCACGGTCACGATCCTCGAACAGTGTTGTGATTAAGGCGACTGTCATGGTGGCTGTCACAGCAACACCGATCGCATAGACAATCAATCGAGCTCGACGCAGTTCATCCACATCCAAAGTTAACGGGTTGGGGATGATTCGATCGACTATCACAATGAGAGCATTCTTAACCGATCAACGTTGCGCAAACCTGATCGGGATGAATCGAGTGCAACGTTCGATGGGAGTGATCAGCCAGACCTCGCGCGCACTGACTGCAAACAACGATGGAGGTTTCCTGTTCATCGCGAGCCAGCCGCCACCATCAACTGGACAATCCGCTCTGTCACCTTGGGCTCCAATCCCTCCGTGTGGCCTTTATCAATCCGCACTACATCGGCAACCACTCGATCTTCCTTACAGCCGGGATAAACAAATACTTCGGACGTGCCAGGTCGGGCCGCCATTCCCCACACCGGATAGCCCTGCCGGTTGGAGTCGGTCACCCAACCGGGCTCTGTGTCGATGATTTGTTCTCGCGCACGGCTGCCACATTGGTACTTTTCAGCCCAGGGAGAGTCTTCGGGCAGCGCTTCAATTTCGTGTTCGCCCGTTGCATAAATGTGTGAAAAATCACACGCCGGGAGCGGACGCTCTGGAAAACGTCGCTCCCGCGGGGGCGGCGGCTTGCCATCCGGGCCGGGCGGTCCGAACGCGGCCACAATTTTGGCGGTACCAATGCGACCGCCCGACAAACTCAACAGGCCATCAACTTTGTCGCTGAAATAGTCAGTACAGACCAGTCGATGAGAAGTGCTCCCGCCCTGACTGTGGCCGGCCAGCCAGAACGAACCTACGCGTTCGCTGCCCAGTGATTCCGTCACGAGATCGACGATGTTCTGTAAATACTCATCATCGGTATCTGCTGACCAAACGCGGATCGGTGGACCACCTCCCATGGAACGTGATCCCGCGGCCGTGGGTGTTGCGATCACCAAACGGTACTTTTCTTTGTAGTCCATGACGGGAAAGTAGTGCCGCTGCCAGTTAGCAATGGAACCAGCACCATGGATATTGAGGATAAAGGTGACCGTTTCATCCGGCTTCAGGTCACACGGGTAGTCCAAGTAAAACTGCCGCCCACTCTTGGGTTCAACGGCGGTTCCAGGCGTAGCCACTTTTTGTGCACAATCACCGTTCTGGCAGTGCATCGGCGGCGGCGACTCGCAGACCACACCTAACAAATTGTCAGCGTAGCCAGTTGCACTTATGCAAATCAATAATCCAGCCAACCCGCCCATCAGTTGCCATCGCATATCAGTTCCCCTCTGTCAGACACTGAAAGCTTGACGCCAGGTCAACTTCTCCCGCCCCATCATAACGAGGCTCGCTGGGATAGCTGCACACGGGCCGAGAGAAGCCAGGCCTACCATCCGCGCTGCCTGGGTGACTGCCCGCCAATACCTCTGGCACTTGCCCCTGCTCAACCCACTTCTCCATGGCGCCAAGCCAATCAATTTCATAAACGCCATTGCCGCGGCTGCAATGTGCCATGCCGGGCACTAGAAACAGCTGTACGTGCTGGTCCGCCAGATCCTGACCCAGAGCAGCGGTCACCGAATTGTAGTAGTTCACGGTATTCGCATATGGAATCAACCCGTCCGTTGTACCGTGATACAGCAACAGCTTCCCTCCTGCCTCAACAAAAGCCTGAATGTTGGCGTCCATGGCCTTGGCTGCATCCCGGTCATAAGCCTCCGCCAGTGCCAGATCACGATCAACATCCAGATTTGCCAGCGTCCAGTCAGGGTCTTCAGCCACCAGATGACTGAAGTAGTTGGACCCGATGCGGAATCCCGGGGATGCATACGCTGCCCATTCCATTTCGCTGCCAGGTCCTGTACCCGGCATGAGCGTATCTCCCTCACTGTTTACAACGCCAGCGTAGATGGTGCGTGCCGCCGCCACTTCATTTTCTGTGAGGCAGTTTGTTGTTTCTCCAGTACCACACTGCACGCTTCCCGGGTCAAACCCGCAGCTCTCCGGCGTGGTAATGACTCGATCAGCCACCCCATCGCTCTGATCACACGCAGCGATAGCTGCCGCATGCAACAAGCCCAGTTTGGGGACCAGAGAGGGTACTCTGTCCAGTTCCCGTTCGATCACCATGCTCAACATCATCAGCGGTGACCAATTGTTGGCCGGTGCACCCGCAATCACGGCGTCGTAATCACCGGCGAAACGCTGCACTTCTTTCAGCCCTTGTCGTCCGCCTGTGGAACAACCCATCCAATATGCTCGCTCAGGTACCCTGCCATAATACTGTTCGGTCAGGTGTTTCCCCGCGATGGTAAGCTCGCGCACCGCACGATACTGATAATCCACCATCCGCTCCGGGTGATCTGGGGCCCAGCTGAAATCCCCCCCGCCCCCACGATGTCCAGTATCGGTGTGCGCCACCGCGTAACCACGATTAAGAGGCTGCAACAAGGAGCCGTACGCCAGCGCGCCTGCTGCGCCACCATTGCCGGTTTGCATGAAGAAACCATTCCATCCTTCGACCGGCAGCCAGAGCTCGAATCGGATGTCGGAGTCAGACGTCGGCGCGATAGACCCCGCTAGGCGGCAGAATTCAGGCAGGCCGGAAAAGTCAGGCTCGGGGCCAAAGGGATTGGGCGTGGGCGCAACGAAGGTCCCTGCCGCAACAACCTCAGCCGTGTTGATGGTGGTGTCGGCCGGGGCCGAGGCGGCGAGCGCCGTACACGCTTGTGCCGCGGTCTGCCCCTGATTCGACTGCACTGGGGGTGCTTGAACCACGGGCGATTCGCTTTCGCCGCACGCCGTCAACGTGACGATCAATACCAACCACAAGCTGCGTAGATTTATCATGCTGGTTCTAATTCCTCCCGTAGGTCGGACTAGAGTACACCTTAGTCAGATCGGATCAACGGTGATTAAGATTGGCTGTTGGTCGTATACACCATTGCTCCGCTGCGGCTGATGTAACCACCGCGCAGCTGGCCCGCACCGGCATCACGGAAAAATTCTGCAAACGACAGCGGTAGCGCCTGGCTGGAGGGTGAGCTGAGCCACACCCGCAGCAGATGCCGCTTGCGTTCGGGTTCAGACCAATCCTCAAATTCCGTGCGCATGTGTAACAAACGGTGATTGTTTATGAAAAACAGGCTGCCAGGCGCAAACATTTCGGTCACGCCAAATTGAGGCTCGGACGCCACGGCGGCAAAAAACTCCACCGCCTCTATTTGTTCAGGTCGCATCGGGGGTGCACCGGCGTTGGCTTGCGCCTGCAGGATATTCGTTCTGACATAAGCGCAGGCGAGCCCGTCTGCCGATCGGCCAAACACCGGCATTTGATAATAGTCCGGTCCGTCCTCGGGTTGGTTGCCCTGCCAACTCCAGTAAAAAGGCTGGTAGAGAATCTCCAATAGATCTGGTCGACGACGCGCGATCTCATCGTGCACGGCTTGGGCACTGGCGATACCGTTAACCCCGCCGGACCTGGCATTTTTTAGGTAAAAGAGCCCGGTAACATCGGCCGCGTCGGTATGGTAGTTCAGCGCCTGCTTGCTGGTATACCCGCGACCCTTTTTGCCGGAGATACCGGTGCCGATGTCACGGACATCGCCAATGACATCGCCACGGTAGCTTTGCGCCACCGGCGTACCCAGATGCTGGCAGAGCCCCCAATAGAGCTTCTTCTGTTGCTCCAGGGTGTAACGATCAACCGGAATGCCCTGCCAGACTCGGAAGCCGACACCACGCGACAAAGCCTGCGCCATATCAGCCACCGCCGAACTCAACTGCCCCAGTGGAAAATTGTCAGCCTTGATCTCGGCTAAGGGCACCTCACTGACATTGTCCACGGCAGTCTGCAGACATTCCAATTCGCGCTGGGAAAGGGTGCGACACCACATGTCCCGTGATAGATCTTCTGCCTGCCAGTCCCACGGCAACATGCTAACTCTTCCGCTTGCCGCGCATGCTTTCGGGTATACCATCGCTGTCACCATCGGGTTTGATAACTTCGCCGGTGAGCTGATTCACATAAACCTTCCACTCATAGTGCCCGCCCTCCCCTTTCGTTCCCTGTTCATATAGATGTTGGGTCAAGATGCGGCGCCACTCAGAAGAATCGTTGGCGGTAGTCATATGTGGTGTTTTGCTGTGATGAAACGTCACGCTTCCAAGCTTCAACGGACAAGCGATCATACGCGACTCATCCGGCCAGCAGCGCAGCAGATCGCTGGCAATACCCTCGGGGCGACGGTGTTGCAGAACACCATCCAAATGGCCGCCGTCGATAAAATGCATGCAGCCATTCTGCACGTTCACATCGTGGAATGGCATCCAGCAGCTAATACCACGGTCTTCAAGATTCCGCCCCCAGTAACCTTCATCTTGATGCCAATAGGTAGGCACGCTCTTTTTAGGCGGTTTGGCGAGAAACTGGTCGTACCAGAAGAGCATGTTTTTGCCCATCAATGCCGAACCAAACTCCACTGCCCATTGGCGGAACCTGGCTTCGTTGAACTGTGGCCAGAACCGTGTCGGGCCGCTTTGCACAATCTTGAAGGCGCGTTCTTCCTTCGGCGTACCTTGCTCCCAGGCCCAGTCGAAAGCCATGGTCTCTTTGTTGGCAAGAATTTCCTCACACTTGGCTTCCAGTTCCACCAGATCATTGAGATCAATGGCGTCTTCCACCACCAGCCAGCCATGTTCGGCGAAAAACTCCCGTTGTGTTTCAGTGGCCTTGGGATACGGCATGATGGTGCGTTGCAACCAGTGCTCGGTTGTTACTAGAACAGGCTGTACCGGAATTCCAATTCCACTTGCCGGCCACGAATAGCTCCACCACGGAAGTCGGCACGGAAACCCTCGGGCGTACCGGTGTTGCCCCCCGTCCCCGGAGTCAACCCTGCGCTGCGAATAGCCAACTCATCCGACAGGTTCTTGCCTATCAAGGCGAGCTGCCACTTGCCATCTACTGCGCCGACACGAATATTGGCATCCCACGTCGTATATGACTCATACACTGCATTCGGATCAGAAGAAGACAGCACCGTCTCATCCTTGTACTGCAGGTTCGCGGTAATTCCGAACATAACACCACCGCCCAACTCCCGTTCATAGTTGGCGGCCAGATAGCCGCTCCACTCCGGAGCACCCGGGCGGGTGTTGCCTTTCAGGTCCTGGCGAAGGTCTGTTTCAACCTGACCCGCCAGTAGCGGACCACACCCTTGCGCGGGCGTTTGGCCAGTAAAGCAGAAGTTCTCGAACTCCGTGAATTCAGATTTGAGATACCCTAGCGAACCCGACAACGTCAGTCCTTCCACCGGCGTAGCCCAATCCGCTTGAAACTCGGCGCCGTAGGTTTCCGATCCGCCCGCATTTTCTGTCACGAACGCAAACTGTTGGGAGTTGAAGAAGTCGACTTGTAGGTCTTCAAAGTCGTAGAAGAAGATCTCGAAGGTTGCGAGCATTGAGCCATCGAAAAAATTGCCCTTCATGCCGATCTCACCACCTTGCACGGACTCCGGTTCAAAAACGAAATCGAAAAAGCCCGGCGGTGACAGGTTGGACAAGATCGCACTGTTGGAAAATCCGCCTGACTTGAAGCCTTCCTTGTACGCTGCGTACAACATAACATTGTCTGTCACATCCCAACTTAAAGTCAGCTCCGGTATCCATTCATCCCACTGCTGATTAAAGTCCGGCCGGGTACTCGGATCACCCGGTGTATATTGCGTGAACAAGCCCTGCACAGCCGGATTCACATACGGCTGAATAAACCACGAATCCTTTTCCTCATCGTGATATCGAAGGCCGGCTGTCAACTCCCATTGCTCCGCCAACGCCCATACAACCTCACCGTAGAACGACAGCGTTTGACCGTCTGTTTCCGACAGCTTGTTGTAAGCCGTGAACTCGTCATGTGGATTCGGCGCAGCCGTGTTTTGCAAACCCAGAAAGATCACATCTTGATCAAACTCCAGATTGGTATCCTGATAATACGCGCCGAAGACAAAGTTAACCGGCTGATCGAAGCGTGTGACGGCGCGAACTTCCAAGGAGATATTTTCGGCCTTGTTCTCTTCCGCGGCAAAAATCGAGGTGATCTCGCCGCCATCCTGGTCGCCCACCCACTTGGTCGTTTGTTCGTGCCAGTTGAAAATAGTGCTGACATCGACCCGCTCCGCGGTCCAATCGAGCTTCGCTGTGAGGATATCGGATTCATACTCCTCACCCGAGTTTCCAGAACCAAACTGGTTCAGCAGCGGATTAACCGCGGCAACGCCTGGCGGCACATCGTTCCAGCCCTGGGAGCCATCAAAGTTGCAGTCCACCGACGGCACGGGGATAGGCTCAAACAGCGGCGTTTGCCGCCCCGGTGGCTGGGGGCTGACCAGAGTACTGGCATGCGCAGTGCCGCCAAGTGTGGGGCAATCAAACAGTTCGCCTCCGCCTGTGTATGCCTGCTCAAACTCACTGCGCGAGTATTTGACGTTGTAGCTGAAACTCTCCGATAGATCGCCAGCCGCAGTCAGCCGCGCATAAAACGTTTCTTCTTTCGGGAAATACTCCACCGCCTTCGGATTGGGAAACGTGTTGACGTTTCCAGTAGCCACGTCGAACGTCGAATACAGGTCTCCACCTGCTGCAGCGTTGTTGTCAATCCAACCTTCATCCATTTCCGAGGCCTGTATCGCCAAGCGCAAGCCGAATTTTTCATTCACCGGCCAGGATATGATCCCTTCAACGGTGAGGTCATCTGTTTCGAATTCATTGTTAACCCTGAGGTCCACCTCAAATTCTTCACCGGGATCATTGGTGACCACCGAAATTACACCTGCAGTTGCATTCTTGCCGAAATAAAGCGCTTGCGGGCCTTTCATGATCGACACAGTCTTAGTGTCAAACAGGCCTTCATTGATGGTGCGGCCTTGAGGATAGTAAACCCCGTCAATGATGACCGCGACCGACTGCTCGATCCCGATACTGGTAGGCGTCGACGCAATGCCACGAATAGAAATTGACGTACCGCTACCACTGGTAGCGCGACCAATACTCAATTGAGGGGTGATGGCCTCCAGGTCCATCATGCTCTCCAGCGCAAACTGCTCCATGCGCTCTTCCCCCACGGCCGTCAGGGCCACAGGAATCTCCCGCACAGATTCCTCTACTGCACGCGCGGTAACGACTATCTCCTCAATTGTCTGAGCTTGCGCTTGGGTCATGCAAGCGAGCAAAACCACAAACAGGTTTGCTGTAAAGCGACGTTTGGTATTCATTCTTCTCCCCTTTTGAAAACCCAACACAATTATTTTGCGGCATTTTTACCGGCAACGCGACCGAAATAGGAACCCGGTCCAAGACTCAATCCACTGGCATATTCTTTGCCGGTCTGGGGTATGTGTGCAACACAGGCGCCAGCCGCAAACAAACCAGGAATGGCTCGCCCTTCTTTATCCAGAACTTCCGCCTCCGCGGAAGTCTTAAGCCCACCCAGCGTGAGGTAGACATATGTCACTTGATCATATGAGACATCAAACGCTGCGTACGGACCTTTGCTAAGCGGCTTAACCCACTCCGGCTGCTTGTTGAGTAGCGGATCCTTTCCCTCTACCGCGGCCGCGTTGTATTCCTGCAGCGTTCGCTGCAGCGATCCAGCGGGCAGGTTTAAGCCGGCTTCCATCTCCGCGATTGTTTCCCAGCCATCAACAAGACGAAAGTTGGCCTTCATGCGATCCGGATAGGCAAAAATCTCTTCATCGACAATCAAATAAGCTTGCGCGCCGGGTTGTTCAGCAATCCGTTCGGCAGTCCGGCCGTGATAGCTGTCCTCCGCAACAAAACGTTCGCCGTGACGATTCACCAGGATGCCTTTGATCAAGTCTGCCGGGGGATAGAACGATCCGGTTGAAATCGTGCCACTAATCGCTTCGGTAGCGGCTCCAGCTGACAAGCCAAGCTGTAAGCCGTCGCCATCATTGTTAGGAATGCCCAACGGCTCCGCTGTTCGCGGCAGATCCGGCACATATTCATCCATGAGCTCATCGTTCATGCCAAAGCCACCGGCACAAATGATCACCGCTTTGCTCGCCTTGATGTGGTGCTCTTCCCCGTCCTGTCGGATGCGCACACCCATGACGCGCCCATGGTGATCTGCAACAAGTGCCAACACGCGTGTGTCGCATTGCACTCGGACACCCTCTTCCTCGCACCGCCCGATCAGTGCATTCATCGCAAGCGCTCCACCACCATCACCTTCTTTGGCAACTTTGTGCCCGCGCGCCACGGGGCGAGCCAGCTCGTTGTAAGGCCAAACCTTCTCGTTACCAGTCGACGCAAGGCATTCGCTGGTGGGTGGAACTACCGCCTTGGCTTTGAAGTAAGTGCGTTCGAACGGTACGCCCTGGGCTTCCAACCAATCAAAATGAGACGGACTATCGTCACAAAATCGACGCACAATTCGAGGATTTGGCGCGCTGGTACTACTGATCAAAAACCGATACATATTCTCTGGATCATCATCCACTTGAACAGCTTGTTGTACGGCTGTACCGCCGCCTAAGTAGAATATCCCAGCAGACAATGCACTAGCGCCGCCACCACCACTTGCCCGTTCCAGCACAAGCACCTCTGCGCCCGTACGTCTTGCTTCAAGCGCGGCGCACGCACCGGCAATGCCATAGCCGATAACAACCACATCGGCCACCTCTGACCATGTATCGATGTCGGTGCTATCAACCAGGCTGGGATCAAGACTCATAACAGTTCCTTACAAAGCAGTACCGCCATCCACAGGCAAAATTGCACCCGTCACACCAGCGCCAACGTCAGATACAAGATACAGTGCAAGACCGGATACTTCTTCCACTGTATTGAGCCTCTTGATCGCCGCCTCTTGTGCATAGTTATCCTTGAACTCGTCATAGCTGATCCCCATCGATTCTGCGGCAGCAGGACCCGCTTCACGCATGAGATCCGTCTCCACCGCGCCCGGGCTGATGGCATTGGAGGTAATGCCAGTCTCGCCGTATTCGAACGCAACCGCTTTGGTGAAACCGTTCATCGCATGTTTGAACGTGATGTAGTGCGATGCGGTGGCTTTGTTCGCCTGCTTGCCCTCGACAGAAGATATATTGATGATGCGTCCCCAACTTCTCTTCTTCATGTCTTTGAGCGCGCGTCGTGTCGCCCAAAAGCAGGAATGGAGAATCCACGCCGCAGCTTGTTCCCATGCCTCATCACTCATATCTTCCACCAGCGCAAAGCCGGAAGAGCCACCGGCATTGTTCACCAGGATATCCACCTGCCCGAAGCGCTCGATCGTCGCATCGACAAACCCTTCAACATCAGCCTGACTGGTCACATCACCTGCAAAAAAAGCTACTTTGTCACCGCCGTTCATCTCTTGCAGCGCCTGCTCGCCCTTTTCAGGGCTGCGCCCGTTAATCGCAACGCTGGCCCCCGCCGCAAGAAAGGCTTCTGCCAAACCGCGCCCGATGCCTCTTGTGCCACCTGTGATGGCAGCCACTTTGCCTGACAAATCCGTCATCAAATCCTCCCAGTATTAATACTCAGTTGTTGTTCGCTTGTTTTAAGGTGCAAGCCACCCGCCGTCGACCGGTAGCGTCGCCCCCGTGATATAACCAGCAGCATCACTGGCGAGCCACAACACAGCCTCGGCCACCTCTTCCGCGCTACCAAGTCGGCCGAGCGGTGTCTCGTCAACGATGTCAGGTGGCCACGTGTTACCAGCAGCATCCCGTAACATCGGGGTGTCGATCGGTCCAGGCGCAATGGCATTTACGCGGATGCCTTCAGCACCATACTCAAGCGCGGCGGACTTGGTAAGCGACACCACAGCGGCTTTGCTGGCCGCATATATCGAGGCTTTGGCGCTCTTAACTCTGTAGCTCTGCACAGATGCAAAGTTGATGATCACGCCTCGCGGATTCTCGGTCCGCCGGAAGGACCTGATGGCATGCTTCGTCCCCCACACAACGCCCGCGACGTTTACGCCCAAGACGTGCTCGACATTTGCCACGGTCTGTTCGTGCAACAACCGACGTTGCCCCAATACGCCTGCCGCCGACACCCACACATCTATCCGTCCATATTCCGCCATAGTTGCTGCGGCCAGACCATCGATTTCTGCTTCAACCGTAACGTCTGTGTGCCGGTAGGAGAGCAGGCTTGTCTGATTCAGTTTCGCGTCAGCGACGTCGGCAATCACTACCGTTGCACCTGCATCTGCAAAGGCCATTGCAGACGCGAAGCCCATCCCGGACGCGCCACCTGTCACCACCACCACCTGGCCCGAATAATCATATGGCGCCAACAAAAAAGAAGTCCCCACATTGTTCCGCGGATAAATTTTTACAGACTTGTATTAATTATACAACTTTGTTAAAAAAAGCCTTCACCAGAGGGGATTAAACCAATGAAACATGACTACCGGCTATGGCTAACCGCCATTGCTCTGGCATTGCCTGTTGCACCTGTGTTTGGCCAGGATGAAACCGAGGCCAGAGGTATTGAAGAAATTGTTGTCACCGCACGTAAACGTGAAGAGAGTCTTCAAGATGCGCCGCTGACTGTTTCCGCGATATCTGCAGAACGTATTGACGAATACGACATCACATCGCTCGAACGTATCGCCGCTATGACGCCCAATCTGTATGTCGGCCGGGTTTCAAACGGCTCCGGCGCGCAAATCACTATGCGCGGCATCGGCGCATCGTCCGCGACGAGCATTGGTATCGAGCAATCTGTTGCTGTTGTCCTGAATGGTGCCTACTACGGACAGGGGCGGGTTCTGAACGAAGGCATGTTTGACCTTGAGCAGATCGAAATTCTGAAAGGTCCGCAGTCGCTCTTCTTCGGCAAAAATGCGACCGCCGGCGTAATCTCCCTGACGACCGCCAAACCTACCGAAGAATTTGAGGCCAGCTTCAGTGTGGAACACGAATTCGAAGCGGATCAACTGCGCTATGAAGGCGTAATCTCCGGACCTATCTCGGACAACTGGGGTGCCCGCCTGGCAGTGCGGCATACGGACATGGATGGCGGTTATTACAAAAACCGCACGGTCGACCAAAGCTATCTGGCCGTACAGGATCTCTTGGCACTCATCGGCGGCGATACCAGCCCGGCGAATGCAATCTTTACCAATTCACAAGGTTTCGTTTCCGAAACACCCGCAGAGCAGGAAACCCTGGTTCGCTTTACGCTGACAGGCGCGCCCACCGACAACCTGGACGTTACGTTTACCGCTCAGACCAGCGACGTGGAACACGAGAATTCAGCCTGGAACCACGTCACCTTTTCGTGCGCCGGTGGCATCAGCGCAGCGGGTCTTCCCTGCAGCGACGATTTCGAAACTGCGCACCTGGCCTTTCCGGATATTCTTGCCGCCTCCCTGCCTGAGTCACGGTCGAACGGTGAGCTGTTCAACGAGTACAAGAGTTGGAGCGTAAACCTGGAACTGGAATGGAGCTTCGAGAACTACGTGCTCTCCTCCATCACCAACATGCAGGAAAACGAGAACATCTGGGCCCTGCCGGGTGACTTTTCCGAAGTAGCAGACGCAACGTTCGCGACAGAAAACTCCGAATGGCAGGCATGGTCTCAGGAACTGCGTCTACAAAGTGAATTTGATGGTAACTTCAACTTTATGGTCGGCTTCCTGTACCAGGAAACCGAACGGGATTTCCTGCAGTACGTGACCTTTGGCGGTATCGCAAACTTCAACACCGCGGTTGATCCATTCCGTCTGCATATCACGTACGACAAAGACAGCTTCACAGATGGCGAAACTTTCTCGCCGTTTGTTGAACTTCAGTTCGACCTCAGTGACTCGGTCAGCGCCACCATCGGGGCTCGCTACACTGACGAAACCAAGGACTCGGTGTTCTCACAACCCTACGTTCACCCGGATGGCCAGATCTTCCTCGGGTGGCTGGAAGGCAGCGTGCCAGCGAGCCAGGACTTTTCTGAAACATCGCCTGAGGCCACAATTTCCTGGGCGGTCAATGAAAACGTAACGGTCTACGGCGCCTACAAAAGCGCATACAAGTCGGGCGGTTTCTCAAACGGGAGTATTCTCGATGTCACCACTGTGCCTCGTGACTTTTCGTTCGACCCCGAAACATCTGACGGCTTTGAAGTGGGTGTGAAATCGACACTTCTCGACAATCAGCTGCGTCTCAACGTTGCTGCTTACAGCTACGACTTCGAAGATCTGCAGCTCGACTACTTCAATTCTGTGGACATTGCGTTTATTACGCTTAACGCGGGTGGCGCCACCTCATGGGGCATCGACAGCGAGCTCGAATGGGCGCCACACAGCACACCGGGCCTCAGAATTCACGGTGCGCTGGCCTACAACAAGGCAGAGTACGATGACTTCATCGCACCCTGCTGGGAAGGTCAGGTTGCATTTGGTACAGGCTGTACCGCCGTTGTTCCTCAAACCCTCGGCGCACCTGGTCAAAACCTCGATGGGTTTGAAACCGGCATGGCCCCGGAGTGGACGGCTTCTGTCGGCATCAACTATGACACGACGTTGTCTAACGGTTGGGGTTTCGGCATCGCCGTGGATGCTCTCTACAGTGATGAATACAACGCTTCCGCGTTTGGCCACCCGAATGCATGGCGCGACTCATATGTTTTGACCAACGCCAGCATCTATGTCTCCAGCCCGGACGAACGCTGGCAGGCTCAGCTCACAGGTAAAAACCTCGGCGACGAGATGGTCATATCCGGCATGCTTGAAGCAGCATTCAGTTCCGGTGGACGTTCGCAGGCCGACTTGATCGGTTATGGAGGTTTGCCACGTACCGTCGCACTTCGTTTAAAGTACAACCTGTAAGCACAGGGCTGACGGACATAAAAGGGGTGTCGAATGACACCCCTTTTTTATTCTGTTAGCAAGAAACGGTTCTCCTAGACTGTTCGTCCTGCCCTATCCCCTTCCCGGAAAGCCTCTAGCGCAGATCTTGGCGCAACTACATCACCGATCATTCGGGTTGGCAATTTCTTGCTGAGCACCTCGTAAAGCCCATCCTGTGGCCGAGGATGTACCGCTGCCACAACAAGATCCGGTGACAGCACCACAGGTTCCGGCTCCAGCAAACTATTCAGTGATACTTCGCCATTACCTATTGCCACGAGCGAAGTCATGGTAAGCACGCGTGCACGCCATTTGGGTATCTGACCGTGATAGTAGTTTAGGTGTGTGAAGCCTGTATTAGCTCCAAAACTGGCAAACGGCGTCGCAATCGTGAGCTGTGCACCGCGGTTAGCGAGCGCTTCAATCACCAAACAGGTTTCGTAGTTGCCACGCTTGTCGACCACCAGGACGTGCAGACCTTCCAAGTCGACTTTCACGCCGTCGTACTCGCCAAGTGCGGCCTGATCCGATGCGAGCACGGGTATGGAACCGTCATCAACTGCGCCTACTTCACTACTGCAGACTGCACCGGTCGCAAGAATAATCTCATCCGGAGCCAGCGCTTCTGCGAACGCCAGATCGACGGTGGTCTGCAAGCGGATATCCACATCCAGTTCGGCAAGCTCTTGCTCCACCCAATCGGTCGCTGCCAGCAAATTAGAAGGTTTGCCAAGCTGCTCAACCAGGTTGAAACGCCCGCCTAGTCTGTGCGAAGCCTCCACAAGGGTAACCTTGTGGCCACGCCGGGCAGCAATCTCGGCGGCTTTCATGCCTGCCGGCCCACCCCCTACGATGAGCACGTGCTTCTTTCTCAGCGGGACTTTCTCCAGTTCTGCAAACCGCTGTTCTTCACCGACTTCAGGATTCTGAATGCACGTAATGGGATAAGAACCCGTACGATCAATGCAACCTTGATTGGCGCCCGTACAAACGCGAATCCGTTGACTTTGGCCAGTTTTAAGCTTGTGAACCAGATCAGGATCCGCAATCTGTGCACGAGTCATCCCGACCAGATCGCAGTCGCCAGCTTGCAGCGCCTGTTCGGCCAGATCCGGAGTTTGAATTTTACCCACACCGATCAAAGGCACCTTATCGCCGATGGCTACTTTCAGGTTTCGTGTCAGCGGCAAATACTCCCCGGCAGGAAAACGGTAAGAGGCGATGGCCCGCGCGTAGTGAGATCCACCCGCACCCTCCGAGTGATTTATGTAATCGATGAGGCCCGTATCCACCACGTCGGCCGCAATCTGACAGAGGGCTTCGTGGCCCACGCCCCCGTTTTCCAGCGGAATGAAGTCCTCCGCAGAAATACGAAACCCCAGCGCCTTGTCAGGTCCAATCGCTTCGCGAACGCGTTTTAACAGTTCGCGTACAAACTCGAGGCGCTGCCCCCATCGATCATCCCGCTGATTGGCAAATGGACTGAACGACTGTTGGATCAAGTAGCCGTGCGTGCCATGCAGTTCAACCCCATCGATGTCATTGCTGACCACCGTGCTGGCTGCGAAAGCGAAGGCGCTGATTACCGTTTCGATCTCGGCATCCGTCATCCTGTGCACAGCTTCGCCAGCGCTGGTCACCGTATTCGAAAACCCCCATATGGGATGAAAGTCATCACGCACTTCGGACTTGCCTTGTGCACCAAAGTGAAACAGTTGGGAGATGATTTTCGCCCCATGGCTATGGACGCGCGCAGCGATCTCCCTGAATTTGGGCGCCATATCCTCCGGGTCATAGATGAAGTGGTCGTGTACCTGGCTGGATTCATGCACGTGCATGGCCGTCATGATCATCATGCCGGTGCCACCTTCAGCACGACGTTCTTGATAGGCTGTATACCGCTGACCATCCGAGCCGGGGCGATAAAAATCCAGATACGCCGAATGCGCGGTGGAAACGACCCGATTTTTCACTTCCATCGGCCCGATCTTTATTGGCGTCAAAAGCTTCATCGTGCGGTCATCTCGGCAATCGTTTGATGCAGATGCTGATTGGCCATCTCGTTACGTCCGAACACAATCGGGCTGTCTTGCATCGCAGGTAGCGCTTCGCTGATGGTAAAGATGGTACTGCAGTCTTCATCACGGACGACCTGCTCATAGACGATGCGCTTCTCCTCAGCCACGTCGATCATTTCGCCTTCAAGGGGGGAGCGGAAGTACTGATGCTGGATCGTCGTTGACTGATGAACCTTCGGCCCGGGAAAAAGACGGCTGAGTTGAATGGTGTCGCCATGGCCACCACTGATAGAGACGTTTGGGTATATGTAGTGCACCAGACTCAGGCACTCCGGGAAAATGAGATCATCTACCGGCTTCTCATCAATCTGATTTATCCCTTTGTTTGCAAACCCAATTCGCACATGCGGGCCACCAAAGTCATAGGTGTTTCTGTTGTTGATCGACTTGCGACCGATGGTGTCTTTGTGCAGATAGCCAATATGATAGCCGTCCAAATATCCATCCGCTGCGAGCTTCCAGTTGGGGCTCTCCAACGTCGATAACTTGCGATAAGCATGCATGTTTTCGAGGCGCAAGGATGCAAGCGATGAGTACAGCTCGCCCAACCAGTTTTCCACCGAAACCGACGCTTTCGGATCGAGTGAACAAAAGATGGTTCCCACAGCCTCATCACTGGGTAGTTCGATCAAGCCTTCTACATCGTGTTCACCGAAGGTCTGAGCATCCGGTACCCCGCTCAGTTTGCCCTGCCGGTCGTATGTCCACGAGTGATACGGGCACACGAATACGCGCGAATGGCCCTCTGCAGCACAGGTAAGTGCCGCGCCTCGATGTCGACAAACGTTCAAAAATACCCGGGCTACCCCATCATCACCGCGGACGATAAGCAAGGGACGGTCGACAATCGTATGCGTGACAAAATCACCCGGCTCCGGAATGTCACATGACAATGCCGCCAACAACGGCACCTTAAAAAAGATATGCTCCAGTTCTGCCTGAAACTGCGTTTCATCGCGATAAGACTGTGCAGGTACTTTCAGCATGCCTTCCGCCTGGTCAGGCAAACCTCTGGCGACATTTTCTTTTAATCGCCGACCTAGCACTAGAAAGTGCTCTCTGGCCTCTTGTTGCTCCACGCAAAACAACCTATTCCTACCCCAACCAACAATATTTTATACAGACTTGTATGAAATATGGCAAGCGAGTAATCTGCCAGACTTAGTTCAACATCACCTTTGGGAACCACAATGCCTATCGAAGCAGACGTCGTTGTATTGGGCAGCGGAGGCGCGGCCCTGACCGCGGCCATCGCAGCCCACGATTTCGGTGCTGGTGAAGTCATCATCCTGGAAAAATCCAATCTGGTCGGCGGCACCACCGCCATGTCGGGCGGCATGATGTGGGTACCCGGTAATCATTTAGCAGAGGCAGATGGCGTAGAAGATTCCTGGGATGAGGTAGTAACCTACCTAGATGCCTTGGCCCCTGATGCCCTGGACCCGATCACACTTGAAGCGTTCCTCGTCGGCGGACCTGAAATGGTCAGGCACCTCTCGGACAACACACCCGCCAAGTTTCGCGCCATGAAGGGGCTACCTGATTACCAACCCGACCACCCAGGCGGCCTGAAGAACGGTGGCCGTTCGCTGGATAATGATCCTTATCCTTTTGCCGACTTAGGTAACTGGGCCACCCGGGTCACTCCGCCCAAAATGGGTGCTCCCCGACCCACCAGCTATCACGAAGATCTTATTTTGGGTCCTCTTTCGGAAGACGAGCTTGCAGAACGACGTCGAACAGATAGTCGTGGACGTGGTCAAGCGCTGGTGGGCGCGTTGTTACGTGCCATCCTCGATCGTGACATTGAAATTTTCTTCGAACATCGCGCCGTCAGATTGCGGCAGGAAAACGAACGCATTGTCGGGGTTACCGCCGAGACCAATAGAGGTGAGCAATACTTTGGCGCGCGTAAAGGTGTGGTCATCGCAACAGGCGGCTTCGAGTGGAACAAGGAACTCGTGCAGACCTTTTTGCGAGGTCCCATGACCGGGCCGGTCAGCGTACCGGAATGTGAGGGTGATGGTCTTTTAATGGCGATGGATGTCGGTGCCAAACTCGGCAACATGTCCAGCGCGTTTTGGATGCCCTCAGCATTGGAATGGCAGCAACAACATAAAGATGCAAAACCCAACTATATGCTCTGTCAGCACGAGCGCACGCTACCCGGATCGATCCTGGTCAACAGCCAGGGTCAGCGCTTCGTAGACGAAGCCGCCAACTATAATGCGCTCGGCATGGCGGTACTCTCGTTCGACGCCAACGCGCACAATTATCCCAACCTGCCGTACTACTTACTGTTTGATCAGACTTACCGAGACAAGTACCCGGCTTTCGGCCACAAACCCGACCAACCGTTGTCTGACATGTTTATCGTGGCGGATAGCCTTACGGAGTTAGCGACTAAGCTCGACATCGATGCCCACGGACTTGAGCAAACGGTTGCTCGGTTCAATGACTTTGTTGACCAAGGTCACGACGACGACTTTCAACGTGGCGACAACACCTACGACAACTTCTGGGGTGACAGTTCTTTTGAAGCGCCCTTTAAAACACTCGGTCGAATCGATTCAGCACCCTACTACGCCGTCAAGATGGAATCTGGCGTGCTCGGCACCAATGGCGGTCCTAAGACCAATGGCGATGCCCAAGTGCTCAATTGGCAAGACCAACCCATCCAGGGTCTCTATTGCGCGGGTAACGCGATGGCCGCACCGCTGGCACATATTTACGGCGGCGGCGGTGGAACGCTTGGGCCCGCACTGACCTTTGGCTACCTCGCCGGTAAACACATCGCTACTCAATAAAGCTGCAAGCAAAGCAAGCTAAGAAAGACGCTACCTCAAGATGATTATTCTTAATCATTAATGTGTTTGATAACGATTATCATTTGCATTACTATTCGCAAAAATCAACTTGGGGAATCAGGTGAGGAATACCCTCGAAGCCGGCATTACCGGGATCATCGTCTTCTGTTCAGTTCTATCGGCACAGCCTGTGATGGCAGCTGAAACTGACTCTTACATTGATGAAGAGATGATCATCACAGGATTTCGTGATGATCGGAAAAGTCGCGGCGCGACTGGACTAAATCTCAGCGTGTTCGAGACCCCACAATCGCTGTCGATCCTGGACGCAGAGGCGATTGACGACTTCGGTCTGGTGGACATCAACAGTACGTTGAAAATGACGACTGGCATCAACGTCGACTCGACTGAAACCGATCGGACCTATTACAACTCCAGGGGGTTCGACATCACCAGTTTCCACGTTGACGGAATCGGTATTCCTTTTGGGGAGCTGTTTGTCGGGGACCTGGACACCGCTATCTACGAAAAGGTTGTTGTGATACGCGGTTCAAACGGCTTGATCACAGGCCTGGGTAATCCGTCGGGAACCGTTAACTACGTTCGCAAACGCCCGACAAATGAGTTTGCCGCTAGCATTGAGGCCACTACAGGACGGTGGGGAAACCAACGGGTTGTAGCTGACGTGTCTACGCCGTTGACGGATTCTGGCAGTTGGGCGGCTCGGTTCGTCGGCGTTGCTCAGGACAAAGAAAGCTGGCTCGATCACTATGAGAACGATCGCAATATTGCGTATGCGGTTGTCGACGGGCAGGTCGGCGACAGGATCACGCTGACATTTGCCTACACTCGACAGGACAACAACAGTGATGGCGTTCTCTGGGGCGCAGCACCGGTTATTTATACGGATGGGACGCAGGCAGACTTCGACCCGTCAACAACAACCGCGATGGACTGGACTTACTGGAACACACTCACAGAAACCATGTTCGCGGAAATAGGCTGGCAGATAACGGACCAATGGCATGTGACAAGCTCACTCACACGAACCGACTACGAGGAGGAATCGGAACTTTTCTACGTGTATTGGCTCACTGGTCTAGACAGAGATACCGGTCTTGGTATGTACAGCTATCCCGGAAAGTACGACAGTTATCAGGAATACCTGATCTGGGACACCCATCTCCAAGGCGGATTTGAAGCCTGGGGTCAGCAGCATGAACTTAACGTTGGTCTCAGCCTCGCCGACAGCGATGCAAAATCGTTGGATTTCGGTGCTCTGGAAGGATTTGACGCCATGCCCGAGTTTCCAGGCTGGCAGGGTACTGAAGTACCTCGCCCTGCCTGGGACGACCCCTACCAGGCTGCCAGAGACGACATGCAATTGGATCGTCTTTACGGCTCGCTTCTGCTCTCTGTAACAGAGCGACTGAAGCTGATTCTCGGTTTCAGCCTGGTTGACTATGAAAATGAAGGCGTGAGTTGGGGTGTTTCAACCGACTCTTCTGAAGACGGCAGCAGCCCCTACATAGGATTCACCTGGGAATTTGCGGATGGGTTTAACGTCTACGCGAGCTACAGTGACATCTATCAGCCTCAATATTACCTCGACCAGAATCTCCAGCCGTTGGGGTCCGCAGAAGGCAAAAGTTACGAACTAGGTTTCAAGAAACAGTTCGACAACAATCTGATCGTCAGCCTCGCCTACTTCGAAACCGAACAAGACAATCTATTCGAGTTTGTCGAGTACGGTGACGGCGATGGTGTCGACGACACTGACTTCAGTGACGATTTCAACTATGCCTTGTATCGCGGCATCAGCGTAGATTCCAAAGGCGTGGAACTGGAAGTAGCCGGTCAGATCACCGACGAAATTAAGATGCAGGCGGGGTATACCTACCTTGAGATGGAAGATGAGGATGGCGATGACGCGCGTACGTTTATCCCGCGCAACACAATGAAACTGCTCCTGACCTGGGAACCCAGCTGGCAGGAAGACCTGCGCATGGGCCTTTCTGCACGCTGGCAGGACAACATTCACTATGACTCACCCTACGGTCGCATTAAGCAAGATAGCTACGCGCTTGTTGGCGGCTTTGTCAGCTATGACTTCACCGATTCGCTCAGTCTCTCCGTGAATTTCGACAACCTGACGAACGAGGAATATTTCAGCTCCGTTAAGTATGAACAGGCGTTCTATGCTGCGCCCCGTAGTTATAGCGTGTCCATCAACTGGTGGTATTAGGAATCTCTCTTGGCCGAAATCTACGAGACGGCACCCAAGGGTGCGACAAGAAGGTCAGCCGTAACTGCAAGGCGCGCCTTAACCCTACTCCATCGCTACCTTGGACTAACGATGGCGGGTTTCCTTGTTGTAAGTGGTTTGACAG
Source organism: Candidatus Azotimanducaceae bacterium (assembly GCA_965227885.1). Lineage (GTDB taxonomy): Bacteria > Pseudomonadota > Gammaproteobacteria > Pseudomonadales > Azotimanducaceae > UBA4421. Next base: position 5,213,943 of record OZ245781.1, read on the forward strand.
GCGCAGTCATCTCCTGGGACCACGAACTTGACGAGTGGCTTAATCCACACCTGCTCCAGGCGTCCAATGAGGGAAGCGCGCTTCCATCGACCACTTTAGTTACAGCTATCGAGGCGCGTTTTCCCGAGGTGCAGGTTACCTACTTTGAAAACGGCGCGGAATCAGGCCACTCGCAATATTTCTGGGTTGAACCGCGGGTCGACCCCAGCACCCAGGAACTCCATGATCCTGGATTCAACCAGGTGTACATGGATCCAGTGCGTGGTCAAATTCTCGGCACCCGCGAATGGGGTGCCTTCTGGCCGCTGAGCCGGGAAACATTTGTTTCCTTCCTCTACGAGTTTCACTACAGCCTTCATATCCCTGAATTCTGGGGTACCGACCACTGGGGCATGTGGCTTTTGGGCACTATTGCACTTATCTGGACGATCGACTGTTTCATTGGGTTCTATTTGACCTTGCCCAGACAACGCGCAGCCAGAGACAAAACCCGCGCTCGCAGCTATTGGCGACAGTGGAAGCCCGCTTGGGAAATCCGTTGGCACGGCGGCGCCAACCGTCTGAATTTTGATATCCACCGTGCGTTCGGGCTGTGGACCTGGGTAATCCTATTCATTATTGCATTCACTGCATTCTCACTGAATCTCTATAGAGAGATCTTTTATCCGCTTATGTCGACCGTGTCGGATGTGACGCCGACGCCAATCGACTTGAGGACTCCTACACCGCACAACAAACCAATTACGCCCAGTGTTTCGTTCGAAGATGTCATGTCCGCGGCACAAGCAGAAGCAGATCAACGCAGCTGGCACAAACCTATTGGAAGTATGTGGTATGCCCGCGAATACGGCGTCTATCGAGCTGAATTTTACCGCCCAGATGAGGGCCACGGAGCTGGCGGCGTTGGGCACAAAGCATTGTTTTTCGATGGCCAGGACGGTCGACTTCTGGGGGACTGGCAACCTTGGCAAGGCACCGCTGCTGACATTTTCGTACAAGCTCAATTCCCATTGCACTCAGGTCGTATTCTCGGACTACCCGGACGAATCTTGATTTCTATCATGGGGATTGTGGTCGCCGTCCTGAGCATCACAGGCGTCGTGATCTGGTCACGGAAATCTCGAGCCCGGCGTGACCGAAAGATACGCATAGACAACATGCCCGGCTAAGTCTACTTAGCGAAAATTTTGTTTAGGTTCCAACGCGATCGGTTCAACACGTTTCCCAGGGCATTGACATGCTGCTTTGAAAGTACCAGTCTATATGTAACTTTTTATGTTACATATTTTGCAAAAACCCGTGGATGAAAAAAAATAACCAAATCTCCGACGTTCTCCATGTGTTGCTCCACATGGCTGAGCAGAACGAACCGATCTCATCGAACGCTCTCGCCAAAATGATCCGGACCAACCCAGTTGTTGTACGACGGACGCTTCGCGGATTGAGGGAGCGGGGACTCGTTGATTCATGCCATGGGCCCTCTGGAGGCTGGACGCTGACATGCAAACTATCGCAAACCACCCTACTCGACATATACCAAGCAGTCGGAGAACCTGCGCTCTTTGCTGTCGGCGCTCGCAACAAGTTGTCCGAGTGCCTCGTGGAGAAGGCGGTTAACGAGGCCCTGTCAAACTCTTTCGAAGAAGCCAGAACCATGTTGTTGGGGCGGTTTGGAAAGATCACATTGCAGTCGCTTCACGAGCAATTCAGCAAAGATATGGCCGCAATGAAGGCATCTTTAGATTCACCCAAAGATCCACAAATGACGCGCGAGGAAATTTAGTGACAAAAGCAGAAGCAAACCCGTTCTTGGAAATGTTCGAAGACCCAGAAAGAGTGCGAGCTTACAGTGACGGCCCAAGAAGGTTTACGCCTGGGTTCGAAGATCTTCACCGGGTTGTCGGTCTACTGATTAGAGAGCGTGTCGCATCAGATGCTCAAATACTCATCCACGGCGCCGGGGGTGGGCTCGAAATTGAAGCCTTGGCTAAGGCGAACAACGAATGGCAATTCATTGGCGTGGATCCGGCAAAGCCGATGCTCGACGAAGCGGAAGCCCGGCTCGGCACCTACATGGAAAGAGTGCGTCTTCATCACGGCTATATCGATACAGCGCCACGCGGGCCATTTGACGCGGCCACAAGTTTGCTTACGTTGCATTTCCTCGAACCCGACGAACGGCTCCAGACGATCAAGAAAATTTTGGAACGATTGCGACCAGGAGCCCCTTTCGTGGCTGTGCATAGTAGCTTTGTTCAAACAGAACCGGATCGCGAGCTATGGTTGTCTCGTTATCAGGACTTCGCTATCGCCTCAGGTGTTGACCCTGAGATGGCTGCGAATGCCCGACAAGCCGTTTCATCAATGGTCACAATGCTGGAACCCGAGCAGGATATGGAGATACTCAGAGAGGCAGGACTTAGTTCCGTTACCACATTTTACTCTGCCCTGACCTGGCGTGGTTGGATCGGTTATGTCTAGAGGAAGTATCTATTGAACCACCGGTTCTTACTTTTTGATACGACTCGAATCTAACAAACAGACGCAAAAGCATGCCAAGCATTGAGCACGAACAAATAGTTGAAATGATGGCTGGTGGACTCGGCTTAGAAGGTCTTTCAGTTAGCGATCAGCGTGAAATCTTTGAAAGCACGGCTACGCAAGCCGACGCAGACGTCTTAACGGAAGTGGTTAATATCGGTAGCGTCAGTGCAGAGTGGATTAGTATCACAGGAACGAATGCCGAGCGAGTTGTACTCTATCTTCACGGTGGCGCTTACACTATGGGATCGGCAAACACCCATCGAGCGTTAGCCGGTCGAATTGCGCGCGCGTCTTGCGCACGTGTTCTACTACCGAACTACCGACTCGCACCCGAACATCCGTTTCCAGCAGCAGTCGAAGATGCCGTTGCATGCTGGAGATGGCTGCTTTCTCAGGGGTACCTGGCAAACAAAGCTGCTATCGCCGGGGACTCAGCGGGTGGCGGTCTCGCGCTTGCGGCAGTTTTATCACTCAAGGCAGCCGGCGAAACCCTACCTGCATGTATCGTTGGGCTCTCGCCTTGGCTCGACTTAGAAGCAACAGGGACTTCTGCTGAGCCGGGTGCCGTAGATGATCCGATGTTAACGCGCGACGGTCTGCGATCAAGCGGATTAGATTATGCGCCCAACGACCTCACCGATCCGCTTGCATCTCCGCTATTTGGCGATTTGCAGAATATGCCACCCGTTTTGCTACAGGTTGGGACAAGGGAAGTACTCTTATCCGACAGCACTCGTTTTGCTGAAAAAGCTCGCGCCTCCGGGGTTGATGTCACACTGGACGTTGAAGAGGGTTTGATCCACGTGTGGCATATGCTCCCGGGTATACCAGAAGCTCAAGAATCCGTAGAGCGCATCGGTAAATTCATCGCTGATCAATGTTAAACAACCGCGCTTAACAAAACACAGCCAGGTAGATTTACGCAGCCCCATCTCTATTTGACTTTTGCTGCGAGTGTCGCTTAATGGACCTGTTTGGACATTTTCTCAGGGGCCACCATGAGCTCTGGTCTTAAACAGCGCATGCTAAGAAGCTTTTCGAGGGAGTATCAACCTCGCTTCAACTCAGTGCTTGGAAAGGCTTTGGCACCATTGTTTGTGGTCATCGGTATCGCACACCTGTTTCACCTGTTGCTTCACACGAGCTCAGTGTCGAACCCAGGTATTTTCATTGTCGATTCCGTGTTGGGGATCACTTTTATCGCGCTGGCACTTGTCGTTTTCAAATTCCCGTTAAAGGCCCAATTGAACGAAGCCGCCTTCTGTGGAGCGCTGTGCTTGGTCGCCGGAAGCATCGCATTGCATACTCTATTGGGTGAAGCGATCAGCCAATTAACAATGCTATTTCTAATTGTTGGCGCAGGCATCTCGCTTGTCTCCCCATTATCCTACGTTTTTTTGGTGACGATTTTTTGGGTCTTCGGGCTCGCACCTTCCGGCGCAGACGCAAATGATAGTGAACGCCTGTTCCTGTACGCCGCCGCCACTCTGGCCAGCTGCGTCGCCTACATTTCCCGCCGCTTGCGACACATCGACCTGGAGAGTCTGCGCGACGATTTAGAAGAACGCATCAAACAAAGCAAAGAAGAACTGGCTCGACGGATGGTCTTGGAGGACGATCTAAGAGAACGAGAAAGTCAGTATCGACTCATAGCAGACAACGCAACCGACGTAATTTACGTTTACGACCAGCAGGGGGTCATTACCTACGTGAGCCCCTCCATCGAGAAAGTCTTAGGGTTCAGACCAGATGAGCGCATTGGCAAACGCTTCACTGAAACCACTATGGCACCGAACTCGATGTCAAACGCGACGGAGCTCTTTAAACAAGCAGCTGAGGGCGACTTAGATGAGGTGTCGCTGGAGATGCAACACGCAACTAAAGCGGGTGGGTTTGTCTGGACAGAGATAAAAGGCAAAGTCGTTCGCGATGCTGACGGCAAGGTTGTGGCGAATCACGTCGTGATGCGTGACATATCTGATCGACGCGAACAAGAAGCTGCTCTACGGGAAAGCGAGCAGCGCTTACGCGAGATTACTGAGCGAGTAGACGACGTCATCTGGAGCGCGGACGCTAACTTTGTCTTTACCTACGCAAGCCCGAACATTGAACGAATAACCGGCTGGCCGCCGCGCGCGCTTGTTGGGAATGAACTTCGGACCATGATCATCGAGAAAGACGGATCTTCCGCTGCAGACTTTGACGCGGCAGTGACAGAAATCAAATCGGGGCGAACCCAGGGATTTTCGCTCGAAGTCCTGCACGACTGCCGCGAACGGGGATTTAGGTGGTTTGACGTTCACGGCAGAGCTGTGCGCTCCGAGGATGGGGAGTTGCTTGCCGTGCATGGCGTTACACGTGAGGTTCATGAACGCCACATTTTTCAGAACGCTCTACTCGAAAGCGAACAGCGTTATCGCAACTTAACTGAGCGGGCGCTCGACCCCATCGAGTCTTTCGATGCTAATGGTTACATGACTTACGCTAACCCCGCATCAGAGACAATGTGGGGCATTCCACCAGAAAAACTTGTTGGCGGTCACTACCATTTTGCATTGGCCAAGGAAAGCCGGGAAGCAGCAGACGCAGCCGTCGCTCGCCTAAGAACAGGTGTCACCGATACTGAGCAACTGGAGTTAAAGCATCAACTTCAAGACGGCAGTTGGGTCTGGAGCGAGCTACGCGCCTGGCCCATCCGGGATGCACAAGGCCGCTTCGATGGGTTTCAATTCGTATCGAGAGACGTATCAGACAGAAAGCGTACCGCTGAGCTTTTAATGCGTCAGCGAACCCGGCTTGCGGAGCGGGCAAAACAGTTAGCCGCACTTAACGAACAACTGGATAGATTCGCCGCACTGGTCTCTCACGACCTGAAAGGTCCACTACGTCGAATGGCAAAACGTCTTGCCAAAGAGGACCTGGAACACAATGACCTGGAAGAAATCAGGCAGCAGCTAGATTCACTTCAGGGCCATATAGATCACATCCTGGAAGTCGCTAGTAGCAACCAGCCTTTGGTTCGAGAAAACTTTGATTTGGGTGAGATGGTCAGGTCGGTCGTTTACGAGGTTGGCTTAGACAGCGGCCGAGACTGCGAACTAAACGCACCCACAGTAGGTGAGGTCACTACACATGCTGATAAAAAACTCATCCGTGCACTACTCAGAAACTTGATTGGCAATGCGTACAAGTACACGCCCGCAGACCAATCTTTAAGCTTGACAATCGAGCGTCGTATCAGCGACGGGGAGGTCTACTATACAGTGGCCGACAATGGCGATGGATTTCCCGATGAGAACCTGAGTTTGTTGTTTGAACCGTTCGCACGAGGAGACAATGAAGGTACGCGTAAAGGCTATGGCATCGGTTTATCAACGGTTGAGCAAACCGTGAAACAGCATGGTGGTACGATAGAACTTACGAATCGGCCTGAAGGTGGTGCTCATGTCACCTTCAGTCTGGGGGAAAAGGAGGTTCAAGATGACAGAGCTAGCGACCACGCTAAAAGTCCTCATCGTGGAGGATGAACCAGAGGACGCCGATGAGATGCTAATCGAGCTGGAACGAGCTGGTTTAGAGATTGAGGCCAGCGAAACCATAGCTGATCTTAATGGCTTGGTTACAGCGCTCACCCGAAGCTGGGATGTCATCATCTGCGACTATGTGCTTCCGGGCATAGATTGGCGAGATATCTTTTTAGCTGTGCGTACGACATTGGATGATGTGCCATTCATAGTTGTCTCGGGCAAGCGCGGAGAAGAATTTGCAGTCGAGGTGATGCGCATGGGAGCGCAAGACTACATCACCAAACGAAAGTTATTTCGACTGGGCCCAGCCATAGAGCGAGAAGTGGTCGCACATCGCCGTCGTAAAGAGAACATCGCCAGTCAGATGCAGTATGCCTTGGAACTGCAAAAGTCCAAACGGTTCGAGGCCTCCGGAAAGCTCGCTACCGGCCTTGCACACAATATGAACAACGCGCTGACAGCCATTATGGGCTGCATTGACTTGGCTTTGAAATCGGAGGACTTGCAGCGAATCCATGACATTCTCGAAAAAGCTATCAGAGCATGCGAACACGCCGGTTCTATGGTGCAGCAACTCAATAGTCTGAATGCGGACACTGTATGCGAACTCAAACCCACGGAATTGACAGCACTTGCCAACCAACTAGAAGGCCTTGTTAGAGCAACGACCTCTGAACAGATAGACGTTTCATTTGATTTCCCTGGCAATTTGCCCACCGTCATGAGCGATGCTTCTGCGATTGAACAAATACTACTCAACCTTGTTCTCAACGCTTGTGATGCTATGGAGGGAGCCGGTCAGATCAAGATCGAATTCACATCCGACAACCTCCGCTGGGGTTTCACGGTGGAAGACAATGGTCGCGGTATTCCAGTGGAGTTACAGGGCCGTATATTTGAACCATTCTTTACCACCAAACCTGGTGTCGGCACAGGTGTTGGCTTGGCCAGCGTAGCGCAACTCGTACAAGCACTCGATGGAGAACTGATTCTGGAATCTACCAGTGGGATCGGAACAACATTCAAAATCACATTCCCAGTTGAGCTCGAATAGCAAAAACCTGACAGAAACGCTCTTTCTAGCTGGTGCCGTCTACACTTTAGTGTGAGGAATCAGTCGACTAGAAAGCAGTGGCAAAAATTCTTTTGATCGATGACGATAACAACGTCGTAGACGTCGTAAAATTGACGCTTGAAGATGCAGGAAACGAGGTCTTAGTGCTGCCAAGCGGGGCGAATTGGCGGACGGTGGCCAACGCAGAAGATATCGATTTGCTTATTACAGATATCTATATGCCAGATGTGGATGGTCTGGAGGTCGTTCGGCAAGCATCAGAGCATATGCCAGACTTACCCATCCTGGCGATCTCCGGTGGTTCGTCTCTGGTCGGTCTAGACGGTTTGCACATGGCTAAACTACTAGGTGCGGACGCTACGTTAGACAAGCCATTTCGCCCGCATGCGCTGCTTAGCGAGGTGGGGCATTTACTCTCATCGATGTCCAGAACGTAACTCTCCACACCGCGCCAAGGTATGCAGGCAGCAGGATAGATGAAGAGCTATACGAAGATAATCCCGTCCTGGAAACCCAGCCCTCGTTTAACGGCACTGGTATTCCGGGTTACCGCACATATTGCGTTGGCCGCGATCGCATTAACCGTACCTGAAGTTGGCGACAATCGATACCTACTCGCCGGGCTACTGATCGGTTTTTCTCCCCCGGTCGCCGTTTTCCTGAACTTTAAAGTGAGTGAATCGGCCCGCAATTGGGTAGAAGCTCTCTTTGATCTAACTCTTGTTGTCGTACTTGTACACTTAGTTCCACATCTTTGGGTCGTGGCGCTCTGCCTGGGTTTGATGGTCGCACTGGCGCCTAGCGTCAGCCTGCATCCTTCCAGTCATTGGATATATATGGGATTTGGGTTCGCGCTGTTAACCGGCATGTCATTCGCCGCCGTGATTCACGAGATTTCGGATTGGGAACTGCCTATCGCTGCGGTTTCGGTCTCTTATCCTGCAATGCTCTATTACACCTATACGCAGATGAACCAGGCGCGGGAATTACGTCAACGAGCACAATTGCTTCGGGGCATGAGTGACGTTGCAGGTGGCGTAGCGCACGATTTCAACAACATATTGATGGGTATCAGCGGTCATGCCCAACTCGGCCTGGCAACGCTTGCCGCAGATCACCCAGTCCACCGACACTTAATAGAAGTGTTAGGCGGGACCGAACGAGCCAGCGCATTGAGCGGCCAACTACAACGATTCGCAGGCCGTAGACTCAGCAACGCCAACACACTTGATCTGGAAGAAGAAGTCCGTCTTGTCGTTAGATTATTGCGCTCAGTCGTGAGCGCAAATATCGAGGTTCGCGGACCAAATGAATCTCTTTGTGTAGAGATGTCCGCTCCAGAGTTACATCACCTACTCATAAACGCACTTTTAGATGCCGATATCATCGCAGGCTCCTCGCAAAGTGAGCTTGAAGTAGTAATTTCAATCGCCAGTGAAAGTGAGCACCGCTCTACAGCTTGCGCACAGGTATCAATTTCAACTCCGCAGATTGCGAACCTACAGGATCGGGAGTACACGCCCTACTTTGACGCTAAGTATCTGGCAGGCACTGGCCTGAATGACGCTAAGAAGGTGATGGCCCGATGCAATGGCAGTATCAGCACACATACTCGAGGTAGGAAATACGAATTGGTCATTCGGTGGTACGAATTCGAAACAAATGCGAGCGTCCAAGAACTTCCGCTACAAGCACATTCCAATCTCACCGAGAGAGACAAACTTCCCTCACCGGTGAAAGTGCTCGTGATCGACGATGAAGAAATGGTCCTTGAAGTGACGCGCACTATGATCAGCGCATTGTGTGAGGAGGTGATCGCGGTTCAAGATGCACAAGCGGCAATGGAAATATTCAAGAAAGACTATCCGTCCATTGCCGGCGTTGTTTTGGATTTGAAAATGCCGAAAATGGATGGGTGGACATGCCTACAGATCATACGAGAAGTGGCAGCAAACATGCCCGTTATCATCTGCAGCGGTTTCAATCCAAACGAAGACATGCCCGACTTTGCAAAGCAGGACGAATACATCCGTTTCCTTAACAAGCCTTTCCGTGCGGCACAGCTTGAACAGCTGCTGTTCGATTTGCGTGTTCTTGAAGGTTCCTAGCCTGAACTATTCATAAACATCAAATATTTAGTTGATTGGTAACCGGGTAACGTTTTAGCCAATTGATCTAACGATTTTTCTTCGATCATCTATTCTTTAGTTAAGGTCTTGTCCGAGGTGATCTATTGGTGCGCTGACATTGCGATCACGTAAGCGATTGATTTGTTAGCAGACTCCCAGTGCTACAACCACCCAACACAACATGCAAGAGTCACGGTACAACCAGGAGATGGAGCGGCGGTTTTCCGACGCTGTATTGTTTAAAACGGATCCAGAGGCACTCATCCTTGAGTTCATGCAAATCCTGCATGCCGAGGTTGCGTGCACTTGTATTGCCCGTTGGACACTTGATATCGGAAATGAGCGCGCAGTACGTCAGGAGACCCTGACGACCCAATCAGATCAGATACACTTGGATTGCGCTGAATCTGCAGCGTTTGCCTACCACTGCCTTGTGAGCAAGACGCCACACATCGAATATGACGGAGATTCGCTGGAGTGGCTTCACCAAAGCAACTTCCACGCTAGCGCCTTAGTCCTCAATCTTAAGTCAAATGACCAATCACCCACCGCTACAGGTCACGGCGTCTTGATCGGCTTCAGCATCCAACCGATCTGCATCTCGGAGCACTTAAAAATTCGTCTCGCTGAGATGGCGGCAGGTATTGCTACATGCCTTGATCGTTTACATAACCTTCGATACTTACAACACCAGGGAATCGCACTGGATATTTCAGGCGACCAAAGTTATGTCGTCGACGTTGAAACACTACGATACATCGACGTCAACGATGCGATGATAGAAACATCGGGATATTCGCGAGAAGAACTGCTTACTATGACGCCAAGCGACCTGGTTGGCTCGGACCGTAAAAGCGTCGGCGCTTGGTACGCGGACCTAGTCGAGTCAGGGGAAATGCGCGTTTACGAAAACACTGCTCGAGGGCGCAATGGCGGGTACGCCCGGCTAGAACTGCATGAGCGCGCGGTGAACCTCGGCGAGCGTTGGTCGGTCATCGGCACCAGCCGAGATGTGAGCGCGCGTTATCAAGCAGAACGTAAAGCCGCACGCAGCACACAGATGTATGCAACTTTGAGTAGTGTTAACGAAGCCATCATGCAGGCGCAAGCAGCTGATATTTTGTTTGAAGATACCTGCGAAGCGATCGTGAGAATACGAGAAGTGCTTGGCGTGGCCGTGGTGATAGAAAATGCTCGAAGCGACGACCTGATACTCATTGCTGGTGATGGCGTCCTCCCATCTGCCTCTCTATCAGAGAACGAAAACACCTACCCCTGCTCCCTCGCAACAAGCACACTTGAGTGGGAAGTCGCTCACGAGGCTCTGTTAACCGCACAGCCGGTAGTAAGAAACGGTTTACACTCGGGCCTCGATGTTAATCCTTATGATGCGGAGCAGTTGCCTAAAACCGCCCAATCAATTGCCGCAGTTCCGCTGTCGCGAGCGCACGAACCATTTGCGACCCTCCTGATCCGCTCAACACGACCCCGCTTGTTTAACGAAGAGATCGTTTCGTTACTCTGCCATCTCGCCGACAACGTCATCTTTGGATTAGACAAGATCGTCTTAGCCGAAAAGCAAAAGGAAGCTGAAGCAAAACTCAAAGAGCACGTTGAAGAATTGGAAGCTGCCAACAGCGCTGCACTCGCTGCAGCACGATCGAAAGCAGAATTCTTAGCCAATATGAGTCATGAGATCCGGACACCGATGAACGGTGTGTTAGGCATGTTGGACTTGTTGAATACAACTGCCCTCTCGCCTGAACAGAAAGAGTGTGTAGATACGGCAGTGCGATCCGGCAAAGGTCTTCTTGGGCTCATAAACGACATACTCGATTTGTCGAAAATCGAAGCCGGTAAAATGCAGATAAACACCGAGCCCAGCTGCCCGGCTTCCGTCGTTGAGGATGTGCTGAGCATTCTGTACACCCAAGTTGATACATCGACCGTTGAACTGAGCTCTGTCCTATCTCCTGCCTTTTACGATACATATCATTTGGATGCCGGTCGTCTACGTCAGATTTTACTTAATCTCGTCGGCAACGCGATCAAGTTCACTCACAACGGTACTATTTTTGTTGACGGCGAGATCATTAATTCAGAAAGCCAGTCTCACTTGAAGTTATCAGTAAAAGACACCGGCATCGGCATGTCGGCATCGGCACTAAAGCACCTATTCGAAGCTTTTACTCAAGCCGACAGTTCAACAACTCGTCGCTATGGCGGTACGGGCTTGGGGCTTACGATCACACGCCAACTGATCGAACTGATGGGTGGTGCTATTGACTGCACAAGCAGCGAAGGCGAAGGATCAACATTCGAGTTCCACTTTCCAGTCACCTCTGAGCCACAATCCAGCGCTTATGAGAACGGAAAGAAGCATAAAGTTGCCATCTGTACACCAAGCAACAGAATATCTTCTGCCTTCGCATGCATGCTCGATGCGCTAGGGCAGACGATCGTGGATGATCCAGAGAAGGCAGACATACGCATCGAGTATCTGGACGATCAAACAGACATAGTGGTATCTGGGGTTAGTGGAATCGAAACCCGCGTCCTTAAACAACCTCTGAAGTTAAGTCAGCTTGCTGTCGCGTTAGATCACGACTCGGGGCATCGCACGGACGATCATCTTGAATTAGAACCACTACCGAAAGCCAAAGTTCTGATAGCTGAAGATAATACGGTCAACCAGATGGTTGCTCGCCGCATGCTTGAAAGGTTAGGGGTTGAATGCCAGGTTGCACCAGATGGGAGTCAAGTGTTGCAACTTTTACGCACAGAGCAATTCGATCTGATTCTTATGGATTGCCAAATGCCTACGATGGATGGTTATGAGGCGACCGAATCATTAAGGAAGATGGAAAGCACACACAACCTGGCCCGGATACCGATTATCGCGCTCACGGCAAATGCCATGGCGAGTGATATGGAGCGTTGTCTGAGTGTCGGCATGGATGACTATCTATCGAAGCCAATTGATCACAATCGATTACACGCTACGCTGCTAAAGTGGTTACCAAACACTTGAAGTAGCAAGCCGACTTACACTTTCATTGAATCAATGGTCGGCGGGCTACTCCTCCCGGGCAAGTTCCTGTGCCTTTTTAACCAAAATCCCACTGAACTCGTCTTCAAACAAGAGCTTCAGAAACCACATCATCTCTCGCTTGCGCTTCTTTTCATTGAAGGTAATGCCATCCTGCTGGGCGAGGCCTTCCAGGGCAAACCTTGTAATATCACGACGAAGATCAAACCCTGGATCTTCTTTGACTTCTTTAGCAGCAAGATGATGCGCCATCTCACGACGCGCTTTATCAAAAGACTGCATCGCTGGTCTGAACACTTTGTTCAACTCAGCATCTGTTCGAGACGCCATCGCAAGCTCAGAGAATGCAAAGAACTCCCGCGTCTGCAATTGCTCCCATTGGGAATCCAACGAAGTACGATTAAAAAACTCATCACGCGGCAAGTCGACTTGCACTTCCTCCTGAATCTCGACTCTGCGTCGCGTCACGTATTTAACGACGGCTTCGATGAGCGCCATTCGATTGGGGAAGTGATACAACATCGCGGCGCGCGTAAGACCAGCCTGCTTCGCCACCGTGGTCGTGCTGGTTGCGTGATAACCCACTGTTGCCAGGCACTCGATGGCAGCTTCCAGTATGCGCGTGCGGGTCGCCTGGCTTTTCTTAAACTCATTGCCCGAAACCGCTGTCGGATCAGAGATCTTGTCGGCGAACGAGGTAGTTTTGTTCATAGGGTGCATCTTCCGTATTACTTCGACGGTTGCAAACCGATGTCGGCAGCCCATATTCTTACACACTTGTACAAAAGTTTCTCTTGCGATGATCAAAACCGTCGGCTTACTCAAGAAACGCACCGGCATGACAACCGAGGAGTTCCGGGCGTATTACGAAACCTATCACCGCCTTATCGGCGAAAAGTACCTCTGCGGATACGCGAGCAAATACATGCGTCGATTCTTGAATCCGCAGCCCGGCCGTCCGCAACCGGACGAGCCAGAATTCGATGTCATCCTGGAGATTTGGTATCCCGATGCGGAAACGCAGGCCGCGTGCGCCGACGTGTTAAGTCAGCCGGATGTGCTTAAAGAAATCACGGAGGACGAAGAGAAACTCTTTGACCGCGATCATATGCGCTTCTTTACCGTCGATGAATTTGAGTCTGAGCTAACGAAAGGGAAAAAGAATGAATAGATTGGAAGGCAAAACGGCCATCATCACGGGAGGCGCTGGAGGTATCGGCGCTGAGGTGGGCAGGCTTTTCGCAAGCGAGGGCGCGAATGTTCTCTTGGTCGATCTGGATGAGAGTCAACTGAAGAGCGCGTGCGATGCGATTGGGAGCAACCGGGTGACGTACTGTGTGGCGCGGTCATCACCGCACAACTAAGTCGGGAACGCTAATTCCGCTCAATCAGTGCAGCGCGAATCTCTGCCAAAACGCTGCTTGAAAGATCGAGTTCACGGGTAAGGTAGTTATCAATTCCTGCGTAGCGGTTGTTGATTTCATCCAGAGCTGCTTCCATGTATCGCTCCTGAACCGTAAATACTGGCAGCAATGCCGCTTCGCCAATCTCCACACCTTCATGTTCGAGTACCTGACTGGATCGCTCTCGCATCAGTGCTTCACCATCGTAGAACTGCTGGGTCAACATAAAATCTGCCATGACATCTGCTTCTGATACACCCAGCAAAAGTTGCACAAGAGCGGCGACAATACCTGTGCGATCTTTACCGGCGCTGCAGTGCACAACAAAACTCGGCGCAGCCTCTTCGGCTAAGCGGAGGAAGAGTTTTCGATACTGTTGCCGTGTTTCCGGTTTGTTCAAGAGGTCGCGATACATGTCTGCCATGATGGCGGCAGCCGCTTCTGGATCATTGCGCTTATTCGGGTCAGCCGCGATTAATTGGAGCGCATTAGAACGATCCATAGAGTCCTCAAACAGTGGCAGATGCCAAAGCTCCGGTCCACCCTCACCAAGCCATACGGTTCGATCCTTATCCGACTCCGACGAACGCCGCAGATCAACGATCCAACGTAAATTTAGAGTGTCCAGGAAACTAACGTCAGCCGGCGTGAGCTTCGACAGTCTATCTGATCTAAACAGCCGTCCTCGCAACACGCGACCATCAGGCGTTGGGTATCCGCCAAAGTCTCTAAAGTTCGACGCGCCTTCCAGGTTCAGGCGCCGTTGATAACCATCTTCGAATTGATTCATGATGGTTACTATACAGGTATGCAAAAAAGCAAAAACAAAAACTAAAAGGGAAACTATGGCAGAAGATTTTGAAGACGTGACCGTATACGGACTGACAAACGAGAGCGAGCATGTTCTCCTCGCCAAGCAGACTGAGTGCGTTTTTATGTGGACCAATTCAGATGGCGACGCCGTAGGTGTCGTAATGAATTTTGTCGCTAAAGATGGGCGCATCTGGCTGACCGGTAGTGGGCAACGGAAACGTTTTGCTGCTCTGCGTCGTCGGCCTCGCGCCAGCATTGCTGTTTCGAGTCGCGGCACGGATATCGGCGTCAGCCAGAGTCTCACGCTGAAAGGCGATGTCGTTCTGCACGAAGACGACGCCACCAAGGCGTGGTTCTATCCGGCCCTGGCGGCGAGGGTGAGACCAGATAACGAGGAACAGCAGGCAGCATTCGCGGCCTTTCTCGATTCACCCCGGCGCATCATTATCGAACTCAAACCGGAATTGCGCATCGGCTTCGATTCAGAAAACATGTTTAAAGGTACCGGCGCGGGCTCATCGCGGACCCAGGTGTAGTAAACAATCAGACAAACGGAGAGAACATGCCAGATTCATACGTCAGCGTGGAACGCAACGGCCCCATAGCAACCGTCACCTTCGATCGGCACAAGAACTTAAACGCCTTCGACAGCCAACTCATTCTAGAGCTGACGGAGGTGGCTCAGTCTTTTCACAATGACTTCGATACCCGTGCTGTCGTACTCACCGGCTCGAAGGACTATTTTTCCGCCGGTGCTGACATTGAGGACTTGGCTGGGCGCAACGACCCTGCGCTTTCAGATATGGAACGACGACAGATCTTCTACCGCGGCGGTCGATTGTGTGCAGCCTGGGAAGCCATGCCACAAATCACGATTGCTGCGATGGAAAAACTCGCCGTCGGCGCCGGTGTTGCGCTGCCACTGGCTTGTGATTGGCGTGTCATGGGCGAGAGCTGCTACCTCTATGTGCCCGAAGCCAAAATCGGTCTAAATCTACAATGGGGGGCGCTACCGCGATTGATTAACCTTGTCGGCCCGGCACGCGCAAAGCGCATATGCATCTTGTGCGAACGCATGGATTCGGCCACCGCCCTAGCCTGGGGGCTAGTCGAAGAAGTGGCACCTGATGGACAAGCGGTGGATAAAGCGCTGGAACTGGCTGTGGCTTCCGCTGAAATTCCTGCTGTTGCCGTGAGTATGATCAAAGAGGCCGTCAACGCCACCGCCGGGGCACTCAATCACGCGGTGAGCTATGCGGATGCAGATCAAAGCCAACTCAGTGCAGCGACCCGCGATGCCAAAGAGGCGAGCGAGCGATTCACCAAGAAATCCTAGTGTTAGATCTCTTAGTGCTAAATCATGGCCACTAAACGGCCGGTCACTTGGCCGCGAGCGAGACGCTCCAGACCGTCGGGGATATCCTGAAGTCCAATTTCCGTCAATACGGGCGATACCTCTCCGGCAGATAAAAGACGATACACCTCTTCGATGTCTGCCTTAGTACCGCCATTGGAACCCACCAAGGTGACCTTTTTCAAAATCATATCCTTGGTGGAGATGGTCGCTTCTAACTTGCCCATTCCTACCTGCACAACCCGACCCTCAGGCGCGACAGCGGCAATCGCTTCAGCCGTGGTTGTACCAAAGCCTGCGTAATCCACAATCAGATCAAGTTCTTCCTGGGCGAAGTCGAGAATGGATTTCGACACGGTGCGTGCACCTAGATCTTCTGCCAAATGCCAAACAGATTCATCAATCTCAGCAGCATAGACTTCCGCGCCTTCCAGTACCGCGACCCGCGCACCAATCTGCCCCAGACCACCGAGGCCAATCACACCTACTTTCATCCCGGACTTAAGCTCACCGGTGGTCATCAACGCGTGATAGCTGGTCATACCAGCATCAGTAGCTGATGCACCCGCAGCAAAACTCACGTTGTCTGGCACTTTTACAAGCGTCTGTGCTTCTACGGCAAGCTGTTCCGCAAATCCGCCGTCGTAATTAAAGCCAGGTGCACCGGCAGAGGTTGTCGGGCAAACGCCAACCCTGTCGCCAACCTGCCAATCGGAAACACCCGCACCCACAGCTTTCACGGTACCCGCGACTTCATGTCCCATCACAATTGGGAGGCGTGCCAAAGTCGACATCCAGCCTTCATCTTCGAGTACCCCTACGTCCGTATGACAGAGTCCGGAACCGCCCACATCAAGGACAACTTCACCGTCTTGCGGCTCAGGATCCGGCAGTTCAACCGCGCGCAAAGGTTTCCCAGTGCCATGAAAGTGCCAAGCTTGCATACCCTTCTCCTTGTGTAGCCCCGCGACCTTACGGTCGAACTTCGTAGTACAAATTACTTGGATCGTCAAAATCGTGCATGACAAACCGGGTGAAGCCACCTTCATTGACCATTCGTTCAGCGATCTCTGGATTGAAACCCAACGTACCCAAACCCGCCCCATCTGGCTCCGATAATGCGGATGACATACACGCCGACACAGAAAATCCATAGAACATCGCCAGCAATGGATTGCGCATGTTTTCCTTAAAGTCCGGAGCACTGCGTATGTCTTTTATAAGCCACGTCCCGTCATCTTTGAGGCTGTCACGGATGGAGCGGATGACCACATCAGGTTTTGTCATGTCGTGGATGCAGTCAAAGGTGATTACAAAATCAAAGGTCGGCTCCTGCGGGAGCGCTTCTCCACCCGCAACATGCAAGTGCACGTTCGTGAGTCCAAGTTCCGCTTTCTTGGCTTCGCAACGATCAATAGCATGCTGACTCGGGTCGTAACCGTGAAACTCTGAAGCGGGGAATGCGTCGGCCATGGCAAAGAGCGCAACTCCACCCCCACAACCAACATCTACAGCTACCGCACCTTGTTCGAGCTTCTCCACAACGTTATCCAGCGCAGGTAAAATTTTGGGTACCAACTCCATACGCGTCCAGGGACCGAGCATCCGTTCAGTGCGGTGCGCCGCATTCGGCCCGAGATCTTCATAAGATAAACCAATTCCGGTTTTAAAAGCCTCCACCAACTTGTCAACTGTGCTCGGCGGGGTTTGCCCGGAAAAAGCACCCGCAGCAAACGACAGACTGTTCTCTTCATCCGCGAGAACCGCTGCACCCACCGCCGGGAGTTCAAACCGATCCTCATCGTGGTAGTTCAGCAATCGAGCCGCAGCTTGTCCCCGCAACCACTCGAACAACCAGCGCTCCTGCAAACCGGTTTTCTCGGCAAGCTCGGCGGCTGTCATAGGACCTGCACCCGCCATTGCTCGATATAGACCCAGGCGATCACCTATGTGAATCATCAGCGACACCATCTCGCCCTGCTTATAATTCCAGACAGAAAAGGAATAGCGCTTCAATTCATCTGGGTTGAGTTCTGTTGAGCCTGACATATTGTCCCCTCCAATCACGCCCCGGCGCTTACCTCCAGAATGTGGGTGAACCCGCTGAAGCTACGAACATCAAAGGCTGCCGGGTGCCTCGTGCCTTCAATATCTGTTTGCATTTTCCTAGTTGCCGGAATCAACGCTCACTCGCCAGGACCTTATTCGCCAGCCCTCAGGGCCCGTTTTGAGCTCAAAGTCGTACGTGCCACTCATCAACATCTTCGGCTCGCCATCGATGGTCTGGTGATAGGTGAAATACATCGCTCCAGTTGCCTCACTTTCGTTCAGCGCCGTAAACACCAAGTTCGAGAGCACGTGACGTGGACTGAGCCCTTTAGTGTCGATCTGATTCTGCGTCATCATGGCTCGAAACTCAGTAGGCGTGAGTGGTGTACCAAAATCGATCACCGCATCATCCGCAAACAAACCGATAAACGCATCCAGATCAAAACGGTCCGCATAGTGCGCATAGCTGTGTAGAAAGTCCGTGAGTTGACCGCGCAAATCGTTCATATGAATGCCTTGTTGTTTAAATTCGCTATAGAAGTGAAAAGACGTCTAAATCTATGCTGGCCTGGGCGTGGCGAGCAATCATTTGCGCCATCCATTCGTGCGCAATTTCATTACTTGCATCCAAGGTACCTGCAACAACCATGGTGTACACCCAGTCGTACAACGTTGCTGCCCGATAGTCTTCCCACAACCAGCCCATGTCTATGCCTGTTACTCCCCTGGATAACAAACCGTCGAGATAACGCTCAAGCAAATCTTGCTCATGTGCTTGTCTGACTTCGATTTTTGTACTCTGAGTCAAAAATAGCGATACATCAAACATGCCCCTGGCCTTGAGCGGACCCTGCCAATCAATTACGACCACCTTGTGGTGTTCTGGTTTGTTCCCGTACAGCAGGTTAGCCATTCGATAGTCGCCATGTACCAATGTCACAGGTGCTTGCATGCGCTCGGCCTGCAGATCCGATATGGCATCTATGAAACGATCTTTATTCTTCGCCACGTGCTCGGGGACCTCAAAACGCTCAAGTGCATTTTCCCAACCCATCGGTGACACACCCAGCAGCGCATCCGCGTGGTAACTCGAGGCAATGCCCGGCACCCAATCGAGATTGTCTACTTTGTTCCAAAAGGCGCTGTGCAACTTAGCCAGCTCATCAATGGCCAATTCCGTCTGTTCTAACGTGGCGCCTTCGTACTGACTACCTACTGTGTAGTCGGATAAATCCTCCATCAATAACAAAAACTGACTGCCATCAAATCGAGCACAATAGGTTTCAGGGGTGACCGCTTCAGTTTGGGGATCTAGTTCTGCGGCATACCGAACTTCACGCTCTGGCAAGTTAAAGGCCATTGCTGAAGCGCGGTTAGTTTCATTGTTGGGCAAAAACTTAGCGATTACAGAGCTCGGCGCAGCACCCTGCTCGCCGTCATACTCAAGGCGCAACATTGAGAGCTCGGAACTCATGCCTGTGCCATCACCAAAGAGTTGTTGGTTCACTTCGACGACGGAGCGTGAGCGCGATAGACAGCCGTGTTCGTGGAATGTTTGAGTCAGAAACTCTGGTGTCAGACCTTCCGGAAATTTTGGCAGTTGTTCCATACGCAACCAAGAATGTGAAAGACGATGAATTCTATCAAACGTGAGATCGAGCTGCTGTTTCACCTCGTGTACGATGGAACTGGGTTTTGAGGATGCAAAAACTATGTTCATTCGCAACCTTTGGTATGTCGCAGCATGGAGCCATGATCTGGACAAAGCGCCGCTCGGGTGCGTGATCACGGGCATACCGGTGGTCTTGTACAGGCGTACCGATGGGGTCGCTATTGGTTTAGAAGATCGCTGTCCACACCGCTTCGCGCCCTTATCGGGTGGCCGCGTTGAAGAAGATGATCTGCGCTGTATGTATCACGGATTGCGCTTTGGCTGCGATGGCATCTGCAAGGAGATGCCCGGGCGTGAAAAAGCTCCGCCTGTTCGAGTGCGCGCCTTTCCCGTCGTCGAGCGATGGGACTGGATCTGGGTATGGATGGGTGACCCGGAACTCGCAAACCCCGATGATATTCCGGAGGCATTCGGCTTACAGGGTGACTATGACATGCGCTCCGGTGTAATGGATTACGACGCCAACTGGGAACTGATCAACGACAATCTTTGCGATCTTTCGCACCTCGATTTTTCACATGAAACGACTCTGGGTGCTGCCAGTGGCGCGAAATGGAGCCCTGACAAACCGAGGATTGAAGAATTAGACAAT
The DNA here is from genome assembly GCA_965227885.1 of Candidatus Azotimanducaceae bacterium. Lineage (GTDB taxonomy): Bacteria > Pseudomonadota > Gammaproteobacteria > Pseudomonadales > Azotimanducaceae > UBA4421. The sequence continues at coordinate 5,234,150 of OZ245781.1, forward strand.
GGCTTACGGTTTACCCGCTGGTTCCCTGGCGCGCGCATCTCCGCCGGTAGCGACAAACAAGTCGACACTTACAACAGCTATCGTTACCTTCTGCCAGGCCTCTTTCTAATGACGACTGAAATGTATCCGGTCGGATCCGCTCAACGCTACGATTTTCAGCTACCACAAGAAACGCCAATTTCCAGACGGGTGGAGCAGCAGGCCGTAACCCCGATGACCCACGAACGCACAAGGTACTTTTTCGCTTCGGGGTTCGTCACCGGCACAATGTCACCAACGCTGCAGCAAGCTGCCTTCGAGGTTATCGATGCCGCTTTCGCAGAAGACAAGAAAATCATCGAAGGACAACAACAGATTCTAAACCTGACGCCTGCGGACGAACGCATGTTTGCCACCCCTCACGATCGCGGCGTATATGCGTTTCGGAAACTTGTCCGAGAGCGTATTGCGATGGAGAACGAATAGCCAGAAAACTCACATTAAGCTCTGGATCTACCTCACCCGCTCGTCAACTCACCCTATGGGCAATCAAAATTTGGACTCACACGCTCAGCCGAAATAGATCGGCAAAGTTTCGATAGTAGAAGTTGTCTCGTGCAGCAGTGTTTGTCTCAGCTTGTTCCAGCGTTGCATCAAACCTGCCAATGGGATCTCGTCCACCCTCAGGATGCGGATAATCAGAAGCGAACATAAAGACATCCTCACTTACCTGGTCGATCAACCACCCTGGATCTTCGTATGGAAACAAGCTCACTCGTACCTGGCGTTTAAAGAATTCAGAGGGAGCAAGCTCTAAGCTGTCGAGTAGCGGCTCAGATTTTCGAAACGCCATTTGGCCTTGATCCAATATCCGAAGGAACCCAGGCACCCAGGTTGCGCCGATCTCGATGACCCCACATCTAAGATCCGGAAATCGCTGGAAAACCTGGTCATAGATCATGGCTGTCAGGAAATTCTGGGGCGAATGACTGATCGCGTGATAGTCCTTACCCCGCAGGTTTTCGCCACCGCCCAACCAGTCAGATGTTTTGGGGTGCCCTGCATTGTGGTAGTCGGCATGTAGCCCGCGCCCACCACCAATATGCAGAATCATCGGCACGTCATTGGCCTGCAGTAAATCCCATATTGGATCGTAGTCCAGGTGAGACGGTGAGCGCCCTTCGCTTGGATCACTACTGATCCAAATCGCTCTGATACCGGCGCTGATCGCATCTTGTGCTGCTTGGAGCGCAAGTTGTGGATCTCGCATGGAAACAAACCCGACAGAAAGCAGCCGGTCGTCATGTGCACAGAAATCGGCCATGTGACGATTCAGCATATCGCAACCCGCGTAGACCTTATCCAGGCTTCGAGAGTGTGCGAACTGTCCAATTGAGAATGTCGGAAAGACAATCTGCTGTTCAAATCCCAACAAATCCAGCGCATGGCTACGCTCCTTAGCATCGAAGGCGCCATACGCTGCCCAGCCTTTAGGACCTGATATCAACGGCTGTTGTAATAGTTCCGCCGTCGCACTGCTATCTTGAGTACGTGCTTCTGCCTTTTTAATCGCCTTGTAGATACCTTTGCCGCCACGCTCTGTCGCCAACGGCTTAATCAAGCCTTGTTGCTCTTCTGTGGCATAGCTGGAGAGCCAATCGACGGTTTCCATAATGTGGCTATCCGCGTCGAATATGCGTCGTCCTGCGGCATAACTTGCTTGTTTTTCCATCTCTCCTCCCGTCTCCAGTCTGTCTAGTTTTGCGATCTCGCTTCTACTACTGGTTGTGTTCTGCTTGTACTTGCACATGCCAGTCCGCAAGCCACTCACCGAAGCGTTCTATCCACGCATCAGAGGGTACGTTTCGTTTTCGCATCCCAAAACCATGTCCCCCACGCGCGTACATATGTAGCTCCGGTGTTGTCCCAGCTTCCAGCCATTTCTGGTAAATAGCAACACTATCCGGGGCCAGCCCCAGTTGATCGTCCGTAGCGGCTAATACAAACGCAGGTGGCGGATCATCTGGCAACGGCACATCCTGCAACCACCTGAGTGCTGCGTAGATGGGCGCAACAAACGCCGGACGCGAATCCGCCTCATAGTGATGTGCAACATGTAGTGTGACACCCCCACCAGCAGAGAAGCCCATAAAGCCGACTCTCTCAGGATCCACCCCAAACTCTTCTGCACGGGATCGCACCAATCGCATGGCTGCCAAGCCATCCGCTCCTGCGAGAGGGGCAACTTGCGCCATATCCTGCATAGATTGTTTCTGCGGCTTGGCAACCATCTCAGCCACCACATCTTCACCACCCGGGACCAGACGATAGCGCAGCACAAACGCCGCAATGCCTTTTTTGTTAAGCCACTCAGCGACGTGGTTCCCTTCGCTGTTAATCGACAGCGCGTGAAATCCGCCACCGGGTGCGATGACAACGCCAAGACCATTTGCGCGTGCTGGATCAGGCAAGAACGGTGTCAGGGTGGGCGTGCTCACATTGGTGACCACTTCAGTACCAAATATTTCAGAAAAATATTCGTTCTCACCTCGAGCTTTGCTGCTCTCAGCCGTGGTGCCGTCCAGGTTAAGAGTGTCCGCAACTACCGAGGCAGGCAGCAACGCGTATAGCAACAAACCAAAGAACGTACCCTTAGTCTGCATAACGATTTCCATACGCCTCACTATCGTCGAGCAAGCGACGCTGCGCGCCACGCGCATCACTCACCACTTCGGATTCAACATCGAACACCATGACCGGACGCGTATTTACATTGTAAGCAGGCCAATCTGGAATCAGTGCGTTGTTCGGATTTCCTGTCTTTGCAAACGCGATCCAGGTTTCTGCCATGATATCGGCGATGGTCTGCTGCTCCTCACCCGCCCCGGACATGCTTTCTGAATTGGCGACATTGTCGAATACAAAGCCGATCTCAAGCGCATGGGGTGAACGCCACTTGCCTCCATCAACAGGCGTGTCCCAGTCAAAGAGATAGAGATAAGTATCGGCACCACCTTGCGCAACCTTGCGTTCTGCCTGGGTGACATGGCCTGCCGCCCAACGCGCGTCGGTGGTTGCCTCGAAGAAGACATCGCTGGGCTCGGCTTCCGGATCAAGCTCGCGATAGCCCGCAACAATTGCGTCGATGTCTTTGTCAGGATATGTCGCCGTTAGAGCAGCTATTGCACCTTCCCAATCCAGCTCAAATGTGGCCGGATTTTGTGCGCCAAGAAAGAGCGAGCTTTCCGTTCGGTTCGTACCCAGCATCATCGGCACTTTAGCGCCATGGGGTGATGCATCCGGTTCAAAGTTATGTCGAAACAGCGTGCGATCATCGATCGTAGGCGCATTACCCGCACCCGTCCCTTGCCGGGCTTCCGCAAGCGCGTCTACAGAGACCGTTTTTATCTGGTCAATGGTATCTGCGTTGAGGCCTAAGTTAGCCACTACCTGGTCTGCCGCCTGCCGGGCCGCTTCTGCTTCCGGGAAACGGATCATTGCGCCGGATTGCACAACGGCTCGATGAAAGAGTCCTTCCGCCGCTGGCGTATTCATCAACGTAGAGACTTTGGCACCGCCCCCCGATTCACCAAAGATCATGACCGTGTTCGGATCGCCGCCAAAAGCCTCGATATTATCTCTCACCCATTCGAGCGCCTTCACCATATCCAGGACCCCCGCCACGACAGAGTCTTCAAACCCTTCCCCGTAGTGATTGAGCGCCAGGTAGCCGAAAATGTTCAAGCGATGATTAATGGTCACTACAACAACATCACCGCGACTCGCCAGTCGCGTGCCTTCATATGCTCTTGAGGAACCATTGCCGCTGGCAAAACCACCACCATGAAGCCAGACCATCACCGCACGTTTGCCGCCATCCGCCAACCCAGGTGTCCAGACATTCAGGAACAGGCAATCTTCGCTCAGTGGTGGCGTCGGTTCGGGACGCCAAGATGTGAACAGGCCGCCAGGATTACCCGTTGGGGTCTGCGGGCAGGAAGCGCCATATTCAGTCGCATCTGCTGCTTCCGTCCATGCAGCAGGTGTAGCGGGTGCTGCAAAGCGCGTCGTCGCTGTATCCGCACCATAGCGAACACCCCTGAACATAAACACATCGCCGTCATGCGAACCTTTCACAGGGCCATGCTTCGTCATTGCGACCGGTGCGGTCACTTGTACATCTTCTGCAACTGGCTTCTCAGAAGAACCCACTTCAGCGGTTGCGGGTTGTTGTTCTGCGCTTTGCCCACACGCGGCAGACAACAAAATTGCCAGCCCAAGATATAGAAACTGTTTCACCCTCATCTCTCCCCCTGATAAATGGCTTGGTTCAACAATCACCTGCATTGAAGCGTGACGGACGAAGCCAAGTCAATAGATGTAAACGACTTCTGGCTCAGTGTGATCGGCGACTGGGTGATCATCTGAAGTGGTTGGTTGCGACTGTTTTCTCCTGATGCATTCATCAACTTGACGCGCGTGAACGTATGAAAGCCTTCGTCTGCAACTGCAACGAGTTTCTGTGCATCTAGATATAACCTGCAGTTTTCCATCCACCTCTGATAACCCGAAGGTTCTGACAGATAGGCGAGTCAGGTCTCCTCGCGGAATACCAGATTTCAGGTCAAACATTACGCCGTGCAGCGGGCACGCAATGAAGCCTCGGCGGATTCGGCCGCCAGCTAGAGGTGAATCCTGGTGCGTGCACCGGTTTTCAATAGCATTGAACTTACCGCCACTGCAGCAGATTAGAACGGAGATACCTTCGACCTCAAACGCTCGGCTCGTCCCCTCTGCGATTTCGTCAGCCCTGCACAGCGTAATCTTGGACACTTATCGAACGTTGGTTTGACCGCCGTCGACAGGCAGCAGCTGGCCGGTAATGAAGCGAGACCCATCTGAGGCTAGAAACACCATGACCGGACCAAGGTCACGGTCTGGATCACCGTATTCGGCACCCAAGGCAATACTGTCTAAATTCTGCCAGTGATGAGCGGTCATACCGTCCTGATCGAGTCGCGCCATCGCCTCGTGATACATGGGCGTTGCGATGGCCGGCAGGATTGCATTGACCCTGACACCGTCCTTTCCCCAGCTTGCGGCTGCCGTTCGGGTGAAGGAATGCACGGCACCCTTTGAGGCGGAGTAGGCGGCAGCAGATACTTCCGGGCGAAGTCCTGAGATGGAGCCGAAGTTGATGATGGAGCCGCCGCCCGACGTTTGCATATGCCGATAGGCGGCCTGATTGGTCAGCATCGTGCCACGGACGTTGATGGCGAACATCTGGTCCCAGTCTTCGACCGACACATCCCCTGCATCTGAGGATCTTTGGATAGCCGCGGGATGGGCGAGCACATCCAATCCGCCTAGTTTTTCGACCGCTGCATCGAATGCTAGCTCGACGCTGTCCGCGTCTGCCACATCAACTGGCAGGAATTCCGCTTGGCCAGGACCGGTCTGGTTAGCCTGGTCGACAACTTCTCGGGCTTCGTCTGCAAGGATATCCATCGCAAAAACATGCGCGCCTTCGCTTACATAGGCGCGTAACGTGGCAGCCCCCATGCCGCGAGCGGCGCCGGTCACAATAATACGTTTCTCTTGTAACAGCATCGTCAGTTTTCCAGATGATCTTCGTAGCCGACGAGAAAGGCTGGATCAGCAAACACGGTTTGCACCGACACTGAGCTGAACCGCCAACCCTCGTCGGTGCGCGCGAAGGTGTCGGTGTAGAGATTGCACAACCAGATGGGAGCGGCATGCTCCGCAGTGGTAAACGCAAACAAACCGGTAAACGTAGCACTGGCTGCGTCGCCGTTAAGCTCAATGAGAGGATTTAGCATGTAGTGCATGGCTGAGTGCCATTGGACGGTGAGTTCGTGCATCTGTGCTTCGATTTCCGCAGGTCCCGCGGCCAGCCCCATCCCAACATTGAATTGCGCATCTGCGGTAAACAAAGCAGCAAATGCGCTGAGATCACCCGGTTTGCCGTCCACGATATTGGCGCCATATGCGTACTTGTGCTTGAGCATTTTGATTTCTTCGAGATCGCTCAGTCTCTGCAGGGTTTTATCGTCCATATCGCATCTCTTTTTTTTAACAAGAAGTTAAACCAGAAAATCTGGGATCAGCGCCTACCTTCAATGTAGTCGTTCAGAACCTCGTGAAAGAACCGAACGCGAGTTTCCTGGCCGCTCAAGTAGGCGTCGCTGTAACCCCTGGAACGCCAACCCTTCTGCTGTGCGACAGCCAAAGTCATATCTTGATAGACGATCTGTCCCTCAAGTTCTCGCACCCCTAAACCGCCATCAAAACCACGATGTTGAAGGTTAGCTTCTTCCAGTGGCAGCACACCGGCCATGATGGAATCGACTTCCGTTGCCCCCTCTATTGGGTAAGCCATCAGCCACAGATCAAATGTGCACTTCGTGGGATCCTCCGGGTGAGGCTCAGTCCGAAAGAACAATAGATTGTCGGGTAAAAACGACAGCGTAACATTGGGGAAGATCACCGTATGTGGGCTATCGGTCAGCTCTTCGTCATTCATGTGCTCGTAGTGCGGATAGCCGCGTTCCTGCCAGAGCGCTTTCTTGGCGGCTTTCAAATCGAGCCAGCCCTGCATGGTTTTGGTGGCAAAGTCGGGGTAGCCGTCTGGGTCGATTCCCCACATGCGCAACAAGTCATCAAAAGGATGTGGTGTGCCGTCGGGGAGCCGATCACTGAGTGAAGGTCGCATGGGTTGCACGGTACGACCATGCCCGTTGGGCCACATCTCATGACGCGCCGAATCCACATCCTGATCAATCCAGGGTGGCACTTGCGGGTGCAACGTGCGTGTGTGATACGACTCGCTGAAATTGTCGGTGGTAAATTTCCAGTTGCAGTCGAGGTCAATTTTCATCCATAACACGCGCACTGCAGTGTCCATCGGATAGTTTCGATAAACCTCAGGTAGTGGGGAAAGATACTCAAGCAAATCCGGTGCATCGTCGTCCATCGTGTACCAGACAAAACCACCCCAAGTCGCACAACGCAGTTCTTTCAGTTTTAGCTTTCCGCAAGGATTACCTTGAGGAAAATCATCTGGATCCTGGACGTGTTGCAACACACCGTCGATGCCCCATTGCCAACCGTGATAAGGGCAGTGGAATCGCTCAGCACCCCAGCCGCTGTTGGACAAGAGGCGCAACCCGCGGTGGCCGCAGGCATTGTAGAACGTGCGAATAGAAGCATCCGCTTGTAGTACACACAACACCGACTCGTGCATAAAATCGTGCACGAGGTAATCACCGGGGTCTTGCAACTCTGCTGTGCGTCCTGCCACATGCCAGATGCGGGTCCATAGGTGTTGCCACTCTTTCTCGGCGAAGTCCCGTGAGTAGTAACGGTCGCCGCTGATCGGATCACCGCGTAAGTGAGAGGGATCGCGACCATTCATGGTTGAAGGGTGAATCTCAGGCACGAACCCCCCCTATAGGTAGCTGACGTTCACTAGCCGTGGTCAGAAATTGAATAGCGGCTTCCCCTAGCCAATTTGATTAGTTTAACGTTCGTTAAAGAAAATGAAACTCCGCGGGCCGACGGGCACTGGGCGTTCCACAAGTGCACGTTAGAAGAAGAGAGACGTCCCCTAGGGGAGTCGAACCCCTGTTCGAATCTGATCGCACAGAAAAAGTTGAGAAAGCCCCTTGACGCTCAAACGAGTTACTCCCGAAATGGGAGGTTATGAGTTCGCAATCTGCACAAAGGGCTGAATATTTCGGCCGATGCACTAATCGCAAAATACGAAGTTGCGTAACGAAATGATTAGCGTCCCCTGTTTCCTGTCTTCGACATCGAGCTGATCTCGGTGGTAGCGGGCTCGGGCAGTTGGATCGGAGTAGCTCGAGCACGACATCTGCCCAGTATTAAAAAAGAGCTTCAAATATCCTACGTTTGAGAATGCGGATGCATCGCTTGAGCATGATTGGAAAAAGGTGGTTCATTAATCGATCATCGCTCGCACGCTTGATGCCGCACAAGATGTAACAACACTTCAAGCGGGATGGAGTTCTCAACAACAGCAAATGCGGTACTTTGACCGCACAACCGTAGTAAAATAACGTCATGGCCATAGAACTTGTAGTACGTAAACTGAAGCTCGGAGAAGAACCAACCAGCGCGATCGTGTGGAAGGATTTTACCTACGCACAACGTCTAGCCGTATTAGAATCGATTCGAAAAGAACACCACCTCAGTCGGTATGGCAATGAACCAAGACTTCAGAGAGTTTTTACAATTACTCAACAAGAACGAAGTTAAGTATCTGATCGTCGGCGGGTATTCCGTTGCTATTCACGGTCACCCACGATATACGAAAGATATCGACATCTGGATTCTGACGAACCGCGAAAACGCTCTGGCAATCGTCAACGCACTCGATGAATTCGGATTCGGGTCACTTGATCTAAGCGTAGAAGACTTTGAAACCGAGGGTTATGTAGTCCAACTTGGAAATGCACCGGCTAGAATCGATATTCTCACTTCGCTAACTGGTGTCCAGTTCAACGACTGTTGGGACAATCGCGTTATCACGCAAGAGGATGGATTGGAGTTTCCAGTAATCTCGCTCGACGATCTTCGACAGAATAAAACGGCACTTGCACGACATCAGGATCTGGCAGATCTTGAGCAGCTAGAAAAGGGAATGGAGCCCGACTAGTGAATATCACCTATCCCCGTTATTCGGGTAGAGCCTAATGCTGGAAGGTTGTTGCACGTGAGGAGTTAGAGTGGCGTCCCGTTGAAATCTCGACTTCGAGATGCAAAATGATAGCCATCCCTGGCGCGGCTTCATGCAGCCCGATTAACACCAGGGCTCGCGTCACCGCAAATGGCTTGCAAGCCATTTGCTGCTCGCCCGCTCGGCGTATACGCCGAGCCCCCTGATTGCCGGGTAGTTGGCGCTCGCGCGCCAATCCCTCCCAGAGTACTGGTCGGTTTTTGCACGTTAGGAGAAGAGTGGCGTCCCCTAGGGTATTCATAACTAACCCTAGAAAGCCCGTGAAATAAGGCCTTCAGGGTATGCCTGATCAGAATTGGACACTTATTGTGGAGATTGTGAGTGTCTCACTTCGTACACTTAGTGTCTGAGACAGGACAGTGAGTTTCCGCCTACTGTCCAGCGTCAATCATCTCAATAAGTAGTTAGCGCTAGTCCAACCAGGTTGTAAATGACAAAGGACAGCACTGTCACTCCACTCAACGTAGCGACATAAAAGCGAATGATCTTGGTAGTTGTCATACTAAATTCCTAGGTGCTTGATAGGTGCAATCTGGTAGAGCCTCGTTTCCAGAAACTTACGCTCAATGTGGTACTCCTTGGCCAAACGCAAACCCACTATGTGTCTATATGCACACATCACCCTTCACCGGATTTGTTGCAGATTTACCTGACTGAATCACGCACTACATCGAGGTTACCTTGATCCCTTTGCATTCAGTTCGCCTTTGACGTTTGACGCCCTAATTTTCGTTCTTATCGCCCAAAATTAAATATAGTCGCATATTTAATCTAGATTTAGAATAAATATTGTAGTAAAAAGATACCATATCTGAAATATACCTAAAAGAAGGGGTGAGAGATGAAAGCTGCCGTCATGAGGGAAGTAAATGCGCCTCTAGAGATAGAAGAACTCGAGATGGATGCACCAGCACCTGGCGAGGTTGTTGTAAAAACAGTAGCTTCTGGAATCTGCCATAGTGACCTGAGTTTACTTGAAGGCAAGATTCCGCTTGAAGTTCCGGCAGTACTGGGTCACGAACCCGCCGGAATTGTGGAGGCCGTTGGAGAAGGCGTTACGAGTGTCGAGCCTGGTGACCACGTGATCTCCTGTATTTCGCGCTACTGTGGTACCTGTAAGTTCTGCACAGGCGGCCGTACCTATCTATGCACTGACGAGTTAGTCGGTCGCTGGAACGGTAACTCCACGCCAGCCCTTCGTGACTCGAGTGGCAACCCGGTGGGTCAGATGGTGGGGCTCTCGTCCTTTGCGGAAAAAATGCTTACTGCCGAACGATCCGTGGTAAAAATTCGAGATGACGTGCCGCTGGATCGCGCCTGCCTAATTGGGTGTGGCGTGATGACTGGACTTGGTGCAGCAATGCATACCGTGAACATACGAGCAGGCGACACCGTCGCGGTCATCGGTTGCGGCGGTGTTGGGCTAGCGACCATTCAAGGCGCTCGAATCGCTGGGGCCGGAAGGATTATTGCCATCGATACACAAGAGTGGAAAGCCGATGTTGCACGAACATGCGGTGCGACTGACTTCGTTAACGCGAGCGATGGCAACAGTGTAGAGGCGATTTTGGATTTGACGGCTGGCGGCGCTGAGTTCGTTTTCGAGTGTATTGGCCTCGTACCGACTGCCGAACAAGCGATCCAGATGACAGGTCGCGGTGGGACAACGGTGCTTGTAGGTGTCGTACCTGTTACGGAAGCAATTTCCGTTAGTGCCGCTGACATCACACTGAACGAAAAGAAAGTAGTTGGCTCGCTCATGGGTTCCAACCGTTTTCAAGAGGATATGCCGCGCTACATTCAATTCTATTTAGACGGCCGGTTACATCTCGATGAGATGATCTCATCACGAATCCAACTTGAGGACGTAAACAACGCCTTTGACTCCATGCGCGAAGGCTCAGAAGCTCGACAGGTCATCGTTTTCGACTAATGAGTACGCCACTTTCTGATATTCGAGTAGTCGATTTGTTAGGTGGCCGGATCGCGGGTTACTGCACCAAGTTATTCACTGATGCTGGCGCCGACGTCATTCTGATCGAAGACGAACAAGGCGATCCTCTGCGTTTCTGGAGAGTCGGCGGCGAAGTCGCTGAAGGAAACGGCGCATTGTTTCGCTACCTGCGCCACGGACAGCGTTCGAGCACAACAAACGAAACTGAATGGGTAAGCACTGCAGATCTCGTGATCATCGGGAGGGGCGGACCTTCACCGGACGAGTTAAGGAAGTTGCGGCCTGGCTTGGTCGTGCTCGCGATTTCTCCTTATGGGCTCGATGGACCATTCAGTGACCATCCTGCTACGGAATTTACAATTCAGGCTGATTCCGGTGGGATCGGCACACGAGGGCTTCCTTGGCAAGAGCCCTTCGCCGTCGGAGGTCGGACGGGTGATTGGTTCGCTGCAACCTTTGCGGCAGTGGCTTCGGCTGCAGCGGTAATTCGCGCCAAAGAAACAGGGCACGGTGAAATCATTGACTTTTCTGAAGCCGAGGCGGCGAATATTTGTATGACCAACTTCGCTGCATTGGGTGCTGCAATGATCGGTCCGGAAGCGTTCGAAGTTTCTGCCCGTTCGCTGGAAACACCTTCCATCGAACCCACCAAGACAGGTTATTTCGGCGTAAACACTAACACTCGCCAACAGTGGGAGGATTTTTGCCTCGTCATTGAACGCCCCGATCTGATTGAGAAATACGCCCAGGGTACCGATCGTTTTGCTGATTGGGAAACATGGACAGAAATCGTGCGGGCCCACACCAGCGATAAAACGTTAGAAGAGTTGTTAGACTTCGCTACGGCTTTACGCATACCTGTCGCACCAGTCTGCAATGGTCAATCTGTTCTAGCGGTGGATCACTTCAAAGATCGTGGGGTGTACACGGATGATCCCGAGGGCGAATTCAAAATGCCACGACGTACATGGCGTATTGACGATGAGCCGCCTCCCCCGATTCGACCCGCACCACCCATAGACAATGCGGGCTCTCCTGAGTCGCGTTCGCCTGCTCATGCTGAAGAACCCAGCACCGATCCAAGTTTGCCTCTCGAAGGCATTACCATACTGGACAATACCGCATGGTGGGCAGGCCCCAGCGCGACCACCATTCTCGCCACCCTGGGCGCTGAAGTCATCCACGTCGAATCGGCAAGACATCCTGACGGCATACGAATGTATGTCGGCAAAGCCGCAGGCAGTGAGCAGTGGTGGGAAAAGGGATGGATGTTTCAAAGTATCAACCCCAACAAACTGGATCTTTGCCTTGATCTTTCATCCGAGAGAGGTCGTGAAATTTATCTCGACCTCGTTGAGCAAGTTGATGTTGTCGTCGAGAATTACACACCCAGAGTATTCGAAAATTTCGGCTTTACGCCTGAGGTTCTGTTCGAGCGAAACCCTCAACTGATCTTTGTGAGAATGCCAGCTTTTGGCCTCGATGGCCCGTGGAGAGATCGACCGGGATTTGCGCAGACTATGGAACAGTGTTCAGGTCTGGCGTGGATTACGGGCTACGCAGACGACCAACCCCGCATACAACGCGGACCCTGCGACCCCAATGCGGGCATGCATGCGGCATTCGGGATCGTAGCCGCCCTGGTGCATCGAACAAAAACCGGAAGAGGATGCTTCGTAGAAAGCCCGATGGTTGAGTCCGCATTGAATATCGCAGCCGAACAAGTGGTCGAATGGACCGCCTATGGCACACTGATGGAGCGAAACGGAAACCGTGGACCGTATGCAGCACCCCAGGGAATCTACCGTTGCGACAAAGAGGAAACCTGGGTGGCGATTGGCATTGAAACAGATGCCCAATGGCAGGCCCTATCAAAAAAGCTAAATCGCGCAGATCTATCTGATCTTTCACTCGACGCACGCCAAGAACGGCATGACGAAATCGATGAACTCATCCAGGAGTGGGCTAAGCGAAGAACTGACGAAGATGCCGCGGCGGAGTTTGTAGCTGCAGGAATACCTGCCGCAATTGTTCGGGATCCACGGTGCTCATCGGACCATCCACAGTTTCTCCATCGCCGCTTTATAGAGGCATCCACCCATCCCATAATTGGCACACAACCCACTCAAGGTATGCCTTTTCGGTTTGCATCCGTGGACAAATGGCTTCAATCACCTGCTCCCACACTAGGGCAACACAATGCAAAAATCCTCGCTCGGGTAGGTATCGGTGAAGAGGAACTGCAATCACTTCAAACAGCGGGTGTGGTCAGCACTGAACTCGCCTAATGACTAACTCAGCAAGATAGGAGAGCTCATGGAGTGTCAGTCGGCGGTAGCGGGAGTTGGCGAATCCCGCTACTACAAACGTGGGGGCGCCCCTGAAACCGAATTTCAACTCGCATGCATCGCCATTCTTCGTGCTGTTGAAGATGCTGGGTTTGATCTTAAAGATGTAGACGGCATCGTCTCATTTCACGAACCACGCAACGACCCTATCAGACTATCCACAGCACTCGGTCTTGAACAGATCGATTTCACTGCACAAACCTTCGGCAACGCAGGCAATGGCGTTGGTTCGGCCGTCGCGATCGCAGATGCTGCGATCACAGCGGGCTACGCAAAGAATATCGTCGTGTTTCGCGCAATTGCGCAGGGTCAGTTCACGCGCTTTGGTCAAAACGTTGTAGGGGGCGCGAGCGGCGGTGGTGCCGTAGGCGGTCAGGATCGAGCTTTGTCTCCCATCGCCTTTACCTCACCTTATGGCGTATTGAGCGCCGCCCATTTCAATGCCTTGCAAACACAACGGTTCATGCACGAGAACGGGATTACACAAGATGCACTTGCCGACATCGTCTTGACCAGTTACGAACACGCCCAACACAATCCACGCGCCGTACGGTACGGACAGCCTTTGACACGGGAGGATTATCACAACTCTCGTTGGATCGCCGAACCGTTCCACCTATATGACTGCTGCCCGGAAAACGACGGCGCAGCCGCAGTGTTGGTCACATCCACAGAACGCGCCCGAGATGGCCGACACGGCGCCGTGCCTATACTCGCTGCGGCACAAGGGCTCGAACACGGGGGCGGTGTTGCTGCCTTTAATGAGAAAAACTTTCCTACAGCACACGAACGCCCGGTTGGTAAGCGCCTATGGGAGAGAGCAGGTGTTAAACCCGGCGACATCGATGTCGCCCAGTTCTACGAGAACTTTACAGGCCCTGTACTCATGGCGATCAGCGAAATGGGGTTCTGCGAACCCCAGGAACTTAATGAATTTGTTGGCAATGAAAATCTCCTTTGGAAAAACCCGGGATTGTCACTGAACACCAGCGGAGGAAACATGGGCGAAGCGTACATTCATGGCTTTCAACTGGTAAACGAAGCGGTCCGTCAGATTCGCGGGGATTCCACCTGCCAGGTCGCTGACGCCGAACTGAGCCTGGTGGTTGGTGGTCCAGGATACGCACCGGGAAGCGCTGTTTTGTTCTGCAAGGACTAAGGAGTTATCAAATGCGACTCGTAATGCCTGAAGACTGGGTCATCCCTGCCATCGAACCCAACACGGAGGCATTCTTCACTTCAGGTCGGATGCTGATTCAACGCTGCACCGCCTGCGGATACCTCCAGCACCCACCAGAAGATATTTGCCATGCCTGTCAGCGCTTTGCATTCGACCTGCAAGAATGCTCAGGCCGGGGCACCATATTCAGCTTCACTGTGGTTCATCATGCTGTGCACCCATCTCTCGAGACACCGTACACCGTGGTACTCGTTTCTCTTGACGATGCACCCCACGTGAGAATTGTTGGCAATTTGATCGACGTACCCCACGAAGAAGTTCATATTGGCATGTCTGTACGCGCGCTCTGGGAAGAGGTGCACGATACGAATACCGGTGAAACTATTCTTTTACCTCAATGGGTGCAGGATCCAACCTCCAGCTAACGGACAAGCCGCGCGGAGTGCAATTTCTCGCGTGCCCAAGGCAAGTTAAAGCGGGTGCAACCTCACCAGCACGTCCTTGATGCCGCGAATGATGTTGTTGGGCAGACGCTCGATGTCACCCGACAGCTCCACGTGCGAGAAGCGCTTCATGATCTCTTCCCACAGCACGCGCAGTTGCATTTGCGCCAGGCGATCTGCCTACTCGTAACGCGTTGGCGTATCACCTGGTGAAATTACCGGTTGTGCGCTCGAGAATCTGGAAGAAATTCTGAAGGAACGTCAGGAGCGGTATCATTTTGACTCCCATCACCTCCAGTCGATGTAGCTATTTGGGCGTATACCATATAGGCGAAGTATAGGCGCGATCCTGCGTAGTCATGGGCACTTCTTTCGGCATTCTGGCACCTAATCGCACCTGATCATAAGCCGTCCATCGGGGCTTAGGAATCTCAATAACCCGGGCGTAGTAGAACGCATTTTCCGCAGGATCAAAATCAGGATCCGACCAGAAGGCATTCAGAGACACATCACCAATGGTGTTGGCATAAGTTGCAGAATCCACATCTACGGTGTTACCAACTGGCGGAACTTTGCCGTGAGCCGCGTCGGGTTTACGTTCATCTGACCACGCAACATCGTAGACTTTCTCTTCGAGTTCTCCTCGCGCGGTTCTCCAACCTTTCACAATCTGCACCCTATCCAGGTTAGCGCCATCAGGATCCTTCAACGCACTTACCAAAAAAGCAGGGGCACGACCTTCAACAGCCTCACCCAGATCGCCACCCATGGGTACACCTTTTGTATAGCCCAACTCCGCCAAATCCGGGGTGTGGGCGTCACTCGGATTGAATTCAAATCCACCAAAAAATCGTACCGTCATCCTGGGTCCGGTCGTGGCATAAGTTTCCTTACGACGCATCGCGTCGAACAAGGCACCACGAGTGTTTTCTGTGGCCCACACTGCAGCGTATCCCGATGCAGCCATCTGCCATTCATAAATGGTAGTTACTACATTGATGCCAGGGGGTGGAGACTCTTGATCTGCCAATTTTATCTGCCAGCGTTGCCGAGAAGGCTCCCGATTCGACATTTTGCCCCAATAGTCGCGCTCATCTGCGGTGGCGAAAACGGTGTGCGAATCTGTGCTGCCAATCATGCCAAAACGATATGGATTGGCACCGGTCTCTGCCTCTATGTCCAAGCCCAACTTCAACGCAGAACGGACGTATTCAAATCGAAACCAGTCATTGCGATGCACCACCTGCGAGCCGATGTTTGCCTGATCCCAGGTTTCATAGTCAGCAAATTCATCTTCGGGTGAAAGATAAGGATGCGTTTCGCTGTCACCCTTGTACTGCGTCGCCTCCACTATCGGCTCGAAGTAGGCACGCCTTTCCGCGTATTCTCGAGTGAGCGGATTACCCGCCGAATCTTCCACCCGAAACATGAGCCCACCTGATAGATTGCTGTTGTGAGGGATCGACAGCACCGAGCCATCGGTTACCCTCTCGTAGGCTGCCATGTACGCCCACAGGTCTTCGGGGTTATCGCTATCGAAGGCACTAAAAGGTACAACTTGACTGGTTCTTTCAGCGCCGTCCCGGAAGACAACGTTACGGTGAAGATTGCTGCCATTTGGCATCGAGGTGTATTCATAGCCAATGAACGCAGTAAACTTCCCCGGATCATTGTGGCGTTCGGCATTCTCAATCACCGTCTGCCAGATCGATCGCTCAAACGCCTCGTTGTTGAGGACATCATCATTTGCGAACAGCGTTCTGACAAACTCAGCAATTATGAGGGCGGGATTCTCAGCTAGTCCCTTCGCCCATCGTGCACCCTCCTCACTCGCCATGAGAACTGGATCCTCCGCAGCGAGCGCCGGTAACACACCCAGGTAGGCCGCGTGATCACTTACAACTAAAAAGTCGAGCGGGCGCCGAAGCCGTATGTCCATACCATTGTGGCCGCGCAAAATAGCGCCTTTGGCGAATTCGTAAGCATCATCAGGTGTTAATCGGTTACCACTCAGATATGCATCCGGGGATAACGCGGTATGCAAATGTGTATCGCCCCAATAGACGTTGCGCGGAAAGTCCAGATCCGGATACGGGGAGTAAGACTCAGATGCAGCGTTGACGCTTGGTACTAGCCAAAGAGCCCCTAAGACTGCTACCAGCAGATCACGCACCTGGTCCCTCAAGCTGCAACTGGAATATTGTAAACCCGCGAGGCTGTCTCAAAGAGCAGCTTACGCTGCACTTCCGGAGCCAAGTTCTTAACAGCCTCGTATTTCCGCTCCTGCACGTTGGGGTATAAACAGGTAGCATGCGGAAAGTCGGTTTCGAACATGATGTTATCCGCGCCAATTCTGGCAATTGCATCCGACGGATCATCTTCGAACCAATACGATCCATATACCTGGCGATGGAAATACTCCGTCGGCTTTAGTTTCAGGTCGGAGACACCATTCTCGACGAACTGGTATTCAAGGCTCTCAAGCATAAAAGGCAACCAACCGATACCGCTTTCTACTGACACGAAGTTAAGACTCGGGAAACGATCGAGCAGGCCACTCATGATGAGGTTGACGATCGAGATGACATTGCTCATTTGGGCCATGGTTGACGCCGCTGCGAATTCTCGTGCTGGGGTAAACCCTCCCCAAGTACGGGGTGTGCAGAGACCAGGCCCGATATGAAAATTCGCTGGCATACCGCGAGCTTGAGCCTCCGCCCATAGGGGATCCCAATGTGGGTCATGCAGAGGAGGCAGTCCGGCATCAATGACCGTATCCGTAATAACAAAGCCACTTAAACCCAGTTCATCATTACAACGGATTAGTTCTTTCACTGCAGCATCGACATCCCAGATGGGTAAAACCGCTTGTGGAAACAACCTTCCACCGCCTTCTTTTTGCATGTCACCGCAGGCGTCGTTGTATGCGGTTACGCAGAAATTACTGAGCTCAAGATCATCGATCTGCAGCGTCCCCGTGCCGGTAAAACCCAGAACATTCGGATACACCACTTGGGCGGTTAGACCATTCTCATCCATGTATGCGAGCCGGGGCTCGGTCTCAATGGCTCCGGGGTGTACCTCGTCGAAGGTATCAAAAAAGAGCTGCCCGCTGCCCTTTGAACCATCGGGTCGGATCGAGCAATACCCCACTGGGCCCATCAGCTGATCGTCACCAATCACCCATTGTTCCTGCCCCTGGTCGTTGGTCACGATTCGCAACACGCGATCTTTCAGTCCAGACGGTGCACGCTTCGTCCAGAGGTCTCGAGGTTCGGTCCAATGAGAATCAATATCGATAACCGGATAGGTGGAAATATCATCGTTCACAGCTACGCCTCTACTCTCCTTTGGTATCAATAACATCCTTACTGATCAGGACCTGCATATCAAGTGCTATTTATGGTTTTGACACTTTAAACTGGAATATTCGACGGTTTTATGAGAAAAATAGCCTGTTTATTTATTATTTCCGCGATATTTTTATTTTGGGTGCTCTGACAACAAATCAGCGACAACTGTATTGCTGCTTGGTAGTTGTACTATGAGCACGATGGAAACGACGATGATCGCACCAAACCAGGAGTCCACTTTGGAGACAATAGCGCAAGCAATCGCAGTGATGTCGACATCGCAGCCCAATATCGCGATAGCTATTGGCCCGGATGAGCGCATAAGTTTCCAAGAAGCAGATAAGCGCTCAAGCGCTCTCGCTAAAGCTTTGCTCATCTCGGGCGTTGGCAAAGGAAGTCGGGTTGGCTTGCTTTATCCCAACGGCATTGAGTTTGTCGTGACGTTTCTCGCCATAACACGTATTGGCGCTGTAGCGTGCCCATTCAACACGTTCTTAAAACCACCAGAGCTTGCTTACCAGATTCGTCACAGCGACATTCAACTGTTACTGGCTACACCGGAGTTTATTGGCAACAACTATGCTCAAATTATCGAGGACGCGTTCCCCAACCTTACGAGTTCAGGCTCGCTTGCGCTGAGCGATGCGCCATATCTTCGAGAGATTGTTCTGGCTTGCGAGTCTGTGCCGAATTGGGCAACCAGCCACACGGAATTCATAGCCAGAGGTTTAGCCATAGCCGATGAGCTCGTCCATGCGACCGAAGAAAACACTTCCCCGGCGGATTGGCTTTGTATTCTTTACACATCGGGAAGCACCGCGGCACCTAAAGCCGTTGTCCACAGTCACGGGGGATTTGTCAGGCGACAGGTCGCTCTTGCCAAGATGTTTGGGTACGCGCAGGCCGATGTCATTTACAGTCCAGCGCCATGGTTCTGGTTGGGGGGACTCTCACAGCTGCTATCCGCCTTGGTCGCTGGTGCAAGCTCGTTGTATGAAGAACGATTTAGCGCCACGCAAACGCTTGAGATGCTCGAGCGCGAGAAAGCCACGCATGTCACCGCTTGGCCGCACTATGCCGCCTCCCTGAGAGCAGAGCCAAGTTTTGCCGAGCGGGACTTACGACAATTGAGAGGTGGCAGTTTGTACGATCAGTTGATGGATCCTGACCGCGATCCCACTCACTATGCCGGAGGCATCGGCATGACTGAAACCGCCGGTCACCATAGCGAGGGCGTCGAAGAAAAGCTCCCGGAAGCACTCTATGGCGCTACTGGAAAACTCTTTACAGATATCGAACACCGTATTGTCGACCCAGAGACCGGCATCGAACTGGCAGAAGGCGAAACTGGAGAGCTCCAGGTCCGTGGCTATTCGGTGCTCCAAACCTACTACAAGCGTGAGCGGGAAGCGGTTTTTACCGCCGATGGGTATTTCCCAACCGGTGATTTAGGGTTTATCAAAGAAGGGTTCTACTTCTATACCGGCCGGCTTGGTGACATGATCAAAACCTCCGGCGCCAACGTCAGTCCTGCAGAAGTCCAAATTGAGATTCAGAACATAGACGGTGTGCAAGCTTGTTACGTCACAGGCATCACTGACCCAGCAAAGGATGAACTGGTTGCTGTTGCGATTGTGCAGGATTCACCGGCAACTCTCACAGCCGAAGAGATCGTTGCCGCACTGAAACCGCGTCTCTCGGCTTTCAAGATTCCAAAAGTAATTAAGTTCGTGCCAGAATTTCCAATGTTAGCGACAGGTAAACTGGATAAACGCAGTCTCGATCAGTTGCTTGCGGAATAGTCCTTAGCTTTCGCTTCCTGTTCTTGAACACGAGCACCGCGCAATATGCCGCCCATAGAATAGTTGCCTTCATGACAGGCGTATTCGTAAATCTTCTCATTTGAAGCTTTCATCGTGAAGCGCACGGTAAATGGAGTTGCCAAACTGGCTTCCGAAGTTAACGTGTACTCGTATGTCAGCTGATCTTCAGATTTACGCGTAAATCGCTCAATCAAATGCAGATCTTCCGCAGTCCCTATAGCCGGAGTAACACCAGGATTCTCAAACGCAGATTTCTTCAACGTGAAATTTGTGGTTTCAATCACCAAAGCATCTCCTTCCCAACGTCCGATCGAATCTCCCTTCCAGAGACGTATGTCATCTGGTAAGTGTGGTCGTCCGTTTGTCGGCACAATCCGCGCTTCGTGAATCATTTCTGTGTGAATCACTACGTAACCCGGTGTCTGAATAATCCTCAGGTTATTGTTATACGCCCCCGGTGTTATCGGCGGACCTGCGTTAAAGCCCACCATACAACGATCCGAAAGACCTAATGATTCCGGATCTGTAAAGAGATGACTGACAGGAACGCTGGGCGCCAGCTCCCTTACGGGATACGGACGATCACTTTTGGCTCGCTCGATCAATTCTAGAGAAAACGAAGTCATTTCAGGCAGTCGCCCGTTTGGAGGATCAACAATTAAAGAGGTGCGACCCGCATCCAAGTTCGAACCCGCGTCCAACCAAAACTCGTTGTAAGCCCCAATCACGTCAAGCTCGGGATCATCCGGCCGATCGTCCCCGAGCACAGCATGTGGTCGATTGAGAAATTCCTCTGCCTGTTCGGGCGTCATCACTTCGATGTTGCCAAATTCTGGTGGGCGCTCAAAAGGGGTACGCGAGCGAAAATCCCATACACCTTGGAGATCTGGATCACCCCATACGGTCCGGCGGGGATTTTTACTCGTATCCGCAGCGACGTTCACCGCAAAAAACGAGACCAGTACTGTCAGGAATGCTAAAGCGCGTTTGCGCGCAGCAAGCATCCTTTTGCCGCGCTCAAACCTGTTCGACATACTCATCGTCTAACATCAAGCTAGAAACGAACGTTCAACTCCACACCCCAGGTTCTTGGCTCACCGTGCTCACCAACAATACCAACAGAGGGTGCGAAGAACAGTGTGTTCAAACGCTCTTCTTCTGTTGCGTTACGCAGGTAGGCTGTAACCGAGTATCTCTCAGACGGGCTAGTGTATCCAAGGTAGAAGTTGAGAATAGTGAAGGACTCTTGTCTGTCCTGGCGGTTATCGAAGATTTGGAAATCATACTCGTCAGAGTAATAAACCTCACCACGGGCTCTAAAGGTACCGCTGTTCGAATTCCATTCATATTCGATCCCTGCGTTGATTTCCGTGTCAGGTGAATTCGGCAACGAGTTGCCTGCAAAACTAACCGGCGCTGGCGTCGGATTGGCCTGATCGATCGTCGAGAATTCATCGATCTCTGAATCGAGGAAGGCAATGCCTAAGTCGACAGTCCATCCTTCACCCAGCCGAGCGAGCAGTTCGACTTCACCACCGCGAATCGTTGATTCGGGAATTGAGTCTGTGCGTTGCGTGCCCGGCGCAATAAAGCGTAAGTACTGTAGATCCTCATAATCATAACTAAAGATCGACACGTTGAGGGTCATGTTGCCGTCCAACAAAGTTGTTTTCGCACCAACTTCGATGGCAGAAATTTCCTCGGCAGGGAATGGATCGGCACCACAGTTTGCAGCGTTGTGCCCACCGTCTTTAAAGCTGGTCTGGTACATGGCATACAACATTGCATTTTCATTGACGTCCCACTCTCCGCGCACTCGGTAGTTTGTGTCGTTGAAATCTTCTTCTAGTTCTAGATCGTCACAGATAAAGACGGGGACTCCTACTCCTAATATGCGGTCGATCTTCCACTCTTTCGTATCTTCGGTGCGTCTGATACCGGCCCCCAAACGGAGGTCATCCGTCACGGAGTACATAAAATCGAAAAACGCTGCCTTCGATTCAGTGCTTTCCTCAGCTTCCGTCGTGATCGATTGAAGCCCGAATATAGGTGCGAGCGCATTAAAGTAGGCCGGTTCATGGTATTCATGATCTTCATCAAAGTAGTAGAGACCAAACAGCCACTCGAATCGACCGTCGGCTGCTACTCCGGAGAGGTTGAATTCCTGGCTGAACGCGTCAGAGTCATTTTGTCTTGGGTCGCCAGGCGCGCCAACAACAATGCCGAATAGGCTAGACCCTTCACCATCGAAGATCTGATCTTCAACATCGTGCGCCGACCAACCGGTAATGGATTTCAGTGAAAGGTTTTCACTAAAGTCATAGTTTACTTCAGCGATACCTAAAGTAGTGGATCGTTCCAGCTGTGGCCTTACTGGTGAAGCAGTTTCCCAAGGCTCGGTTGTCACGACCACACCGGGAAAGAAAGGCAACGCAACCCCGCCTGTACCTCGAACAACAGTTTGAATAGGACCTCTACCATCTTCTTCCATGTGTGTAACAGATAGGTCAATGCTGAGCTGGTCAGTGGGGTTGAAGCTGAGCGCTCCCCTGACTCCCCAGCTTTCTAAACCACCTGCATCCTCATCTAAGAAGATATTGTCGTAGTAACCGTCGTCTTCATCGTAAAAAATAGATAGGCGACCGGAAGCTGTGTCCGACAGTCCGCCAGAAACATAACCTCGAAAAGTCTGTTCTCCAAAATCTCCAAACCCTAGCGTTGCGGAGCCCTCAAACTCTTCGGTGGGTTTGGCACTCACATAATTGATGGAACCACCAGTTGCATTCCGGCCATACAATGTACCCTGAGGTCCACGGAGGACTTCGATTCTCTCCAGATCACCAAACTTGAGCGCTGGTGCTGACGCGCGCGGTAAAAACACGCCATCGACATGCGTTGCCACATTAGATTCAGCGGAACCACTAACCACTAACATGCCAACCCCGCGGATCGAAATCTGCGAGCTCCCCGTAGTTTCTTGGAACCGCACTCCCGGCGTGGCGAGAGACAACTTTTCGGTATCGTTTAATCCGCGCTCGTCGATCATATCTGCAGTAAACGCCGTAATTGACGCGGATGTATCCTGCAAGGTCTGCTCGCGCTTCTGTGCAGTTACAACGATTTCTTCCAAAACCTCTGATTCTGCGTAAACCTGATTCGCTGAGCCAAACACCGCAATAGCGATTAGTCCGGACACCACGCGAAGTAAATGCAATGAATTATTCAATTGAATTCTCCCCAATTCGTTAACCACGAGCTTCATAGACGAAGCTTTTTCATTCGGCGGCAATGCACTTTTTAATATATAGGCATCAAAAATGCAATATATACTAAATATTATTCGTAGATAACTCTATTTATTTTCAAAACAGTAAAATTTTTTCCTTTTTATCAAATATTATCTACAGGTCCAGAAAAGACATTCGCTTATTTTAAAATGTTCTATCTTCACGCAAGAATTACGATCAGACAGAAGGTTGGACAACCATAAAATGGATGTATTTTTATTGGATAGGTCGTGAAACGAAATATATGAGGATGGTTGATTACGCTTTTGCAGCTTCTATTTGTTCGCCTAATGCTCGGGCACGCTCAATGCGGTTGCATTCATCCTCTGGTACGAAGCGCCAAGCGAGAATCAGCAGCACCAATGTGACAGGTACCACCATGGCTGAACTCGCTATCGCAGTTTGCAACGATTCGGCGGACGCCATACCAGCAGCAGCTAAATTATCTGACAGCAATCCGACACTGTAAGGTCCGAGCGCCGCGCCGATAAAAGTGGCACTCAATACATAGTAGGCGCCAACAACAGCCCTCATCCGAGGCAGCACCAGGTCCGCCCCGGTACTTGGCGGAACGCCGGTCCAGAGTGTGTTGAAAACACTATAAAAGAAGAAGAATAGTCCAGCCGATTGCAAACTGTCGGCAGTGATCGTCGCAAGCGCTAAGGGCACCATCCCGAACACAGAAATAAAACCCACCGCCAATCGCCCGGAAGGATGATATTGCTTAAACCAATCGGCAAGAACCCCACCAAGAATTGCACCGACGATGCCACCTGCTGCAGAACCAAGCCCTATGTACAACCCCACGTCGCCCGCACCAACTTCAAACCTGCGCAAGAGCAGCGGCGCAATCCAGAAGGCGACACCAAAGCCAAAAAAGGTAAGACTAGGGAAGGCTAACATCGTATAGCGCATCCCTTTAGCCTGAAAGATCATGCCATACGCCACCGGATCTCTAACTGCGAGCGATTGAGCCCAGGTGATGATGCAGTAAACGCCAAGACCAAGCGCAGACCATTGCGCGACGCTTCCTGTCAGCAAAATCAGCAGAGCGCAGATCGAAATAATAGACAACGCAATGGTGGCATTCCTTGCCACCGATCCGCCGTCCCGTTTCAGCCGCATCAAGCTCCAGACCGGCAATATGGAGGCCAGTTCATCCGTGAGGGTTTTACCGGCGTTCTCACTCTTCGATTCGGTAACTAATCCTTCACTGATACCGCGTAACGGTTCTTTCAAGGTCCGGACCCAAAACGCCATCAATATGCCGGGTAGACCCACGACAATAAACGCTACGTGCCAACCCTTCAGTGAAAACGGCGCATCTCCTGCTTCTGGATAGGCTGCTGCCCACGTATCCAAAATATATCCACCCAGGAAGAGACCCAAGCCACCACCAATAAAGAGGCCTGATGAATAGATGGCAATAACGGTCGCGCGCAACCTCGGCGAGTAGTAATCCGACAGCAGGGAATAAGCGGCGGGGGAGGCACTTGCTTCGCCGATGCCCACACCCATTCGCAATAGCGCCAAGACAGGAAAGGATCTTGCAAGTCCCGACAGGGCCGTCATCGCACTCCAGAACATGAGCCCTATAGAAATGACGCTCCTGCGCACCCAAACGTCGGCAAAGCGTCCTAATGGGATGCCAAACACAGCATAAAAGAGCGCAAATACGGTCCCATAAAGGAACCCCATCTCTGCATCTCCGACACCAAGATCCCGCTGTATCTCATTGGAAAGAATCGAAAGAATGTTACGATCAATTGCGTTGAAGACTGAAACAAGCACCAGCACAAAGAGCACATAATGTGCATAAGGTCCGCCGACGCGGGGTTTCGCCTCATTCTTCTTCACGCGCCGCGGCTCAATTCTTTTCTAAGCGATCCGAAATCGGGCCGTAAATAGCCGACGCAGGATTCGACATATCGAGCGCGTCGCTCATGTTGAGCTCACCGGCAACCAATGCAGCGTTGAGCGCTTCGCTTGGCTTGTTGGGGTCATCGGTTTCGAGCTCATAGACTGCCAGGTACTTGTGTGGTGGCGCGCCTTGCGCAGACGGGTCAGTCAACTCGAATCGCTGGGCGCCAACAAATCCCGGCAACCCCAGTACTTCGCTTAAGTGGACGTTGGAGTACCACTCATTGTATTCGTCTTCTTTTCCTTCCACCGGGTTGGTGTAGACCATCATGATGTATTTGCTCATCTATTTCTCCTCAGGTTCAAAGTTCTGTAAATTTTTAACGGCCTTTAAACTGCGCACTGCGACGCTCAACGAAACTACGCACCCCCTCTTGCGCATCCTCGGTTGCTACAAGCTTTGCCTGTGTAGCGCTAAACTCTGCCACCGCAGCCTCATAGCCTTCCAACAGATAACGGCGCGAAGATGCTTTCGTTTCTTGAACAGCCAACGGCGCACACGCAGCAATCATCTCTGCAATATCTATTGCCCTGTCCAGTTCCTGGCCAACCGGGACCACTTCCTGGACAAGACCTATCCTGTAGGCTTCGAGCGCATCGAATTCATCTGAAGTAAGCAGGTGATACATGGCATTGCCCCACCCACTGCGCTCCACCATCCGAATCGTGGCTCCACCGGTCGCCATAAGTCCACGTTTAGGCTCGAGCTGAGAAAATCGACAATTGTCAGCGGCAATCACAATATCACCGGCAATCATGAGCTCCACACCGAGCGTAAAAGAGATCCCCTTCGGCGCTGTCACTATGGGTTTCCGACAAGCACGACCCAGACCAAAGATATCGATTTGCGGGTTCTCAATACCTTGACGAGAGCCACCACGCGACATATGACCGGTCCACTTAGGTAGGTCTAACCCAGCAGTGAAGTGATCGCCGTGGCCAAATATGACGCCGACCCTCAGGCTGGCATCCTCGTCTAATCGAGTAAGCGCCTGGATCAACTGCTTAGCCATAGTGGGGGTATATCCGTTGTAGCTTTCCGGCCGATTGAGCCCAATCAAAAAAATGTGCCTGCGAACTTCCGTGGAGATGGAGCCTTCGTCTTTACTCACTATTCCGCTCACTTGGTCTAAAAAAAGGCAACGTGATCTCGTCCGACATTTTTCTAAAATCCACTTCCACTGCCATCCCGATATCCACTTCTTCAGGATCACAACCGATGATGTGCGTGCCGAGATGCCAACCCTCTTCAACTTCAACAATCGCAACAACATAAGGGGTTTCAAACTCAGGCCCGGGTGCTCGATCTATTCGAGTAAAGCTGTAAACAATACCTTTCCCGGAACTGACTTCGTATGTGACGTCCGGGTTTAAGCATCGAGGACATCCGGCGCGCGGCGGAAAAAACAGATTCCCACACCCATCACACCGGGGTGCCGCCAACTCACCGGCCTGACATCGATCCCAGTAGGGTTTGGAGTGTTGAGTCGGACGCGGAAGAGGGATCTGTGACAACGGTTTTCTCCTTACTAGCGCTTCAGGGTGACGCTGGGCTCGCGCCAAGAATCGCTACATCGTTCAGGCACGCTGCTGAACCCGCGTTGGAAACAATGCCGAACTCCGCGTCTTTGACCTGCGTCTGGCCCGCTCTACCGCGAAGCTGTTGCACTGCTGCAATGAGTTTCTGAATGGTCTGCGTTGTGCCCGAATGACTGAAAGCCATGGTGCCGCCATCGGTACAGATCGGGAAGGCCCCGCCTAACTCAACGTTGCCCTCTTCGACAAAGCCACCGCCTTCACCAGGCTTACATATCCCAAACGCTTCCAGTTGCCGGATCACTTCATATGAGGTCGGATCGTAAATCTCACCAAAATCGATATCACTACGAGCGATTCCAGCCTGTTGGAAAGCGATGTTCGCGGCTCTCTGTCCGAGGTCCCCGCTAAGGGACCAATCGCCTGGTAAGTGATAGCCCTTGTCTATCACCTCAAGACCGGCACCGTGCAAATACACGGGTGTGACATCTAGGTCGCGAGCACGCTCAATGCTCGTAACGATCATCGCGCCACCGCCTTCCGAATTCATACAGCAGTCGAGTAGATGCAGAGGGGATGCGACATTGCGTGACGCGAGCACGTCTTCCGGGGTAACAGAGGGCTTACCGAAATTTGTCGCCTTTTCTGTTATCGAGCCGTTGTTCCTGATTATCGAGGCCACCATGGCTGCTTGTCTTGGAGTAACACCTCTTTCAACAATTTGTCGTTGAGCAACCAGCGCGAATTCAGCAGGTGTGAACAGACCCCAACACTCGGTCCACTCTTCTACCGGCCGAGTCCAGTGAGAGACATGGCCAGAGTCGGCTGCGGGTGCCAGCATCGATGCACCACCACCGAATATCGCCACCGTACTGCATAAACCCGCATTGATCGCCAGGGCGGCGTCAGTCAGCAGGGCGACCCCCAATCGATTATTACCGGCAACCCAACTCGGACGGTGACCCAGTTGACCTGCCATAAGCATGGAATTGAGCTCAGGTTCCATGAAAAAAGCGGCGATACCATCAATGTCCTGAACGTTGAGCGTTGCATCGTCCAGGGCGCCTCTCAGTGCCTGCAACGCTAGACCATCTGACGAAGCGCCGGGGATGCGGCGTGCCTGTTCGGTGTTGTACGCACCAACAATGGCAACATTGTGGAGCGGATTCTTCATATGCCTTCGAAACCGATGTACCGATCCAGGTGGAAAGCTCGATTACCAAAGGTCGCTTCTGCAACGCGCGCCCGTTTCAAGAAGAACCCGGCGTCGAACTCATCCGTCATGCCGATGCCGCCATGCATCTGAATCATGTCGTTGCTCATGTCATAGAGGAAGTCGCCGACTCGGCACTTGGCCAGTGAACAGAGCTTGGCTACTTCATTGGAACCCTGGTCCACGCCAGCTAACGCCCCTTCAACCGAGGAGCGCGCAAACTCCATATTCATGTAGAGAGTCGCCGCCCGATGCCCCAGCGCCTGGAAACTACCAATGACCTGGCCGAACTGCTCGCGGGTCTTCAGGTACTCGAGTGTGCGATCGAAAGCCTCTGCCCCGGTGCCAAGCATTTCAGCAGCTAATCCGGCTCGAGCTCGATCCAGAACGGCATCCAACAATTCGAACCCTCCACCCACTTCACCCAGGACCTGTTCGGAAGAAGCCTCGACACCTAAAAATTCGATATCCGCGTGACCGCGATGGTCCACCAAATCGAGCGGCCGTCGTTCAAGCCCTGCACTAGTGCCCTCTATCAGAAAAAGTGTAATACCGTTCTGATCTCCGGCCGCTCCATCAGTTCGAGCAGCGACGATCAGTAGATTAGCGGCCATACCCTCAGGGACAAAATGCTTGCTGCCAGTTAAAGCGAATCTATCACCCCGATGCCTTGCTTCCAGCGTAGTACGACTCGGCGCATGGTGGGGGCCTTCGTCCAGCGCTAGCGTGGCGATAGTCTCGCCGGTGGCGATCTTAGGCAGCCACTGCTTTTTTTGCCCTTCATTTCCGCCTAGCAACACCGCACTTGCTCCGACCAGTCCCGAGGCCAACAACGGACTCGCCGTCAATCCGCGACCCAATTCCTCCAACACCACCCCGAAGGTTTGAAGGTCCAGATTTGAGCCGCCGTATTCTTCAGGAATGAGAATGCCCGGCCAGCCCAGATTACAGATCTCCTGCCAGACATCCTTCTGAAACCCGAGAGGTTCATTCGAATCCCGCATCTCTCGATATTTGCTGACAGGCGCTTCATCTCGAACCCAGTTGCACGCCTGGTCCTTCAGCATTGATTGCTCTTCGGTCAGAACCGCCATGATCAGTACCCCTTCAGACCAAGCACACGCTTGGCGACCAGATTGAGGTTGACTTCCGTCGAGCCGCCTTCAATGGAGTTTGCTTTCGAACGCAGCCATGATCTGACGTACTCCAGTTCCTCATCCTTGAAGCCCTCGCCTTCCCATGCGAGGCCTCTATTTCCCATGATTTCCAGGGCAAGTTCGAGCCTTTCCATATTCATTTTTGCCCAAGCGACTTTGAGAATACCGATCGCTGGCGACGGACCGTGCACGGCTGCTTCTGCGTTGAGACGCTTAGTGGTCTGTGAGTAGGCATGCGCGGTCATTCGCTGGCGCGCAATGCGTTCTCGCATGGCTTTATCCGCAAGCTTTCCATCTTCCGCCAGGCCGATATAGTCGCGAGCAGCATCCACGATCCCGTACTTTCGCGAACCCATTGCACCACTGCCAGAGATGCTTTGTCGTTCATGCAGGAGCAGATGCTTGCCTATCGCCCAGCCCTTGTTTTTCTCACCAACAAGCTGGTCTTTCGGTACCACAACATCCGTAAAGAACACCTCATTAAATTCAGACCTGCCGGAGATCAGTGTGATTGGCTTTACTTCTACACCCGGAGACTTCATATCCAGCAGGATGAAGCTGATGCCTTCGTACTTGTTGGATTTGTCTGTTCGGAAAATGCCATACATCCAGTCTGCTTCCACCGCACCCGTGGTCCAGATCTTGGAACCGTTGATGACAAAGTGATCACCTTTGTCCTCAGCAAAACTCTGGATATTCGCGAGATCGGATCCTGCGCCCGGCTCAGAATAACCTTGACACCAGTGGATATCTCCCCGAACGATAGGCGGAAGATAACGTTGTTTCTGTTCTTCGGTCGCAACATCGAGCAGCGTTGGACCGAACATCATGATCCCGAAACCGCCAATGGGATTGAAGGCTCCCGCTTTCTTCATTTCCTCGCGCAAAACACGCGCTTCCTCTGTTGTGAGCCCCCCTCCACCATATTCGGCTGGCCACATCGGTGCCGACCAGCCTTTTTCACCCAACGCTACGCGCCACTGCTCCATATCGCCTTCAAACTTACCGCCATATCCTGCGACATGTGCAGGTGGTTTGCTCTGGAGCGAGGAAGGAAAGTGCTCTGCAAGCCATCTCTGAGCGTCTGCGCGAAAATTCTCTAACTGATTCACTACTATTTTCGCTCGAGAATGACAGGCACTTTTTCAATCGCTCGCAAGATGTTGTTCCGCGTTCGAACGACCTCTCCCACAACTTCGATCTTGCTGAAGCGTGGCAAAATCTCTTCCCACAGAACACGGAGCTGGAGTTCTGCCAGTCTGTTACCCATACAGCGGTGTACGCCATAACCAAATGAAAGATGTTGGCGGGCATTCGGGCGGTCGATCACTAGTTTTTCCGCATCTTCAAAAACCGTCTCGTCCCGGTTACCTGACGCATACCACATCGCAACCCTGTCGCCCTCACGAATTTTTTTACCAGCTAACTCGGTGTCTTCCATGGCTGTGCGACGCTGATAGATCACGGGTGTTTGCCAACGGATCATTTCCGCGACGGCATTGGGTATCAAGCCAGGATTTTCGTACAACTTCGCGAACTGATCCGGATACCGGTTCAAAGCAACAACTCCGCCGCTGATGGTATTGCGTGTCGTGTCGTTACCACCGGTAATCAACAACATCATAGTATTCAGAAACTCGTACGGGTTCGTCTGCACGATATCCTTGGTCGCTTCGTTGTGCGCCAGCATGCTGATCAAATCGGTACCTGGTTCTTTCGCACCGCGCTCCACAAATAGCCCTGCAAGTACCTGGGCACACTCACCCAACTCGGCCATCCGATGCTCAGGCGTGACACCACCTTCACCCATGTTTTCTTCGGTGTTTGTTGCCAGATCGCTCCAGTAAACCAGGCGTCTACGGTCCTCGAAGGGAAAATCCAGGAGCGTAGCTAGCATGCGGGAGGTGAGTTCGATGGAAACTGTGTCCACCCAATTGAATTCCTCGCCGGTCGGCAGATTATCGAGGATATCCACTGCACGCTCGCGGATAAGAGCCTCCAGATACCGAATATTCGACGGGGCGACGGCGGGTGCCACGGCCTTGCGTTTAGAATCATGTTCAGGGGGATCCATTTCAATGAAGGCGGGTCCCTCCGCACGGTCAGGGGGTGAATCTTGTAGTGCTAAGCCTTTGGCTTGGGTGGAGTATATCTGGTGATGCGTGTCGACGAATTTGATATCCGCGTGCCGCGTAACCGACCAGAAAGGTCCGACTTTACTATCAGCGCAATAGTGAACCGGGTCCTCCTGCCGCAAACGTGCAAACAGTGGTTGCCACGTATCGTTCCCCCAAATCACAGGATCGCTCACGTCAATCTCGTCCAGTGTCAGCTCTGCATGCGTATCTGCCATCACGCCCCCCACTTCATTTCCATACGAAGATAAAGCAAAACAACCATATATTCAATTTTCGAAAGGTTTTTTACATTATTTAGTATTTTTTAGGCAATATCTTTTTGTTTTATTACCATTACGATAGCCAAAATCAAAATATTATGAGAAGGCTCTTCGTCAAAGGTGTAATCTGTTGCAGAAAGACACATGCTTCTGCGAAAGTGAGCACAAGCTTCGAAAGAAGCGTACGGGACTGAATATGTCGCGTCGCGAGGTAACATCGCATTCGAATCAGGAGTAACGAAATTTGGCATCCAGAAGTGGCAGTCCGCTCAATCTGCCGTCACATCCAGAGAACAACCAGCAATTAATCGATCACCCTCTGACCGATGAGTTGGATATCAAGATTGTCGACCGTCTGCTCGACGATCCACAGGTCACAAGCACCGCTCTGGCGAGGGATTTTTCCGTCGTAAGCGCGACCATCGGCACTCGAATCCGAAGGATGCACGACGAAGGAATCGCGCGAGTTGTAGCGCTCACGCCATACGACGCTATTGGCCACGATGCTCTAGTGCTGGCATTTGTCCGATTGGATCCAGCCTACGCGCTATCGCTCGACAAGATCACTCAAGCGATAGCCACCATTCCTGAAGTATTCGTGATCGCTTCACTACTCGCCGAGTACCAACTTCTTCTCTGGATTTCCGCAGCCAGCCTCGATCACGCGGACCAGATCATTGAAAGCAAGCTTGGCCAAATACGCGGGCTGGAGAGCCTTCATGTTGATTTCGTCACGCAAATAAACCTGGAACGCAACAACGTCCTATCAAAGTTAAGGGGTGGCGTTGGGTCAGAACAAGAATTCTTACCACCATTGGCCGAGAACCTGAGTGACACAGAGAAAAATGTACTCATTCAGCTAAGAACGAATGGTCGCCAGAGCATACGCCAGATTGCCCGCGAAGTTGGCAAATCTGAACGCACGGTACGGACCGATATTCGCGCAATGGAAGAGCGAAAACTACTGGAACTGAAAACGCTTGTATTTCCCCCTGCATTCGGTCGGACACAATGCGTAATCATAGAAGTCGACATCGACCACCACTATCACTCAGGTGTGACCGAAGCATTGCGTGCATTGCCTGATACAAGCCATGTGTTCACCACTACCGGAAGATCCCACCGAGTGAAAGCAGTCGCTTTTGTGAATTCAAAGGGTGCGCTAGCGTCTCTTCTGAATCGAACGATCGCTCCCATTCCTGGCGTGATCGGCAGCAGGGTCATTCATGTAGTTTCAGGCTACAAACACGATACCCGCCACGTGTTGCGTTCCGCGCAATCTTGAATGGCAGACTTACACCAGAGCGGCGTCTGCCATAAGCCAACATGGATCATGTTTATATCCACGGGCGTTAAGCGTCACATGATAACCTTTCACACCTTCCAACAAGGCCAGTGAGGCGTTTAAGAATCGATCGAGGCTCGCCGTGGAAGGTGCATAGACGCTGATCTCAATTCGATAGTCACGTCCATATCGAGTCCCGACGAAACTCACCTCATCCATCGCCTTCAATGCCTCTACAACCCTGGAGACATTCCGATGGTCAACATCAATCTCCACAACAGCAAACCGACGTATGCCAAGGGCGCGTGGATGTAGCACCAGAATGTAGGCTAGTAGTTCCTGCTCGATGAGAGAGTTCAATCTTGATCGCACCATCGATTCACTGATGTCCAATCGCCGTGACAGTTCCCGCTTGCCGAGACGGCCATCAATTTGAACCTCAGCCAGCAGTCTTAACTCAATGTCGGTCAGTTTATCTACAAGCGGTGTCGCAGCCAGTATGCGATACCTCTCTTCTGTCGAATCACCCGCCGGAGATCTAACTCCGATATCCGCCCGCTCCTTGTGCACACGCGACTTCACTGCCACCTGCACACGGGATACGCCAGGGATAGAGCCGATCTCTTTTTCCACAAACTCTTCGATCATCTCATATCTTTTTGTCGCATAAACAATTCTGATCTGCTCTTCGCCCAGCTCCGCACCCACGACCAGAGTGCCTTCGAGCGAGGCCAGTCGCTCACCTAGTTCGTCAATCGATAACAATGTCTCACTCTCGACATGGATCCAAATCCAAGCGAGTACAGGAAAGCCAGCGTTTCGCAGAGGCGTTGCACCGATCACGCGTGCAATCCCTTCGTTTTTCAGACGCTGCACTCGCGTGCCAATTGTCGCGCTCGCGACATCAAATCGCTGCGCCAGATGTGCGTTGGGCACAATCGGGTCGTCACGAAGACTATCGATAATGTTGAGGTCGAGCTCGTCGACCATCGGCGTGGCGCTAGGCCATCGCAGGGTGCGGTTTTCCAACTAAGACTCCACTGTCCGAGACATATTCTACTGGCTCACGAATAGACTGGCACGCGACATCTGATCGCTGAAGATAACACATCTATAGCGTCCTATTTAAATTTATGAAGGTATTTCTGTCGTTATATCGTCGTATATTTAGCATTGTTCTATAGATATCTGTATAAATGTAGAATAGACTGTTTGGAAATCGTGACCTGTTGCTTTATGGAGACCCCTATGACTCAAGCAATTCCCGGACTTTCGATCATCGACGTTGATGCACACATCAGCGAACCGCACGATCTGTGGACCTCCAGGGCTCCAGCATCGCTCAAAGATCGTGTGCCCCAGTTTGTACGGAGATCAGACGGCTCCTGCGCCTGGGTCATTGAAGGCGATATTGAGATGTTTGGTAACTGCGCATCTTCCGTGATCGCACCCGATGGCAGCAAAGATACAAACGTCGACTTTCTCAACTGGGGCCTGGAAGATGTCCACCCTGCCTCATATGACATGAAAGAACGCGTCAAAATGCTCGATCATCTCGGCATCTACGCGCAGGTCCTCTACTCAAATGTTGGCGGTTTCGGCAACCAGGAGTTTGTGAAAGTCGAGGATCAGGATTTCCGTCTAGCCTGCACGCAAATCTTCAACGATGCGATGGCCGAGATTCAAGCCGATTCCAACGACCGTCTGCTGCCCATGGCTGTGATGCCTTGGTGGAACATTGAACAAACAACCAAGGAAGTAGAGCGGGCTAAGGAGATGGGGTTGCGCGGCATCAATATGTGCAGTGATCCAGACACCATCGGACTTCCCGACCTTGCAGAAGACGCGTGGAAGCCATTCTGGGATGTCTGCCACGATCTAGACATGCCGATCAACTTCCACATCGGCGCCAGTGAAGAATCCTTCAATATGTATGGGCGCGCTTCCTGGCCATCCCGCGGTGATAAAACACGAATGGCGCTCGGTTCGGCTGCGCTCTTCATTGAGAACGGCCGGGTGGTCAAAAACGTAATCGCTAGCGGAATTCTGGACCGCTGCCCGAACCTCAAGATCGTCAGCGTCGAAAGCGGCATTGGCTGGGTGCCTTTCATTCTGGAATCGTTGGACTACGAGTGGGAAGAAACCAACTCCCAATCAGAGGTAAACCTGCAAAAGAAGCCGTCAGAGTACTTCCGCGATAACTTCTACGCCTGCTTCTGGTTTGAAAAGTCGGCTCCAAAAAATCTGATCGATGATGTGGGTGAAGACAACGTTCTGTTTGAGACCGATTTCCCCCATCCGACGTGTCTATATCCGGATGTCCAGGAGTACATCGCAGAGGTCAGCGAGAACTGGAGCGATGATCGCAAACGCAAGATCTTCCAGGACAATGCAGCAAAACTGTACAACGTGGAATTGCCTGCCTGAGCGCAGGTCTTGACAGTGTGATTGCATACACGCCAGAGAATGTCGAGAAGGCCAGGCAACTGGCTGCTCGCGATGCCCGAGAAAGGCCATTGGCAATTGATCGCAACGATGTTCCCTGGAGTATCGAAGCGATCACCTTGGAGTGGTTGGATGCCTGCATGGGTTCCGGGGCAAACCAACCAGCGGTGACAGATTTTCAGCTAACCCCTGCCAGCCAGGGCACCTCCGTTCGCGGTCATCTGCAACTGGAAAGAGCAAACGGCACTAACAATAAGCTCTTTGCTAAAACCTACCCGGGATTCGAAAACCGGATCGCAAACATCGTGAACGGGACCGCTCAGGCAGAAGGCCATTTCTGCACTGAGATCGCCGCGAGCCTCCAAATCGAATCGCCAGTCGGCCACTACTTCGCATTGGACGAGGAGAACTACCGCGCCATCGTCATCATTGACGATCTCTGCCAGTCGAAAGATGCGCAGTTCTGTGACGAAAACAGTTCGATATCCCATTCTGAGGCCGAGGATGTAGTCCGTTTATTGGCGCATCTACATGGTCCTTTCTACGGAGATCCGGCGTTGCAAGCAAAATACCCGTGGCTGCGACGCTGGTATGACGTTTACACTGCCGGGGGATCCTTGCGTGACCAGCACAACATCGCCATGGATGAGGCACGCGAAGTGATTCCGCCCTCGCTACACGATAGTGGAAATAAGATCTTCGATGCCTGCATCGAATCCCTCATGGCTCATCAAGATACGCCACAAACCCTGATTCACTCCGATGTGCACCTTCGCAATTGGTACAAAACTGGCAGCGGTCGCATGGGTTTGTGCGACTGGCAGTGTTGTTCTATCTGTGATTGGGAACGAGACTTTGCCTACGCGGTATCCACCATGTTGACCACAGAAGATCGACGCCTATGGGAACGTGATTTGCTGAGCCTATATCTGGAAGAAATGAACCGCATCACTGGCCAAGAATTCGACTTCGATGCCGCGTTCACCGGATATCGGCGATTTTTACCGGCCGCGATGCTGATGTGGACACCTACTTTGTGCCCACCGGATTTTCTCCCCGAAGACATGCAACCTCGTGATGCCTCAATGAAACTGATTCAACGCATCTCTGCCGCCATGGACGACCTCGATAGCCTCGCTGTATTTGCCTGAAAATGCCCAAGCGCCGACATGAGATTGCAATGTCCGCCGACGAGCAGGTGGTCTACCTCGAATCGGGTCGTACGTTGCAGCTCGCGACTATCGGCCATAGCGGCCAACCTCACCTGTCAGCGATGTGGTACGCGCTAGTAGATCGGAAGGTATGCTTTAACACCTACGCAACCAGCCAGAAAGCTCGAAACATGGACCGTGATCCACGTGTCACCTGCATGATCGAATCCGGCGACGAATACGCGACGCTCAAAGGTCTTGTGATCCAGGGGCGCGTGGAGATCGTCGATGATGTGAGTAAATACCTGGTCGAAATCGCCAGGCGCTACCCGCGACCCGGCACTCAACAAACTGAACAAATCGAACAAAACAGCGATACGGTGAATTCACTGCCAGCCGGTAGAAAGGTCTACAGCGTAATTCCAGACAGCATTTATTCCTGGGACCATACGAAACTACCGAGCGGTGTTTATTAAGTGGTTTGAGCACTAATTCCGCATAGCGCGGAATGCGGCCCTTATTTCCTCGACGAATAAATCGGGCTGCTCGAACGCTGCAAAGTGACCACCTTTTTCCGGTCGATTGTAGTAAACCAGATTGGCATACCGCGCCTCGCACCACCTCCTTGATGGCTTGAGAATTTCCTTAGGAAAAACACTCACGCCTACCGGGACAGTCACATCCTCCTCCGGAACCGAGCCGGTGCTCTCCCAATACAAGCGAGCAGATGACGCGCCGGTTGCAGGCAACCAATACAACATCACGTTATCGAGCAACTCGTCTCGAGTGAGAATGTTCTCTGGATTGCCCATGCAGTCCGTCCAACGATAGAACTTCTCCATGATCCAAGCCGCCTGCCCTACTGGGGAATCTACCAAGCCGTAGCCGAGTGTTTGTGGACGTGTTCCTTGCTGTTTTGCATACGCGGTCTCGGAGCGCTCAAACGTCTCGAGGCTCGAAATGCTGGCTTTCTCAAAATCATCCAGATCATCGAGACTCTCCTCCGTAGGCGGGGCAATAGCCATATTGAGATGAATGCCCTGACAATGATCTGGGTCTCGCGACCCCATACACGTTGACACCATGGCGCCCCAATCCCCTCCTTGAGCAAAGTATCGATGATAGCCAAGCCGCAGCATCAACTCTGACCACGTGTCTGCTATTTTGTTTAAACCCCAGCCAAGCTCTGTCGGTTTTGCTGAAAAGCCATACCCCGGTAATGATGGGCACACGAGGTGAAACGCGTCTTTCTCATCTCCACCATACTGGACCGGGTTGGTTAATGGACCAATGACTTTTTGAAACTCAACAACGGACCCCGGCCAACCATGAGTCATGATCAGGGGAGTAGCTTCTGACACAGGGGAGTGGACATGGATGAAATGTACATTGAGACCGTGTATTTCCGTTTGAAACTGTGGGAAGCGATTGAGCAGTACCTCGCGTTGGCGCCAATCATAACGATGTAGCCAATAGTCGCAGAGTGGACGCAGGTAAGATAAAGGAACGCCCTGACTCCAGTCATCAACCGTTTCCTCTTCGACCCATCGTGCGTATGCGAGTCTCCGCTTTAGATCAGCAATCTGATCGTCAGCTATGCTGATTTCAAATGGTCTGACGTCACTCATATGATTATTTCGCTACTGCAGCAGAAATCCCTGATAGTCGGCATCCGCAATCTCGGCCAAACGCTGAAAATAAATGGGGCCGCCAAGGTGTACCGAAAACTGACGCGGCTTATTTGGTATGTTGGCACCGGTGTACCAGGAGTCCGTACGCGGATAGAGCGTCTGGCTCGCGAGCGCTTCGAGCTCTCGAGCCCAACTCTGTTCAGCCTCCTCTTCCGGCTCTATGAAACTCAGTCCATGCCCGCGCAAGTAACTCACACAATTTCCAATCCAAGTCACTTGCTGCTCAGAACCAAACG
Organism: Candidatus Azotimanducaceae bacterium; assembly: GCA_965227885.1. Lineage (GTDB taxonomy): Bacteria > Pseudomonadota > Gammaproteobacteria > Pseudomonadales > Azotimanducaceae > UBA4421. The sequence goes on from OZ245781.1 coordinate 5,272,328, forward strand.
GTTGGTTATACAACACCCCCGGAGAACCAGGTCCTTGGAGCATGAACATGTTCGGAAAATTCGCGACCGAGAGACCCAAATAGTTGTCGAAGCCCTCCGACCACTTATCGGCCATCGACGAGCCGTCCCGGCCTTTTGGATTGAGCCGCAACATTGATCCACTAACCGCATCGTAGCCTGTTGCGAACACGATGACATCGAGGCCATGTTCATTGTGCGCGGTGAGGATACTGTCTTTTTCGAATCTGGTGATCGGATCTTCTCGTAGGTCAACGAGCGAGACGTTGTCACGGTTGAAGGTTTCATAGTAGCCATTGTCCAGGACGGGTCGCTTAGTCCCGATCAGATAGTCGGGTTTGAGTTTTCTTGCTACCCCCGGATCATCCACGATCTGATCGATTTTCTGCCTGACAAAATCCGCCATGGTCCGGTTGGCTTCTTCGTTTGTCAGGATATCGGCGTAGCCTCCGATATAAAAGTTCAGGCTGCCTTCCTCCCACAACGCTTCGTATTGTAATTGCCTTTCCTCCGGCGAGTCTTGCAACGCCGAGCGCGTTGCAACCTCCATAGGCATGCCGCCCGGATGGGTTTTCATCCCCACCCGAATCGAATCCCAGTTCGCGCGAACATCTGCTAACACTTTTGGACTAAGCGGACGGTTTCTGGCGGGCACGGTGTATTGAGGTGTCCTTTGGAACACGGTGAGGTGATCCGCCTCTTTAGCGAGTTCTGGAATGACTTGTATCCCTGAGGCCCCAGTACCGATAACACCCACTCGCTTATCGGAAAACGAAGTTGGGTTATGAGGCCACCGCCCCGTGTGATAGCACTCTCCGGCAAAATCATCTAGACCTGGGATATCTGGCAAGTGTGCGGCTGACAAACTACCTAACGCACAAACTAAAAACTGAGCTGAGGCTGTTTCACCACAATCCGTTTCAATCACCCACTGTCGCGCCGGTACATCCCATTCAGCTCGTCTGACCCAGGTGTCAAACTGGTAGCACTCTATGAGATTAAACTCATCAGCAAACCGCTGTATGTAGGCAAGTATCGTTGCTTGGTCAGATTGTGTTTCGGTCCAGTCCCATTCGTTCATGAGAGACTCGGAACCTGCAAACGTGAAACAGTAGTATGGGCTACTCGGGCCATCAATCCTGGCGCCGGGGTACCGGTTATACCACCAGGTTCCACCAGGCGCAGACGCACCGTCGTAACCCTGAACACTTAACCCCAGCTTCCTCAGGTGTTGAACCGCATAAAGGCCACTGATTCCCGCGCCAATAACAATGGCATCAAAGTTATGCTTCGTTTGCTCGCTCACCCACCTACCGTGGATTCCTTTCCGCGAACAACACTCGATCGGCGTTGCCACGAAGATAGCCTTCAAGCACCTCCGGTTTGAGCTTGCCTGAAAGCTCAGAAACGCCCCCAAGACACTCAACCATATCCAATACAGGGTGATCAGATGCCCACATGACCTTGTCCTGCCCACGGGAATTCATAAATTCAATCAATTCATTCGGCAAATACTTGGGCTTCCAGGCCGAAGTCATCATGTATAGATTTTGATACTTCAGCATCAACCGAATCGCTGTACTCCACCAGGGATCCGCGCCATGGGTCATAATTAATTTAAGTGTCGGAAAGTCCAAACATACACGATCAAGATGTATTGGGTCTTGATATTCCGAAGGCAACAGTGGGCCCGGCATCCCTGTGAAAATGCTCAATGGCAAGTCTAATTCGACGCATTTCGCATAAAGGGGATAGAAGTGCGGATGAGTCGGTGCTTTTTCAAACAGCGACGGCATGACCCTGGCGAGGGTGACGTGTTCAGTCTTGACCAGATCCTCCACAGCCCAGAACGCATCCATAAGATGTTTCAGGTCTACCAGCGCACACAGGCTAAAGCGGTCAGGATGACGTCGAGAAAATTCGAGAACGCGCGAAGGTGGATTTTCAGGATCTACGTTCAAGACGGCGTGCTCGATTCCGCCAAGGTCCATATCGGCAAGTAAACCCTCTATCGTGCAGTCTTGAAAGAAATCGTCTCCCCGCTTGAAAAGCCGCTCGTTGACCTCTTGCGTAACTTGGCTGTCAGCATTATCGCTGGCAAAGTTGGGATTAACAAAAAGATCAATGGCTTTCATGAGAATTCACTCGGCGGAAGTCAGTAACCTCTGACATCACGCGGCAGGCCCAACAGGTGTTCGCCAATGGCGTTCTTCTGAATGTTAGACGTCCCGCCTCCTAATGTGCTAGCAAGACTCGCAAAATAGGTATTGACCCAACGTTGGTTGCTTACCCACCTCGGCAGATTCATCATCGTCGTGGCTTTGGTTTCATCTTGAGCTATGAGCGCATCCTCACCGAGAAGATCGATCACCAAGTCTGCCATGAGCTCTTGAGTGTTGGTCGAGAGCAGTTTGGCCGTTTGCATTTCGCCATCCATTTCCTGTCCGGCGCCACGGACCTCAGCTGCGATCATACGACCGACCAACATGTCCTGACACTCGACCCAAGCCTCAATCTGAGCCAGCCTTTGACGAACCGTTGAATCAAATATCGCCGAATTTCCGCCTCTCGTCGTGCGACGAGCAAGATCTACCAAATGTGTAAACAGGCCATGAATGATAGAAGTGTCTGCTAACCAGAGTCTTTCGTACTTAAGGACACTCTTGGTGACTGCCCACCCTTCGCCTCTTCCACCTACTATATTGGATTCAGGTACGACGGCATTGTCGAAAAACACTTCGCATAGATCATCGGTGGCACCGTGCATCGTTTTGATGATGCGAACTTCGATACCAGGGGTGTCCATGGGAACGATCAGAAAGGAAACGCCCCGGGATCGGCTCTGATCCTGTTCGGTGCGAAACACTCCGAACATCATATTTGTGCAATGTGCGTTACTGGTCCAGATTTTTTGCCCGTTAATGACCCATCCGTCATCCGTGAGCTCAGCCTTACAAGATAGCGCAGCCAGGTCGCTCCCCGCATTGGGTTCACTGTAACCCTGGCACCAGTCGAATTCACCCGTGAGCGTTTTAGATATATAGGCATCTTTCTGTTCTTGTGTGCCACACTCCAGGAGCGCAGGAACTAGGAACTGTGGTCCATTCGGTGTACTTTCAAGATAGGGTACTTCGCTCAGTGAAAATTCGCGCTTGATGACAACTTCCGCCTGCAAATCCTGAGGTAAACCCCCACCTCCAAATTCGCAGGGTAGCGAACGATGCAGTAGGCCCGCTTCAATGGCCCGTTTTTGCCACAAGATGACTTGCTCTCGATGAGGGAGTTCCACATCTGTACCTTCCAAGGGCCAACTCGTAGCGCAAAATGCTTCTGCCTTTTTCTGTAAGTCGGTGTAGCCAGATTCTGACGAAAGGTTCATGCTGCCCATCCCGACAACTGCACACAGCGTTCTCGATGCAACTCCGGGGTACCTAAGTAGTTGCGATCAAACAATGCACGCTTGAAGTAAAAATGCACGTCGCTTTCCCACGTGAAACCAATCCCACCATGAAGTTCTACAGCCTTCCGCGCAATCGCTACCGCGTTCTCGGTAATATGTGCTTTTGCCATCGAACCACTTTTGGCCGCTGAACTGGGGTCTTCATCAAACGCTCGAGCAGCTTGTGAATAGAGTCCCCGAGCCGTGACGACTGCTAGTGCAAAATCAGCGAGCTGATGCTTCACCGATTGGAATTGGGCAATCGGCTGGCCAAACTGCTCACGCGTGTTGGCGAATTCTACGGACAGCTCCATTAGTTTAGTGGCAGCACCTTGAGCATCCGCTGCCAACAAAATACAGAGCGCGTCGCAGAGCAACTCACCACGTAAACCTTCCAATGGCGCCACTGCAGCTTCTTCAAAAGAGAGCTCAAAGACCTCCCGACTCAGATCAACGCCATTAGAACTGGAGACCGAAACATCTGCTTCGCGCTTGTCCAGTAGCCCCAATCTTCCGTTTTCACATCCAACAACAAAAAGATCAGCCACATGTCCAAGAGGCACCATCTTCTGTGTTACGACCTCATCACCACCGGGGTTGAGCGACCACCCGCACAAGGTTGCCCCGCCATTCGCAAGTGCCACACTACCAACAAGTTCTCCATTCGCGAGTCCGGGCAGTAGCTTTTGCTTTTGTTCTGCAGAGCCACCCAGAGCGATCGCCAGCCCTGCTAGCAGATGGCCTTCCAGAAACAGCGGCGCTGCGAACCTACCTAACTCCTCTGAAAGCAGCGACGCCTCTATAAGACCCAGACCTGCGCCATCGAATTCAGTCGGAATACAAGTGCCAGCAAATCCTAGCGATTTGATCGAATGCCAGAGCTCGGCGTCAAAACCCTGCCGAGTATCGTAGGCTTTGTGCACGCGGTCAGACGTGCATTCACCCTGAAGAAGGTCGTGAAAGCTCTGTTGCACGAGTTGCTGCTCGTCTGTAAGCGAATCATCCACAGAAATATAAATTTTGAACGCTGAATATAAAAAATACACCTCTTACAGGTATTTTTCTATCACTTTTTATAAGATTTCACATATTCAGTAAAATTGGTGCATAATTCTTTTCTTCGCGCATTGGGGGAGACTTGTGACCACCTACATTTCAACCGTTTGGCACAGCGGTTTTCGTTTCGCGGAAAGTCCGCGCTGGCATGAAGAAGCATTCTGGTTTTCAGACTTTCATGATCACATGGTTTACCGCGTAGTTGGTGAAAAAGCCCCACAGCCTGTTGTGGAAGTCCCCGGAGAACCTTCAGGCTTAGGTTGGCTGCCCGATGGACGTCTTCTTGTCGTATCAATGCAAGACCGCAAACTTATGCGCTTAGATCCTGGCGGTTTAACTGAACACGCTGATCTTAGTGGTATTGCCACCCACCATTGTAATGACATGGTCGTAGATCATATGGGACGAGCGTATATAGGCAACTTCGGAGCCGCTTGGGGGGAAGCGCCAGTACCCGCAAATCTCGCCCTTGTCGATCCCGATGGGACAGTCAGTGTCGCGGCGGAAGCGCTAGATTTTCCAAACGGATGCGTGATCACACCTGATGGGCAAACTTTCATCGTCGCTGAAACTGCGGGGCAACGCCTCACTGCATTTGATCGAGATGACTCGGGAGTACTTCATAACAAGCGCGTATGGGCAGACATCCCTGACGGTACACCCGATGGCATATGTCTCGACGCTGAAGGTGCTGTTTGGGTTGCTACGGGTGCGGGTGGTGTAATGCGCGTTGCAGAAGGTGGAGAGATACTCGATCGCGTCAAGGTAACAGAGAATATTCCCGTTGCATGCATGTTAGGTGGCGCAGATCGTAAAAGGCTATTCATCATGACTACACCGATGTCGACTGCGGAGGAACTGGCAAAAATGCGCGAGTCAAAAATCGAGATTACCGACGTCACAGTCCCAGGTGTGGGCTGGCCCGCCTAGAATAACTTGTCAGACACTGCAGCAAGACGGCGCGAAGATCTACCAGGGTGGTATTCACACTACGCTTTATGTCTATTAGTTATCGTCTACATCTTCAACTTTATCGATCGAAATATTCTTTCTATTCTCGCTGAAGACATCAAAGCAGACCTGGCAATTACTGATGCCCAAATGGGCTTTCTCTACGGCACGGTGTTCGCCGTTTTCTACGCGGTATTCGGGATTCCGCTCGCACGACTCGCAGACGTATGGTCCCGTCGCAGCTTAATTGCTACCGGACTCGGATTCTGGAGCTTAATGACAGCGGCATCGGGCTTGGCACGATCATTTGGAACGTTGGCAACCTTTCGAGTGGGTGTTGGAATAGGCGAGGCAAGCGCAACGCCCGCGGCGTATTCCCTCCTATCTGATTACTACCCGCCACACAGGCGAGCTACCGTGCTCGCCATTTACTCAGGTGGCGTACATATTGGAATCGGTATCGGCCTTTTTCTCGGCGGCTTCATACTTGATAGCTGGTCTACATCATTCTCCAACAACGACGCCCCACTTGGTCTTAAAGGCTGGCAAGTCGCATTCATGGCAGTCGGACTACCTGGTTTGCTCATCGCAATCTGGGTACGTACGTTAAAAGAACCAACCCGGGGAATAAGTGAGGGTGTAATCACCCAAGAACATCCAGCACCGTTCCGATTGTTCGGTCAGGAACTACTAGCTGTCACACCCCTGGCCCTCTGGCAACTACGAGAGAAAAATCTAGTCATCAAAAATATTGCGGCTGCCGCGCTCCTTGCAGTAGCAGCTTTTATACTGACTCTAGTTACTGGGGATATCGCACAATGGGTGGCTATGGCGTTTGGACTCTACGCAACGTTTTCGTGGGCTCAATCTCTGAAGCAAAGGGACGCGCCAGCTTTCGCGATGATTTTTCAATCAAAAGCACTGCTTTATACAATACTCGCTTTTCCAACAATGGCGTTTGTCAGCACCGCCGTCCTCTTTTGGACGCCGCCCTTGCTTCTAAGAACATTCGACGTACCAGCATCCCAGGTCGGCTTGTACTTCGGGCTCGCCTTAGCGACCGGAGGGTTTCTTGGCATCGTTTCCGGAGGAATTGCAGCAGATGCCATGAAGCGACGATTCACAACGGGTCGTTTAATGATCGGGTACATCGTTGTACTTGGCTCCGTGCCACTGCTACTTCTACTATTAACAGCTGAATCACCGGCAGATGCCTATATCCTGACTTTTTTGCTCACTGCTTTTTCAGCGTTAGCTGGAGGTGTAGCACCTAGCACACTCGCGGACCTCGTGATGCCGCGCATGCGGGCAACTTCTGGTGCTTACTACCTTCTCGCCAATACATTTCTTGCCCTCGCGCTTGGACCATACTGTGTGGGGGCGCTATCGGATTACTTGCATGTCGCTGGGATGAGCGACGCGGATAGCCTACGGTGGAGCCTCGGTCTATCGATGCTGATGTTCATTCCAGCAATGATTTTTTTAGTTCTCGCCCAAAAGTACCTTCCTCACGAAGAAGCCACAAGGATGGGAAGAGCAAGAGTTCTGGGAGAGTTGGAGAATTGATTCTTTTGGGGAGACTTGAACTCCCGACCTCAGGATTATGAATCCCGAGATCGAGTTCTTTCAAATACAAGTTCTAAACAAGGTGTGTAACGTCTGCCCTGCGGTCTCCCACCGCCAAATAACACCTTACCCTCGGAAACTTCCAGCGAAAACGCTCCATCGATTTCACAGCCTTTCGCGCGGTTCTTGCCTGATCTAGAACAGTAGCATCAGGCTCGTCGAACATCTCGCACGTGCTTTCAACGACCACGAACACATCGCGCCCTTCAACCAACACGAGTGCAACTTCAACTTCTTTGCCTTTGTGTTCAAGGACCTCCTCTTCAAACGTAAGCGCCTAATAAACCCCGTTATTGACATTGCTGGGTAACAATCTTTCGAAGTCCTCGATGCTGGCAGCAACAGGCAGCTGCTCGAAGATATGGATTAAGTAAGCATGCGGATCAAGGTTATGTGCTTTAGCCGTCTCGATCAGACTGTATAAGTTGGCATTGGCTTTGATTCCGCGTACTGACTGAGAGAACAAGTAGTTCTTGCGCCCGATCACAAATGGTCGGATCGCATTCTCCGCTCGATTGTTGTCGATCGGGTAACTGCCATCCTCCAGGTAACGAGTGAGCCGCGGCCACTGTTTGTCCAGATACCCCATCGCTTTACCCAACGGGGTGGTTGGTGCCGTGCGCGGCTGAGTTTTGTCCAGCCAGATACGCAATTTGTTGATGATCGGTACCGATTGGACCTGTCTTTGTTGGTAGCGCTCGACCGGCGACACCGTCTTGGTGTCGCGCTCCACTTGATACAACTTGCCGATCCAGGCCAACGCCTGGTCCGCACCCCCGGTTTTACCCTTCGGTTGCTGACGTTGCGCCCGCACAAAGTAGCGTCGGGCATGCGCCCAGCAACCCAATCGGGTCAGGTTGGGTTCAACGCGGTTGTAACCCTCATAACCATCCGTCATCAGCGCGCACTGCGTATCCGCCAATAAACTTTTGGCAACGTTGCCGCTGCGAGAAGGATCGTAGTGGAACAGCACAATGCCCTGACCCGGTGGCCCTGCCGCGCTCACCCACATAAAACTCTTCGATTGTGGCGTCTTGCCCGGTTCCGCCAGCACCTGGACCGGGGTTTCATCCATGTGGATCACCGGCTGATCTCGCAGCGTATCCCACAGCAGATTCACCAATGGCTGGACTTGCTCACCGACGGTCATCATCCAGTTCGATAGCGTGGTACGGTCCAACTGCGCCCCTAACCGGGCAAAAATCTGACTCTGACGATACAACGGCAGCGCATCACAGAACTTCGATACCGCCACCCAAGCCAGCAAGCTGGGGGTCGCCATACTCTTGGGGATCAAGCTCGGCGGCTTCGGCGCGGTACGGATGCCATGATCACACTGCCGACACACATAGGTCTTCTGGATATGCCGTTCTACGTGCAGTTGGGCTGGCTGGAAGTGCAGCTTGCGCGAGACTGCTTCTCCGAGTGGATCTAATGCACAACCGTGTTCAGCACAGACCTTATCCGCTTCATCCAAGTCATGGAGAATGTCGATGTGAGGCAGGTCTTCACTCAGCCGTGTCTGCTTACGCTGTTTGCGGGTGTGGCTTGCCACTTGAAGCGGTTCAGCCGTCTCGTTGAGTACTTCGTCATCATAGACGTCATCGAACAGCCGAGCTTGTTCGGCAGGTACTTGTTCACTGGAAGCGCCGTGCTCTCTGTGCAAAGCCTCCTTGAGCATGGCTTCGAGTTGTTCGATGCGTTGCTGTTGACGGCTAACAACACTGTGAAGTTGTGTGATCTCTTCTGTAAGCGCTGTATATGACAAGGCCATGCACACATTTTACTAGAACCCCTACGACACCGCCACATAATCAAGAGACTTATGCGGGTGCATACGTGACAAATCAAACCCCCGCAACAGCCAGTGCAACTGTTCTTCACTCAATACCACCACTTCGTTCTTTGCATGGCGTGGCCAATGAAACTTAGACTCATCCAGCCGCTTATACCACAACGCAAAACCCGTCTGATCCCACCACACCGCCTTCAATTTATCCCGCCGCCGGTTGCAGAACAAAAACAACGCCTCTGAATACGGTGAGAGCAGCATGCTCTGTTCAATGATCAGCACCAGACCGTTGATGGCTTTACGAAAATCCACCGGCTCGCGGTGCACATACACTAACGGGACGTCGATAAATAACCTCACGTGCGCAGTTGTTGCACCAGCGTAGCCAACCATGCGCTGGGCACACCCGCCTCACATTGAATGTGGATATCGCCGACATGAATCTGAACACCGGCGTCTTGATCGAGTGCTACTGGCTGGAACGCAGCAACCTCTTCAGAGTGTTGAACTCGGGATCGGTATTTGGTGCGGAAATACGGGGTCGGGATACCTCGTTCGCGACAAAAGGCTGCAGCCGTTTGACCACTTTGTTCAAACTCTACAAATAACCCAGCCCAGTCCCGCGACTCTCTTCGTTGTGACATCTGCTTAGCCTTCTAAATAACGGCCAACCAATTTACGACTAAACACTCAATAACCACAGACAGGGTTTATTAGGCGCTTACCTTCAAACAGAACCTCCCAACGTCGAATGCGGTGGTCAAACGCCCAAGGTGATCGGCAGTTCTGATTGGTGATGGTCGGCTTTTTCATCGTGCGTCTCCTTGTGGCAACCACACATGACCGCAGCGACGACAGACCATACCTTTGCGCCATCTCGCTTTGGTAGGAATCACGCCAAAGACGTCATAGAGACACGCGCCCACAAAGGCGATAACAAACACCACAATGGCCGAGTCACACATAAACGCATGCCATTCGGTTTGTGCTTTAAACCATCGATAAGACTCGGAGGCCGTAAGCCCAATGAACCAGAGCACGACCCAAACCAAGGCAAAGATAAATCCAGCAAAGAGCGGGTTCACAATTTCAGGGGGCGCGATTTTCCGACCAAACTCACTAACAGATTCAAATCCTTTGTGGCTGGTGCGTACGGATTGTTCGTAGGCCACTTCGATGTTTTGAGTATTTGAGCTTCGACAGCTCGGGCAATGGAGGTCCATAGATCCTCTCCGTTATTAAGGATCTATATCAAACGATGGATTCGAATCCTGACAAGCGCGCAATTCCGCAGCAACGTGAACATCCCGTTAGCAAGAATCGCGCCGAGAGAGAAGCGACTTAGAATTTATATTCTATAAACCATCGGACAAATTTGTTCGATAAATAGTGATTCATATTTCTATGATTCATAGATCTATGAATCATAGAAGTACGAAATGGAAGCGGCTTATCCAGAAAACTAAGAGAGCTTTCTTTCCATAAAGTATGTTCCATACATGCATGGAACGATTAAGTATGGAACGAACGATCTCCTCAGGTCTTTTTGGCGTTTGAACGACTACTCTTTCGATCGAAACGGAGGTTATCCCACTTCTTTAGCTTCATTGCCGCCTTCCTCGGAAGTAGCTCCAACAACACGTCTCGGGTAGCCATATACCCTAAGGCGTCAAGAATTTTGAGCTTCGTCGGGATGCTTGGCGATTTGGTTCCATTGCGAATTCCAGAAATTTCCGCATTGGTGATACCTAATGAGCTGGCAATTGCTGAATCCGTTCGCAACGTGGACTTTGGATCATCCGGATCTTCCGTTAGTGCTTTCAGTTCATCCAAGCGTCGAACCCAGAACCTACTTTGCAACTTGCTCTCGTTTTCTGGGTGGAAGTTGTTCGAGATATGCTTTTGCACCGCTACTCTTGAACCTTCTGGAAAAATGCTTTCGTAAATCGATTGATTGAGCGGCTCATCCAGCCGCAACAGGATTTCGGCTTTAATTTCGCTCGACAGTTCACCGTTTCCGTTCCTAGCAGAGTAGATCTTGAACTTTGACACGTTGAGGTCGCAAGCCAAGTCTGTGTAGTTCAAGTACTCACCTTGAACCTTCAACTTATCTATTAGCGCCGGCCAAATATCTGGCTCAGTCATATATCAGTAACCTAAAAAAAGACTTGTCATTATATACAGATGCATATAAAACAGAATATTCTTTTTTATATAATTATACCAATGGCACCGAAAAGCAAGACTTCGGCACAACGACTAATGCTATTACCTGGTAAGACGTACTACGCGACGAACCATCATGTCAAAATCTCAAAGGTCCCGAGCCTATTACCGATCATCGACAGCTCCAAAGAGCAAACCGAAGGTGTTTTTATACCGCTCTGTGGTGGCCCTCTCATTGCCACGGAAAACCCTGACGGGACCTACTCCTTACTTAACGACACTAAACTGTTCGTACCAGAACTGTCTAGGATGAACCCAGCTCGTGCCGAGATCTGGGTATTAGAACCCGACCAAGACTTACAACCGCTTCGCCTTCATCTTGCATTCGTTACAACCTCCCGTTTCAGTAGAACACTCGCGATGTTCAAGGAGATTTTCCGTTCAGGCGCTCTGGCGCCGTTAGCAATACTCTATCGTCCTGATCGATACGCCAGTACCTACGCTGGCGCTGTCGCACTTATGCCGACCATGGCTAGATCAACGTACAACGAGAAGAAAAAAGACGATCTGGACTCATCGGATAAGCCAGAATCCAAAGTAGAAGAAAGAAATCGAACAGAGGCAAAAAACAACGCTGTTAAGCAGAAATCTGAGCCCTCTAAAAAAGCACCCACAACAACAATTGAAGCTTCCAAACCTAAACAAGCCAGGGGCAAGAAAAATCAACCTCCAGTGCCAGAGGAACAAGGGACATTGTTTTGAGCCTTCAAGAGTTCAGCTCGGAATACGCACCTGAGGCAAACCTCAACGCCAAAGAGCAACTATTGACGTGCGCTATCGGCCCCGAAGAACAATCCGCGATAACACAGATTTCGGACTTAATACATCCACCACCCACACTTCTTGACCTCAAGACTGCAGCCAAAACCCTAGAGCGCTTGGAATACATCTCAAGTGACACAGTGAAACCCATCGATATATTCGTTTCGCGGAACGGGGCTATAGGTACTCTGCAACACAGATATCACGAACGCTGTTTTCCCACGTTCCACTTTGTTAGAAAGCTGTGTTCGGACTTAGGAGATGATCTAGAGGCTTCCAAATTGGCGATCGAGCTGGTGTGGCGTTTGCAAAAGTCACTACCGGCGAAGCATTCATTTTCCAAACACAATTACTATGAGCACCATCTTGCGCTCCGAGTGCTCTATACGCGCTACTGCCACAGCGAGAAGTTTTCTGAGTCAGCAACACTGAGATTTTTTCAGAGATTTCTCGAAGAACTTTTGGACGGTTCCTTGCTCGATGTAAAAAGAAGAGCGAGACAAATAAACATTTGCCTCGCCTTGTTAGATGGCGAGGTTCTACTTGGCGAAAAACGGAAGCTCGGGGTAAGAGGAGCGAGTTCCCATAAACCCCGCAAGTTCAAGATTAACCCACAAGCTAGTTCGGAAATGTCACCGCTAGTCTATCTCCAAGCTGCAGAGATTCACGATGAGTTTATGGAGGAGGAGGAAACTGACTTATCCAGCCCCCTGACAACGCAGGTTCGATTACCAGACGGAGCCACTTTTAAAGACAAGAGAAGTATCTTTAACTTCGCGACCAATGGATTCGAGCGTAGAAATGTACCCTGCCGCGCGGATATGCGTGCTTGCAGCGAGATTGCATACGCTGGCTATCTGACCTACGCCATCGAAAACGCCTCTCCACAAGCCTATGCACTAACTTGGCTGGCCGCCTTCATTGGTTTCGATACGAATCGAGATATCCGTCAAGGTACTGCGGATCCTGTTAATGAAGAAGCCATGCTGGATACCCAAAAGAAATGTCTCTCGTTCAACGTTATCCGTCGCTCCAACGCCAACGACATCGGCGAATACGAAACTGCAGGCATGATGAGTCTTGAGCTGCCGACTATAGTGAGCGAAGGGCTCAAGCTCATGGACGAAGCCGAGTCGCAATCACGGCTTCTCCAAGAGTGCGACGACCTATCCAGAAAGTATGCACGTTCCCACTCTGGCATCAGGCCGACCTTACCAAGGCTAAGAAACTCTGCTTTTCTGTCTGTCGGCCTCTCGCAAATGGCGCAACTTGAATTGAGTGCGCTGGCTGGAAGGGTGCCACCCTCGCTAAAAGGTATTAGCGCCTACTACCCTCTTAGCTCCGAACATTTGAACGCAAAATTCCGAAGCGCCTACGAATCAACGATCGAACGATTAAGTATCAATGCGCCACCCTTTCAAAACAAACTTGTACACACTAACAGCAAGATATTCGTACAACGCTCATACACCTTGGATGCCGTCAGCGAGCTTGTAGCAGCAATAGGCGAAGCATATGCCGCCAAAGTTGAGTATCTACATTCTCAGAGTGTTCTGGTTCAAACCGAAGATGTTGTATCTACTCTTCAGTTACACGAACTGGCTCGATATGCCCTGCAGCAGACTTTCCTTGGGATTAGGCCAGTCGGGAAGGTTGCCGCACTCCAAATCTCAAACTTAGGTCATGCTTTGGTTTGCGATAAAAGTTCCCGCCTCTTTTCAGAGAGATCTTATACGCCAGTGAGCAATTCTCACCTCCAATTTTTGGGCGTATCTGATCGCAACGCGGACGTACTTTCACAATTTACAAAGATAAGAGGTCTCCGGTTTAAAAAGGATGAACCGAACTCTGATTTAGCGCAAAGACTCGTCTTCAAATCTGGCTCAAACGACATACTGGCATCACGCCTTACGAATGAGTTTTTTCGTCAAGACGCACCAATCACGTCTTCCAAAGTAGATCCACTGTTTGAACACAATTGGTTGAGGAAAGTCACCGCAAACACACTTTGGAAAAAAGAAGCGCAGTGGATGATTGACGAGCTCTTCGGACATCGACGCTGTGGCCGCGAAGCATTCAGCACTTGGTCAACAACAGACGTTCGGAGTTTCCAAGAACTCTCAGTGTTGATAGACCGGCTTATCAAGGAGGTATTGGATCCAAGGCTCTTACTTCCAGTTAGGTTGTTCGAGGTTAACGTTGGAACCTAGATCGGGAAGCCTAGTCACACAGAAAATTAGGCAAAACAGCTACCTACCAACTTCTGTGACTCAACACGCAAAACTAGATCTGCTAGTCAAATGGGCCCGACTACTTTGGACGCAAGTACCGGAATCGACCCGAGATAAAATTGACGTTGACCAGCTTCGACTCTACGTGTCGATGATTGTCGATAATGGATTCCCACATAAATTCGCTCTATCAGCCATCGCAAACCTACCATCGACCTTGAATGCGAACAATGAAATCTCAGTACCGATGCACGCGCGTGCTCGCGAACCATCGACCGTCGTTACACTTGCGAAAACACCCGCGCTAGCCACCCGGATTCTATTAGTACGCCTAAAGCAGCATAAGATCTTCACGCTTTATACCTCACCAAAGAAGATAGAGCGCGCACTGCGAGGAGCGTTCGCCAGATTTAATAAATCTCTTGCTGCACCAACTGATTTGACCTTCAGGGATATCGCCAGATTGGGTCCATACATTGCAGTGCTCGCAGGTGTTCCTCCTTATCAGATTTCAGTCATGTCTCAGTCAATTCGACCTATAGGCCAGAATTCTGACACAGCCAACTATCCACTCTACGGTGTGTCCGCAGAACACCTGAGTCACTTTTTACGAACCGGATTGGACGCAGGCTCAACGCCTCGTCCGGTTAAGATGCCGGAAGATCAGCTATCACTGGTGTTCGAACCTAGTCCAGATTGGATTGGGAAGGGTCGCAAGCTTCTGCGTGATCTTTGTAAAGAGCTGAGAGGTGTCTCGGAAAAAAGGCTAAGAACCGACAAGCAAAGAAAGTCAGCTCAAAAAATCCTAGATCAAGCGTTGGCAGATGCTCACAAATTTACACCCGCTGATTCTGTTGTCTGTCTCGCGATCAAATGGGCTGGCTACCTATTAATCGAGGAAGGCAGCGTCAATGCTGCAACGATCGGAACTTACTTCGATCGCGCCGTAACTAACGGACTGATGTCGAGTGAAGAAAGTTATTCGATGTCGGATTGGGAACCAGATGACTTCTATGAGAGCGTAGATGAGCGAATGTCCGGCTCACGCTTGAGCGTGAAGCACCAGGATTTGATTTGGGTCGCTTATAGCCAGATCACGCGATTCATAACGCGGGAACTGAACCTCCCAGCCGTCACATTCAACAATCTGCGGAAAGACATCGCCATAAGCAACGCAAGATGGGCATTGATCAGCCCTCACGCCTTCGACCATGGGCTACGCATGCTGTGGGAACAAGGAACGCGAGAAGGACAAAGCGCCGCAGCGGCTCTCGCGTTAGGTTACTACGGCGGTCTAAGAGTAGGCGAAGTCAGGCGCCTCACCTTGGACAGCTTGGTGTTCAACGAGAATTTGCCTCAGGTAGATGTCGAAGTTCTGCGTGGAAAATCGCCTTACGCACGACGCCGAATTCCATTCGAGACAATGGCACCACCCTTCGTTGTTGAACTTGTTAAAGAATTCAGCACGAAGAGGCTCAATGAGTTTGCGACGACTCGCAAGCTATCGTCCGTGACCTTGTTTGGAAAGCATGGCGATGATCGCATGTACACCTACCCATCTTTCTCTCACTTTTGCCTGCAAACCGTCAAATCGCTCTATGGCGAAGGCGCGACCTATCACATGCTGCGACACAACTTTTGCAGCTTTCTTTTTTTACGATGGCACGCAAACCAACACTCTGACTTTGCCGAAGATCTACGAGATCGATCTCACCCGATCTTTCAGCCTGAGATGCAAGAGAGACTCCGAGACTACTTTCAAGTGTCGTCCGTTGAAGATGGGCCACATACGCCCTACGACCTCATCTTGATTACGAAGCTAACCGGCCACTCAACACCAGCCGTGATGTTCCAGTACTACATACATTCGTTTTCGGAAGTTCAGGCTCACACCAGCAAGAACCTCACGTCCTGGTTTGGAGATGTGGCTTTGAGCGGAAGCCAGGTTGCCAAGCTCATACCATGGATGAAGAGTAGCGCTACACGAGCTAAGATCGGGAAAATCGGAACACTGACAATTAGAAGTTTCTCAGAAACACCTAGAACGTTCAGCGCATCTAAAAGTCCCCGAGATAAATTCCTCCCCGCGCCGGTAGGATCAAAGTAGACTTTTGCCCCTAATCTAATACTCTTGCAGATTGACCGATGAGCCCTGAGTAGCTGAACGCGACCGAGAACTCCACGCTACGTCCCACTTTTACGCTTGAGTAATCCTCAAAATCTGTTTTGTTTACAAGCAACCACGTCGAACTACCCTTTAGTTGCGCTAGGCAGTAATTAGGACCAACGCTTCTTACGCTTCCTGAGAAACGGCGGCTTTCAGGTTCCATATCTCGAATTCGAATGCGGGTTTCATATGGCATTTGTGCCTTACGAAGACGATTAAACACTCTGTTGGCTTCTTTGACTTCTCTCTCATCATCCCCTAGCACTACGTATCGCGCCCACCAAAATTGAGCTTCGTAATTGTCATCGGTAGGGTGAAACGCACGTCTATAGTGATAGGCGAGTACCGAATCTTCTGTACCGCCGTCTTTTCTCAGCAATTCAGCGAAGGCGAAGTTGAGATTTTGATCTCCACGATTCTGTTCTAATCCCGCTTCTAGTACCTGCTGGGCTTCTAGAGAAGCACCCTCGTCTAGGTACCGCTTTGCCAATCGCAACGCTAAAAAGGCATCTTTTGGGTTTAGTTGATTCGCTCGTTTTAGAGCTTTGGTTGTTCGATCATCGTCTTTCAGTAAGGCAGCGAAATTGGCCTCAATTGAAGCTGCAAACTCATTTTGGGGAAACTTCCTCTTTAAAGCCGAAACCTGTTTCTCTACGTCCCTAATTTTCTCTTCGATTGAGTGTTCACTTTCCCCGTTCGCAATCTGATCTCTTAGTTCATCAAGCCCAATCAACGCAAGCGTTCCCGCAGCGTATTCCTTGTGTAGCTGGTTCGATGACAAGTCACTGAGATGTTTTTTTGCATCGCGTCTAAGTGCGTTTCTTTTTGCAGAAGAACTGTTCTTATTAGCAGCCGCTCGGAGTGTCTCGGCCAAAGTATGGACTATCGATTTATCCCACTGCGCCTTTTGGTGAGCTGAAACAAGTAAGTCGACAGATCGAGAAAGATTGCCATTTGGACGAAGCCGCTCAAATATCGCTTCCTGTTGCATAAGATGTGGATCGTCGTTTACCTCGCGGGCTTTCTCATACAATCGTATCGCATCTTGGTAATCAGGAAAGAGCTCGACGATGGATCGACCCTTCATTAGTTTTGTTAGCGATTCTTGGTCGCTAGAGTAGGATGAATTCAGAGCGCCAAGAATTGTTAAATACTCATTTAGCCGATCAGAGGGATCAGTCAACACGCGATCAAAGACAATCTCTGCGATTTCCGAATGGCGCGCAAAATACTCCATGTCGCCATGGACATCAGATTTCCTAGCCTGAACGACATGCTCTAGGGGCAAAAACATTCGTTCTGCAAATTCACGATATCGTATTCCATGCGTACGCCAAATTAAGCCAGCCCGTACAGGCACACCCAATCTATTCAATACACATACGGTTAGATACAGTCGCTTAGCTTCCTCTGGAGTGATGTTCTCGTATTCATTCTCTAGTATCTCCTCGAACGGAATACCTAAGGTCGCTTCATGAAGAGCAACCAGGAGCTGGCGCCCAGCCCTTTTCTCAAATTCATTTATACGGTCTTCGCTATTCAGGGAAGAAAGATTAGGTCCGAGCGAATCGTATTTATCTAGCTTCTCTACCAACCCAGTTATCTCCGAACGAGATAGGTAGCGCAGGCGAAACTCTTGATCGACCATTGTGTCTAGATCACCGCAAGTGACGTTCCACTCATTCTGTCGTTCCGCACATACAACAACGAGTCTATATTTCTGTTGCCGCCCCCACTCAATGAGCCTCTTTAACTCAACGACTCGAGCACTAGCATCGTCGACAAAGAGATAAACCACCTCTTTTGTAAGCCTACAAATCTCATCGATTATCGTGGTTTCGATATCTCCATCGCGATTGAGAAACAGACAGAGCGCTTCTCCAAGTACGCATGATTCCCAAGCAATCCTTTTGAGAAAGACGGACTTACCAGCACCCGCCTCCGCTTTTACAACAAAGAACTCAACAAAAGACTCATCTTCAGCACGTTCCTTTAAAGCGACTTCGTAGAGCACGTCATCCGTCATCGACCTTCGTACGTCTAACTCTTCTTGAATTGAAAACCAACCCAGATCGAAGCCTTTGTAGAATTGTTTAGGATCTGACCTCTCTGCTACTAGACCTTCATGCAGAAGAGTCCATTCAGTTCCAAGCGCATTCCTCAGCTTGTCACTTGGTTCCGTATGTTCAGCAATCCACTTTGCTATAGGATCTGCAGATTTAGGGATACCCGCCAACCCTAACTGCATAGGTGACATCCGCTCCTGCAACGCTTCAAAAAAGTCTGCTCCTGTGAGCGAAATAGGCGATATGTGTCTATCTCTCCACATTTGAGCAATTTCGTTCTCAATCGCAGGGGCTACTAGATACCATTCCGGCCGTGAAGGTCCTATCACATCTTCTATGTTTGCGAGAACCGATCGGAAATTCGGATCTTGAAGCCGATAACCAACAAATATGAATGTGTATTCGGCTCCCAGGTCTTGTATCCCAGAGAACAGTCGATCTCGATTCTTCTTATATCGCGCATACTGATCTGGCGTTAAAATCAACGGCAGATCTTCATCGTTAGATCGATCGATGCATCCATGAAGTTTGAATAGGGGCACTTGGCCGGTTTTGAAAGCCTTATCAAACTTGTCTTCGTTGGAAAGAACTCTTGAAATCTCAGCGCTATTATCGGAGTTCTCGTAAGCGCGTTCGATTATTAGATCATAGTTCGTAGTGGCAATCGCTCTCCAAGGAAACTCGGTAATTGTGAGGTGGTGTTCTGCGGGAGTGAACGGCAAGAATAGCTCACGTACGTACCCTTGAACCTCTAAAAGTCCAGCCTGATGAATTGCGATCTCAGAAAGCTCCGCGAGCGAAAGCTCCCCAAATTTTCCGCTTAAAAATCTCGCTGACAGCGCATCGCGCAGTTCATCTCCATTCGGGATCTTGTCATCCTTAGGATGTTTGGCGCCAATGGAAGCGCCCGCACCAAGAAAAAGGACAGCATTGCCTTCTGACACTTGTTCAGCGAGCAAGTCAAGTTCAGTCTTTTTCTTCTTAGCCATTTCTAGAGTTTATCACTAACCCCTTTGGCATCCCGTCACAGCCTCACCCAAATTAAGACGCCACTTAAGTCAAGATGCTACGCATGTTTGGCTAGTCTTCGGTGGGTAGGGCACGCTGAAACAGGTCCGCAACATCACAATCAAAGTAATCGCAAAGAGCGTCAATCGAACTCAGCTCAATTCTCTCAGCAGTTTCTTTGTAAAGCGCTGTAATCGTGCTTCTCGGTAACCCTGTTTCCCGAGCAACATCGGCAATCTTGAGCTTCCGTTCCCCCATCAATACTGAAAGTCTGCACCTAATCATAGAAGCTCAAAATTTAACCCAGAATTACAAAAACACATCCAGAATCACATTTTGTGTTGCAAATTAGCATTTAGAGATGCAAAATGTTATCCAGAATGACATTTTGATGTTTTGACGTCGAAATTACCACCCAAAAGACATCTTCTGGAGTAATGACATGGAATCTGGATCTCACATCAACATCCACCGCCTCGCTAGGGCAATTTCTACCAAACTAAACCTACCGAATGATGACTCCCTAGCATTCCTAATCGGATCAGGTAAAGAACGGACCAGTACAGAGGCTGTGACCACTTGGCTAAGAAATGAGTCGGAGAATGTCCATCACCTACCTCTTAACGAAGTTTGCGCTCACCTTTCAATCGATCTCGAAAAACGATTGGACGAATCCGCATGAGAAGGCGCCCGTTGAAGGTTACCGCCACAGGTAAACTTCAGGTGCCAAAGTCTGTTATCGAAAACCTAGCTGCGGATTATATTGAATGGCGAGAAAAGCTGCCCTCTACCTCAGAAGCTCAAAAGACCGACACGACGTCAGCGTCGATTCGCAGAAGCGCGAATTAAGTAACTACGCATCATCCAACGGCGACGTTGTCGTGGATGAATTCGTAGACCGGATTGAATCCGCCAAGACAGATGATCGACCTGCCTTTCAGGCGATGATTGCAGAAGTGAAATCGAAAGATCGTCGGTTCGACGTTCTGTATTGTTATGACACTAGCCGCTTTTCACGGCTGCAGTATCACGCCCAGATGTACAAGCACCTCCTAAAGAACCATGGCGTGGAATTGGTATTTTTAAAGTTACCGAAAACAGACACGATTCTTGATCCCATCATCGAGAGCCTGATGGAGGCATTCGATGAGTTCCACAGCCAAAAGTCCAAAATGGACGGTCTGCGCGGAATGCGCGAGAACATTAAGCAAGGCTGGCGCGCTGGCGGTAAAGCAATTCTTGGATATCAACTCGAAAAGCAGGTGGTGGGTAGCCGCGACGGCCAGCCTCTCACGAAAAGCAAACTCAAACCTGATCCCAAAACCTTTCATGAAGTACAAAAGTACCTGAAGGGCCGAGCCCGAGGTGAATCACGTCGAGAGCTTCAAGCACATCTATCCATAAAGGTCCCCTACTCTACCCTTGTGTACATCGAAGACAGTGCGATGACCTACGCTGGTCACACAGTATGGAATCGTCATCGCGAGTTCATCGACGGTGCGTACGTAGGACCCGGTACTGGAAGGTATCGAGATCAAAGCGAGTGGGAGATACATCGCGACACGCACGAAGCGATGATCACTGACGAAGAAGCCAGTGCTATCTTCCGCGAACGCGATAAGCAGAAGCGAAAAACAACGCGATTTCGACGTAACCACTACTTGCTATCGAGCAAGGTCAGATGCAGTTGCGGCGCTCGCATCGATGGTGACGGCGGTTTTTACCGATGCCACGACAGATGTGGGGTTCGTGGCATTAAGAAGGAAACCCTGGAACGAGCAATGCTCGACTGGCTACACACTGGATTGTTCTCAAAAGAACACTTAACTGAAATCCAAGCAGAGACCGCCAAGCTTTTATCTGAACGAGTTCCCCGTCAAACACATCTAGCCTCGCAGCTGAAACGAGAAATTAGAGAGATTGAACGACAGTCTTCGGATCTCGCATCGATGCTCAGCGAAGTGAAACATCGTCGCCCACTAATCCAACGAATCGATGCACTCGAAGACGAGCGTGAAGCTCTGGAATTGCGACTATCTGATCTTGAAGAGATCGAAGAACCAGAATTTTGCTCTTACTCCGAAGCCGAAATGATGGCCTTCGCTGCGGAGTGGCGCAGCAATCTTGAAGGTGGAACGATGGACAAGCGCAAAGCCGTCATCCGGCAGCTCGGCTCTACCTCATTAACGGGGGACACCGGCATTCATTAAACTGATTTTGCGAAGATCATTTAATGGAGATAACACCGATGTCCCACCTAGGTAGGATCATAGGCATAACTGACCTTGAGGTCGAACGGGTTGATCGTGAGAAAGGCATAGAGGTGTATGCGAAGCCGACGAAGCGACCGGCGTGCATACATTGTCATAGCAAACAGGTTGTGATCAAAGCGACGAACCAACGGACCTTGAAGCACACACGTCAAGGCAACCAGGTCATGACGTTGCATCTGGCTGCTCCGAAGTATTACTGCGCCCGGTGTAATCGTTACTTTTGTCATCGTTTTAAAGGTGTTCGACCTCGGTATCGTGCTTCTGAAGCGTTTCGATATGAAGTGTTTGAAGCACACGACGGCGGTGTGACACAACGCAAGGTGAGTCGCACCCACAAGATCAGTTCAAGCACCACAGAACGTTGGTACCAGAGTCAGTGCGAACTCAGAAAGTCTGAGATGATGAATCAACCTTGTCCGAAAGTACTGGGCATCGATGAACACTTTTTCACGAAAAAGAAAGGCTTTGCCACGACCTTTGTGGATCTCAAAAATCACAAGGTCTTTGATGTGAAGTTAGGACGCTCGGAACCGAGTTTACGCAGCTATTTACGGGGTTTGCCGGGTAAAGAGGCGGTACAGGTCGTTGTGATGGATCTGTCTGAGACGTATCGATCTATTGTCAAAAGATACTTTCCTCAAGCCACGATCGTTGCGGATCGGTTCCATGTCATTCGCCTGGTCAATCAACACTTTTTAAAGGTCTGGCAAGACCAGGATGCTGAGGGGAGAAAAAACCGAGGGTTACTGAGTCTTATGCGTCGACATGCCTGGCGTTTATCTGAAGAACAACAACAGAACTTGGAACGCTATCTGAGTGACTATCCAGTCCTCAAAGAGCTCTACGATGTGAAACAAAGACTGGTTCGCTACTTGTTGTTAAAAACGTTGAACCGAAAGACCGCTAAACGGCAATTGCCTGGCTTTCTCAGACTCATCGAACAGTTGAGTGCCAGCCCCCTTAAAAGGCTGGCACACACCCTTCAGTCCTGGCTGGAACCCATTGTCGCCATGTGGCGGTTTAGCAAGAGTAATGGCATCACAGAGGGCTTCCACAACAAGATGGAGATGATGAGTAGACGAGCTTACGGCTTTAGGAATTTTGAGAATTATCGGTTGAGGGTGTTAACTCACTGCGGGTGGGATGGCATCATCAATCGTGTTTAGGGAGTTTAACGAATGCCGGTATCCCCCGTTAATCGGGTAGAGCCGGCAGCTCATAGAGAGCGCTACGTTCGATGGAGAAGAACTTCGGCTAGTACCAAACCTAGCCACCCTCACTGGGGTTAAGATGGCGTCCCCTAGGGGAGTCGAACCCCTGTTGCCGGGATGAAAACCCGGTGTCCTAGGCCTCTAGACGAAGGGGACGCAGGATGGACCTTTCGGCCACCTGAGACTGCCTAGGAATCTCAAGAGGCGCGCATTCTAGGGTGACGCTTTGATGAACGCAAGCGCTAGTGTTGTTTTGATTGGCTTTGCTTTCAACCTATGCGTCGCCACCCTCACTACCGTTCATATAGTCGCAGTAGTAGGTGAGAAATCCGTCAACAACACGGTACAAACCACATCCTTCAACATCTCCTCGTGGAGTGTGGGCAATCCAGCGCGCCCAGGCGACCTCGCCCCCACCCGCTATCTCTTTCACCGTGAACCGCGTTTCACGCGCGCCCATTTCCTCGACCATTTTCGCCATAAAACCCGCGATCGCCTCGCGTCCTTCAAAACGGCCGAAATAAGGATCTTCAAGAACGGCATTATCAGCAAAAAGAGGGACCAACTGGGTGTAGTACCCCGCATCCTGGGTGCGCCAGAATTCAGCAATGGTTTCTGCAGCTGTTAGAGTCACAGGTCTTCTCCGTGCGGTGGGTGACCGTCGAGTCTAGTCCAGCAGATTGTGTAATTGGAGACCTTCGCGCGGAGGCGTTTCGAAAAAGAGAGGAGTGAGGCAGGACGCCCGATTGACTGGGCTGCGGAAAATACGCCACTGGGCCCGGTCGAGTGACCGAAACCCAGCGCGTTGTTTGATCGGTACTAGACGATCGAGCTCAAGAGCGAGATACCCAGGCTCAACGCGGTCACCGCGAGAAAGATAATTGCGGTTCCACCGATGATCGACTTAAACGGGTTTTCAATCCATTCCGACATTCTTGTTACTCCACATCTATGTATTTTGCGGCGCGCATGATGCCCAGTTTGACGCGCTCAAGCCATCAGATTGTGCGAGAGTGATAGTTCGATATTTTCGAAGTATTGAGTGCTATCATCAACTCTCGCCGAAGTCTGTAAGATGTTTAAAGGTATTTGTAATGCGCCACCTCAACTACACGCATCTGCTCTATTTCTGGACGGTTGTTCGGGAAGGAAGTGTCACAAAAGCCGCGGAATCACTGCACCTGACGCCGCAGACCGTCAGTGGGCAATTGAAACGACTGGAACAGGCGGTCGGTGAGAAGCTCTTTGCCCGCGAAGGCAGAGGACTGACGCTGACCGAAACCGGCCGAGTTGTGAATCAATACGCCGAAGAGATTTTTCAACTCGGCGCCGAGCTCACTCAGCGCGTCAACTCCGAACAAGCATTGATGCCCACCATGCTGCATGTGGGGGTGTTGAGTTCTATTCCAAAGCTCGTCGCGCTGCGTGTTATTGAGCCTGCACTTAAACTCACCAATCCAGTGCGCATCGTGTGCAGAGAAGGCGATCTGGACGCGATGCTCGGCGATCTCGCCGTCCATCGGCTGGACCTGATTATCTCCGACCGCCCTCTCCCTTCCGGAAGTCATGTCAAAGCCTTCAATCATGCTTTAGGCGACAGTGGCGTGAGTATTTTCGCGCACAAAAGCATCGCCACACGCTACAAAAACTTCCCGGCGCAGGTAGACGATGGACCTATGCTGCTGCCGGTTGCAAACAATACCTTGCGGCGCAGTCTGGAAGACTGGTTTGAGCGGCAGGGTGTATCGCCCCGGGTTGTCGCTGAATTTGATGACGCAGCGCAGATGAAAGCCTTCGGCGAAGCTGGATGGGGTATGTTTCCTGCGCCTACCATCATCGCCGACGAAGTCTGTTCCATGTACCACGCACGTTTACTCGGCCATATGGAGAACGTAAAAGAACGTTACTGGGCGATATCCCCCGAACGCAGGGTGAAACATCCTGCGGTCCTCGCCATTACGGAACATGCTCGGGCGCAGATGTAGTCCGACTTCTTCGCAATCTCTGTAATATTTCCAGGTCCCGAACGTATTACGGGTAAGCACTCATATTTTAAGGTATTTGAATGAGCGTTCGATTTTGGAATCGCACCGCAAAGAAGTACGCCGACCAACCAATCCGGGATGAAAAGAACTACCAGAAAAAACTCACTTTGACCCGAAAGTACTTCACTGCAGATTCTGTCGCGCTGGAGTTTGGCAGCGGGACCGGATCCACCGCTCTCCTCCACGCTCCCTACGTTGCCCATTACACCGCCATCGACTCATCGTCTGCCATGACGGACATTGCAGAGCTGAAACGTTCCGAGCAGGGAATCGAAAACGTGACCTTTCAATGCGGTGAACTTTATGATCACTCCGACAGATCACCCGCATCACTGGATGCTGTGTTGGCGCTGAACGTATTACATCTGATGCCCGATCACGAAAGGGCTATCGAATTCTCGGCCAACCTCTTAAAACCGGGCGGCGTTTTTGTCTCGAGCACCGTGTGCGCGGAATTGAGTGTCTGGAATCCGCTGCGATGGATTTTGATACTGGTCGGCAAAACAGGGCTGATCCCAAAGTTGGTGTTTATACCCCAATCACAGCTGCGCGCCCTCATTGAAGCCGCGGGCCTGACGATCGTAGAAGAGTTTGAGCAACAGACCGGGTTTGGGCCGTTCACGGCATTATTTTTGATCGCACAAAGGTAGGCGCAAAATCTGCATTCACTACTAAACTCCCTTTAAGAGCTATAGACAGGAAGTATTTGTGGGGATCCTCCTTCTGATTATCGTCATTTCAACGGCTGGCATAGCCAGTACCTGGTACCTGCTGCGGGCGGCACCGCGACGGGAAGGTCGCCGGTTGGCCAATGCCATTCAGTCAACAGAAGCTATTTTTCAGTGCCTGGATCGAGTGCCTAACAACCTGATCAACCGCGACCTGCGGCGCTGTACGGTGCTTCTCTTAAGCCACCACCTTGAAGTCTTACGCGACATCCAACCCCGCCACCCACATCTGCTCTACATAGAGAGCCGTCAGCAGCGTTTAAATCGCATCCCGACGGGACTGGAACGCCGCCCTATCCGCACCAAAAAGGATCGGCGCGAAGCTGCGCTCGCCCTGGAGGAACTTGCAGGCATCATTAAGAAAGGCGCTCGAGCTAAAGCGGTTAACGCCCGCGATGCAGACCTGGGTGCAGCGGCTGCGCTCTTTGCCGCCCAGCAGATTGCGGTAGAAACCGCACGCCAGGCGGCCAAGGACGCAGAGAATGTCCGCGCCTATCAGCAGGCACTGAACTTTGCTTACCAGGCAGAGGCGCTTTGCCGCCGCCTGCCCCCCTTGATGGGCAAGGCGTTAACCGAATCTGTTTCTGCGGACGTTGAGCGCCTCGAACAGCAGTTAGGACGTCCCGCTAGAATTTAACGCCTATTCCCAAGGTGTAGGTGACATCCGTTTTCGAATTTCCTGGCGCGGGTTCCGTTTCATGATTGACGTCAACTCGCGCAGTTGTGTCTATCCGATCGGACAGGCCATAACGCAGCCCGGTGGATGAGGATAGAACCTCGCCGCGGTCGCTGTCGGGTATGAACAGGATGGACTGGTTGTGGAACACCTCCAGCTTTTTCGCAAACAGCAATCGTCTGTAGTCGAGTGCCCAACGAATCGCAGGGTTGTTCTCGTCTTCTCCTGCCACTTCTTCCTGGACAGCACTGACGCCAACCTCTGTCGAAAATGCGCCTAACGAGTTGTCCCAGAACTGGTAACCAGCACCCGCACCCAGCGTGATACGTTGATCAATGTCCTTCAGCTCGTCCGTAAAATATTCCGCGTTACCGGCCAGATAAACTTTTTCGTTCACAAACCGCTTGTAGCCGTAGTCGAAGTCCACCTGATCCTTGGTGGCCACACCTTCTGCTTCCTCATTGCTGACAAGCAAGGCAACGTCATGTTGCGCGCGACCGCTTTTCAAGACCGATTCTATGAGCGTGTTGTAACTTTCGGTTTTTGAGTTGCCGTTGCTGATGACCACCGATACGTCCGCTCGCGACGACCAATCCCGTGTGACGTCCACCAGACTGAGATTGTCCTGGGTGGCGCTGCTCACCTCGGCGAGTTCAACAGGCTCACCGTTAAACAGCGTTTGACCGTCTTCAGCAGTAAAACTGCCACTCTTGCGCTCATCCCCGACGCGTACATTCAGTTCCTTGTCAGAACTCAGGGTGGCGACGGCATCCAACTGAACCGGGACCAAGCCCGCATACTCCGTCTGTACCAGCAGTTTGCCGCCAACAATGCTGTCCACTTCGCCGCTGATACGGTCACCATTTTTCATGACCACAACATCCGACATAACAACGGTTGGCATCACTACCAGCGTTGTGCCTAAGCAAATCAAAAAACGCTTAAACAAGTTCATCTCCTATCAATTAGCTTTTAAGTCCTTTTTGTCCCACCCAGTGGCGCGCAAAATACTGCGCAGTTCTACCACTTCGAACACCTCGCGCCAGCGCCCACCGCAACGCCGACGCTCTCAATTCATCGTCTTGCAAATCCACTTCCACGTCATGTCTTGCGGCCAGTCGGGCTACCCAGTGGTACACCACTTCAAGGTAGGCATCCTGTTTAAAGGGATAAAACGACAACCACAAACCAAACCGGTCGGACAACGAGATTTTTTCTTCCACAACCTCACTTTCATGCAGCTCTCGCTCGACCACTCTGGTGGCCTGGTTGTCACTCATGTACTCAGGTACCAGATGCCGACGATTAGAGGTCGCATAAATCAACACGTTTGATGAGGCTTTGAAGACCGATCCCTCCAATGCGCTCTTCAGTGCTTTGTAAGAAGGGTCGTCTGCCTCAAACGACAGGTCATCGCAGAACAATACAAATTTGAAAGGCAACGAGCTGACCATTTCCGCGATCGTGGGCAATGCATGCAGATCCTCTTTGGATACTTCTATCAGCCTCAGGCCTTCGCCTGCAAATCGGTTCAGCAGCGCATGTATCAGAGAGGATTTTCCAGTGCCACGAGAGCCCCACAACAGCGCGTTGTTCGCCGGTAGCCCAGCCAGAAACTGCTGAGTATTGGCCGTGAGATCCGCCTTCTGGTTGTCCACGTGAAAGAGGTCTTCAAGCTCAATATCGTCCAGGCTCGCATAGGTAACAAAGCGGCCACGCAGCCGTTCCTCGCGCCAACTGGCAGCATGGACCTCAAGCCAGTTGATGGTTTGAGTTTCAGGCAGCAGCGGCAGCGCTCGTTGCAAAACCTGGGTAAGCAGGCTTTTCTCGTTTTTGTCCACTTTTGTAAAACGCTCGCGGTGCAATCGTCTGGCCGCGCATTGTACTGAAACGGTGTTTAGTGTCGTCTAAAACATGTAAAATTATCGGTCACATCGAGAGTGGGACGGACAAAAAGGTGAGCGGATCTACGCTACCCCAATCAGAGGGCAACAAAAGCGCTACTGAGCGCCGTACCGGCCCAAATGACCGGCGCAAAGCCGCTATGGACAGACGTAACGAAGACCGCGTCGCAGACGACCCTTTGCCACGCCGCAATCCGGACGTGCCCGACCGACGTCAATCCTGAACGCAGCTACCTGCGACCCAGCTCGTCCAACAGTAAATCCGGCCGATCCGTCATCACTCCGGCTACACCCATGCGCAAGACACGACGCATGTCCTCCACTTCATTCACCGTCCATACTTCCACGTCCACCGCAGCATCATCCAGCTGAGCGACGAGCGCTTCATCAACGGTTCGGTAGTTCAGCTGCACCACGGGTACAGGCGCATCAAACAAATTTGTGAGGCCTACCGTATTGAGCCATTGCAGCTGCTCTGCTTCTCGGGCGGAGGCACTGGTCGCCACCTGCGGACATACCTCACGAAAAGCCTGCAAAGCACTGCGATGAAATGACGCCACCACAACACGCGTCGCCACTTTTTTGTTCACCAGCAACGCGCACAGTTGCTCTGCTACAGCCGCATTCTCCGGCTTCATCTCGATAACAAATCTGGCCTCCGCATACCGATCCAGAATTGCCGAGAGTCGAGGCACTTTAATCCCTTGTCCCCGGTAGACCGCCTCACCCTCGAACGGCCAATAAAAGGCGGCATCCAGCGTCGCTATTTCGGACCAGGTTTTGTCCGCTACTTCACCCTGCCCATCGGTCGTCCGGTCGAGCGTCGCGTCATGAATCACCACCAACTCGCCATCTCGTGTGAGATGCACATCCATTTCGAGGACATCTGCGCCCAGCGCCCGCGCGTGATCAAACGCAAGTATGGTATTTCCCGGCCGCAGCAGGTTGCCTCCCTGATGGGCGATCACCCGCGGAGCCTGGGTATCAAAATATTCTGTTCGTGGCCGGTCAGGTGTATAGGTCAGTCGTACAACGATCACAACCAGCACCACCACGCCAATCAGCACCCAGTTTCGCTGCCGTGGGTTGCGCTTCAGCTGATCAATTGCCGCCAAAGTTAACCATCCCGGCGTGACCGCAACGCAACCACATTGTCCGCAACCTTCAGGTACAACCCACGCAGCCCGGCAGCATCGTCCAGAGCGATGTGCCCCGGTTTAAAGTAGGTAAGTTCAAAACGCGCGGGAACGCCTGCGATTTCGATGGTGAGCGTATGCCCGAGAAGCTGCCAACGCGTGACTTCCGTCCGTTGTCCCCCCGCGGCATCCACGTGGGTTAACGTGACCTGCCCAGCATCGAGATCGGGGCCGGCGCTTAGAAAACTTAGCTCAACAATCCGTTCACCTTCCGTTTCCCTCTGAGCTTCTTCTCTGTGAGTTTCGCCGTCGATCTGCAGCTGCCACCTGCCGACCAGGTTAACCTTCTTCAGCCAGTTCAAACGTGCCTGACGATTCAGCCGGACATAAAAAAAAGCGAGCGTGGCGACACCCACCACAACAAGCGCTGACAAAATCAATCCGTATCCTCCGCTATGTCTCGTACACTCATCCCGCACTCCGCCAGGAAGGTGTCCCATGTTTTCGCGTGCGCTGTGAACGCCGCTTCCGTCTGGGACCATTCGCTTTCCGGTACTCCACCGGCGAAGACGCGTTCATAAAAATTAACAAACTCAGACGGCGCAACGTGCAATCTTTCCAGCGTTTTTGCCAGTGCCGCCAACCAGCGGCGGTCTTCTGCCAGCTTTGCCGCCGCCTCCGCCTGCAGTCCCTCCACATAGTAGCGCCGAAAGACCGCGACAGCATGTCGCGCTTTGGGGGTGGGTTCGCCACTTAAACACACCGAGCGCCTCTCCAACAGCTGACGGGCCAAGGTAAGATTTTGCCGCCAGAGTTGCCACTCGGCTCTGCGGTTGCCGATACTACTCAGGCTGAGGCGTTGCAGCAGTGCGGTCACATCTATCTCAGGCGCGTTTGTGTCATCCACATCGTTGACAAGCGTCAGCAACGCTGCCATTACCTCCATATCTGGAACAGCCGTCTGCGGTTGTGCGAATCCCATCGCAAGTTGCATCTCGTGCCCGGCAAATATCGCATTCCACGCATGGAGGTTAAGTGCCGTGCGCTTCTGTTCCAGAACTGCCTGTACCGCTTCGCTCTCGCAGCCTTGAGCGCGCCGTACAAACTCACGCTCGTATTCAAACCGCTGGGCTGGGCCTGCCAGGCGATTCTGCGGGCTGTTGCGTTCACCCACCAGCGCACCCAGATCACAGCGGTGCAGATCAGCAAACTCGAGCAGGTTAATGCGCTCGTCAACAACCGCCAGTGTCAGAGCGCGGCGCGTTGGATAACGCACAAGCGGCGGGAAGCTTTCAGCCTGGTAAACACCGCCCAGCGCATGGGCCAGGCGTTCAACATATTCAAAATCTCGCTGCTCGGCATCGACGCATGCGGTCAAACTAAGCCAGCCAGTTACGATCAACGCCAATAACTTCGGCATCCACCGATAGCGCGACATACGACTCGACCTCGCTCAACATACGTTCAAGGATTTTAGCGTCCGTACCACACGCCACAAATGTCCAATGGCTGCGTCGCCAATCATCTTGAAAGTCTGATTCACAAACAGCCATGGCAGTCTGACGGCCGAATTTGTCGCGCAATTTGCTCAGCCGCCTGCGTTTATCTTTCAACGACCGACAGCCATGCAACAAAAAACTCACTTGAAGTTGAAGTGTCTTCACTGAGCCTGACTACAATCCAAATTCCTGCGCGGTAATCTCATAAAACATGGTGTCCCAGCCATGCCACTCACGCCGTTCACGGAATGACATACCAAGTTTCTGCAGCACCCTGATCGAACGCTGGTTGGGAGTGTCCGCGGCCGCAACAACTTTTTCGAGGGCACACTCTTCAAAGCAATGCCGCAAAACTTCGCGCGCGGCTTCCATGCCAAGCCCTCGCCCCCAGATGGCCGGGTTGATACCCAACAACAGTTCAATATCGTTACCGTTTTCAAATGCGCGGACACCACAGAATCCCGCAAACTCTCCTTCGGCTGGATTGCCCTGTTCGCTGATAAACAGCGCATAAAACCCGCAGCCGATATCGGCGAAAGAAGTTTTGCTGCTGGCTACCATCGCCTCAACTTCCGTCCGCGGAATAATTTGATCTTTAAAGAGATAACGGCGCACTTCCGGATCTACGCTCAGCGCATGCATAGACTCAACATGACCGTCGACAAACGGCGCCAGTGTCAACCGTTGTGTTTTAAGCTCCCCCATCGGGCAGAGTTTGCCATAGCAAAAGACATAAGCGAATATCGCGCTTCACCGGAATCTCAACACTATATTTAAGGTCGCTCCATGCGCTTCAGTTTCTGGCCAACGCCAAGTTTGTCATACGCCGACACGTTAACCCTTGCACAACATGCCAGCCGCACGGGCTGGGATGGTGTCTGGCTTGCAGATCACTTCATGCCGAACGCCGAGGATACATCGACACCCTGGCCGGAAGCCTGGACCACCCTCGCCGCCCTCGCGGCGACGGTAGAGAACGTGCGCCTAGGCACGCTGGTCACCGGCAATACCTACCGGCATCCTGCCGTACTTGCGAAGATGGCTGCCACCATCGACCACATCAGCGGCGGCAGGTTGGTACTGGGTCTTGGCAGCGGATGGCAGGAAAACGAACACCAGCAGTATGGACTGCCGTTTAATACGTTTGGCGAGCGGCTCGCCAAACTGGACGAGGCCTGCCGGATAATCAAAAGTCTCTTCAGCGAAACGAGTACCAGCTTCGACGGCAAGTATTACACGCTGACCGATGCTTCTCTGGAGCCGAAACCCGTGCAGACCCCTCTGCCCCTGCTCATCGGTGGCGGTGGCGAAAAGGTGACGCTGAAAATCACAGCCAAATATGCTGACGAATGGAACGTCTGGGGTGATGTGGCAACACTCCGACACAAGATGAACATCCTGGATCAGCACTGCGAGACAGTCGGACGCAACCCCGAGGAAATTCAACGCTCTGCAGTTGCACTTCTGTTTATGAGTGAGGACAACGCCTTCGTCGAGAAGATGAAAAATACGGACATCGGCAGGCCGGCTATTGTCGGCACACCTGCCGAGGTTGCCGACATCGTCAGCCAATATGCGGAAGCCGGAGTAAACGAGCTGATCGTGCCTGACTTCACGCTGGGCGGCGAGGCGCAGAAAATATCCACCATGGATTTGTTTCTGGAAACCGTTAAAGCCTGAGTCGGAATTCCGCAGACCCGACACAACTCATCAGACCAACGCAGGAAAATTATGTCGAACCAAGCGCCAACGCCCGTCCCGGCGGCCACCATTCTGATGTTGAGAGAACGGGAGGCCCTGGAAGTGTTCATGGTCGTCCGCCACCACCAGATCGATTTTGCCTCGGGAGCCCTCGTGTTTCCCGGGGGGAAAGCGGATGCTCAGGACTTCGACGATGCTTTGCTGCCTTATCTTCAAGGCGCTGCAGCTGAAACGGATATGCGCGCCATCCAGGTCTGCGCCATCCGAGAGGCTTTCGAAGAATGCGGCATTTTGCTGGCTTACCGCGGCGACACACTTATCTCTGGTGCAGAGCTGGAACCGCTCGAGCCCTACCGCGAGAAGCTCAATTCCGGGGAGACTGCCTTGCTGGATTTCCTCAGAGACCATGAGCTCCGCCTTGCCTGCGACCAGCTGGTCCATTTCGCCCATTGGATCACCCCGGAAATGATGCCAAAGCGTTTCGACACGCACTTTTATCTTGCGGTTGCACCTGAAGACCATCTGGCCATTCACGATGGCTACGAATCCGTGGACTCCGTTTGGATCAAACCGGGTGATGCAGTCGCTGATGCGGAAGCAGGCCGCAGGACGATCATTTTTCCAACGCTGAAAAACGTCGAGAAACTGGCCACCTTTGGCAATATTCAGGCGGCTGTTGAGGAGACCCAAGCAGCTTCTGTAGTACCTGTTCTACCGTGGACAGAAAAACGGGAAGATGGCAATTACATTTGTATCCCACCGGAAGCGGGCTACGAGGGAAATTCCGAACGGATTCCAGACCGGGCTTAGCTACGACTCACCGCTTCGCGGTAGCTCAGCTATCTCATGGTCGCCTAACTGGTGCAGCATATCGACCACCGTGAGTAGAAGCGCTTCGTAGTAGCGCACAACTTCCCGACGCCGCGCAATCATATGCAAAGGCAGTTGCTGATTTTCATCGGTCAAACGACGCAGTTGGGCCAGAATTTGAGTCTTGAGTCGACGGGCATGGAAAATCTCCAGCAGGTCGACAAGGGCACCTCTCCCTTCTCCCCGGAACTCTGAAGCGTTGTAGTCTGAAGGCTGCCCTTCCCGTGGCAGAAAGCCTTCCGAACCCAAACCGTCACCCTCAAAATCATCAAATTCCATACACCGTCCTTCTTTACCACCTGGCGCGACTACGAATACATCCTTCAAATTTAACGATAGTCGGGTCAAATACGGTCTGCTGACTTTTTTTCTTCTTTGGTCACAGATTCCGCTTTCCCATGGCCTCAAGTAGCGCAGCAGACGATTCAGCCGGGTAGCAGGAGGCGGATCGTGACGCTAGTATCTCTTCCCCACCTATCAGCACGAGGACAAGCACCGTGGCAGAAGATGCAGTGCTCTACGATGTCGAGGACCATGTCGCGACGATCACGTTCAACCGACCCGAGGCGCAAAACACGATCTCAGGTCCCATGCTCAACCGTTTCACTGAGCTTCTCCTCGAAGCGGACAGAGACACGGATGTGCGCGCGATCATCGTCACAGGGACAGGCAAGTTTTTCTGTGCAGGCCTCGATCTTCGCGGCAGCGATATCACCGACAACCTGACTGACGGCAAACGAGCCCCGGCCCATCTGGATCTGCGCAATACGCCGCCCACGGTGTTACACAATCTCGATACACCCACAATCGCCGCTTTAAACGGATCTGCTGCAGGTTACGGCATGGACTTGGCCCTTGGCTGTGATATTCGGCTGATCGCAGACAATGCAAAACTGGCGGCGGCGTTTACCGCGCGCGGCGTTGTCCCGGAATCGGGAGGCACCTGGATCCTCCCACGTCTGATCGGCTGGTCGAAGGCATCCGAAATCATCTTTACCGGCAAGACCCTCACCGCAACCGAGTGTGATGAGATGGGTCTGGTCTCCCGTGTGGTTTCCAACAATGAGTTGCATACAGAAGCAGTTGCCATGGCAAAACAAATCGCTGCGAATGCACCATTGGCAGTACAGGCATCAAAACGCATGATGCGTATGTCGATGAACGAAAACTTTGACGATCACGTCCACCACGTCTTTCTCCAGTTGCTCCCGCTCTTTCAATCCGAGGACTTCAAAGAAGGCATGGCGTCCTTCATGGAAAAACGGCCACCGGAGTTTAAGGGCTATTAAAGTTCTGAGCCTCATGCGGTGTCAGGGACGGGGTGGAACAGCGCGACCCAGCGCATCCACCTCCGTTTCCGGCAACAGATAAGGATTAACCAGAATTTCCTTGCACGCGGTGCGGTACCATCGGTAGCCACCACCGCCAGCAGCCGCAAACTCACCGGTTATGGCCACCTGCTTTGTGAAACACCCCGCCTCAGTTTTGAGATGATTTGAGGTAGTACCCTCGATCGCGTTGTATTCATCGGGTGTCATGCCCTGGGTCGACTGTCGCCGCGCGGCCAACCAGTTGCTCCGGGCCTGACCTGCCCTCCGATCTTCCAGTTGCGCACGGAAAGCGGGACGAAAGGCGGCAACTTGTTCATCCACCTCATCGCGGTAACCCATCAGAATATCGTCGCTATATCCTCCGTCAGGACGGGTGAGATCCAAATTGGTTGGAACGGTTTGTTCTGCCGCCTCTGGCGTTGGCTTCTCGGGCTCTCCCACCATCTCTTCAGAGGGTGGATCAGGAGACGGCGCTTCTTTCGCTGTGGGCGCTGTGGGCGCTGTAGGTTCTGGTTTGGGCGTGGGTTCGAGCGGTTGATCTTCGCGAGTTTCATCAGCAGGTTGCGGTGGCCGAGACTCAGCTTGTGAGTTCAGCACCACCTGCAGTGCTGCAGGGGTTGCATAGCTCGGGCGCTCAAAGTCGACAGATAACACCACGATGGCATGCACAGCCAGCGCCGCACCCAGCGCTCCGAACATCCTGCAGTCTAATTTTCGTCGGTGCTCCCAACTCATACCTTCCCACTCAATCAAGCACCCGCATCGACGGATCCGGGAGAGCTATAGACTCACGAAACGGTCAAAAAGTTGTTTCCACAGGGTTTCGGTGTGTCACACATTGCATCAAAGTGTTGGGCGTCAATGTTCAATACAAATCCGAAAACAGGGATGAGTTCATCAGTCGCAGATCCCATCAGTTCCTGCCACAATAGGCGGTTTCCACAAATCTAACTCTAGGGGAGTAAGCATGACGGACGCATATATCATCGACGCGGCGCGATCACCGCGCGGCATCGGCAAAGCAGGCAAAGGCGCACTCGCGGAATTCCATCCGGGCAGATTGTTGGCCAAGGTGTTTGAAGGCATAGGTGAACGCAATGGCCTGAACACGGACGATGTTGACGACGTGGTCGTCGGCTGTAGCTCACAGGTCGGTTTTCAGGGCAGCTGTGTTGGTCGCATGGCCGCCCTCGATGCCGGTTGGTCCACGAAAGCAAGCGCCGTCACGCTGGATCGCTTCTGCGGTTCCGGCATCACCAGCGTCAATCTGGCTGCTGCAAACATCATGAGCGGTATGGACGATCTGTGCGTCGCTGGTGGTGTCGAGATGATGAGCTACACCGCAACTCTGGGTAACGCCACCAACAACCGTACCGTTGATGGCGGCAATACGCACCTTCGCGACATTCATCCGCAACCACATCAGGGTATCTGCGCTGACATGATCGCAACCCTGGAAGGTTTCAGCCGTGATGACGTCGATGCCCTGGCAGTCGAATCACAGAAGCGCGCCGCGCACGCCATGGAGAACGGCCACTTCGACAAGAGCCTTATCCCCATTTACAACGACGACGGCACGCTTGCCCTGGGTCGCGAAGAGTTTCCACGCCCTGGCACCACCATGGAGAGTCTCGCCGAGCTGAAAACCGTGTTCGACCAGTTTATGGACCTGCCGATCGACAATTCGGGCGAAACCTTCGACCAGTTGGTGAAGCGCAAGTACCCCGATCTGAAGATCAACCATGTACACCACGCAGGCAACAGCTCAGGCGTGGTTGACGGCGCTGCCGCTCTAATCCTGTCCACGAAAGAATACGCCGATGGCGCTGGTTGGAAGCCGCGCGCACGCATTCGTGCCATGGCTACCGTTGGCGGTGATCCGACTCTGATGTTGAACGAGCCGGTCCCTGCAGCGCGCAAAGTGCTGGAGCGAGCGGGCATGACCACGGATGACATCGACCTTTTTGAAGTCAACGAAGCGTTTTCTGTCGTCGCCGCTAAGTTCATTCGTGATCTGGAGCTGGATCCAGATAAAGTGAATGTAAACGGTGGCGCCATGGCCCTGGGCCACCCCATCGCTGCCACAGGTTCCATCTTGATTGGCACCTGCCTGGATGAGCTTGAGCGTCGTGACCTCAATACCGGTTTGATCACCATGTGCACCGGTGGCGGTATGGCGCCCGCGATTATCATCGAGCGTGTCTAAAAGACACGGGCTACTTCCAGCCTTGCTTGTTGCCACTGTCCTGGCCAGCTGCCAGGACAGTGGGCCGAGCGACGGCGAACGCGCGGTCGCTTTCCTTGCCGATTGGTTTGCCAAGGCAAGCGCTGGTCAGCGTGGAGATGAGTTGTGCCACGGCTTAGGCACACTCAAACACCCGCAATTCACCTGTGCAGAGATGTTGGCCTATGCGGCCGAAATTGACGGGGCGAGCAGAACCATCAAGGGCACCCGTTCGCTCAAAGAGTTTGCCGGTTTTCCCGGCAGTTTCTTAGAGACGGAGATAGACAGCACCAGTCGCGGTGGCGAACCCGTGAGTGAAACCGCTGTACTCAAACAGGATGACGGCATCCTTCGCCTCTACTGGTACCGCTCTGATCTCATGCTGAAAAAGCTTCAGGCTGAAGCCGACGCTCAGGAAGAGGAAAAGCACCCGGAACAGAAAGCCTACGATGAACTTGTGGCGCGCTACCCGGTTCTGTATGCGTACCCGCCCTGCTACGGCGTCCGCCCTTCGAGCAGCAACCTCGCGGGAGAGCTGGTCGCAATGGAAGAAGTTGATGTCGATGTCATCGAAGGGATTGCGGCTGAATGTGGGACCGAATTCTGCTTCAGCGTGGTGGGGCAAAAGATAGCCCCCCTCTGCCCTGCGCCTTGATCTGCAGCTACGTTTTGATCAGTCCCTGTGCTTTGATTAGTTTTAGGTGTCGATAAGCCCTGTTCTCACGTTTCAGGGCTGCAGACGATCGATCGCCCACCCCTCATCGCGCAACGTATACCGAAACCGATCGTGGAGGCGATTTTCCCGGCCCTGCCAGAACTCATAACGCCGCGCCTGCACGCGATAGCCACCCCAAAACTCGGGCCGCTGAACGCCACCTTGCGTGCGCAACTGTTCAGCCGACGCTTCCAGGCGTGCACGCGACTCAATCACCTCACTCTGTACAGACGCTGCCGCGGAAATCTGACTCTCAAGCGGACGTGAATCAAAGTAGGCTGCCGAATCTGCGGCGCTGACTTTGACCACATCGCCGCGGATCCGCACCTGCCGATGCAATTCGCGCCAATAGAACAACAGCTCCGCCTGCGCATTGCCCTCAAGTGCTGCCCCCTTTTCGCTGCGGTAGTCTGAGAAAAAAACGTAGCCCTCCTCATCACATCCTTTGAGCAGTACGATGCGCGCCTGGGGTGCGCCATCCGCACCAACCGTCGCCAAGGTCATGGCGGTAGCATCGATGAGTTCAGCGGTTTGCGCAGCCGCAAGCCACGTCTTGAAGAGCGTCAGCGGAGATTCCGGCAGGTCTGCCCGTGACAACGCTTCGCCGTGATATTCACGCCGCTCATTTTTGAGAGAGTTTTCTTCCGGATCTTTCATTACTGTTCTTCAGTGATCACCCGATAAGCCTACGAGACAAAAGCCCGACGTCAACTTGCACCTGCAGTTGCAGGTTCCACCGTGGGTGACCGATAACTCCAGATCGGACTGAAGAAGATCCCGTACAGACCGAGCACAAGAGAAACCCCTACAGCGGGGAGGAGCGCATTCAGAGTGCCAATAGCCTCGATCAAAAAACCGAGCACAATCGCGCCGATGGGTGCGCTGCCAATCATGCTGACCGTGAAGACCGACAGGATTCTGCCGCGGTAGGTGGCTTCACTCGACTCCTGCACGATTGTCCGTGAGAGGTTGGTGGTCATGCCCATATTCAAACCCCAGAGAAACGTTGCGAGCACCATGACCGAAAAACTGGGTGCAAAAAACATCAGCAAAAGGACGAGGATGCGCGACAGCTGAGCGACAAGATAGACACGACCAGGCCGTGCCAGGGGCATAAACCGCAGCAACAGCACATTCGACAAAAATGCGCCGGTGAAGAAAAGCGCCATCAACGCTGCGAGCATGAATGCATCCCCGTCGTAAATTCTTTTCACGATATAGGGGAAAACTGTCATGAAGGAACCGGCATTAAAAATAGACGAGGTGAAATTGATCAGCAGTACCGGTGCTATGACGCGATGTCGAACGGTTGCCCGCAACCCCTCCATGATCTGTTGCGCAGCGTTCGTATTTAAGTTGTTCTGAACACTTTGCGTGCTGGATATGGGCTGCAACTGAAGCCGACCGATGGTTGCCGCTGCGATCACAAACCCCCCGGCTTGCAGATACAGAACCGTATTTACCCCTATCAGCTCCAACTGCCCAGCCAGACTGAGGCCCATCACCTGCACCACAAAACCTATCGCGGTTGCGGCGGCAATGCCCTTTTGCAGATGATCGCCGGTGACGTTGTTGAGGATCGCCTGCTGCGCGGGCAAAGAGAGCGCCTGAACGACGCTGATTCCCAGGCCCCAGACTACGACTGTCCAGACGACGAACATATCCATGCCCGACATGGCAATCAGGAACAAAGGAAAAATGGGGGCCAACAAATAGGCGAAAATCAGCAATCGCCGTGGGTCGCTGCGATCCGCGCTGGCGCCGCCGAGCAGCATCAGGAATACGCCAGGGATACCGATAAATGCCTGGATCAAACCTACCTGGTCCGCAGGGAGGAGCAGAATTCCGATCAGAATCCAGCTCAGCATCAGCTGCTGCATGGCGAGCGCAAAGCCGGAGAAGCCCGTGCTCGCGATGTAGGCGTGAAACTGACGGTTCCGCCAAATGGTTGATGCTGGCTTGGCCTTCATTTGGCTCGAACTGAAAAACACTCGTGGAACGGGGAGTATGGCACACCTCCGTCAGCGACTGTTAAGCTCGATGTCCTGCTACGCAAAGCACATCTTATGCCGGACTCTATTCCAGATAGCGTACCCTCTGCAGGTACCGCCTATGAGGACCAGGATTTTTCCAACCTGGACTTAACCGCATGTGAACTGGAGGACTGCACCTTCACCCGCTGCACATTCGAAAACACGCGCTTCCGTTCCGGCCAGCTGCAGGGCGCGCAGTTCTTCCACTGTCAGTTCAATGA
The DNA here is from genome assembly GCA_965227885.1 of Candidatus Azotimanducaceae bacterium. Classification (GTDB taxonomy): domain Bacteria; phylum Pseudomonadota; class Gammaproteobacteria; order Pseudomonadales; family Azotimanducaceae; genus UBA4421. The sequence continues at coordinate 5,312,237 of OZ245781.1, forward strand.
TGCGGAGAGCGAGGCACCCGCAGACTTCTCAGCAGCCAATCTCCGCGAAGCTGAGTTTCACCACTGCAATCTGAACCTGGTCAGTTTCGAAAGGTGCCGCGGCTACGGACTGTCGTTCAATCAGTGCCATATGCAGGGGCTCAATCTGAGCATGGGGGATTTCCGGCTGCCTGTGGGTGATTCAGAACTCGCCGAACTCAATATCCTTGACTGTAATCTGTCGTTTGCCAACTTGAGCAACAACTATCTGGCCCATTGTGCAATCACGGGCAATCGCATGCTGGAGGCGAGTCTGGAATACACCGATTTTACGGAGGCCGATCTCAGCAACAATGAGATGCATGGCATATCGGCAAATGGTGTGACTCTGCGGGGTGCTGATTTGCGCGGTACCACCTGGTCAAACCTGGACCCGAGGCAAATCGACCTCACAGGCGTGAAACTGCTCTATGAACAGCTTCCCGCCCTGATAGAGCCGCTGGAAATTGAGCTCTGTGAGGAGTGAGACTTACTGCGTTTGAATCTCGAGGAGTTCAACCTCAAAGACCAGTGCCTGATTGGGTCCAATCATCTGACCCGCGCCACGCTCACCGTAGGCGAGATTGGACGGGATATGCAGGCGCCACTTGGAACCGACTGGCATCAGCTGCAGAGCTTCAGTCCAACCTGCGATGACGCCACTGACCCCAAAGGTCGCCGGTGTGCCTCTATCCACGGAACTATCAAACACTTCACCATTCGGCAGCGTACCGTGATAGTGGGTCACCACCCGGTCAGTAGCCGTCGGCTTTGGCCCATCACCTTCTACGAGCACCTCATAGAGCAGGCCAGATTCGAGCTTCGTCACCCCTTCCCGTGTAGCCACTTCAGCCAGGTATGTCTTGCTGATGTCGGCCAGTGCCGCTGTTTTCTGGTCTTGGACATCTTTGATCGCTGCACTGAAGGCTTGGAAGATCGTTTCCGTCTCCGCTTCCGGCACCTGACTTTCCGCTTTTGCGACGGCGTCACGAACGCCTGCTAAATAGGCTTCCTGATCAAGGACCCCCAGGGTGTTGTCGATCATCTGATTGAGCTGCTGATGACCTATCAAATAGCTTGCTTTTTCCACCTCGGAAACTAAGGCAGGTTTATTGTCCGACGCTTCGGCACTATTTTCCTCAGCATCTACGGCACTTTCGCAGCCAGAAAGAATCATAGTAGACATGAAGAGAGAAAACGCGCCTACAAAGCCTATGAGGCGGCCATTTCGGCCCCTTGATGCAGTGCGTTGCGCTGAACCGGTGGCAAACTTTTCTGGCGTGGTAAAACTTTGTTTCATCAAATTTCCTGATTGATTTGGGTTTTTACTTGTTTCACTTCGATTGCTACCGGGTTACATTCTCCACACAGGATAGTCGCACAGGTTTGATAATCTGCCCGGGTGAATTTGGGGGACCTGGGATCAGTCTTGCAGATTCAGATTCACAAGCCGCAGCATAGTAACAGACCCTAAGCCGTGGCTGGGTGCTTTGCGTGATTTTCTTCAGTGGGGTTGGGATAAACCCGCTAAATCACGGGTTCATTTCGAACAATTCGAGAGAGTGTTCGCAGTGAAGCCAGAAAAAGCATCGAGCGTAAAACAAGGCACAAATAAGAGAGCACTATGAAATTGCAGTACCGTCACTTCCGCGCCGTTTGCCTTACCTTATTTGGCTGCGCTTGTTTCACCGCCCTGGCCCAAAGCGAACTCGCTGAAGAGCTGACCACGCCAGAAGTCACAGTCCCGGTTCTCAATCCTCTGGATGTACATGTTCGTACCAGTCTCACCGTGGTCGAACAGCTCCGCTACAACCACTACATCAAGAAGCCGCTGGACGATGGCATCTCCAGTGACATGTTCGACAAATACCTGGATATGCTGGACGGCGGTCGTGCCTATTTCCTGGCCAGCGACATCGAGGAATTTGAGCAATACAGATATCAATTGGATGATGCGCTGAAGCGCGCCAACCTCGATCCCGCGTTCTCCATTTTTAATCGCTACCAGGTCCGTGCCGTTGATCGTTTGCAGTATCTCTTGGATCAATTGGAAGGCGGCATCGAAGACCTGGATTTTGCCGTTGACGAATCGCTGGAGATCGATCGCGAAAATTCCGCCTGGCCGGCGACAGAAGCCGAGTTGGATGAGTTGTGGCGCAAGCGCCTGAAGGCCGCAATTTTGAGCATGCGTCTGAATGGCGATGAGTTCGCTGACATCAGTGAACGTCTGACCAAGCGCTACCAGAATCGTCTCAAGCAGACCCTGCAGAACAAATCAGAGGATGCATTCCAGCTGTATATCAACAGCTTTGCGACAACGTACGATCCGCACACACAGTACTTCTCGCCGCGCACCTCGCAAAACTTCAATATCAACATGTCGCTTTCGCTTGAAGGCATTGGCGCGGTGTTGAAAAGTGAAGATGACTACACCGAAGTGGTGCGTCTGGTCACCGCGGGTCCAGCAGACAAGTCTGGCGAAATAAAGCCTGCCGACCGCATCATCAGCGTTGGTCACGGCGAAAATGGCCCATTGGTTGATGTCGTCGGCTGGCGTCTGGACGATGTGGTAGATCTGATCCGTGGTCCCAAGGGCAGTACTGTACGCCTGGAGGTGATGCCTTCAGACAGTGACGGTGGTGAGAGCAAAATTGTGGCGATCACGCGCGACACCGTGCAGCTTGAGGAACAAGCTGCCCAAGCCAAATTGCTCACCCTGAACCAGGGCGGACAGGAAGTCCGCATCGGCGTCATCGATGTTCCCACCTTCTACGTCGATTTCCGTGCCAGTCAGCAAGGCGACGAAAATTATCGTTCAACAACCCGCGACGTCGCCGCCCTCATCGAACAATTGAAGGCTGAGGACATCGACGGTCTTGTTATCGACCTTAGAAACAACGGTGGCGGTTCTTTGCAGGAAGCAGACACCTTGACAGGATTGTTCATCGAGTCCGGACCAACAGTCCAGGTTAAATCAAATCGTCGTCGCGCCAGCGTCTACGCGGACAACGATGATCGCGTCGCATGGGATGGCCCGATGGCGGTCATGGTGAACCGCCTTTCAGCGTCCGCATCGGAGATTTTTGCAGGCGCCATTCAGGACTATGGCCGCGGCATCATCCTCGGCAGCCAGACTTTCGGCAAAGGCACAGTTCAGACACTGATTCCTCTCAACCGCGGCCAACTGAAAATCACCGCCGCTAAGTTCTATCGGGTTTCAGGTCAGAGCACCCAACATCAGGGCATATTGCCGGACATCGCTTTCCCGGAGTTGTTCGATTCAGAACAGATTGGTGAGAGCTCGCTGGACGATGCAATGCCCTGGGACATGATCAATCCGGCGGTCTACGACGAAGCCAATGATATCCAACCGCTTCTGGGTGAATTACAGGCGCGACACAGTGCGCGCGTTGAAGACAACATCGATTTCGAGTACTTCCGCTCCTGGGCGGCCAAAGCCAAAGAGCGGTCTCAGCGCACCCACGTCAGCCTGAACGAAGCAACGCGCAAGCAGGAAAAGGCGGACGATGATGCCTGGGAACTTGCCTTGGAGAACTCCCTCAGGGGTGCAAAGGGCAAGGAACTCGCAAAAGACTTGGATCACCTGGAAGATCTCCGTGAAGCCGAGCGGGAAGCAAAGGAAGCGGAGAAAACTGCCAAGGAAGCAGCCAGGAAAGAAGCTGCAGGGCAACTTGCAGAGGTTAATCCAGAGCAGTCGCTTCCTGAAGAGATCGAGCCCGTCGAAGACGATGCGCTGTTGGAGGAGGCAGGTCGCATACTGATGGATCTGATCGGGCTCTCCGTACAGATGGCCCAATTGGAAGCGGTTCCTAACCCCATCAGCTCAACCGCGCAGATTCCAGCAAGCCAGCAGGCGCGTAACGAAACAGACGGCTAGCCCGCTCAGTTTCCAGGCTTAAAGACCGCGAACATCGCTCGGATGTTCGCAGCCTCTCATTTTCCTGATTCAGAACTACTGCTGAGCCGGTGACGTCCCCACCTTTGCTCTAAACTCGAAAAGGTCTTCAAACGTTTTTCCGGGCCCTGTTCGAGTTTTTTGGCGAAGAGCGCCCAGTGAATAGCTATTTCATCCCCAACGCTCGCTAGTTGGTTGAGGCAACGAAGCCTACACCTACCCCAGCAGGAACTCACCTGAGCGGCTGTTGATGGTCGCCAACAGCTGCTGCTCAAATTCATCCATTGTAAAAGTATGTTGGTCGTTGTGACCGTAACGCCGCAGGGTGATCGTCCCCTCTGCAGCTTCGCGCTCACCTACCACTGCGAGATTCGGTATTTTTCGCGTCGTGCCTGAGCGGATTTTCTTGGGCAGGGTGTCATTTGAGGGAGCGCGCTCCGCGCGGATCATATGACCACGGAGCCTGGTCACAATCTGGTCAGCATACGCATCGTATTGTTCGGAAACCGTCAAAACCTGAACCTGCAAAGGCGCGAGCCAGGTCGGGAAAGCACCCCCATAATGCTCTATCAAAAATGCCACAAAGCGCTCGTGCGTGCTGAACGGCGCGCGATGGATGCAGAACGGCGTGTGTTCTGACCCGTCCGATCCAACGTACTTCAAACCCATTCTGTCCGGAACCGCAAAGTCGAGTTGGACAGTAGAGACACTCTCTTCCCGCCCAGTGACCGTGACAAACTGGAAGTCGAGCTTAGGCCCATAAAATGCGGCCTCTCCCCGGCCTTCTTTGTAGTCGATCTGCATTTCGGTCAGCACTTCCACAAGCAGGGCTTCCGAAGCCTCCCAGGCGGCCGGATTGTCCACGTACTTTTCCTTACCTTTGGGATCACTCGGGTCCCATCGCGACAGTCTGATTTGAAAGTCATCCAGACCGAGGATGCGATACGCTTCCCGCGACATTTCGATCACACTCTTGAACTCATCCTTAATCTGCTCCTTGGTGCAATAGATGTGAGCGTCGTTCATCGCCATGCCTCGTACTCTCACAAGGCCACCCACGGCCCCTGAATCCTCGAACCGATAGACCTGGCCATATTCCGCCAGACGCAACGGCAGATCTCGATAGCTCCGCGGCTCGGCGGCAAAAATTTTGTGATGATGAGGACAGTTCATCGGGCGCAGACGATAAGCCTCTTTCACTCTTTCACTGGTTTCACCCGTCTCCTCATCCTCTTTCACCTCAAGCAACTCCATGCTCGGATACATGTCTTCGGCGTAATACGGCAGATGCCCGGTGGTGTGATACAGCGACTCTTTCGCCAGATGAGGCGTTGCAACCCGCTGGTAACCGGCCTTAAATTCCAGTTCCTTAGCGAGCTGTTCGAGTTCCTCTCGAATGACAGTGCCGTTCGGCAGCCAGAGCGGTAATCCGCGTCCGATCTCGTTGTCTATGGCATAGATGGACAGTTCCCTGCCCAGCTTTTTGTGATCCCGCGCTTGCGCCTCTTCATAAGCCGAAACATGCCGATCGAGGGTTGCCTTATCCAGAAACGCCCACGCGTAGATTCGTGTCATCATGACGTTGTCCGAATTGCCACGCCAATATGCGCCAGCGACGCTGCGAAGCTTGAATGCATCCCTTGGGATCTCTCGCGTCGTCGCGACGTGAGGTCCCTCGCACATGTCCAGGAACGGACCATTCCTGTAAAACGACAGCGTCTCGAGTCCATGCGCTTCGATTAATTCGATCCCATACTCTTTCTTGTAGGGTTCGCCCATATCCTCAAGCCGCCGCAACGCTTCACCACTCGGCACAACTTCCAGATCAAAACGCTGCCCCTTCTTGCAGATTTTTTTCATGCGGCGTTCAAGCTCAGGAAAATCCTCTTCTGTGATTGGGGCGGACAGAATAAAGTCGTAGTAGAAACCGTCACTGATGGGCGGCCCAAAACCCAAGGTGCTACCTGGCCTCATTTCCAGCACGGCTTGCGCCATTACGTGCGCAAGACTGTGTCGCACCTTATACAGGTCGTCATCAGCACCCGCTTCTCCACTGTGTTCAAATTTGTCCACTTATCTACCCTTCAAGTTGAGTCAAACTCCGGGCAATAAAAAACCCCGGAGGCTTATCGGGCGACCTGTTTGAGACGCCACCTTCCGAGGTTTGGGTTGCAGCGTCTCGTGCGAGCCGCCACAGTTTTTTCACGCGACGACTACACCACCGATGTGGTACCGGTAGTGAGTGTCACCAATGTGTTGAACCATTTACGTGAATTCATAATCTAATAGTAGCTCTTAACCGGGGACTTCGTCGAGGCGGATTAATCGGTGTTTCCGCCACCCTTTTGCCAGCAGCCACGAAGTGGCACGTGGCAAAAGGGTGCTCGTGGATGGTGGACCCACTGCATCTCTCCAACCGTCGAAGAAGGGTCCTGAACTCCAATGATCCATTTCAACCGGCGGCCGCTTTCCATGGCATTGAACATAGTGTTTTCGAGTGTTCAGCAGGACATACGCCAATGCATTTCTTACTTCTTTCGGTGTTTTCAGCGCTCTGACGTGATACCTGCCTTCTAGAACCTTCCCAGATCGGTTGAACACCCGGTTCACTGCCCGCGCGAAGCGTGCTGAGAAGCTCTTCATACCATTAGCGAGCGTTGTTTTGTCTTTAGCTTCTACCAGACAGTGCACATGATTGGTCTGAAGGGAATAGTGCACGATACGAAAGCCTGCTCGTGAGGCTGATCCAGCCAGTACTTGATAGAACGCGCGATTGAATTTGGGTGTCCGTAGCTTAGGGATACCTTCTCTAACGCGAATGGTCACGTGAAGTGGATGACGAGAGGCAAATGCGTCGCGTTTGATGTGATGGATGATTCGTCGAGCGGCGACTCTAGGTCGACCTGCACCTTCCTGGCGACCGCCAAACTTTCTCTTGATTGGTAAGTCGAGTTTGAGCTGGCTTTTAATAACATCCATGCGCACAAGAATACGGCTATGTTATGGGTTTGTCAATAAGAAAGACTCCCTAACAGCTACAGTTTCGATAAAAAAGAGTTAGGCTGCGGGGCCGGGGTCGGCTGCGCTCCGCCCTCTCTATGGAGACGCGCCTTCGGCGCTGGGGGCTCCGCCGCTAGCTCGACAACCGCCTACAGAAAACTAGAGAAGTGAAAACATCCAGATATCCCCGCCCCGTTTGCCACACGATAGCCGGTCCGAGAAAGCTAAAGCCCCACCCGCGATCCAACCCCACCACTCCCTAACCAACCTCCTCTCCCAACCCAACAAACCCACCAGGAAACTAAACCCCCAAAAACCTCCCAACTTGACATACACCCCCTTTCCCGACACAAAGACACCTGAAAAATTAATAACCAATACACACTCTTCAGGGAGGATTCATGGATACCGCAATTTCTATCGGCTCGGCTTATTACAACGGTGAAGATTGGGACGAGTTGGTGGCGTACACGCAGGCAGCCGATCGGATGGGTGTTACCCAAGCTTGGTCAGCCGAAGCCTGGGGTATGGATGCAATTGTGCCTCTAGCCTATCTCGCCGGTCAGACCGAAAATATCAAGCTGGGGACCGGCATTCTGCAAATCAGCTCCCGGGTACCCTCGATGATCGCGATGACAGCACAAAGCCTCGATACCGTATCAAAGGGACGTTTTATTCTGGGGCTCGGTGTCAGTGGCCCACAGGTGGTGGAAGGCCTGCACGGCGCAGCGTTTGCAAAACCCTTGTCACGCCTGCGCGAGGTTGTGGAAATTTTACGCATCGGTCTGAAAGGGGAAAAACTCGCCTACGAAGGCGAACACTACTTACTGCCACGCCCGGGTGGTGAAGGAAAGGCCATTCGACTGTCCCAACCACCACGGCCCGAACTGCCGATTTATCTGGCAACGCTTGGGCCCAAATCATTGCAGATGACAGGTGAACTGGCAGACGGTTGGCTGGGAACCTGTTTCCTCCCCGAGCACGCGGATGTCTTCTTAACTGATCTCAGAGCCGGCGCGGACAAAGGTGCCCGAAGTCTTGCCGATATCGATATCCAGGCAGGTGGCTACTTCGAAATCGGCGACGACGTCGAGCGGCTAATCGCTGAGCGCAAGCCCGGGATGGCGTTCACCCTGGGCGCAATGGGTTCAGCAAAGACCAACTTCTACAATGACGCGTACTGCCGCGCCGGTTACGAAGATGCTGCGAAAGAGGTGCAAGGTCTCTGGGTGGATGGCAAACGCGAAGAAGCTATCCGCCGCGTGCCGGACGAACTCGTGCTTATGGCCAACCTCATCGGTACCGAGGACATGGTTAAAGATCGTGTCCGGGCGTTCCAGAATGCGGGCGTAAACACCCTGCGTTTGTCCACTGGCGGAGAGACCTGGGCCGAGCGTACGGCGGCACTTGAAGAGGCGATGGATCTGATCAATCGCGCAGGTTGATACCCGCGGGATCTCCTCAGCAAAATAACATGCCGGGTGCTTGACGCAATCAGGTACCCGGCATGCCTTCAGACTCTTTAGAACGAAACCCTGATACCGGCCTCGATCGTCCTGCCAGGAGCAGGCGCAAAGTCTTTGATAAACGACGTATGGTAGCGCTGCTCATCATCGGTCAGGTTTTTAGCGTTTAAAAACACCTCCATATCCCCTACCGAAAACGGCAGTTCCAAACCCACGTAGGCTCTGAGGTCGGTGTACTCATCGGTGGGGAGTTCATCAAACGCTGTATCGTCCTGATCTGTGACGCGCAGATACGAGAGATTGTAGGTCACTCTCTTGTAGCTGCCTTCCAGACCCACGCCATAGCGCAGGGGTGGGATTCTCGGCACATCATCGTCCCCACTCACATCCAGTTCAGCGTTCACGAAATCCAGAAGACCGGTTAATGCGAACTTGCTGTTGTCGCCCGAATACACAGGGATCTGTACCTCGGCGTCGATGCCGAAAAAAGTCGCATCATCCTGCTGGTATACAAATACTGGCAGTTCGTCCTCCTCTTCGCCGGTGGCCTGCTGGAAGATAAAGTCACTGAACTGCGTGTAGTACGCGGTGACTCTGGCCTGCCAGGATGGCCCATCATAGTTCAGCGTCGCTGCCACGTTGAAAGCCTGTTCGTTATCAAGGTCTGGATTACCCACCTCGAACGTACCGGTCGCCAGGTGCGGCCCATCCGAGTAGAGCTCCTCCGCAACAGGCGCCCGTGACGAAACATCGCCGACCAGGCCTAAACGGACGGCGTCACTCAAGGGAATGACAAAACCCAACGACGCGGAAAACGTGGTGAAGTCTTCGTCACTGCCATCATCCGGGGCGTGATCCACTCTGCCAATGCGAATACCTGTTTCCAAATCGAAGCCGTCAAAGCTTCGTTCTCCCAAGGCAAAGAGCCCGGTGTTTAGGGTATCCACAGGTGCCACAAAGGCTTCTTCACCGACGGCAGAAAACTCGCGATCCGTATGTTGCAGTCCAACTACGCCATCCCAGTTTTCACCTTCATACAGGAGTTCCGTGCGGAGTTCCCACGCTTTGTTCTCGAACTCTGTGGCAACTTCTCCCTCTAGTTCGATCTCCATGTGTTCGTAATCATTGACCGCTAGACGCACATTCAGGCCGGAGAAGATGCCGATGTCCTGATCAACGCCGAGTTCGAGGTCAATGCGAGTCTGCTCCATGTCGAGGATCGGATTTCCCTCCTCCCCGTGTTCCTCTTCCTCTTCTTCTTCGCCTTCTTCCTCTTCGTGGTGACCGTGCCCACCAGGCAGTCCGTATTCCGCCTCTATGCGGCTGACTGACAAACCAACAAAGCCCCAGTCGCGGACTAGTGAGGCACCCCCGGCATAGGATTTGAAGTCGAACTCTGAGCCTGGTAGATCACCAAAAGCTTCCTCTTCCTCGTGATGTTCGCCTTCCTCTTCTTCCTCCTCTTCTTCCTCCAACCTCCGTTGGCCTGCAGATTCCGCAAACCCTGGAATCTCGTATTCGTCCCCGTCTTTTACTACGCCATCTAGATGCCAGGCAAAGCCACCAGATCCGCCCCCTATTTTGAAGGCATTCGTCATGCCGTTGGTGTTGTGGTCATAGCGAATCTCGGCTTTGCCGTTCATCGCATCGGGCACGTCATGCGGGATTCGACCCGTGTGGACATCCACCACGCCGCCAATTGCGCCGGAACCGTAGAGCAACGTACTGGGACCTTTCAGAATCTCCACGCTGTTCGCGATAAACGGCTCTACCGTGACAGCATGGTCGGTGCTGACCACCGATACATCCAGGGCGTCAATTCTGTCTTCCATCACCCGAACTCTCGGCCCACCCAGACCATGGATAACCGGCCGACCCACCGCATTACCAAACGACGCGGAGTGAACACCTGCCTCGCGGGCCAATGTTTCACCTATGTTAGCGGCGGCTTTTCTCTCTAATTCTTCTCCGGAAAGACTATCGCTTGCCTGCGACAATCCTTCAGCGGACAGCGGGTGGGCAATCACCACCACTTCCTCAACAAAAGAATTTTTGGCTACTTCTTGAGCCAACACTATCTGGACGGGCGTGATCACCAGACCAACTAACCCGACCACAGCGACTACTCGCAAAGCGAGACGTCGATTACTCATTAGATACTCTCCTAACTTAACTCGCCGCACTCCCCAGCACCTACAGGTGGCGATGCAGCGTTCGATCTTTTCTTGATTTACGTGCGTTAAGTCAGAGCGGGAGGGCCACGGGCGGATGGTGAGTTAGGAGCACACAGCGGTGTGCGCGGGGCTGCGACAACCGCATATAAGGAGTCTAGAACTAGCGGTAACGGACATGCATCTGCATTGGGGGCTGCGGGCGCGTCATCTGCCACCGCACACACCATGCACTGCGCATGAGTTTCCTCATCCGCATGAATATGTTCCAGCGCGTGTACCTGGCTGCAGAACAGCAATGCCGCTGCAAGCCACGCCGTTAAACGTCCTTTAATCGGTCTACCCCCAGACTTGGAGGCGCATATTGTTACAATATATCAACCAGGTCAAGCGCCTGCCGGACACTCCGACAGCTGTGTCAGGCGACTTTCTTCGGGTGCAGCTTCACCGGTAGCTGGGTATAGCCGCGAATGAAGTTGGAGCGCACCCGCTCTGGCTCGCCGACCACCTCGACAAAGTCAAAGCGCTGCATAATTTCTTCCCAGAGCACTCTGAGTTGCATTTCAGCCAGGCGGTTACCCATGCAACGGTGGATGCCAAAGCCAAAGGAGATGTGATTGCGGGCATTGGGTCGATCGATGATCAGCTTGTCTGCTTCGGGGAACTTCTCCTCATCGCGGTTACCCGAGGCATACCACATGATGACTTTGTCGCCTTTCTTAATCTGCTTGCCACCCAATTCGATGTCTTCGAGTGCTGTACGACGCATAAAGGCGAGCGGGGTCTGCCAACGAATGATCTCCGCCACCATGTTTGGAATGACGCTCGGGTCCTGCCGCAACTTCGCGTACTGATCTGGAAACTGATTGAGCGCCAGCACGCCGCCGGAAATAGAATTACGCGTCGTATCGTTACCGCCGACAATCAGCAGCAGGATGTTGCCCAGGTACTCCATTGGGTTGTTGACCATGTCGCGGGTACCTTCACCGTGAATCAACAACGAGATGAGGTCAAAGTTGGGCGGCTCGTTCACACGCTGATGCCACAGTTCGGTAAAACAAGCGAGACAGTCCAGCAGTTCCTGGCGCCGTTGCTCCTGCGACAGGCCTGGAATTGAGGTGACGTCCGACCAGCGTGTCAGCTTGCGACGATCCTCGAACGGGAAGTTGAAAAGAGTTGCCAGCATCTGCGTGGTCAGCTCGATGGAAACTTTGTCCACCCAATCGAAGGTCTCGCCGACCGGCAGGCTGTCGAGAATATCGCCTGCCCGCTTGCGGATCACCGCTTCCATTTCCGCCAGGTTCTTCGGCGCAACTACCGGGCTGACCGCTTTGCGTTGCACGTCATGTTTGGGTTGGTCCATGGCGATGAACATGGGTGTGGAGAAGTCTGCCTGCACATCCAGGAGACCAATGCTGCCATCAGATGAGAACACTTTGTGGTTTTGATCCACCGCCTTGATGTCATCAAAACGCGTGATAGACCAGAACGGCCCATAACGCGATTCCGCGGTGTAGTGAATCGGGTCTTCACGGCGCAGACGTTCGAAGTAAGGCCAGATCGCATCATTCTCCATGAGATGCCAGTTACTGACATCCAGTTCATCCAACGGCACTTCATAAGCATGCTTTAGCATCTGTTCTCTGAGCGTCTCTGCGTTGATTGCGTTCACCGAGCCTTCCTGAAAATTAGCGTGAGTAGCGCAAGTTTAGTTGAACAGTCGGTATTCCTACCAATTCAATTTTATCTCTTTGGTATTCTAATTTAGAATACCTGAATGGCTGAACTGAACGATTTGAGAAAAATCCGCCATTTCGTGGGGGTTGCCCGAGCGGGTAGCTTCACCAGCGCCAGCAACGTGTTGGCCCTCACCCAATCTGCCCTCACAAAAAACGTTGCAGAATTGGAGAGCGTGTTAGGTGCGCGTCTATTCGACCGCACACCGCGTGGCGTAAAACTCACGCACGCAGGCGAGCTTTTCTTGCCGCGTGCCGAACGCCTGCTTGCTGACTCTGCAGATCTGCTGAGTGACATGCGCGATGTTGAAATGCTGGCCTCAGGCCGGTTACGGATTGGGGCACCCACCGTGTTCGCACCGTTTCTAGAGTCTACTGTCAGCGCCTTTGCGAAGGTCTACCCGGGCATGTCCGTCATCGTAGAGGACGGTGCGGAGGACACCATCGCTCGCGGGGTGACCCGCGGCGACCTGGATATCGCGGTGGGTAATGTCGGTCATCTGAATGCCTGGCAGGATCTCCACACCCAGGCGGTCGCCCCGCTGCATCTGTTTTTTATCGCACGCCCTGACCACCCACTGACGCGGGAAGACACCGTCTCACCGCAGGCATTGCTCAGCTACCCGGTGGTGATGCCTTCCGCCGGTATCGCGATAGACGAAGAGCTGCGTCGTGCATACCTTCAAGCGAACATGAGCCCGGTGCCGCCCAGGTACCGATGCAATCACTTTTCGCTGGTGAAGGAACTTGTGGCGAACACAGATGCCATTTCACCCGTTGTCTCTCTGGCGGCACCTGCCGAACGCTTTCAAGCCCGCTACGCGGTTTTTCACGGCATTCTCAAATTGACAGACCAGAGCCTGGGTGTGGCCACCAGCAAGCGCGAAACACCCAACCCCGCAAACAAAGCTTTTCTGGACATCTTCCGCGGATTTCTGATTGACTCTAGGACCTGAGATACAACCTGAGAAAGGCGTTAGCGCCTTAACGAAGTCAACCGAACCTGGAGAAGTGAGTGAGCCACCCACAACTGAGCTTGAGCAACGACGAATTACTGAGCACCACGCGTGCCGTCCGCAAAAGACTTGATCTCGAACGCGAAGTCCCCGAAGACGTCCTGCTGGAATGTCTGGAACTGGCAGTACAAGCCCCCACAGGTTCCAACGCCCAGGGATGGCAATTTGTGCTTGTGACCGATGAGGACAAAAAGGCCCGCATCGGCGAACTCTACAGCCAGGCATTTTCGCTCTACCGTGAAATGCCGATGGCAATCCACCATCTGCACGGCAACAGCTCTGATGACGCGCTGAAGGCAAGCCAATCGCGATCGACCGACTCGGCAGAATTCCTTGCTGCCAATATGGGCCAAGTTCCGGCTATGCTCATTCCGTGTATCGCCGGACGTACGGACGGTCCGGAAATGGCGGGCATGGGGAGCCTAGCTGTTGCCTCACAGATGGGTTCCATCATTCCCGCAACCTGGAATTTTATGCTGGCCGCTCGCGCGCGCGGCATCGGCACCGCGTGGACAACCCTGCACCTGATGCACGAGAAGGAGATCGCGGACCTGCTGGGGATTCCATACGATGACTTCATGCAAATCGCATTGATCGCCATCGGCTACACGAAGGGCACCGATTTCAAACCCGCTTATCGCCCACCCGTCACTGAAGTGACCCACATCAACAACTGGTAGTCCCGTATGCGTCAGACCATCGTTAACAAGCTTGAAAGCAATCTGCCGCCGGGTGACGAACATAAGTACCGGTCTGGTCCGTGGGCACCAAATCACATTGAGTACGACGCCTTCGATCTGCAAATAGAAGGCGACCTACCGAGCGACCTTCAGGGCGTGTACATACGCAATACCGAAAACCCGCTGCACGATGCAATCGGACGCTACCACCCGTTTGATGGGGACGGGATGCTCCATTCGATCTGTTTTACAGGGGAAGGGGTCGAGTACCGCAACCGTTTCATCCAGACAGATGGGTTTCTGGCCGAGAAGGAGGCCGGGCGAGCACTGTGGGCAGGCCTTCTCGAGCGACCTGAAAAGTCAGAGCGTCCCGGATGGGGCGCGCGGACTGCGCTCAAGGACTCGTCCAGCACGGATGTTGCTGTACATCGTGGACGCGCTGTCACCAGTTTCTACCAGTGCGGCGACGTCTACGAGCTGGACCCCCGCACCCTCGCACCCCATGGTAAAGCGGATTGGCTGGCCGGTATCACGCCTGGTTGGGGTGTTTCGGCGCACACCAAGGTGGATGAAGCGACAGGCGAGCTGCTGTTTTTCAACTACTCGAAGGAAGCACCGTACATGCACTATGGCGTGGTGGATGCGCAGGGACAGTTAGCTCACTATATACCCATCGAGCTGCCCGGACCCCGCCTGCCCCACGATATGGGTTTCACCGATAACTTTGCCATCCTCCACGACTTCCCCTTCTTCTGGGATCCTGAGGCCCTGAAACACAACGCGCACGCGGTGCGTTTTCATAAAGATATGCCTACCCGGCTGGGTGTCATTCCACGCCGCGGAACTCCGGAAGATATCCGCTGGTTTGAAGCCGAACCCACCTACGTGCTGCATGTCATCAACTGTTTCGAGGATGGCGACGAGATCGTGATGGACGGGTACGCGCAGAAAGATCCCACGCATTTCTCGCTGCTGGAAACCGGCTGCCATGCCTATCGGTGGCGAATGAACCAGACCACTGGGAAAGTTACCGAAGGTCCTCTGGAAGACGTCTTCAGCGAATTTGGCATGATCAACCCGCGCTATGCGGGTAAGCCCTACCGCTACAGCTGGGCGGTCACCTGCCCGCCAAAGTTTTTTATCATGAACGGGTTGGTCAAGCTCGATGCACAAACCGGCCGGAGACAGGAGTATGTCTTACCGGAGGGTGTTTACCTGAGTGAGAGCCCCATGGCCCCCAAACAAGAGGCCCCCAAACAAGAGGCCCCCAGACAAGGCAGCGACCATGAGGATGACGGATACGTTGTGACCTTTGTTACCGACATGAACGATGACAGCTCATCGTGCTATATATTCGATGCAGCCGACATCACCCCCGGACCGGTAGCGAAAGTTAAACTCCCGCAGCGCATCTGCGTGGGTACCCACAGCTACTGGGCTGATATCTCAACGCTCTAACTTCTGACCGTTCCACTGGAAAAGATAATGATTTTGAAATCCCTGACTTCCATTTTTTTGCTAACGCTGGCGGTTTCCCTTTATGCAGAGGAGCAGGAACCGCCCGGCAGCCTGCTGTTTGCTCCCCAAGAGGTTCGCGACGTAGCGTTCAGAACCGTCAGCGATCTCCTGCCCACGCGCGAGATCAAAAAGGGGGACTACGTCCTGCCGATGCCCGCTGCACCCCGAGATTTGCACGGCGTAGCCTACGAGGTGGAGGGCGAGTCTTTCACGCTTGCCGATTTCCTGGCGCGGAGAGAGACACGCGGATTTTTAGTTTGGAAGGACGGCAAGGTCCTCCTTGAGCACTACCACAAAGATCACAACGCGGACACTCGCTGGGTTTCATTTTCAGTTGCGAAATCGGTAACCGCACTGCTTATCGGTGTCGCCATCAAAGACGGGTACATCAAGAGCGTGGATGAACCTGTCACCAACTACGTCTCACGTTTCAAAGGCACCGGCTACGCGGACGCGACGATCAAGGACGTCATGCAGATGGCTTCCGGCGTTGCATGGAACGAAGACTATGATGACCCGACCTCCGATGTATCTCGGGCAGGTTCATTCAACGGCCTGCCTCTCCTGAGCTATCTCTCCGGACTCGAAAAGGTCGCGCCTCCAGGTACCAAATTTAACTACAACACCGGCGAGACCAACCTCGCGGGCGAAGTTTTGCGCGCAGCGATTGGCAACAACGCATCCACTTATCTTACGCACAAAATCTGGCAGCCGTTCGGGATGGAAAGCGACGCGACTTGGATGTTGGGTTCGCCTGGCGGCGGCGAAACCGGAGGTTGTTGCATCAATGCAACCCTGCGCGACTACGCCCGGATCGGCATCTTTGCACTCAATGATGGCAAGCTGAGAGATGGATCTTCACCGCTGCCCGACGGCTGGATGGCCGAATCAATCGCCCCATCCAGGGGATCCGAGGGCTACGGTTACTTCTGGTGGCTGGATGCTGATGGCCCTTATCGAGCGCGAGGCATATTTGGCCAGCAGATCTACATCAACCCCGAAACCAATGTCGTGATTGCGTTGCATGGCAGCGCCGGAAAAGCGGTTGGCAGCGAATACCATGCGCACATACAACCTGCCGTTGACGCAGCAGCCGCTGCCGCAGCCGCCGACTAGCTGATCACGCCAGCCTGACCGGCAGGCTGGCGTGCCGATACCAACCAGGCATTACCTCTGGTTCCAGTTCCCGTTCGGGCACAGCGAGTTCAATTGATTGTGTGCGTTCCAGCAGGACCTGGAACGCCACTTTGGCTTCCATGCGCGCGAGAAATGCACCCAGGCAGAAATGCATGCCCTGAGAAAAGGCGAGGTGCCGGTTGGGATCACGATGAATATCAAACCGTTCCGGATCTTCAAACTCCGCCGGGTCTCTGTTAGCAGCACCCAGCAGAGGAAAAACCGGCATACCTTTCGGGATGGTCACACCACGGAGCTCAATATCTTCACGCGCGTAGTTCATCTTGGTCCCGTGTATCGGTCCGCAGTAGCGCAGCATCTCCTCCACCGCTGACGGGATGATTTCGGGTTTCTCGCGCAGTTCCTGCATTGCTTCAGGGTGACGTATCAGCTCCAACGCGCCGTTGGTGATGAGATGCAGAGTGGTTTCGTACCCCGCAACAATCAGCAAAAAAACCATACTCACCAGCTCATCTTCGCTGAGGCGCTCGCCCTCTTCCTCCGCATGAATCAGCGCGGTCAGCAGATCCTCTCCAGGGTTTTCACGTTTACGCGCCACAAGTTCGCGAACGAACTTAACCAACCTGCGCATATCCCAGAACATCGTCCGAACAACACTCAACCCTGTGAGACCGGAACTCAAAACCCTGAGCCCATGCTGAAATTCAACCATGTCCTCATCATCGACGCCCATCAGCCTGGCAATCACCGTACTGGGGATAGGTGTCGCGTACGCCTGCCGGAGGTCAACCTCCCCCTTGGCCAGACACAGGTCCATCAGATCATGGGCAGACTGGACAAGATGCGGCTCGACCAGGGCCAGATTTTTTGGGTGAAAAGCTTTCTGCACCAGTGAGCGGAGGCGTTTGTGTTGCGGATCGTCCGCAATGATCATGTTTTCTGCTAACAGCTCGATGTTCTTCGGCACCGGGAAGGGCATGCGTTTGCCGCCAATCTGTGTGCGGTCACGACAAAACAGGTCACTGCGCTTAGCCACGAACAACGCATCTTCGTAGCGCGAAACCACGTACAACTTCATGCCTACTATCCTCGCCAGGTGCACTGGCAAGTGTTCGCGAAGGTAGGCGTAATATTCGAAACGGCGCTCGGCCAGATCTTTTGACGTGAGGTTGAGAGGCTTATGTGCCGGTATGGTGACCGGATCGACTTTTGCGTTCACTATTGCAGTCCAGCAGGATCGCTTAACTGCTTATGTTAGCAAACCGTTTGGCGGCGCGCGCCTTCGCTTTCTGTGCCTCTTCTTCGCGATTCTTAGGGGGTGCCTGTGTCGTGAGCTCTGCAAGCAGACGTTTCACGACATCACTCACCTCCATAACGGCTGCATCAAATACAGGTTCGTTGGCCTTGGACGGCTTGGTAGAACCCGATATCTTCCGCACAAACTGCAGAGCAGCCGCATGGATCTCATCTTCCGTCGCAGGGGGTTCGAAATTGTGCAGTGTCCGTATGTTTCTACACATCCTTCTGCCTCCTATTTAGGCTCAAGCTGTCAGGGTTTAACCATCCGCGGAGTTGCTGCGCGAGCCCTTTTCAAAAGCTTCGCGAACGTTTTCACGCGCATTGTCTTCAATCCGCTTCCACTCACTTTCCTTGCGGCAAACGCGTTCTGGAATACGGGAGCCTGTCGTGCGTACCTTACGGCATACGCGCTTGTCTTTTTTCTTCTTGGTCTTTTCTTTCTTAGCATCGGCCTGCGCAAGCTGCACAGGTTCCGATGCGTGACTTGCCACACTCCAACCGGTACCGAGAACAGCTACTAACAACAACACAACTAGACGGTTCAACATCCTACTACTCCTGAGAATTCCGGGCTTGAGATTCCGGGTTTGTATCAAGCTCTGTCGTTAAGTCTTCAATTCCATAAAGGGGACCTAACCCAGCGAGCTCGTCGAGGCGGTGATAGTCGGCGAAGAGCTCGGCTAAATCAACGCCGGTGTTGCCTTGTTCGGCAAAATTTTTGTAAGCGCTCTGGACAATGCGGGTGCTCAGCACCTGTGCTGTGAAGGGATCGATAAAAAGATTCCACCCCGAGTTAGCAAAACGATCAGACTTCACCAGATCCATAGAGGTAATTGTAGCCAGCGGCCTATCGACCACCTCACGCGCTTCCTCTACCTGAGTACGATCCTCCGGCATAAGCATCAGCACATCCGCACCGGCAGCTGCGTAACTCTGCAGTCGCTCCAGGGCGTTTGCAAAGGACTCATTTTTCACCGCGCCTGTGCGGGCGATGATCAGCATTTCTTCGTCAGACCGAGCTGCAACACATTGCTCAATTTTCTGACACATCTCCTGAGTGGAAACCAGATGTTCAATGCCGCGGTGGTGGCTCACCCGCTTCGGGGCAACCTGATCCTCGATCTCCAGAGCACAAGCGCCCGCCGCCTCCATCTCCTTGACCGTGCGATGGACATGTACGGGATCACCAAACCCGACACCCACGTCCGCGATGACACCGGTCTCGCCATAGAGGTGTACGCGTCGCGTGGCGTCCGCCACTTCGGTGACCGAGAGAAGCGCCTCACTGACACCGTAGGCGTACCCCAGCGCACCACCGCTTACATATACATATTCAAAACCCGCAGCACACGCGATGCGTGCGCTCAATGGTTCAAGGGCAAGCGGCGCAATGACCGGTTCAGCACCGGAGTTTGCCAACGCTGCGCGTAGACTCACCGCAAAACTCGCTTAAGCGACATCAAACTCGAGATTTAACTCGGGTAGGTTTCTCAACACGAAGCTCGCCTCCGCCTGGGGCAGTTTATCAGGATCAGCCAGGCGGAAGTTTCGGCCACGCTCCAGCAAGGTGGCAAACCCGAGATTGAGTTCCTGTCGTGCCAGCGGCGCACCAATACAGAAATGGACACCCGCACCGAACGCAAGTTGTGACCCTGCCTTGGGGCGGTGGACGTTGAGTTCATCCGGCGCTTCAAATTGACGCTCGTCCCGGTTGGCAGCGCCATACCGCAGCATCACCATAGAACCTGCCGGTAACTCGTAGCCACCAAGCTCAGTGTCCTTGGTTACAAGTCTTGGCAATCCCTGCACCGGGGCCTCCAGTCGCAGCGCTTCTTCGACAAAGGTTTTAATCAACTTTTCGTTACCCCGAAGTTCATCCTGAACTGCCGGGTTTTGACACAGCAACAACATACCCCAACCAAAGGCGCTGGAGGTGGTCTCATGCCCTGCCACGAGGAACTGATTCAGAATGCTCAAACACTCACCATGCGTAAGCTCGCGGTCCTCATCTTCAAGCTTGGCGTTAGCCAGGATCGTAATCATATCCTCGCGCGGTTCTGCACGCCGCGCCTCTATGATGCCCACCAGGAACTGTTGCAGGTCTACCGCGGTTTGTGCCCTGGCTACCAGCTCTTCCGGGCCAAGAGGCGTCAATCTTAATCCGGCTGCAGCTTCCGTCGCGGCATGATCAAAAAACTCCCGCGCATCCTCTGGAATGCCCAATCGATCACCAATTATTTTCAGCGGCACTGGAAACGCGAAGGTGGACATGAACTCCGCGCTGGTCGAAGCAAAAAGGTCATCGGCTCGTGCATCGATCACGGCTTGAACAGTGGGTTCGGACAACCGAATTTGCGACGCGGTGAAGAGCATGTTGACCAGGGACCGATATCTGGTGTGTTCGGGCTCATCGAGCGTCAGCATGGTCGGAGGGATGTCGATCATCTGCCCCGCGACAGCAATCATTTTCTCCTGCACTTCAGGCGGTGCGGCTTCGAACATCATTTTTTGTGACGCCTGGAGAAAACCATCGTACTTGGAAGAAAACGTCTCGGTGTCCCGTATCGCTTCGCGCACCAGGTCGTAGCGCGTGACGACATGAATGTTCATCGCCTCCTCAAAATGTACGGGCTCGTTGTCCCGCAGATTTTTGTAAAGTGCGTATGGCTCCAGAAGATTTTCGAAACTAAATACGCTCATCGGTTCTCCTCGAGTGTCGGTATTTCGTCGCGTCAGACGTTAACCATCCCACCATCCACCATCAATGTCTGGCCCGTGATGTTCGCGGCTGCATCACTCACCAGGAACAGCACCGCATTGGCAATATCTTCTACCGTTTGTTCGCGACGCAGGGGTGTGGGTGGGAACACGTCCGGATAGGCGCCCTTGGCAATGCCTAAGAAAAACTCGCGTGGATCCTGGTCCTTAAAACGCTCGACCGTCTGTACCGCGCGTTCGGCGTTACCTTTCCAGGCATCTGTGTATACGATCCCGGGACCCACTGCGTTGACGTTAATGTTATCGGGACCCAACATTTCAGCTTGAGTCTGCGTGTAACTGATGAGCGCCGCCTTCATCGCACCGTAGGAAGGATGCACAAACAATTCGAGCATTTCCTTTGTCAGGGGTACACGCCCGGCAATTGAAGTAATGTGTACAATTTTGCCGCTTTTTCGCTCGCGCATATGCGGCACCACCGCTTCGCTCATCAGCACTACCGGCTTCAGATTCTGACCGTACAGAGCATCCCACAGTGCCGCAGGGAGACCGAGCTCGTGTTCGGCGGGTTGAAAACCTTCTTTAGGTCCCGCCCCGACGTTGTTAACCAAGACATCTATTGCCCCAAATTCAGCCAGCGCCAGATCCCGCATGCCCAACATTTTTTCCGGGTCCGTAATGTCGCCGACGAAGGGAACGGCGATACCACCCGCATCGGTGATGGCAGCCACAGTCGCCGCTGTGGTGTCCTCACTGTAGGAGTTGACCACCACCTTGCCCCCTGCCGCGGCCAAACACTCCGCAATGCCGCGGCCGATGCCACGGCCTGCAGCTGTCACCAACGCCACCTTACCCTCAAGGTCAAAGCTCATAACAAGTTCCCTTTCGACGTGTTATTGGGCCGTCATCCCGGCATCAACTACAAACTCTCCGCCGGTCACATAATTTGACTCGTCGGACGCCAGATAAAGCACGCAGTTCGCGATGTCCATGGGCTCACCATGGCGTCCGAGCGGAATACGCATGGCGGATGTATTCAGATCATCCGGATTCTCCATCCCGGTCGCCTGAGATTGCATGTTGGTCCAGATGACACCAGGGTGAACCGAGTTGCAGCGGATGTTGTATTTGGCTGCTTCTACCGCTATCGATTTGGACATGATCCGCACCCCGCCTTTGGATGCACCGTAAGCAACACAGTTCTGCAATCCAACAAGACCGGCCACCGAAGACAGGTTAATGATGCTGCCACCTTGCTCCTTCATCGCGTGAATGGCAGCTCTTGAGCCGAGGAAAACGCTGGTCAGATTCACTTCTATCTGACGGTTCCACTGATCCAACGTCATATCTTCCACTGGCAGGAGCACCGCTATACCCGCATTGTTCACAACCACGTCTACACGCCCGAACTCGGCAGACAGCTTGGCCATGATCGATTCCCAATCGCCCTCACTGGTGACATCGTGTGCCGCTGATGATGCCTGGCCACCCGCTTCGATGATGGCTTCGGCGCATGCTTGTGCCCCTTCGCCGTCGATATCGGTAACAAAAAGCTTCGCGCCTTCTTCTGCCAAACGCAGCGCCGTTGTATAGCCTAACCCAGGATTCGATGCCGCTCCCGTGACCAGCGCAACTTTGCCATCTAACCTTCCCATCAGCGTTCCTTTATTAAATTCATCTATTAAATTTATCGTCAGGCTAGTGCTCAAACTACCCCGTAATGTAAGGCTCAGCGCGGCCTCCAAAAGCTGTCGGGTGGCGGCGCTTGCAGGTAATAGGGCATATTGCCAAAAGCGCCAACAAAGCGACAGACATTTGGAGACGCGCCCTACGGCGACCAGCTAAGCGACCCTTTCCATCCAAACTTTCGCCTCAATCAGCGCCTGCCGGTAGTACTTCAAACACAAGGCCAGGCACACGACAGCGACACTGTAATTAATCACCGCCAGCAGCGAAATGGACTTACCCAACGCCAAACGACTCATAAACACCTCGTCGCTCAAATACGCTGGTAGCGACGGCGCGAAAGTGTAAGAAAGAAAGTTCACCGCAATGAGGTAGAACGCAACCATTTGCCCGCGAAGTTCGTTTGGCGAAATAGCCTGTAGCGTCGCCATAATCAACCCCGGCGGCATGGACATGCAGAATGTCACCGGGATCAACAGCCAGATACCAACCCATGGATCTCTGACCATGGTTAGAAATGGCGCCGTCAGCAGCAGCACGATCGTGCCGTAGAGTACGATTCTCAGGGTTGCATCGGGTTTGGTGGACATGAGTTTTCCGGCCCAAAGACCGCCGATGACACTGCCGCCTATGCCGACAAACATCGCAATCGATCCATAGGTCACACCGACCTGGGTACGGGTCCACTCATGATTGCGAACGTAGTACTCAACAATCCAGGAGAAGAGCGACCACCCTTGGGTAGCGAGACAGAGATAGGCGGTGAAGACAAAAAAGAAGAACAACTTACGCGTCTTAACAAACGCCCACACCTCTGAAAAAGGCACACCCTTGCCAGCGTCCGTTTCCTTGTTCAGGGTGCCGCTGCGTTCCGGTTCACGTAAAAAGTAGGTGGCCGCGGCGACGAGAAGGCCCGGCGCGCCCACGACGATAAACACCATCTGCCAGGAATACACCTCTCCAATCAAAGGCAAGGCCACATTCGGCACACTCTCCAGGTAGTCGATCAGAGGGCCGCCCGCAATGTTCGCCAGGCCCTGGCCGATAAACGGTGCGGCGGAAACAATGCCGATGGCAAGCGGGAGCCTCGAGGGCGGAAAATAATCTGCAAGGGAGGAGTTTGCGGCGGGACCCAACGTCGCTTCACCCACGCCTACCCCCATCCTGGCCAGAAACAGGTGCCAGTACTGGCTGACCGTGCCACACACCATGGTCAGCACGCTCCAACTGGCGATGCCCGCTGCCATCAGGTTCTTGCGGTTGTATCGGTCCGCTATCCATCCCGCCGGGTAGGACATGATGCTGTACAGAAACGTAAAGGCGAAACCCATGATCAGCGAGATCTGAAAGTCTGATATGCCGCCCAGGTCACGCTGCACGGGTCCGATCATTACGTTCAAGATCTGGCGGTCGATAATAGAGAACGTGGAGGCCAGCGTAAGCACGCCGACCACGTACCAGAGATACGCGTTGGAGTATCTGTTCTGCACTTCTTACGGTCCTTCCTTCCCCACAACTCAAGATGCTAATCTCCAAACCGATCTATTGAAAGGGAAGGGATCAGCATGATCAGATTGGTTTTTGCGCTGCGCAGACGTCCAGAGCTGTCGCGCGCCGAATTTCAGGACTATTGGTTGAATCAACACGCGCCCCTGGTGGCAAGCTTCGCGACCGATCTGAAGATTCTTCGCTATGTTCAATCTCATACCATGGATGATCCGGGCAACCTGGCAGCGCAACAGGCCCGCGGTAACATGGAACCGGAATACGACGGCGTTGCTGAACTTTGGTGGGCAAGTGAGAAAGAACTTACCGAAAATCTGGCTGAGCCCGCGGCTCAGTCAGCAGGTGCGGCACTCCTCGAAGATGAGGCCAAGTTCATAGACCTGCCAAATTCACCGCTGTGGTTTGCTTATGAATACCCACAGATCAATCCATCTCCGGAGAACGTGGAAGCAAAACCAAAAAGCGGCATCGTGCGGGTATTCTTCCCATTGCGCCATCAGACGAGCATCAGCGAAGAAGAAGCACGTCACTATTGGCTGACCCACCACGGACCGATTGTACGCTCCCATGGTCAAGCGGCAGGCACCCTCTGTTACCGCCAGGTTCACCGCGCGAACTCCCCGTTAGATCAGGGCTTGCAGGAGGCTCGTGGCACGCAGGTTGAGAGCTATCTCGGCCATGCGGAAGCGTGGGTGGATCGCGGCGCGCGCGTAGCGACGGACGAAGCCCGCACGGCAAACGCTGCTTTTATCGAAGACGAACACAACTTCATAGACATGCCGCGATCAACAATCTTCTTTTGTAAAGAACACACGATCATCGACAAACGCTGAGTCATTATCTGGAGAGGCCCTATGACATTTCCAACCCAACCAGAAGACCTGACCAACGAATGGTTAAGCAGTGCTCTCAATGAGGAGATCACCGGCTTTGAGGTCGAACGATTCGGCGAGGGGGCCGGGATCATCGGGCAAGTTACGCGCGTCCATTTACAGGGTCCGAGCGGTACCCGCTCGATCATCGCAAAATTCGCCTCACCCTCTCCGGAAAACCGCGCGGTTGCGGCAACCTACGATATGTATGGTCGCGAAGTGCACTTCTACAACAATCTGGCGAAGCAGGTAGAGCTGCGTGTGCCGGACTGTTATCACGCCGAAATTAATAGAGACGACCAGACCTTCGTGATTTTGCTGGAGGATCTCCAGGGTATGCGGATAGGCGATCAGGTAACCGGATGCGATGCTGCTGATGCAGAACACGTGGTGACCGCAATTGCGCGTTTTCATGCAAGTACCTGGAATACCGCGCTAGATGTGGTCTCCCATAACAACCCAGCGCAGCGCGATGGCATGATCGGCGGGTTCCAGATGGGCTGGCCTGTGGTCAGAGAACAATTCCCTGATCTCATGCCGGAAAATGCCGACATGATCAGCGCGTCCGTGCCGGATGCCGTTGGCAAACTCCTCGACCGCATGACACAAGCGCCTATCAGCCTCTGCCATGCCGATGTGCGTCTGGACAACATCTTCTTCGCACCCGATGGCATCGCTCTGGTCGACTGGCAGTCTGTGTGCTCGTCTGCACCGGAGCAGGATCTGGCTTATTTTGTAACCCAGAGCTTGAGTGATGAGTTGCGCCAATCTCGCGACTGGGTAGGGCTTTATCACAAGACCTTGGTTGAGGCGGGAGTGACCGACTATTCGCTGGAAGATTGCCGGGAGCGCTACACGGTCTGCGCCCTCTATCTACTCTGTTATGCGACAACCATCGCCGGGACCCTGGACCTCGCAAACGAGCGCGGACAAGCCCTGGGACGCACGCTCTTTGGCAACGCAATTCGATCACTCGAAGAACTGAACGCTTTCGACCGTCTGGGGTCTTAAGGTTCATGACGAAACGCACCCTGCTTTTTTTACTGGTCCCACTTGCCTGGGTCACGCTGAGCGGTTGTCAGGACCAATCAACAACCGCGGCTGACTCAGAACCCGCGTTGACGACAAACGCCTCCCTGGTGCTCGCAGGCGGATGTTTCTGGTGCGTGGAATCTGATTTCGAAAAGCTCCCGGCAGTCGGAGATGTGGTTTCCGGCTATGCAGGAGGCGCGAGCCAGTCACCCACCTACCAAAATCATGCAGATCATCTGGAAGTAGTACGGATCCCGTATGACTCAGGTGTTACCAACTATCGAGCACTGGTCGACTACTTCCTGCGTCACATTGACCCTCTGGACGCTGGCGGCCAGTTCTGCGATCGCGGCCACAGCTACACCACCGCCATCTTCTATGCCGGTGAGGATGAGTTGGCCGAGGCTCGTGCGGCTATCGCCGCAGCTGAGGCGGAATTGGGCCAGCCGGTCGCAACCCGCCTCATCGAACTGGATCAGTTCTGGCGCGCCGAGGATTACCACCAGGACTACTACAAGAAAAATCCAATCCGGTACAAGTACTACCGCAATGGCTGCGGTCGTGATCAGCGGGTGGCTGAGGTCTGGGGTAAATAGCTGCCAGGGTCAACGCCCCTCTTCCTCTTTATCCGGCAAGCGCCCCGCATCCTTCAGCGCTTTGCGCAGGATTACTTCAATTTGCGCGTTCACACTGCGCAAATCATCGTCTGCCCAGCGGCGTATCGCATCCAGCGTCGCCGGATCGATACGCAATGGGTATGCTGCTCGTTTAGCCACCTTTTACGTTATCCCCTGCCCTCCAGCTTCTTCAATCTATTGATACAGAGTGCCCGTGTTAACCACCGGGTGAGCGTTGCTGTTGCCGCAGAGCACAACGAGGAGGTTGGACACCATCGCGGCCTTGCGCTCATCGTCCATGTCGATCACCTGATTGTCGCTCAACTGTTTAAGCGCAAGATCAACCATGCCTACGGCACCTTCCACAATCTTCATGCGCGCCGCGACGATCGCCGCTGCCTGCTGGCGCTGTAACATGGCGGCAGCAATCTCCTGGGCATAAGCTAAGTGACTGATTCTAGCCTCCACTACTTCCACACCACACTTATGCAACCGCTCCTGGATATCAGCCTGTAACTGTTCGCACACCTCAATTGTGTTGCCGCGGAGAGAGGGTTCATCGCCTTCGCTGTCGTAGGGTAGCCTGCTCGCAAGGCTTCTGAGCGCCGCCTCAGACTGCACCGCAACAAAGTCGACATAGTCATCCACCTCGAACATGGCATCAGCGGTGTCTACCACCTTCCACACGACAACCGCAGAAATTTCGATCGGGTTACCGTCGCGATCGTTTACCTTTGAAGGCTTACCTGAGGAACGCGTGGCTTCCTGAATTACCCGCCCCACCTGATCTTTTTTCGCCGGTGTTGTTGTCGATCCCGTCTCAAAGTTGCGCACGCGCAACGTGATCTTTTTCTTCGAATAAAAAGGGTTCACCCAGAAGAAGCCTGTGTCGCGAATCGATCCTTTGTACTCACCAAAAAGCAGTAACACCCGCGCATCGTTGGGCGCAACCGCTTGAAAGCCAAAGCAGAAAGTGGCGCCAAGAATCACGGCGATCAACCCTAATGCGGGCAACGTCACCGTCGCCATCAAGACAATGCCCCCCACAATCATAGCTATGGTGACAGCCAACATCAGCCAGCCACTCAACGGTTTTTTTACTTTTTCTTCAATCATTTACGTCTTCCTTAGTGCTCGACCAGCACTTTTTCTCATGTATCTCTAGTCTGTTTTCATATATATCTTTAACATATCATAGTGATATCACATTGATATGTCGAGCTTAATGACAAAAGGATAATAGACACGCACAAGTGCAGCGCGGGTAACAGCTCCGCTACCTGCGTTTCGGGAAAAGGTCTAGAGAATTTTTACGGCGGCTAAATGCCGAGGTCTTTGAGGTTGTAGTCGCGGATGTTTTCGCGTGCAGCCTCATTCCACTCGAAGTCGGCCATCTGCCCTGCAAACGGCGCGTAGTTGTAGGCCTTCTCTTCTGGAAAACGCTGCTGCCTCGCCGAAATACCGTACGCAATCATTTTGGAACGTTCGTAAATATAGTCTTCATCGTAGACCGCAACGTCGCTGTGGATACCACCACTCTCCACATTCAAAACCGAAGCGCGTCGGTGAAACCCGAAATTGATGGTGACCCGGGTATTGGGCGACGTGTTAGCAAAGGATCCATGGACTGCCTGTCGGTTGCAGATTGCAACGTCGCCGGGTGCACAGATCACCGGCACCGCATCCGGCAAGCGATCCGACCCGATGCGTTCCATCTCACCCCTGATGTCCACGCGACCCACGTCATGGGAACCCGGCACTACCCAGAGTCCATTTGCCGCATCGCAGCCATACACCTGGGCCATGAAGTTGAAACCGTGCGTATCCGCATCCAGATCAGGGCTTTCCCAGTGAGTGAATGCGTCCTGGTGCCAGGCAACCGAACCACCAAGATACGGATGTTTCACCCACACAGCTTCGTTAAACGGCACAAAGTCCTCACCGTGGATCGCCTCAGCGACACGAAGAAGATCGGGATGGGCATAACAGCGCAGACACGCATCCGAAAACTGCAACGAACCGAGTACCAGTTGCAGAATCCATTCCGGCGCATCCGCTGGCGCGTCGGGTTCAATCATCTTGCCTGGATGACGACCATGCGACGCGTCGGTACCACCGATCGGGTCGGAGAGTGGTCGCACCCAACTCAAGGTCCGCGATTGCACATCATGAGCAAGTGCCGGACGGCCATGCCTGTCCACTTCAGCGCCCTTGGTCACCGGTGCGTTGTCCCACATTGACTCAACGTCCGCTGCCAGGTCGGCAAGCTCCTCCTCCGCCAGCACACCTTCGAGTATGTAAAACCCGTACCTGCGATAAGCTTCCAGGATATTTGGGTCCAGGTTTCCATCTGCGTCAAAGACTATCGGTCCGCGATTCGGCAGGGCCAGCGCCTTTTCCGTACCCGCTTCCAGATAGGCTTTAAACTCCGCTTCGTGTCTTCCGTAATCAGATACCGGACTTTCATAAACCTTCATCCGTCTTCCTCCTGGGCAGCCAGCAGTAGTGCAAAAGCGGCTTCTCGCTGCGCCGCTGCATGCGTTGTCATCTCATCAATCTCATCGGCGGTAAATCCAAGGGCGCCTAGTACTACGTCATTGCCCTCGCCCAGCTCCGGCGGATTACCTTTGGGCGAACCTGGGGTTTCCGACAACTTAACAAGCGTGCCAACAGTTTTTACCCGCCCCACCTGCGGTACCTCCACCTCCGTGAAGTACTCATTCGCCTCACTCTGTGGATCGTCCAGCACTTCGTGCCAGTTACGCACTCGCTCCCAGATGACTTCTGGCAAAGTGCGCAGAAAAGCGTCCCACTCCGATGTGGTCTTGCTTAAGAAAGCACCCTCCAGCTTGGCTCGAAACTCCGCACTGTCTTCCTCTGTTATACCCTCACCCAGGCGTTGACCCGGCGTCTGCAAACGCGCATCTATCGCCAACTCCGGCACTGCACCAAATGCACAAAGCGCATCCCAATCCTCATTCTGCATGGACGTGGCCAACATAATCGCGCCACCGTCTTTTGTTTCATACACACCATAAGTGCCGCGGATATTCGGATGGTGGCTGCCATCACGTGTCAAGGTCGCACCCGTCATGCTGACATGGGTCAACTCCCATTGTTGCAGCCATAGTTGCGCCCCCAAGCCGCTGGTCTGCACCAACTGACCCTGTCCTGTCCGCTCACGGGCGAGCAGGGTCGTCATGATGCCAAGCGTCAGCTGCATAGCTCCGCCGGTATCGGCAACCACAGCACCGGGAAGGGACGGTTTGGTATTCGGGTGACCCGTCACGTTCAGCAGGCCACCTCGGGCAACCGCTGCCCCATCCAGCATCGCCTTGTCCGCATCCTCACCTTGCGGACCAAACCCGTTGACCGAGGCATAAACAAGTTTTGGGTAGCGTGCTTTCAGAGTGGGATAGTCCAATCCCAGAGCCGCCAGGGCAGCGGTGCGATAGTTGCTGTAAAAAACGTCGGCGTCGGCTAAAAGCGCATGCACGGCGCGCTGCCCAAGATCGGTAGTTACATCCACGCAAACAGATCGTTTGCCGCGGTTAACCGCAACAAACTGCGGACCCATTGTGCCTTCCGGCAGATCGTTGCCCCGATTGCGTCCATATCGACTGGGGTCACCAAGCGGTGGTTCAACCTTAATGACTTCGGCACCCATGTCACACAGGTAAACACCCGCCGCTGGTCCCTGGACCGCCACGGTCATTTCTATGACTTTAAAACCTGACAGAGGCTCTTGAGCCTGTTGTTTGGCATCTCCCATCGCCAATCCATCTCCCCGCGCGCCCTACACTGGAACGACCATCGGGAAAACCGACTGGAGCGGGAAGGCGTTACTCCTCCGGAACGATACCCACCGATGCCATAAACTCGGCGCCGGTCAGACGCGAATGATCTCCAGCAAAGTTGTACCCCGACGGCTTTTCATCGACGTAGATCTCACCCGCAAGCGAGAACAACTCCGCATCATCAAAACACCCTGTTGCCATAATGTACATACCCGGCTCTTTGAGATGGTAGAAGAGGCTGGAGCCGCATTCACTGCAGAAACCACGCTCAGCCCAGTCTGAAGATGCGTAGCGCTTGATGTGTTCTTCACCTGTAAACGAGATTGAACCTACGGACGCCCCCAACATAGGTCCGCCGGTCCACCCACGACACATGCTGCAATGACAGGCATGTACGTGCGGGTCGATTTCCTCAGCCGAAAACTTGACTGCGCCGCAAAGACATTTTCCAGTTACGCTCATGACAACCTCCAAACCTCAAACAAATCTGGGCTCAAGCCTGGCACTCCCCGCGCCCCCTGTCACCGACTTACCGACACGTTACTGACAACGTTTTGTCAGGAGAAAAAGGAGAAAAACCCAACCAAGCAACAAGCCAAAATCACTATCACACCCGTACCCAACAGTCGACATCGCCTTGTTCCACGTTATGCTGTCCGTAACGTCAATTCAGGGAGAGGTCGATATGTCGGGTCGTCTGGAAGGTAAAGTTGCGCTCATCACCGGAGGAACGAGTGGTATTGGCGCGGCAACGGCCGAGTTGTTTGTCACTGAGGGTGCCCGGGTGGTCATCGCTGGTCGCAGCGAAGAGAAAGGCGGCGCACTGGCAGAGAAGCTTGGTGCCAACGCCCACTACGTACGCGCCGACGTATCCAACGAAGAGGATATTGCCGATGCCGTCGCAGCTACAGTCAGCCAATTTGGTGCCCTGCACATTCTCTTTAACAACGCGGGAGGACCGGTCGGGGCACCGATAGATGAACTGACTCAGAAGCACATCGACTACGGCGTGCACCTCCTCCTCTCCAGTGTCATCCTGGGTACGCGCTACGCCATTGAACCCATGACCGCTTCTGGTGGCGGGGTCATCATCAACAACTCAAGCGTCGCCGCTATTCGCTATCGGCAGGGTGACATCCTTTACTCCGCACTGAAGGCAGCCGTTACGCACTACACAAAAATGGCGGGTATTGAGCTCGCACCCCGCAACATTCGCGTTAACTGCATCTCGCCGGGTGCCATCGCAACCCCTATTTTCTACGGTGGTTCAGGGCGTGCCAACAAACTCAGCGATGAAGAGAACCAGCGTAAAATGGAAAAACTGACCGCCAATCTGGCAAAGGCTGTGCCCTTGAAGCAGGCGGGATTAGCTGAGGACATCGCGGAGGCTGCGCTTTATCTTTCAAGCGATGCAGGTCGCTTCGTGAACTGTCACGACCTGGTGGTCGACGCGGGCCGCACGTCCATGTTCTACGAGCCGAACGACTAACGGTTAAAAGCAGTGGCGACCTCCGTCATATGTTTAGCGCTGGCTTGTCTTCAGAGCCTCGTGGTTATTGAGCACGCGGACTTTATACAGAGCGATGCGACACATCCACCAACAGCCGAAAACTGGCAATCCGTAACCCTGACAGACTATTGGCCCATGTCTCGCTATGCGTCGGGTCACCATGGATGGTACAGAGCAGAACTGGTTCTCGATGAGCACCCATCTGTACCGCTGGGCATTATGTTGCGGCGGGTGAATATGAACGCTGCAATTTATCTGAACGGTGAGTACATCGCGAGCGGCGGCCAATTGACAGAACCGATTTCACGTAACTGGAACTATCCGCTCTATACATCACCACCACGATCACTGTGGCGCCTGGGGACCAACATCATCCACGTCCGCCACGCTTCCTATCCGGGAGGCGGCTACATGCCGCCCATCTTCGTCGGACGCGCGGACCTGCTCGAACCTGAATACGAGACCCTCATGTTGTTGCAGGTTAGAACCGCCGAATTCCTCTTCCCAGTCACACTGTTTATGGCGGTACTGGTGATGTTCACCTGGGCACGTCGACGTCAGGAGTACGCTTACCTCTGGTTTGCGTTGGCTATTGCAGCCTGGTCCGTCTATATCCTGAACATGTTCGTAAAAAACCCATGGCTTTCCAACCA
This sequence comes from Candidatus Azotimanducaceae bacterium, assembly GCA_965227885.1. Taxonomy (GTDB): domain Bacteria; phylum Pseudomonadota; class Gammaproteobacteria; order Pseudomonadales; family Azotimanducaceae; genus UBA4421. The sequence continues at coordinate 5,344,585 of OZ245781.1, forward strand.
CGCGTGGGAGTGGGTTGCTCACTATGCGGTCGACCTTTGGGTGATTCTGTTTTGTTTTTTTGCGCGCGCCTTTGTAGGCGTCCGCTCCAGAACAATGAACGTGATATACATTACTTACCTGACAACGCTGGCGATCGCCTACGCAATCGTCGACACGCCAACTCTGGACAGCCTCATCAAAATCACACATGCGTTGAGCATGGCATTTGGCTTTCATCTCGGCATCACTATGTTTGCGAGTTACACAAAATCGAGGGAGCGAACACCCCTCTTCCTGGGCCTGGGCATCATGGCCATGCTCCTTACCGGTATTCACGACTGGATATTTGTGTCGGGTTGGTCCGGAGAAACGGGCACGTTCAGATTGTTACTGCACTACTACTGCGCACCCCTCGTATTTGCGGCGCTTGCCTGGCATCTGACGTCCCGGTTTGCGGTAGCCCTTCAGGAATCAGAATCCTTAAACCGGAATCTGGAGGACCGAGTTCATGCAGCAGAGGCAGACATCAAGGCTCACTTTGCTCGCGTTACAGAGTTGGAACGCGAGCGTGCGGTGCTGCAGGAACAAGAGCGACTCTCCAAGGACATCCACGACAGCATAGGCGGTTCGCTGGCAAACGCGATCATGCTCACAGAGCTTGTTGAAAGAAACCGCGACCTGTCCAGGCTCACCCAGCTGAAAGGACTTCTGACCAACGGTCTGACTGAAGTACGACACGTGATCTCGGCAATGGCAGGAGACATCGCAAATACCGCTTCACTCGCCGACTATCTCACGGACAAATCCCGCACGTCTGCCGAGGGTTTAGGCATCGATTTTATCTGCGAAAACGAAGTTCAACCCGCAATGCAATTCGACAGCCATGTTGGGTTGTCATTAGCGCGGATTGCGACCGAAGCGATTAACAACGCGTTGAAACATGGCCAGTGCAGCAGAATTACACTCAGGCTAACTGAAATAGATACGCACAGGCTCAGGCTTGAGGTAGAAGACGATGGCATTGGCATAGATCCTCACCCCAAACAGGGCTATGGATTGGAAAACATGGCCCGTCGCTGCGCCAGTATCGGAGCTAGCCTCGATATCCACTCACTTGAAGATGGCGGCACAGCGGTTGTTGTATGCATGGAGTTTGACGCGTGAGTGTAAGTTTAAACCTTACGCCCCGTCGCAAGCGCCACAGCCTGTGCGCGAGAATTGACATGCATTTTTTTGTAGATATGGCGAATGTGATTGTTGACGGTGTGCACGCTGATATCCAGATCAATGGCGATCACTTTGTAGCTGTCGCCGCGTATCAATCGGTCCAGAATATCGCTCTCCCGCTCGGTAAGTGATTCTGTTTCTGACCGACTGCCACTTCTGGCCTGAAACTCACCGATCAGTTTTCGCGCCACCAAACCGGACAACATAGATCCACCGCGATTCACTTCGCGTATCGCGCTGCAAATGTCACTGCTTTTTGATGCTTTCAGCAAATAGCCAGATGCACCCGCCTTGATCGCACTCACTATCGTTTGAGTATCCTCAAAAGTAGTGAGCATCAACACTTCCAAATCTGGAAATGTTTGCTTCAGTTGCTCTGTCGCCTCGATCCCCGTCATGCCCGGTAAGCCGACATCCATCAGCACCACATCAGGCAACGGAAGTTTTGGCATCTGCTCAATCGCCTCTTCAGCATTGGCGAAGTGCCGATCAACGCGCATGTCATCTGTCTGAATGTAGTCAATCAACAGATCAGCGGCGAGTGGATCATCCTCCACGAGAAAGACGTGAATCATTGCCACATTTTGCCCGTCCTGATCAAAACCTGCCAATAGCAACAATTAGTCATATGCCCCAGCTAACACTGGTCATGCCGCAAACGATGGAAGTTGTCCAACATTCAGTAAACGATCACGCCAGGACATCGCCATGTTTTACAGGAAACTCACTTTTATCAGCTTTTTTGTACTCGCTCTGATCGGTCACGCACAACCGGCGATTGCTGCACCCCAGTTCAGCACCAATCTTCCTGGCGAAATGCGCTGGTCCCAACTAACTGACATCGGCACGTTACTGGTTGGCGGCAAAGGATATCTGACTCACGTGGATACCGAGTCTGGGGAACCACTGTGGTCGCGAACCGATCTTGGTCATCTGGCGCCGTTCAATGTCAGACCGGTCGCTGGATCTCCTTATCTGGTGATCAGCGAACAAGTCGGCAAAATACCACCCAAATCCCGCCTGCAGATGCTGGACGTGATGACCGGCGAGACCCTTTGGGATACCGGTCAGACACTGGGCAACAACCTCGCCGGCTTCCCAATCCCGCAAAAACAGCTGGTGTTGTTCGTCCGTGACATCACCGGGGTCAAAGGCAAGAAACCCGGCGCTTATCTTTCCGCCCTCCAGATGGCAAGTGGTGACCTGATCTGGGAAACACGCATCGGTGCCGTGAGTAGTTTACCCACACATGCCATGAACGATTCCGGATTCATTCCCGCCCTCGACCTGTCGGGACACCCTGACCCAATCGTCCACGAGGACCAGTTTATACTCATCGCCCATGACATTCGCTCCTTCGATCTGAACAGCGGTGCTCTCAACTGGCACTACAAGCTTAAGGGCAGTCATCCACAGCTGAAGCGAACTTATGCTCAGCCGATTGTTGATGAAAATCGTTTGGTTGCCACCAGCAAGGACAGCATCGTTGCCCTCTCACTGGCCAGCGGCCAGGAACTCTGGCGACAAAAAATATCCAAAGCACCCCTACCACAGATCATCTCCACTGACTCCCACTACCTGGTGAGACTTGGCGGTACCTTCTCAAACGGTAAGAAGCTGATTCAGCAAAAGCCCTTTGGCGTCGCCGCGATTACCAAAGAGGGAAAACTCGACTGGCAGTGGAAGAAGGGGAAACACTCGATTACAAATCTGGTCGAACATGAAAACCGTGTTGCTGCGGCTGACAAACAGCGCCTCTACGTTTTTGACATAAACGGCAAGGGTAAGCCAGCGGTCACCAGGAAACTGGAGTTCAAACGCAAGATGGGTAAAGCAGAGGTGGCGGCTAAAAGCCTGGGCGCTGTCGGCGGGTTCTTGTCGGGTGGGCTTGCAGGGGCCGCCAAAGGCGTTGGCGGCGGGGACAGGTCTGATCCGCCTCTGGATATCACCAAAGTAGGTGACCAAATCGTCGTGCGAGGTCAACACCATGTCTTGGCATATAACATGACATCCGATGCCACCCCGTGGTCGGTGCAGTTCGCCCCGCCCGGCATGAACCCGTTTGCGTTGATGGCAATGGGCGCGGTCACCGCTGGTGCGAGTCTCGGCAATGCAAGTGGGGTTTGGGGAAGTTCCAGTTATGCGACAAGAAACGCCTTCGCTAGCAGTACCACGCAGATCAACAAAGCTTATCAAGACGCCGCTTCACGGCGATTTGCTCAATCTGAACGTGCGGGAACCCTGGCCTTCTTCCTGACTCAGGAAAAGGGAGCAAAAAAGCTCGTTGGTTTAGATCTCGCATCCGGCGAGACCGTCGGCGCAATCGCTATGAACGAGAAGTCACCTCACTTCATGGTAGATCAGGATGCTGGTCGTGTATTCTATTTCCCGGGTAAGCGGGAGGTACAATCGATCAGCTACTAACAAACTCGCCAATACAGCGCTGTACCTCACCCAGCGCTGTCTCAATTTCAGCAGCATGAGTACGGTGGCTGAGGATTGAGATGCGTAGAGCAAATCTCTCGCGCAAAACAGTACCGGAAAGGTAAACACGTCCACCCTCGTTCACAGCATCCATGAGGGCTTTGTTCACTTCATCCGACTCGTCACGCAAACGGAAAGCAACCGTGCTGAGCTCAGGCACGTTCAACACTTCCAGCTCATCGATGGCACTTAAGCCCGCGTGAACAACCGCTGCCAGATCAAGTTTTTCATCCAATTCATCTACAAATGCCTGCACGCCATGCAGCATGAGCGGCAGCGCCATCTTCAACCCTCTGTGTTCGCGTGACAGCTCCACAGACAAGCTGAACGGGTCAAGGTGCGCCAGGTCACGGTCGAGGTCCGGCATATAGTCGCCCCGCATCTCATGCGCACTGATCAACGCCTCCTTATCCCGCACCAGGATACAACCGGTGCCATAGGGCAGGAACAAACCCTTGTGCGGATCCAGCGTGATCGAGTCTGCGCGCGACATACCCTGCAGACGCTCTGCCCCACGTTCAGTGATCACAAACGCGCCCCCATATGCACCATCTACGTGAAACCAGAGATCCTGCTCGTCTGCAATATCGGCAAGCTCCGGTAACGGGTCAATGCTGCCTGTATTGGTTGTTCCCGCGGAGGCGATGATCATAAAAGGCTGCAGACCTGCTTCTCGATCCTCAACAATCTGTTGAACCAGAGGTTCTGTCAGCAAGCGGAACTGGTCATCCGTCGGCAATATGCGCAGATTGCGAGCAGAAAATCCTGCAAGATTTGCTGCCTTCATTACCGAGTGATGGGTCTGGTCGGAACAATACAAAACGCCATCCAGAAAATTTTCCGGCAGCTTGGCTCGGCGCGCTGTGACAACGGCCGTGAAGTTGGCGAGGCTGCCACCGGTTGTAAGCACCCCTGCAGCATCCGCGTCATAACCCACCCAAGCTGCAAACGTCTGTATCACCCGATACTCAAGCTGGGCTAACAGCGGGGATGCAAAGTTGGCGGTCCCGTACCGATTGGTGGTTTTAACAAACCAGTCTGCGAGCGCAGAGGTGACCAGGCCCCCGCCTGGAATAAACGCAAGGAATCCTGGGTGCGCCGTATTGAAGCCATTGCCGATCAGGTAACGCAGCCAATCTTCCAGCGGCATGTCAGGCAGCAGTTGGGCCTGCGCATCCCGGTCGAGAACAGGCAGTTCTCCAAGCGCGGCCAATTCTTCCTTCAACACCGACTGAATCTGGTGCGTCAATTCCTCCCATTCGGCTTCGCTTGGGTCGAGGGGTATACGTTTGAACGTAGGCCAGTCTGGTGTCTGCATGGTGGCTGGGCTGCTGGTTCGGCTGCTTTGGTGCGAGCGAACCCTACCCAGACAGGCACCGCAGGGCAATGGGTTCGCGGATTTAATGATTGTCGCGGATTATGACCGCCGCTATAGTCGGCGCGAGACGGGACCAAGAGCAATACCAACACCCGCCCGAGAAAATGGGCCGATAGGCCTGCTAGTTTATTGGAGAGAAACACATGAAATATTTACTCGCGGGGGTCATCCTCGCGCTGGCGCTACCCGGTGCGCAAAGCTACGCGGAAGAGGTCGGTCTGGAAGAGATCGTGGTCACCGCATCCAAGCGATCCGAAACCCTGCAGGAAGCCGGTATGTCCATTACCGCGCTGACCACGCGGGACATCGAAGACATTGGTCTGGACGACTACCTGGACTTCGCCGTGCGCATCCCCAATCTCGGCACCGCCTATCAGGCAGACGGCCGCTTTGATGCCAACGCGCCTGCCATCCGCGGTATCTTCGGCAGTGGCGACGCGGCTTCAGCCGCAACAACGGGGTTCTACATTGATGACGTCCCGGTCAGCGTGGCACTGCACCCACGTGTCATCGACCTTGAGCGCATTGAGGTACTGCGCGGCCCACAGGGATCACTCTACGGCGCACGCTCCATGGGCGGCACCATTCGCCTCATTACCCAGCAGCCTTCCCTGAACGAGTCCTACGGGCAAGTGCACACCATGCTGTCCAGCGTGACTGATGGTGGGACCAATCACCTGATCGACGGTTCTGTAAACATACCTTTGGTCGAGGATGTGTTTGCGGTGCGCATCGCGGCTTACACCGGCTCCAACTCGGGTATCTACGACCGCGTCTACAATCCCAACTGGTTTAACTTCGGTACCGGCCAGACTCTGGCAAACCCGGCACCCGCTTTCGGTGAAAACGAAGATACGGATGACGAGGACTTCCAGGGTGGTCAGATCTTCGGAAAGTGGCAGGTTTCTGAAAACTTCACCATCATGCCAAAGTTCATGTATCAGAAGATCGAGGCGGACGGCCTGCCGTTTGCCGACGTTGACGAAGAAGAAACCACGCAGGTTCGATTCTTCGATTCCGAAGAGCCGGGCGAAGATGAGTGGTGGATAGGCAGCGTGGTACTGAATTGGGAGCTGGATAGCGGCACCATTACCTCTACCACCGCCTACTACGAGCGTGAAACCGACGAAGCTGAAGAAGAACATACCTTCCTCGACTTCATCTACGGTGCCGCGGTGGGTATTCCCATTACACCGCTGGAGTCAGTGCTGCGTACCACCTCCGAGTACGAAAACTTCTCCCACGAAACGCGTTTTGTCTCAAGCCTCGATGGGGCGGTGAATTACACCGTCGGCTTGTTTTACGCAGACAACCAGTTTGTTCGCGGCTACCCACCTGCCTTGCAACCTGGCGTGGATGCGGCCCTCGCTGCAGCAGGCGGTCCTCCGGTGCCAGGTATTGTCCCTGGGGACCTGATCTTTATTACGGACCAGCCCGAAGACGTTAAAGAAGTGGCGGTCTTCGGCGAGGTAACCTGGGATATCAACGATATCTGGACACTTGTCGTCGGCGGTCGCTGGTATGAAACGGAGGTTGATTTCGAAGCAACCTCCGATGGTTTCGCCAATGGCGGCCCGAGCGCCTTCTCAGGTTCACAGAAAGAAAACGGCTTCAACCCACGTGTCATGGTGTCTGCTGATGTCAGCGACAACGTCAACATGTATGTGAGCGCAGCCAAGGGTTTCCGCATCGGCGGCGTTAACGGTCAGATTTCTCCGACCTTGTGTGGTGCCGAAATCGCGGCGCTGAATCTGGACCCCAATTCACTGCGCACGTACGACTCGGATGATCTGTGGAGTTACGAAGCAGGTATCAAGACATCGCTGGCAGACAATCGGGTTGCCATCAACGCCGCTGTCTTTTTCATCGATTGGCGTGACACGCTGCAGAACGTCCGCCTGGCTTGTGGCTTCCAGTTTTCAACCAACATTGGTGATGCTGAAAGTCGTGGTTATGAGGTGGAAATTTCAGCAGCACCCGTTGCAGGTCTGAACCTTTCCCTGGGTGTGGGCTACACCGATACAGAGGTGCAAGGCGCACGTGGTTTCCCTGGATTCCTGAACGGTGACGAACTCAGCGGTGTGCCGGACCTGACGGTAAACGCCTCAGCTCAGTATGTCTTTGCAATCTCTGATGGCTGGAATGGACGCGTGCGGTTCGATGCCAATCACTACGGTGAGAGCACCAGCCAGAACAACAATGTTGTGCGCGAGCGTGACAGCTGGTCTGCGGTTAACCTGCGAGCCGGTGTTACCAACGAGACCTGGGACATCACGCTGTTTGCTGACAATGTCACGGATGAGCGCGCCAACCTGGGGGACAACCGCTCAATCGCTGCAGAGACACCCGGTCGGCCTCGTATCGTGACCAATCGACCGCGCACCATCGGCCTGGAAGCCAGATTCCACTTCTAGCACCTTAACCACTCCTCTTCCCCTTCGGGACGAGGGCTAACTAGGACGATGCACTGGATGCTGAACCTGCGCCTGTCTTCTCAGGCGCAGGTTTCAGTTTCAAAACAAACCACCACCAGGCGAGCCCCGCCGTCACAAACAGTACCGACGCGTTGACCACAAAGGCTGACCAGTCGGCGACGTTTTCATAAAGGTAACCCCCCAGCAAAGGACCGAGCGCCGCACCGGCGCCAGCAGCGGCTTCCTTGGAACCAATCACCCGCCCCCTGTGGCTTTCCGGTGCATGATCAACAACCAGCGCTTCTTCCGCCGGGCTTGCAATTGCCCATCCCACAGCAAAGAGCAGGTAGGACACTGCAATCATCCACAGGGATGGCCAGAACGGCAGCGCCAGCGCGACGAGCCCCGCTAACAGGATACCGAGAGCAATGACAGGCCCGCGTCCCCAACGATCTGACCACTTACCGGAATACTGCGGCAGAATGGCGTACACGATACCCGCTGGGAAAAACACCCACGCCAGCACCAGCACGTTCACGTCAAACTTGTTCTTCAAATAAAGGAGGTAGATCGGCTCTATCAGCGCGGTGGCAAACGCGGACAAGAACACTACAACAAAAATTCGGCGCAAAGGCTGTGTGAGTATTGAACCAGGTACAGCTTCTGTTTCCTTGTGTACAGGCAAGCGTGTTTCCTGCATTCGCAACAGCGCCCAAAACAGACCGAACAACGCCGCCGCAGCGTAGCCGATAAAGGCGTAGCGCCACGCATACGCCATCGGTAAGAAGCCGATCAACCCAAACCCGTAAAAAGCACCCAACATGCTGCCTCGTACAGAACTGACAGTCAGGCGCCCCATGGCCTCGCCCCGACTCTGCTCTGCCTGCACATCCGCAATGATCGTACGGGCGGAAACCCACATCAGAGACGCACCGATACCTTGTAAAAAACGGGCGAGGTAAAACCCGGCAACGGATTCACTGACAGAAAAAGCCGCCATGGCCACCACATAGAAGACAAAGGCCCCTGTGAAAAACCAGCGGCGACCGAAACGATCCAGGCACCAACCCACCACAGGTCGCACGATCAGCATCGTGCCCATAAAAACGGTGTACATACCGCCTATTGCAACCGCGCTTATACCTAAGTTGTCGGCATGGATCGGCAGGCCGAAGTTGAGGAAAGTAAACGCTGTGGACGCGAGGAGAACCGCCCGGGTGTAACTTGTCTCGTTAAAATTATCCATGGTGCATCAATACCCTAAGTCCCAACTTAAGTGAACCTGACCTCCTTCAACCGGTATAGGGTAGGATGAAACGGTATTAGAGCCGATCAATTCAGGTGAGTTTCAGATGAACGAAGTGCAACCGCAGGGCGAAGTACTCATCCTTGGCGCCAGCGGGCTCGTCGGCACCCAGGCTGCCAACGCTTTCATTAAAGCGGGCTGGAAGGTCCATGCATCCTCGCGCCGCTTCCCTGAGCTGATAGACGCTGGCAGCTTCAGGCACTTGAGCCTTGATCTGATGAACCCTGCAGATTGTGAGGCAGCGGTTGAAGAACTGAGTGCGGTAACACACGTCGTGTACACCGCCGTTTATGAGCTACCGGGCTTGATGCCCGGTTGGTCCGACCCCGAGCAGATTGCAACCAATGGTCGGATGCTGGAAAACATACTTGCACCCCTGGTCGAAGCAGCAAATCTTGAACATGTGACCCTTTTGCAGGGTACAAAGGCCTATGGCGCGGCTGTGCAACCGATGCGGGTGCCGGGTAGAGAGAGTCAGCCTCGGGTAGAGCACCCGAATTTTTACTGGGTTCAGGAGGATTATCTCAAAACACTCTCTGCGACCCGCAACTTCGGCTACACAATTTTACGGCCGCAACTGATTGTCGGTCCGAACCACGGCGTGGTTATGAACCTGCCCCCGGTTGTAGGTGCCTATGCGGCGATCCGCAAATACGAAGGCCTGCCCTTATCGTATCCCGGCGGAGCCGACTGGGTATGGGAAGCGGCAGATGCCCGCATTGTCGGCAACGCGTGTTTCTGGGCTGGCACCAACACCGCCGCCCGAAACGAAACGTTCAACATCACCAACGGCGAAGTTTTTTCCTGGCGGGACATGTGGCCAGCTCTGGCCGCTGTCCTGGACATCGAGGTCGGTCCTGACGAACCGATCGATATGCCAGCCTATCTGGTGGAGCGAGCCGAACTCTGGCCCGCGATCGTACAGCAGCACAACCTGCAACCCCTGTCGCTGGCAGAGATTCTCGGGGAGAGCCATCACTACGCCAATCTCTGTTTCGCTTACGGCGCTGAGCAATCACCCGCGCCCGCATTCCTGAGTACAGTAAAGGTCAAGCAGGCCGGTTTTACCGAAACTATGAACAGCGAGGCCAGCTTCTGCCACTGGCTGCGTGACCTTCGCCGACGCAAAGTTATTCCTTAGCCGCGTTAGCAGGCGCCAAAAATCGCAGGTCCTTAGTGGCGTACATCAGCGCGCCCAATCCCGCGAGCAGAATCGCAGTACCCACCAGCAAAGCAAAATCTTCAAGCATCAGCAGAACGTACAACCCCGCGTACAAACCCAATAACAGACCGCCGATGACACCGCCCAACACACCGTTGCGATGTTCTTTCGTGACCAACCAGGTGTACCACGCGACCAGGCCGGAAAGCACCATCGTTGCCAAAACGTAGGCGAGGCCAAACGGTATGTGTTCTGACAGCGAAAGCAGGGTGAGATAAAACATCACCAGCGCGCCGCCAACGACACCAAACTGTACGTAGTGGAATTTGAAGCCTACACGCATCTCGAAACACAGGTACGCCAAAAAGGTGAGGCCGATAAAAATGAAGGCGTATTTGATCCCCCTATCCACCACGGTATAACTGGTGATCGGCTGAAACAGAGAAACCTCAGCCAGGTTCAGCATGCCGTTCAGGTAAGGATTTGAAGGAGAACTACTTATCCATTGGCTCGGTAAATTTCTGGCCAGTTCATGTACCTGCCACTCCGCCTCAAAGCCATCATCGGACACGTTAGATGAAGCTGGCAGATAACGGCCTGTAAAACTGGGATGAGGCCAACTGCTCTGGATCTTGAAACTGGAGGTGGCGCCCACCGGCGTCAGCCTCAAGGCATCCGTCCCATCCAACTTCAGCTCCAGATTAAAGTGAAACTCATCCAGATTGCTGAGATCCTCCAGACGAGCCTGAACCCCACTTCCCAACCAGCTGAGACCGGTACCCCCGTTGAAACTGACCGACACCGTATCACTTACCGAATGGCCGCCGACTTCCAGCTGCTGAATGCCTGTCGTGTCGGAGATCCCTATGACCAGACGCGCCTCACTCAAAAGCTTCTTCACATCTTTACCGTGATTGCCGCGCACCTCATCAAGATCAAATCGACCGACTAAATCCAAACCCGCGGAGTACACGGGGACTTCATATATCGCCCTGCTCCGCATCTCGTGACGAACTTCTCCTGCGATCTCCAGTTCGTCTGGCAGGTAAATCCGTACCCGCCGCTCTCGTCGGGTCAGGATATGGTCTTTGCTTTTCTCGGCGACAGGATAGGTTTCCGGGACTACCAGAAAGGGTCCAGCGATGGTCTGGCTGTGCCCCCACCCCGAAGCAATGTCGTGCACAACCTGAGCATGGTAACCCTGCCGCTCCTCCACCAGCCCGGCGACAAACAGCATAGGCACCATTAAAAACAGACAGAGCAAACCGATCACTACAAATCGGGTGGTGACAGAAGACTTGAACATACGAACTCTCAGACTTAATCGCGCTCAAGTTTGGCTGATTCACCGACTCGCTGGCTCGCCGAAAAAAGTGCGTTTTTGCTGATCATCCATGCAACATCGTGCAAAATTTGCACACTCGCGGAAATTCAAACCCCCAGACGTGAGCAGTGAGCGCATTTAACTTTGAGACAGCACCCTTTTCCATTCGCTCGGACATTGGTGAGGCCTATCGTTTGTATTGGCAAGCACTTGCCTCGCCTGGCACTTGGTGGACGGGAGCGGAGAGGGTTGCGATTGCTCAAGAATGCCGAACCGCGCTGACATGTGCTTTTTGCGCTGACCGAAAGAACGCCCTATCACCCTATACCTTTGAAGGGACACACGATTCGGAGACTCATCTCCCTGAGCGCGTCGTGGATACCGTGCACCGAATTGTTACCGATCAAACAAGAATCACCCAATCCTTCATTGACGACAACGATGCGAACGGCCTGAGTAAAGGCGCTTACGTTGAACTGGTAGGCGTTGTGGTCGCCGTGCTGAGTATCGACGAGTTTCATCGAGCACTTGGGTTGCCAACCGAACAGTTGCCGGAACCGCTGCCAGGCGAACCCAGTGAATATGTTCCCGGCGCGTTGAGCGACGACATCGGTTTCGTGCCTACCGTGCCCCCCGATGGAGCGACCGGAGCAGAAACGGACCTGTGGCCGACAGGATTTGCGGCCAATGTCGTTCGGGCGTTGACCTTAGTGCCCAACGCACTCCGAGAGTGGCGCGAGATTGCTGCCGTACAGTACATCGCGCTCGGTAAGATGCGAGGTTACTTCCAGGACGAAGCTAGAGCGATCAATCGATTGCAGATGGAATTGATAGCGGGTCGAGTATCAGCAGTAAATGAGTGTTTCTACTGAACTAATGCACACGCATCGATGCTCCGTGTGAGCGCACAGTCCAACGGTACAGAAATAGACATTCAAGGAATTGGCGGAGACGCGGATGGAGCGAGCCAGGGAATAGAATATGGTTCGCAACTTATGCAGTTCGCTGAGGCTGTGGCAAAGCGAGATCGGGACTCGTTAACTCTGGCTCGGCAACAGCTATTAGACGAAGCGGGTCCAGCGGTGCTGGTTGACGCTGCCGGGGTAGCGGCAAATTTTCAGCGGATGGTACGAATTGCTGATTCCATTGGGATTCCGTATGACAGCGCCGATTCTGAGATGAGTCAGCAGAATGAGCAGGAGTTAGGTTTGACCAGCTTCAGATCCGCTCAGCACACTTATGGGTGAGTAGATCCCCTTTTAGATGATTTGAGCCGCGCCTAATATCGGGCGCGGCTGCTCTCGCGCGGAGTTAAGCCCCATTCGACAATTTCTCCAAAGCAGCCGGTCAAAACTCACGAGTGACCGGCAAAGTTCGACCCAAAGGCGACGTTTCCACGATCCTCAGATCGAAGCTGTGCATACACAAAGCTGTATTAGCAGCATAAGATAGTCCCATGAATAAGGGAGTAATCGAGCATGGCAACTTTGCTACTTGTACACGGCGCTTGGGCTGGGAGCTGGGCTTGGGATCGACTTTTGCCGGAGCTGGACGAGCTTGGCGTTAGCTACAAAGCGGTCACCCTTCCGGGCCATGACTCAGGCAGGAAAGCTCTCTGGTCAGTGTCGCTCGCTGATTACTCAGACTATCTAGCCAAAGCCGCAAGGGAAATAGACGATCGAGTAATTATGGTTGGCCATTCTGGTAGCGGGTTCGTAATCACAGCCGCCGCGGCACACTCACCCGAGTGTTTTGACGAGCTCGTATATCTCGCAGCCCTGGTACCAATCGAAGGTGAGAGGTTGGCTGTGTTGGCGCTTGGAGATAAGGAATCTAAGGTAGGTCCCGGCGTTCGGCCAAACCCGTTTCTGGGGTATCTGTCACTGCACCGAAGCGTTTGGCATGACGCACTTTTTCATGATTGCGACGAAGAAACTGAGCGTCAGTTTGCGGAATTAGTGGTTAACGAACCGTTACGCCCGGGACTAACCAAACTAAAACTAAACAGTGGATTCGAAAAAATCCCCAAGAGCTACATCCTCTGCAAACACGATCATGCCATGACGACAAACTATCAGCGATGGATGGCGGAACGGTCAGATGTGCCGATTAGACATGAATTGCCATGTGGGCATATGCCAATGTCATCCAACCCAAAGGACTTAGCTCAAGTTCTTGCCGACTATGCGCACGCCGAAGTGAGCGAGTGAAGCCCTCCTAACTACTCAGTCGCGATAAACCATCCCCTTTATGAGGTTGTCACTATCTCATACCCGCGGCATGGTAAAGTACAAGCTTGGGCAATCTTGGGGATTCTAATGAAGAAGATCTTGATCGGCATTGCGGTGGCTTTGATGATCTTAGTCATACTGGGATTCGTCTTCCAACAATCGATTTTTTTTTACTTCATGAGTGCTCAAATAGCACCTGAACAAGACTTTGGGCAGATGGCGATACCCAGTCCACCTGACTATAGCGATGATCAGTACTGGGCCGGACTCCCCAACAAGCAGGATCCTTCTGATCAGATGCCAGAAGGAGTGGTACGTGAAGATACCGGCGTTGCGGTGTTTTACGTTCACCCGACGACCTACTTCGGAAAAACTTGGAATCAGCCCTTGGACCATGCTGACGCAAATTGGATTGTGGATGAACGTAATCTGCGTCATCAAGCCAGCGTCTTTAACGGCTGCTGTGATGTATATGCTCCTCGCTTCCGACAGGCGACATTCTTTTCGTTCATGGACCGAGGCGACAACAGTAAGAAAGCGCTGGCACTGGCCTACGCAGACGTCGTTGCGGCATTCGAATCATTTCTGTCTCGCATCAATCCAGATCAACCGTTTATCGTTGCCGGTCACTCACAAGGCACCCGACACGTAGCGCAATTGGTACGAGAAAAAGTGACGAGCACGTCACTACAGGATCGATTGGTCGCGGCCTACCTTGTTGGGTTTTCTGTGACGTATCCGGAACTCGCGTCTCTGCCCGCTTGCGACAGTCCTACGCAAACGAACTGCGCAATCGGCTGGAACTCGATGGACGACGAAAACGGCGGCGCTTTTGGTGGTGTTGGGGCCGAAGAAAAACTTCTGTGCACCAACCCGCTCAACTGGCGGGATGGTGGCGGCTACGCGGCAAATGAGCTAAACATGGGAGGTATCGGCTTTCCCAGTCAGGCTCTTGCAGAGGAAGGCGAAGATTACGAAGCTATGCACGTTGAGACTGGTGTTGCGGGTGCTCAGTGCGTCGATGACGGATCACTCGCGATCATGGAACTGCGTTCGGAGGCATTTCCCCACCGCATGTTCGGAACAAGCATGCACATATACGACTACAGCCTGTTTCATATGAACATACGAGAGAATTTAGCGACTCGAATCGCTGCCTTTGCTAATTGAAGGCCAAGTTCGGAATATACACGCGCGAAGAGGCCTGAAAAGCCACCCGAGGTATACCTTCCCCCATAACGGTTAATGGCTTGACCTATCTGGCTGATTTAGAACAAACAATACCAAGCCCACGAAGTTAATCGAGCCAATACCTAGAATTGACCAAATAGACGCCAGGTGGGCTGCACTGTTTGGCTCGAATGGAACACCGATAACATTCAGCGTAGGAAGGATGAGGGAAGCAAGGTTGAGGGTAAACGCGATTCCGACTGATGTTCTGTCTGCTCTTAGAAAAACCTGCCGATGTCTAAACAGGTATAAGTTGATAAAGACCCCTAGAGCGAGGACGGCGCCGCTGGAGATACGCCAGACGGTTGTTTCGTTTAAAGGTGTATCTGACAAAACTAAAGGTAAAGCAGCAAGGAAAGGACAGCTTATCCCTGCGGTCAATATGATTCGGATGGAAAGTGCAGTCAAAGGGTGAAAACTACCCGTTTGTCGTGCCAGGACAAAGAAGATGCTGATGAACCCTGTAAAGGCGATGGAAATTTCAGCGGTAGTTTCAAGAAAAGAATAAGTATCCATGTATGACACTTTATACATTGGCGGGAACGACGGCTATTGGCCGCTTGCTGCCTGTTGCGATGCACAAACATGAAAAATGACGCGCTCGGCCACGCATTGTCCTAACAACGTTATTTCGTCTTTCGACCCAACCAAGCGGTTAGCTGATTCCGATTTCGGTAGGACGAGCAGACCTATATCTGTCGGCTACGTAGGATGAAAATCTTTTCGATCACTGCAACGTAGTAAGGTATTGTTGGATCTCGTCAACAGTCGCTCGTTCAGGTTGGGGAAGGCACTCTTGTCGACCCAACTCAGACGTTCGTTCGACAATTCATGCTAAGGATATCCACCCGATAGATATCCCAAGCAACAAAACGCCAACGCCAAACCAATTCACGATGAGCAACCAAAACACGCCTGGATGACAAGTGGAATCAACGTTATCCACAAACCAGGTTTTGCCTCGATACCCGTCGATCACGGCCCAGGCGATGAACCCCAATCCCCAAGGCCACAGTGCGCTAGCTATGCTCACGGTGTAAACGACGACCAGCCCTAAGATGGGTCCCCATGGGGTCGCAATGGCTCTACGCCAGTTCATCAAGCCCTGCGATCTGGTAGATGGTGGCTTCTAACTCCGACTCGAAACCTTTGAGATCAGAAGGTGTCCCCGTTGAGACAATTTGATAGAAGCCTTCAATGAGCGCCGTAATCTGGGCCGCGCGATGCCACTGCTGTTTTTCAGTATCGATGGTGCCTAACGCACTCAGTAAGTGGAAAAGGAACTCTCGATATAGACGCATGAAAGTTTGGTATTTCTCTTGGCCTTCTACACTGTTCGCGCACAAAGCCCAGAGATGCGGTTCTAGACCTGAGCGTTGCTTGAGGTCCTTCACCAGATACTTCACAACGTTCTGAAACGTCGTGACGGGTTCCTGCCCGTGTGCGGCGGTCAGGCTAATCAGCTGGGTGCCATACCAATCGAGCGCGAAATCAAGGAGCGCTTCGATTAGCCCCTGTTTAGAACCAAAGTGATATTGGATGGACGCGAGCTGAACGCCATCTTCTTGTGCGACCCGGCGCAACGTCAGACCATCGATGCCATCCGTCCTAAGAATCGCCAATGCAACTTGCAGCAGCTCAGACTGCCTAGGCGAGAGTTGGTTGTCCCGGTGTCGGTCAGCCAGTTCAATGATTCGGGATGAAAGTGGGGGAATTCGTTTTATCTGCATCTTGATTCTCTTTTGGTCACTTGACCTATAACATTAGGTCACATAGTATACCCGCCCGCTAACAATGCAAGGATTTGTGATGAGCGCAGTCCAATCCCTTCAAAGCGCTTTGCAAAATCAAGGCGAGTTTGGTCTTGCCCTACCGCTGAGCGCGTTTCGGGACGCGAGCGTCTATGAACTAGAACAAGCAAACGTCTTTCAGAGCGATTGGGTGTTTGTCTGTGCCGCACAAGAGTTACGAGAAGTCGGCGAGTACTTTGCGTTTTCACTTGCGGGAGAACCGGTGGTTCTGATCCGAGGTCAAGACGGTGAGCTACGAGCGCTGTCGAACGTGTGCCGACACCGCGGCAGCCTACTCGTAGAACCAGGTTTTGGTAACGCAAAGCGGTTTGTCTGCCCGTTTCACGCTTGGACCTATGAAGACACCGGTGCTTTTCGTGGCGCACCCCATACGGGACAAGCCGTGGTTGAGAAAGATCAACACTGTTTGCCGCAGTTTGCGCTCGAAGAGTGGCAGGGACTGGTGTTCATTAACCTCGACGGCACCGCACCGCCTTTGTGGTCGCGTTTCGTAGGCCTTGAAGCCGAACTTGAGGACATGAACTTGTCACAGTGGCATTCCGCCTACAGAGGTGTCGACAGTGGTATTTGGCAGAGCAACTGGAAGTCAGCGTTTGAAAACGCCATAGAAGGCTATCACTTGTTTAAAGTGCACCCGGAAACGATTGAGCCGTTTAATCCAACCAAGTCGTTTCGTTATCGGGCTGGGTCAACTCACTGGTCCACACTCGATAACGAAATGAAGATTCAGGGTATGCCGGTTCCGCAGATCCTGGTTTCTCTGCCGCCATCCTTTGTTGCGCTGATCACACCTTACTCATTCGACTGGCTGTCGGTCTTCCCAATCGGACCAGAACAATGCCATGTGCGGACCGCAGGGATGACACAGGACGAAAAGATGCGTGAAGCACAGGGACAAGGCAGAGAATTCACCGAAACGTTTGTGGATGAGGACAAAGTACTGTGTGAGCGCAACCATGCCGCGACCTACGCTCAATTCGGCAAAGCGGGCGGTCAGCTGGTCGAGATGGAAGGGGCGCTGAGGGACTTTCACCACTATCTTTCAGAAAGACTCGCTTGAAACACAGTCAAAAACGCCGATCCATTCTCAAGGCAATGGTGCTTGCCGGGCTGACCCTGCCATCAGTCAAGATTTCGGCGAATACGAGTAAGAAGGTAGGTGTTATTGGTGCTGGGTTCGCCGGTGTCGGCGCAGCCCGCTACTTAAAAGCACAAGGCATGGATGTCGAGATCATCGAAGCCAGGTCTCGTTTAGGCGGTCGAACACACTCTGAACAGACTGCCTACGGTCATACCGACCTCGGTGCAGCGTGGCTCCACGGCAGCCCCAACAACCCCCTCTACCCCGTTGCACGCGAGATGCAGTTGGCCATGCATCCGACCAACTTCCTTCGCGGCGACATTTTGACTCACGAAGGGTTAACCAAACTCGCCAGCAGCGAGTTAGGCGGAATTCCTACCGGCATCATCTGGCCCGCCATTCAGTGGTATGCAGGTGGTTTACTAGGGTTTGGTCCACCCAAAGCAACAGCAGCTGCAGTGATGGAGAGCGTTTTTTCCGAACTTCCAGTCGACCAGGCCTGTGCCTATCGGGGACTGCTCGAAGTGTCCAATGCAGCAGAGCTTGAGGAAACCTCAGTGCTCAGCTTGTTCGGTCTTGAGGGTTCAGATCCCTATGGGAAAGTCCAAGATCCCATCGACATCGAATCAAATTCGCAAGACGCACTGATGCTTGGCGGTATGCAGAACTTTCTCGCCGCACTCGCTCAGGATATTCCTGTGAGTTTGGATGAATCGGTGACGGAGATCGATTGGGGTCCGTCCGGAGTTACGCTTTCCACCTCAAAGCGTGACGTTCAGTATGACGCCGTTATTCTCACAGCATCAGTGGGTGTGCTGCAGGACGGAGTGATTCGGTTTACACCGGTACTCCCGGCGACCCATCAACAGGCCCTATCCGGCTTCGGTATGGGACTGCTCAACAAAGTGGTGCTGGAGTTCCCAGAGAGTCTGCCAACGCTCTCTGATGAACAAATCATCCATCTCTGTGGAGAGTCACCGGTAAACTTTGTCTTGAACGGTCCCAAACTCAATCACGGTCCTTTGATATCCGGTCTTGCAGGTGGCCTGAAATCAAAGGCCATTGAACACGCGAGTGACGAAGAGCTGGTTCACAGCCTCAAGAAACAACTCGATCAACTTCACGGAAGTGCTTTGCCGGACCCTACCGATGCCTGGGTCACACGGTGGGGACAGGATCCGTGGGCACGAGGTTCTTACTCCTTCTACAATACGAAGATCAGTGGCGATGCAGTTCGAACATTACGAAAACCGTTGGGCGGCAGAGTCTACTTAGCAGGAGAAGCCCTAAGCATTGGTGATTCGTCGACGGTGCATGGGGCGTATTTTGATGGGCAACGCGCAGCCGCCGCGGTCCTTTGGGGCTGAGAAAATTCACGAGCTAGGTTCGGTCGCTTGGGTAGGCGAACGTCTCTTGTTGGCCGTAAGCACGCATAGATCATGACTTATTCAACGTCCGCTTTTTAGATGTCTACACGCAAGACAATCACAAAACCGCTATGACCCTTTCATCCCCGTAAACCCTTTCCATACGCCAGTAGGCGTCCAGATTTTCTCAAGATCTGTTGCCGCGTTGGACTCGCTCTCGTTCATCTGGGTGACACGATATCGATACGTAAAAGCCGAGACCCGCATATTCGCTGCACAATGCACCCAGATTTTGCTGTCGCCATGATCCGTGACATGTTTAACGAACTGGTCAAATTCCGCATCTGTCGGATCCTTAAAGTCCACTGGTATGTGGATATATTCGAGGCCAAGGTCGCGCAGAATCTCAGCCTCCTCTATCAAAGAATTCTCCAGCATGCTGGTGGGCGCGAGATTAATAACCCGCTCGTAACCCGCGTCTTTGATCAATTGGAACTGCGCTTCGCTCGGCTGGCCTGAAGTTGCATACAAGCCGTCAATATCCACGTGGTTATAAATATCTTCCAACGACTCAGCTCGGGCAAAAATCGAAATGCGCCGGTCGATTACAGAACGGATAAAGCCGAGGATGGTTTTAAGCGTGTTTGCGGGGAAGGCCATCTCTTTCAGCCTCTACTGGGCAGCTTGCGGGGGGTCTGTGTCAAACTGAGGCGCCTCATCACCGATAATCTCCCAATGTGCTTTGCTGCCCACATATATGTGCTCAACCACGTTTATCTCCGGATGTTCATCCAGGCTACCTATAGGTATCCAGATCAATTTGCCGTCCGGGGTCGGCATCGGCACCGGGCAGCCACACCGACTACAAAAAGAAGCGCTCCATCCATCTTCCATCTCATAACGCTGCAACAGATCCTCACCAGACAACCAGGAGAATCGTTTGAGCGCCGCAAGGACAACACCATTTGAGTTTACACCAGAGACTTTGCGGCACTTTGAACAATGACAGTGGCCGATATCGCTGATACGGCCATCCACCTGGTACTGCACGCCTTTGCACAGGCAAGATCCTCGAACGGGAGCAAGATCCATGTTATGCCTCCGGGCTTCCTTTACTGTTGCGAGAGAACTGTTGCCGGAGGTTAGCTCTCATCGAGACTGATTTGAACCTGGAATCTGAATTGCCTCTGCATCCGGCCAAGCGTCGTAACACTTCAGCCTCTCATCCAGGGTATGCCAAAGGGCGCGGTCACTCGTGAATATCTGCGCTGTGGGTTGCTCGGCGAGCTCCGTATCCAGAATCCCGAGCCTTAAACGGACATACTCGGATGATTCGCCTACTCTGGTAAACAGCGGCGTACCACAGTGCCCACAAAAGTGTCTGACCTTTCCCGGCGAGGACTCAAACGCTCTGATAAGTGTCTCGCCCTGTACTATTTCAAACTGATCCTGCGGCACCGCGATGTTTGCGCCGTACGCACTACCCGAGGCTTTACGACAGCTCTGACAGTGACACAGAACGTAGGGACCTTCGAGGACTCCGGCGGTCATCGCCACCTCACCACAAAGACACGAAGCTCTATGCATCAGATCCCTCTACTTTGAGCAGCACTTCCCAAACCACCTTATGTTTTTCGTATCGATTTATGGTGAGTTCACGCATAGACCTGACCTGCCAGCCTGCAAACAGCGCACGTACCGAAGTGTCATCAAAGAAACGCTTCTTTTGTCCCCAAACCCGGACATAGCCAGGCTCAATCTCTGCATCCCGGGCAAGTGCACCCGCGCCATAGTTAACATCGTTGATCGAGTTCAAACGCACTATGCTTCGCCCCTGCGGGCGCAGACAGCGTCGCATTTCTGCGACCGCACGTTGGGTTTCTACCCACGAAAAATAGTGCAACGACAAACTTGCCAACACAAAGTCGAATTGACCATCCGCGAACGGAAAAGGTTGAGCTATATTTAAGCAGACCGTTGTCACCCCGGGGACCGAATCGCGACAACGGGTCAGAGCTTCTTCGCTCTGGTCAGCTGCGATCACCTCGCCGAACTCAACAAGATGTACCGCGTCGCGTCCCCTGCCGCAGCCAAGATCCAGGACCTTCAGACGACCGCCCCCGTTCGATTCACGCACAAACTGACTGTGCGCCAGCAACCAATCTTCGTCCGACGGCAACTCCGACATCCAACTACCCTGACATTACTTCGCTGAGAACATAGGCACTGACGGCCAGCAGGACACCCAAAGCGAGATAGTCCGACACCTGCGCACCCGGTTTGTAGACGGCAAGCCGGGGAGTTGTTGGGTGCACACGCACTGTTATCTCACTGCCCACCACCAGCCCCCTGACTTCACCAGCAGCGGCCTTGCGTGATCGATGATAGAAACCTGTAAAAGTGAATCGCTCGCACTCGTACCATCTTCCCTTCACACGGTAGCGATACGCCAATACAGGGACATAGGTGTCGACCCTATCCGGGTCACGGTCGATTCGAATCTCCACCTTGGTGACCTGCGCTTTAACACGCCCCCAGGAGGTACTTGCCCGACCATGGATCAGATTACGAATCTGGTAGAGGGTGGTCAGCGTAAACCCAAGGGCGATTACCCAACCAAACAGCGGATAGGCGTTCGAAGCAAGTGGGGCCGTGACTTCCAAAAAAATGCCTCAACAGGTCTGCTCAGGTCAGGGTTGCTTCCAATTCTGCCAGCTCTTTCGCGACGGCGCCTGATGCTTGCGTTTTGCGGGCCAGCAGATGATAAAAAGTTGGCACCACAAACAACGTCAAAACGGTCGCAACGCTGACCCCACTGACGATGACCACACCCAGCAGACTTCTGCTGACAGAGCTGGCGCCGCTGGCCAATATCAGGGGTATAGCGCCCATCACCGTCGAAAACGTGGTCATCACCACCGGGCGTAAGCGTAGCACCGAAGCCTCGATGACAGCCTGCGTAAACTCCTGCCCTTGATCCCGCAGCTGATTGATAAACTCGACGATAAGCACAGCATTTTTGGCTGCAATCCCGATCAGCATGACCAAACCGATCTGACTGTAGATGTTAAGTGTCGATCCGTAGACATAGAGGCCGAACAATCCACCGGCAATGGCAAGCGGCACGCTTAACAGAATGACAAACGGGTGGATAAAACTCTCAAACTGAGCAGCAAGAACAAGATAGACAATCAGGAGCGCTATGCCGAAGGTAAACAGCATGCTCCCAGCGGCCTCCTTGTACTCCAGAGACTCTCCCTTGTAGTCAATCTGTGCCGTTTCAGGCAGGTTTGCAGCGACAACCCCTTCCAGATAGGTCAATGCGTCCCCCAACGCGTATCCGGGTGCTAAGTTGGCACTGATGGTGACCGCGCGTAAACGGTTGTATCGACTGAGGCGTGCGGCCCCAGCTGTCTCTTCGGGATAGATCAGGTTCGCCAGCGGTATCAATTCACCACTGGTGGAAGATCGCACGTAAATGTTGCTGAGATCCGCAATACTCTGCCGCTGGTCATCCTGCGCCTGTAAAATGACATCGTATTCTTCACCATCGCGCAGGAACGAGGTGATCCTCCGCTCGCTCATCATGGTTGCCAACGTCTGGCCGATGGTCTGCACAGACACACCCAGAACCGCCGCTCGATGTTTGTCAACTCGTACCACCACCTGCGGCTGGGTTTCTTTCAAATCCGCATCCACCCGCACAAGCCCGGGATATTCATCCGCCGCCTCCAGCACGAGATCGCGCCACTGAGCCAGTTCATCCCAGTCGGTACCACCAATCACAAACTTGACCGGCTGGTCCCCTCCCCCGCGCGACAGTCCCGAGCGCGAGAATGCAAACGCGCGCACGCCCGGAACCTGAGACCAGGTTCTGGATAGCTGCGCTGCGGCATCGGGCGTGGTGATATCACGCTCATTCCACGGCACCATGGAAATGATCAGCACCCCGCTGTTGGAACCTGTGCTGCCGAAACCGGGCACCCGGGTGAGCAGACGACTGGCAGCGCCCTCATCGATCATCTGCATAACCGGCTCTTCCAACTCATCCACGTGTCTCAGCATCTGTTCAAGACTGGTCCCTTCTGCGGCTGACACACGCGCAAAGATCATGCCCTGGTCCTCAGCCGGTGCGTACTCTTCCGGGACCACGGTTGTGAGCCAATACGCTGCACCAAGAACGGCCACCCCCAGCACGACAACAACCCAGCTGTGTTTCAATACGGAACCGAGCATTCGTCGATAAACCTGCTCACAGAACTTGAAGTTCTTATCCACCCTTTGCGCGAGCCAGCTTTTTTCCTTCTTATTTGATAAGAGCTTTGAACACATGACAGGGGTTAACGAGAGCGCGAGTATGGTTGAGAAGATGACGGCACCGCTGATCGTTGCTGCCAGTTCGCGGAAGATCACCCCCATGTTGTCTTCAAGGAAGAGGATGGGACTGAAGACCGCAACCAGCACCGCGGTTGTTGCCACGACCGCAAACCCGACCTGACGTGCACCGCGAAACGCTGCCACCAAGGGCGGTTCACCCGCATCTACGCGCCGGTGAATGTTTTCCAAAACAACAATGGCATCGTCTACAACCAGGCCAATACAGAGCACCAATGCCAGCAGCGTGATCAGATTGACCGAGAAGCCGAAGGCAGCGAGCACGATAAACGTAGCGGTCAGACACACCGGTATGGTCACCACCGGGATCACCATACTGCGCAGCGTACCGAGGAAGGCAAAGATGACGATGCTGACCAGAATGGTTGTAATCAAGAGCGTCTGGTAAACCGAATCGATGGCTTCGCGTATATACAAAGAATCATCCGACGACGGGATGAACTCCATATGGTCGGGCAGCGTTTCACGCACCCGCGCAATCTCAGCCTTCACTTCCTCAAGGGTTTCCAGCGTATTCGCGGTCGATTGTTTGGTGATGCCGATACCAACAGAGTTGGTTCTGTTGATTCTGAACACGTCGCGTTTGCGGGCTTTACCCAACTCAACATCGGCAATTTCCCCGATGCGTATCGGATGACCATCATCACCGGTTGCGATGATGAGCTTCCTGAAATCCTCTTCCGTTGCATAACTGCGTGCCATACGTACCTGGAACTCGCGCGTACGCGCTTCGAGGACCCCTGCAGGCAGCTCTATGTTTTCACGTCGCAGGGCGTTGGTGACATCTTCTACGGTCAGACCACGAGCGGCCATGGCAAACCGGTCCAGCCATATCCGCATAGCAAAGTCGCCACCGCCCAGACTTGCACTGGCAACCCCGGGAATCACGGAAAAGCGGTCCACCAGAAAACGTTTGGCGTAATCGTTCAACTCCAGCGGCGACATCAGCGGGCTGGACAGACTGATGTACATAATCGGTCTGGCATCCGAATCCTGTTTAGCCACGTACGGCAGGTCTACTTCTTCAGGAAACGAGTTAACGATACGAGCTACCCGGTCACGCACATCATTAGCAACCTGGTCCACGCTCATGCCGAGCTCAAACTCGATATTGATACTGCTGCGGCCATCCCGACTTGAGGAATTTATGGACTTGATGCCTTCGATCCCGCTGATCTGATCTTCAATAACCTGCGTGATCCGCGTCTCCACCACTTCTGCAGCAGCACCCGGGTAGTTTGTGGAAATACTCACCAACGGTGGATTGATGTCCGGATATTCCCGGAGCGGCAGGTAGTTGAACGACAAAACGCCAAACGCTACCAGCACCAGCGCGATTACCGTGGCAAAAACCGGCCGTTTAACCGAGGTGTCGGAGAGCAGCACGGTCAGGCTTCTCGCTGCCGTTTCTGTTGACCGGCAGGTCGGCCACCCGCGCCGCTTCGACCTTCCTGCACTACCTCGTCTTCACCTAAAACGTTTACCGGGCTGCCATCCCGAACCTTGATAACACCCGCGCTCACCACCCGTTCGCCGCTATCCAGGCCAGCGATCACGTGTGCCCAACCATCCTGCCTGGCACCTATGTCCACCGCCCGCATTAA
The DNA here is from genome assembly GCA_965227885.1 of Candidatus Azotimanducaceae bacterium. Lineage (GTDB taxonomy): Bacteria > Pseudomonadota > Gammaproteobacteria > Pseudomonadales > Azotimanducaceae > UBA4421. Next base: position 5,369,579 of record OZ245781.1, read on the forward strand.
AGCGCGTCCTTCGTCGACAACATAGACAAAGACGTCGTCCCCACGAGCCTGCAGCGCCGTTTCCGGCACCATCAAGACCCGCTCACGACCGAGTACAACCTGGACCTTCAACAACATTCCTGGTCGCAACAGACGTTCATCGTTAGCTACATGAGCACGCACAACAACGGCGCGGGTTGTCGGATCTACACGCGAGTCCAGCGTTTTTATCTCTGCCGGAAAGGCCACCTCGGGAAAGGCATCGCTATAGGCATTCACTTCCTGACCCGGGCGCAATTTACCCACATGAATTTCAGGGACCGAGAAGTCCAGTTTGATCAGGGAAACATCATCGAGGGTTGTGATGGGCGTATTGTTGGTCAAGAGCGTACCTTCGCTCACGCTCCGGAAACCCAGGAGTCCCGAGAAAGGTGCCTTCACCAGGCGGTCCTGCAACCTCGCCTCTAACGACTCCTCACGTGCAATTGCCGCCTGCAGGCGCGCATCGGCTTCGTCAACCTGGGAAACAGGAATGCTCTGCTGCACAAGGAGATCAGCCAGGCGATTGTACTGGGTGCGCGCGTCTTTAACGTTGGCTTCCGCTTCGGCCAGAAGCGCAGTTTCTTCAGCGCTGGTCATTTCAACCAGCACGTCTCCCCTCGAGACCAGATCCCCATCGCTGAAGCGCACTCGGCTGACCGTGTCGGTCACCTTCGCAGTGATCACCACCGATTCGTTTGCCCGCGCTGTACCAATCGCTTCCAGGCGATCCACCAACACTCTCAGCTCAGCCGCCGTTGCTTCTACGGTCGCAGGTGGCCGCTGAAATCCTCGACCCGGCGCATCACCACCTCCACAGGCGGTCAGCATCAGCACCACAACAGCCATCAACGTCCTCACCAGCGGTTTTTTCCTGAATTACAACAGCGGACACGCATTGTTCAGGTCGAATGCGACTTAAGTCAACTATGGGATAGACAATCCTGCACTCAGATAGGGGTATCTACGACAAAATCTTCTACTTTCCGGATACCTACCGGAATTCAAACCCGCGGTAACCATCCCGAGCGACCTCATCACAGATTTCACGGTACGGCCCCACACCCGCGGCATAGGGCATAAAGACGCGCGGCTTACCCGCAACGTTGGCGCCCAGGTACCAGGAACCCCCTTGCGGCATCAGCGTGGCTTCGGCGACTTCATTTACGTGGGCTACCCAAACATCCTCATCTGCTTCCAGAGCCTCAAACTCGGACGCGTCGGATGTCTTCATGTGTTCAAGGCAAGCCACAATCCAATCCACATGCTGTTCGATGGAAACCAACATGTTGCTCAACACAGATGGACTGCCCGGACCTGTCACGGTAAAGAGATTGGGGAAGCCAGCAATACTCAGACCCAGATAGCTGCGCGGTCCTGCGCTCCATTTATCCACCAGTTTGAGCCCGTCCTTGCCTCGAATATCCATGCGCAGGAGCGCGCCTGTCATCGCATCGAACCCGGTCGCCAATGCCAGCACGTCAAATTCATATTCAGCGCTGGCTGTCTTCAAACCCGATGCTGTCACCCGTTCGATGGGGTCGCTCGCGACGTCAACGAGGGTGACGTTCTCCCGGTTGAACGTCTCGTAGTAGCCCGTGTCCACACAGATACGTTTGGTGCCAATGGGATGGTCCTTGGGACACAGCAATTCTGCAGTGACAGGATCCTTTACTGTCGCTTTGATCTTATTGTGGACATACCGCGCGATACGTTCATTGGTTGCGGGATTGATCAACGAATCTGCAAAGGCGCTCAGAAAGAACGCGCCTCCGCGCTCCCAATACAAATCCAGAATCCGAGCGACCTCGTCGTCACTCAAACCTTCCGCTGTTTCCGCCATTGGCGCGCGTTCTTTTGGCTCTATATCAAGATCGCCAAACCCGGAACTCAAGCCGAGCTTGTGAAAACGCCTGTGATCCCGATAGTGCTGTTTGAAGCGTTCCACCCACTCGGGGTCCAACGGATCATTCTCTGCCGGTACGCTGAAATTGGGTGTGCGTTGAAACACGTAGAGCTGTTCGGCTTGCGCTGCGATGACCGGCACCGCCTGAATGCCGGAGCTACCGGTGCCAATGAGGCCAACACGTTTGCCGGTAAAATCCACGCCGTCTGGCCAGAGACTTGCCTGGTAACGTTCCCCTTGAAAGTCATCAACACCCGCAATATCCGGCAGCTGCGGTACTGAAAGACAGCCCGTGGCCATCACGCAGAACCGCCCTTCCACGACCAGACCGGCTTCTGTTTCCACCCGCCAGCAGTGATCGTCGTCCTGCCAGTGCGTGTGCACTACCTTCTGGTTAAAGCGAATATCTTTGCGTAGCTCAAACCGTTCGGACACGTGTTTTGCATAGGCGAGGATTTCCGGCTGCGTCGCATAACGCTCTGTCCACTCCCACTCCTGCTCCAGTTCCGGTGAGAAGGAATAGGAATAAGCGAGGCTTTCTGCATCGCAGCGAGCCCCCGGATAACGGTTCCAGTACCAGGTGCCCCCGACATCATCCCCCATCTCGAGGACCACACACTTATAGTCACGCGCGCGCAGTTCATGCAGCAGGTACATGCCTGCAAAACCCGCCCCCACGATAACCACATCGTAACGCTCGCTCATTTCAGCAAATCAGGCGACTCGAGCTTCGGGCCAGAGGCGCAGGAAGTTCTCGCTGTAGAATTTGGTTTTGACAGCCTCATCGTAGTCGCCAATCCGCCGTTCAAACTTACCGATCGGATCCTGCGTACCTTCGATGTGCGGATAGTCGCTGGAAAAGAGATACAGGTCAGGGTTTGAAATATCGATGAGCCGCGCAACGTCTTCGTTGTGCATCGGTGTGAAGCCCATCTGCTCAGTCAACTGCTCCGAAGGTTTGCGATCAAAGCGCACGGAGGCATCAGAGCGACTGAAGATTCGCACCGTTTCATCAAGCCGATGCAGCAGTTCAGGTACCCAGCCAGCACCGAGCTCAACCGCAGCACCCTTCAGATTCGCGTGGCGCTCGAACACGCCATCCAGCACCATCATGCTGACAAACATTTCAGGTGCCTGGTGCAGGACAGCCGCATCTTTGGTGCGGACGTTTTCGCCCCCACCCAGCCAGTCTTTTGTCTTGGCGCGCCCGTTGTTGCCCCACTGTTTGAATACCTGCAGCGGCGCACCCCCTACATGCAGCACAAACGGCACACCCGCTTCGGCCAGTCGCGCCCAGAACCCTTCCAGGTCAACGTGCCCAGGCGCATGCGTGAGTGGTGCGCGGTGCGGTACCCAGATCGCCTCTAACCCATTCTCGATACACCACTCTGCCTCTGCGATGGCCTGTTCAGGGTCATCCAGCGGAATGGCCCCAACGCCCATAAAGCGGTCATCGTCCGCACAGAATTCAGCCATGTGTCGGTTGTGACCGCGGGCAGATCCATACCGCAGGTGCATCGGTATTTTTGAGCTGGCGTGAAAGGTGTAATGCAATGAGTGGGTAGCGAAGACCAACTGTTTTTTGAAACCGAGGAGATCCATCGCTTTGGAACGATCGTCTGAGTTAAAGGCACCCAGCGCTTGTATTTCCTTACTCTTGGCGATGAGATCATCGCCATAGGCGAGATGTTCCGCGATGTGTTCATCACTGTGTCGCCCGCCCTGCGCCATGATCTCAGCGACTTCCTCGTCGGTGACAATCGAGACCGAGTAGTTCACCTCTGGTATCTCATCGCGAATATCCGGATCCGCGTAAGAGGTTATAAAATCAGGCAGCTCCATGATGTGACTGTCAGCGTCGTAGAACGGCCGGTCACTGGGCGCGTAAGCCATGGTGTTCTCCCACAAAAATCTGAATGAATGGATAAAGTTAACCGTTTTGGCATAGGATCTCCATGCAAAGGAAAAGCACACAGAATTTCTCTAATAACAAAAGTGGGGGACCAACATGTCGCCGTTCAGCTTGGAAGGTAAAGTCGCTGTGGTTACCGGTGCGGGCAAAGGTATCGGCCGGGGTATTGCAATCGCGCTCGCTGAAGCGGGTGCAGACGTTGCCATCGCCTCGCGCACCCAATCGGATCTCGATGAAGTTGCCGGTGAGATCGAGGCGCGGGGTAGACGCGCGTTGAGCGTGGTGGTTGACGTCACATCCACAGATCAGCTGAACGAACTCGCCAACCAGGCAAAAAGCCTGGGTGAAATCGGCATCTGGGTAAACAATGCGGGTGGCCTGCCAGATGCCACCCCACGTTATTTAACCCGCACCCCCGAAGATCGTTGGGATGCGCAACTCGACCTCAACCTCAAAGCGGTCTTCACTGCATGCCAGGTAGCGGCAGAACACATGGAGACGGGCGCCATCGTCAACATATCCTCCACGTCTTCGCGCAAGGGTGCGATTAAAAATGGACCTTACGCTGCATCCAAGGCGGCGGTGAACAGTCTGACAGAAACGTTTGCTCTGGAGCTGGCACCCAATATTCGCGTGAATGCGGTAGCACCGGGACCAGTCCCGACGGATAACTTCAATGAGTCGACCAACTTCCCGGAAGGTAAACCTATCGAGAAGCTGATCGGTGTTCCCCTCGGTCGTCTAGGTACCCCGGAAGACATCGGTCATGCCGTGGTTTTTATGGCAAGCGACGCCGCCAGCTGGGTCACCGGACAATGTTTGTACGTCAGCGGCGGTTTATAGCCGCTTGCAAAAAAAACGTGGTTACAATCGAACTCATACGATCACCAGATCAATTTTCACTTAAGAAAGAGAGGCTAAGATGCAAGATGTCTACATAGTGGGCGCAGCCCGTTCCCCTATTGGTAAACGCGGTAAGGGCTTGGCGGGTATGTTGCCCGCAGAACTTCTGGGCGCGGTACAACGCGGCGCATTGGAACGAGCGGGTGTAGATCCAGCCAACGTTGGCCAGATTGTGGGCGGCTGTGTTTCACAGATTAACCAGCAGTCCTTTAACGTCGCGCGTATTGCATGGTTAGGCGAGGGCTTTCCAGAAGAGGTTGCTGCCACCACTGTCGATTCGCAGTGCGGATCTTCCCAACAAGCAACCTCACTGGGCGCCGCGATGATTGGGTCTGGCATGGAGGACATCGTGCTTTGCTGCGGGCTTGAGATGATGAGCGTGATTCCGCTCGGTTCCAACATGGCCGGTGGACCACCCATGGGTGAGAAGTACATGGAGAACTACCAACCCACCAGCCAATTCCAGGGTGCAGCAATGATCGCCGAGGAGTTCCAGCTAACCCGCCAGGATACGGACGCTTTTGGTCTGGCAAGTCAGCAGAAAGCCATTGCCGCATGGGAAGAAGGTCGTTTTGATCGTGAAATCATTCCCATCGAAGCACCTGTAGTAGACAAGGAAGGCAACCAAACCGGTGAGACTCATACCGTCGCTCGCGACGAAGGACTGCGCGCAACGGATATCGAATCTCTGAGCGGACTCGATCCTGTCCCTGGGCAGGAAATTCATACCGCAGGTTCTTCTTCACAGGTTTCCGACGGTGCCGCGGTTGTTATCCTGGCAAGCCAAGCGGCGGTAGATAAGTATGGTCTGACACCTCGCGCGAAGATCCTGAGCTCTACACTGGTGGGCTGCGATCCCGTAACCATGCTCAAGGGCCCCATCCCAGCGACACGCAAGGTCCTGGATCAGACCAACCTTTCTATCGATGACATAGATGTTTTCGAAGTCAACGAAGCGTTCGCGAGTGTTGTCCTCGCCTGGCAGAAAGAGGTTGGGGCTAATCCTGAAAAGGTTAACGTAAACGGCGGTGCTATCGCACTCGGGCATCCGACCGGTTCCACCGGCGCCAGGTTGATCACCACCGCACTGCACGAACTGGAACGCACCGATGGTAAGTATGGTCTCATCGCCATGTGCTGCGGTGGCGGGCTCGGCACAGGCACGATCATCGAGCGCGTCGACGCCTGAAGTTAGATGAGGCAAACCTGCGCGCGGTGCAGACCAGTTGAGTAGATATAATTCACGCGCATATCACACAACCCGGAGTAAAGTAGCGCGACGATGGAGCAGCCAGCCGAAACAACAGTAGCCAGTGCTATACGCGATTTCCTGCGCTTGGAATCCGCAGGCGGTATTCTGTTGCTCATTGCGGCCCTTGTCGCACTGCTGATCGCCAACTCGCCGCTGTCGCACCTGTATGACCTGTTTCTGAACACCACCGTGGCGGTGCAGGTGGGTGCACTGGCAATCAACAAACCGCTTCTCCTTTGGGTGAACGACGGACTGATGGCAGTGTTCTTCTTTCTCGTCGGACTGGAGATAAAGCGCGAGATACTGGAAGGCGAACTTTCTTCTACAGCGCAAATTGTACTGCCCGGCGTGGGTGCGCTGGGTGGTATGCTCGTGCCCGCCGCTATCTACGCCTGGCTGAACTGGGGTGACGGCGTTGCGATGGACGGCTGGGCAATCCCCGTTGCTACGGACATCGCGTTCGCCCTCGCGCTGCTGGGCGCGTTCGGCAGTCGAGTGCCCTTGACCTTGAAGATATTCCTGCTGACTCTGGCGATCTTCGATGACCTTGCTGCGATCATCATCATCGCCATTTTCTATTCAGAGGATCTGTCTCTCGGCGCACTCACCTTCGGCATGGCGGTGCTGGCGACCGCCGTATACATGAACTGGCGGGGTGTCGCCCGCACCTCGGCTTACATCATGCTTGGCGTTGTGCTCTGGGTAGCGGTGCTGAAGTCAGGCGTGCACGCCACGCTGGCCGGCGTCCTGATCGCTCTCTGTATTCCGATGCGAGACAAAGAAGGCGGATCACCGCTCCGAGCGTTGGAACACGATCTACACACGCCTGTCGCCTTCACGATTCTGCCCATTTTTGCCTTCGCAAATGCCGGTTTGTCGTTGTCGGGCATCAGTTGGGCGGACGTTACCCACCCTGTGACCACGGGCATCGTCTTGGGTCTACTGGCGGGCAAGCCGATTGGCATTCTCTTTTTTGTCGGCTTGGCCGTGGCGCTCGGTTTTGCACAGCTGCCGAAGGGAACAAACTGGGCGCAAATCCTCGGCGTCACGTTTACATGTGGTATCGGCTTTACCATGAGTCTGTTTATCGCCGGTTTGGCGTTTGAGCACGGCAGCGGAGACTACTTTAACGGCGATCGGCTAGGCATCCTGATCGGCTCGGTGCTGTCCGCCATTGCGGCCTATGTGGTCCTGCATTTTGCGCTGCCCAAGACACCGCAGGATGACGGACACTAGTCATCCAGAATCTCACCAAGCAGGTTTTGCGCAACAGGATTAACCACCCCAGGCTTAAGATCCGTACACGCCTCATCCACTTGTTGGAGTCGTAACACGTCGGTATCGAATCTGCCCGGCACCCAGCCGCAAAAGCGATAGCCCAGGCCGATCGCCTTCTCTACAACGAGATCCACCCCAGGGTCATCCAGGCGACAATCCAGCTGAGTACAGGCAGCCTGGTTATGTGGCTGCATTACAAGTTGTTCCTCAACATCCTGACCCACGCACGCTACATGGATGCGGCGTAAATCGCGCTTCTGCAAATAGCGCGTGGTCACGACGCTTTTTGTTGTTATCTCGCCTTTGGACGCGGTCCACGTGCGCGGCAGTTGGGTTGCACCTGCGAGCGTCTGCACCAACTCCGCGTAACGTTGGGGAATAAAGAGCCCAAGTGCCGGTTGCTCGGCCCCATAGGGCTCATAAACGATGGTGGCTGCACCTCTCAGGCGAGTGGCACTTTCCGCTTTGACCTGGCCATCGGTTTGCGCGGGGATGTAGCCCAACATTAACCCAACCTCAAAACCCGCCTTCACGCTCTGCTGCTGCATGATGTGATGATCTGTGGTCGGGAAATGCACAAAGCCGGAATAGCCAAGCGCTTCACTCCAGGCTCTGAGCTCTGCACCTACTTTCCAGGCCAATCCTCCACCGCGTGCGGAAGGTGAGACCACCGTGTTACCGAGCTCGGGATAGATCGAAGCCGGGTCCGGGGTAACCATGGCCATGTGTCCAACCAACGCTCCCTGTTCATCAAACGCACCAACGCTTTTAAGCGCGCCACTTTCGAGCGCTGCAGCCAGGTCTTTGAGGTGATAAAAGAGCTCGTTGGCGTAGGTAGTGCCGTACACGCTGACAAAACACTGAGAGATTGCGTTCGCGTGCTCCGGGCCAAGTCTTGAAATGCTGAATTCAGTCATACCGCAAGAGTGCCTGTGTCTTGCCCGATCAGCAATCTCCCCGCTAGACTGCGGCGCTTTATCTCCCACAGTCCAGCCGATGATCAAAAAATGGTGGCGTAAACGCACTGAACGCAGTTTTTTTTCCAAAGCATCGCGCACAGAGGTATTCGACTGGATCTACGACACCAATAAATGGGGCAGCGATGAGTCCCGCTCAGGCAAAGGTTCTGAACTGAACACAACCGCAGGTATCCGTGCGGAGTTAGTAAAACTCCTCGACCAGTTGGGCGTCGAGTCAGTACTGGACTTACCGTGCGGCGACATGCACTGGATGCAGGAATTGGACTTAACCCAGCGCTATATCGGTGCCGACATCGTTGAGTCCCTGGTTCAACAGAATCAAATCAGCCACCCGCATCTGAAGTTTATGGTGCTGGACGCCTGTTCCGACCCTTTTCCGGATGTGGACTTCATCTTAATGCGCGACCTGACCGTCCACCTCTCGTACCGGGATATCAAGCTCGTCATGCAGAATCTGGCCAAAAGCAGCGCAACCTACCTGGCCTGCACCACCTATCCCCGGGAATCTCTCAATCGCGACAAGCTCACAGGCAACCATCGCCGCTTGAACATGCTGCTCGATCCCTTCAACTGGCCTGAACCACTGCACCTGATTGAAGAAACAGACCCGCACCATAAAGCTTTAGGTGTGTGGCGAGTTGAGCAACTGACTGGCGCTAGTTAACCCGTCAGAAAGCGTAAGGCCTGATCCAGGTCCGCTGGTTGTGGTAGCGCATGCTCCAGTCCATCCACAACCGTGAGTTTCAAGCGCTCAAGTTCAGCGTGCTGGTACGTCGCAAAGGCCATTTCCGTATCCATCAAATTGAAATCACCGGTACCCGTTAGAAAGACGAGCGGTTTGTCGCGCAACGCTGCCACCTCTTCCGTGGTCGCCGCAAGCAACGGGTTGGCCCCACAGATGAACAGAGCCCCAGCAAAAGCATCCGGGTAGACCGGCAACATCATCGTCGCGACCCGGCCGCCACCGGAGAACCCGCTCAGGAAACATCTGGAGGCATCGATAGACCTAAACTGATCAGCGACCACTTTCGCCAGCAAGCCCATACCAACACGGCGCGCGACATGGACCTCATTACCTGAGTTTTCGGCACCCACCCACATCAGGTTGTGCCGATCGAGGACAGCGTCCCAACCATCCGGCAGCCCAGCCCCAGGCTTCGGGCTGATGTAAACAAGAAGACCAACGGGATCGGCGCTACCTGCATCAGGCGTTCTGACCTGATAGACAAGTTCCTCTTCGTCGGTGAAGAACTGCAGTAGTTGGTCATCAATCCCGTCACCTGCTTCAACAAGGTCCAGGAACGACGCTCTGTACGGTTCTGCCGACATCCCGTTATGCTGCCAGCCCGAACAAACCCGCAGCGTTGTCCCAGAAGATTTTGCGTTTGGCCTGATCGCTGATCGGCTGACGCTCCAGATCTTCCATGCCCTGCGGAAAAGTCCCATCCGGATGCGGGTAGTCTGTGTTGAACGTCAGATAGTCCTCGCCGACAAGTTCGACGGCTGCGGGCAGGGTCATCTCGTCCCCACGCGCGGCCACCAGAAAGTTACTTTTGAAGTACTCCGTAGGCCGCTGTTTCAGATCCGGGTGCTCGGCTTTACCAGAAAAGTCGTAGTGTTGTTCCATACGCTGCAACCAATAAGGCAACCAGCCCGCGTCCGCCTCGACATGGACAATCTTCAAGCCTGGATGCCGCTCGATCACACCAAACCAGATCAGCGACATCATCGCCACCATTGCTTCAAACGGGTGCGCGATGATGTGTCCCGAGGTGTGGGTGTCCATACGTTCACCGTAGCTCGGCAGGTGTGGCGACCCGGAATCGTGAATGCAGATCGGTTTGCCGGTCGCAGCTATTGCGGTCCACAGCGGGTCGTAGTCAGCGTGATACAGATTGCGTCCTTCCACCGGATTAGGGCGTAAGTAGAAACATGCCGCTCCAAGGTCGTCCATGCGCGCAACCTCATCAACAGCCAGGTCAGGCGCCTGAATCGGCAGCATCGCTGCCATGCGGAGTCGCTCGGCATCCGCCTGACAATACTCAAGGCTCCAATTGTTGTACGCGCGACAGCAGGCGGCCAGCAAATCTGTATCGTGAAACGGTTTGCCCAGTAGCTGCCCCCCGACAGTGGGGTAGATCACCTGTGCATCTACTCCCATTTCATCCATGTCTTCCAGACGACTCGCGGCATTAAATCCCTGACTGCGGGTGCGCTCAAATCGCTCCATGGCTTTCCGAGAAGCAGCAAGAAACTCTTCCGAATGCATGGGATAGGCGCCATCCTGCTTGGCCAGCGCTTCACCCTCGACCATCATCACTTTGCCGTGCCCGCCATCACCCAGGCCAGGTGCACGATCAGCAAACTCTGTATCGATGTAGTTCGCCCACATCGCCGGTGGCTCCATCTGGTGGGCATCGGTATCCAGAATCTTCAAGCCATTACGCATCTTGCTCCCCTCCGCATTTCCTCGCATCGACTTTACTCCGATTGACTCGGGCGTTGTAGTTCATAGATGTAGATCAGAAGGGCAGTTCAGTGTTCGCGCGCTCTTTGCTACGCTCAGTCCGGGGAGACATGGGCGATCAGGGAGAGGCACATTGGCTGGCCAGCAGTTTCTAGACATTATCTGGCAGGTACACCAGGACCCTGGCGGTGGTCATGAGTCCGCACTGAAGGGCGTGGATCTAGACTTTGAGGAGGGCCAGCACCTGCAAACCCAACTCCTTGCTCGGTGGCTGGACAATGGTGCCGAGCTTGGCGGATGGAAGCTGGGCATGACTTCCGGCACCTCCAGGAATGCGATGGGTGACGGGGTGCGACCGTTCGGTTTTGTGCTCGCCGACCGTATTGTGCAGTCCGGCGGCACGCTCGCCCTTGAGAATCTGCATCGTGGTCAGGTAGAAAACGAGCTCTGCTTCCTGATGGGTCGGTCGCTCTCAAGCGACGCGACACGCGCCGAAGCCATCGCCGCAGTCGCAGGCGTGGTACCCGCGTTCGAGGTCAATCAGAAGCGCCTAACCGGTCAGGTCAGCACAGGGATCCGTGTTGCAGATAATCTATCGAACTGGGGAATCGTCGTAGGTACACCCTGTCCGCCAGAGGACGTGTTGTCTGCTATGACGGTTACTCTGGAAAGTGATGCCGACGGGGTGATTGAAACCGTCGCCAGCCCAGGCCATATCGACGATCACTTCGAGACTCTGGCAACCTTGGCTCGCTGTCTTGCAGCTTACGGTCACGAACTCGCGGCCGGACAATATGTTATTACCGGTGCGTACGGAAAAACGCCGTTTGCACCAGGCACCTACACCGGCCATTTCGATTGCGGCGTGGGCGATGTCACGATATCCCTGGTTTGAGGCAGCGTCATGAAAGTTCTGGTTATCCCTGGTCTTACCCTCAGTACAGTTACAGACGACGATGTCGCAAGAATTCGCGCAGCGGCAGGTGAAGATGCGGAGGTGGTGGTGTCTTCTTTCAAAAACGCACGAGAGCAGATAGATGATGCGGAGGTTGTCCTCGGTATTCTGCCTCAGGACCTCTTCGGCGCAGCGCAGCAACTGAAGTGGGTGCAGTCGATATCCTCGGGTGTAGATTCATTCATGTACCCCGAGTTCATCAACAGCCCTGTTGTGCTCACCAGCGAAAAAGGTCTTGTGGGAGAACACCTGGCGGACCATGGCTTTGGTCTGCTCCTGATGCTAACCCGACAGTTGGCAAGCGCCAGGGATCTTGCTGCGGAAGCCTGGAACCATCGACCTGAGCTTCGCGCCAAGGAACTTGAACTTACCGGCGCAAAAATGCTGATCGTGGGTCTGGGCGGTACTGGGCGCGCGATGGCGCGGCGGGCGCTTGCTTTTGGTATGCAGGTAGCGGCTATCGATCGCGATGAAGTTACACCGATGCCCGATGTCGATCTAAGAGTGGGATCAGAACACCTGCCCGATCTCCTGGCTGAGGCCGATGTGCTCAACATCTGTTGTCCGCTGACAGAGGAAACTCAGGGCTTGGTCAACAGCTCCACGCTCAGTCACTTAAAGCGGGGGGCTTATCTGATCAACGTGACACGCGGTGAGGTCCTGGTGGAAGAAGATCTGATCGCGGCTCTGAAATCGGGCCAGCTGGGCGGCGCCGGACTGGATGTCGCTCCTCGCGAACCCCTACCCGCTGACAGCGAGCTATGGCAGCTGCCCAACGTTGTGATGACACCGCACACCGCCGGTGCCAGCCAGTTTCGCGCACAGCGAAATTTAGATAGATTTGTTGCAAACTTGGAGAAGTATCGTCGTGGCGATCCATTGGAAGGTGTGATCGACAAAACACTGGGGTACTGACTGGGACACCACGGGTTATAGAAGGAGGACAGCATGAGACTAGAGGGTAAAGTAGCGGCAATTACAGGTGCAGCCAGCGGCTTCGGCGAAGCAGCGGCGCGGCGGTTCGTTGCAGAAGGCGCAAAAGTGGTGCTGGGCGACATACAGGAAGATGCCGGTACCGCAGTAGCGGCTGACTTGGGTGACGCTGCCGTGTTTGTCACATGTGATGTCACCAACGAAGATCACATCGCAAACCTCGTCGACACAGCCGTCAGCGAATTTGGACGGCTCGATATTATGTACAACAACGCGGGTATCGTCGGCACGGTTGGGCCCATCGCAACCACGCCTGCGGATGAGTGGAAATTTACGGTTGATGTGCTGCTCAACGGCGTTTTTTACGGTTGCAAACACGCAGCCCGCGTCATGAAGCCGCAAGGCAGCGGCAGCATCGTCAGCATGGCCAGCACCGCAGGAATTCAGGGCGGCCTCGGACCCCATTGTTACACTGCGTGTAAACATGCCGTCGTCGGCTTGACCAAGGGGGTTGCCGCTGAGTTGTGCCACCATGGCATCCGCGCAAACTGCATTGCACCGGCGGGGATGGCAACCGCGATGGTCGCCAACGTATCCACTGGCGACCCAACCGAGATAGAAAAAACCAAGGAAATTCTTGCACAATCCTCGCCCTTAAGCGGTCGACCGGGATTGGCGGATGATGTGGCAAATGCAGCCCTGTGGCTCGCCAGCGACGAATCGGGTTACACGAGTGGGCACTGTTTGACGACGGATGCGGGCATCACCACAGGTGCCAGCACGGAAGGCATCGCCTTTTCTGAATACGAGCCCATGTTCCGTGAAGCCGGTAAAAAGGGTATGGACTGAACCGGTAGCGAAACGAAATCCGGCACCAAACACACCTAAAGAGGTAAACAGAGTTAAAAATGTCTGACGAAACCATGGACAGCGCTGCGGAACCTGAGACTTCCGCAAGTGAAGAGCAAGAGAAAGTCGACAGCACAGACGAGAGTGCTGTCGAGAACAATGGGGAACCCGGGCTAATCGGCATGATCTTGAGAGATCTGGCCGTAGTTTTTGCCGCCGTCTCGCTGTGGGCTGCAGCCGATACCTGGTATCAGGTCACGGGTCTCTGGCTGGCTCAAGTCATCGCCATAGGTGACGCAATTCTGGTGGGGCTCCTGTTAGCCAGTTTGTTCCATGAGTGGGGCCACTACGCAGGCAGTGTTGCATCAGGTGCTAAAACAACGCGGGTACTGCCTCAGGGCTTATCCTTTTTCCGGTTCAACTTTGAATATGAGCACAACGACCACCGGCAGTTCCACTGGATGACCTACGGCGGGCACATCTTCCATTGGTTTATCCTGATCGTGCTTCTGATCGCTCTGCCACTCGACTCATTGGGACGCATCGCGCTGGTCTCAGCTGTGTTTGGCTTTATCGTCTTTGCAACGTTTATTGAGTACAACATAGTGAAAGACACGTGGGCAGGCGCCGACCCAAAAGCTCGCCTGGATGAGCTGACTGAAAAAGACATCCAGAAAAGTGCCTTCATCGGCGGTTTGAGTGGGCTCTTTGCGATTGCAGCCCTTTCGTAGGCCATGCTGCGCGGTATCTACAGGGACCGAGGTCACAGCCGCGGTGTAGAACTGGGTCCCTACCCTATTGAAGCCCTAGCGCGGGGTGAACAATTTGCGCCTGCTGAACGGCTGACTGACACGCCCCCACCGCTGCCATCTGCCACCTCGGATATGGCGCGGGCCGCCAGAAAATACGCTGACATTTTCGTGGCGTGCGCCAAGGATGAGCCCGCCGATTCAGGGGATATCACCGCAGATCTGAACCGCCGCGCTACCGAAATCAAAGGTGCTGCCTACTACCTGGACGCGGCTCACGTGGGGATCACCGCAATCCCGGAATTTGCATGGTACGGAGACACGACGCCCCATACTCACGCTATCGTGCTCTTCGTCCGCTTTGGCTGCGCAATCGAAGATAACAACCTGGCGCACCATTGGCTGACGGACAGCGCCTACGAGATAGCGCGCATGCGCGCTTTGGAAATCGGTGTCTCCCTGTCAGGCCATATCCAGGCAATGGGTTTTAACGCGGTCTGTCTCGACCAACACACGGATGTTGTGTGTGCACAGACATTGGCGGTAAACGCAGGTATTGCCCAGATGCGGGAGGGTGGTATCGCCAGCCCCTTTGTCGGTACCGACTTCGCCGCCGTGGTTGTCCTGACCGACTATGAAATGGCTACGGACCTGCCGCTCGCACCCAATGCACAAACCGGCGGGTTGCGTCAGTGGCTTGGCATCAACGGTGCCGTTTCAGGCAGGGAGTGGCGCCGCCAGGAAGGACGGCCATCGCACATGAGCCGCTACCCGATGGAGCAGGTAAAGCGCGTGGATCGGCCCACAACACTCATCTACGAAGATCAG
This sequence comes from Candidatus Azotimanducaceae bacterium, assembly GCA_965227885.1. Taxonomy (GTDB): domain Bacteria; phylum Pseudomonadota; class Gammaproteobacteria; order Pseudomonadales; family Azotimanducaceae; genus UBA4421. Next base: position 5,384,609 of record OZ245781.1, read on the forward strand.
GTACCGCGCGTCCCCAAGCGCGCGGAATTTTTTCAGCGCGCACGGATGGGAGATCTGGGGGCGAAGGCCAAGAAGGAAGTCATGCGGTTTGCATTCAAACATCCGTTAACACACGGCATGATGCACCCCCTCCGAGCCATGGTGCCCCACCAGGATGGAGCGGTTGCTCCAGAGACCACTCCTGGTTTTGACGATGAGGCGGCCAACACCCGCGCAATCAAATCTCTTAGCTACCACCTGGGTGCAGATCTGACGGGCATCTGCGAACTGCCCCGCTACGCGTGGTACTCACACGACGGCAAAGGCAAAGAAGTCGAAATGAAGCACCGCTATGCGGTGGTGATGCTCATCGATCAGGGCTACGACACCATGGAGGGGGCCAGCGGTGACGACTGGATATCCGGCTGTCAGTCCATGCGCGGCTACATACGCGGGGCAGAAATCGCAGGGGTCATGGCGGATTTTCTGCGCGACCAGGGATATGACTCGCGCCCGCAAACCAATGCAGACAGCCACGTCCTGCAGATTCCTCTGGTCCTGCTGGCCGGACTTGGCGAACTTTCCCGCATTGGCGAGCTTGTTCTCAATCCGTATGTGGGCCCTCGATTCAAATCTGTCGTACTCACTACCAATTTGCCGCTTGTGCCCGATAAGCCAATCGATTTTGGCCTGCAGACATTCTGTAGCAACTGTTTAAAATGTGCCCGCGAGTGTCCCGTCAACGCCATACCGTTCGGTGACAAGGTTGTGTTCAACGGTTACGAGATCTGGAAACCGGACGTCGAGCGTTGTACCCGATACCGGGTCACCAACCCAAAAGGCTCGGCGTGCGGACGCTGCATGAAAACCTGCCCCTTAAACAAAGTGGTGAGCGCTGATGGCGCGCTGCTGCATCGCGTGGGAACGTGGCTGGGCGTAAACGTCCCATGGCTGAAGTCCGCCCTTGTACCTATCGCCGTATACCTGGATGACAAGCTCGGCTACGGTAAGCGCAATCCGCTGAAACGATGGTGGCAGGATCTGGAAATTGTCGATGGCGTGGCTCGGCAACCCCAAGCGACAAACGAACGGGACATTGATCTCACCGCCGACATTACCGGCACAAAATCGCCAGTGGGTTATTACCACGCTGCAGATATGCCTCCGCCGGATGCAACGGAGCCTGTGCCCGTGAGCCACAAAGAGGCGATCAAACGCGCATCCCTTATTGAGACCGTGGCCGAAGCTGAGTCGCGCGTTGCCCGCAAGGCACCTGTGCCTGAGCATTACATCCCCACCGCGACGATCGAATAGCGCTATGAATCACCCAGGTGAAACGATTGCGATCGTAGACTATCAGCCTGAACATGCGCAGGCCTTCAAAGACCTCAACGTTGAATGGATAACCACCTACTGGGAGCTCGAGGCGCCGGACTTAAAGGCACTCGATCATCCGGTAGAGAACATTATTCACGTAGGCGGGGCCATCCTCATCGCGCTTTATAAGCAGGAGGCCATCGGCACCGTTGCCCTGATTCCTCACGACCCAACAACCCTGGAGCTTGCCAAGATGGCCGTGTCGCCAAAAGTCCAAGGCCTGGGTGCAGGGCAAAAGTTGGGCGATGCTGCCATCGAACGAGCCAAAGCCATGGGCGCTGCGCGTCTGTACCTGGAAACGAATACCATCCTGAAACCCGCTATCTCCCTTTACCACAAACTCGGTTTTCAGGAGATAAAGGGTGCAACCTCACCTTACGAGCGCTGCAATTTTCAGATGGAACTCTTTCTGTAAGCCAGTCCTCGCCAGTTTCTGACGGCCGACTTCTAACTGGTGCCGATGGTCAGCAAGTTCTGCACCGGCTGATACAACTCCTCAAGATAGGCTACATCCTCATCATCCAGAGCGATCGTCGTCGCTTCTACCAACTGATCAAGCTGTTCAATTTTGGAAACACCCACAATCGGCGCCGTTACTTCTGACTTTCCTGTCAGCCACGCCAGCGCAATCTGCGCCGGGCGTTTGCCGTACTTCTCTGCAACTTCAACCACTCTCTCAGCAACCGGGAAAACATGCTCACCATGGTATAACGACTCGGTGCGTACACGGTCACCCCCCTGAGAACGTGCTGAACTGCCACCGGCAAATCCACCCTGGTAGCTGCCAGTCAAAATACCGCGGGCGAGCGGTGACCAGGGCATCAACGCAACCCCGGACTGGTGGCAGTACGGGTTCATCTCCCGCTCTTCTTCGCGGTAGACGAGGTTATAGTGGTTCTGCATGGAGATAAATTGGGTCCAGCCGTTCATCTTTGCGGTGAGCTGCAACTCAGCGAACTGCCAGGCAAACATGGATGACGCGCCCAGGTACAAAACCTTGCCGGATTTCACCACATCGTGCAGCGCTTCCATCGTCTCTTCCACCGGCGCCTTGACCGAACCTGGAATACCGTGTGGATGTCGGTGAATGACCAAGTGATCTATGTAATCGAGGCCAAGTCGCTCAAGGCAGGCATCCACCGCTTCAAACACATGCTTGCGCGAAAGACCCCCTTTGTTCGCACCGCGTCCCATCGGCATGGAAATCTTGGTCGCCAGAACGTATTCATCACGTGGCGCGAGTTCCCGCAACAACGCGCCCACGACCTCCTCTGAGGCACCCACGCCATAGATATCGGCGCAATCAAAATAGAAGAGCCCCCTTTCAAGCGCCGCCGCAAAGATAGGCCGCGCCTCATCAATCCCCAATGTCCAATCCCCCTGGTGCCCGCGCCCAGGGGTGCCAAAGTTCATTGTACCAAGGCAAAGTTCACTTGCTCTGAGCCCACTGCGACCCAGCTGTACCGGCTTCAACATAGCCTTTCCTTAACGTATTCTTCCCGACCCTTAATCGCTCATAGTAGTGCTTTGCACGACATGTGGGAATGACTGTAAATGACCATTGAAGAATTGCTCGCAAAACAAGAAATTACCGATCTTGTTGGCCGCTACATGCGCGGTCTCGACCGGCTGGACAAAGCACTGTTGCGTTCCACCTTTCATGACGATGCCACCACCGACTACGGGTTTTTCCAGGGTGGCCCGGATGAGTTTGTGGAGATGGCGTACAACGCTTTAAAAGATCACTTGGCCAATCACCACATGATCGGCCAGGTTAACATCGACGTTGAAGGTGAGGTTGCGTTTGGCGAAGTGTATTTCCAGGCGTTCCATCGCATCGTCACCGATGGTGAAGAACGGGACCTTTTTATTTCGGGGCGGTACGTTGACCGTTATGAGAAGCGGGACGGAGAGTGGAAGTTCGCCTTTCGCAGCGAGGTGAACGACTGGGCACGCAACGACCCTGCGACCGACGATTATTTCCAGACAAATACCCAAGGTCTGCGCGGCGGCCGTATGGACGATGCCGTCTATCAGCGTGAAGCCTTGAGAAAAAAGTGAGTGTCATCGATGTATCAACTTTATATTGGCAATAAAAACTACTCCTCCTGGTCGTTGAGGCCCTGGATACTGTTAACCGAACTGGACATTCCTTTTGAGGAAACGCTGGTACCCTTCGATGATGGGGACTCTTGGGAAAAGTTTCGTGCCTTTTCACCAACGGGGCTAGTGCCTTGCCTGGTCGACGGAGCGCACGACACCACCGTCTGGGAGTCGCTGGCCATCACCGAATACGTCTATGAATCTCATCCGTCAGTGTGGCCGGAAGCAGCCGCGGCGAGGGCATGGGCACGCGCAGCCGCCGCCGAAATGCATGCCGGTTTTTCGGCCTTACGCAACCTCTGCCCGATGTCGGTGGGTCTGCGTATCCGCCTTTTCGAAGAAACTGATGCCTTGCGGAGAGATCTGTCGCGAATCGCCGAGCTCTGGGAACAGGGTTTGGATACATTCGGTGGACCCTTCCTCGCCGGGTCCAGGTTCACAGCGGTGGACGCGTTTTTTACTCCGGTGGCTTACCGCGTTCAGACGTGGGGGTTAAATTTACCGCCACGTTGCGTGGACTACGTGGAGCGGTTGATCGCACTCCCAGGTATGCAGGCATGGACCCAGGCCGCGTTGGCAGAAACGTTCCGCGAGCCCTCGCACGAAGTCGAGTTTGCTGAGCTTGGCGAAATTCTGGAGGATCTGAGAGCCTCATGACTGAACACATAGCCGTTGTCGGCGCTGGTATCGCCGGGCTTTGTACCGCCCTTGCTCTTTCCAAGCAGGGTCACGAAGTTGTTCTATACGAACGAGATCTACCCCCACCAGACGGAACGCCCGATCAGGCATTTTTTGAGTGGCAGCGTCGCGGGGCCGCACAGTTCCGCCACCCCCACGCATTTCTTGGACTGATGTGCAGCATTCTGCAGGAACACTATCCGGAGCTGTTGGACGACTTCATCGCAAACGGGGCCCGCAAGCTGCAGTTCAAAGACATGGTGCCGCCACACATGATGGAGGACTTTGCGCCCGCGCCCGAAGACGAGTCCATGTGGATGCTGTTGTGTCGGCGTGCAACGCTCGAAACTGTGTTTCGACGTCACGTCGAAAAACAAGGCAACGTTCAAATAACAAACAAAACTTTTGTCACCGGAATCGAAACCAAAAGAGTTGAGGGCCTACTCCACGTAACTGGCCTGCACCTCACGGACAGATCCAACAACAACGCTCAATCTATTGTCCATCCATCGCTTGTCGTAGACGCAACCGGGCGCGCCAGCAAGTTTCGATTCTGGTTGGAAGCCGCAGGTGCGGAGATAAACGAGCAACGTGATGACGCAGAAATCGTCTACTACACACGCCACTATCGCCTGAAAGACGGGGTGGCAGAGCCGGACCGTCACAAGAATGATCCCGCAGCTGGCGATCTCGGCTACCTGAAATACGGTGTGTTTCCAGGCGACAGCGGCCATTTCGCCTTGATTACCTGCTTGCCTAACCACGAAACAGAACTGCGTCAGGCAGTAAAAGATGGCGATACCTTTGATTCGATCTGTCTTCAGATTCCCGGCCTAGTGCCATGGATCGCAGCCGACAAGGCAGACCCGACCACACCGCCGTTCGGCATCGGTGAGATACACGCCGTGTGGCGTGATTGGGTGAAAGACGACATTCCGCAGGCGCTGAATTTTTTTGCTGTTGGCGATGCATCGGCACGCACCAACCCACTTTATGGGCGTGGCTGCAGTACGGGCATCCTGCACGCTCAGCTTTTAGCTGACGTGTTGGCCAGAGCAGACGACCCGGTCGAGCGCGCTCTGTCCTTTCACAAAACAACACACGATCGTATTCGGCCGATCTTTGATGCGAGTCTTACTGAAGACAAAAACGGTATCAAAAGAGCCGCTGCTGTACTCGCGGGTGAACAAACCAATAAAGCCAAGGGACTGAAACAGTGGTTCGGTCTCGCCTTCGGCGACGCGCTCACCGCAGCAGCACGCTACGAGATGCATGTTTTTCGAGGCTTGATGAGAACCGTTAACCTGGTCGAAAAGCCTGGCGACTTCCTGCGCGACAAAAAAATTCAGCGCACGATCTACTGGTACATGTTGAAGGGTCGTAAACGCAATGCACAGGCGCGCGTCCAGCGTGGACCAGATCGCAACGCGATGCTGGCCCACCTCACCGGCATAGAGGCGCAGAGCTAGTCAATACTGGTGTGCAGTGCCACCGTATTACCTTCCGTATCATTAAACTTGCCAATGAAGCCGTATGGCCCGATGGAGGTCTTTTCCTGCACGATTTGACCTCCGGCACTTTCCGCACGCGCTAACGCGGCAGGAATATCGCTGGTCTCGAGGTAAATCAGCACACCTGCTTTTGCGGGCGCGCTGTCCGTAGCAGACAGAGCCCCGGCGGCGCCGTCATCAGCGGGAAACACATGCATGGGTCCATCCGGACCATCCATCGTCCCCAGCGGCTCACCCAGGACGGAACCATAAAATTCCACCGCTCTACCCATGTCCTCAACCGGTATCTCAAACCATGCAACGCTTACACTCATTTCTGTCTCCTTCTGTGAATCCTCATGTGGGATATCTACTAGACGATGCTCAGACAGCTGTCCGGACATCAGAGGTATTTATTTTGAGTACTTTTTATTTGAGCACCTTTATTTGAGCACCTTTATTCGAGCACTTTTCCAAGCGCTCGTGCTTCCTCTTCATAGGCTGCATAGGAGTTTTTCATCGTTGCGCTGTTGAGGATGACTTCCGCAACAAGCGTCCCTTCATCCAACACCCGTGTTTTGATCCAGTTGGATTCCGTGCGCTTGCTCTCGCTCAGCGCGATGATCTCGCGCTCCAACTGGTAGGTCTGTCCCACAAAAATGGGGCCGTTGATCAGGCGAATTTCCTGGCCTGCAAACAAACCCACCGCTGGTCCACGCGCTCGGAAACCAGACTGATTACTCGTGTATTGCACCAGCACGCTGATCATCTCCATGGGCACGACGGGTCGTCCCCACGGCGAACTTTCGGCACCCGCAGCCGTGTACCACGGATGCTGTTCGGTAATCACTTCCAGTTTTTGCGCCAGCGAAAACGGATACAGTGCGCCCATATTCTGGTCAAAGTCCATGCTTACGGTTTCCGGGTTACCGGCACCCTGCTGACCTACCTCAAGGTCGGCGAGAATGACCAGCTGTTCTGAGGGCCGCAGCCGCGCCATGCGCTGATCAATCTCTGTCTCCCCGTAGTCGGGTCCAAGAGATGCGGTACCGGTAAGGACGGGCGTGCCATCGGGCTTTTCAGCGCCTATACGAACCAGGTTATTGTCATCGGTGGTCTCGATAAAGGCTCGAACCTGCCGCCGTCCACTACCATGTTCTGGTAGTGCGCACTGATGCAGCCACGCGCGAAGAAGTCTTCGCCAAACACGTCCTGCAGTAAATGCACAAACTGACTGAAGTGTGTTGGCCCTTCGATGGGTGCCCCGGCAAAACCGAGATCTTCGGCCATTTTGTCATCGTGTATAGACAGGTGGCCATCGTACTCCTGTGTCGCCAACATCTGTCGCGGCGAGCGAAACTCGCCATAAACTTTCTCTCCCACAGCTTTCTCTCCCTATAATCGAACGACAATCTTACGTTCTCTTCCGTAAGATACGCTTCAAACTAACGTAAGCAACTATCTGGGAGAGGACCCGTAACCATGCAAGACCTGCAAGATCTGTTTTCAGTAAAAGACAAAGTCACCATTGTCACCGGTGGCTCAAGAGGCATTGGCGAGATGATCGCCGCCGGCTTCCTGGCTAACGGCGCCAAGGTTTATATCAGTTCTCGCAAGGCTGACGCCTGTGACGCGACTGCGGCACGCCTCATGGAAAACTTCGGCGGGGAGCGTATCTCTCTGCCAGCAGACCTCTCCAACATGGAAGGCATCACGGCTTTCAGCGACGCGTTCAAGGAAAGGGAACAGCGCTTGGATGTTCTGATCAACAATGCGGGAGTTGCATGGGGTGCCCCGTTGGAAGAATTTCCAGAGGCGGGTTGGGACAAGGTCATGGATACAAACGTCAAGGGACCCTTTTTCCTCAGCCAACAGCTTCTGCCGCTGCTGGAAGCAGCAGCGACTTTTGATGAGCCAGCGCGCATCGTTAACGTCGGCTCAATCGATGGCATCAAGACGCCGGTTTTCGATAATTTCTCTTATGGTCCGTCAAAGGCGGCGATTCATCAGCTGACCCGCGTGCTGGCAGCACACCTGATCAAACGCAACATCATCGTCAACGGCATCGCACCTGGACCCTTCCCCACCTGGATGCTGAGTACCGGCGTTGGCGGCGGCGGTGACGTGGACAATACAGATTGGGACGCGGTGGGACGCGGTAACCCCCGGGGCCGCGTTGGCACAGCACCGGATATAGCAGGACTCGCCATATTCCTGAGCTCCAAGGCCAGTGGGTTTACCGTGGGCGATGTCATCACCTGCGACGGCGGTGTGGTCGTCTCGTAAGCCCCAGGTTATCTATCGGGCTTAAAAGTCGTACATCGCGATAAGCTTGTAATCGCGGCGCCACAAATCGTCGGCGCCGCCCTCGTTGTCCCTGAGAGAACGCAGCAACGATTGGACCTGAGCATTCAGTTCAGCGAGATGTGCTTGCTTGTTAAGTTCGCGCACGTCTTCCACATGCGCAGCCGCTTCCAGAGCAAGGGTCACTTCGGTGGCGCGATCTGGCCACCGGCGCCATGTGCTTCCCAGAAAGGCTAGATAGATGTAATAGACCTCTGCCGCCGCAAACCCCGGTACCAGCGTGGTATCCAGATCGGCGGCGGCAGGGAGCACGGCTTTATCAAAGTGCGCGGACCCCTGGCTAAGCCCTGGCAACACCCTGCCCGGCGGGCGGGTTTCAATCGTCAAACCGGCAGTATCACGTGGCACTGCAAAATACTTTGCACGCCCACCGCGCCCGGCTTTAATCACAAGTTCCTGAACGCATTCGCTGGCAGCGATCCACGTTTTGGAACCTGTAACAACAAACCCGTCGCCGGTCTCTTCCCAGTCAACGCCAGGCAAAGCACCGCTTTTGTCTTCTGAAACCGCAAACGCAGCCCAGTCAGCAAAATAGTGTCTCGGAAAGGTGTGCCGCAGTGCCGCTTGATACCCAGCAGAGAAGATGAGCGCAAAGTCCTCGACCATCGCCCCCGTAAATAGCGCCATGCCCGCAAAGTCGCTGATCTCACTGACGACTTCGCACCAGACGTTGTGGAGTTCCGCCTCGGTATGAACCACCGGGTGCGCCATTGCTGCATCCAGCCAATTCAACAAGGGACAACTCCTTCTACCTGACAGCGATGTATCAGGCGCGCATCGTCGCCATGGTCATGTACCGCGTAGTGGAGTACGGAACGGTTGTCCCACATGACAAGGTCCCCAGCCCGCCACTGATGACGGCCCTGATATTCAGGGCTGACAGCGTGTTCATACAGGTACTCCAGAATTGGCTTGCTCTCCTCCCGGCTCCAATCCTGAAAGCGACGTGTGAACGCCTTGCAGACATAGAGGGCACGCTTGCCGCTTTCATCATGTGTCCGTACAACCGGGTGCAGCGCTTTGGCAGCCGCCGCTTCATCCTGTCCATACAGTCGCGCCAACCCTTCGGCGCTGTGATGCGCCTGTAGCTCGTCCACCAGGCGCTTCATGCCTGTCGACAACTCTTCATACGCAAGATGTTGATTAGCAAAAGCCGTCTCGCCGCCAATCTGCGGCGCCTCCAATGCGTACAGCATGGTCAATTTCGGTGGCACCGGGTTGTAGGTCATGTCCGAATGCCAGTGTTGGTTCACATCCTTGCTCTTACCCTTATTCTTCAGCTCGATGATGTTGGGATAGTCGGGCAACCCCCCGTATGGAAAAGGAATCAAGTCACCCCACTGAGAAGCGAACTCAATCTGGTCGGCAGGTGACAGAGCCTGGTTCGGAAAAACAAGTACATGGTGCTCACAAAAAAGGTCGTTCAGCACCTGCCATTGCGAGGCGTCCACCTGTCGCACGTCGACACCTTCAACAATCGCACCCAGCGGCGCGCTCAGTCGTTTTACTTCCATCTTATGTTCTCCCAATCTTCCTTCCGATCTTCGTCACTCACCTTCCCGCAACCGACGATAGGCCGCATCACCTTTCACCCGTACCACATCCTTGCCCAGGTCGTCTCCATGCAACATGGCTGCGCGAACCTTTTCTTCCGTGACTTCAAACGAAAAATTTGCAAGCGGCGCAAACGTCATCGCACCTTTTACCACACTCGCAATCTGCGTCTCAGCATCACGATCGACCCCGATCTGCTCAAGCGTAATGGGCAAACCGATTACCGCGAAAAATTCTGCCGCTCTCCGCGCCTCATCTGGGTTCTGCTCCAGCATCAATTGGGCGACCACACCCATGCCGACCATCTCGCCATGAAGATAGTTTTCTTCAACATGCTGGAGGGTGGTGTAGCCTTGAGCGTAGGCATGAGCCCCTGCCAACCCGCCGGACTCGAACCCAACCCCGCTTAACAGTGTGTTCGCCTCGACCACGTCTTCCAACGCTTGATCAACCCGGTTTTCTCGAACAGCCGCACACGCATCCAGGCCATGGGTGTATAAGGTGCGAGCACATAGCTCGCCTATCATGTTGGCGGTGAGCGTTGGTCTTGCGCCCAGCACATTGGCCGCCTGCGGATTTTCCGCACACACGCGAGCCTCATACCAGGTAGCCATGGCATCCCCGATCCCAGCCACAAAATAGCGCTCTGAAGCGTTGGCTATCTCCTGCGTGTCGACGACCACAAGCACAGGATTATGCGGAAAAAACTCGGCACCGCTGACAACCCCGTCCGGGGTGTACAGCACCGAAACGCCAGAACAAGGAGCATCATTTGATGCCAGTGTAGGCACGATGACTACGGGTACCCCTAATCGATACGCAATACATTTGCCCGCATCGACACATTTACCGCCGCCTACCGCTATCAGACACTCCACTTCCTCGGCTTGAAGCTCAGCGCTCCGCGCTTCTATCTCCTCCAGCGAACACTCTCCGCCAAATACCGAGAGGCATACAGATGTGCCTTCTTGTTCTATGGCACTTGCCACAATACCCGCTTGCGCACTGTGACCCCGGGGAGAGGCAAGCACGCCTGCGCGGGAATACGCATACAATTTGAGATAGTGGCCAAAATTCTTAAGCACCCCCGGTCCTTGAACGTATTTTGGGGGGGCAACCAGCACACGCGGTGGTGACCCGTCCGAGCCGGGCTGCGGATAGACATCAAATGGAACGAACGGCTCTGCCATGATTATTATCTCCTCCAAGTGGGCTTGTTATATCACAGCCAAGTTACCAACCCGACCACCTGTGAATTCGCAGGGTTTCCCCCTACCATTGGCTCACGATTTGAGGGGGAGAGCATATGCCGCTGGATAGTTCAATTGTGGGTGGGACCATCGCACCGCTGGAACACTCCGTAGATGCGCGCTGGCTGATGGCCTATGCGGCAAGCCTGAACGATTACAACCCACTCTACCTGGAAACGGATGAGCACACGGTCATAGGACATCCGGTATTCCCGGTGTGCGTGGAATGGCCGGTTATTCTGAACATGCGAGAAGTTGCGGGCACTCAATCTCTAACACAGGAAGAGGCGGTGCGGGGGGTCCATGCTGCACATGACCTGCATATCTTCAGACCGATTCAAGATGGAGACGTATTAACCACTTCGGCCACGATGGTAGGCGTGCGCTCCATACGACCTGGTGCCGCGTACACGATGCGTCTGGACACACTCGACCAGAACGGAGAGTTGGTGGCGCGAACATATCAGCTGGGAATCTACCGTGGCGTGGGCGTGGATGGAGGCGACCGCCAGAGCGAGGAAATTCCGGAGCTACCCACCTGGGAGACACCCCCCAGCACAACAACCTCCATCCCTATCGCCGCAGGTGCTGCCCACACCTACACCGAATGTGCACGGATCTGGAATCCTATCCATACAGACAGAAAAGTCGCGTTGGCGGCGGGTCTGCCGGACATCATCCTGCATGGCACCGCAACGCTGGCTTACGCCGTCAGTCATCTGGTCAACGAGTTTGCCGAGGGTGATCCAGCCAGAATAACGCGGCTAGGTGGCCGTTTTGCCGCGATGGTACTCATGCCATCGAATATCAGAGTCGCCGCGACCAACAACAAGGGTACGTTAAGTTTTACTGTTTTCAACGAACAGGGTGAAGAAGCCATCAGCGGCGGTTTTCTCTGCATCAGGAATTAGGGCAAAAATCATGACTTCAAACATGCAACGTACACTCGCGGTCATTCTCGGCCTTCTCTGCTTCACGCCCGCCCACGCTGACAAGTGCAGCGCCATTCTGGAAATCAGTTTTCCAGATGTGCAGATGCTCGAAGCCACCCAGGTCGATGCACCGGCCCCACATTGTAAGGCCAAAGGGCGCATCGGCCGCGACATCCATTTTTCTGTCTGGCTACCCGATGATTGGAATGGTCGCTTTGTAATGGGCGGCGCCGGTGGTTTTGTCAGAGAAGAAGATAACCAGGCCATTCGTTTTCTTGGACCTTCTGTCCTGACCCGCGGCTATGCAACCGCGTCAACCGACACCGGTCATCAGGGTGACGGGCGCAGCAACGATTGGGGTTACCACAACTACGAGGCCATCGTGAATTACGCGTACCTTGCGATGCACAGGGCGGTTGTCTCAGCAAAAGCGGTCATCGCAGATCACTATGGCAAAGCCGCAGAAAAATCCTTTTTTATCGGCTGTTCCAACGGCGGACGCCAGGCGTTGCACGAAGCCCAGCGATACCCGAACGATTTCGACGCCATCGTGGCAGGGGCACCCGCCTTGAATTTCAGCGGTGTCGCGGGCGCATTCCTCGACATCACACAACGGATGTACCCGAATCCTGGAGATCTAACCACCCCCTTGGTCAGCAAATCCGATCGCGCGTTCCTGCGGACCGCACTTGAACGCGAATGTGATGCACTGGATGGTCAGACGGACGGCATTATCTCCGACCCGACCGCCTGCACTTTTGACCCGGGCGTCCTTCAGTGCAAAGCGGGTGCAGAGACAAATTGCCTCACGGCCGAAAAGATCGCTGCAATCAAAGCCGTTTATGCCGGCCCCCATGACAGCAAGGGGCAGATTTTCTTTGGCTTTCCATTCGGCGCTGAAAACATAGATTCTAACGGCTGGGGCATGTGGCTCACCGGCGGGGCAGCGTCCGGACCCCCGAGTGCAGCGTGGGCTTTTGGTATGGGCATCATGCGCAACTTTGTGTTCCACGATCAGACGTGGACTTATCGCAACTACAACTGGGATTCGTTTCGTGACCAAACAGCGGCGATCGCCAGCCTCATCGATGCGAAAAACCCGGACTTGAGCGCGTTCCGTGCCCAGGGCGGGAAGCTCTTGATGTTTCACGGTTGGGCGGACGTGGCCTTAACGGCACATATGAGCACCGATTACATCGAACAGGTGTGGAGCCAAGATGGCGCCGCCAGGGAAGACACGCGGCTCTACATGATGCCAGGCGTTTTACACTGTGCGCGTGGCCCGGGGCCCTCATATGTCGACTGGTTGAATGTTGTTGAAACATGGCACGACAGCGGCATACCCCCCGAAACCCTGGTAGCTCACTACCCTTCAGGCGGCGAAGCTTCGGGTGCGCGACTTCTTTGCCCGTGGCCACAAAAGCAGGTGTACGTGGGCGGACCAGCAAACGAGCCTGGTTCCTACACTTGTGTTGCGGCGAGCGCTAAAGCCGCGGCTCGCTAGATGGCTGCGGTGTACTCCATCTCCTCGATGGGATGCACGCCGCTGTCGCTTAACTGCCAGAGCACAACCTGAGCGGAATTCTGCGCCACTTCCAGACACCCGAGGGTACCCATGCGTGTCGATTGGTTGTTGGGCAGCGTTGCTGAACCAGGGTTGATATAGAGCCTGTTCTCGAGCGTGTGCAACTCCGCCAGGTGGGTATGTCCATAGACCACGATGTGCGGATCATAGTCGTCAAAATGTTTCGTGAGCTTTTTTTCCAGTCGATTTGAGTTACCACGACGTGGGGTCGGAAACTGATGCACCATGCCGATCTTCAAATCCGCAAACGCACCAGTCCAGGTTTCCTTCAACTTCGGGTGCACTACGTCCATGTCCCCATTTCCCATACAAACGTAGGTAGGCGCAATCGTCTCCAATTCCTCGATCACGGCCGCTACGTGCAAATCACCCGCATGCAGGATGCAATCCACTCCCTCAAAGGCATCGTGCACCTGATCCCACAAGCTTTCAATTGTGCCAGGCATATGAGTATCGGCGATCAGACCGATTTTCAGACGACTGGATTGGGCAAAATTGTCTTCGATGATGAACTACCGATAAACAGGACGCGCTCGAAAATAGCTGAACACGTTGGTTTTGGAAACACTTCTCTAGCATAGAGAAGATCTATCGATTTGATAGAAACAATCAAATTCTTCTATTCAAGCTGCCGTAATAGGATGTCCCACCACTAAGCAAGAGGGAGATTTCTTAATGTATTCATCCAAAACGCTGCTGAATATCAGCGTTGCCGCGAGCATTGCGCTCGTTTTCTCTGTTACCGCCTTTGCCAAGACAAACGGCGATCACCCGGTCCGAACCAATCAGTTCTGGTGGCCAAACCAAGTAGACCTGTCTTCGCTGCGCGATCATGACGGTCGCTCAAACCCGTATGGCGGGGATTTTAACTACGCTGATGAGTTTCAAAAGCTGGACCTTGCCCAGGCAAAGGCTGACATCAACGCAGTGCTGACAGATTCACAAGACTGGTGGCCCGCAGATTTTGGCAACTATGGCCCCTTCTTTATCCGCATGGCATGGCACAGCGCCGGTACGTATAGAACCCTGGATGGCCGTGGTGGTGGCGACGGTGGCCAGATGCGTTTCGATCCCCTCAACAGCTGGCCTGACAACGGCAACCTGGATAAAGCACGACGTCTTTTATGGCCGGTAAAACAGAAGTACGGCGCGAGCCTGTCATGGGGCGATCTGATGATCCTCGCGGGCAATGTTGCACTGGAGAACATGGGTTTTCAGACCTATGGCTTTGCGGGTGGTCGTGCAGACGACTGGGAACCCGATCTCGTTTACTGGGGCCCTGAGGTAGAAATGGAAGCCAGTGACCGAGAAGAGTCCAACGGCGAACTTAAGCGGCCCTTGGGGGCAACCCATATGGGTCTCATTTACGTGAACCCGCAGGGTCCAAAAGGCAAGCCAGATCCTGTTGGCTCGGCTAAAAATATTCGCGTCGCCTTCGGTCGAATGGCGATGAACGACGAAGAAACCGTAGCGCTGATCGCCGGTGGGCATACCTTCGGCAAGATGCACGGGGCGCGTAAAAAACCCGGCTGTGTCGATGTGGCTCCTGGTGCAGCACCCACTGAGAATCAAGGCTTAGGCTGGCAGAACAGCTGTGGCAAAGGCCACTCGGAGGACACCACCACAAGTGGACTGGAAGGTGCCTGGACGCAAGCACCTACACGCTGGACAACACTCTATCTACAGAACCTGTTAAATTTCGAGTGGGAGGAAACCCGCAGCCCCGCTGGCGCGATTCAGTGGGTGCCGACCGATGAGTCGCTGCATGCGAGCGTTCCGGATGCACACATCGAGGGTAAATTTAACCCTCCAGTAATGACCACAGCGGACCTCGCCTTGAAGTTCGACCCCGCCTACAAGGCGATTGCCGAGCGTTTTCTGGCCAATCCTGATGAATACCAACTGGCATTCGCAAAAGCATGGTACAAACTCACCCACCGCGATCTCGGACCTAGAGCCCGCTACCTGGGTGACCAGGTTCCTCGCGATGTCCTCATCTGGCAGGACCCTGTTCCAGCACCAGAAGGGAATCCTGTTAACGCGAGAGACGTTGAACGGCTGAAGAAAGACATCCTCGCTACCGGTCTATCAACCCAGGCCCTTGTGCGCACCGCCTGGGCATCTGCTTCGACTTTCCGCTCAAGCGATATGCGGGGTGGCGCAAACGGTGCTCGCATTACGTTGGCTCCTCAGTCCAACTGGGCGGTAAATAATCCGCAGGAACTACAGAACGTGCTCGCCGCTTTGAAGGAGGTACAAACGAGTTTCAACGAACGCTCACGCCGCGACGTATCGATGGCTGACTTAATCGTTCTCAGCGGAGCTGCAGCAATTGAGGCTGCCGCAGAAGCGGGTGGCGTTGACATTGAGGTGCCGTTCCAACCAGGGCGTGGAGACACCACCCAGTCGCTGACAGATACCGCTTCTTTCGCATTACTGGAGCCTAAGGCCGATGCGTTCCGTAACTACTACAACACGTCCACCAGCTACCGCTCACCGGTTGCAAGCCTCGTGGACAAAGCGGATCAGTTGAATCTGTCGATACCGGAGATGACTGCGCTGGTAGGTGGCATGCGCGCCCTTGACGCAAACTGGGACGGCTCGAAGCATGGCGTTTTCACCGACCGACCGGGCGTGTTGACCAACGACTTCTTTGTCAATCTCATGAGCATGGATACGATCTGGCAGAAATCGTCAGACGCAGCACTTTATGAGGGGCGAAGTCGAGCCAGTGGCGAGGTGGTTTACACCGCAACGCCTGTGGATCTGGTCTTCGGATCCAACTCAGAACTGCGCGCCATCGCTGAGGTGTACGCGTACGACGATGCGCAGTCGAAGTTCGTTGAGGACTTTGTCAGCGCCTGGGTCAAAGTGATGCAGTTGGATCGCTTCTAAAAGCTATTGTCTGCACAGAGCTTGGGCGACAGAGTTTTTCTATCGCCCAGGCTCTACCCGGGCTTCACTCGATCCTCCTTAATTCAGAGGGTTCAGAGGGTGCCGATTCCCCACCGAATGCCGCGTCTGAGCAGTTCATAGTACGTTGGAGAGTTCCAGGACCCACGCACTACGGGTGCAACGTCCACGATGGGCTTCATGTCGTGTTTACCGCTGCAATGACCCAGCGACAGATAGAGCACCTCCCCTTCCCCATGTTTGTGCAGATACATCTGCGGGTGCGTTTCCCGGTCTGTGCCATAGTCTGATCGAACGTATCCTGCCGAAGGTTCGTTGTACGCGGCTTCCAGCAGAACTCTCTGCTCGCCAAGCGCCTCACAGTAATAAGGCTCTTCGTCTTCCACTTCGAAGTCTTCGATGTCCGTCGTCAGGGGGTGCGCGAAGTCTGTCACTTTGATCGCAATCTTCTGATTTGCCGGGTGTGCAATAAAACGACTCCCTAGAAGATTCATGAAATCCGGCGCGACATCCGGGGTATCCACTTTGCCACCCTCCACAAACTCCAAAAGCGCATTGGTTGCGTGCAACGCAAACCAGCGCCCGCCAGCAGCCAGAAATTCTCCAAGCGCCACCTGTTCTGCCTCCGTCGGACGCAGATCGCACGTATATGTGATCAGCAGCCGCGAGCGTTTGATCGCTTCGGTGTCCGCAAAGCTGGCTGCCACGCCGGTGTGTATATCCTCATGCTCGGCCAGCAGCTTCAACAATTCCAGGCGCGCAAAATTGGTGTCGTGATACTTCGCGTTGCAGACGAGGTAGACGTCGATCAATTCAGATTCGGACATTTGATACCCCTTTATTTACTTAAGGTCGTGCGTGAGCTTGATCTGAGCAGACTTGTTTGGCGCCACCAGAGCATTCAAAACCTCGAATTCGAATTCCAGCGTAGTGGTCTTCCTGTCAACGGTAAGCGTGATTTCCGTAACCCCATTGGGTGCAACTTCTATGATCGAGGCGTGTTTGGTGATCTTATAGTCCGAGAGTTGGCGAAGTTTGAGCGGCGCATCCGACACGTTGCGTACTTTGACCAGCGTGCCCCACAACTCCTGCTCCACTGACTCGATGGAAACCGAGGCATCCAACAACTCTTTAAGGTGCGCCTCGCGACCGATCAACATGTCTTTCCACCAGACGATTGAACGCCGTGCAAAAAGTGCGGCTCGCATATCGTCCTGTGTATCACCTTCAGCAAGCACCAGTGTGACAGGTCGATGACCGGGATTGTGGTCAGCTTCGGGCCGATAGTCCCAATCGATCAATTCATGCACATCCGAGACGCCAATAAGCGCCAGGTCATGTTTGAGCGCCAGGCGATGCGCGTTTTCGTAATAGCGGTCGCCATTCGCAATTTCAATGCCGTGTAACAACCCTTTCCTGGTTGCAGCTTTGTGGAAATTGTTCAGCCCCGCATTAACCGACGCAAAACTCGGGTGGTTCCAGAAAACAAAGGCCCCTTGGTCATTGGCCGCCTGCACCACTTCCATCGGATCCGTTGTCGTCGCCAAGCCGAAGTTCATGATCGCCTCGTAGGTACCGCCGTCCGGGAACGGACGCCAGATTGTCTTGCCATCCACCTGAATGGAATGCGCGCCGTTGAACAAAGGACTGCGCAGCCTTGCAAAGGCCTCCGCTTCTTCTTTTGTTTCGAATTCAGCTTTGGGCAACGGTTCATCCGCGGAGCGCTGCTTGACGAGCGGATTGGCGTCCTTCACAAATACCGCATTGATATGACCAGGCGGACCCACCCTGGTAATCTCAACCCCGGGAATCACTGTCAGCGGGTGACCTTCCGCCGCGCGGCGCGCCTCTTCAAAAGCCCGGTTTCGGTCCGGGTGAGGAATGTCTGAAAGATGGGGTTGGAACTCGAGGTGTTCGGTTATTGCCAGGCCGTCCAGACCATCACGCAAAGCTTCAGAAACCCTCACCGTCGGCCAGACATGACCATCAGAAAACACCGAGTGTGTGTGCAAATCGAGCACCAGCGTCTGGTAGTTCGCGGTATCCGGAAACTTAATATGTCGTTCAGGATTATTACCCAAATACGCCGGGCCGTGGGCACCGAGCGAGATTGGGAGTGCAAGTACCGCAGCAGCAAAAAGAAACCGAGCATATCCACACAAGAATCCGTACATAAACCCTCCTGGCAAGATGTGGCTGGATGCAGAGCAACGATAACATGAACCGCTCTGGTGCAAACTTATTCCGGCATTAGCGCACCTAACATCAACTCCGTTAGTCGTCGTGCATGTTCCCGCACAAACTCCTCGTTGCGCGGATTGAAGCCAAACAAGTTCTCACACTCAGCTTCTACGTCAAACACAAGGGTCGCGGCACCTATAAATATATAGAGCGTGTGCGCATCGATCTCCTGACCGACAAGCTCGCGGAAAAACTCGAGCCGCGGCCGCACATAGTGATCGACAAGATATTCCAAGCGCCAGGAATGCGCCTTGCCTTCCTGGATGATCAGACGGCTGACTTCAGGGTGGGCTGCACTGTATTGAATGAAGTGAGTGAGATGCGCGGTCACCTGGGCGCGCAGGTCCAACGCCTGCACGACCTCGCGAACATCATTGGAAACCCCAGGCAGGTCTGCAAAAACCCGATCCGCAACCGCCCGCCACAGCGCTTCCTTGTCACCAAAATGATAAGCAACCAGGCCGCGCTTGGTGTCCGCAGCCATCTCGATGGCTCTGACCGATGTGCCTTCAAACCCCTGCGCAGAAAAGAGTTCTATGCCTGCATCCAGAATGGCTTCCCGTGTTTCCTCAGCCCGCTGTTGTGTTGCCCGTTGGCGTACCGTGCCGGACATGACTCTCCTCGCCATCATGAGTTAAAAAAGACTACCTTTACTAAACTTGCATTACTACAAATTTAGTGTTGTTATATTTACAAATATACAAAATTAACGATTCTCATGACAAGAACTGATTATTCGGTGGGACAGAAGATTGTGCACTGGCTGATGGCGCTGCTCATCATGCTGGATCTGTTTGTCGCGCAGAAATTCGGCGGCTTTTTGGAAGATTGGGACCGCTTGGAATCGCGCTCCGATCACGCCACTCTCGGTACCATCGTCACTCTTTTGTTTGTCATCCGTATTGTCCTGCGGGTGAAAAACGGCGCCCCCGCCCTGCCCGACTCCATGCCGAATTGGCAGGTTGTACTCGCCCGCTGGACCCATGGGCTATTCTACTTTTTTATCGGCTTTCTGGTTATCAGCGGTCTCCTCACCGCCATCAACGCGGCCAATCCAATCACCCTTTTTGGTGCATTGGATATCACTCTGGGACAAACGGACGAGACGCTGTTTGGATCGCTGCGGCCCTTTCACGAGTTTGCGACCAACGCGGTAATCGCACTGATCGCGCTGCACATAGTTGCGGCGCTTTACCACGCATTCGCAACACCACACCGCACCACGGGCAACATGTTGAAATTCTGGCGGAGTTTCTGATGCCAAAAGTCATCCTCGTCACAGGCGCCACCGGCGGCTTCGGACAAGTGCTGATCCACGCTTTAAGCCAAGCCGGGCACACAGTCTATGGGACTTCCAGAAATCCGGACCGCCACCCCGACAGCCAGGTGCCACTCCTGCAGCTGGACGTCACCTCGACCGAGTCCGCGAAGCAATGCATTGAAATGCTGCTGGACGCCGAATCGAGAATCGACGTGGTCATCAACTGTGTGAACGAACTGGTCATCGCTGCCACTGAAGAGCAGGATTGGGATGAGGTTGCTGATCTATTTAACACCAACGTCCTGGGGGCCATGCGCGTGTGTCAGGCTGCCCTGCCTCACTTCAGGAGCAAAAACACCGGACTCATCATCAATATGAGTTCCATGGGTGGCTTGCTGGCAGTACCCTATATGGGCGCATACACCTCATCCAAATTTGCTTTGGAAGCAATGACAGAGGCGCTCTACCATGAAGTACGCGATGACGGCATCGATGTGGTCATCATACAGCCCGTGGCGATGGCCATAGATCGACCCGCTACAGGAGACCACCTCAGACTCGGACGCGGTGTTGCCGCTGCATCCTTCAGCCATCGAGTGGTCGACATCATGGCAGAGGATTCTCGAACCAGCGATTTGTCGCCCGAACAGGTGGCTCAGTGTATTCTGCAGGTAATCGACGCCAGACACCGACCTTTGCGGGTCCCTCTAAATCGTGCCGCGATGTTATCGAAGCTGAAACGTATATTGCCGCAGGCCGGTATCAACAAACTGATAGACGGATTGATCGCCCGAGGTCGCGCCGCATGATCTGGTTTCTGGGTGTACTGGTCCTGGGTGTCATTTGGTACGTCCTTGAAGCTCGACGGCGAAAAAGCCATCCGGTTACCGGCGGGTTACACAACGAGACAACGCTCGATCATAGTGCCGCGGTTGAGGTCTACAGCAACAGCTTCTCCCATTGCTCGCGGAAGGTTCGTCTGGTCATGGCCGAGCTCAACATAGAGCACAAACACCACCACATCGATCTGATAGAAACCGGCTGGTATCAAACAATCAGCCCGGCTTATCTGAAGGTAAATCCTTCCGGCCTCGTCCCTACCCTGGTCCATAACGGACATCCTGTTTTCGAATCGGACGACATCCTTAAGTACGCGACCACACTGGCAGATGCATGCGCCGTGGATCTTGAACCCGAGCATCTGCAGACAGAGATTCAAAAATGGTTGGACTTCTGCACCATCTCCAGCGACAACCCGATGGGCGGCATGAAGGACCACGCCGGGGCCTGTATTCCAGGGCTCACGCTGCCTTTGTTTGTCACCTCTATTCGCTACATTCCGCTGCACCGAATCCTTGTGGGTTTTCTTTTCCACGCAGATCGCAAACGACCGCTGTTTTTCACGGCCGCAAAACTGCTGGGCTTGGAGCGCACACTGTCGCTCAAACCTGTCAGGCAGATGCTGCCACCCGCGCGACGCCACATGGCGACACACCTCCGAACCCTGGATGAAGCGCTGGCACGGGCAGACGGTGACTGGTTGCTGGGCGCACAGTTCACTCTCGCCGACATCACCGTCGCCGCTCTCCTTCTGCGTCTGGATGAAACCGGATGGTTGGACCACTTCAGCGCCAACAACCAACTGGAAGGGGTAGCCGCATATTACGCTCGCCTCAAGCAACGCCCCAGCTGGCAAACAGCAATTTCAGACAAGCGTCATCCGATTATCGATCGGGCGGCTGCTGACCTGCGCGAGCAGGCGACGCAACCCGCTATACACACCCTTTTATATGCAGGTGATTGAGCACTGAGCATGGTCCAACTCCACACAGAAGACATACAAACCCGCGAGGTACTCGATTGGCAGGGTGTTCACCTGTTTCATTTCCGCGGCTCAACCTGTTCACAAAAAGTACGTATTTTTCTGCGTCTGAAAGGCATCGACTGGCATTCTCATCACCTCAATCTCGTCAACAAGGAACACCAGACGCCCTACTACATGGGTATCAATCCACGCGGTCTTGTCCCCACGCTCATACACGATGGCAAAGTCATCATCGAAAGCAACGATATCCTGAGCTATCTTGATTCGACCTTCCCACAACCTGCACTCATCCCGATCGAAGCACAAGATCGCATGGCAGCACTGCTTAAGGCCGAAGATGACCTGCACCTGCCCATTCGTTCGTTAACAATGCGCTTTGTGTTTCCTGCCTTTCTGGTCAAGCGCAAGGAAGAAGAGCTCAAGAACTACGAAGCCCTCGGCAGTGGCACCGTTGGTGGCGCAGCCGATCCTAAGAAGACCAAGGAAACCGATTTCTGGAGACGGCTGTTGCAGCATGGCCATGTCCCCGACGAGGACATTCGCGATGCTTTTGCAAAATTCAGACAAACATTGGATGGGTTCGAATCCGACCTGGCTCAGCAAACCTATCTACTCGGCGACGAGGTAACGCTCGCGGATATCGCCTGGTACATCTACTTAAAGCGACTGCGAGCTGCCGGCTATCCCGTCGAGAAGTTGCACCCCAGAGTAGCCGCCTGGTTCGAAGGGTTGGACACAAGGCCAGAGCTCAATCAGGAAGTGCCTATCGGTGGTTTGCCTGGGCTGATCACCGGGACGCTGCACTGCGCACAAACACTTCGGCGTTCGCGCCTGATAGACATTGTTGGGACACCATCCTAGTTAGGACGCGGGTCTAATCTCGGATCAGCAGCTGTCCCGCACCGACTTCCGTTTTGAGCTGATTTTGTCGATCCAACTCGCTGACAAGCTCAGGCCAAGGCAGGACCCTTTCTGTCCGTAGCTGCAGTTTCGTAGCTTGCAGCACTGCGTAGCACACTTCGATATTCGCCATCGTGCCCAGGGTTCGCAACAGATCCTCTACATAGATGGCGCGATAGTCCATCCGGGGTAACACAGCGGCTGCCCGTACTGGGCCTTTGACCGTGGGACACCCCGTTGATCGGAAGACATTCGCCTGGGGTAGTTTGCAGCGACATTGGTCTGCTTCACTCAGAGCAGGCAGCAGCACAAAAAACACAGCCACAACAGCTAACAGTTGTTTCACGTTGTTCCCCCACATGATGAGAAAAACGCGACACCTTCTTCAAGATGCCGCGCTATCACAGACTGCTAGTCTTGGTCCAGCTCAGCCGCCTGCAACAGGGGTCACTGGATGTACAACATCGCCAAACGAGATAACCCGTGAACCGGCAGGCCCATTTTTCGACTCTATGCCGTGTCGGATGCTGCCTTGAAGTTTGCCCTGGGCGGTTTCCAACTTAACCTGTACGTACCCACCTGCATGGGTGATGCGTCCGGCGTGAACCGCTGCCTGACACACGTAGCTGTTGAACGCGTACTGATCTGTCCCATAAACACGACGCGGCATCAGGTTCCCAGCCGCCTGTGGGCACTTGAACAGAAATGACTGTCCAACCAGATTGCGATTCGCAAGCCCCGTCGCGGTGAACTTCGTATCCCACTTAATGCGGGGTGCGTAAGCTGCCGCAACATCATCAAGTTCAGTCGCGCTTTCGGGATCAACAAACACGATACTTCTTGGTGTTTGCGGAAAAGGTGTAGAGCTCACACCATGTCGTTCTGCGCCCAGGTAGTTTTCCGCACCCGGATTCAGCTGCACAACAATGATCCCACCCGCAGCATCGATCTGACCTGCATGCGATGCGGCGACACACAAAGGACTATCGCTCGGGTACACATCTACCCCATGCAGCGGCTCGTCAACGTCGCGAACGTTTGTCTCAGGGCAGCGCAGTACAAAGCGCTGGCCAATAAACTTATCGTTGTCGACCTGAAATTTTTTCAGCGCCGTATTGCGCTCCAGTTCAGGGACCTCTGCTTGTGCCGCCGCAACACCCAGCGACAACACGACGCCGACCAACGATAAAACCACCAACCTAATCTTCTCTGTCATTTTGATCTCCATATTGATTACACATCCACCACGTTCCTGCTTGTCTGCAGTGGGTTAAGTGGTTAAGCGAGATAGGGAGCGCTAAACGACAGGTCGAGGCAGAATTATTTTGGACAGATATCTTGGGAGCCGGATTCTAATGCTTCGACATACCGGGACACTCGATCCCCGTTTGCCTCGAAGAGGCTCTGAGCGTCGGTTTTCATGGCAAGCAGGTGCTGCCGCTCCTCGACAAACGTCTTGGGCCACCACACCGATGCAGCGGGGGTATCCAGGAGAGAAACGAGACGCCACCGATCGGCGACGTCAAAAAAAGCCGGAGCTTGATCCGCGTACTGCCACGCGGTAAACCAGGATTCTCGTGAAAGCGCGCCTTGCTCAGCTTCCTGCCGTACCTGAGCGGCCAGCGCCCACAGCTGCTGGCGATACTCACTCTCAGAGCGGGCTTCAAGGCTATCCAGCACCGCATTCACCGTGTTTGCACACGCTGTTACGCCCAGCACTCGATATGCGGCATCGTTCTGGTCCGCGAATACCAGGAGCTTGGCGAACAGCGGTTTGAGCCGGTTGCGAGCATCCGTACCAGGGGCAAAGTTCTCGATGACACCATCCAAGGCTGCAAACATCGAATTCGCTGCGCTCTCAACATCGCCGATAACAACCTGATAATTTACGAGGTTTCGTTCCGCGATGAGCCGCGCATACCCTTGTGTGTCCGCGTCCAGAAGCTCCAATGCTTGCCGCGTCGTTAGAATCGCCTCTTCGTGCTTATCCGTACGGAACAAGAGCCCCGCATACGAACGCAGCACACCCGCATAGGACGGGTCTGTATGCTCGGCAGTTTCATATATAGCAATGGCTTCCAGGAAGGCATCTTCAGACTCCGCGTAGCGGGATTGTCTTCCTAAGAAGATCGCCCTGTTGTTCAATGTCACCGCCAACGCAGACGCGTTTTCAGCCGTACGCATGTGTCGCACCGCGTCCCGCCAGTGGGTATCTTCCGCGGAGATGTCTCCCGCACGTCGTGCGACGCCCGCGCGCATCTGGCTGAGGCGTCCGAGCGTTTGCGGATTCGTCACCCCATACTGCTCCACCACCTTTCCCATCGCCACGGTGGCGACAGCTGCTTGCTCGTAACGACGCATACGGTTGAGCGCGCCCGTCAGCGCGTACTGTGCAGACAACCAATTCGTTGCCTCTGCTTCCGTGGGAAACGCCTTGAGGTGACGGTCGAAGTAGCCAATGGCCTTAGCCGGGTCGGTACGTGCAAGCGCGCTACCGACCCCTGCTATGCCCAGCAACGCTTTATCGTGGTGATCACCGTCCATTTGATTGGCGGCAGCGATCACCGCTTCGTATGCCAAGACCTCAAACTCCACCAATCCCAGGTTGGCATATATCTGTGCCAGACTCTGATTCACCTCATACGCAAGGTATGGATCTCCAGCAATACTCTCTGCAATATCCGGCTGTGCTCTGACCAGCGCCTCGGCAAGCGTTATATCAGCCCCTCCCTCGCCGAAGGGCTCAGCTTTTTGAAACACATCTTCAAGGATTTCCTGCGCAAGTGCAGTGCGATGCGCTTCTTCGCGCGCCTCACGCGCAAGCTGCAAGGCGATAAGCGTGGCGGAAAACAAGACGACAAACAATGCGACGCTGAACCCGACAACGGTCCGGTTACGCGCGAGATACCTGCGCGCAAGGTACCAGCGCGTTGGCGCCACGGCTTGTACCGGCTTGCCTGCACGAAATGCCTGCACGTCGCGTGCAAGATCAGCCACTGAGGCATAGCGACGATCGGGTTCTTTGGCGAGCGCCTTCAATACAACGGCGTTCAGGTCGTCATGCACATCTGATGTCAGGGTGGCAGGTTGCAGTGGCGCTTTGACACAGATCGCCTCAATTGCCGCCTGCAGCGCAAGCTTCGAGGTGTCATAAGGTCTCGCCAACGTGATCATTTCAAAGAGCAGCAGGCCCAATTGGTAGATATCACTCGGTACTGCCACATTGCTGCCGGTCACCTGCTCAGGTGACGCATACTGCAGCGTGAGCGGGCTCCCCTGGGTCCGCGTCAGGTCACCCTCCCCGATTTCGTCTAACAATCCCGCTACGCCGAAGTCCAGGAGACGTGTCCGTCCGTTGCTGTCTACGAGGATGTTTTGCGGCTTGATATCGCGATGCACAATCAAGCGGGCATGGGCAAAAGCTACCGCGTCACAGACCTGGAGAAAGAGCGCGAGCTTTTCATCCACGTCCAACCCCGCAACAAAGGTCAGAAGCGCTTGGCCTTCGATATATTCCATGGCAAACCATGGACGGCCATCCTCCAGAAAACCGCCATCGAGAAATCGCGCCAATCCCGGGTGATCCAGGTCGGCGAGGATTCGCCGTTCGCGCAAAAAACGCTCATGGTTTTCAGGTTCCGTCTGGTGCGTCCACAAGAGTTTCACCGCCGCGCGCTGCTTAAAATTTTCGTCCGCGCCCAATTCCTGGCGTTCGGCGTAAAAAACTTGTCCCATGCCCCCCGCGCCAAGTTCACGCTGCAGCGCCCAATGACCTGCCTTGTCCGGCGTCGCAAGCTGCGCGACTGTTCCACTCGCCTCGCTACTGAGCGCCGCGAGTGAGTCTCCTTCTGCGTGTTCCAGCAGGCGCACCACACGTTCACGCAAGGGTGCCGGAAGGGTTAACAGGTAAGTTGCACGCGCCTCACCTTCGAGCGAAAGCGCGCGATCGAGTGCACGATCAACCTCGGCAAACCCTAACTCCGGCCCACGCTCATCCACTCATTAATCCTCACCCGCAACCAGAAACCCCAGCCATGCCTGGGCGCGCTTCAACTTACGCTGCACAGTGCGCACAGTTGTCCCGTTGAGTTCCGCGATCCCTTCCGTCGACAGGCCTGCAAAACACGCCAAATCGACGTAACTGGCCAATTCTTCATCCTCAGCTGCCAGCTGTTCCAGGGCTTGCGAAAGCTCCGCAAGTTGCGCCGGGTCATCACCCGCGCCAATACTTTCCAGGGAAGCAGTAAACTCAAGCCCGCCACCACCCCGCTTCTCAGCCTGTCTGCTGCGATACGTATCAACCACGATCTGGCGCATGGCACGTGCTGCGATAGCAAAGAAGTGTTTTCTGTCATTCGGCGTCTGCACCTGCCCTACCGACAGTTTCTCGTAGGCTTCGTGCAGGAGGATGGTGGTATCCACAGAATCTCGAATACCGGAGCGCCTCAGCTGCTGTCTGGCCATACCGTGCAGTTCCGCGTAGACGAGCGCGAACACCTCATCCAGCGAGCCCGTTACACCGTTGGCCGACTCTCCAAGGAGCCGTGTAATTTCATGCAAATTTTCGGACGAGGCCATGCTGCTTCCCTTTCTTCCACAACCCTCTTCTATCGGGGCGTCTACCACCATCTGCCTACCACCACAGATAAACCGATATACAACCGCACAGGCCCGCAATTGTGCAGGCGCACCGCGCCGAGACTCGCAAGCGCTGCCAGACCTGCGGGAACAAGAGCATAACACCCAGACCAAGACCGGCCACGACACTGGCGCTGTGGAGCACTCCGGTGAGGACTTCAGCGGGAGGATCTGCGCTCATCCAGGTTGCGTCCCACATCATCGTCAATACGGTGATCACGGTGGCAAACCAGGTTGCTGTGGTGAACCAGGCCAGGTAAAGCACATGTTTTCGGTTGCATAACGCGGTGCGAATCATCTGTATCTCCTTGTAGGAGATAAGCGGATTCGGGACCCGGAAACGACAGGCGATCAGAAAAAAGATTATTCGAGCGACGGTGTCGCCCTTTCAGCGTCAAGCGCCCGCGACAACCTCTTGGGCAATCTTGTGTGAAGTTGCGGCGCCCAGCGTCCAACCGAACATGCCATGCCCCAGATTGCGATATGCGCCTTTCAACGGAGAAGCGCCAACGATGGGGAGTGACGAAGGCGTGGCGGGTCGCGACCCCACCCATGAGCGTTCAAACTCAGTGGAACTGAGGAACATTTTGGGTGCCAGGCGCTTGGCGTCACTCTCAAGAGCATGCAGGCGCTGCCCGGTGTCGCGCGGTTTAAAATCAGCATAACCGGCGACGCGTATGGATTCGCCGATGGGACTGAACACCAGACGTTGCTCTGCAAGGGTGATACTCGTACTGAGCTCACTCTGCGGTAGTTTTGTAGTCAGGCTGTAACCGGTAATACCGATCACTGGCTCCTGATCAGAATCCGCGGGTAAGGTTTCCTTGAACGCGTCCAAGCCCGTGCAAAAGACAACGGCATCGGCACTGATCTGCTCGCGGTCGGTCACAACGCCGGTCACGCGATCACAGCCGCGCGTGAGATTCTCAACCGATTCATTGAAGCGAAATGTTACGCCTGCCTGGCACAGCCGCTTGTAGAGCGATTGACAGAACAACATCGAATCCCCCACTTCATCTTGAGACGAGTAAACGGCGCCATGCCATTCGATCGCAAGATCAGCCAGACTCGGTTCAACTTCGCGCGCTTCCTCCGCAGTCATGAGACATACATTTCCCTCTGGAGAGGTGCCTTTTGCAAGGGTCTGGGATGAAGGACCAGCTTTGTGCAACACCAGCTTGCCGGTTTTAGCGTAGTTGTACTCCTGACCAAATGACGCGTGAAAGTCCGCCATCAGCTCTTTGCTGCGGGCGCTGTACGCCAGGAGTTGTGCAGTGTTTTTTCGAAAACGCCTGGGTGAAGCCGCAATCAGAAATTTGGTTGCCCAGCTCAAAAAGTTGAGATCCAGGGTCACAGGCGGGAGTTTTACCGCGTTATCCAAGCCCAGAAAGGCTCGCCAAAGCGAGAACAGGAAGGCTCTGCTGGCCATCGGTTGGACGTAGCTGTAAGAAAGTTGACCGGCATTTCCGGCGCTCGCCAATGAAGCCACCTTGGCAAGTCGCTCAACAACCGTCACTTCCAGGCCGAGTTCGTTCAGGTAGTGCGCGGTGAGCATTCCGTTAATCCCCGCCCCAACGACGACCACGTTCACCCGGATATTCCTTCCAATAACTAACCACCCCATGCTAGGGGTGCACTCCGGGCAGCGCTAATACTCTTCTTTATCCACACCATAGCCTAGCGTTATAGGCTTAACGTATTGATCACTCCAACGTCGCAGGCGCGGTATTCAGCGCCTTTATGTTGGTGCGCATGTAATCGAGGAACCGCTGACTGAGAAGAGGTATCGGCGGTGTTTCGAGATAAACAGCACTGATGTTGAATGTGATTTCCGGCTTCAGAGGGACAACAACCACATCATCTGCAGCCCCCGACGAGGCGGTGACTTCATCCACCACCGCGACACCGACACCCCGAGCAACCAGCGAGCGGGCGACATGATAGGTTTCCGTGGTTGCAGCAACTCTGGGTGCAAAGTCAAAGTCCGCCAGGTGATTTTCAAGCACCTGACCAAGCGGACCCCTCGTGTTTAATCGCACAAACGGGGTATCCCCGAGTTCTTCCAAGCCCACAACACCGGAAAAGTCATCCGCCATGTGCGGCGGCGCGATCAGCACAAACCGACCCTGCAGCAGCGATTGACACTCACATCCGGGCAGCACCTCGGGATCAAATGCGATGGCCAGGTCTATCCGCGCTTCCTTGAGCGCCACCGCAATTTCGTCCAGGTGCAGTGTTTCCAGCTCAAACTGCGAACCCGGATTATCCGCAATAAAGCCTGCCACCAACTGCGGCAGCACTGCCACGCCAAGGGCCGGGGTGCTCGCGATGCGTATCGTACCTTCGGCACTGCGCCGCAGATTGCCGGCCACACGACGGACCCGGGATATCCCCTCGTAAACTTCCAGCACATGGTCATAAAGTCGCACGGCTTCCGGGGTGGGCGTCAATTTACCCCGGCTGCGATTGAAGAGTGGGAAGCCGATCTGCAGTTCCGCATGAGCGAGCACTTTACTCACCGAAGGTTGCGAGACATTCAACACCTTGGCCGCCTGGGTAATCGACCCGCTCGCATACACCGCCTGAAAAACTTCGACATGCCTTAAGCGCATCCGCTCCTCCATAGCCCCAGGTTATGGGCCGCAAAAACCTTGATGATGGAACGAGACAGGCGTCATGGCAACATGATGAGCTCAGGGGAACAACAAGACACGTATATGGCGCTGATCAGCAATCATCTACAACAACGGTGTATCGCCCAACTCCTGGCGATACTGGCATTCATCACCCTCAGCCTGCCCGCTTTCGCGTTCACCTTCAGCATCCAACTGGTTGACCCGGAAGGCGAACCGATCGCGGGAAACGTCACCATCGATGATGGTTCCCCAATCGACGTGTCCTTGACGGGCGGGCAGGCGGAGGTCAATCACGGGGGGCCGCACCGCTTGCACCTGCGCGCAAGCGGCTTCTATGACTCAGTCCACACGCTCAACCCTACCAGCGGAAACCTCACATTCACGCTGGTCGCAAAAAAGGACGGGCGACGGATGTTCACCTTTGCGGGCGACACCATGGCTGGACGTCGGTACATAAAACCCCGCGCAGGGGAACCAGAGCTCTTGTCCAACCCACCAAAAACACGAGAGTTAAACGCCCTGCTGGCCGCTATGACACCCTATCTCCAGCTGGCTGATGTCACCTCACTCAATCTGGAAACCCAGCTCTTTGCCAAACCACCTAAAAGCAAACTCGGCAAAAGCATCACTTTTTATACGCATCCGCGCATAGCAAACGCGCTGAAAGCGTCAGGCGTCGACTACGTGGCGCTGGGGAACAACCACTCTTACGATTTTGCTGAGGCGGGATTGATTGAAACCCTGGACCACCTGAACGATGCGGATCTGGGTCATTCCGGCGCAGGTGTGAACGCGACCGAGGCTCACCAACCCTGGTTATGGGAAGACTATGCATTTTTCAGCTACGTCGGTTGGCCGGGCACTTTCAAACCGAATCAGGTGGCCTCGGCAAACAAAGGCGGCGCGGCACTAGGCACCGCCGCCGCCATGGCCCGCGATGTTCTCCGCGTAAACGCCCACACCGTCATCAACTATCACAGTGGCTTGGAATATGCTCACACGCCTGCACAAATGGATCGCACACGCATGCGCCACGCGATAGATGCAGGCGCGGATGTCGTCGTTGGGCATCACCCCCACGTCATGCAGGGCCTGGAGCTGTACAAAAACCGCTTGATCGCCTATTCGTTGGGTAACTTTCTCTTCGATCAATATATCTACAGCACCCAGGCCACGTTCCTGCTGCACGTGTGGATGGACAACGGCGAGTTTTATGGCGCCGAAATTGTGCCGGTAAACGTGCTTGGCTATAAACCGACCCCCGCCACAGGGTATTTTGCGGACAGCATACTCGCTCAAATGCGCGGGCTTTCGAGCGCAAATCTGAGCTTCAGTGCCTCAGGTCGTCACGCCTGGGTCAGCCACAGAAAGCTTCAAACCGGTCGCTCGATTGCGCTTCAGGAACTCGACCCCGGCGTACCCGTTCGACTTTCGACGATTGGCGTCAACTGGTCGGAGGAGCCCGATGTCAGCGCACCACCCAATGAACGGTTTCGACTGGGTCGAGACTTGTTGCGGAGGGGTGATTTGTCCGATCTTGCTGCGGACGGGTCAGGCGACAGAAGCTGGCTGGAATCCGAACGCATCGTCGCTGTTTCTGGCCAACATCTCCAAGTGACGGGATCTGCCATCACCGGTCTCAAGGTTTTCGACCGGGTTTTCACACCGGCCAATCCACAGACCCTGTCCCTCTCCTTAAACGCCCCAATCGGAACAAAGATTGAAGGCCACCTGCATAGACGGCTGCCCGACGATTCACTCAGTAAAGGCCTGACCAACTCAGCAACGATAAAAATCGGCGAACACACTCTTGAGGAATCCGGTGCACAAACCATCACCTGGGACTTCAACTCACCCCGATTGCCGACAAAGGGTCTGCGCTTTCTGTTGAAAATAAAACAACCTGACAATGCTGTGGCAACCATCGACGATATCGTCTGGATTGAGTGGCTCACACCCTGGCTGAGCGCAGGCGAGGCGCATGCAGCGCGCGGCTCGACCTTCATTCAACGAAGCCCTAAACTGCACCGATAAGAAAGAACTATAACCCAGGGTTATGACGAGGGGACATGTCGTTATTGGTGTCGCCATGCCCACCTTGTTATTTTTCACTGGGGACTACAAATACCATTGGAGAGACGTATGCGAATGCACATCACCGCACGCCTGTTGGCGGCGACGAGCCTGCTGTTGCTGGGCACTTTGGCAAATGCCCAGGACGACGAAGTGGGCTACACCGAAGAAGTGGTCGTCACAGGTACCCACATCAAGGGCGCACAAATTACTGATGCCCTGCCTGTCTCACTTTTGAGTGAGGAAGACCTGGAGGTTATCGGTGTCAATTCAGGGGACGACCTGCTCGAACACCTCACCGAACAAGGCAACAACTTCTTCAGCGAAGCTGAAAACATCAGCGGTGGCGTAAACAGTGCCCGCGGCGACATCGGCGCATTCAACCTGCGTAACGTCGGTACCGGTAACACCCTGGTGCTGCTGAATGGCCGTCGGATGGTCAACGCAGCTGCCTACCAGACCGAATTTGTCGGCGGCAGCTTTGTCCCGGTGAACACGGTGAACTCACAGTCTCTGCCGGTGACGGGCCTGCGCCGTGTGGAAGTCCTGAAGGACGGCGCTTCGGCCATCTACGGTGCGGACGCCGTGGCGGGTGTTGTTAACTATGTACTGCGCGATGACTTTGAAGGTTTCAGGGTTGGCGGACGTTACGACAATTTTGAAAGCCTGCCGCGCGATGACTTTCGCGTCACTCTGGAATGGGGTAAACACTTCAACGAAGGTCGCACACGCGTGGGTGCCTTTGCCAACTGGTATGACCGTGAGCGCGTGAATTCGCAGGACGACCCGAAGTGGGCAGATTCTGATTTCCGTCGCCTGCTTCCTGGCAACTCACCCTGGCAAGCTGTGACGTCATTCCGGAACGATTCCATCAATAACAGGTTCGGCCAGTACGATTTCAGACCCTCCATCGCCGGATTGGGCTTGTCCGGCCCTCTGACCGACAGCGCGGGCGAATTCGAGACTTTTCCTGCTGGCGACGCCCGTTGTACGTTCGTCATTAACGGTGAAACCTGCGGTGCACCCGATGGTTCAGGACTCGGACGTTACAACCTGAACGAAGACCGCGACCTGGCTTCAGAACTTGAGCGTATCAATGTGTACGCGTATGTGAACCACGACTTCGAGTCGGGTATGGAATTCTTCAATGAATTCACCTACTACTACTCGGACACAAACACCACGCGCCACCCCTCAGCGCGTTTGTCTGCCGTAGCGAAGCACACCATCGCTGCTGATGCGTACTACAACCCCTTCGGACCCTGTGGTTCCCCCAATCGACTGGATGCGGCAGTGATTCCGCTCGTGCCGTGTACGGGCCTGCAACTGGAATTGGACAACTATCGCTGGACCCAGGTGCCCCGTATTGTTGACGTAGAAGGTGACGTATTCAGACTGGTCAGCGGCCTGCGCGGCACGATGGACGCGTGGGATTGGGAAGCGGCCATCACCTGGTCGCGTGCTACCCGCGAGGACATCACCAGCAACCGAATCTCCAACGAACTGCTGCAAATCGGTTTGAATGATACAACGGCGGCTGGCATCAACCCGTTTGCCGGTGGTACGGCATCCAACATCCAGCGTGCGCTCATCGACGTCAAGCGCGAGAACGAAACCGATCTGCTCATGTTTGATTTCAAGGCGTCCAACGCAGAACTCTTTGACCTACCCACAGGTCCCGTCGGCTTCGTGTTTGGTCTGGAGTATCGTGAAGAGTCTTTCGATGATGATCGCGACCCACGCCTGGACGGCACCATTACCTTTACCGACCGCGTCGGCACAACCTACCCGTTTATCTCTGACGTGGTGAACTCAAGCCCTACCGCGGACAGTGACGGCGAGCGAGATGTCACCTCCGCGTTCATCGAATTCCAGGTCCCGCTGGGTGAAACCATCGATGTGCAGCTGGCGATGCGTTATGAAGATTTCTCCGACGTAGGTAGCACCACAGTCGGCAAGGCAGCCTTCGGCTGGCGTCCGTTCCAACAGTTCATGCTGCGCGGTTCCTGGTCTGAGGCTTTCCGTGCACCAAACCTGATCACGGTGAACGAATCTCTCGTGGCACGCAGCAACACTCTGGATGACTTCGTCTGCCTCTTTGTCGATCCAAGTGAAGCGACACTCGATTGCAGCTACGGTATCCAACGTACTGCCCAGGGTAGTGCTTCCCTTGAGCCGGAAGAATCAACCAACACCAACTTCGGTATTGTGCTCGAGCCCATCGAGAATCTGGTCTTCACGTTGGATTTCTGGGAAATCGAGAAGGACGACACCATCGGTCTTTTCGGTGAAGAAAACCATATCGCACTGGAACTGCTGGGTTTGATCAACGCTGGCACTGGCAGCTGTGCCACCACCGTGGGCAGCCCCAACGTAACGCGCGGAGCTGCGGACCCACTCAACGATGCTCTGTATCTCAGCGCTGGCATCTGCCCTCAGGGTGAAGCCATTCGTGTGAGCGATCGCTACGCGAACCTCGACACACGTGTTATCAAGGGTCACGACATTGGCATCTACTACGAGTTCGATCTGCCCGTAGGTCACTTCAATGTGAAGCTGGTTGGATCCTACCTGGATGACTACGACCAGGAGCCTTCCGGCGATGCATTGACCCTGCTCGATGCACAGGCGAGCGGTGTGCTCCCGGCCAGCGTACCTGTTTCAGGGTTCGCAGATCTCGTGCGTCAGAACGGCAACATCGAAGAGAAGCTCAGCGCTCGCGTTCGCTGGACCGCAGGCAACTGGGGCGCTTCGATTTCTGCCCTTCGCTATGGTGACTTTATCCAGACGTCACTCACCTTGAACGACGGCAGTGAGTGGGTGGTTGAGGACATGAAGATCATCAACGTCTCCGTGGACTACAGGTTCGAGATCAGCGATGGCATTAAGAGTCGCGTCAAAGTCGGTATCAATAACTTCGAAGATGAGCGTGCGCCGCTGGCGGACCGCTTCTTCGGTTACTTTGCTGACCAACATCGCGACTTCGGTCGATACTACTACGTCGACTGGCGATTCACTTTTGAATAGCAGATCAAAGGCGGCTCTAAGCCGCCTTTTTTTTAAACCGCCGCAGATTGCATTTTCCCTGCCACAGATTGCTTTGGCGGTGTTGTTGTCTGCTCCGACATTGGGGACTGCGCAAGCGTACCCTTATGACTTTCCAGACGAGTCGCCCAGCCGTGTACTCTTTGTAGGTAACAGCTACCTTTACTACAACGACAGCCTGCACAACCACGTTAAACGCATCGTGGCAGAGTTCAACAACGAACCTTTGGAATACAAATCGGCAACGATCGGCGGGGCGCGTCTGTCTCACCATGATCTGACCAGCCATCTGGACTATCAAAAGCTGGGTATCAGCGCACCCTTTGAATGGGTCGTCCTGCAGGGCGGCAGCAGCGAAACCCTGTCGCCCGCTAACCTCGTCAACTTCGAGCGCGAGGTCCGCAAAAAGACAAAACAAGCGCGTGAACGAGGAACAGCGATCGCGCTGTATATGACCCACGCCTATGTCGCCCCACACAAACGCACGGCCCCTGGCATGCAGGATGTAATTCAGGCGGGATACGAAAACGTGGCGCAAACATTAAAGATTCCCGTGATCCCTGTCGGTGTGGCTTTCGCCCGTGCATACGAAGAGCGACCGGACATAGCACTGCACAAAGCGTTCGACGGGACACACCCGAATCTACTGGGTACATTTCTTGCCGCCAACGTGGTTGTCGCCAGCATCTATCAGTACGACGTGAGCACCAGCGACTACAACTACTTCGACGTCATTCCAGACAAAGAAGCAACCTACCTGCGCAGCATCGCTCAGGAAGTGGTGAACCAATACTACGGACGTAATCAATGAGCCATCTTCGTCAGACCTGGCTGCTCTTCAGTGTTTCATTCCTGATAATCAGCTGTACCGCCAATCAAGCTGCGGTTGAATCCACCGCCTGCA
Source organism: Candidatus Azotimanducaceae bacterium (assembly GCA_965227885.1). Taxonomy (GTDB): domain Bacteria; phylum Pseudomonadota; class Gammaproteobacteria; order Pseudomonadales; family Azotimanducaceae; genus UBA4421. Next base: position 5,420,357 of record OZ245781.1, read on the forward strand.
GTTCACCGCAGTTTAACGTGGTCGCAGACTTTCCCGGTGGGAACTACGGCGAATGCCGTTTTACAGATGACGACATAGTGGTCATGCAGTTGCAGCCGGAGAACGTGCCCATCAACCCGAGCCCCTGGTACAGCTTTCGTGTTGCTGGCACAGGCAGACTAAACGTTGTCATCGAGTATGGGGAACATCGACATCGGTATGCCCCCAAGGTCAGCGGTGATGGGTTTATCTGGGAATCACTCGGGGGAGATCAGTACAAAGTCAGTGCTGACAATAAACGCTTAAGTCTCAGACTGGATGTGACCACGCCGGTTTACATTTCAGCTCAAGAGAACATGAACAGTGCCTGGTACGACAACTGGTACGCTGATCTTCGCGCTCGCTGGCCACAACTGTCACAGGCGGAAATCGGCCGCTCGGCGGGTGACAGACCTTTGATCGCGCTGCAATCCAACCCCGACGCGCCGAACAGCGTACTTTTTGTGGGTCGCCAGCACCCCCCAGAAGTGACCGGCGCGATCGCGATGGAAGCCTTTGTTGAGGCCTTGTTCGACGCCTGCCCGTCATCCCAGCTCGCTTGTGATTTTCACAAGAAAACAAATGTAGTTCTGGTGCCGCTGATGAACCCTGACGGCGTTGATCTCGGTTTCTGGCGACACGCGCTGTCCGGCCGTGACCTGAACCGTGGCTGGGGTACGTTCCGCGACCCGGAAACGCAGGCGATACAACAGTTAATCGAGCGCATCAATGCAAGCAGTCAGTTGCGTGGTTTTCTCGACTTCCACTCAACCTACCGGGATCTCTTCTATACGCAGTCTCCTGACGATCTGACTCTGCCCGAAGCGTTCGCCGCAAACTGGTTTGAACGCGCGCGGGAGAAAGGTGTGTATGAGTTCAGCCACGAGCCACGCCACAATACAACTTTGGCGACCTCCAAAAACTACATGTACAGGCGTTTTGGCATTCCCGCGATCACCTACGAAGTGGGCGACGAAACCGATCGCGACACCATTCGTTCTTCGGCCGCTGTCTTTGCAGATACCTACATCGAAACGCTGTACCCGTATCGCCGCAGCCATGACCTCGCGTTCGTCAACGGTACCGTGGTCGACGGCACAGGGAGAAAGGCTTTTACCGGCACTGTGGCAGTGACAGGCAAACATATCACGTATGTGGGCACTGACCCTGTTGATGCCGAACGGGTTATCGACGCCACAAACCTGGTCATCAGCCCCGGGTTTATCGACCCGCACACCCATGCTGACGGTGATCTGCAGAATCCAGACCGGGCTGTGAACGCGGCCTATCTGCGGCAAGGCGTTACCACTGTAGTTATCGGCAATGATGGCTATGGCGCAGGTTATGAAGACACAATCGTCTCCCTGGCACCCAATCCGGGTACCAACGTCGGAATCATGACCGGTCACGGTTACCTGCGCAGTAAACACGTGGGACCCGAAGCAAAGCCCGCCACCAAAGCCCAACAAGCCGCGATGGAAGCTGAATTGGATACCCATCTCCGCAACGGTTCGCTCGGCCTCTCCACGGGTCTTTTTTACGCGCCCGGTAGTTACGCACCCACCGAGGAAGTGATCGGCCTCGCCACAATCGCCGCAAAGTGGGATGCAATCTACGACTCGCACATCCGCGACGAAGCAACATACACAGTGGGGTTGATGGGCGCGATAGAAGAAGCCTTGGAGATTGGCCGCGCATCAGGAGTCGACATACACATCTCTCACATCAAGGCGCTGGGACCCGATGTGTGGGGACAATCAAAGGCCATTATCGAAGCAATCGAAGCTGCCCAGGCAGAGGGTGTGACCGTAACCGCCGACCAATACCCCTGGCTCGCCTCGGGTACCCGTTTATCAAATGCACTCTTCCCCAGGTCCGCACAAAGCGGCGGCAGAGCTGCCTTTCATGCGCGACTTCGCGACCCACAGTACATCGCAGCTATCTACAAAGATATCGTGGAGAACTTGCGCCGTCGTGGCGGTGCTACGCAGCTGCTCATCGCTGGGACTCATCCTGACAGAGGAAAAACATTGGCGGAGTCTGCCGGTTCCAGCGATCCGGAAGCGGCCATATCCAAGGCGATCGAAATCGTTCTTGCGGGCGATCCTGCCATCGCTTCTTTTATGATGAATATCGATGACGTTGACGACCTCGCTATGCAGAGCTGGGTTGTCACAGGCAGTGACGGCTCAACCGGACATCCGCGCAAATACGCAACCTTCCCTAAAAAGTACCAGGACTATGTTGCTGATAACGCGCGCATGAGCGTTGAACAGTTTGTTATGCAGAGCTCTTACCAGACAGCCCGTATCTTGAATCTCTGCGACCGGGGCGAATTAAGCGTCGGCAAGATAGCCGACATCGCGGTCTGGGATCCGCGAGGTTTCAAACCGCGCGCAACCTATCGAGCCCCAACCGAACTAGCTGCCGGCGTTGAATATCTTGCCATCAATGGCAGTCTCGCTATCGACGCAGGCGCGCAAGTGCCACAGGGATATGGTGAAGTGATGAAACGCCAGGCATGTGTTGAGCGATAGCACTTTAGATTGCCTTTTGTAACAATCGGGACGAACCAACTTCCTGTCTATCACTATGCAGATTCCCGCTTTTCCTGCCGACGCGAACCCCAATGAAATTGCCGCAGCCTTGAATGAGGCGGGTGCAGTTGTGATCAACAACGCAATGGATGATGTCACTAGAGCTTCCGTCCGCGAAGAGCTCGCACCGTATATGGAAGCGGTTCGCGTCGCTGAAAGCGATCGTCCGGAAGATTTCTACCCGGGGCGAACACGGCGGGCCAGTGCCTTGATGGCGAATTCCCCTACCGCCCGCGAGCTGGCGATGAATCAAACATCCAGGGCGCTGTGCGATCAGTTTTTGAAACCCAATGCAAAGGGTGGTTATCAACTGCATGTCACCGCAGCTTTAGAGGTAGGACCCGGCGCACGCAAACAGGTGCTGCATCGCGAAGAGGATCCGTTCTCCTTCTTCCCAGCGCCTCGCCCGAACATGATTCTGGCAAGCATGTGGGCGGTATCAGACTTTCGAGCCGACAACGGCGCTACGTTGATTGTGCCCACCAGCCATACCTGGGAAGAAGGACGCACTGCAGAAGAACACGAAGTGCTGTCGGCGGAAATGCCCGCTGGGTCGGTGTTGTACTGGATGGGTGGTACCTTACATGGCGCCGGTGCCAACACCTCGAATGACTGGCGCTATGGCGTGATTCTGACCTACTCGCTGGGTTGGTTACGACAGGAGGAGAACCAGTACCTGGACGTACCGCCGGAGGTTGCCGCCACCCTCAGCCCGGAGCTGCGCGAGATGATCGGTTACAACATGTACGGCGGTTCGCTCGGGTTTTCCGTGAACTCTATGGTGGGTACACCGGATCAGTAAGGCCTATCGCCAACTACTGTCACCCGCTCCATAAACCGTTTGGCAGGCCAGTAATCCGCAGCAGCATAATGTTGTGCTGCACGGTTATCCCAGAAAGCGAAGCTGTCGACTTCCCAGCGGAAGCGACACTGAAAATCCGGAATCCACGCCTGGTGATAAAGCCGCTGTAGCAGCGCCTTGGAGGCTTCAGGTTCCATATCCTCAATATACCGGGTGAAGGTCTTGTTAACGTAAATCGACTTTCTACCGCTTACCGGATGTGTTCGAACTACCGGATGGCGCTGCGGCGGGAACTCGGCGCGTTTGGCTTCAATCGCCTCCTCGCTGGCACCGCTCTGATACATGCCGGTCAAAAACACTTCGTTGTCGTGCACCGCCCAGAGACCGTCGATCTCTTCCTTCGTTTCATCATCGAGGTCGTCATAGGCTGCTTCCATGTTAGCAAACAGCGTATCACCGCCCACGTCCGGCACTACGCGCCCTCGCAGAATAGATCCCAGCGAAGGCTCGGCCCGCCAGGTGACATCCGAGTGCCATACATTGATGCGCGGTGGCCGATCTTCATCATTGTCCAGATGAATAATCTCGGGTCGTTCGCCGTCATTCTGGGTGAAGGGGTGTACTTCCAGTTCGCCAAACCGACCGGCGAACGCCACGTGTTCATCCATTGAGATATGCTGATCGCGGAAGAAAATCACCTTCCGTTCGACGAGGAGATCACTCAGCCAGTTGATGGTGGCATCGTCAACGTTTGCCAGATCAATACCGTGTACCTCAGTGCCGATCACCGGTGACAGGTGAATCAGATCGAATTCGCTCGATTCCAGGGATACCGCTTCGGCCATTTTTACCCTCCTCCAGACTCTACGTTTATTATCAATCAAACCCTCAATCAGCGAAAGAGGCGCGAAAACGGGGTTTGACGGCAGCGTTTCCGACCGCTCAGAATTCATCATGCTGCACGACAACGAGCTATCGCGAAGCGAAGCACGTTTGTCCATGGCACGTGCGGTTCTGGCGGACTTCGAAACTACATAGATTTAGAAGCACACAACTGAAAGCACACGAAAAGGTATAGCAGATGAAACTAGGCGTGTTGTACAACACCGACAAGCTGGATGGTCACGCGTTTATTGAATACGCCCGTCGCGTTGACGATCTGGGTTTCGAATCTCTCTGGCTGCCCGAACTTTTTACTCGCGACCCATACACCGCATCAGCCTTCCTGCTGGCCAATACACAGCAGGTAATGCTGGCAACCGGTATCGCCAATATCTACGGCCGCGATCCCCTGGCAACGGTCAGCGCAGCAAGTACATTGCAGGAAATGTCTGAAGGACGCTTCATCCTGGGTCTGGGGGTATCCAACGCTCAGCTCAATCGCGCGCGGGGTCACGAGTGGCAAAACCCCTTGACCAAACTTCGTTCCTATCTCGAAGACATGGCGGCGGTCAAGCTCACTACCACCCAGATTGCGGCACCGATCCACGTCGCCGCACATGGACCTAAGATGCTGCAAACCGTTGCGGAGCTCGCGGACGGTGCGAACACATACCTTATGCCGCCCGAACACGCGCGCCAAGCGCGCACTGTACTGGGTGACAAAGACCTCAACACCATGTTGTTCTGCCTGCATGACCCCGATCCCAACACGGCCCGGGAAACCGCCCGCAAGGCAGTGGCCTACTACATGGGGCTCGACTACTACCACCGAGCCTGGCGAGGCTTAGGCTTCGACGACACAGACTTTCAGGACGGCGGTTCGGATCGGTTGATCGATGCGGTGGTGGCCTGGGGTGATGTCGATACCATCAAATCCCGCATCGCCCACCAGGGAGAAATGGGCGCAACACGGGTTGTCGTTATCCCAATTGGGCGCGGCCAGGCTGGACAACCCGACTGGTCACTGCTGAAGGAACTTGCGGCGGACTGAACCAGGGCTCGACGTCGAGGGCTCAACGCAGTATCTCTCCCCAACTGATCACCCGGTCATGCCCGCGGTAAAAGCCAAACAGCGCCGTTGCCTCTGGGTCAGCATCACCCGTCCCCTGCCAGTCGAATTCGAGCCACGGCGGCACATCGTAGGTGATCATGACAGATCCCCGGTTCGACTCACCAGGGGCTGACAGCACAATCGGGGAACTGACGGTCTGGCCATTAACGAGGGATGTCAGGACCAATGGCGAGACTACCTGGGTTTCCCCTGCATTCAGGTCACCTTGGTAGGTGTGTAGACTTGTCAGTGTCTCCGCGATGAGCGAGCAGCTGTCATTTGTGTTCAACACAAACGCACCATTCCAGTATTGGGCTTCCAGGTTAAGGTCCATGTCTCTGTCCTCCGGACCCTGCTGATCAAATGCCAGCAGCCGACCGTAGCGCAACGCCGTCTGGCCCAAGGTGCGCGCTGTGCAGGTTGCACAGGCACCCGATGAACCGGCGTCCATATCCCGGCTCGCCAGCTCAATACCATCAACAGAATCTGTGACCACCACGCCGAGATCCAGAAGTTCATAAGGCCCATCAGGCACGCCTGTGCGATCAAACTGACCAACTCCCGTATCCACGGCATAAACCCCCTGACGCCAGACAGATCCCGGCAAACTCAGTCTGGCACCCAGGTTAGTCCCCGCGTCCGCGTTTTCTGCATCAACACTCACAACCGCCAGCGCGTCTGCCCAGGCAATGGCATCGTAGTTCGTCAGGGTTGCTCCCGTAGCACCCAGGGCAGCAATCGAGTAGCGCACCCCCAGTTCTGGCTGGTCCATGTACGTAAACGAGCCGCATGCAGGCGTAATTGCAGACGACTGCAGGCGAAACTCAAATGGGTAGAAGCGGCCTACTGTGGTGGAGGGGGTACCGGTGACTGGCCCGGTACCCAGATAATTGCCATCAGCAATATCCACACGCATGGTTAACGACCCGACCTCACTGAAGCTGACGCTCGCATTCCGAAACCTGCCGGGGGCTGTGCGTAGAAAGCCAGTGCCATTGTTCAAACTGCCTCCCCCGCCAATGGGGGTAACAATCTGATCGAGGCGAATCGAAACAGATTCGGGGCTGGTCTCGTTGCCAAAGTTTGGTGTCACACCACCGAGCGTATTACGCGCTTCGACAGTCACTGCAAAAGGCCTACCTGCGGCGACAAATCCAGAATCTGCCAACGCGCTGCCACCAGGATTCGGCTGATTCGCAAGGTCACGTACGTCTGTCACAATCAGATCAGCCGGGCGACTCAACACATATCCCGAGCCTTCGTTTCCACCCGCATCCGCGACGCGTAATCTCACCCCGCCTGCATCCGCATACATTGCATCGACTACCGCTCTGCCACTGGAAAAGCTCACGCTCATCGCAGCGGCACTCCCGCGAGCCGTGCCCAGCGCTGCCCCCTCAACGGTGGACACCAGCGTCCCGGTCGTTGGATCTACATATTCCTGCCAGAACATCAGAGTCTGCGAACCATCAAAGTCCGGGAGGGCACCGCAAATACCACCCCCCAAGGCTGTCAGGTGTAAGGGAAAGCTGTTCCCCGCTGTGACGGTAAAGGTCTGTTCTGCAAACCCGGCTGGTACAGGATCAGGTAGCAGCGAGGATGTGACAGCAAAACCGGTGGGGCTGTATAAAAGCAGGCCCTCACTGTCATCATCGGTAGTACCGTCACTGGCAACCACCGCGCCAATATTTACCGCTGGATTACCACCCTGATAGGCAAGGCGCAGAATGGCTTGTCCCTGGTCCGCCGCAACAAAATCATAGGTGGCTGTACCATCATCAGCCGCTGCATTGTCGAAAGGACCGTTCCCTTGCGTAACCGACCAGTCGCCGCGAGTCGACGAGGTGTTGAGTACAACCGAGCCGACAAAGTCATCGGCAGGAGAGCCATCAAGATAGGTAGCGCGGAGTGTCACGGTTTCCGGTAGGCAATACTGTCCTGCTGCGTCGTGACCAATTTGTATTCGCACCGGAGCAACCCGTCTCGTACTTATGAAACAGACGTCGTCTATGTGCCAGAAGTCGTAGGGTTCGCCGCTGCCGCGATGCAATCTCAGCCTCAGTCTGAAGCCACTGTGATGGGCGCGCGTCACATTGGAAAGATCGTAGCGGCGGGCAAATATCTCCCCCTGCGTGCCGTTGCCTGCAAATCGTTCGAGCGTTCGCCATTGACCTGAAGCGTCCAGGTATTCCAGGGAAAGGTCTTCCCCGCTGTCCGGATTTTCCGAAAAAGAATCGCTGCCCCGGCGGACCCATATCGAGACACCCCAGAAGTCCGCGCTGCTATCATAAGTCTCGCTTTGCACTGTAATGCCTCGCCCATAAATCGACATGGCATAGGGGGGTGATGCGTAGGTCAGTGAATCAACCCTGACAAAACCGTTACCGCTGACCCGCGTGAACGGAGTCTGGTCTGAAAAGTCGTAACACTGCCCTGCTTCGCTTAGGATCGACGTGCTTTCGGTGATTACCACATCGTCTATATGCCAATAATCCCAGCCTTGACCGCTGCCCGAGAGCAGGCGCAAGCGTAGTTGGAAATTACCGTGCAACGCATCATCCGGTAAAACATGGCTTTGCTCGTATATCTCACCCGGGGTGCCTTCCCCCACATAACGAGTGAGTTCACGCCAGATATTGCCGTCGCTGTAATATTCCACGACCAGGTCTTCCCCATCGTCGGGGTCCTCAGAAAAACTGTCGCTCCCTCGTCTGATCCAATATTCGAGCGTGGCTGCGGGCAGGTCCAGATCCAGCGCACGACGCATGGTCAGGGAACTGGTGCGTTGGCTCAAATAGGCACTGGCTCGACCGCTGTTTGCGGTGTCTCGGCTGACGCCTACGTAACGCCCATCTGAAGCTGTCCATGCAGCACTTAACGCACCTCGTTCAAAGTCGTCCTCAAACAACACATCCCCAGGTGCTGCCCTCACCGAAAGACACGCACACAGCAACAACCCGCCTACTACAAACCTCACCGCAGCACCGCTCTGATAACCCGTTCGGCCACGATTTGTCCGCCATCACCGCACCGCCCGCGACTGGTCACGACGACAACGCCACCAGGCTCAAAGTTGCAGCTGACATCTGCGGTACAGCCAGGCTGATCAATAACGTTGAAATTGAAGTTGCGCGCCGAGCACGTACCGGCAAGCGACTGCAGTGCCAACAGCTGAGCACCACTTTCCGCCGCCCAGTAGGCACGACTGGCCACCAGTTCCTGGCCGGTGCTCTCAGCACTCGTTCGCACACTGCGAGTGATCGCAAGTGCCAGGAGAGCGATGACGGTTATCAGGAAGATGGCTGATACCAATCCTAATCCACGTGCCGTTCGCAATTTGGCAAGATCGTTAAATTGCATGGCGCACCTGGGCGTGCCGCACGATGGTGACCGTATCGTCCCCCTCGGCCAGAGTCAGATTGATCGCAACGAGGCTTGCACGTTGTAAAGAGGGATCCGCCAGCACGAAGAGGTCTCCTGCGCTGGTAATCCCGTCCGCCAGCCATTGGCGATTGGGCAACGTACCCGGTAAATCGTTTGGAAGTGGTTGTGTGGCGCGAAAGCCATAACCTTCGTACCTGTAGATGGCGCCAGCATCACCGCAATAGCTGATCGGTCCATCCACGGCATAAATTCTTTGCGCGGGGGAGCCTCGTGGAAAGTTGTGAGGTTGGGCGAGCGTGAGTTCCAGAACATTTCCGTTCACAACTTCACCTACGACCTCTCCGGACAACGTTCCCTGAGAAGAAACTGTATACACATCTACCGGGGCGATGACCGTACGCACACCCGTCCACGAGACGCCGGTGCTGCGTCGCAGGACATCAAGCTGAGCGGACGGATATCCAATGGGTGCCGATGTGTACGCCGAGACCGCCACGCCAGGCACAAATTCGAGACAACGACCACCGCTTACACGGACGCTACCCGGCAGCGCACCGCGCAGCTCCCGCGCCACGGCGAGAGCAATCTGGTTGGCCGACTCGGTCAGGTTCGATCGCGACACTGTCGTCGCGTACCCATCTGTGCCATCCGTTAAAAAACGCGTCGTGCCAAGCGTTACGATGGCAAGCAGGCTGAGCACCAGCAACAGCTCCACCAACGTATGACCCAAAGCTCTGATGCGCGGGAAACCCATCACTAGAAATTCGCCTTCAAAGCCACAAAACGTTGTGCCGCTTCACCCGGTGGAGTAACGGCAACCTCAATGCGTTTTATCGACTGCGCCACCACCCCGAGCGCGCTCGCTTGCGCGGGCGACAGATAATCTACATCTACTTCAACCCGGTATTGCGAATAACCGGACAACACAGATCCATCAATCGCACGAGGTGGCGCGTGCACCAGATTGTCAAAGTCATCGACGTCGTCGAACTGTGCCTCTGCTTCCCCATCATCAAACGCACCACCGGGTGAACAAGGCGAACAGGGCGGTACCCCGCCAACAGGGGTAAGTTCGTCAAAGCGATGAGCCATCACCCGTTCCAGGTAACTCTCCGCAAGATGGGTCACCTTGGCCTGTTTGAGACCATCTGCCTGGCGTGTCAGACCCAGCTGCAGTGCACCGAACACGCCTACCGCAGCCACGCCAAAAATCGCGATCACGGCGACGAGTTCAACAAACGAAAAGCCACGTACTGGCTTAAACACAGGGGACATGATCGGCAAAACCCGATGGGTAAATACACAGTGAGCGGGATTGTGCTGCAACAACTTCGAGGTCTATCCCCATGGAGGTAACCAGTGTGGTTCCAGCCCATTGCGCCTGTCGCAGACGTCCATCACCCCCATAGCTGATGGTCAGCGTCTGACCGGCTGCGAGCGCATTACCGCCGAAGCGAAGCTCCAAAGATCTCAAGGGTATGGTGTTTGAACGAAGCTCGAGTCCCCCATTGCCAACCACGCGCGCAAGCAGCTCATCCGCCGTTCGCGAGATGACAAGCGAAACCGTCTGATCCTGACGATAGTTTGCAAGCTTCTGGGCAAATCTGGCTTCCTCCAGCACGAACTGTGCCCCCACCGATGCATCAAACGCAGATGGTTGTATAAAGCGTGGTATTGCCACTGCGCTTAACACACCGACCAGCAGCAGCACGACCACAAGCTCGACAATCGTGAAACCCTGCCGTGTTACAAGCCTCATTTAAAGAGTCTAGAAGCTATGGCAGAGTTAGCGAGTGAGGGAGAGACTGAGAAAAAAGTGGCGGTCTTTGGCAATTTGCGGGCTTTTGATGCTGGCCTGCATGCCGGTGGGTGCTGAGACGCCCGCAAGGGTACATCTACTCATTCCGGGGGCTGCTGGTGGAGGCTGGGATCGAACCGCACGCGGAGTTGGCGAAGCATTGCAGCGCGGTGACCTGCTGACACAAGTAACCTTTGAAAACATGTCGGGCGGCGGTGGCGGGAAGGCGATCGCCTATGTGATCGAACGCGCAGATCCGAACATCCTCATGGTGAACTCAACGCCGATTGTTGTGCGCAGCTTGCGCAAAATTTTTCCGCAGAGTTTTCGCGATTTGACCCCTATCGCGAGTGTCATCGGGGATTATTCGGTGATCGCAGTTCGAGCCGATGGCGGAGCCGAAAACATGGCTGAACTGGCTGCAAGTCTAAGGGCGGAACCTCGCCGCGTCCCGATTGCGGGGGGCTCCGTCACGGGTGGCACAGATCACATCGTGGCAGCACTTATGTTCAAAGGTCTGGGTTTGCCAACAAGCCACCTCAAATACATCCCCTACGATGCGGGCGGTAAGGCCATGGCAGGACTCCTTTCAGGAGAAGTGGCTGCACTCTCTTCCGGGTACGGAGAGGTTGTGGATCTGGTAGACCAGGGCTGGGTGCGCATCCTCTGCGTCGCGGCAGCTGCAAGGCTGCAGGCGAGACCGGATACACCCACTTGTGCAGAAGCAGGCGTACCTGGGCTGATCTTTGTTAACTGGCGCGGCTTCTTCGCCGCACCAAATTTATCTGCATCACGTGCGACCGCATACCGCCAGCTTCTCCAGGAAATGCAGAGCACAGACGCCTGGAGCGAAGTTCGCGATCGCTACGGATGGGTGGATCTCTACAGGGGTGGCGATGACTTCACGCAACTGATGGAAGAGCAGGAAGCCACGCTCGAAATATTGATGACAGAGTTGGGTCTACTGTGAGCGTCAACGCCGACCGCCTGGGCGGCCTGATTCTCCTCGCGTTTTTTGCCGGTTACGCTGCGCTGATAAGCGAAATACACCAGGTGCAGGTAGCGAGTGTGCAGATGGACGCCCGCAGTATGCCCACGTTCCTCAGCGCTGTGGGAATTCTGCTGGCTTTGTATCTCATCGCTCGCCCGGGTGATACCAGGGCGTCGCCGCAAAGCTACCACTGGGGACTGGCAATCACCTTTTGTGTACTGATGGTGGCATACAGCTACGCCATCCGACCGCTCGGCTTTATGATCAGTACCGCACTGTTTCTTGCTGCCGGTTTCTACTGCCTGGGCGCGAGACACTGGTGGCACATCGGTCTCTCAAGTCTGGCACTCCCCTTCTGCACGTGGTTCATCATGAGTGAACTTCTGGGTGTGTTCCTCGAGCTTTGGCCAAACTGGAGTTCTGTTGATGTTTGAGGGCATGTTGGCGGGCTTAAACACGGCTTTCTCTCTGCAGAATGTCTTACTGCTCTTTACTGGCTGCATCGCGGGTACGTTTATCGGCATGTTGCCAGGGCTGGGGCCCATGACCGCAATCGCGCTCATGATCCCGATCGCGGCAACAATGGACTCAGCCGGGGGCATTATCATGATGGCGGCGGTGTACTACGGGGCAATTTTTGGCGGCTCTACCTCATCCATTCTGATCAACGCGCCAGGTGTTGCCTCTACGGTAGCCAGTTCATTCGATGGTTACCCCATGGCGCGATCCGGACAGGCGGGCAAAGCGTTAACCGTGGCGGCCGTCGCGTCGTTCGGCGGCGGCATCATCGCAGCACTGCTGCTGGTCCTCTTTGCACCGTACCTGGCTACTGTGGCGCTCAGCTTTCAATCGACCGATTATTTTGCGCTTATTGTGCTGGGTCTGCTGGCGGTCGCCGCATTCGCCGGACAGGGTGGCATGGTTAAGGCTCTGCTGATGACCGTGTTGGGCTTGATGTTGTCCACCGTCGGCTCGGATCAAACCCAGGGGGTACCTAGGTTTACGCTGGGCATGATCGATCTGGTCGACGGCATCTCATTTCTTTTGCTCGTGATGGCAACCTTTGCCCTGTCGGAAGCGCTCCTTTCTATTCTCCGCGGCCCCGACAAGGCAACGGATACCTCCAAGGTATCAAAGCTGGGGGTGAGCAGCGCAGAGGCCAAAAACATGGCGCCGGTGGTTACCCGTTCTTCATTTCTGGGATTTTTAATCGGTCTCCTGCCAGGCGCTGGAGCGACCATCGCAAGCCTCCTGGCTTACGGCAGTGAACAGCGCATGAATCCCAAAACAGCAGAACCTTTTGGCTCGGGCACCGTGCGCGGCATCGCAGCTCCCGAAGCTGCCAACAATGCAGCCGCTACCGGCTCGTTTGTCCCTTTGTTGACACTGGGCATTCCCGGCTCCGGAACGACCGCAATTCTGCTGGGCGCGTTTATCGCATACGGCATCCAGCCAGGACCCATGCTCTTCATCAACGAACCCGCTGTTTTCTGGGGGGTCATCATCTCCATGTGGCTGGGCAACGTTGTTCTTCTCATCCTGAATCTGCCCCTGATTCCATACATCGCCAGACTGCTGACGATTCCACGCGAGTATTTGCTCCCGAGCATCATGTTTTTCTCTCTCGTCGGGGTATACCTGGTTTCATTTAACACCTTTGACCTCAGGCTGATGGTGCTGTTTGCCGGGGCTGCGGTTGTGCTCAGGCTTCTGAACTTTCCTATGGCACCTATGATCCTCGGTTTCATTCTGGGTGGTATGATTGAAGAAAACCTGCGACGCGCGCTCTTAATCTACGACAACAGCTGGTCGTTTCTCTGGGAACGGCCGCTGACGGCCACTATTCTGGTGATCGCAATTGTTGCGCTCCTCGCCCCACTTGTAATTAACCAACTGAAGAGCAAACAGGCTCCAGCTGACTAAGGATTCTCGTGCCCGGCCTCAAATCGAAACACAATCAAGCCAACGCCATCGTCCAGGACATGACACTCGAAGAGAAAGCCCGTTTCTGCTCTGGGAAAAATTTCTGGCATCTCGAAGCCAGCGAACGTCATAACCTGCCACCGATTATGGTGACCGACGGACCCCATGGGCTGCGCAAACAGAACCAGTCAGCGGATCACGTGGGGCTGAACGTCAGCGTCCCAGCCACCTGTTTTCCCACCGCCTGTGCCCTTGCAAGTTCGTGGAATCCGGAACTGCTGGAACAGGTAGGCCAGGCTATCGGTCGCGAGTGTGTTGCTGAAAATGTCACGGTGCTGCTGGGCCCTGGGGTCAACATCAAACGCCACCCATTTTGTGGCCGTAATTTCGAGTACTTTTCGGAAGACCCGCTGCTCACAGGCAAACTTGCCGCCGCGCTCATCAACGGCGTCCAATCCCAGGGCATCGGGACCAGCATCAAGCACTACGCGGTGAACAACCAGGAAGCGGGTCGGATGTACATGGACGCGATTGTGGACGAACGGACCCTCCGAGAGATATACCTCCGCGGCTTTGAAATCGCCATTCGCGAAGCGCAACCCTGGACGGTGATGTGCGCTTACAACCGGGTGAACGGCACTTACTGCAGCGAACACGACTACCTGCTGAACACTATCCTCAGAGACGAGTGGGGATTCGAGGGATTGGTGGTTACCGATTGGGGAGCCACCAACGATCGGGTTGAAGGCATCCGTACGGGGCTCGACCTTGAAATGCCAGGATCGGGCGGCATCAACGATGCGCTGGTTGAAGCCGCGGTGGCTGCTGGCGAACTGAAAGAAGCCGATCTCGACCAGGCGATTACCCGCAACGTGGCCTTAAGCCTGCTGGGGGCGGATCTGGCCGAGAATATCCAGCCTGTTGATCTGGACGCCAACCACCAGTTAGCCCGCGCTGCGGCCGCAGAGTGTTCTGTGCTCCTGAAGAACGACGATAGCCTGCTGCCCCTTAAGCCTGGTGCAAAGGTTGCGGTCATCGGCGAGTTTGCGCAAAAGCCTCGCTATCAAGGTGCCGGTAGCTCGCAGGTAAATCCGACGCAGCTGACCGACGCATGGACCACCATCCAGACCTACACAGACAACGCAACCTACGCCCAGGGTTATGACGCAAAAGCTTCCGAATTGGATGAGGCGCTGATCGATGCCGCGCGGAGCGCCGCAGAAGATGCGGAGATTGCCATCGTGTTTGCGGGTCTACCGGCCATTTACGAATCCGAAGGTTTCGACCGCACACATCTGAACCTGCCTGCACAGCACGATCGGCTCATCGCAGCGGTGAGCGCCGCTAACCCCAACACGGTGGTTGTGTTATCCAACGGCTCAGCGGTGGTGATGCCATGGCTGGATCAAGTACCTGCTGTCCTCGAAGGATATCTCGGCGGTCAGGCCGGTGGTGAGGGTATTGCGGATGTACTTTTCGGCGCAGCCTATCCAAGCGGCAAGCTCGCGGAGACGTTTCCACTGGAAGTGACTGACACACCGTCGCACGCCCACTTTCCGGGCGCTGATCGACAGATGCACTATCGTGAAGGACTGTTTGTCGGTTACCGATACTTCGCCGGTCGACCGGATAAAGTTCAGTTCCCATTCGGCCATGGTCTGAGTTACACCACGTTCGAGTACAGCGAGCTTTCAGCAAGCGCTTCACAGGTTTCTCTAACCGTTGCAAATACCGGCCAGCGCACCGGTGCTGAGGTGATTCAGGTGTATGCACGACGAGCATCCTCCGAAATCTCTCGACCGGAACAGGAACTTGTTGGCTTTACCAAGGTGCAACTCGAGCCGGGCGCTTCAACCCGCGTCGACATCGCCCTCGATGAGCGTGCGTTCGCCCACTATTGTCCGCATGCGCGAGATTGGCTTGTCGAGAGCGGTCATTTTCAGCTGCGGGTGGGCAGTTCCAGCACGGATATTCGGCTGACCGGCACGGTTGACGTTGAATCCACCGACACTGTGACCCCGCTGCAAGGCCCAACCATCACTGACGAGGGTGTGGTTACCGATGATGCGACGTTCGCCAGTATGTTAGGTAAGCCTGTCCCGGCGCCTGAAGCCGTCGAACCCTTTCACCGCAACTCGTCCCTGCAGGAAGTCGGCACAACTTTTTTTGGCGCTAAATTTAAAGCTCGCGTGGTAGAAGAATTTACCCGCAACATGGGCGGTGCCAGCAATGACCCTACGCTGAAAAAGATGTTCGAAGAGATGGCCAACCACATGCCGCTACGGGCATTGGTGTTGTTTGGTCGCGGCGGGATGAGCTATCAACAGATCGATCTGCTGATAGCTCTCTTGAACAATAAGTTTCTCACCGCTTTAAAGCTTTGGTGGGATGGTCGTGCCTGAAACGTTCAGCTGATTGGAGGCTTGAGCGCTCCGCAGATACCTCGCTAAACTCAAGCTCACCAGATACTTAGATAGTATTCTCGAGGTTCAACCATGAGCAAATCCGACGGCGAGTGGCTTTCCACCGCGTGCATTCTGTGTTCCCTAAACTGTGGCGTAAAAGTACAACTGACGGAGGATGGCACCGCCATCGCCCGTACAAAAGGCGATGAGGATCATCCCGCTTCCGAAGGCTATCTTTGCAACAAGGCCTCGCGCCTGAACTACTACCAGAACCGCGAAGATCGGCTGCTGTCACCTATGCGTAGAAATGCAGAGGGCGACTATGAAGCCATCGACTGGGATACCGCGATCAGCGAAATTGCCGCCAAGCTATCAGCAGTTCGTGACAACCACGGCGGAGACAAAATTTTCTACTACGGCGGCGGCGGTCAGGGTAACCATTTACCCGGTGCCTATGCTCGCACGACCCTGGCGACTGTCGGCTCGCAATATCGATCCAATGCCCTGGCACAGGAAAAAACCGGTGAGTTCTGGGTTGCAGACCGGCTCTTCGGCGGCTACAACCACGGCGACTTTGAAAATGCCCAGGTCATCGTTTTCCTCGGCAAAAACCCGTGGCAATCCCACGGCTTCCATCGCGCCCGTGCCGCCATCCGCGAGATGGCAAAAGACCCGGACCGCACCTTGGTCGTCATTGACCCCAAGCGCACGGAAACGGCGGACCTCGCGGACATCCACCTACCTGTTAAACCCGGTCGAGACGCCTGGCTGCTGGCCGGTATGGTGACCACCATCGTGCAGGAAAATCTGCAGAACCACGCCTGGCTGGCTGAACACGCCCAAGGGTTGAAAGACGTCCTCGATACCTTCCGTCAGATCGACATCACCGACTGTGCGGAGAAAGCGGGCATTGATGAGCCGATCATCCGTTCAACCGCCAGGACGATCGCGCACGCTGACAGCGTCGCGGTGTTTGAGGATCTCGGCGTGCAGATGAACCGTCACTCAACACTGGTCAGTTATCTACAACGCCTCACCTGGCTGCTCGGTGGGCACTTTGCCAAACCAGGAACACATTACACCTCCAACGGTCTCGGCAACCTCGGTGCAGGCAAAGCGGAAGGTAAAAGCCCGGTTACCGGTTCACGGATCATCGCAGGCCTGGTCCCTGCGAATGTTATTCCCGAAGAGATCATGGCAGACCACCCCAACCGCTTTCGCGCGCTTATCGTCGAATCCGGCAATCCGGTGCACTCGCTGCCGGACAGTCCTGCGTGGCGGGACGCCATGCGGGCGCTGGATGTCAGTGTGGTGATAGACATCGCCATGACCGAAACCGCACGTGAAGCAGACTACGTTTTGCCTGCCACTACGCAGTTTGAGAAAGCCGAAGCCACCTTCTTCAATTTCGAGTTTCCTGAAAACTACTTCCATGTGCGTAAACCTTTGTTCAAAGCGCCTGAGGGTCCTCTGGATGAGGCTGAAATCCACATGCGTCTGGCCGAAGCCATGGGCGCCGTTCCCGAGGGTCTTGAAGAAGAGCTGAACGCGGCTTTGGATGAGGGCCGAGAAAAATTCCGCGACCTGGTGTTCCAGAAGCTCGGCGAAAACCCGGCGATCATGGGTATCGCACCAGGGCTCCTGTACCGAACCCTGGGCCCAACCCTGCCGGAGGGGATGCAGAACGCCGCAGCACTTTGGGCCGTCTGTCATCAGCATGCAATGGCCAGTCGTGCAACGCTGGAGGCAACAGGTCTATCCGGCGAAGGCATGGAGCTTGGTGAAAACCTCTTTAACAAGCTGATCGAAACACGCAGCGGAGTAGTGACCAGCAAAGAATCGTGGGACGACATCTGGCAGCGTGTCCCCAACGGCAGCGTCAATCTTGCGCTGACAGAAATGCTTGCAGATATCGCTACGTTGAACGAGCAAACACCCAACGAGACGTCGGAAGAATACCCATTCCTCCTGGCTGCGGGTGAACGCCGCACCTACACGGCAAACACAATTTTCCGTAACCCAGATTGGCGCAAAAAAGACTTCGATGGCGCGCTGTACATCCACCCCGAGGACGCGGCCCGCATGAACCTCGGCGATGGCTCCAGCGCAAAAGTCACCTCCGAACGGGGCAGCATGGATGTGATCATCGAACTGAACGAACGCATGATGCGCGGACACATGTCATTGCCAAACGGCATGGGGCTCGATTATCCGGACGAACAGGGAGAGATGAAAGCTACGGGCACATCGCCTAACGAACTCACGTGGTCGTCATTCGCAGATGAATATGTCGGCACGCCCTGGCACAAAACCGTGCCGGTGCGCATTGAGGCGATCGATTGAGTTATAACCCGACGTCATAGGATTCGTCGGGCACTTCCTTCAGCAGACGCTGAAAGTGCTCGGCGATAGTGAGCGGCACAAAGATCTCCTTCGCCACGGTCGCCTGCTCTATTTCCGGCAACGTCCACCAGCGGTACTCACCTAGCAGCTCCGCTTCCACTTCATCCGCGTTGTTGACCGCCGTTGGCTCAAACTTAGGTGTGCGCACCAGGTAGTAGGATTCAGCCTGGTCCACATCCTGGCCGCGAAAACGAAACGCGCGGCGTCGATGCCAGACCGGTCCCTGCACTTCATGCTCACCGATATCCAAACCTGTCTCTTCCCAGACTTCGCGGTTCAGCGCGGTGCGATGATCTTCACCGGACTCGATACCGCCACCAGGCGCAAGCCAGATGGTTTTGCCGCTGTCCGGCACAAACAACGTGACCATCAAGAGTTCATCGCCAGGCTCGGAGACAAGTAGTGCTCTGACAGCCTGGCGGACGATCATCGTTCTTCGAACCCGCCCAGTTCATTTTTAAGCGCCGCAACCACACGCCCGATAACTCCGGACTCCAGCACAAACTCCGCATCGTGCCGAGCCAGCGGATCTTCTTCGGGCAGCTCGTCATAGGCACCGTCACCACCTTCGACCTTAAACTTGCGGAAGATCAGTTCCTCATCGAGAGTCAACGCGGCGACATCCCCGAAGATCAAACCCAGCTTATCTACATAAAAGCCGTCCGCCACATGTTTGCGTACGGAGGCATCTTCAAGATTAACCTCGCTCCACGTAACGCTGGCTTTTTCATCGCCAGGATCTTTCATGCGACATTCCGCACCAATCTTGAAAGCGCTACCGGATTTACCCATAAAAACGCTGCCCAGCAGCTGCTTGCCGGGTTTTCGGCAGGCAAAGGGCGTGACCAGCAAACTACCCAACGCATCGCGCAGGCTTTCGATGAACATATCCGCCGTCTTCTCAGACGAGGTACATACGGCAAGCACCTCTTCCTGCGGAAGATAAAACCCGCGGATACGTTCGCTCTTCAAAAGCGCCTGAGGCAGCAACTCGCCATACACGCTCTCTTTGAGATCCCGCTTTTCCTTGCGTGATGGGTCACGCAGCATGCGGGAGGAAAACTCCGCCACCCGCTCCACCAGGGCTTCGTTAACAGCAGCCGTCGGCAGGATTTTGCTCTGCAATCTCAACTGCATGAGATCGGCTCCCGCCAAGCGCCGGGCCAGACTCTGGTCTTCGGCTACTACAGGCGGTTCAAAGCCATAACTTTCTTCGGTGAACGCACTGCAGGGTTTAAAGGCTTCTGTCTCCAGAGCCTGGGACAACTCAGATTCGGAATCCGGCCATTCGCTGTGCAACCGGTACAAACGCAAACTTCTAATCAATCTCTATCTCGATCTAAAAAACCACAAAATAGAGGACAAGACACGCCATCACGGCATGAAAGACAAAGGTCAGCTGCAAGAACCTGTGAGCCACAACCCCAGGTCGCATATCCGGCGGCAAGCGCCGCTGTAGATAGAGTGTCATCCCCGACTGAATCGGCAGCATTACCGCTGCCGTAGAGGCGGCGATGGTAACCAGCAACACCGGCCGTTGGAAGCCCGCATACAGCGCAAGTCCAATAAAAGGTGTCACGATGGCGTACCAGCGGATAATCGCGTAGCGCACATCCAACCGTTCGCGCTTGAGATATCCCAGCTCCATCAGGTAATCCGGGATGTATCGTCCACCCCCTGCAACGGCTGCCACAGAGCTGGAATAAAGAATACAGAACGCTCCGACCGCAAACGCCCAGAGTGCCCACGGCCCCAGAGTCTCCGTAAACATGGACGACAACGCGGCCACCATATTCGTTCCTTCTGGCTCTGTGCCAATCTGATGCAGCACACCGGCGCCCAGAAAATAGAAGGGAATTGTCGCCATTGTCAGAATCACAAGCGTAATCCACACATCCGTGCGCAGGACTTTCAGCCAGCCGTGAGCACGCTGACGCCATTCCGGCGTATCCTCATAAGGTCCAATACGCGCGGGGTAGCCTTTCTCAATGCACCAGTAGGAATAGGCGGAGATCTCGCCCGCATTCACCCCGGTGTAGCCATACGCCGCCAGCGCCAGCACCGCGTACTCAACGTGAAACTCAAACTGAAATCCTGAAGCCACATCAGACAACCGCGTGGCGTACTCCGTCCCCTGCATCAGAATGGCACTTGCGACGGTGAGCATGGTGAACGTAAACACCATGGCCAGCATAAATTTTTCCAACCGGTGATAACTGCCGCTGGCCAGCAGCACCGCGGTTAATACAGCGAGCCCCGCAACCGCATAAACTGCATTTATCTCAGGGAACACCAGTTCGATGGCCTGTCCAGCACCACCGATCAACCCGCCCAGACCTGTGATACCGGTAAAAAAGGCCAGAACACCGAGTCCGATCGTCCAGGCAAACGGACCGCGGGGCCCGGGAATCTTGCCGGGAGCACGATTGATCGCGCGTAAATAGGTATCACCACTCAATACAACATAACGGGCAAGCTCGGCCTGCAGGATGGACTTGCTCCAACAGGACATCAGCACCCACCAGAGCATGCTGTAGCCCACCGCCGCGCCCAGACTCGCCGTGAGAACAATTTCTCCCGATCCGACGATGGTTGCCGAGATGATGACACTCGGACCGAGGTACTTGAGACGGTTGATAAAAGTTGTGGGTGGCTCTTCCAAACCACCTTGAGGCTGCGTGTACTCGTCGCGCAGCTCGGCTGTGAGCGGGTGACCGCTTTCTTCGTCAGATACCGAGCTCAAACGTTGTACTTCTTACGCATGTGCTTCACCGACTTCTCGATCAGCTGTTTCAGCACCTTCATATCAACATTTGCCAGCCTGCCCAGATACAGGCAGGAAACGCTCTTTTTGTGCTTGCCGAGTTTTGCCAACTGTTTTTCGTAGTCGCTGAAGCCCGGCATGATGTAGATCACCATGTTGGCTTTGCGCGGGGCAAAACCCACCAGAAAATGATCGCCTTCCCGACCCGACTCATATACATAGTGATATTGACCAAAGCCAACAATGGTCGGGCCCCACATCCTGGGCTTCTCCCCGGTCACATCTGACATGAGCTTGAGCAGGACTTCCGCATCCTCACGTCGCCCCGCGTGCTCAACAGACGCAAGGTACTGCTTGACGCTCGCGCGCTTCGGCTGTGTTTTATTCTGCGCCTGGGTTTTGCGCTTGCGCGGCTTGTCCTTGTCGGCAACCTGTTTGCGCGGCATAGTCTTCCCCTTCTTCCACCCCTAAGCCTACCGCCATGTATCAAATTTATCACGCACCCAACACCCGCGGCATTCGCGCCATCTGGCTTTGCGAGGAGTTGAACGTACCTTACGAAGTCATTCACATCGACTTTTCGCCTGCGTACAGAGCAACCCCTGAGTGGCGGGCGCTCAATCCTGTCGGCAAGGTACCGGTCCTGGTGGACGGCGACCTCACGATGTTTGAATCCGGGGCGATGGTGGACCACATTCTCGCGCTCCACGACAACGGAGGTCTTCTCCCGGCACCGGGTACCCACGACTACGCGCTCTGCCGTCAGTGGAGCTGGTTCGCGGAATCCACGTTGGCCCGACCACTGGGTGAAATCGTCAACCACGGTCGTGAATTTCCAGGCGACGCCGCTATTCCCGCTGTTTTGGAAGAGATGAAAAACCGCTCAGCGCTTGCTGCCGAGGCAGTGGCTGAACATATGCAGGATCGCGAATACCTCCTTCCCACGGGTTTTACCGCAGCTGACATCATGATGGGTTATTCCCTCTTTCTCGTGGAGATGCTCATCCCGGAACGCATGCCAGCAGGACTCAAGCCGTACTATGAACGCCTGAGGTCCCGTCCCGGTTTCGAGATTGCGCTGACCAAATAAGGGGGCGGTTTGTGGTCCGATTCTCAATCTACCAATCGTCTAATCCGTAACGACCACACAAGAGGGGAAAGACATGCCCATCATCACGCTACTTTACGCCGGTATTCTCGGCATTATGTCCATCGTTCTGTCTTCGTTTCCGGGCGTCATGCGCGGCAAGTTGGGAGTATCCATCGGTGACGGTGGGGATCCGGAACTGCTGCTTCGTATCCGCCGCCATGGCAACTTCACTGAATTTGTTCCGCTTGCACTCATATTGATGGGCTTACTTGAAATGAACGGTGTCGGTTCCACAACCGCGCATGTCTTCGGCATCGTCCTGGTGTTGGCACGTATTGCTCACGCGGTCGGCTTGAAAGCCGATACAGCGGCAACCCCCCTGCGCGGCATTGGCGCCGGTGCAACGGCGCTTTTAACCGTGGTCATGTCCGTGTGGGCAATTGTGCTCTTCGTCATGTAGCGCGAAGTCGTTACAATGCACCCCATCTAAAGTCTTTAAGGAAGGGGTGAGATGGACAAGCAGTTCGGGGATGTACACGTCAGCGATGCGGGTGACTTCGTCGCCATCGCGGAGATTCAGAGGGGACCCAACAACTTTTTCGACCAGGCACTGATCGCAAGTCTTGCCGACGCGTTCAGCGAGCTGGATGAGGATCCGAGTTGTCGTGTCATCGTGCTGTGTTCCGAAGGCAAACATTTCTGCGCCGGTGCAAATTTCGGCAGCCGCGAGCGCGAGGAAGAGCAGCGCGAACGTACCGCCGAAAGCGGCAACCCGCTCTACCGTGAAGCCGTGCGTCTGTTCGGCAACAAAAAACAGGTCATCGCTGCAGTTCAGGGTGCTGCCGTTGGCGGCGGTTTTGGCCTTGCCTTAATGCCGGACTTCCGCGTCGCGTGTCCGGAAGCGCGCTTCACCGCAAACTTCGTCAAACTGGGCTTTACACCCGGGTTTGGACTGACCCACACCTTGCCACGCATCATCGGCGAACAGGCAGCAACCGATATGTTCTATACGGGACGTCGTATAGGCGGCGAAGAAGCGCACGCGCTCGGCATTGTTGATCGCCTGGTCCCTCAAGCAGAGGTTCGGGACGCTGCTATCGCCTATGCCAAGGAAATTGCCGAGAACGCGCCTCTCGCGCTCATCTCACTGCGCGAGCAGATGCGCGGGGACCTGGCCGAGGCGGTGCAAAAAGCGACAGATCGCGAAGGGTTTGAACAGTTCCACCTGCAACAGACTAACGACCACAAAGAGGGTGTAAAGGCAGTTGCGGAGCGCCGCACAGGTAATTTTACCGGGACCTGATTCCCTACCTATCGGAAAGGCCGAGGTTATCTGGCTACGAGTTAGTTCGTCACCACGTAGCCTCGCGCCACCAACCCGGCGACCATACCATCGCTTTGCAGCAGCTCTTCAATCGGCAGAGTCGCAAAAGTCACGCCATTACTAGTAAGCGCTTTTTCCGCAGCATCAAGCCAGTTGTTGCGTAACCGCTGCTCTACATCGACCAGCTCTAATTCGTTTGCCATCTCATCGGCAAACGCCGATGCCATCACCGCTTCTACACATGCCGCATTGTGATCTTCAAACGGAAGAGCTTTCAGAGCGGCCAGATCTCCTGCTGCCCAGGCTTCCGCCCGTGCTCGCATCAGCTTCAGGTCCGCTTCGATACGATCCACCGTTTTCCTGAAACACTCAACGTCATCTATCTGCGATCGTTTGAACTTCTTAATCGCTTTGCGCGGACTCTTGATGTGCCGTTTGATACCAGTACTGACCTCAGGAATTTTGTTTTTCTTAACTACCTTGTCGATGGCCCGGTAAACCGCGCTGCTACGGGTTAAGCCAGCTTCATCGATGGCTTTCCGATAGAGTTCATCCGCCACCATGATCGGTCGCTGCCGCTCTATGCCTCGATTGCGGCCTATATACGTTTCCTTCAGAACCAGCCAGCGCTCGTAGAGATCCGCGGGTACGGTTTCCTGCAGAGTTTGTTTGTTTGGCATTTTCTTGATGCCCCAGAGGGAGGGCGCAACCGTCAGGAGCTTCAGCGGATTGGCGCTGACGGTGATGCCCGGCTGTGCAAGGATTTCATCAGAATCCGCTAGTACCGCTTCAACACTGGATGAATCCCAGGCCAGGTCCTTCGGCAACGGTGACAATACGCCCAATATCCAGAGTTCGTGGTCATCGGCCTCGCCAACCGGGGTGACCCGCCAGAGTTTGGGACCTGGCTGCTTGGCGGTCACCACAACTTCTTCAATGGGCCGCTCGCTCGCCGGTAACAGGGGGGATGCGACAAGCAACACGGATGCCGCACAAAGTCTCAGTATTCGCATAATCATGGTAGACCCCAATATAGTGCCTAAGTTCTCTGCACCCAGTCAGCCCGCCACTCGGCCAGCATCTCCAGCGCTTCGTTGGCATGGTCAACCGGCGTCTGGCTGTCCCACTCAGTGAAACTGGAAAAGGTGTCCGATCCATGGACTGGGCCAATCGTGTTCCTCTGCTCATCCGTATAGCAGCCCGATATACCCGCATACGCGGTTTCATCCACCACAAAGCGCCAGATACAAAGGTGCACGCTCCCTTCCCCACCATCACCGAGCTCTGCCGTTTCAACACTGTGAAGCGTCAGTTCTTCAGGCCCATCGCCACAGTCACGCTGGATCCATTCCGCCATATCGATGGCTGCAAACGACTCAAAATTCAGATATTGCTCTGGAAACCGATCTGCATGATCACCACTCAGAATTCTAAATAGGCCGCCTCGCTCCACAGGGTCGTCAGCGATGTATTGGATGAGTTCGTCAGATAGGCTGCGTCCCCAACGAATGTCGTTGGTCAGGACGCACGAGCGCAGATACCCCAGCTCAAACTGCGCCATGGTCTGGCGACGTGCCTCGTCAAAGGGAAGGTAACCCAGTACATCGATCCAGGGTCCCAGCTCTGCCACCGCATCTATATAGTCTTCATCCATCCGATAGGGTACGCCGCGCAGCTGTCGATCCAGCACCAGCTCGGACAGTTCTCCAAAGCGAGCGATGGCCTGATCTTTGATCAACTCAAACACCCCGATGCTTACATACTCTTTTTCTATGCCGAGGTTCATGATGTTCATCACTTGAGCGATCTGCCGCTCGGCATACACAACCAACCCAGGCAGCAGTTTGTCGAGATGCTCAACATGGCTGGCAACCTCGCTGAAAAATCGCGGATACGTTTTAGGCAACCCATATTCGTTGATCACCTCGCCCAGCATCCCATACGCTTCTTCCGTGCCTTGCGCCGCCATAACCACAATGGCCGTTTTTCGCTGCTTTTCCCGGCATTTTTTGTAGCGGTCATAGACCGCTTCGGCGAGGCTGGGGTGTCTGCGGGTGACAAACATGAAGAGGATTTCATGGGCCGCATCGTAATAATCAAATTTGTGCTCCGGCACGTCCGCTGTCATCGCCAGATCGATCATCTGCGTCGCATCGTTTACCGAGATCACGTCGTAAGGCGGCTTCATGTGCCGCGCGATGTCCAGCACCTCGTCGGTGATCTCCGACGCTGTCTCCACATCGCCTGCCGCCATCAACCGGGCGAGCAGCGTCTGCCAGGCTGAACTCTCGATCTTGGCCACCGTCGGATGCATCGCTTTCCCACCTTGAAGCAAATCAGGTGCTGCGTAGACTGTCACGATACGAAAGTCATGCCAAACGCAGTTCCAAATTGGAGGGTAGAAAGAATGGTTGAGAAAAAGACAGGTCACGACAGATCCAACGGCATCTCATATAACGACATCATCGCCAGCGATGCAGTACCTCCGCGAGCCGTCTATCTGGAGGAATCACCCTACCCCGCCGGGTTGACTACCGTGGCAACCTCCCGCTATTTCTCGAAGGAAGAACACGACCGTGAAGTGGAACGACTGTGGAAACGGGTGTGGCAGATGGCGTGCCATGAATCAGACATTCCGAACGTAGGCGATACGCATGTCTACGACATTGCCGAACTCTCCTACATCGTCATTCGAGTGGATGAGAGCACCGTCAAAGCCTTCCCAAATGCGTGTCTACACCGGGGGCGCGCGCTGTGCGACTCACACCGCCAGGAACTGAAAGTGCTGCGCTGCCCTTTTCATGGCTGGTCCTGGAATCTGGATGGTTCGCTGAAAGAAATTCCGGGGCACTGGGACTTTCCTACGGTCACCGAGGAAGAATACTGTCTGCCTGAAATCAGCGTGGGCTACTGGGGTGGTTTCTACTTCATCAACCCTGATCCAAACTGCGAACCGCTGGAAGACTTTCTTGGCGATTTTGATCGGCATTTTGACATTCCATTCGAACGACGATTTAAAGCCGCTCACCTCATCAAACGCCTTCCCTGTAACTGGAAAGTGGCGCAAGAGGCTTTCATGGAGTCTTATCACGTGATCGCCACCCACCCGGAACTTCTGGGTTCTTTCAGTGACGTCAATTCAAAGTATGACGTCTGGGGTAACTTTTCCCGCGCCATGTCCGCTTCCGGTCATCCCAGTCCGCACACCGGCATGACGGAAAACGATCCCAGCTGTTACCCCGACGGCAAGGCGTATCAAAGCCTTAAGCACATGATCAGCGGACACACCTACAGACGCATTGAAGACGGCGTCGTTGAGGTGGAAACGCCCGACGGCAAAACCGGCCGCTTCACTGAGCACGCCGAATACATCGAAGGCGACGTCAAATCAGCCGATATTCAAATGTGCAGTTGGGTCGGCGGTCGCATCTGCGAGGGTGAGGAGGACGATGCCATGGTCTATCCCACCGACCCGGCGCAGTATCGCAGCGAACGGGCGGCCGCGCGTAGAGAAGGAATGCGCCCTCAGTTTGGTGACTATGTTGATCAGGTTTCTGATGCCGATTTGAACGATGCGATCTTCTATTCCGTATTTCCCAATCTGAGTCCCTGGGCTGATTTCAACCCGATCTTCTATCGGTTCCGCCCAGATGGGGACAATCCCGAGCAATCGCTGCACGAAGTGATGTACATGATTCCGCTGCCGGAAGGGGTTGAACCGCCGCCCCCGGCAAAGTGTACATTCCTGGACCTTGACGACGATTACACCCTGGCCCCCGAAATCGGCAGCAACCTGGCCAAAATCTTTAATCAGGATTACGTCAATCACCGTATGGTGCAAAAAGGTCTGCACAGCCATCCGAAGGGCGAAACCATATTTGCGAGCTACCAGGAAACAAAGATCCGGCATTTCCACGATACGCTGAACAAATGGCTTGAGAGCGACGTGGCACCGAAGAGCCGGTAGCTATGGATGATTTCAACGAGATCGCCCGCAAACGTTATGAATACGCGTTAGGTATAGATACTCGCGATTTCGATCTGCTTCGCTCGATATTCACGGATGATATCACGATGGATTTCGAAGACTACAGCGGCCAACCAGCGCAAACCCTGAGCGCGGATGCCTGGGTAGCGGGTGTAAGGGTGCTGTTTACGGGCTTGGACGCCACCCAACACGTTATGACCAACCCTATCGTGGACATCGACGGCGAATCGGCCACTTGCCGTATGTACATGAAGGCTGAACACTTCCTGGCCAACGACGAGGGCAGCTTCGACTATGCCATCGGTGGCTACTACACCGATCGGTTGCGCAAAGATGGGGACCGCTGGTTGATCGAAGCGGTAACCCTCAAGCTGTTCTGGCAGCGCGGCAATCGCCATATTATGCAACTCGCCCAAGACATAGGCGCGAGGCGCCTGGGTCAACAATAATCGATGATCGATCTCAGTGTGGCTGGTAACGACAACGAACGCCTGGCACTCGCCATATTTAAAGCCATGGAGGACGGTGACCTCCTGGACAGGATGACCGAACTCTGCACGGAGGACTTTGTCTGGGCAAACAGCGGGCTGCCCACATTAAATGGCCAGCAGGCGTTTCGAGATCTCGCTTCGCGCGGGGGCTTCCGCGATCTGATCCCTATTCTTGCGGATCAGACCCACTTCACC
This sequence comes from Candidatus Azotimanducaceae bacterium, assembly GCA_965227885.1. Lineage (GTDB taxonomy): Bacteria > Pseudomonadota > Gammaproteobacteria > Pseudomonadales > Azotimanducaceae > UBA4421. The sequence continues at coordinate 5,448,523 of OZ245781.1, forward strand.
GCCGATCTACTGCATATTGCCAGCGCCGCAAACGTAGTCTTTACAGAACGCGTTGACCATCACTGGGCTGCTGACGGACGCGATTTGATGACACCTCATATTGCCGGGGTGATCGAAATCCGCGACGGGAAGATTTGCGCGCTGCGAGATTTCTACGACATCGCTTGCTACCAGCAGCAACCGACGCTGCCAGACCCGGAATTTACCCTCAGCGCGCATCGCGCTCGCCTCAGCTAAAAACGCCAACAATCTCCCCAAGACCCCACACCCTGTGCGCAAGGTCACACAATCGCCCGTTCGAGCCCGTGAACCCTACCTATACTAAGCTGACAGGGAAGATTTTGAGGCAAGTTTGGATTGCAACCTACTGCTCGTTGACGACGAGCCCAACATTCCGAAAGCGATACGTCGGGCTCTGCGGCACGAAGGCTATCACATCACCCTCGCCCATAGCGGCCAGGATGCGCTCGACCTCTTCAAGGAGAATTCGTTTGACGTGGTCATCAGCGACCATCGCATGCCCGGCATGACCGGCGCGGAGCTGCTGACAAAAATTAAAGCCTCCAACCCCGAAACCGTCCGCATCATGTTAAGCGGACAGGCCGATATGGACGCCGTGGTGCAAGCCGTCAATGATGGCGCAATCTACAAATTTCTGGTTAAGCCTTGGGCCAATGACAATCTGCGTTCCATTGTCCGCGAAGCCGCTGCTGTCGCCCAAACCCAAAAAAAAGCTGTCCAGAATCGGCACGCGGAATTCTGCGATGCCATCGGAAGCATCGCCAAGCCCGCCCGCGTTCTGCTTCTGGAAATTAGAAACCCAAGTGTTCTTAGTTTTATAGGCGCTGAACAGGAGCAACAATTCCTCGCGGATCTGACAGCAAGGTGTGAGACTTTCACCGGTCCGCTGCTCTCTCCATTCGTTCGAATCGAGGACACGCTGCTCGCAACGGTGACCTGTGTTGTGCCACTGGACGACATGGGAAAGATGGCGCAGAACATTACACAACCCTATCAATTAGGCGAACAGATGGCCGATATCCGTCTGGCAGCTGGATACGCCGACGCCGGGGAGGATACTCCCGCGGAGTGGTTGCAAAGGGGGCTTGTAGCGCTGACTGCCACCAGCTACGCAGGAGAGATCACAGCCTATTCTCATAATATCGAGGATGACCTTCAGGAACGCCATTCGCTCGAAGAAGACATGCGTTGTGGACTCGTGCAGAAAGAATTTTTCCTGCAGATTCAACCACAGGTCTGCAGTCAGACCTACAAAGTCAAAGGCGCGGAAGCCCTCTGCCGGTGGAACCATCCGGATCGCGGTCTGATTTCCCCGATGCAGTTCATTGATCTTGCCGAGCGTAATGGCTTTATCCACGAACTCGGCGCATGGGTCATCGCAGAATCCTGCAGGACGCTACTCACCCTGCGACGACGCGGCCTGGACGGGATTCGAATCAGCATGAACATATCGCCGCGGCAGTTTTCTCTGCCGGATTGGACCGAACCGCTGCTGCGTTTCGCCAGAAGGCACCCGGGTGAGACGAAATGGGTGGAAATCGAAATCACCGAAAGCACGGTGATGGACGATCCAAGCGGTGCTTTGAAGACCATGCAGGAGCTGAAGGACAAAGGTTTCCGCCTGGCTCTCGACGACTTTGGTACGGGACACTCTTCCTTGGGACTCTTAAACGAGCTGCCAATTGACGTCCTTAAGTTCGACCGCTCGCTGATACGCAACGTCGAAGCTGATGAACGCAGCCACACTTTGTTTTCCCGCCTGGTGGAGATGACCCACGAACTGGGCATGGAGAGCATCGCCGAAGGCGTGGAAACTGCGGCACAGGTTGACCTGTGCCAGGCGTTGGGATGCACCCTGATTCAGGGTTATGCGTTCCACAAGCCCCTCGCTATCCCGGAGTTTTTGCAGTTGGTTGAAGGGGGCGCAGATGAGCGACACTAAACCTGTGATTCTCAGCGTGGATGATGAGGAGAACGTACTCAAATCCCTGAAGCGGACGTTACGCAAGGTTGACGCTGAGATTTTAACCGCCAACTCCGGTCCAGCTGGCATAGAGATCCTGAACGCACGCGAGGTTGATGTCATCTTGAGCGACATGCGCATGCCGGAGATGACAGGACCAGAGTTTCTAAAGGTTGCTGCAGAAAAGCAGCCCCACACTCGTCGCATTGTGCTCACCGGTTACGCCGATGCGGACGCCGCTAGAGATGCCATTAATGACGGCGGGGTTTCTTTGTACCTCAACAAGCCTTGGGATGACGAAGAGTTGCGCCGGGTTGTCACCGATGCGCTGAAAATGGTACGGCTGGAACGTGAAAACAGCTACCTGAACGAGCTCGCCAAACAGCAGAACGAAGAACTGGCGAAACTGAATGAAGAACTCGCCGGGAGAGTGGAACAGCGGACCGAGCAGTTGGAGCATACATCCGGGGTTCTATCGAACACGCTGGAAGAGCTCGAAGAAACTTACGAACAGATGGTCTCCCTGGTGGCGAACATAGCCACAATGCCGCAACAGGAAAGCGAACATTCACGTAAAAAAGTAAATCTCGCGCTGGCGATCGGCCAACAACTGGAGCTGGATGACGAGGACCTCCTGCATCTGAAACACGGCGTTCGGCTGCATCGTCTAGGGTGGGTCGGAGTACCCTCCAGTGTTGTTGAGACACCGAGATCCGAGATGACCCAGGCACAACGGGAACAGTATGAACTGCATCCCTCCTACGCAGAGGCCGTGCTGTTAAGCGTCCCACGCCTGAAGACAGCCAGCGCAATTGTCGGTGCGCAACACGAAGAATTTAACGGCGCGGGGTTTCCGCAGAACAGTGTCGGAGAAGGTATTCCATTGGGTGCGCGCATCCTCGCTATTGCACGCGACTACTACGATGCAATCAGCGGCCGAATCTTTGCAGAACAGCTGACACCGGCAAAAGCCGTGCAGTTTATCGTCGATGGCGGCGGCGCTGCTTACGATCCTGAGCTTGTCAAAATCTTCACTCAGGTTGTGAAGACGATTGATGAGTTGGACGTTTCACTGGATGAGGTGCTGGTCAAAAGCATGTCCCTGTTACCGGGTATGCGCCTTGCTCGAGATCTGACCACATCGGAGGGTGCTGTGTTGCTTGCCAAGGGCAATACGCTGACAGAAGCGACCATCGGAACCTTACTGAACCTGGAGCGCAGATCGGACAAAACACTGCAGATCTATGTCGTCAACCAGAATCTCACGGAGCATTCAAAATGAAGGGAATCGTATTCAACATCCTGAACGAAATGGTCGAAGAAAAGTTTGGTTTAGCAGCCTGGGATGGTTTGTTAGACGCCACCGATCTGGACGGTGTTTACGTGGCGACAGAGACGTATCCCGATGAGGAATTGCTGTCGCTTGTTGGCGCCGCGGAAACCGCCACAGGTATTCCGGCAGCCGACCTGGTCAAGGCATTCGGCGAATACATGGTGCCAAAATTTGCCGCCAACTATCCCGTGTTTTTCGAAGATCAGCCCAACCTCAAGGCATTTTTACTGACCGTAGATCAGGTGATTCACGTCGAGGTGCGCAAGCTGTATCCGGAAGCCGGCTTGCCGGAATTTCAGTACGAGGACGCCAACGACGATGAGTTGACGATGCTGTACAAATCACCACGTAAGCTGTGCAGCCTCGCGGAAGGCCTGATCTCGGGTTCTGCCAAGCACTTTGAAGAAACCTATCGGCTGAAGCACGACATCTGCATGCACAAGGGCGACGACCACTGTGCACTTGAACTGAAAATTCTGCACTAGCCCCGCCCAGGCTGCAGAAAAAACAGAAAAGATGACAGAACAGACCAACGATCCAGCCCTGCTCGAACGCGCTCTCAACCGGGAACGGAAGCGTCGTGCCGCTGCAGAGTCCCTTTTGGAGGAGAAGTCCCGTGAGCTCTTTCATTCCTACAAAGAACTTGAGGCCGCGCTGGAGGAACTGGAGTCCAACAAAGACCAGTTGGTGCAATCCGAGAAGATGGCTTCACTCGGTGTGATGGCCGCTGGGGTTGCGCATGAGATCAACAACCCGATCGGGTTTGTGCAAAGTAACTTGAACACACTCGGAGAATACGCGCCGGTTTTCGCCGAGATAGTGGCCCTGTCGCAAACTTTAATGCAGGAATCCCCCGAAGCACCCGCTGCCAAATCCCTCAAAGAGCTGCTTGAAGCTGAAGATATCGACTTTGTCCTGGAGGACTCGCAGGATATTTTGAAAGAAAGCCGTTCCGGCATTGAACGCGTTCGCGACATCGTCGCCGGCCTGAAAACGTTTTCACACATGGACGGTGATGAGCAAACAGAGGTCCAGATCAACGACGTACTCGCAAACACACTCAATATTGCACGGGGCCAGTTGAAACATCAGTGCGAAATCATCGAAACGCTGGATGACATCCCACCAGTCCTCGGCAATTCCGGCCGGCTTGGGCAGGTTTTCATGAATCTGATTGTCAATGCCGGTCAGGCACTCCCCGAATCAGCGGGACGTATCGAGATTTCCAGCCGTCTAGAGGATGATCAGGTTGTAGTCACTGTCGCCGATAACGGCTCCGGCATCTCTCCAGAGCACCAAAAGAAGCTTTTTGAGCCCTTTTTCACCACCAAAGACGTAGGCGAGGGTACCGGGCTTGGCCTGTCCATCAGTCTGGGGATCATCAATGATCACAAAGGCCAGATCGAATGCGAAAGTGCCGAGGGACAAGGCACCACATTTACGGTGACGTTGCCCGTACAGCGGCATTAACCGGCAAAAGTAAGCACCCCCTACATTGTCGCCAACATTTCTTTTCAGGGTTATTGACACAGGCTGTCTGCCTCTCTAGCCTCCTCGCCGGGACTTTTTGAAAGGGTCCTTAACCATTGGAGAGAGAAAATATGAAAGCACACACGTTGGTGCAGCGCGGCAAGCTTGTCGCGGCTGTCGTTTGCTCGTGGCTGCTGTTTCAGCCAGCTTTCGCGCAAGACGAAGGTGAGAGTTACACAGAAGAGGTGGTGGTCACCGGTTCCTATATTAGAGGGACACCCGAAGACGCCGCCCTGCCTGTCGACGTCCTCACCCGGGCCGACCTGGAAGACCAGGGTGACCCATCCATCAATGAAATGATCAGAAACCTGAACGTAAGTTCCAGTGCGTTGGCCGAATCCAACCAGTTCGACACGCGCGCGGCACAGGCAGCAGAGGGGATTTCCACCGTTAACCTGCGCGGACTGGGTTCTGCCCGTACGTTGGTATTGATCAACAGTAAACGTCACGTCACCACAGAAACTCGCGGTGTCGACATCAGTGCCATTCCCGGCATTGCGATCGGCCGAGTAGAGGTTTTGAAAGATGGTGCCGCGGCAACCTACGGTTCTGACGCAATCGGTGGTGTGGTGAACTTCATCACCCGCAAGAACTTCGAAGGTTTCGAAGCCCGCGGTTCGTTCCAGCATATAGAAGACTCGGCAGGCGATCGCAATCTGGGCGTTATCTGGGGGCAGTCATTTGACAACGTGCATGTCGCTTTGTCCGCAGAATACACCGAGCGTCAGGAACTGCGTATCCGCGATCGTGACTGGGCATTGCGCACCTACGCTGAAAACCCAGCACCCGGCGGCTGGTCGTCTATCGGTAACCCTGGCACCCTCTTACCGGCAACGGCCAACCCTGATGGCACACCGGCAACACCTGCGTTTGCGCAGGGCTTGGTAGCAGACCCAAACTGTGACTTGCTCGGCGGCACCAACGCCGGAGGATTCTGTCGGTTCCAGTACACTTGGTTTGACAACCTGATCGAAGACGAAGAAACGATGAAGTTCTTTGGTGAGATCAACGTTGATATCAACGATACAACCACCTTCCACGTAGAAGCGCTGTATCACGAAATGGATATCCCTGAGTGGAATTCGTCACCTTCCTATCCGCCGCAGGCTTTGACCGGTCCTGACCGTTTTGTAGCGCCCACGCACCCAGGTCTCATCGACCTCAAAGCACAGAATCCAGGACTTCTGGACCCTGCTGCAGGTGTATACAGCTGGTCACGCATGCTCGGTGTGTTCGGTCGCAACGGCCAGCCGCTGAAAGCTGAGCGCAACACCGAGACCACGCGCCTGTCTGCCGGACTGGTCGGTGAATTCGAAAATGCCATCGGCTTCGACATATCTTTGAGCTGGTCTGAGCGTGTACGCACACTCGGCGGTGGAGATATGTACATTGAGCGAATGGCATTTGCACTGGACGGTCTTGGCGGTGCTAACTGTGATCAAGCTACCGGCACCCCCGGCGTCGGCGATTGCATGTACTACAACCCGTTCTCGAATGCGTTGCCCTTCTCGCCTGTGACCGGTGTGCAAAACCCGCAGTTTAACGCTGCAGTTGCTAACCCAACCGAGCTGATCGACTGGCTTTCTGCCGACACGGGCTCAGAAACCACCAACGAAACTCTCGTATTCGAAGCCATCTTCAATGGCGAAAGCAATTGGGAACTGGACGGTGGTGTTGTCGGTTGGGCGGCAGGTCTGCAGTACCGCGAAGACGACTACGACTTTGAAGTTGCAGACGTTGCTAACCGCGCGCTGAACCCCTGCCCCTTCAACAACCCTGTATCTGTGACCCTGGGACACGTTGCCCAGCTGGATTGCGGCACAGGTGGTGCGGGTCAACTGGCCTTCCTCGCTGCGACAGACGAAGAATCTACTTCGCGTGACGTATATGCAGCATTCGCCGAAGTGAATCTGCCCTTCTCCGATCGATTCGAGATGCAGATTGCTGCGCGCTACGAAGACTACGGTGACAAGGGCGGTGACTCCTTTGATCCTAAAGTTGCGTTCCGCTTTGATGCGACCGAGCAGCTCACGCTTCGCGGCTCTGCATCCACCACGTTCCGCGCGCCACCCGCCAGCTTCTTGAGCGGCACGGGTACCAACCTGGTGTTTATCCCTCAAGCGCTTGCGTTTAAGGCAGCGGATACCACCGGCAACCCAAGCCTCGAACCTGAATCTGCAACCGCGCTGAACTTTGGTGCGATTTACCAGACCGACGGTGGCTTCTATGCGTCTATCGACTACTGGTCGTTCGACTTCGAAGATCCGTTCCAGACGGAAAGCGCTGAGCAGATCGTTGGCTCCTACGCAGCCCTGGGTTGTGCGGACGGTGGCGCCGGTGTTGGCACGCCTGATTGTGCCATCCTGCGGGCTCGCCTCACCCCCACGGGTGCTTCTGCCGGTGCGATGGAACGAGTACAGCGGTTTGTTATCAACGGTGCGGACATTCAAACCTCTGGTATCGACTATGTGTTCAGCCAGCGTTGGGACGACATTGCTGATGGTTCACTCGATGTGGGTATCGAAGGTACACACCAGCTTGAGTACGAATCAGATGACTTCCAGCTGCGCGACGGCTTCGTCGTGGGTGAAGGCGGTGACTTTGTTGGTCGCTCCAACGAAGGTACGCCGTTCACACCTAAGCCAGAAAACAAAGCAGCGTTCTTCGTACGTTGGGGTGGTGACCAGCATCGCATCAACTACGCAGCGCGCTTCATATCCGGCTACGATGACCTGGCGGCTGATACGCCTGCAAACCTGCGCGACATCGATGATCACATCACCCATGACATCACCTACGTGAACAACATGGTTGAAAACCTGACCATCTCGCTGTCGATCTTCAATGCCTTGGACGAAGATCCGCCGCGCGTCGCAAACGATGTGAACTACGATCCCTACAACCATTCGCCCTTCGGTCGAATGATCAAGTTGGGTCTGGTTTACTCGCTTGAAAACTAGTTAGAAAAACTAGCGAAACCAAAAGCCCGGTCGGCAACGGCCGGGCTTTTTTTGTGTTTAAATCTCACAAACCACGCGGACCCACCCTATGTCTGATTCCAATCTTGCGCTCTTCTGCGATTTCGAAAACGTGGCCCTTGGGGTACGCGACGAAAAATTTCCCAAATTCGACATCGCCCTGGTGCTGGAGCGACTTCTCGTAAAAGGCAACGTGGTGGTCAAAAAGGCTTACTGCGACTGGGATCGGTATAAAGAATTTAAGCCGGCCATGCATGATGCCGCTTTTGAGCTGATCGAAATCCCCCACACCCGCCAATCGGGTAAAAACTCAGCGGACATACGCATGGTCGTAGATGCACTGGATCTCTGCTACACCAAGGATCATATCGATACGTTTGTGATTATCAGCGGCGACTCCGACTTCTCACCGCTTGTCAGCAAACTCCGGGAGAATGCAAAAATTGTCATCGGTGTGGGTGTAAAAAGCAGCACATCCGATCTGCTGATGAGCAACTGCGATGAGTTCATTTTTTATAACGATCTCATCAAGGAAAAGACAACTCAGAAAAGCCGACGCCCTGCTGCTAAAAAATCAGCCGAGCGAAAAACATCAACCGCGAAAAAGCCGAGCAAGGATTCTCGAAGTCAAAAAGAGGACCACAAAGAAGATATTGGAGAAGAAGGTATCGATCTTGTTCTCGATACCGCGGAAGCGCTTATCGCTGAGCGCGGCGGCAAGGTGTTTGGCTCGATGATCAAACAAACTCTGAAACGCCGTCGCCCTGGCTTCAACGAAAGCGCGCACGGTTTCTCGTCGTTCAACGATCTTCTGGAGGAAGCCGAAAAACGTGGATTCATTGCGATGGTCGCCGACGAACGCTCTGGCGGCTACGTTGTGCAATCAGTCCACCGCAGCGGTAGCCGTTAGCCAGCCGAAACCTCATTCATTTCAGCTATGCGCGGGTCATTGGGCATCAGCCATTCATCGCCCATGACCTGTGCCACTCGCAGCTCCTCAGGGATTTTCTCTGGACCAATAATACGATCTGCCCATTGATTCCAGTGGTAAATACGCGCTTCCTGATAGGAAAGTGGCACACCCTGAAAACCGCGGGATTCCATCGACTTCTGAATCGCAAGACCAAACTGCGTGTCCTCCAGCAGCACCTGACCCAGCTCGGTCTCTTCCGAGTTTGTCCACATGTTGGTCAGCTCAGACGGATCAATGCCGCCTTCGCCGCGTCCGTGGTACATCGTCCACACCTCAAACTTGCAGGTGCGGATGGAAGTCGGCCAGAACAGTAACGGCGGAATGGTTTGCGGACTCAGAGGTGAAACCCAATTCGGGAACACGCCATAAGACTGGGTACAGGTCTGGCCTATTTCGCTTACTGTATCAATGACCGGATAGGGTGAGCGATCGATGGCGCTCGAACGGTCCGGCGCCTCCCGATCATACCCCGGGGCGACCATCCTGCCATGACCATTGGCATAGAAGGAGTTGACGTTACGCCGGTGGTCCAGGACAGGGGCAACCGTGTTCGGATGAATGTTAGGCACATGGTAGACCTCGGTATTGGCCTCCATCGCGATCTTCCAATTACAGTTGAGATCAAAGCTTTTCTTGCTGACAAGACGACAGTGTTCAAACTGAAACTCAGCCCACTCGTCAACCACCGGACCCAACCATTCGAGCAGCGTGGGCGCATCCGGATCAAAGTTCAGGAAGATCAGGTTGCCAAACCGCTCACAGCGAATGGGGGTGAGGCCTCTACAGCTGAAATCCAGGTCACGAAAATCTTCAGCGTCCCGAATGGAGATGAGGTCCCCTTTCAGATCGTAGCTCCAGCCATGGTACTTACACGTGAGCGTGGGCCGACGACCCGATTCATCTGTCACCACCGGTGCGCCGCGATGGCTGCAGGTGTTGTAGAACGCATTCACACTGCCATCCTGCGCGTGCACGATCACCACCGGCTCGCCGGTGTTCTCCCACGTCACGAAACAGCCAGGCTCGGGAATCTCGTCTATATGAGCGGCAAAGAGCCACGCTTTGCGCCACACAAACTGTTTTTCCAGTTCATAGAAACGTGGGTCCGTGTAACGACCCGCTGGGATATCCGGCAGCGTAGGAAACTCCCTCGGCGGTTCAGTGCGAGCGGCTTCGTATTCCATCAACCGTCTCAAGGTTGCTACATCTTCGTCTTTCACAAATAGCCTCCTATCTCATCCCCTCTATGTTATGGCTTAGCTCATCTCTCGACAAACTCAAACACATTCCCTTCCGGGTCACGCAGAAAGCCCAGCTTCACGCCCACGCTCCCTTCCAGCAGCGCCCGCTCTGAAATCAGCTCGGCGCCATTGGCTTCTGCCTTATCCACAGCGGCGGCGATGTCGTCACAATACAACGTGAAATAGGCAATGCCTGTACGCGAGGCAAGATAGCCTTCTGTGGCGTTACCTATGGGTGCCTCAGAGGGACGCACCAGCTTGATAATTTCACCGCCCGGAAACTTCATCCAGACATTTGTGTAGCCGTTTTCAGCCACCCCAATGCCTTTGCTGAGTTCCGCAGGGATCTCTGCACGACGCTCCTCCTGACAACTGAACACGGTCGCATAAAACTCAACCATTTTGTCCAGATCCTGCACCGGCAGGCCCAATTCCAACGGGCTTGTCTGTTTCATAAAACGCTCCCCTGCGCCCTTTTCTAAACTATGTCACCTGCTTCTACTCGAGCACAAGCGGCACTCAATCGTTCAGCGGCTTCGACAAAATCACTTTCCGGGGTCCAGGGATAGGCGATGCGTATATGACGTGATTCCTGTCCTTCCTGGAGTCCATCAGCCGGAGCAAAGCCGCGTCCGTTGTTAACGGCTATGCCTTCGTGGATAGCGGTGCGCCACAACGCTTCCCGATCCAACCCTTCTTGCAATTCCGCCCAGATATAAAAGCCGCCGCCGGGAGGCTGCCAATTGAGATAGCGGCCAAGACCCGCCTGCTGCATCGCTGTGTGCAGCAGATCGCGCTTGCGCTGATAAACTTCGCGAACCTTTTTGAGGTGACCCGGGTACGCGCCAGAGGTCAGAAACTCGCCAAATGCACGCAATCCCAGCTGGTTCTGACCCATGGCAAACCGCATGCGACCAAACAACGCCAGCAGTTCGGGTCGTGCATGAATGAAACCGACGCGAATCCCTGTTGCCACGGTTTTAGAGAACGACCCGACTGTGATCACACCCCAACCCTTTGCCATAGCTGACAAAGCGCGGGGCGGACGTTCTTCAAACCACAGCTCCCGATACGCTTCATCATCGAGGACAAGCGCTTGATACGACGCAGCAAGTTCTAACAAACGTGTCCGTCGTGCTGCCGACAACACGGCACCCGATGGGTTTTGAAACGCAGAAATGGTGTAGATGAGTTTGACGCGTTCACCCTCTTTGGTCAGCGCTTTGAGCAGATCCTCCAACGCATCTGTGTCCAGGCCTTCCTCATCGATAGGCACGTAACGAACATCCGCACCCACACCGCGAAAGTTATGCAGGGTCCCCATGTACGTAGGATTTTCCGCGATAATCACATCACCCGGCTCGATCAACGAGCGAACCACCAGGTCAATGGCACCGGATGAACCATTGGTCATCTGGAACCACTCGGGTGTCACCGCAAAGTTCTCTGCTTGGCTGCGCTCTTCCGCAAGCCAGGCACGTATGCCTTCCGGACCCTGACCAAAGCCATATCGAAGTGCCAGATCACCGGGCTTTGCAATGACCCGAGCCGCAGACTCTCCCAGGGCTGCCTTGGGCAAACTGTCGCTGTCTGGAATACCGACCGCGAGATACAGCAGGTTCTTTTTTGGCACCACGTCTTGAGGCAAATCCCACTCACCGGGGGTGCCATACAGCGGCTGCGCAAAGCTGTTCGCCATGTCTTTGGGTGATACTTCAGCCCAGGCTTGCGCCATAGCAGCTGCAACCGTGTCACGATCCAATTCACTCATGAGCATTCATAACGAGAATTCCATCGAAGTTATACTAACCGCAATTCAGCATTGAGGGAGAGCAAGCAATGGCTATTGTGGAGTGGCAGGTCAGCAATCACGTCGCGACCATAACACTGAACAGACCTGAAGCGATGAACGCGCTCAATCCGGACTTACGCTTTGAACTCTCACAATGTTTCGACCGGGTTGAAGCCGACCCTGACATCTGGCTCGCGGTGGTCACCGGCGCAGGCGAACGTGCGTTCTGTGCAGGCGCCGACCTGAAACACAGAGCAATTGAGCGCGAAGCGACTGAAGAACAGCGAGCCCAGTGGGCAGAGATGGCGGCTAACACAACGCCGCTGAACCAGCGCTGGTATTTCCCCAAACCGGTCATCGCGAAAGTAAACGGTTTTGCGCTGGGCGGAGGACTGGAGCTGGCACTCGGTTGCGACATCATCATCTGTGCTGACGACGTAGAAGTGGGTCTACCCGAACCCCGACGCGGCCTCATCGCCGGAGGTGTCGGGGTACACCGCCTGCCGCGACAGATTGGGCTGAAACCCGCAATGGGGTACCTGCTTACAGGCAGACACATGAATGCACAACGTGCGTATGAATTGGGACTGGTCAACGAAGTTGTCCCCCGGACAGAACTCGACGCGTGCGTTCAGGGCTGGGTGGATGACATTCTGCGCTGCGCGCCATTGGCCGTACGTGCTACCAAGGAAGCAGCGATGCGTGGCCTGGACAGGCCGCTGCACCAGGCCTTTGCAACCGAATATGAGGCTGAGGTCCGCCGCGCAGAAAGCGACGACGCCCTGGAGGGACCAAAGGCGTTTGCTGAGAAGCGTACGCCGAACTGGCAAGGCCGTTAAGTCGGAACATTTTTTACCAATAGGATAAAGTCAGCGAAGAACGCTTGCGCTATAGTCCGCGCCACCGATACAGCTAAGAGTGTTTAATGGTTCGTCTGTTTGCAGGCCTCACATGCGTTTTCCTAAGTGCAGCCACAACCGCCGACTCCGCCCCTCCACAACACCATTTCTGGGGCGAAACACGCGTTCGCTATGAATCTCTTGACGGACAGTTTCGCGCCAACCTACAGGGGGGCGACCAGCTCATCGCGGTGCGTACCCTGCTGGCAGGATCCCTGAGTCGGCCAAGCTTTAAGGTTGTCGGTGAATTACACGATGCCAGGACCTATCTGGACGACCGAGACTCCCCCTTCAGTACCAGCTTCGTCAATACCGCAGATATTCTGCAGGCCTATCTTGCGTTGACGCCCGGTCAAAAAGATAAGCTCAAACTAGGCCGCTTCACCCTGGATATTGCCAGCCGCCGTTTCGTTGAGCGTAACGACTTTCGCAACACCATCAACGCCTATACAGGCGTACATTGGACTCGCAAGACGGCGGACAACCAACTGGATCTTTTTCTGGTAGAGCCTGTGCGCAAGTATCCCCGCTCCAGTGGAGAGCTGGGGGACAACGAATGGCAACTGGACCGCGAGGACCGTAACCGTAAATTCTGGGGACTTCACCTCCAGCGGCAGAACCTTATCGGAAACGTGAACGCAGATGTGTTTATTTACGGTCTCAACGAGGACGATGAAGCACGGCCAAGCGCCGATCGTGAGGTGTTCGCTCCTGGCTTGCGCTTATTTCAGGCAAAGACGCCAGGGCGCTTGGATTTTGATTTGGAATTTGCCTACCGATGGGGGCATCGATCACGTTCTATCGACTCCACCGCTGACGAGCTTGATGTACGAGCCCACATGTTACATGCCGAAGTTGGTTACACCTTTAACAACAGCTGGCGTACCCGAGTGGGAATAGAGTATGACCTAGCGAGCGGCGATGATGACCCAACCGATGGTCACTATGAGCGATACGAGCGTTTTTACGGTACCCGCCGCGGAGATCTCGGCAATACCAGTATTCACGGCCCACTTACCCGTTCAAACATCGATGCGCTCGGTATCCGCTTTTCTTTTTCGAAAGGCAAGACAGACGGTCGTCTGATCTACCAATACGTCACCCTCGACTCCGCCCGGGACAGTTGGGTGGTTGCACAACTACAGGACCCTTCTGGGGAGGCGGGGGATCGTCTTGGGCATACTTTTGATTTTCGTGTCCGTCATTGGCTGATCGCCGACCAACTACGCCTGGAAATTGGCGGCTCAGCACTGAGGCGCGGCAGCTTTGCCAGAAACGTACCAGGCGGTCCTGAAGCCAACACCTACTACGGCTACTCGCAGCTGACGCTGACCTTCTGACGGTGACCATCTAACTAATAAGTCGCAAGCGTTGCGATTTCGTGACGCAAAGTCTGTATTCGTTGCGAAAGCATCATCAAACCAACACTCAATAGCCACGAATCTGCAACCTTCCAAGTTCACCTTGTACAACAAGACCTTCCAACGGGTCCGGACATCACTTAACAAGGACTAGGAGCACATATGAAACGATGGCTATGGATGATCTGTATTGCGTTACTGGCGCCATTGGTTAGCGCTGGTGACGATTACCATGACAACAAATGGGCTGATCAATGGCATGAAGGCGGATGGGAAAAATCGTATAAGAAAAACCCTGCCGTTCAGCTTGGACCAAGACCGTACTATCTGGTTGACCAGATGACTGATTCACGTCTGAAACGCAGGCTCGAACGGTGCGCGGTGAAAACCAGAAATTTCAGAAAACACGATTTTTCTATCGGCCATCGGGGCGCACCCATGCAGTTTCCTGAACACACCCGTGAATCGTATATTGCTGCGGCTCGCATGGGGGCGGGCATTCTCGAATGTGATGTCACTTTCACCAAAGATCGCGAATTGGTGTGTCGCCACGATCAGTGCGACCTGCACACCACAACAAACATCCTGGCGACCCCTCTTGCCCAGAAGTGCAGCACACCGCCGGAATTCGACAGCGAAGGCAATCTCATCAACGGACCGGAGATCAATTGCTGTACGTCAGACATCACGTTGGCTGAGTTTAAGACTCTCGAAGGTAAGATGGACGCCGCAAATCGCAACGCTACTTCCATCGCGGAATACATGGACGCCACCGCTAAGTGGCGCACCGATCTCTACAGCAACGGTGGCAGAGGTACACTGATCACCCACGCTGAAAGCATCGAACTCTTCAAATCACTGGGTGCAGGCATGACGCCCGAACTGAAATCTCCACGGGTGGAAATGCCTTACGAGGGCGACTACACGCAGGAGGACTACGCCCAGCAGATGATAGACGAGTACCGCGCGGCTGGCGTCAAACCACGCCGTGTATGGCCTCAATCCTTCAATTATGCGGATGTGCTCTATTGGGTAAATGCCAATCCAAGTTATGGGCGTCAGGCCGTGTTCCTCGACAGTCGTTACGGGACAGACGTAGCCTCCCGCGAAGCTGTGGAAGCACTGGAGCCCAACATGGCTCAACTCGCGCGAGATGGTGTGAACATCGTCGCTCCGCCAATGTTCATGTTACTGGGTGTCAACGAAAAGGGCCGAATTGTGCAGTCCGAGTACGCAAAGTCCGCCAAACGAGAAGGCCTGGATATCATTTCCTGGACCACGGAACGCTCCGGCCAGTTGAACCCCGGCGGCGGCGGCTTTTATTACCAGACCACCAGTGAAGTTGTGCAGAATGACGGCGATATCATGACCACCATTCATGCGCTATATAAAAAGGTCGGCATCATTGGCCTATTCTCTGACTGGCCTGCAACAACCACCTTCTACGCGAATTGCATGATCGATTAGCACCGCACAGCAAGCCGGTTTCTTACGTTTTCTTAAGGAGCCGGTTTGCTTCCTTCGTCTGCAGATTCACACGCCTTCAATCGCTTGCAACCTCATCTACTCTGTACATCTGTGTACGTTCACTGAGCAGGAAATTCGCCTCATCGGCACGAATCGCCCGACTGATCTCGGGCTCGCGCAAACGTGACCAGAAGGCTGACAACTGAGATTCATCTTCAAGCCAGATTTCCGTGAGGACATCAAAATTTGCATCGCCCCTGTCGCCCGGCACATCAGGGGTTTCCGGCAAGTAGCTTCGGGTGTAACGTGCCATCATGGGCGCCAGACGTGAAATCAACGGCGCGTGGTGTGTCTCGTAGTAAGATCTAAACTCTTCATTAGAGAGGTGCGGTTGCTTCGAGATAAGAGCAATCAGTTTAATCATCGTGACTGTCTGCGCGATCAGGTGACTAAGGATACTGGCATGGGCAAGCTGAATTGGCCATTTCTTAAAGGGCGGAACATCACTATCAGCCGAGCTGAGGGGGTGTACCTTTACGATGAGAACAACCGGCCGATTCTGGACGCAGCGGGTGGTGCGATCGTCAGCAATATCGGCCATGGCCGGAAACGAGTGGCCGAGGCTGTTTACCAGGCAACTCTGGACACGAGCTACGTCGTTCCCCCGTGGCAAACCCCATCGAGGGTGGCGATGCTCGAATCCCTGGCGGACTGGTTACCGGACTTCCTACCGCGAATTCACTGTACCTCGGGAGGCACAGAATCGAACGAAGCGGCGATGAAAATCGCCCTTCATTACCAACAGGCGATGGACCGACCGAGCAAAACAAAAATTATCGGCCGCACCATCAGCTACCATGGAACGTCACTCGCCACTGCGTCTATCAGCGGTCACCCGGGCCGTAAGAAGGGGTTGGAGTCGGCACTCCCCCACTTTCCAGAAGTGCGAACACCCTACCCCCTGAGGTGCCCTCTGGGCAGTCATCATCCCGATGCCGCTGCCTTTTACCTGGAAGCTTTGCAGGATGTCATCGATGCAGAAGGCGCCGACACCATCGCAGGATTAATCGCCGAACCCATCACAGGCTCTTCCGGGGGAGCAATTGTGCCGCCGGATGACTACTGGCCAGGTGTGCGCGCTATCTGCGACGAACACGACATCGTACTGATCATGGATGAAGTGATGACGGGCTTCGGGCGTACCGGCACCGATTTTGGGTACCGGCACTGGGCCATAGAACCGGATGTTCTGGTCAGCGGGAAAGGTTTCGCCAGCGGTTATGCACCGCTCGGCGGAGTATTCGCGCGCGAGGCGATTGGTGCGGCCATCGAAGCCGCCGACTTCCAGGTTATGTTCAATACGTTCGGCGCACATCCAGCCGCTTGTGCAGCAGCGGCAGAAGTGTTGACCATCATGCGCGAAGAAAATCTGGTGGCGCGCGCGCAAACTCAGGGCGAGTACCTCGCCACGCGTCTAAGCGATGCTTTTTCCAACCATCCGCACGTCGCCGAATCACGCGGCAAGGGCTTACTACAAGCAGTCGAGGTGGTTGCAGATCGTGAGTCCCTGGAGCGTTTTCCCCAGGAAGCCGGTGTTTCCAATCAGATCGTCGCCAAAGGACTGGAGAAAGGTATTTTCTTTTACGGCGGCGGCACGGGTACGGTGCGCGACATCGTTTGTATGGGACCTCCGCTGATAGTGGAGGAATCACACATCGATCAAATGGTTGAAACGCTGGCCGAGTGTATCGACGAAACCGTGGCTGCACTCACATGAACCTCCTCGACGGACTGCGTTGTTATATGAACGGCATGAGCCGTGCGACAAAATCTGACGTGCGTGCGTTTGTTTTAATCCCGGCCCTGGTCAGCCTGGTGGTCGTGTCCACCGGCATCTACTTCGCATTTGGGTATATCGATGATCTGACTTTGTATCTTGGCCAGTTGGGCATGCCCGAGTTTTTGGAATGGATCATCGAACCCCTGCTGTATATTTTTGGGGTGCTCCTGAGCGTTTGGCTTTTCGGATTTGTCGCCACCCTTGTCGGTTCGCCTTTTCTGGGGGACCTGAACCTCAAGATCGATCCTCCTGATGGGTACGTGCCTGTTCCATGGCACCAGCAGATCTGGCCAACGGTAAAGCGAGAACTGCGCAAACTACGCTATACGCTGCCACGGATTATCGGGCTCCTGCTGCTGAGCTTTGTACCCTTCGTCAATTTCCTCGCACCGGTTTTCCTGCTCGGGTATGGCGGCTGGCTAATGGCAGTGCAATTCTGCGACTTCAGCTTTGAAAATCGCGGCCTGTCATTTGACGAGACACTGGCGACTCTCCGACCGATGAGGCTTTATGCCATCGGTTTCGGTGCGTGCGTGACGTTTACGATGTCTATCCCGCTTTTGAATTTTGTCGCCGCTCCCGTGGCGGTGATTGGCGGCGCGTATTGCGCCCGTAATCTGCTCAAGGTACCCGCGTAACACAACCGCACTTTTACTGCTAATATCCGGTGAACTTCATTCCGACCGGAGCAATAAGTTGCGCGTACGAAACCTGATCACAGCCATGATCGTCGCCTCGATCGTCAGCTCATACACAAACGCGGAGCGGCTCGACAACTTCGTTCTGTTGGATCACAACGGCGATGCTCACGAACTCTACTACCACCAGTTCTCCAATGCTGTTGTGCTGATGGGTCAACAGAACAGCTGCGCTGCAGACAGCGATTCTCTGGCTCACCTGCAGGCTGCTGCGGACGCGCATCCGGACAGTACATTCCTGCTGGTGAACTCAACGCTTGAAGACACGCGGGAAACCATTGCGTCACACGCCACCAAGCTTGGACTGAGCACGCCAGTGCTCACCGACGAGGCTCAGCTGATCGGTGAAGCGCTGCAATTCACATCCACTGGGGAAGCCCTGGTTGTGAACCCTGAAACCTGGGAAGTGGTTTACCGAGGCGGCGCTGATCAAATTCAAGCCTCTCTCGCCGCACTCGCAGCTGGCACCGCCCAACCGACCGCATCGGCGGTGACGGGATGCGCCATCGAGTATCCGATGAACGATCCCTCTGCCCACACCAAGATCAGTTATGCCAAAGACATCGCCCCCATGCTCCAGGACAAGTGCGTGGTGTGTCACACAGAGGGCGGGCTGGGTCCGTGGGCAATGACCAGCTACGATATGGTGCGTGGTTTTGCCCCGATGATTCGCGAAGTGGTACGCACCAAACGCATGCCACCCTGGCACGCAGACCCCCATGTCGGCGTCTGGAAGAATGATATTTCTCTCACCACCGAGGAAGCCCAAACCCTTGTCCACTGGATAGAAGCAGGCGCACCGCGCGGCGAAGGACCCGACCCACTTGCGGACACACAAGTGGCCGCGGTGGAGTGGCCGCTCGGAGAGCCGGATATGATCCTCGAGATTCCACCCTACACCGTGCCGGTGAGTGGTGTGGTCGACTATCAATTTCCGCGCGTGACCAATCCATTGGACACCGGCGTCTGGATAAAGGCCGCAACTGTTGTGCCTGGCGATCGCGAAGTGGTGCACCACATCCTCGCAGGGACCCAGGAAGCGGATGCCTCACAACTGCGACGTGACAGCGGCATTTTTGACAACTTCCTGATCGGCTATGCACCAGGCAACGAATCCAATCGATTCCCCGCAGATACAGGTGTATACGTCCCACCCGGCGGCGATTTTCTCTTTCAAATGCACTACACGCCTGTGGGCCGCGAAACTGTGGACCGTTCGAAAATTGGGCTCTACTTCCACAAAGAGCAACCGGAAAATTTCTACCGACAGAGCGTGGTGATCAACCCAGCGATCAAAATTCCGCCCAATACTGCACGCCACGCTGAAGTTGCTTATTACCAGTTCGACAAGGAAGCCTTGCTCCACGACCTTGTACCTCACGCGCACTACCGAGGCGTCGCCAGCAAGTTTGAACTGGAGCGGGCAGACGGCAGCAGAGAAACAATCCTAAGCGTGCCGAAGTACGACTTTAACTGGCAACGTACTTATGAGTTTGTGGAACCCAAACGCATACCGGCAGGCGCGCGCCTGGTGCACACAACCTGGTACGACAACTCCAAGGCCCATGCCAAGAACCCCGACCCGGATCGCGAAGTTCCCTGGGGACTGCAATCCTGGGATGAGATGCTCTACGGCGGCTTTTCGTTTACCTATGTTGATGAAACCACCGAAGCACCCATCCACGACGATGTGCGTTCACAAACCGCGCAGTTCGTCGGCTTCCTGGACCAGAACATCGATGGCAAGGTCAGCTGGCGGGAGTTGCCGCGCGATATGAAAAAGCGCCTTGTGCAGGGCTTCAAAGCGGTTGATGCAAATGGCGACGGGGCGCTGGACATGGATGAAATGGTTGAACTGACCATCCGTCAACGTGAAGCACGCGCGAAACGTCAGGCAGAACAGGCGAGCAGCACGGCGGCAGACAAAGCAGGCGCAACTACGCAGAGTGCCGTGGACGCACGTTAACGGGAACGGCGCTCAACTTAAAGAGGGGGAACACGAGATGGGTCTTAAATATCTGGCACCTGATTCCAGCACTGAAACGATTCTTGCGGCCTTGGGCGAGGATGGCGCCGCAGTTCTGGAGGATGTCATTGATGCCTCCGTCGTCAAACGGATGACCGATGAGGTTATGCCGTTCATCAAAACCACCCCCATGGGTGGCGATGACTTTGTTGGCCGCAAGACCCAACGGACCGGGGCCTTGGTGGCGCGCACGCCAACCTGCCGCGAGCTGATCATGAACCCGTCCATTCTGAATGCCGCGCATGCATTCCTGGGGCCCTACACAGCCAAAATAATTCTGCACCTGACCCAGACGATCTATATACACCCCGGCAATCAGGCACAGGCGATACACCGTGACAGATTGGCTTGGGGCAAGTATCTCCCGCGTGAGATCGAACCTCAGTTTAATACCATCTGGGCGTTGACCGACTTCACGAAAGAAAATGGTGCTACCCGCTGTGTGCCTGGCAGCCATCGCTGGGAATGGGGAACACAAGCGGAAGACGACCAGATTGTGCAGGCCGAGATGTCTGCCGGTTCCGTGTTTCTATATTCCGGTAGCGTATTACATAGCGGTGGCGAAAACAGATCCGACGAATCCCGACTGGGTCTGAATCTGACCTATTGCCTCGGTTGGCTGCGCCAGGAAGAAAACCAGTACTTATCCTGCCCACCGGATATTGCTAAAGACCTGGATCCACAATTGCAGGAGCTATTGGGCTATACCCAGGGTGAATACGCGTTGGGCTATTTCACCGACCCGAAAGTCGATCACGAGAATTACGACATTATGCCGCCTGAAATGGCACTCGGGCGAAAGCCGAGCAAAGGGGCGTACATCGCCGAAAATTCTGAACTCGATTTCAGCGACACCACACAACTGTCTTAGTATAAAAAAATCGGCTCGACTCCTCATTCGGTTGGGGTCGAAATCGTCGGAGTCGAGCCTTGTAAAACCTGTCCTCAGGCTAATGCGTTAGCAAAGGGGCGTTTCAGCTACGATTCGTCTTGCGATCAAACTCACCGGCGATGCTGACGGCGCTGCCGCTTTCATGCAGGCTGCTCAGCTGGGGGTGATTAACTTTCTGCACCAGATCTTCAACAACCCCGTCAACGCACAGCTTCACTTCCGCGTGAGAGCGAATCTGTGAATAGGTCGGGCAGTATTGTTTTGCAGCCTTCACAATGCGTTCGTGCACTTGCTCAACCCCTGCTGAATTCGTCAGCTCTTTCTCGGAGTACGAAATTGCATACTCATCTGCACCGTGTGCTGCCAAGCCCGCCGACAGCGCCAAAGCACCAACTGCTGCAAGACCCATCTTCTTCACTACACCCTGTTTTCTGTTTCGAACGATCATCGGCATCTCCAAAATTTCACTTACTGATATAAATCGTTAGTAAGCAATCCTCACTCCTCTTTTTAATCCTGAGCTATTGGTTGCTTGCTACTCATATAGTCGTGCCGACGTAATACTTAGTTTTGTTTTTTCGCATTTTTTTGAGATTTCTCTAAGTTTTTGCGAGTTACGCTTGCAGACCGTCCCAACTAAAACTTCAACTTGAGAATTTCACACAACACTCTAATGACTGGCTCTTTCCGGACGACTAGATAAATGTGTCAGTCCTGGTAAGACCCCGACTACGCGAGATTTGCGATCCGTCTTACCTATATAGATGCAGCAAACCAGAGAAGGGTTGCAAAGAAATTATGGAGAGGAGAAAAAAACCTGAAAGATTCCGTAAGTGATGATTGCAGTTTCTTTTGAGCCGCGTCATAGCGGGCAAAGGGTCACATTTCCGCGACAATTCCTGATTGTGATATAACTCGTAGGGAGAGAGGTGCAAAGGGGGAGCACAACCATGGATTTCAACACAATTCTGTATGACGTAGCCGACAGCGTCGCGACGATCACATTTAATCGACCAGAGAAAATGAATACCTGGAATCAGTCGGTTGCAGGCGAATTATCCGATGCACTCAATGCCGCCAACGCCGATCCTGCAGTGCGAGCGATCGTGCTCACTGGTGCCGGGCGCGCATTCTGCGCAGGAGCAGACCTCGAGCGTGGTGGCGATACCTTTGCCGGACGTGACACGCCAAAGAAGGAAGAAAACGTCGGTCGAAACTCCCGCAACATACATCCCTATGAAATAGATAAACCGGTCATCGCTGCAATAAATGGCGCTGCGGTGGGCGTGGGCATGACCTATCCAATGCTCTGCGATATTCGCCTGGCATCTGAGGGGGCAAAGATGGGTTTTGTGTTCACGCGTCGGGGCATGATGCCGGAACTTGCCGCCCATCTGCTGGTGCAGCGGGTTGCTGGCCTGTCTAACGCCGCAGATCTGTTGCTGTCTGGACGCATATTCACTGCAGAAGAAGCACTGAATATGGGGATCGTTACCAAAGTTTTCCCTAAAGACGAACTCTTACCAGCCGCACAGGCCATGGCCAGGGATTACGCTAACACCGCTCCAGCTTCTGTCGCCATCACCAAACGACTTCTCTGGAAAGGACTGGATTCTTCGCCGGAAGCGATGATGAAAGCTGAAGGTCCAGCGTTTGCCTGGCTGGGTAATCAGGCGGATGCGAAGGAAGGAGTGATGTCTTTCCTGGAAAAACGCGACCCGGAGTGGCAGATGACCCCAGAGGATATTCCGGAAGAATTTAAGTAGGTACCACCCCGTGAAATAGGCTTGGAGGAACCATGCGGCGAGCAACGCAAATTTGCATTCTAGGGGTGATTCTTCTCCCTTTGTTGATGGGTTTCGAAGGGGGTTGTTCGACTTCCAGTCGTTCACCGAACGCTGTCGTTTTGCAGTTTGCGTCCGCAGAGCAGGAGATCACTGAAGGCGACACGGGAACCACAACGGTGGAACTTGTGCTCGCTGTCTCTTCAGGCTACACCCAACGTCCACTGGAAGTCACTTATCAAATTACTGACGTTGGCTCGCCACCGGTCGCCGAGCGGGTGACGGATGGCACCGTCATGTTTGGTGAAAGCGAATTTTCAGTCGTCATCCCCGTTACTCTGATCAACAATCTGACTGATGAAGGAGACGCCGCACGTGAAGTATTCGTGTCGGTCGAAGCTCCGCTCAATATCAGGCGTCCTCCGGCCCTAGGCCAGGTAAATGGCGCTGACTATCACGCGCGAATCACCGTCATAGACAACGATGAACTACAGGTCCTTTCGATCAGCCCAAATGATGGTGCCGTGCTGGTTGATGTTGACACCCCGATCGAAGCCACTTTCAGCCAGGACATAGATCTGGGCGCCAGCGGCGGCAGTATCAGTTTACAGCCTGCAACCACAGGGGTCCTCTCATCCGCAGGGCCCACGCTCAGCTTTCAGCCCGATACTTCCCTTTTGGCAAATACCACCTATACAGCGACAGCACAAAACGCTACGGACACCTCAGGTAATCAGTTGCCGGATGCCTTTATGTGGTCCTTTTCAACCGGCGGTATCGCAGCCGACACACTCCCACCACGCACGGCTGCATCACCACCAGGCGGAGCATTCACAAGTTCGACCGACGTCACGCTGACGTGTACCGACACAGGTGGCTCAGGGTGTGCTAATACGTTTTTCTGCTTGGGTCTGGGATGCGCTCCAACCAACCTCTACAGCGGCCCTGTGACGGTTGCTGCAGACACCCAACTCCGTTTCTACTCCGACGACAACGCGGGGAACGATGAAGCAGTAAACACAGAAAATTACAGTTTCACCGCCCCCGCAACCGTAGCGACTTACGGTACCGGTACAGCTCGAGCAGTAGTTCCCACATCTGACGGTGGGCTCATTGTGGTAGGCAACGACCCAGCCTCGCTGGATACTGTGTTACCTCCAGATCGATTCTGGGTGTACAAGCTATCCGACAACAGGGACATTGCGTGGAGTCAGTCGCTCGAAAATGGCGAACCTTCCGGCGCCCTGGATGCTGTTCAAACGGATGACGGAGGTGCGCTAGTTGTCGGATACGTCGGCAACTATACGACGGGAGATGCAGACTTCCTCCTGGTCAAACTGGATACTGCGGGCGCCATTCAGTGGCAGCAGCGCTACGATCTGGCCGGTGAAAGCAATGCAGCAAACGGTGTCGCACGAGCACCCGATGGCGGTTACCTTGTTGTCGGCGAATCAGGCACAGGCGCATGGGCACTCAGGGTGGACAGTTCTGGCGCTTCAGTCTGGCAACGCTCTTTCTCAGGTGGACTGGAACTTCTGCAAGCCGTCACCACTACTCAAGGCGGCGGCTTCGTGGCAGCTGGGTCATCCAACGTCAACGATGCAGGTTCCCGAAACGACGTCTGGTTGATCAGCCTGGACGCCAATGGTGATACAAGATGGCAATACACATACGGTACAGGAGATACAGATCAGGCACGGGCGATCGTTGAAGATACCGATGGAAGTCTGCTTGTGGCAGGGCAAACCAACTCTGTGAACCTTACGGATGATGGTTGGGTACTCAAGATAAGCGCAGATGGCGCCACAATAGATTGGCAGATTGCCCTCGATGGCGGAATGTTAAATGACCGTCTGCTCGCGGCTAGCGCAGGTGCAGCCAACAATTGGTTTGTGCTGGGCAACGCGGGCAGTGACGGCAGCTTTGGATTCGGCAGCAACGAATTCTGGTTGCTGGAGGTCTCAGACACCGGAGTGCTGGGTAGTCAGGCAATATACGGCGGTACCAATCAGGATCTGGGCTATGGCGTGACTCGAACACCAGGCGGCATCGCTGCGGTTGGCGTCACCCAGTCATTTGGCGCTGAAGCACGAGCCTGGCTCCTTGAACTGGATGGCAATGGCTTTGTCAGTGGTTGCACCAACCGTTCTGCGACCACAACCGTTGCTGTCGCAACCGGTGTTGCCCCGGCGGTTGCTATGGTAGGAACGGCAACAGTTTCCGGCATTGCCTCTGATCCAGCGATGACCGTCACGCCGTTTCTTGTTACACCAGAAACCCAGTGTGGTGTGCCATAGGGCGTTAGCCGCCTCCCGCCCAGCTGAGCGCCTCTTCAAGACTGGTGAAATTGCGCCACTCCTGCGTCCATGAATGCTCCGCGTACAGTGTTTCCAGGATTGCACCCCCAAAGCGGGTTGCCGGTACCCAGGCAACCCGACCACCCGGGCGATTGGCATTAGCAGCCTCTACAAATTTTGCATCGAGGTAGATAATTTCCTGCATCGTGATGGCAAGATCATTGTCTCTGAGATCCCAGACAACGCCGTATTCGGGCTTGAAGTCTGCACGCTGATACAACCCGTGCATGGCTGCAAAAATGCCAAGCATGGTCAGTTCACCCTCAATCGTGTGCACGGCAACCTTCTGGTCGGGGTAAACGTCGGTGGTAAACATCTTTCGAAAGTAACATCGCCAGAGGCGTTTCACCACCTTTACGTTATTGTTAGGTCACTTTTCGCTATCCAGCGCGTGCGCCCAGTGTGACGACCACTGTTCGAGCACCGTATCCCGCAGTGCGCGGGCTTGTTCATTTCTTGCTGCAAGCGAGTTAAAGGTGAGCCAGGCACCAATGACGTTGATCACCAGGGCGTCGAGCTCTGCACCGGATAAAGCTCGGGCCAGCGCCTTTTCACCAATCCAGGTTCTCAAACCCTGCATCATGTCCCGGTCCAGCTCTTCCTGAAGTGCATCGCCAATGTCCAGCAGACGGATTTCATCTATCAGGCGCGCGTACGGCGCTTGACGTTGCATCGCCTCCTCATACTTCAGAGCGATGGCCACCAATTCGGCTTTTGTATCGCCGTAATCGCGCAGACGATCCAGACCAAAGTCTTCCGGTGTTTCAGACACATAGGTCTTCGCTGCGGCAACCAGCAGCGCTTCTTTGCTCTCAAAGTGGCGATAAAACGCGCCTGCGCGCGGCACCAGTCCGGCTTCGGTTTCAATCTTGGCAATCGAGGTTTTCCGGTAACCCAACTCCACAAAAAGTTTAAGACCCGCCTGCATGATCTTTTCTTTGGTATTGACACGTGACATATAACGTTGTTATTTTTACGTATAACGATGTTATTTTATCTGCAACATCGACAGGACTCAACCCGCTTTTCCGAGGCAAACATGTCCAGATATACAGCTCACACTGAAACAGCCCAACAAATGAGTTTGATCGATATCGCGACGGTCGTTGCCGTATCGCTCCTTGGTTATGTCTTCGAAGGCATTGCCATCGACCAAGGCTGGTTGCCCCTGGGAGCGGATGCACGCGGTGTCACAGGTGTCATGCTGGGTGCGCTGGCGGCAATAGCGGTGGTTTTTGCACGAGGAGGGAGCTTTGTTGACCTGGGCTTCAAGCGGCCCGCCAGCTGGGGCAAGGCATTTACGCAGGCGTTGGCGGTGCTGATCGCCTTTATCGCAGCGCAGAACCTGGTCCCCACCCTGCTTGCTACCATCATGACTTTGCCTGAACCGGACTTTTCCCGTCACGCCCATGTTGCCGGCAACCTCGGGGCGGCAATCTTCATGGCACTGGTTCTACCGATCACCGCATCCATTCCGGAAGAGATCATATACCGTGGTTTTCTAATCGGTCGGCTTACTCATCTGTTCGGTGAGCACACCACAGGTGCGGTTTTAACCGTCGTTGTACAGGCACTTATTTTCGGTTCCATCCATTTCGAGTGGGGGTTCGGCGGCATGATCATGACGTTCACCATGGGACTGGTGTGGGGAACCGCTTATCTGCTGTGCAATCGCAACCTCTGGGTTGTGATCATGGCTCACTCAGGTGGTCATCTCTTGTTTGTCACCCAACTCTACTACGCAGAATCGATGCTCTTCTGAACTAGTCGAGCAGATGTCCGTACATGATGCGCAGCGTGCCTTCGACATTGTCGCGTATGACATTCACCGCCTGGCGGGGGTCGTAATCATCTTCGGACTCTCCGGGAGGCATGTTCAGTAGCAATGAGGCTATGCCATGTACACCCGCCCAGATTGCACCACCAAGATGGACAGGCTCAAACTCAAGCCGCTTGGTTTCGATGAGCTCTTTCTCACACAACCTGACTTCCAGATAACAGGAACGGGAGGCGTCACGCAGATCCTCGTACGCCGAAAAGTCTGCAACCACGCCGCCAAACATCAGCTGATAGACCACCGGATTTTCCAGAGCAAAGGCCACATAGGTAACCCCCATTTCGATAAACCGTGTCTCGATTGTCTTGGTGGAAGAAATTACCCGCTGCACTCTGGTGCGAAGGTCAACAAATCCTTGAGTCGCCAACGCGGCCAGAAGACAGGTTTTGGTAGGGAAGTGTCTATACGGTGCAGTTTGAGATACCCCAGCCTTGCGCGCGAGTGATCGCAGGCTCAGTTGCTCTGTGCCTTTTTCCGCAATCTCTTCCACCGCCAGCTGCATCAGCACAGCCGGTAACTCGCCGTGGTGATAGCTGTTCTTTGCCGAACTGGCTTTATTGTCAGCCATGCCTAACCCTCATCCTGTCTGCATTATCGCTGTTCAAGGCCTCCGACGACAGGTGTTTCGCGACCTATACATCGAGATTGGACACCGGAAACACTATCGCACCGTGCCTGAACCTCGGCGCTCTACCAA
The DNA here is from genome assembly GCA_965227885.1 of Candidatus Azotimanducaceae bacterium. Taxonomy (GTDB): domain Bacteria; phylum Pseudomonadota; class Gammaproteobacteria; order Pseudomonadales; family Azotimanducaceae; genus UBA4421. Next base: position 5,476,212 of record OZ245781.1, read on the forward strand.
CACAAAAACCATGCAGAGAACGGCACCTCCGCCCATCAGCGCAGCTGGTATGCCCGCAAAACTTGCGACAATCGCGAGCCCAAACCCCAAACTCATTTCACCGAGATTTTCGGCGAGCGACAAAAACGAATGAATAGTTGCACGTATTTCACTGGAAGCGTTTTTATTGGCCCAGACCACGCTCACCGTGCGCATGACACTCATCGCAACGCCACCTACAAGTACAACCGCGATTGCAGCCACCTCGAAATTACTGGACACGGCTAACAGGCCAAATCCCACTAAGCCGCACAGGGTGCCCAAGCTGTAAGCTCTGTCATCGCGAGTACCTTCTTCAAGCATTCTGTTAAGTTTTGATAAGGCGAAAAAGCTGACAATAAGCGTCGCGATGGTGAGCACGGTAAACCAGAAGATGGGTTCAAGGTGAGGCGGCAGGCCGAGCTCGACCATATGTTTGGCGTACAAGCGTGTGAAAACTTCATCTGCTCCGTTTATCAGATAGGTGCACACCAATATATGCACCAGCACTCGGTGGGAGCGAAGCCTGATCATCCCCTGCTTAAGGGTATGTAGCGAGCGTGTAAGCAGTTCACCAGCAGGTGCGCGCCTGAAATTTGTCTCGGGGAAGCTCAAAGCGACAAGCCCACCCAGAACCAGCATGCTGACACCTGCAAAGACAATCGCCAGAGACAATGACGTTGTCCAAGCCAGCACTCCCAGCGCCACCACACCACAGGCTGAGCCTGCCTGGCCCCACCTCGCTGCATTGACCAGTGCACTTGATGTCGCTTGGGGATCGTCCAATTCATCGGTCATCCACGCCACGTCGGCACCGGACGAGAATGTCCACGACAAGCCCCATACCATCTGCGTAACCACCAACGCAGGAAACGAAAGCACAAGCCCCGTACTCAACATGCCCGCTCCCATCAACGTATGTGAAACAACCAGCGACCACTTTCGGCTGTACGCATCCGCAAACACGCCCGCTGGAACTTCCGCAAGAATTACGGTGAGCGCTTGCGCTGTGCCCACAAACACCAGCTGAAAGGGTGTCAGTTCCGCTTCGATAACAAAGTACAGACTGGCCACCAGCCACCAGCCGCGGTGAAAAAAAGAACGGAGAAAAAACCAGGACGCATAAAGCGTTGCGATGGATGAGTACGAAAACATTTACTACCCCAAAAACTGCCACAGACACGCACCGGGAACCCGGTACAAGGAAATCGAGCTCTGTGAAAGTTATGAACGGAGCATTGGGAAATACTAGCTACTCAAAGTGTGATTGCAAACGCCGTAAACCGGCAGTAGAAGATGGTTGACCGGCTTTTCAATACGTTGTATTTTTATCACATATTGAGTTTCGGGGAAGAAGATGAATCCAACCTACGCTGTGTACACACATATCGATCGTCCAGTGCCAGACGTGTTTGCGGCCATTGTCGATCACAAAATTTTCGGTCAGGTGTTCGGCCAAACCTCCAGCGGTGACCTGGTTGAAGGCGAGAACATTACGTGGGGAGAGGATAGCAACGCTTGTCAGGTGCACGTGGCGCAGGTAATCGCGAACGAGCGAATTGAGCTGACCTTCCGCCCCGCAGACTTTGCAATTCCCGAACTCAGCCAAGGCGACCAGCGCGATTACGAAGCTAAGATCGTCTTTCTCGTCGAGCCTGCCGATGTGGGCGGCACACTGGTCACGCTATGTGAGTACGGATGGGGTACGGACAGGCGCAGCGTTCTGCAGTCTTATGGTCATTGCAGCGGCTGGCAGGACATGCTGATGTGTTTGAAAGCATTGCTTGTACACGGCATAGATCTGACCAGCCCGCCGAACGTGCGTCCCAACTATGCCAAGCTGTGGACGGCTTAGCTGTTACGGTAACTAGTCTTCGGATATGTCTTCGTCGGCCGTACCGACAATCTTGTCCCGCAATGCGATCGTCATCGCACGTACGTCAGCGCGATGATTGCAGGAAACAGCAGTGGCGTAGCCCGGCTCAAACGCATACAACAGGGTTCTTGTACCTTGGTAACTCCCGGAATGTACCGTCGCACGCTCATCCTGGTATGTCGTGCGCGTAAACCCGAAGTGGTACTGCAGTTCTTCGGTAACAGAGATTGCAGGAGACTCGTAGAGAAGCTCTGCCAGCCCCTCGACCAACAGGTCATTGCGAGAAGCATGGTTCCACAACAATAAATCGCTGATCGTCATGTGCACACCACCCGATCCCGTCAAGCCATAACGTACCCGGTCGTTAATCCAGACGCCGTCTTTATCCAAATACCCTTCCGCTCGATTAGGAATCAACGAGAAGTCATCATGCAGCCCGCTGCTCTTCATACCCAACGGCTCGAAAATGTGTTTTTTCAGATACTCCCTTAGCGGCAAATCGGTCAATCTTTCAACCACCTTTCCCAGCAGCAGATAGCTGGCGCCATATTCGAACTTCGTTCCCGGCTTAAATGCGAGCCCCTCGGCAAAGACGAGATCCAGCATTTCCTGCTGGGTGTAAGCGTTCCCATAGTCCATGTTGTTCACTGGCATGAGTCGAGTGTGGTTAGCCAGGCCGCTTGAGTGATGCAGCAGGTGTCGGATCGTGATGGGGTGCTCGAATTCAGGTACCTCTGGCAAAACCGACCGCACGTCGTCATCCAGCGTTAACTTACCTTCCAGAATCAATATACCGACGGCGGCACCGGTCAGCTCCTTGCTGATGGAAGCAATGTGAAACCGAGTGGTCGGCGTAATGGGAATCCCGTGCTCCAGATTCGCTATTCCGAATCCCTTGAGGTATTCAATCTTTCCTTCTCGTGCATACCCCACCGCACATCCAGGCTCCAGTGGGTCTTGAGCGAACAGCTCGTCCAGCGACTCACCGTGCATCTGTTCGAATATCAACAACGCTGCAAACAACCCGAGCGTCAGCTTCAACATCTAAATCCCCCTGTGAGGAAACAGCGACGAATATTCCTGAAACAGCGCGTGCACATCCACGGGTTCTCCAGCTTCTAACCGGCTTCTTATCGCTGACAAAGGATAAACAAGCGCTTCGGTATGTTTCCAACTCAACGCGTAAGCGGGCCCCGAGTTGTCCTCAGCGATCACCCATTTCAGTCGACCCCCTTTGGCATTTTCCAAGGCATCGCCAAACAAAACACCCACAGCATTCATCTTCCAGACATCCTGTTCCCCAAACACCGTCGAATCGATGATTCTCTGCGCAATACTGAGTTTGCCAATCAGGTGTTCAGACGCGTCGCCTTGCGCAAGGGCCCACTCGCGCATCTCCGCCAGCCCGGTTTTCTCTTTCTCGTTAAGGTCTTCGTAGATCCGCAGCATCAGAGTCGAGATAAAGTGTTTCAGACTTGCCATCTTAACTCAGACTATCAAACCGACCGCACGTCGATTTATCATCAGGGAATGACGCAAAGTAATGGGGGTTGATATGGGTACCGCGCAGCTAGACGCAGTGGTGATCGGAGGTGGGTTCTCCGGCATCTACATGCTTCACAAACTTAGAGAAGCAGGCCTGGAAACGAGAGTGTTTGAGGCCGGTAGCGGCGTCGGCGGCACGTGGTTCTGGAATCGTTACCCAGGTGCACGCTGCGACATCCAAAGCATGGAGTATTCCTACCAATTCTCTTCCGAACTCGCTCAAGAGTGGGAGTGGAGTGAGCGTTACGCGACTCAGCCTGAGATCCTGCGCTACATCGACAATGTCGTTGAACGCTTTGACCTCATGAAAGATATTCAGCTCAATACCCGAATCTCACGTACCGACTATATTGAGACAACACAACGCTGGACGGTAACTACCGACAGCGGGGAAACGTTTGACGCCAAGTACGTGATCATGGCGACAGGTTGCCTGTCCAGCACTAACTACCCGGACATCCCTGGCTTGGCGGAATTCAAGGGAGAGCTGTACCACACCGGCAACTGGCCACATGAGGGCGTGGACTTTGCCGGCAAAAAAGTGGGCGTGGTCGGGACTGGCTCTTCAGGCATCCAGAGTATTCCGATTATTGCGGAACAATGTGAAGAATTGACCGTCTTCCAGCGCACCGCAAATTTTTCCGTACCTGCACACAACCAACCGTTGGAACCGGCCTATGTGGCGGATATCAAATCTCGGTATGCCGAGTATCGTGATGCCAACCGAGAAACGGCTTTTCACGCCGACTTCGACTACAACGAACTGAACGCACTGGACGTTTCTGATGCTGATCGACAGGAGGAGTACGAACGGAGATGGGCGCGTGGTGGCCTGCCCTTCATGGCAGCTTATGCAGACCTCATGTTCGACACGGATGCCAACGCAACCGCAGCTGATTTTATACGTGGGAAGATCGACGAACTCGTTGAAGATCCTGACCTTGCTGAAAAACTGAAGCCTAAAAACGTTGTCGGTTGTAAACGTCTCTGTGTAGACACCAACTATTACGCCACTTTCAATCGGGACAACGTGAAGCTCGTGGATATCAATGAAAACCCGATAGAACAGATTACGACGAATGGGGTAGTTGCGGGGGAAGAGTACGACGTCGACGTTCTTGTGTTTGCAACAGGTTTTGACGCTCTGACAGGTGCGTTAACACGTATCGATATCCACGGCAGAGATGGCGAACTCTTGCGAGACAACTGGGAAGACGGACCGCAGAGCTTCCTCGGGTTGGGCGTACACGGCTTCCCAAATCTATTCATTATCACAGGGCCGCAAAGTCCATCTGTGTTAACCAACATGTTACCCAGCATCGAACACCATGTGGATTGGGTAGGCGATTGTATTACCTACCTTGAACAGAAGGGTCTCAGCGCCATCGAAGCAAATGTGGACGCACAAACTGATTGGGTTGCACACGTGAACGAAGTGGGTGATGCCAGCGTATACCCACATTGCAACTCCTGGTATCTGGGTTCCAATGTACCTGGCAAGCCACGCGTGTTTTTACCCTATTTGGGCTTTCCTCCGTATGCGGAGAAGTGTGCGGAGGTTGCACGGAACGACTACGAGGGATTTGCGCTCAGCTAGCGGCGGACCGGCGCGCGCATCCCTCGCGCGCTCACTACCCTTCGGAGTTGACCGAGGCCAACTTGTGCTGGCTGTACCAACGCTGCAACGCAATCATTGACCAGATACCTTCCGCCACTAAGAACGGGTACGAATCAATCAGCCACGCATAAGTGGCGGCTAAAGCACACGCCATCGCAAACAGCAGAATGAACACCGGGTGTCGGTTTTCCAGCCAGTAAAAGAAAACCATCAGCCCAACGGCGACTATGCCTAGATATTCAACAGAGCTTGGTGTCATGTCCTACTCTCCTCGCGATAACTTACTGTATCTCACATATTTGCGATTCGGCATTCACTCTGATTTTCATGCTTGTCTTCACTCTTGCTTTCAAGAAATGTTGACACTGAACACTTTAGTGTTACTATTCTACCCATTCTTACGAAAATGTGTTCAGTGAAAACATTATGCGTTTACCCGTTCTTTTTCTGTTCGCGATATCCACCCTTGGCCTGGCGGCGCCAGCACAGTCCAACGTTTCCGCCAGTATTGTCATTCTTGAAGCTGCACCGGGATTTGAGTCAAAACGCACTTATGCGGGTCAGACAGTCGCCGCACGCTCATCGGAACTCGGCTTCAAACGCGCAGGCCAGATCACGCACGTATATGTAGATATCGGCACGAAAATTGAGGCGGGTGCGCCACTTGCTCAGTTGGATGTCGCGAGCGCGAAAGCCACACTGCATACCGCCGACGCCGATATCGCGGTAGCAAACGCTGCTCTCGCTGCTGCTGAAGCCCAGCTGCGTCTGGCGAGAAACACTGAACGCAGGTTTCATCGACTGCGCGCTGAAGGCCACACACCACAACAGGTGTATGACGAAGCGCGACTCAATCTTGAGATAAAGCTCGCCGACAGATCCGTAGCAAAAGCACAGCTGGCCCGGGTTAAAGCCAATCGACGCATCGCCCAGATCGCACTGGATGACGCCACTCTCTACGCCCCCTTCAGCGGCACTATCCAGGCGCGACACGTTGACGAAGGGACACAGGTCCTCCCCGGTCAGTCAGCGCTACGCATCGTCGAATCTGGTCAAGTTGAGGTCCACATAGGCATACCGTCGCGCGCGGCCGCCATGCTCCAAGACGATCAGACCTACCAACTGGACTGGCAGGATGAAACCTTTACCGCTCAACTGACAAGCGTCCTCCCCGAGATTGACCCGACCACCCGTACCCAAACTGCCGTGCTGACCACCCAGGCTCACCATCTGCCGCTGGGTAGCGTGGTTGAGCTGCATCTCCACAATTTTATTGCCAGCCCTGGCTTCTGGGTGCCCATGAGCGCACTTGTCGAGAGCGAGCGGGGCTTATGGGGTGCATACGTCGTCAATCAGAACAACGTCGCAGAACGGCGCCTTGTAGAGGTTGTGCATACAGAAGCCGATCGAGTCTTCGTGCGGGGCACGTTAACCCAAGGAGAACGCCTGGTCAGCAGCGGGGTACACCGCATAGTGCCCGGCCAGGTGGTCAACCCGATCGGAGTGCTTGCTGATGCGCGCTAACCTGTTTTATTCAAATCCGCGCCTGAGCGCGCTGTTTGTCCTCTTCATCGTAGCGCTGGGTGGTGTTGCGTTTCTCGGGCTCGCGCGCCAGGAAGACCCCACCATGACCGAGCGATGGGCTGGCGTGAACACCTTTCTCGCCGGAGCTACTGCCGAGCGCATGGAATCGCTGGTAACAGAACCCATCGAGACAGCCTTGCGCGAGGTCCCAGAAATCCGCGAGATCGAGTCAACTTCAAAAGCTGGGCTGTCGGTTGTCGGAATCGAACTTTACGATCACGTCGGCGCGGACCAGGTGGATTCCATCTGGTCGGAAGTAAGAGACAAGCTCAGCGACGTAACGCCTACCCTGCCGACCGGTGCGACCGAACCAGAACTTACGATCCGCAAACCCATCGCCTCGACCATGATTGTCGCAGTAGGTTGGCAGCAGGACTCGCCGATAGAGCTCAATATCTTGAGTCGGGTGGCAGAACACGTACGCCTGAAACTCGCCAACCTGCCAGGCACTGAAATCGCAGAATCATGGGGCCACGCGGAGGAAGAAGTTTTAGTCCGCGTTGATCCATACGCCATGAACGACGCCGGTTTAAGTATTGAGTCCATCGCGTCAGCCATTCAAACCGCGGATACCAAACTTCCTGCCGGTCACTTGAGGGGCACGCGCTCAAACATACTTGTCGATGTGGATGCCGAGTTGACCAACATCGAGCGCATTGCTCGCATCCCGCTGATAGCCAACGAATCTGGCAACGTCATGCGTCTGTCAGACATAGCACTTGTATCCAAACATCGCTTGGAACCGGCTAACTCAATCGCGTTGCACGGCAACGACCAGGTGATTCTCGTCAACGCAAAAATGCAAGCTGGTCTCCAGATCTCGGAGTGGATGGCGGCGGCAAAAAAGGTACTCGGTGACTACAAAGCCACCCTCCCTGACGCGGTGAGCGTCGAGATCGTCTACGACCAGGCAGACTACACGTCGGAGCGCATGAACAGTCTGGGTGCAAACCTGATGTTTGCCCTTGTGATCGTGCTTCTTGTCCTCATCTGGTTCATGGGGATGCGTTCTGCCATCACCGTCGGCATCGCCCTGCCGCTGTCTGCCGGTATGGTGCTGATCGGCATGCAGTTTCTGGCGATTCCCTTGCACCAGATGTCGATCACCGGGTTGATCATTTCCCTTGGTCTTCTCATAGACAACGCCATCGTCGTGGTGGAGGACTACAAGTTAAAACGCAGTCGCGGCAACGCAATTCCAGAGGCGATCAGCGCCGCGGTCAGACACCTGCTCATCCCCCTGGGCGCGTCAACAGCCACCACGGTGTTCGCCTTTATGCCGATTGCGCTGGCTCCTGGTGGCGTAGGCGACTTCACCGGCACCATTGGCATTACGGTTGCATTATCCGTACTGAGCTCGTTTGTACTGGCCATGACCATAGTCCCCGCGATTGCTGGGTTCTTCGAAAAACGTTGGCCGCAATCCCCAACCAGCAGGCGGCGCTGGTGGCACTCCGGTTACAGTCACCCAAAACTGACCGACCTTTACAGCAGGAGCATCAAATCCGTTCTGCAGCGCCCCTGGCTGGGTGTCCTTGCTGGCTGCACTCTCCCAGCGATTGGTTTTATTCTTGCGCCAACGCTTACCCAACAGTTCTTTCCACCGGTCGACCGGAACCAGTTTCAGGTCCAGCTTGCCCTCCCCGCACACAGCTCTATTGCGGAAACAAAACAAGCCGTAGCGCTTGCGGATTCAGTGCTGCGCGCTGACTCACGTGTCACAGACACATTCTGGAGCTTGGGCGAAGGCGCGCCGCGCGTCTTCTACAATGTCGTCTCTTTAAACGAGCGCGTTTCGAGCTTTGCGTCTGGCTGGGTTAACACCGAATCGGCGGCGGCAACCCAGTCGATGCTGGCAGATATGCAGTACGCACTGGCCAAAGCTCTGCCGGAAGCCGAAGTCCTCGCCATCCCGTTCGAACAGGGTCCACCTACCGATGCTCCGATTGAACTGCGCATCGTGGGCCAGGACCTGGACACGTTACGCGCCAAGGGTGAAGAGCTACGCCGCCTTATCGCTTCCCTGGATGGCGTAACCTACACGCGCGCAACGCTATCCACGGCAGAACCAAAACTTACGTTCATACCTCATGAGAATGCCGCAGCGCGCGCCGGTATGAGCACCGGCCAACTGGCAGCTCGCCTGAACGCGGCGCTTGCAGGCAACATGGCCGGTACCGTGTTGGAGGGCAGCAGCGAACTGCAGGTACGCGTCCGTCTAGCCGATGCCTATCGCAACGAAAGCACGGATCTGGCCACCCTGCCCATCCTCACCCGGTATGGCAAAGGCGTCCCTCTGGACCAGCTTGGCGAGTGGCAACTTGTACCAACCGCCACCGCCATCAACCGTCGTCAAGGTGACCGCTTAAACACCATCCAGGCGTACCTGGTGCCCTTTACGTTGCCTGCCAGCGTCCTGAGCCAGGTGGAAAACAAACTCGCCGAAGCCGGATTTGCGCTGCCCGCTGGTTACAAATTGCAATTCGGCGGCGAGGCGGAACAAAGCAGCGAGTCGATGGGCAATATCATCTCTGTGTTCATGTTCTTCGCCCTCGCGATGACCGCGGTTGTCATCCTGTCCCTTAATTCCTTTCGCCAAGCAGGCTTGATTGGGGCTGTCGCTATCTTAAGTTTTGGGTTAGCCCTCTTCGGCGTGCGTCTTTTCGGTTATCCCTTTGGTTACATGGCACTGATCGGCTCCCTCGGCATGATGGGGCTTGCCATCAACGGCGCGATCATCGTGTTGAGTGCTTTGAAGGCTTCACCGGGCGCGACCAGCGGCGATCAAGCCGTCACCGTTGAGGTGGTTGTTAACGCAACGCGACACATTGTTTCTACCACCGCCACCACCATCGGCGGTTTTGTACCTCTAATTGTGGCAGGTGGCACCTTCTGGCCGCCGCTGGCGACTGCAATCGCCGGTGGTGTAGCGGGTTCCGCCATCATCGCCCTCTATATGGTGCCAGCCGTTTTCCACAAACTCGCGTCGAAGCAGGAACAACCCACCGCAGCACAGGCGCCACTGCCTATGTTCGGTGCCAGTGGCGACTATCAGGATGGATTACGACCGACAGGCTCTTAGCGCAGAAACTCGATCATGAGCTCCTGCACCTCAGCGGGCTTTGCAACCCAGGGGTAGTGATCGGCGTTCTCGACGAACTCCAGTTTCGCCTCCGGCAATAGTTGTGCGATCTGCTCGGTTGGCCAGGACGGTCGAATATCATCGCGCCCGTAGATAAACAGCGCGCGCGTTGGCAAACGCGACAATGCTTGCAGCAGGTCCGGCGCACGACAAAAACGTTTCCAATCGTCGTTGAGTGCCTTGTTTACCTCCACACTGTGCGGACCGGCTGAAGGGGGAGGCGCTTCCAGATGTTTCCGTTCATCATAGGTCGCCTTCCAGGTGCGATCGTTCTGAACGCGACCGCCCGACAAGCCGACCAAGGCTCGTACGTTTTTGGGATAAGTAAGCGTATAGGCAAGCCCGAGGTCAACGCCCCAGGAATGCCCGACTAAAGAAAGTTGTTGTATGCCCCACGCACACCGCAGCAATTCGAGATCAGCGACAAACTGTTGCAACGTGAACGGTGGTTTTTGATCGGAGCGTCCGCAGCCCCGCTGCTCATAACGGAACACCTGAAACAGACCTTCCCTTTCATTCAGGAGGTCAGCCACAGGTTGCAGATAGTCGGCCATGCCGGGTCCGCCGTTCAGCAGTACAACCGGAGCGCCCTGCCCGGACACCGCAGACCAAAGTCGCACCCCATCATCAAGCTCGACAAAGGACATATTGGTCTGGAATCCGGGTTACTTCACGTGCCTGTGCCTTAAGCCATTTGCGCACGAACGTCTGCCAGTCGTTCAATCGTGGCGAGCGCTTCGCCTTGATCAGTGGACATATTGCGGACAATTACATCCGTATAGCCGAGCTCTGCAAACGCTGCCAGTTGATCAGCAACCTCCGCTACCGACCCGGCCATCAACGAGTCTTCAGTAAACCCACGATAACCCTTGGCAAAATATTTCTGCTTAACCGCCGCACCTTCCTGGGATGTAGCGCCTATGAATATATCCCTTCTCAACGCAATGGCCGTGGGTTCCCGGTCATACTCGGCACACGCCTGGCGGTAGCGATTCAACTGCTCCTGTGCAGTGCGCAGGTCCATGCTGGGCTGAGCGAGCCAGCCGTCCGCCATGCGCGCCGTTCTGTTTATCGCAGCCGGTGCCACGGAACCTATCCACACCTCAACAGTCTCCGGCGGAACGGGCGAGATACGGGCATTTTCAATCGGCCAGTAGCGGTCGTGGCTGACGGTTTCCCCACGCCAGAGTGCCTGCATAATGGTCAGCGCATCTTCAAACATGGAGACCCGTTTCTTGATGTTGACGCCCATCGCCGCAAACTGACGTTCATCACCGCCCAAACCGCACTGCAGTATGTAACGCCCACCCATAATGCTGGCCAGCGTACCGATCTGTTCCGCCAGCAAAACCGGGTTCCACAGCGGCAGCAGGTGCAGCGTCCCTGCCGGTTTGTTATGCCATTCAGCAAGCATTCGGCCCATCATCGGCATGTTCTGCATATAGTGGGTGGGTGTCGCGTGGTGGTCACCCACAAACAGGGAATCCAGATCTGCCTGTCGCGCTGCACGCGCGCGCTCGACCATAAAATGCGCCGCCTGGCGCGGGTCTCTAATCGAATAGTTGGAACATACCGAAATACCGATGCGCATGACGCTCTCTCAGGGCAGTGGACGTTAGCTGAAATCTTGCCAGATGGAGCGCTCGTTGACGAATTCGTACTCCAGCAGCACGCCATCTCTGAAGAGAAAATTACCTACCAGAGGATCGCCACCATCGTGCGCAAGGAGCGGCGGTAGCCAGATTTCATCATCAGGCCACATGGACGCATACGGGATTTCGGAAATCGCGCACCAGAAGGGTTTTGCTTCCCGCGTCTCTTTGGGCTCACCCTTGTATTCACGAGCAACACAGCCAAAGCCGAGCCATTGTTCGCCATCTTCTTCCACGAAGCGCATCTCCGCCCCGCAATGAGGATGGATAGCCTGCACGCCTGTTTCCTCGAAGGTCTCACGCAAGGCACACTCAAGTATTCCCTCACCCGGCTCGAGCTTGCCGCCAGGTCCGTTCACCTTGCCGAGACCATGTCCGGTCTTTTTGTGGATGAGTAAAACTTGATCACCCTGCACGACAAACAACAGCGTACCGATCAACTCGGGGCGCCAGCCCTTACACCAGGGGGTGTCAAATGCTAAATCGGGCATGGAAGTCGTTGGCTATAGCCGGTGGGGCAACACAAGTGACCAATCAACCGGCTCGAGGTTTTGTTTTAACCGTTCTGCGACAACAGCCCAGGTATTGTTTTCAGCGTGAGCTCTGCATGAATCGCGACTGATTTCGAGCGCACGTTCCAACGCTGCACCCAGGTCGTCATCCAACGCGCCGTTGCGACCTTCCTCAACAACATCTATCGGGCCGGTAACTGGAAAAGCGGCAACCGGGGTGCCACAGGCGTTCGCCTCCAACATAACCAGGCCGAAGGTATCTGTCAGGGACGGAAAAACAAATACATCCGCCTGCGCATACTCCCGCACCAGATCCTCACCGTACCGGTACCCCAACCAGTGCACATCCGGGTAGGCTTTTTCCAATGCGGCGCGCTGTGGACCATCCCCCACAATCACTTTATCAACGTCCGCATCCAGTTTGAGAAAGGCTTCAATGTTCTTTTCCACGGCCACACGGCCCACGTACACACATCGAGGTTTCTCGCGTGGTTCAAGTTCCTGGGGCTGAAACTTCTCTATGTCGACACCCCGTCCCCACACCACCAGATCGCTTAAGCCCCATTCAAGAAGCTCATCACGGTGACTCTTGGTGGTGCACATCGTGCGTATGGCAGGCTCATGAAACCAGCGCATGAATTTGTAGCCAATGCTGAGCGGCAGCCGTGCACGTTCATGCACATATTCCGGAAACTTGGTATGCAGCGAGGTTGTGAAGGGAATGCCCGCTTTTTTCAGCAGATTGCGAGCGTAAACTCCGAGCGGTCCCTCGGTGGCCACATGTACATAGTCCGCCTCACTCTCCCGGATCAGCCGTTTCATGATCCAGGGATTGCGCGCGATGCGAATCTCCGGATAGCTGGGCAGTGGCCAGGTTTCAAATTGTTCAGCGTGGATCACGCTGTATTCCATGCCTTCTGCTTCCAGAGCATTCAACACCGTCTGCCAGGTGGTCACTACGCCATTGGTCTGAGGTGACCATGCGTCCGTAATGAGTAGAAGCTTGGGCATGGGGGCTTTAAACGTCCTCGTTGTAGCGTGCGCTCAATGCCGCGTAAAGCGCATCCGCAAAGACATCAGGTTCGGCGTCAAGCTCGGCCAAAACCTCCACCAGATGTTCATTGTCTTCGCGACCATTCCAGAGTTTGCGGTAACTGCCGTCCTTATAACCGTGATCCTGGCGAAAGCGATTGAGCACATTTTTTCCAATGTACATGCCAAAAAGTTCGTCATAGCTCATCGGCAGGGTGGTCATCGCTGCGGCAAAAGGCTCTATGTGAAACGATTTACTCGCCAGAGAATCGGCCGCCAGGAGTTCAATGCTCTCTCTGAAAGCGACGGGATCCGGTTTCGCTTCCAGTGCCGCCAGCTTGGCAGCAGCGTCCTCGGCCAGCGTATCCGCCCTTAACAATTCACTCAACGCAAAGTGCCAGATATCTACCAACTCGAGCTTTACCTGATCCAGATCCGGGTCCTGCTTTTTCCACCACTTCCAACCGAAATGGTCCAGCATCTCGGCACATTCCACCCAGATGGCACGATAGTATTCATAGCCCTGCTCGCGCCACTCCGGATGCACCTGTTGATTGTGTTCATCCTGCATTGTCGCCATGGTGTGCAACATCTCTACTGCAGCTTGATCACTATCCCCCATTCCTGTTTCCTTTTTATGTCAAATGTCGGCTTTTCCCGGCACGATTATGCTGTATTCTCTTCGCTATGGCCAAAAAGCCCGTCACCGCAATGCTCATGCATCCGGTGGTACGAGACGAGTTGTTCCGCACGGATCACATCGATGCATTAAATCGTGTTTGCCAGCTTGTTTCAGACACGCCATTTCGCGATGTAGAGTCTATCGCGCCCCACCTGGCACGCCTGGAAGTGCTGATTACCAGCTGGGGATGTCCGCCTATTGATCAGAGTTTTATAGATGAAAGCCCACGCCTGCGCCTCGTCGCCCATCTGGCAGGCAGCGTAAAGGGGTTTCTGGACGACGCCGTCTGGCGGCGCGGCATTCAGGTGGTGAATGCAGTATCCGCTAATGCCGTACCCGTCGCGGAGTACACCGTCGCAGCCATCCTGTTCGCCAACAAACGTATTCTCCAACTCAACCAGTTCTACACCCAGTATCGGGAAAACCGAGCGCCCTGGACAAAGGAGGCACCCAACGCCGGTAACTACGGCAAAACTGTCGGTATTGTCGGCGCTTCTCACGTTGGCAAACTGGTGATCAGCCATCTGAACCAGTTTGATCATCGCGTTCTGCTTTTCGATCCTTACATTACCCCTCTGGATTCGCGCCAGCTGGGCGCACACAAAGTGGGTCTGGCTGAACTGATGAGTCAATCAGACGTAGTCAGTTTGCACGCGCCTTTGCTGCCCGACACACGACACATGATCGGCGAACGCGAACTGAAGCTGATGCAGGATGGCGCCACCATTATCAATACCGCGCGGGGTGCCATCATTGAACCACGCGCGTTGGAAGCAGAACTTACCAGCGGGCGACTGTACGCATTTCTGGACACCACGGAGCCGGAAGAACTGCCATCAACAAGCCCTCTGTTCCGGCTGCCAAATGTCTTTCTGACACCCCACATCGCAGGCTCTCTGGGCGATGAAACCCAGCGGCTTACCGATCAGATTGTCGAAGAGCTGGAACGCTACAGCGTTGGGCGAGCGCTGCAATTTCTGGTGCGCCGCGAACAGCTTCCCCACCTCGCGTAACACGCGTTGTAAAGTTGCTTGGGTTCGAACAAACAGATAGATTGCCTGACGGCTAATACACATCTGGACACCCCAATATGGACCTTTCCTTCGGTCCCGAATACGAAGCTTTTCGGGAGGACGTGAGGCAGTTTTTACTCGACCACAAAAATGACGCACCCCGGAATGCAGGCATGCGCGCGCCAGAGACCCTGGCCTGGCAGAAACTGCTGATTGAAAATGGCTATGCCGCCAGAACTATTCCCAAAGAATACGGCGGATTCGGGGCAAAACCGGACATCATTCAAAGTCGCATTATCGCCGAAGAGTTTGCCGAAGCACGCGTAAACACCGGGCTTGGCGGACAGGGCATTTCAATGTTGGTACCCACCCTGCTCGAGATGGGCACCGAAGAGCAGAAGCAACAGTTCATCCGCCCTACCATAGAAGGTGAGATGGTCTGGTGTCAGGGTTACTCAGAACCTGGCGCGGGGTCAGATCTCGCAAGTTTGACCACTTCAGCCGTGCTCGACGGTGATGAGTGGGTGGTAAATGGACAGAAAATCTGGACGAGTACGGCGCAGCTGGCCGACTGGATCTTCTGCCTTGTACGTACCGAACCGGATGCGCCGAAACACAAAGGGATCAGCTTTTTGTTGTTCAAGATGGATACCCCCGGTATCGAGATTCGACCGTTGGTAGATATGACCGGCGTCGCCAACTTCAACGAGACCTTTTTCACTGACGTGCGGGTACCCAAACACCAGATTGTGGGTGAGCGCGGTGAGGGGTGGATGGTTGCCAACGCAATTCTCGGCCACGAGCGAGACTCGCTGGGCAATCCAAACGTCACTTTAGCCCGGCTGAATGCACTTACGGAACTCATGAAAACCGAGACCGTCGCAGGTGTTCGCATGATCGACAATCCCGTCTATCGCGACCGCCTCATGCAGATTCAAGGCCGCGTGATGGCGATGCGTTTCAACGACATGAGAATCCTGTCTTCGCGTATCAACAAAGGTCAGGATGCAGGCCTCGCGCGGATGATTGTGAAACTTCAAGGCACAGAACTTCGCCACGATCTCGAGGGGCTGGCGATCGATATCATGGGCGAAGTAGGTCTGTCTTACGGCGATAATCCACACACACGTGCCGCAGGCTCCTGGCAGAGCCAGTACATGTATTTCCTGGGACTCATCATCGGCGGCGGGACGTCCCAGATCCAAAAAAACATCATCAGCGAACGCGGCTTAGGTATGCCTAAAGAGCCGAAGATCGAAAAGAGCTAGGAAACAAAAATGCGTTTCGGACTTTCTGAAGAACAGGTTTTATTACAGGACAACGTCAATCGATTCCTCGCTGATAACGTCCCATTAGATACAGTGCGAGCATATGCGGACGGCGGTGATGATAACGCGGTCTGGCAGGGGCTCGCCGAGCTGGGTATTTCTGCGTTGCTGGTTCCCGAAGAAGCAGGCGGCGTGGGTTTATCTCCACTGGACGCAGCGATCGTCGCTGAAAGTCTGGGCTACGCTGTGGCGCCTGGTCCATTTATCGGCAGCGCCATCATGGCACCGGCAGCTTTAACTGCTTCCGGAAGTGACCACCAGGACTTGATGGCGGAAATTGCAGCCGGTACCAAACGCGTAGGCATCGCCTTTGGCGAGGCAGTCGGACGGCGACTGGATGCTGAAATCGTCGTCAGCGACGGGAAGTTGAATGGCCGTTCGCTATTTGTATTCGACGACATTGCGGATTCCTATCTGGTTGCGGACCAGCATCAGTCCCTCTATCTCGTCGACGCTGACGATCCAGGGCTCACCCGATCCAATCTGACAACTGTCGATAAAAGCCGGCGCACAGTCCAGTTGGACTACAGCAATGTTGCAACCACTCAAATCAGCGACGATCCATCTGTGTTCCAAGCGGCTCTCGACGTGGGCCGGGTAATGCTGGCCGCGGATACGCTGGGCGCTGCGCAATGTATGTTGGATCAGGCGGTGGCCTATGCCAAAGAACGCGAACAGTTCAATCGTCCAATCGGCAGCTTTCAGGCCGTGAAGCATATGTGTGCCGAAATGGCGGCCAGCCTCGAACCCTGCAGATCGATGGTCTGGTACGCTGCCCATAGCTTAGGCGAACCTACGGAAGAGACGCGCGTCATCGCTTGCCACACCAAAGCCCATCTCGCGGAAGTGGGCAAATTTGTCGCGAAAACTTCCACCGAAGTGCACGGCGGCATGGGCTTTACCGATCTTCTCGGACTCCACTACTGGTTCAAGCGCTGCGGCGCCAATCGCCAATGGTTGGGTGCACCTGAACTGGTGCGCGAAGAAGCTGCAGTATTACAAGGGCTCGCATAATTTATGAGTGACGCGTTACCTGTTCTCCCTCTAAAAGACACCGTTGTGTTTCCACAGATTGTGGTCCCCCTTGCTGTCGGTAGAGCCCGCTCGTTAGCAGCCGTAAACGCCGCCATGGAATCAGGACGAGAGTTCATCGCTGTAGCGCAACGCGATGCAGGCACTGACGATCCTGAAATAAAAGACCTCTACACCATTGGCACCATCGTTAAGGTGTCGCGCATGGAAAAGCAGGAAGGCGGCGCTCAGGTTATTGTGCAGGGCGATCGCCGCGTACAGATAACCAATCCAGGGTTGACGGAAGACTACCTGAGTTGCGAGTACGAACACCTGGTTGAACTGGATCTATCAGAAACCAGCGCAGACGATCACGAGATAGAAGCGCTGTTGCGGGTCAATCGTGAACTCGCACAGCGTATCGCCACACTCTACGACTCAGACAACGGCAAACAGATTTACCAACAGCTTGTGGGTCACATCACCGACCCGGTGATTCAGATGTACCGCATCGCCAGTCTCGCGAACCTCGATGTACCGGATCAGCAGGCAACGCTCGAATGTGACACCACGCTCGCGTTAATGCAGCAGGTGAACAGCGTCCTGGCCCATGAGCTGCGCGTGACGGAACTTCGCCGCGAGATCGCCGAACAGGCGCGCGACGACATTGAAAAACAACAGCGCGAACACGTCCTGCGTCAGCAGAAACAGGCTATCGAAGAAGCCTTGGGCGAGGCCGAGGAAGACGAGGATATCGCCGAGTTACGCCAGCAGCTGAAAGACGCCGAACTGCCGGAAACTGTACAAACAGAGGTTGACCGGGAACTGAAGCGCCTTGCACGCATGTCCGCCAACGCCGCTGACTACCAGGTAGCACGTGGGTACCTGGAACTCGTGGCCGAACTCCCCTGGCACAAGACAACAGACGACAATCTGGATCTTGCTCACGCTCAGGAAATTCTGGATGAAGACCATTTCGGTCTTGAGGATGTGAAAGAACGCATTCTTGAGTTTCTCGCGGTGATGAAGCTCAACCCCTCCTCAAAAGCACCTATCCTTTGTTTTGTTGGACCGCCCGGTGTGGGTAAAACCTCTCTCGGTCAGTCGATCGCCCGTGCGATGGGGCGAGCGTTCGAGCGTTTAAGTCTGGGCGGGTTGCATGACGAAGCAGAACTGCGCGGCCATCGTCGTACCTACATTGGCGCAATGCCGGGCCGCATTCTGCAAGCCCTCCGACGCGCCGAGGTTGTCAATCCAATCATTATGCTCGACGAACTGGACAAGCTGGGCCGAGATTTTCGCGGCGATCCATCAGCGGCTCTGATGGAGATCCTGGATCCCGCCCAGAACAAAGAGTTTCGCGACAACTATCTGAACCTCCCGTACGACCTGTCGAAGGTGATGTTCATCACTACGGCAAATACCCTCGATGGGATACCCCGCCCACTTCTCGACCGGATGGAGGTGTTGGAGGTATCCGGCTACTCAGACCTCGAAAAGCAGGCTATCGCTAAAAACTATCTGATCCCCCGCCAACAGGAAGAATCCGGGTTGTCCGCAGACCAGCTGCGCATTGACGATTCAGCATTGAGCTACCTGATTCGCAGGTATACCCGCGAAGCAGGCGTACGCGAACTTGAGCGCGTGATCGGCCGGTTGTCCCGCAAACGCGCCCGTCAGGTTGTCGAAGCAAAGCAGCTTTCAGAGCTGGTTGAAGTTGCCGATGTCCAGGAACTGTTGGGCCCAGAGCGATTTAAAGACGATGCCAATCGAGGCGATACCCAGGCAGGTGTGGCTGCGGGTCTTGCGTGGACAGAAGTTGGCGGCGATGTCCTCTATATCGAAGCTTCCCTTACCCCCAAAGAAGAAAAGGTAACCTTGACCGGACACCTGGGTCAGGTAATGCAGGAATCAGCGAAGGCTGCACGCAGCTACGTCTGGTCGATCGCGGATGAGTTGAAGATCGATCAGGATGCGATCGAATCTAACGGGATCCACATCCACGTTCCCGCAGGCGCTGTCCCAAAAGATGGCCCTTCCGCCGGGGTTACCATGGCCACCGCAATTACCAGCGCGTATCTCGGCAGACCGGTTAACAAGAGCGTCGCTATGACAGGCGAACTCACCCTGACAGGTCTTGTTCTGCCGGTTGGCGGAATCAAAGAAAAAGTGCTCGCAGCACACCGCTCCGGTTTCAGACACATCGTCTTACCGCGCGAAAACGAGGCTGATTTGAAGAAGCTGCCCGAAGAGGTCCGCGCCGATCTGACGTTCACACTGGCAGATACGTTAAAAGATGTGTTAGATGTAGCGATTCCGGAAAACGCAGAAGGGGCCTGAGAATGAACCCGATAGTGGCGTACATCTGGGGCGTGGCATCGGAAGGTGTTGTTGTAGCACTGCTGTTCTGGTGCATCACCTACATCACCATCGAATCCACCAGCCTGCGGGGCGCGTTGCGGGCAGGGCTGATCTCAGAAGCAATCGGCAATATCCCTTATATTTTTGCCGTTCCCGCTGTCAGCCCACCCGGCATCGCCATGGCCCTGGTTGGGGCGTTCATATTTATCCGGGTAATCCTGCGGGTGGGAGAACTAACCCCTTTGAAGGCGGGATACGGTGTAGGGATGACCTACTTTGTGCTCCTGGCCATAGTGAGCTGTGCCTGACGGCTGATCAGTGCCGGAACGAGATCGATAGACCTACCAGGTTTTCTCCAACGGCAGGCACGATCGTCAATTGGTTCTCTTCGCTTTTATATTTGTCGGTAAAAAACCTGGCCGCAACAAAGCCAATGACCGCGCCAGCGACAACATCAGTCTCGTCATGACGACCATCGTGAACTCTGCTGTGACCGACATAGGCTGCAGCCAGATAGGCGGGCAACCCAAGCTTTAGACCATAACGTTCGTGAACGTACGCCGCAGTATGCATGGCAACAGCTGTGTGCGACGAGGGAAACGCTTGATCATCACGACCGTCAGGTCTTTCTTTGTCAACCACCCGTTTAAGACCGTGAGATAGTACGATCGTACTTATCAGTCCTTTGCCAAACTGAATGGCACCTTCATTGTCACGCGCGATCAGGGTGCCAGCCAATGCAACCGCAGGCATGGCCACTTCCAGCACATCGCCCACATCGCCCGTACGTGTGCGACCCGTTTCTCCCGCAGTTGCCAGACTGGGACTTAAAAGTGCTGCGAGAACTATCGAGCAGCACACAAACTTTACTTTCAGCGTCCCACCTCACCCAACAACTGCTCAAACGCATCGATACGCGGTTCTAACGAGGCAATGGTCGCCTGCCAGAAATCTGCTTCCCGAATATCGACATCTAAATGCTTCTTCGCCAGATCTTCGGCCGTCATTCGACCGGTATCCCTCAGCAACTCCACATAACGAGGGTAAAACTCTTCGCCAAACTCGTCTCGCTTGGCGTACACACCCAGGCTGAAGAGATACCCGAAGAGGTAAGGGAAGTTATAGAAACTCAAACCCGATATGTAGAAGTGAAGTTTACTCGCCCAGAACATGGGGTCGGGTTCCTGAAGTGCCACGCCATACCAGTTCTGCCATGCCTCACTCATCAGGTCTTTCAACTCTTGAGGTCGCAAAGGCCTTTCAGCTCGGGCATCGTAAAAACGTCGCTCGAACTCGAAACGCGTTGGAATGTTAAGCAGGAACGCGGTAAACGCACTCATCTCTTCCCAGATAATGTCGAGCCGCTCCTGTTGCGAAGTGGACTTGGCCAGCAACGCATCCCTCACGAGCGTCTCACCGAAGGTGCTTGCCGTTTCGGCCAGGGACATGCCGTAACTCCTCTGGCTCTCCGGCAGATCTCGCATCACCCAGGAATGCAGCGCATGACCTAACTCATGGGCCAGGGTAATCACATCGCTCTGACCACCGGTGTAGGTCATGTAAACTCGCGGCGTTCTGGATTTGGCAAAGCCCGTGCAATAAGCCCCCGGTGTTTTACGTGGACCCACGGTTCCTTCAACCCATCGGTTAGCGACCATCATGCGCACAAACTCTTCCATGCTGGGGTCAACTTCACCGTAAGCACTGGCGATAATGTCCACCGCCTCATCGAATTCGATGCGCCCGCCGTCTTCACCTTCGCTCGCACCCAGCTGAGGGGCCGGTGCGCGTACATCCCACGGTCCCAGGCCCTCCTTGTTGTAGGCACGGCCCATCAGCATCGCTGCCCGCTGCGTCAGCGGTTTGGCCGCATCGGCAACCTCTATCAGCGTATCCAGTGTTGCCCGTTCGATGCGGTTCATGTGCACAGGTGCATCCAGATAGTGCACCGCTTGCTGGCGGCTGCGCTGGCTGCACATTTCCAGTCGCCAACCTGCAATGGCGTTTATCGCGGCAGCACAAGACTCATCCTGGCTTTCCCATGCGGTGTTGATGGCCTGCCACGCTGCCTTGCGTTCATGATCTTCGGCACTCATTAACAAGCCGCTCGCTTGTGCGATCCCCATGTCCTGGGTCTCGTTGCCCAACACCACTTCGCACTGGAGAGTACCCGAGAGTTGATCGTAGAGATTGCCCCAGGCATGAATACCATCCTGGGAAAGACCATTTACCAGGCTTTCTTCACTGAGCGACAGATTTTCATGGCGACGCTTACGACCGTGCTGTACCTGAAAGGCAGAAGGCGCTACCTCCGGGTCTTCCAAGTAGGTTTCTATGACAGAGTCTTCAGCGCCATCCAGAAACTGCGATAAAGGTTCAAACACATCGCCGAAACGCTTGCGATAGGTCTGCAACCGACCGTTCAGCTGCTGCGCGCCTTCATGCTGAGAATCTACAGACAGCATGCAATGCGCGAACGCACCCACGTTCGACAGCAGGATACCGGCTTCGTCGGCCAGCTTGGCAATCGACTGCGCAGAATCAATGGCCTCATCGCCCGTCAGCTTTTCGTTCAGCGCTTCAGCGTCATCCAGCTTGGCGCTCAATGCACGCAAATCTTCGGCCAGAGCTGGGTCATCTACACCTGCATATTCGGACCCCAAATCCCATTCCGGTCCGCTGATTTCAAGAGCTTCACTCATGTGAGAAATACACGCTAGTTTCAATTGCGGGCATTAGACCTTATCCGCCCGAAAGGTCCAATAGCTGTTGGCAAAATAGTTCGCGAGTGCAGCTGGGAAGATGCTGAAAAATTGGGCGCCGACGGCCGGTAACTCCGGCACAGCCCAACGCAACAGGACAAACGTGCCAAAACTGATACCGAGGGTAAAAAAGGAGACCACGTTAAACTTCAGTCCACGTACACGTTTTCGCGCAGCGATGGTGCGATCTCTGAAGGTCCAGAAGTTATTCAGAAAGAAGTTCCAGATGATGCTCGTTTCGATAGCAATTGCCGACGCAACATAACTATTGAGACCGAGCATGTTCAACGCTTGAAAACACCCCAGATTGACGACCACACCGCTCAGACCTGTGAGGGCAAATTTGATGAAGGTTTTGCGCGACAGAAGCCTCAGCCACCAGACGTGCAGAAAAAATTCAGCGACGTCCCGCTTACCCAGCTTTGTGACTCCGGCTTCTCTATCTGCAAAGTAGATAGGCACTTCCACAATACGAGCGCCATCGATGTACAGCGCATGTAAGGAGGCTACCTGAAAAACATAACCCTGCACGGGCAACCTGAGAGGAAATACTCTGCGCAGAGCTTCGACACGGATGGCTTTAAACCCGGCGGTGCAATCCCGCACCTGATAAATGCCCGCCACGTAGCGCGCAAAGCGATTACCCCATTTGGATAAGAGTTTTCTCCGCAGTCCCCAGCGCGAATCCACGCTGCCTCCCGGCACATAGCGGGATCCAATAGCGACATCGGCATCATCGAGTGCGTCGATCAGCCGGATGGCATCAAGCGGCGCGTGGGAGAAATCCGCATCCATCTGCACGACAGCATCTACCTCGAGATGTTCGAGTACATAGGCTATGCCTCGCGTGTACGCAGCACCTAAGCCCTGTTTTGCGCCCTGCAGAAGATGGATACCTTGCAGTTCGTTTTGCAGCGCTGCAACAATTTCCCCGGTCCCGTCGGGCGATTCATCATCCACAACCAGCACCTGTGCAGACACCCGTTCATGATGATCGAAGATCGCAAGCAGCTGCCTTACAATGGCCGCTACATTTTCAGCTTCGTTGTACGTCGGCACAACGAAACAGACACGCTGAACCTGGGGTCGATGAGACATTCGCGATCGAGAAAGTTTTCGAGCAGGCCGCTCCTTATACATGAGCCATAAACATAAGCCTAGGGGGCGCAAGCATTGAACGCGGATGATCCATCGACCATAGAGGCAGACCGATATCGGACTGTCCTCCTGCTCGGACTTTTAGCGCTCGCTTACATGAGCGCCGATCTTGCCAGCCTGACCCTGGCCTTCGACGGGGCTGTGTATGCAAGCATCGCAAAACTCTTTGCAAGCGGCGTCGGCGAGTTCTGGTATCTGCCCAATTTCGAAACCTATCCCGAACGATTTGTGGACCATCCGCCACTCGGCATCTACATGACAAGTTTGTGGATGCAGGTGTTCGGCTCTGCATTCTGGACACCCAAACTCCTCCACCTGGTGCTCTTTTTCACAAGCGTGTTCGTGATCGCCGAACTGGCAAAGATGCATTCGATTTCACCATGGCTGGCAGTTTTGTTTTTTGTCGTCATGCCACAAACCACAGCGACCTTTACCGGCGGTTACCTTGAGTCGTTTGTGATCACCTGGTCTCTGCTGGCCGTTTGGGCTTTGCTGCGAGCGTGGCAGAGCCTCGGCTGGGCTTTGATTTATGGTGCGTTCGTGGCTGCGGCTGTGCTGACAAAAGGACCCGTTGGGTTGTTCACGCTGACTGCCCCACTGGGGTTATGGGCTGTGCATCGTCAATTCTGGCGGCCATTTCTTATCGGATGTATTGCCCTTGTTCCCTTGCTGTTGCTGGCGGCACTGACTTTTCTTAATGAAGGGGCCCGAGAATTTGTCGAGCAGTATTGGGCCCAACAGGTCTGGGCAAGCATTTCTGGCGAACGGCCCGTGCAGGAAGACAGAATCGACCTGCTCTTGTGGCTGTTAACCCACCTTGGTGTCGTCATCTTGGTTGCGGCGTTGTTGGCGTGCAGGCGTCCCGCGCTAAGCAAATCGTCCTGGTTATGGGTCATTCTTGCCTTTGCGGGCAGCCTGCCGCTGCTGATCAGCGCCCGAACTTATCCGCATTACATCACACCGGTCCTACCGTTTCTCGCCCTCGCGGCTGCCAGTGCGTTAACCCCCGTCAAACTGCCAGCATGGGTTCACAATTCAAACTATCCGATATTCGCAACAACGCTCGTTTGCATGGTGATAGCCATTCAAGCGTGGAGCACACCGGGCGATCACGCGAAAGACATCAACGGCGCACGTGAAATAGCAAAATTCGTGGATCGCCTGGCTTTCTGCAACCCGCAAAAGGGTCTCAGAACTCGCGTCTATTCCAGTCTTTACCACGGGATACGACCACAGCCGCTAGAGCGTGTGGATGTCGGGCGAGGGTTAGGTACACTAGGTATCTTGTGTGACGAACCACCTGCCAGTAACCACGTCGCGATAGCCGAGCTGAATCGCGACCTGAATTTATGGGTGGTACACCCAGCAGATAATAACTCCAATAAATAACAGAGCGGCGCAGCGATATGCATTCCACATCACCCAGGATCTCCAACACGCACTTCACACCAATTGCCGTAGCGCTGGCACTGATCTTCAGTTTCATTGCTGCACCGGTTCACGCTGATGACAGCGAATGGTTTGTGGCAGGCAAAGTTTCCCTCGGCGAAGCCACGATGGACAGCATCTCGCAACAAGGCATCGGTACCGGCCAACTCATTGGTGGTCGCATCGACGGCGCGCTGGAAGATACTGAAATTGACGACTACACAGCGGGCATAGGTGCCGCGGTTGGCAAAAGGATCGGTAACTGGACCCTGGAAGGTGAGTTGATCTGGCGTTATCGCACCGACTTCGACGTGGCCGCCACCACGGATTCTATACAAACCATTACCAACGTCTTTTCCAATGTGGAGACCACATCCTTGATGTTCAACATCTACAGACGTGGCGTGATCAATCAGCATTGGTCATGGGAAGTAGGTGCAGGCATAGGTCTGGTTGCAAACGACATCGACGCCGAATACCTCGAGCGAGCGACCGCCACCCAACCTCAGATGTCGTTCAAGGACAACAACAGTGAGACGGACTTTGTCTACAACGTCGGCGCAGGACTGGTGCGCGAGCTCTCGGGACCGTTCAGCTTAAATATTCGTTATCGGTACATCACGCTGGGCGAATTGGAAGCCGGCCCTTTCCCCAATCGCCCAGGCGTTGTCGACGCTGATCACGCATCCCACGAAATTCAGTTTGCCCTGGAATTTGAGCTGTAGGAATCTGTTCTTCAACAGGCTGATAGCGTCCGCCTCCGTATTTACGCAACTTATATGACGTAACAACTGGCGGAGACCTGTTTCCGCCCTGAATCCAGTAGAACGCGCCGGAGATTTGACGCAAATATGTGTCGGAGAACGCGTTTCCATACATCTCTCTCACCTTTCATACGAAGCGTTAATCGTCTCTTACATTTACACGCCCGCATTCGTGTGTAATGCGCGTGTGAAATTTTGGGACACAGACATGAAAAAACTATTAGCGATCAGCTTGCTGTTCGTCGCAGGTGCGGCAAATGCAACGCTGTTAACCAGCAATCCTGGTTACTCGGTGACCGATGACTTCAGCTCACGCGAAGGCAGCGGCTACAACTTCCTGCAAGCCCCTGTGGACATGGGTGATTACACCATCTCATGTAACAACTATGGCTTTTCGAACGGCAACTGTCTCGCCGGTGAGGGTAGCTATGGGTTTGGCGGAAATGGCTACTGGAACAACGGACGTGGTGGCTATGCAGCCGTTAACTCGCGCAGCGCCAGCATGACCATGATGTTCGACTTTGCACTGAGCGGCGTTGGCGGCTTCTTCAACTATGCTCCGTACCATTACGGTACGCCGATCATCGCGGCCTTGGACAGCCTGGGTAACGTGTTGGAATCACACGTGCTGAGCATCAACGTTTCCGGTGCCAACAATGGTCGCTTTTTCGCCATTGATCGTGCAGCAGGTGATATATGGGGCTTCCGCATGTCGAACGCATACCTTGCCGTCGATAATCTAACCTACGGGCGTGCCACTGACGTACCTCTGCCGGGAACGCTGGGACTGGTACTGGCAGCAGCCATGGGTCTGTTTTTGCGCAAGCGCCTCGCAAAGGCATAGAGCGTAAGGCAACCTGCAATAAAAAACGCCGCAACTGCGGCGTTCAGATTGCTGACGAACCCCGGTATTTTTTCCGGGGTTTGTTTTTTGTGGGTCACATTGATCGGGGGGATGTTTCCGCGGAAACTCGAAAGAGAAGCCCTATGTGGCGATGAATGGGTTCTACACGCTGATAAAGACCCTTTTGCAGTAAACACGGCGACAAAAAGAGCGCCCGTGCGATCTTTTTCATGTTCTGACATGCCGCTGCCAACAAACACTGGCCCATGACTCTTCGATTGCCCCTAAAGCGTGCATAGCGATGCCCATGAAGCTGCTTAGCATCCGCAAAGCTCCGCTCCACCGTCTCGCGCCGCCGTGCATACGCGTCTTTACCCCAATCCGTCAGACGGTTGGCATTGATCTGCTCAAGATCCTCTTCCCAGACATGTCTCACCACCACCTTCTGATGGTTGCGACTCGTCGTACACTGGCCCAATAAGGGACAGTCCACGCACTGCTTAGCATCTGACTTGTACAGACGATAACCGGTGCGCTGAGTGGTTGAGTACAGCAAACGCTGACCTGCAGGACAGACATACACATCAGCTTCACGATCATAGACAAACTGCCGTTTGCGAAAGCGACCCGCTGGCGCATGAGGGCGCTTATAACCGACAACACCCTCCACTTTGCGTTGTACGAGTCCATGGCAAACACCTACCGTGTTGTAACCCGCATCCAACCCAACGACCGATGGACTCAGATCAAAGCGTTCGCACTGGCGATCGAGTCGGCCTAAATACGGTCGCGCATCATGCACATTACCGGGGGTGATATACGTATCGGTGATGATCCCGCACAACCCATCGACTGTGCGATGATCGAGATAGAAAAAGCCTTCTGGCTTCTGGTCCCGATACATATAACCTGCATCCGGATCGGTATCACTCACCTTAATCAACTTCCGCTCAGTCGCCTTTGTCTCTGGCTTGAGTGGCCGCTTACCATGGGTAGCTCGATCCTGCTCTACCGCTTCGGTGAGTTCATCCAAGTAATCCATGGGCGTCACATCGACTTCAAACACCGTATGCCGATGCTTGTTCGCGTTCGCCTTTAAGTGCGTACTGTCGGTAAACAACGCCTGACCACCCACCAAGCCATGATCGATGGCTTGTTCAACGATCTCGTCAAAGATCTCCTGTTCAATATCACTGTCATCAAACCGACGTCTGCGGTTCTGGCTGAACGTAGACGCATCCATCACCTTGTCGGTCAGGCTCAAACCGACAAACCAACGGTAGGCTACGTTCACCTGGATCTCTCGGATCAGTTGACGTTCGCTTCGAACCCCAAACAGATAGCCCACAAAGAGCATCTTAAACAGCATGGTTGGATCAATGGCCGGTCGGCCATTATCCGCACTGTATAAGTGCTTCACCTTGTCGTGGATAAAAGTGAAATCAATGTGTTGGTCAATCAGACGCAGGATATGGTCTTTAGGTACCAACTCCTCGAGGGTCACCATCTCGATACGAGTCTGGTGCGGGGCTTTGTCTTTAAGCATCCCTCATTAAAACAAAACCCCCGCTTCTCAGCGAGGGTTTGTCAGCAATCTGAACGCCGCAACTGCGGCGTTTTTCTTTTCTGGGCAGCAAATCTCATCTAGTTTGAACACCGGTACTGCAGCGCGTTACCCTTCTTGCCACAAAGCTCGGTGACGCCAGCTTCCCTGAGGCAATATGCCATTTGCCTTGCCAGCGCGACTGGCTGTCCAATCGCCTGGGCAAGCTCCCTGGTACCAAAGACCTCAGGCAGTTCCTCACGCGCGAAGTCAAAAAGCTCAGCTGTATCACTGAGCCTCCGCCCTTCTACAATTTCCAAGAGCCTCCTCTCTATGACACGCCACCCGCCTCTCCGTCGACGCATTTTCGGATCATAAACCCTCACCTCTTCCTCGTCGGTCAGAACCACTTCGACCGAAAAGTTGGGGTGGTTGAGAAGCGTTGGTATGTAAACAAGTTCCCGCACGATGTGTATCAACGCACCGTGCTTGGGGGATTTTCTTCGGGACAACGGCTTCGCTTCTGGATCATCGCCTTGTTTCAGAATAAACGTATCGCGGGCGATGGGGTGTACCAATACCACTGGTCCTGCATCCGCGAGGGACTTCATTTTGCGCCCCAGGCCGCTGAAGCTGCCGGTTTGAATCTCGTAAACAATTCCGCCGCGCACCGCATCTGCCACGAAACCTTCCATCGCGACTTCTTCTTCACCACCGTTAGCTGAGTAAGCTGCCTTCAAGGAGGCGTGCAGTGGACCTTCATTCAAGGTTCCAATAGGCATGTGCGAGAGCCTACCATCGGCAAATTCTTGAAGCCATTTTCCAGCGGCTGCCGGCCATTCTATTGGCCTGAACCCTATGCCATACTCTTGCGCACATATAGTAATAACAGGACTCATCATGAGCGCAGACGGCACTTGGAATACCACCATCAATACACCCATGGGCGCACAAAACGGTACGCTGACCCTGTCCACAGAAGGCGGCAACCTCACCGGTAAAATGGCAAGCCCACAAGGCGAGATGGATATTCAGGACGGCGCCATCGACGGCGATACCCTCTCCTGGAAAGCAGACATCACATCCCCGATGCCGATGACGCTGGAGTTTTCAGCTTCTGTTGACGGTGATGAAATCAGCGGCACGGTAAAACTGGGCGCTTTCGGAGACGCCTCTTTCAGCGGCACCCGCGCCTGATCACCGGGCTCATAACACTATGAGCTGGGATGACGAAATAGATGAATTGCGAGCGCGTGAAGCGCTCGCTTTCGCTATGGGCGGGCCAGAAAAAGTAGCCCGCCAACACGAGTTTAATAAACTCACTATCCGCGAACGCATCGAAGCCATTTCAGATGACACCACCTTCCACGAAATTGGCACTCTTGCTGGAGTAGGCCAATACGACGAGGACGGCGAACTCGAGGAGTTCACACCCTCTAACTTTGTGTTTGGTACAGCCGACATAGACGGTCGTCCTGTGGTCTTGTCAGGTGACGATTTTACGGTGCGTGGCGGTTCGGCCGACGCATCCATCGCAGGTAAACGCATGCGGGCTGAGGGTCTGGCTGTGGAACTTCGCCTGCCGCACATCCGTCTTGTTGATGGCATGGGCGGTGGCGGCTCTGTAAAGACAATCGAAATGGCGGGCAGAACCTACATTCCTGAGGTTCGCGGTTGGGAAACCGTGGTTACCCAACTCGCTGTCGCCCCTTCTGTCTCTCTAGCCTTGGGTTCAGTCGCCGGTATCGGTGCAGCCCGCGTGGCCACCGCACACTACTCAATCATTGTGAAAGACAGTGCGCAAATGATGATCGCCGGTCCGGCACTCGTCGACTGGGCCAGTCTGGGCGATGTATCCAAGGAAGAACTGGGCGCGTCAAAAATCCACACCCGTAACGGCGCGATCGACGACGAAGCCGCCAGCGAGGCTGAAGCCTTCGCCATGGCTAAACAATTTTTATCCTACCTCCCCAGCAGCGTGGACGAACTACCGCCTCTGGTAGAACCGACAGATGACCCCAACCGCGAAGACGAAAGTCTTCTTTCCATCGTGCCGAAAGACCCACGGCAGGTGTACAAGATGCACACGATCCTTGAGTCGGTCTGCGATGAAGGGTCGTTTTTTGAGATGGGCCGTAAGTGGGGTCGCTCGATCATTACCGGGCTGGCCAGATTTAATGGCATTCCTGTTGCCATCTTTGCAGAGAACCCCCGCGTTTACGGCGGCGCATGGACGGCTGATGCCTCGCGCAAACTGATTCGCCTCTGCGATCTTGCTGCAACATTCCATCTGCCCTTGATTCATCTCGAAGACTGTCCAGGTTTCCTGATTGGCAAACAGTCAGAGGAAGAAGCCACCATTCGTTACGGCTCCGCTGCCCTCGCAGCTCTCGGCCAGGCTAACGTACCGTTCTGCAGCATCGTTGTGCGTAAAGCATTTGGTGTTGCGGGTGCAGCCAACCATAAACCCGGCGCGCACCACTTTCGCGCAGCCTGGCCTTCCGGCGACTGGGGCTCGTTGCCGATCGAGGGCGGTATTGAGGTGGCGTATAAGGCGGAACTCGCCGAGGCTGCTGACTATGATGAACACCTCGCTAAAATCAAAGATCGTTTGAACAAACTCAGGTCACCTTTCCGCAGCGCCGAGTTTTTCGAGATAGAAGAGATCATCGATCCGCGCAAAACCCGCAGCTATCTCTGCAAGTGGGCAAGACTCGCAAGATCGGCATCTCGCACAGATCCACCAAACTTCTGGTACCGCCCCTAACTGACCCAACGGAGGCATTCACATGACCCTTCACAAACTCTCAGTTACGTTAGTGTTCTTGTTTCTCACCCCACACGCCACGGCCGTCACCGTGTGCACCATGGGTGAGCTGAGCCGTTCCGTCGAGGTAATCTACAGCCAGCCTGGTCATCCCGTGCCCTGCGAGGTGGTTTACGAAAAACCAAACGAAGGTGGTTTGCAGACTTTGTGGCGCGCAAACAACGAAGTGGGTTATTGCGAAGCCAAGGCCGAAGCATTTGTAGAGAAGTTGCGCAACATGGGATGGCAGTGCGAGGCAAACACCGTGGAGCCGGTAGTCGAATCAGAGGCGCCAGCGAAAACCCGGACGGAGGAAACAAAGGCAGATGGCTGAAAAGGAATATCGCCAGCACAGTTTCCAACGGCCGCCCGGTGCCACTGAAATTCTGCTCGTCCGCCACGGCGAGTCTCGAGCAGCTTCCTTGGAAAACCCGTTTCCGCTTGTTGACGGGCAAGGCGATCCTGAACTCCACGCAAACGGGGAGCGCCAGGCCGAACGCGTTGGTGAGCGACTGAAGGGCGAACCCATCTCCGCCATTTATGTCACCAATCTCCAGCGAACCTCACAAACTGCCGCGCCGCTCGCTAGCCACCTTGGTCTTACTCCGATCATGGAGCCGGATCTGCGCGAAGTGCATTTGGGCGAGTGGGAAGGCGGCGTGCTTCGCGTGAAGGCGGCAGAGCAACACCCCATATACCTCCAGATGCAGCAGGAACAACGCTGGGATGTCATACCTGGCGCAGAAAGCTGGCAACAACTGAACACACGCGTTATGCGGAGCCTTAAGAAAATTCAGGCGGGCCACCCTGATGAGCTGGTAGTTGCCGTTGTGCACGGCGGTATCGTTGCCCACATTCTCGCCCACGCTGTAGATGCCCGCCCATTCGCATTTGCTGGCGCTGACAATGGCTCTATTTCGCATATCGTGATGGTCGAAGATCGGATTCTCGTGCGGCGTTTTAACGACGCCGCACACCTGCTGGACACGCTGCACGACGGCAGTGGTGCAATGACCTGACAAGGCACACGGCGACTTAAGTTACGGGAACATGTCCGGCGGGACACACCTGACTCGTCTAGAAAACAAACCTGAAGACGAGACAACAAATGGAACTCTATTACTGCGAGACCACCAACCCACGCAAAGCATGCGCCGCCGCCAAGTATCTGGAACTGCCGGTGACCTACCACCGCGTGGATCTTTTCAGCGGTGCGCAACATGAAGCAGGATTTGAGAGCGTTAATCCAAACCGAAAAGTCCCTGCCCTCATCGATGAAGAGACGCGCCTGTTCGAAAGCACCGCCATTATGATGTACCTGGCGCAGAAGGCTGATTCGAACCTCTGGCCAAGACAGCCCGACCATCAGGTTCAAGCAATCCAGTGGCTCGCGTGGGACAGCGCGCACCTGTCGCGGCATGCAAGTACTGTGTACTTCGAACATGTGATCAAACGCCTCGCTGCCATAGGGGACCCTGATCCCGATGCGGTGCAGGAAGCTGTTGGGTTTTTCAATCAGTTTGCTGCCGTTCTGGACAGCCACTTGTCAGACCGCGAAGTCCTGGTTGGCGACAGCGTGACAATTGCCGATTTTGGGACCGCCTGCGTTATGACTGTCGCGCTGGAAAACGACCTGAGTCAACTCCCAATAGCCGACCACGCCAACATCTCGCGCTGGCTTGGCATGATGGGCGAAATCCCAGCATGGGATTCACCCTGGCCAAACAGTTAGTTATCGCATGCTGAACTGGGGTTGCTCACGCTCCAGTTCGTCCAGGCGCGCCTGGCTGGCCGACAAATCGTAGGCGAGCGCCGGTACCTCGTCACGCAGACGTGCGCGCTCTTCCACCAACGCCTTCAGATCAGCTGCCAGCGCGAGCCGTTCCTGAGCGGTAAGATCCGGCAGCAATTGTGCTGCGGTCGCTTCCACAATATCGGTGTCGATGGTTTCCAGTCGATGCTCAGCGGCATTCAGACTGGATGCCAACTGCTGCACCTCGCGGCGTGCCTGATAAAGCTCACGACCTTCGTAGTAGGCATTGCTGAACGCGCTGTCTTTACACTGTTTATTGAGACCTCTGCCTCGCTCACCAAGATCAAAGCCATTTTGTGGCGTGCAAAACTCTGCGATGCCTTCCTGCCAGCCAGCTACATAAGATGGCCGATCCGGCACCACGCCGTATTCGCCACACGCTTCAGCGTGTTTCAGCACCTGGCTGCGACCGAGACCCTGGCTGCCGTCCCGGTAGCCAATGGACTGCCAATCACCCGCCATGCATTGATATTCACTGACGGACGGTTTCGCGGCACAACCAGACAGAACCAGTAGCGCCACACCCATGCCAACCATTCCTTTTGGCAACTTTATTGTCATCATCGATCCACTCAGTCTTTTGGATCTATTCACGATAGCGCCTAAACGCGCAAATCGCCGGGACTCAACGCACATCTCCAAACGGGTACGCGAAAATGCCTCCCCCTAAAGAACCAGACGGCCTGAAAAACTCGCAAACGGCAGGCTCAGTAAGCCGGCTTAAACCGTTCTAGTTCTTCCAACCGAGCCTCGCTTGCAAACGCTTTCGCAGCCATATCCGCCAGCTCTTGTTCGAGCAGGACCCGCGCTTCCACGAGAGACTCAAGCTCCGCAACGAGCCTGACACGTTCTTCGGCGCCAATATCTTCAGCTAATTGGGCCGTTTTCACCTGCCCGATCGCCTGCTCGATCTCGACCAACTCATCCTCGAGTTCATCTACTGAGGCGCGCAGTTGACGTAGTTCCTTCTTCGCTTCAAACAGTGCCCTGCCTTCATAGTAAGCTGTGCTGAACTCCGGGTTTCGACACACCTCATTCAACGTACGCCCGCGTTCACCCAGTTCGTAGCCTTTCCGGGGCGTACAGTAGACGTGGAGCCCCGCCTCCCATCCTGCAAGGTACGCCTTCCGATCAGGTACGACATCAAACTTTCCGCATGCATCCGCATGTTTGAGCACCCGGGTTCTATCGTGCCCTTCGGCACCATCACGATAACCGATGGACTCCCAATCACCGGCCAGACACTCCTGTTCGCTTATGGAAGCGCACCCAGCACTAACCAGAACAAGTAGAAAAAAAACCCCGACTAATCTCTTGCGCAACATCGCTCATCCAAATACCAGTCAGTGATTACCTTAGCGATCTCAACATCAAGTCCACATAGGGCAGATGTGTTATCACGCGATGTGACTGCGTCCCTCCCGGCACCCGCAAATACGTTACAACTACTCACACATCTCTTACATCTAACGGATACCATCAGTCTCTGCATGTAGTTTATGCACAGGCGGTCATGAATCGAGCCGGTGAAGAAAGCAGTATTTCCTACTATCGAGTAGAAAGGTTTTTCGCGGTCAACGACGGGTGGTACTTTGCTACGCGCGAAGATGAAGACCAGGGGCCTTACGCGTCGAAATCCGCAGCCGAGTTCGCGCTGTCGTCCTACGTCCAGGCGCATAAAGATCTCGGCGCATTTGACACTTCCCCTAGCGGTATCGTTCGTAAACTGGAAAAAGGTTACGAAGCACTGTGTGATCTGGATCTTTCTTCTGCACTTAGCACGCTTGGCGGTGCCGCTGATGACCTGAACCTTGCGTTTGATGCCCAGGCAAACGATCCATATACCGCGTGCGATGATGTGTTTCGCGCGGTGGAACTGTTGCACATGCACGGCGACACACGCGTAGTTAACCTGCCCAGTCTTTTGAAGGACTACAGTCACCGCAGCGCTATGATGCCCTTCCCCATTTCCGGGATGATGGTTCCGGATCGGCTGTATCTGAAAAAAGCGCCGGATGGTGTGTATTGCTGCAAAATGTCAGAAACAGGGACCATGTTTGTCGCGGACGCACGCGGCAAGATCGCTGAGGAAGCCCTCGGGGGAATCCCGCTCGACGCCCGCATGCCGGTCTCAATGCTGATATCCAGAATGTCCCGCTAGCAGGCCATAGCACAAGCCTGGGCGCATGCGTATCCTTTGATAATGAAAGAAATCTACTTCGTGCGTCACGGCCAGACGGAATGGAACGCCATACGGCGTATGCAGGGCCAATGGAATTCCGACCTCAATGAACTCGGCCGCCAACAAGCGGATACGAATGGGAAATTGCTCAAGCAGCTGAACATTGAGTACATGGTTGCGTCCCCGCTGGATCGAACCGTTCAGACAGCGGAAATCATCGATACACACCTCGGCATCAATTTTGACGTCGACGATCGTATTAAAGAGTGGCACTGCGGGGACTGGAGTGGCGAAATGTGGGACGAAGTCCCCGATAAATGGCCCGAAGAGTTCGCAGCGTGGCAAGCGGATCAGTACTACTATCGTGGACCTGGCACTGAAAACTATCCAGACATGATAGAACGATCCAAACCATTCCTGGACGAGCTGCTCGCCACGCCATATACGCGAATTGCTGTGGTCTCACACGGCATGATCGGACGTGTCATGGTAGGTACCCTGCTGTCCATGTCTCCAGACGAAATGTTCTCCTTCAGCCAGCCCAATGACACCATCTTTCACCTCACACAAAGAGACAGCGCGTTTGTAACGCAGCATTTTATCGGAGGAGATGGACCCTTCAGTGGCTTACCGCCTCGAAACTACTGATCCCACCTTCCATGATCAAAAAACTGCGTTCCCTTTTCTCTGCAAACGCGGCGGACGCCGTGAAAACCGTCATCAGAGCCTCCGAAGCAGGCGACCATGAGCGTGCATGGATCGCGCTGCAGCCACTGTTACTTGCTCAAGCAAACGACGACGCTGCCGCCAAGTCCATCCTGAAGCTGGTTGACGGCGGGCACCTCAGCATCGAACACGCTCTAAAAGCCCTGGCTGAATTGGAACAGAGCCACGGAGAAAACTTGCAGCTACTCAGCAAGCTCGCTGAAGCGTTGGAGGGTGCTCGCGACATCGACGATCTCAACTCGCCGCCCTCCGAACACCCTCTGTTTCAGAACGTGGTCAACAAGTTGTCAGATGCCGCAATCGAGGTTCGTAACACGCCAGGAGAAGCACCTGTTCTCACGGGCTTGTCGACAGCGGCACGCATGACCGCACGGCAAAACGACACGCTTGCAGAACAAGCGTACCAACGCCTTGTGGACCTCGAGCCGGAGAACCCTGCTCACCATTACAACCTGGGGCTTTTCTACAAAACCCGAGGCCGTTTCAGAGAAGGCCTGGAAGCCAACCAGCGTTCGGCAAACCTGCGCACAAATATGGATGAAAGTGTGGCTTGGAATCTGGGTATTTGCGCAACTGGAGCAGGCGAAGGTGCAATCGCTCTGGAAGTGTGGAAAGCCCTGGAAAACAAAATTGAAATGGGGCGCTTCGATCTGCCCGAAGGCGGTTATCCCGATTGCAAAGTGAAACTCGCAGAACGCCCACTCGCAGAGAGGACAGCCGGTGCTGACACCCCGGGGTTGGAAGAAACTATCTGGATAGAACGCTTGAGCCCGGCTCACGGTATTGTCAGGAGCGTGTTGTATCAGGATTTGGGCGTAGATTATGGTGACGTTGTCCTTATTGATGGGGCACCGATCGTTTATCACCGCTACGGTGACAAGGAAATCCCCGTTTTCCCTCACCTCGCCACACTAAGAAAACGCAAATACAGTTTCTATAACTTTGCTGGAACCCAGGACGAAGCTCGACGCATATATGACGCAAGCGAAGATATGGATAGTGATGCGGTTATTTATCCCCACACAGAAAACTTCAGGATCATCTGTTCAAGTTGCTGGCGAGACCCAGACACAGATCATGAGCACCACGAGGAAGAAGAGAAGCACATCGTCACTGGCCGCATTGCAGCACCACCCGACATTTCGCCAAAACACTTGCTCGAGCAGTTGGACGCCGTGATGGCGAAACGCGAACCGTGCCGGCTTTTTGTGCCGGATCTCTGCGAACAACTCGGCCTTAATGATCGGGCGCGCTTTGAAAGAAAGCGTTTTGACATGTTGCAATAACCTTCCGAACCTGCTGGCACCCATCGTTCGCTTGTTTTATGCTCAAGACGGGAGAGACAAGTAGGAGCACGGTAAATGGAGTATCAAGACTTCAAAATCCGTATCAGCAGCGCTGGGGGCGGCCAATTCAAAGTGGGCGTGGAATCACCGGCGGGCGAAGCACGGGCAGACTTCGAACTGCCATTCACCGTAGAGAGCTTCCTGGATCAGCTTAACGCAATAGGCGGGTTGGTCAGGGGTGAGACAGCCGCAGAACCCACCCGCGAAGTCGAGATAGACCAACCAGCGCCACCAGATCCAAGCGAGATAGGTGCCGCGCTTTATGACGCTCTGTTCGTCGGCAACGTATCCAAAGCCTTCTACACAAGCCTTGGTCAGGTGAGTGCGGCGAACAATGGTCTGCGCATCAAACTTCTGCTCGATTTGACAGATGACGACGTGCGTAAGTTCGCTCAATTGCCGTGGGAGTTTATGTGCTCGGACCAGGCTAACGGCAAGTTTCTAAACTTGAGCGTTGAGACCCCAATAGTTCGTTATATTGAAGCATCAGAGGCTCAACGTGGCAGCGCGCTCACCGACGAGCTCAGAGTGCTAGTGGTTTTATCCAATCCTGATGGCGTGGCCCAACTGGACCTGGAACAGGAGACCGAAAAGATCAAGGCGAGCTGGGGCCAGGAATCGAAGATCAGCGCAGACTATCTTCACAACCCCACCGCCTCTCAGCTGCTGGACGAACTTACAAACAATGATTACCACGTTATCCACTACATGGGGCATGGCACGCCCACCGGCCTGATCCTCTCCGATGAGCAGGGTCATGCAGAGGTACTGGAGTCCCGAACCATGGGCATCTGGTTAGGGGACCTGCATTCACTGAAGCTTGTCTTTCTGAACGCTTGCGACACCGCCAAGGTAGACGACGACTCACCTGTAGCCGGGGTTGCAACCCGCCTGGTAGCAGAAGGGTTACCGGCCGTTGTGGCCATGCAGTTTCCAATCACGGACCGAGCTGCGATTGAGTTTTCCCGTTCATTTTACAAGTTGATCACTACCGGCGCGCCCGTGGACCAGGCTGTTGCACATGCGCGTAAGGCAATTCTTGGCGTCAGCACCGGTACACTCGAGTGGGCGACACCAGTCCTCTTTATGCGTGCGCCAGAGGGCCGCTTGTTCAGCAACTCAGAGGATGTGGCTTATGAAACCAATGTGCAAGTAGACAAGATCCACACACCAGAGGCTGAGGTGCCTGAGCCAGAACCATCGCAACCTGACGAACCCGCAACGGTAGCTGCGTCAGCTGCCACATCGGCAGAAGAATCAGCACCCACGCCAGCTCCTCCCAAAGTGGCATCAGAACCACCCACCACCAGCGGCATCAACACACGCCTGATCGGCATCGCTGCGGGCGTATTAGTTGTCATCGGAGCGCTCATCGCCTACCTAGCCTGGCCGGAACCAGGTATTCCTGCGTTCGACCCACCTGAGGCAACGGTTTACCTCGGGCAACCTCATATCGCGTATTTGAGAATAGATCCGGCAACGTCCGACGATCCGATCGCTCCAGCTGACTACGATGACTTCAACCCAATCGATCTCTCAACCAATATGAAGGGGATGACCCCCACGCGGCTAGGCGACAAATTGATAGAACGACAAGCCGTCATACCGATCAGCCTTGAGGCAACACCGGACGGTGACTTATCCGGGGAACTGATCGCAACACTACTCAACGGCACCGAGAACCCGATTGAAAGGAAACTCAAGATCAAAGTGAAGGTATCAAAAGATGCCCAAACGGCGCTGAACAAACTCAACCAGGCGTTTGCAGATGGGTCAGTCTCCAATGTCGATCTGGCTCAATCTTATAACGCGCTGAACAAGGATTTTTATCCTCGGGACGTACAGACCGAGATAGATGAGAAAGTTACGACACTAGAGGAGCTTGAGACGCTGAAAAACGCCGTCACGGACCTCGTCCAGACCGGCACGTTATCCGAACGCAAAACAGCTTTTGATGCGTATGCCGCCGAGTTCAAATCAAGCAGAGGTGCGCTGAGTGATAGTTTCGACAGTGCGTTCCATGATACCTACACCGCCCTGCCAGACTATGCAGGAAGCATGGTTGTCTGCCTCGGGCAGAATGCCAATTGTTCGTCCTCCGCAGGGACCATTCCAAGACTGCGAATGGCATCAGTACGAGTGCGATTTACCGAGCGCAACGGCGACGACAACTTCAAGGTAGTCTTTGTCTACGACAATGGCATGGGCAGCGTATACAAGACCATAGATACACCGGCAGGTCGCGACAACGTCGATTACAACCCAGGGTACGCGGGATTGAATGAAAGTGGCGTATTCGCGGCCCAACTGCGCACGGCCGATGACAGATATATCATCGCTTCGCATACCATAACCGTTGATTAGCGCTGACTAATCTGCAGTCAGCGATCGATAACGCGCTTCATCTATAGGCAACAGTGCAAGTAGATCGGGATCTGCTGCAATCATTGCGCTGGAAAAACCCAGCGATTTAGCCTGTTCAAGCGCGCTGAAGGCTGCCATCGTTTCACCCAGCGTCAGGTTGATCAGGGCGGCAAAATAGTGAGCCGTCGGATTGTTGGGGTCCAGACTCAACATCCTGTCGCGGTTACGACCAGCCTCCGCCAGGTTTTCGCTGTGCGCCTGATATAAAGCCAGGAGTCCCACAGTTTCCCAATTGTTTCGATTAATCTGGAGCTCTTTTTGGGCCGCGGTTATCGCCTTCTCATAGGCCAGGCTCTCTGCATCATCATCACCCAGTGCGCGGTAAGATTCTGCAAGGCGTCCCCACGGTCGATGATCGTCGGGACGCAGCCCCGTCGCTTTACGCTGCATTTCCACAGATGATGCATATTCACCCGCATAGTAGTGCGACAACCCCTGATTGGAATAGACCACCCCCAGCGCTGCCAGGGAATCTCCTTTCAAGAGATCCTCCGCCCGACTCCAGGTCGCCTGAGCATTCGTCTCATCTTTCTGCATATAGTATGTGGAGCCCAAACCGATCAGCGCCTGCCCATGATCGGGAACCAGCGACAAAAGATTCTGATACTGATCTATCGCTAATGCATAGTTCTGCTGGCCGTACTGAAAATTCGCCGAGGACAGGTGCGCCTCCCAAAGGTATGGATCCAAAACCAGGGCCTGCTCGTACGCGGCTTCAGCTTGATTCGGTTTCCCGGCATATTCGAGCACCCTGGCACGTGTCAGTGCTACCTCAGCAGATTCTCTTCTCAATCGCGATGCGGCATCCACTTCAGCAATGGCTGCATCAAATTCTCCTGCCTCTCCATATAACTCAGCCATAGCCAGGTGAACTTCCCAGTTCGCCGACTTTTGCTGCTGACGCGTCAACGCACGGTTACACGCACGTTCAGCTTCCGTGAAGTAACGTTCATTCTTTACGTGCACATAAAATTTGATCGACGCCTGGCAAATCCCTGCATAGGCCTGCACGTACACAGGGTCGATATCTATGGCTGCCTGAAAATGTTGCAGCGCTCTATTCAACACGGTTTCTGAGGTTTCCTCAAAGAGAAGCTTTCTTCCCTTTAAATACTCGTTGTAGGCTTCAGTGCTGCTTGTCTGGTATCCGGCAAGTACAACCTGATCGGGTTGCAGCACGGGTACAATGGCACTCACCACCTGGCGGGCAATGTTTTCCTGATACAGAAACACATCGCGCAATTCACCCGTGTAGGACTCAGACCATACGTGAAACCCACTTTCCCCGTCGATAAGCTGCGCGGTGATCTTCACGAGGTTTTTCGATTTCTGCACGCTTCCTTCGAGGATAAGCTCAACACCCAATGCCGCCGCAATCTCGCCAATAGACTGCGAGGAACCTTTGTAGTGAAACGACGAGGTACGCGACGCTACCAGTAAATTGGGTACGCTGGCGAAACGATTGAGCAGTTCCTCAGAAACCCCGTCGCTGAAGTATTCATTGCTTTCATCTTCGCTCAGATTCACAAAGGGTAAAACTGCCAGGCGATGTATCTGCTGCTCGTCTACGGAAATGTTTGCTGCCTGGCGTTCGTAAACCAGGAACGCGATCGCAATAACAAGCACGACAATAATGCCGATCTGAACCAGTTGGATGGGCGGCAGGTTCTTGAGTTCTGAGGCGGGTATCTCACCTGTGTAAACGATACCTGTGGACGTCAGATCGAAGAACCACGACAGCAGCATCGCAATAGGAAATCCGATTGCAATACAGATAAGCACAATGTTGAGAGACCACTCTGGGAGGCCGAGTATCGGGAACACAAGATCGCCAAACTCCAGCAACATCCAGGCGACTGCGAGGTATCCCAGCGCGACATCGTAAACGTGTCGCCGTTTGAGTTCTGCAAGAAAGTGACGCATGCAAAACGCTTGAAATCAAAGATTTGTAGTATACACCACTAAAAAAGGGGGCAATTTGACAAAGCTGCGAATGAGCGTAGTCTCAAAGTGGTAACAAATGAGCAGTACAATCAGCTGTTACAACGTAACAACAAAGGCAACGGCAACAATACGCCACAAACAAATTGAAAGGAGCAGCGTCATGGGGGACGACGAGAAAGACGATAAAACCAGACCAGGCCCGCCGGACACCGCACGACCGGGTCCACCGGATACAGCTCGACCTGGACCACCTGACACGGCCCGACCCGGACCGCCCGATACGGCCAGACCAGGACCACCGGATACAGCGCGCCCAGGACCTCCGGATACATCGCAGTAACCGTTAAACAGCGTGAGACGCCGGGGTTGCACTGCGACCCGGCGTTTTACCTACACCGTTCCACAGCCCTTACTCTCGGCGCCGCTGGCTAGGGCAGCTGTGGATTTGGCTCGGCACAGGCAAGCAGATCGCTCTGTGGATCAGGTGGCAAGCCTGCACACGTACACGCGTACTCCACTTCGCCCATCACGCTGGACCATTCGTAGACCGTAAGATTGCGGTTCACCAAAGCGCAGGCCTGCGCAACCCAACCTTCTACGTTCAGCTGCCACAGCTCTACTTCCCCATCCGCAACAATGGCTAACCGTTCACCGTCGGGACTGATGCGGGCCTGAGCGTTATCAATGCCAACGACCGGATCGAACGCCCGTTCCAAAATGGGCCCGCCTACGGATTGCATAGACTCAGGATTGAGCAACTCCACCCCGGAACTCGCTACCCCGAGGATGCCCGAATTGCGATCAAAAGAGAGGCTTTCAATATCATTCTGTACACCAAAGATCTCCAACGGCTCGGCAATGCGTTGAATACTTGGCTCGTCAGTATCTGAATTTATGAATCGGTAAATATGTACGCGACCGCGCAACGTACCGACAGCAACAATGTCCTCAAACACCTCAATGCTTAAACCACGGTCACTGTCAAAGTGATCTGACCAGACTTCCGTAAACTCTCCCGCACGATAAATACCGATGTCGCCTCGATTGTCGAAACCGGACAAACCAACTACCCAGTCGGAATCGGGCACCGCCGCCCAATGGGACAACTCTGCAGCACCGGTCACAGGTGTCGGAGGGCTGGCCACCCCGTCTACCAGCGCCAGCTCGGTCACCCTGCGCCCGCTGGTTGCAAAGCGCATGAGGTAACCATCGATTCGTTCGCTGAAGACCAGCGAATGCGCGCTCATAGGGTCTGAGAAAAGTTCCGTTAACCCAGCATCAGAAACACTGCCCACCCAAAGCCCCTGACCACCTATCGCCAGAACGCTGCCATCTGAACTGAACACCGCTTCGTCCGCATCAAACCCTAACCTTACCGGCTCACCAATATCGCGCCCTCCCAGATCTAAGAGCTGTGCAGACTCCCCGGCTACAACCAGGTGCTTATTGTCTGGAGCAAATGCCACGGTTCTCATAGCGGTATCAGCCATCAGGGTTTCGCCCGACCAGCCGCTGTTTTTAAGAAGGTAACGGGTAAACCCACCACCTTCCTGATGAACAAGAAGCATTTCTCCGCCGTCCGCCGTGAAGTCCACTCTGTCAAGCAAACGTGGGTAAATGAAGGTGTCGTAACGGGTTCCCGAGGACACGTCGAAGACCGCAACCTGGGTTTCATTTTGTAAGGCGCTCAACGCAACAACCATTTGGCCGTCCGGCGAGAAGTTCACGCTGGAGACAAACTGTTCAAACGGCATTTCCACAGGCACAGGCGCAGGGTTTTCATGCCCTACCTCGCGGAACGTCAGCGGCAGGTCATCTTTGCTGCCGTGAACCGCAATCCAACGACCTTCGTTTTCCACGTAATAGCTGCCCACATCTTCAACGGACTGCTCTGCAAGCGATCTATCCAGGGTATTGGCGGTCAGCGCCCACCAACTCAGAAAAGGTGTGGCCACCTTGCCGCCCGGGTTTTCCTCGGTTCGTATCTGAATCTGGTTCAGAGTGCCATGTACAAACACACGCTCGCCGCCAGGCGAGAAAAAAACATCATCAAACTCGCCATCCATGGTCTGGTGTACCAAGCGTTTACCAGAGGCGGCACTCCATAGGCTGACAGAACCTCGCCCAGAGGATTCTGCGCCGGTAACAACCAAGGTTTCGCCATCGGGCGAAACAGCGAATACATCTGCACCGATACCAAGAGAGCGGTAGCTGC
Source organism: Candidatus Azotimanducaceae bacterium (assembly GCA_965227885.1). GTDB lineage: Bacteria > Pseudomonadota > Gammaproteobacteria > Pseudomonadales > Azotimanducaceae > UBA4421. The sequence goes on from OZ245781.1 coordinate 5,519,541, forward strand.
GGTCCATCTCAGAATAGATGCTCACATTGCCCTTGGCGTCCTTACCCACAATTTGCCCGGCAGCAAATCGCGCATCGGTTAACTTCAACGCTGAAACAGTCCAACCACCTTCCGTCTGAGTAACAAGCGCGCTATACGGCACCCCACCCTCTTCTCCTAATACAATGAACTTGTCGCCCGTCTCGTCGAAGACCACGTTGTCCACGCGACCGCTAAACGGAATGTCCTGATCCACCTGCTCACCTGTCGTCCGCCAGACACCTAGTCGTGCAGGGTCAAAACACAGATCGGTGTCTTCCAGACAATAACTGGCCAACAGGTGCTCGCCGTCAGGAAAGGTCCACGTTTTGTAGATTGTGATGTCCTGCTGCTCGAGTTCTACGCGGTCAGCTTCATTGATCACCAGAGAGGGCACGTTCTGGAGCGCTGTGATCAGCGCACCACGCGCTTCAGCAGTGGGCGCCGTGTTGTAACTCTCAACCGCGTAGAGCAGCTGTGCTTCGTCGCTGCTTTGTTCAGAACGAATGGCAAGCACTGCAGATAGCGCACGATCTCGCTGCGCCGCTGCTTCCTCAGCGGACTCTGCTGACTGCAGTGCCATTACCACAGCAATCACAGCACTGGCGGCAATGGCAACCACCGCCCCTGCAATCAACCCGACGTTGCGTTGACGCATCCGTATGCTGCGTTTGGCAAAATCCAGTTCCGGCTGGCTCATCCACTCAGCACCATCAGCCATCACTGTGTGAAGCTGACGCACCCGCCTGCCGTCGTTCCATAGGTGGGCATTGCTGTTCGCTGTATCGTCTCGCCAGGCTCCAGCGGCCGCGGTGAGATTTCGACGGAAGCGTAAATGATCGATGGATTTACGATTGACATCGTTCAACCACCGAATCAACTTATCCCAAGCCCGCACCAGCGCATCGTGCGCAGGTTCTACGTAGTCATCGCCATCCTCGTCGGTTGCTTCCACAATAAGTCGGGCTGCCGACAACTGGGCGATCACCTCGTTGGCAGCTTCGCTGTCATGAGCACTCTGGAAATCGAGTTCGTATTTTCGCTCGATTCGCCGCCGCGCCAGACCCTGCGAGCTATCACTATCCGTGGCAACCATTCGCATCATGATGTGGCGCATAACAGGCTGCACGTCTGGAGCCAGGTCTTCATAAATCTGATCGGCACGCGATCGTAAACAACCGATCACGCCACCCACCGCCTCGTAGTCGACCATCTCGATTGCGCGATCATTGCTGTTCCGCGACAGGTAGTGGTCGTACATTTCACTCAACGCAAACGACAACAACGGTAACCCGCCCGGAGTAGCGACCACCTCATTGATCAGCTCATCCACCAACCTGGCTGGTTTGAAATACATCACCTGGGTTGCGGCCGGTTTTTCCACCACCTCGCGCAATTCATCCTGTGTCATGGGTGCAATCACATAGCGCGATTCATCCTGCTCCCACCATTCGTCCAAAGCACCATCATCAAACTGCGGTTCAAAATCCTGTCGTATGGTGATAATCAAACGGAATTGCCCGTTGTGTTGCCGGAGAAGCCTGGCAAGCGTGCCTTCGAACGACGCGCGCACCGCTTCATCGCGTGTCATAGTCAGGAGTTCTTCGTATTGATCGATACAGACCAGTAGCTTTTGACCAGGATGTTTCTCACACCAGCGCGCAACCAACTGTTCAACATTTCCACCGTCGGTTGTATCTGCATAACCATCACCCATGCCTTCCAGCAATGCCCGCTGCAACTGCACAAAGGGACGCGCTCCAGGTCGGAGCGATGGCACTACAAGCCACTCGTTCTCAAGGCGCGGTAACACACCTGCTCTCACAAGACTGGATTTACCAGTGCCGGATGCACCCACAACAACCATGAAGGGTTGTTTGTACATGTGTTCGAGCAATTCTTTGATGCTGTTCTCCCGACCAAAGAAGATCTCTGCATCTTTCCTGTGATAGGCGGCGAGTCCTTTATAAGGATTTGTGAGCTCGGTTAACTCGGGCGCGGGCGGCAGGTTCAGTTCATGACCGGGCAGAAGAAAAATAAACTCCCCTTTGTCATGTTTGGCTAATGGCCAGAGACCCGGTGTCTGTACCAGACCGGACGCCTCGCCCTGCTCCGCCACCGCATGGTTCAGAAAGAGATACAGTTCAGTTGCGGTGATAACCCCATCGGCAATGACGTCCGCCGCATCGGTCTCGCCGGTTAAAGCGGCAAACAGCGCAAGGGCAAAAGGTGAGTGCGCACCTTCACTCTCTCCGCGTCGTCCGTAGCCTTCCAGCGAACCTGAATACCTTAATCCGGAACTGTCGGTCTGATCTGCTGCTACCTCATCATGGGCTGCCGAGGTAATCACCTGCCATGCAGCCTCCCGTACATAGCGGTCGTAACGCTCTTTGTGCAGCACCTCATCAGCAATCACAACGTCGCGAGTGCTGGACCAGCGAAACGCACCGCTGAAACAGCTATCCAGCACGATCAGCATGTGACGACACGTCAATTCGTTCAGAGCCGCGTGCAGACCTGGCATATCGATGAAGGTTGCAGCGTTACGTGGGTCAGCGTCGACCGGTAGCAGATAACCGTTGGGACCACTGTCACTTTCTCTGGCCACGCCATGGCCGGCAAAATAGAACAACATGCGGTCATCTGGACCCAGACGTGCGGGCAGCGTTTCGTGCAACAGCGTGTCTATGGCATCGCCCGTGGCATCGTCGTCCAGCAGCAGAATGGTTTCAAATTCATGTAGATCGGCGAGAATTTCCGCCAATCGCTCAGCATCGCGGCGTGCAGATCCCAGGACAGGCACGCCATTGCGATAAGCATCGATGCCTATCACCAGCGCTATACTTTGAGAGAACTCCTGCACTACAGAATGCGTGTAGCTACCCGCTGGAAGGTTTTCTTGGGCTGACTAACTTCGGCGCAAAAAACGTAAAAGCCAGCATAGCCAACACCGCATAACTGGGTTCATACCAATCTGCGGCACGAAAGCCGTTACCCGTTGCCAGTGCCCATACCCCGAACGCTATAACACTGACCACAACCTGTGCACGTTTCTCCACCTTCATGAATCGCGCAAGATAGAACCATGTTGCTACAAGACCAACCAGGAACACGCCCCAGGTAGTGAGCGCGTTGATATCTTCATTACTCGCGATGACACCGTCCATTGCCAGATACAACGCCACAACCTCTGCAGGGATGAGCTTCAGTATCTGATCTCCGTAGCCGTCAGGTGATTCCGCGGGCTTAACCTCAATCTCATCCGCATCCGGTAGTCCGCCGCGCGTTCTGTCCCCGGTTAAAGCCTCTCCTGATGCCTGCTCACTGCTGGCAAATACAATCGAACGCCCCATGTCACATCTCCCCTTTCACCCGAGTGGTAGACCCGATGCCAAAATCACTCAGCTTTGGCAAGCTCAAAGCTGCGATTAATCATCAACCAATCCGCATCTTCTTCCTCAATTTCAAGGTCGCGGGTTGTCTGCCCTGTTAACGCCATCGCCAATTTGCCCTGCAGTTTGTTCTGCAATGAACGTGTCCCTTCTTGTTGCATCCAATCGAAACTTGTCTGATTGGTGGTAGCGATAATTTTAAACGTTTCGCGACCAACCTCCGCATAGAAGTCGGCGGGTACTTTCAAAGTCATCTTGGGTTTCTCAAACCCAACCTTGATAGTAATTCCAGGGTCCAGCGGCTCACCTCTGGCTGATCCGGGATAGAAAGCATTCACAGCCCCCGATAACCCGATATCCAGCACATTGATAAAAACCTGATCGCTACCGTTGTTGGTTACTTCAAAAGCCACTCGGCTGCCTGACGGAATGGCTGTGTCATTCTGCGCCTGCACCCACTCTCCATCTTTTCGGTAATAAACCTTAAAATCGATACTCAAATCAGAATCGGGATTAGACAGCCCCAAGACGTTATACGCTTGCGCGCGTGTCACAAGATTCTTAACCAGCCGCACAACGTCGTCGTCGCCTTCCATAGTCTGGAACGGCACTATGGGTTGGCCGTCTTTGGCAATCGCCGTCCAGCCCTGCTCCTGTTCCGCCAACTTCACATCCGCAGCTTCAGCAGCTGCCGTGGTGAGCAGCGCTTCGGCTGCAAAACGTTGTTCAAACGCCTGAGTGTGTGCATCTGGTACTGCAGAGAAATCGACCACGAGTGCGGGTGCTCTTTCCGGCGCAGAAGTGAGCACGCATCGATCTCCTACCTGCGGTGCGCGCGACAGCGCCTTGTATAAACCGGTTGAGCTCAAGGCGCTGACGTCCTGTACGCTCATTTCCGCCACAACTTCTGCACCTTCGACGGTATTTGTGCCTGCGGGATAGATGTTCCACTTGCTGTCGGCGATCACTCCGTGTGCGCTGCCGCCAGCAAGGGTCACCTCGTCGGCTTCGACACCGTCTACCACAAAATATTTCAGCGGGCTCACCAGGTCTGTACCCATCAGCTCGCGGTCAACCTGTCCCTCAATTTGAGGATGCTGTTGTGCGTAACGGGCTGTAATCAGCGGGGCAATTTCTTCGAACACATCCCTGTACGTTGAACCAGGACCTGCGTTCAAGAACGCCTTGGATAAATTATATGTCAGCGCGCCATGATGACCGTCAGCACCGTTCTCGCCCATCGCACCTTCGTTGGAATACTCATCATCGCGACAGCCAGAAAAAACCACATAGTGTTCGCTGCGCGGCAGAAACCCGCCAGCCCCCCGGGTAGTGGATAGTTTTCTTTCTCTGGGCGCGATACCAATTTCTTCAAAAGGTCGCGTATCGGCTGGACCGCTGCGGGCCATGTCTGCAAATGGATCCCGGGTAATCGTACCGGAGTGACAACAATCGAATACCAGCGTGACATTCGAGGTTTTCTTCGTCAGCGCATCCAACCAATCTCCAATTTCATCGTCTGAAATGTCGAGATTGGGAAACTCTTCACTTCGGCCCGAATCCGAAGTCATGATAGTGCTGTCTTTTCCTGTGCCTGCGCTGTTGTTCTGGGAAGTCCGGCGCGACCCGTGGCCTGCGTAGTGGAAGAAAACACAATCCTCTGCTTCGGCTTTTTCGACCAACTGATCCATTGCTGCGAGGATGTTGTCTCGTGTTGCGTCCAGGTCGTGAAGCCGCGTGATCTCATCCTCTGTGAAGCCAAAACGGGACTTGATTACCGACTCGATCAGCTGCGAGTCGCCTACACACCCGTGTAGCTCGTACTTTTTGTCTATGTTCGAGTATTTGTTAATTCCGATCAGAAGGGCTAGCTTTTTCATGTGAAGTCTCTTGTTTTAGTTGTCTTTCACTTCCGGTGTTTGTCCATCACTTCCTTAGATACGTGCCCGCAAACCATGCGTGCCTTCGAGGATAACGCCATTACACGATGCATTTCCACGCGTTTACCATTTTTCCGCACGTAGCCACATCTTGCGACGAGTGCCGCAAACGCTTACATTCGCTCCCAATCATTCACCAACTAAGGAGGCCCCCATGTCTATGTGCCTTCCCAGGAAGATCCTGGGACCCGCACGTTGCCTTTGTGGGCGTGTCTGCCAGTCACGACGCGGTTAGTCTGACTGGAGAGTGAATCACGTCGGACGTAACCGCATGGATGTTCTTAAATCATGTGGAAGCGACGATGACTGCCTTAATACAAGCCAAAGACCTGGGGTATACCCTGGGCACCAAACACCTGTTTCAAAACCTGAATCTGTCGATTAACCAGGGCGACCGCGTTGGCCTGGTCGGTCACAACGGTGCCGGTAAAACAAGCCTGCTGAACCTTCTCGCCGGACTTGCCCAACCCGATGAGGGTGAGCTTGTTCAACGACGGGGACTGACCGTCGGGATGGTTGAACAGTTTGTTCCTGAACACCTTCGGTCTCAGAAATTGATTGATGCCGTGCTGGATGTTCTGCCAGAAGAAGACCGTTTCCCCTACCGCGCGGAAACTGTCCTCGGCAGCCTTGGTTTTGACCCCAGCCAGATGACGTCGACTATCAACCGACTCAGCGGTGGTCAGCAGAACATCGCGCTGCTGGCGCGCGCACAGATCCTGGAACCAGACGTCCTGCTTATGGATGAGCCCGGCAACCATATGGATGTCACGGCGCTCGCCGCGTTGCGTCGTTTTCTCAACGAAACAACCAAGCTGACCTACGTCATGATTTCGCACGACCGGGACTTGCTGGACGACTGCTGCACGCACACGCTTTTCTTGCGCGATCTTACGACTTATGCCTTTAACACCCCCTATTCCAAGGCGAAGCTGGCACTTGAGGTTCAAGATACCCAGGCGGCACACCGCTTGGAGGTGGAAGAAAAAGAGATAGACCGTATTCGCAAATCAGCAAAGCGCCTCGCTCAATGGGGCAAGGTCTACGACAACGAAGACCTGGCCCGAAAGGCAAAAACCATGGAAGCGAGAGCGGAGAAGTTGGAGGCTCAGAAAACGTTCGTGACAAAAGGTAGCGGTCTTGAACTTTCGCTCGCAACAACGGCTATGCGAAGTAAGAGTGTGCTCACCTTGGAAAATCTGGAAGTCAGCGCACCCGACGACGGGCGCAAACTGTTGAGCTGCGAATTTCTCGTTGCCAAACCCGGCGATCGGATTGCGTTGCTCGGCACCAACGGGGTGGGTAAATCCACCACAATCAACCGAATCCTGTCAGCCGATGAAGACGACACCGTACGTTTGAACCCCAACGTCGAAATAGGCTACGTAGATCAGGAACTGAACGCTTTCGCTGAACGCCAGGGTCGCTACGACTGGCTTGCCCAACGTGTGGATGCAACCGAAGCAGAAATAAAGAAAACCCTGCTGCACAGCGGCGTTGCATACCCTGACTTCGGGCAGAACGTAACAACCCTGAGCGGTGGCGAGAAGGCACGCATGATGTTTATGGCGCTATACCTCAAGAAACCAAATCTTATGATTCTCGACGAACCCACCAACCACATCGATCTTGAGAGTCGCGAAGAACTGGAACTGCAATTGTGCGACTCAGGTGCAACGCTACTCATTACCAGTCACGACAGGCGCTTCCTGGAAGCTGTTTGCGACCGGTTCTGGTTGATTAACAACAAGAAGCTGTTGGAGATAGACAGCCTGGATACCTACTACGATCAGGTCATCGGATGGCAATCAACCCCCGCGGCGGACAAGGCACAACCCACAGCCGCAGACCCGGAGGGAGAATCGCAGATCCTGGCGAGAATCGAAGAATTAGAGGGTCTGCTGGAAGCAGACCAGAAGCGGAAAACAAAGTTTCAAAAGCCCCAGAAGCAGGTGGAGTGGCAGAATGAGTTGGATGAGCTTTGGGCGCGGCTACAGCAGCTGGAATGAGTTGAGCTCAGCAGGCAGCTGACAGCAAACTCGTACGCCGGTATCCGGGCAATCCAATGCCAGCGAGACTGAGACCAGCTGCAGGTTGCCAGTGGCATCTCGCCCGTAAGCCACGTCGCCAACTACGGGGTGATGTATACCCGCGAGGTGCCGCCTGATCTGGTGTTTTCTACCTGTTTCTATCTGTACTTCCACCAGCGTTTTCTCATGAAGCCGACGCAGGGGACGAACATGTGAAAGCGCTGCTTTGCCTTCTATGGGTACATCAATTGTCTGTGGGTCCGTCAGCTGCCCCCAAACCAGGGCCTGGTAGGTTTTCTCCACACGACGCGATTGAAACTGCGTGCTCAGCTTTTGCGCAGCAGCCTTACCGTGAACCAGTACCATGACACCGGCGGTAAATCGATCGAGCCTGTGGACGAGGAACGTGGGTCGATCGACCATTTGTTCAACACGCCGAACAATACTGTGATGATCTCCATAGCGACTGCCCGAAGACATGAGACCCGCAGGCTTGTGCCACAGCGAATACGATTGACGATCCTCCAGCATGACAGGCATGGGCGGCTCCGCCTCAAGGATGGAGGGGTTGTAGTAGATAGCGAGCTCATCCCCGGCTTCAGCTGTTGCTGACGCACGACGAACGCGCACGGATTTGCCAGCATGCTTGCGCCATACGGCACCTTTTTGCATGGCGGCTTTGATTTTCGCTTTTGAAAGGTTGGTATGCGTGTGTAGCAGTTCTACCACGCTTACATCAGCGTCGACGACGACGCTCAGGTCGAAGGTTTCAGCCACCACAGATCCGTTCGCTCACAGCGCGTAGTCTGAAATCTGCACCTCGGAGCCATAGTCCGCAAAGTCTCCTGCTGCCCGTTTTTCACGAAACTCACCCCAGTTGATGCTGCTGTATTTGGGTTGACCGCCATCTAACATCCCAGCCAACGGCGCATAAGTGGCCGTGTACGCCGGGTTATAGAAAAACGGAGCAGTGAAACGTGTGCGCTCAGGTCTGGCCACGCGATGCAGGGGTGCGTGGTATTGATCGTTCGACCACACTTGAGCGATGTCGCCGAGATTCACCAGAACAGCATGAGATGGCGCTGCAACGCGTTGCCAAGCATCGCCCTGCCAGACTTCCAGGCCGGGCTCTGCATCTGTGAACAAGAGCGTCAAGGCGCCGCTGTCCGTATGCTGGCCAACCCCCAGGTCGGACACATCATTCTCAGGATCGTAGTGGTTCAGACGTAAAAAACTGGTATGCGCAGAACCGAAATCCGCCTCCAGCTCCTTCGGCGCCACACCAAAGTTCTCAGCCAAAGCGCCCAACAGCTTGCGCGCAACTTCTTCGCAAGCTTCGTAGGCAGCGAGAACGGCCGTTCGGAATTGTGGCAGGTCCTCCGGCCACTGTGGCTCCCAACCCGCTGCTGCCGTGCCGAAATCAAAAATCTCTTTGCAATCAAGCTGGTTTTTGGTGAGTTCTCTGTCGAAGTAGCCCCAGGCGTTATCTGCGGTACGCTCAAACTTTCTTTTGCTGTCTCTTGGCAAAGCAAACAGATCGGCCGCAGCGGACAGCAAATCCTGACCCACACCATCCATGCCATGCTCAACCAACTCAAATATCCCCGCTGTTCGACATGCTTGATCAAGTTGTTGACGCTCATCCGCCTCGTGGAGTTTTGAGAGATTTATCTTGCCTAACTGCATGGGTGTTACTGACTTTTTGCGGCGTTTGGTTTGTTAATGACCTTCAGGACTTCAGACAGTTCCGCGGGCGGTTGATCTTTCAGCTCGGCCATTCGCGCATACAGCTCTGCCGCGCCGACATGAAAACCATCAGGCAGATCAAGTTCCGCAAACGTCCGTGCAATCTCAATCATTTCTCCCTCGAAGCGCCAGGCTTTGCGTGAGGTTCCGAGTGCTGCCTGTGCACTTCGCTTCTCAAGACTCGGCTGGCTGATAGACCACTCAGATCGCAAGTGGTCTGCAACGCCTGCACTTTCGGCGAGCGCATTCACCGCCAATAAAAGCGCGCTTGAACCTTTTGTATAGGCGGCGTAAGCCATTTTCAGTGCAGAGGCTTCGCTCACTCCAGCGCCCATCTGCACAACGCCAAGATCGCCCCCGGAAAACCAGTCACACACCACAGCCGCATTTGGACCAGAAACATAAAGTCGCGTGGATCCAGATTGATCTGCAGGCGGCCCGATAATACCGCCGTCCACATACCGCTCCCCTACAGCATCAGCAATGGCCTGGCTGGTTGAAGGTGCAACAGCGTTTGCATCCACGTAAATGCCTTGAAAGCCGTGAGACATCACTTCCTGCGCAGTGGCCAAAGCCGCTGCGGGAGGACAAACAGCCACAATTGCATCAACGGTGCTCACGAATTCATCCAGCGAAGCAAGACCAACGTAAGGCGCCGCTCTATTCTGGGTGGCAGCACTTCTGCCCGGTACGCACCAGTGGACGGTATGCCCCGAATCCGCCAACGCGCGGCAAATACTCTGGCCCATCTCTCCGGGATGTAAAACGCCAACATTCATAGTTAGTTGCGATAGTCCAACGGCGGGTCTCGATCGCCCAGGAGGGCAGCGTATTTAAAATCTTGCCCTCTGCTGGTTTTTAACTCCTGCCAGGCGTTTTCAACATATTTCGGTTCTTGAATCAGCGTAGCGGCGGTCTGGCTGAGGACATGCGCAGCCAGGGTCATACCCTTGTGCCCGATGGACATTCCACCCGCAGCAACCGCCTGCCAGCTGTGAGCGGGCGTACCAGGCACCCATGTTGCGGTTGAAAAACCAACCGTTGGAACAAGCCAACTCACGTCGCCAACATCTGTGGAGCCCATGGACTGTCGAAACTGAAAAGGCTGAATGGTTTCTTCACTGCCTAGCTGCAGGTTTGGACTGATCAGCGTTTCGCGAATTTCCTTCGCAAACCTGTTTTCCGCAGCTGTATATGAAATCCCACCGAGCGCACGCATTTTTTCGTCTACCAGTTTCGCAAGGCCGTGGTTGGGCATGACCGGATAGTTGCCATGCATAACCTCTATGTCTACTTCCGTCTCTGTTCCGTGCGCCGCCGCTTTGGCCGCGTTCACCACCCGCTCAAATAGTTTCACCACCATTTGTGCTTCAGGATGACGCACGTAGTAATAGACCTGCGCTTCCTCCGGCACGATGTTAGGCGCGTCACCACCATCGGTAATGACATAATGAATGCGACTGGTTTGTGGCACGTGTTCGCGCATGAGATTCACCATGAAGTTCATGGCTTCTACGCCGTCCAAAGCCGAACGCCCCCGATGCGGCGCAGAGGCCGCATGCGCGGCTTTGCCGCTGAATGTAAAACGACCTGATTTGTTGGAGGTGGTTGAAGAAGGCGACGCGGTGTTTGCACTCGCCGGATGCCAGTGGAGAACGACATCAACATCCTCAAATAAACCAGCGCGTGCCATGTATACCTTGCCAGACCCACCTTCCTCCGCTGGGGTACCAAATACTTTTATCTGCGCCTGAGTACCTGTGGCTTTCAACCAATCAGACAGCGCCAGCGCTGCGGTAACAGACGCCGCCCCGAACAAGTGGTGCCCGCACGCATGCCCCGCTCCCCCAACCACCACCGGCGATCGATCTGAGGAAGCGGCTTGACTGAGGCCCGGCAGCGCATCGAATTCTGCAAGAATACCGATGGTAGGTCCTGACCGACCATACGACGCTACAAACGCTGTCGGGATATCCGCAACACCTACTTCCAGATCGAAATCGGCCTCGGCCAGCACGGTCTGTAAAGCGGTGCTGCTCTTATGTTCTTGATAACCCAATTCAGCCAGGCGCCAAATCTCGTCCGCCAACTCAATGCCAAGAGGCGCCCGCTTATCGACCATGGTCTTCAGCGAATTATCGAGGGTCTGCGAATGGGCCGTAGACGCGAACATCATGCCCGCCGCGAGAAGCAATCCCAGTTTTCGAATATTCAACACATTAATCCTCACCTGCTTAGTCATACCCACTCACGCCTCACGCTGAATAATATCAAGCGCAGCGCGATGCAGCGTTTCGTTCGCTGAACATAATACATTGCCGCCCATGGAGGGATTGCCACCGTCAAACGTAGTGACCACTCCGCCAGCACCTCGAACAATAGGAATGAGCGCTTGAATGTCATACGGATTAAGACTGCCGTCGGTACCTAAGTCGACTCCTCCCAGCGCTACCATCGCATGCACATAACAATCGCCACCCAACCGTGTCAGTTTAGATTCGGCCTTGAGCGCCTCGAACCTGAACAAGTCGTCACGAAAATACTTTCCGTCCGTAGTCGCCAGCACCGCATCACTTACCGTCGACACAGACGATGTAGACATAGGCGTGCGACTACCCCGATGTTGATGGACAGCCTGCCGACCGTCCCCCACAAACAAATCGTCGACATAGGGTTGATACATGGCACCCACAATCGGTTCATCTCCATCAAACAGTGCCAACAACACACCCCAATGCAACATCCCCGACATGAACGCGCGAGTTCCATCGATAGGATCTATCACCCACGTGAGTCCATTCCCAGGCTGATAGCCAAACTCCTCGCCATAGACCCCATGCGCCGGATACGCAGACGAGATCGCTTCACGTATTACCACTTCCGCAGCTTTGTCAGCGGCCGTCACCGGATCAAACCCGTGCGACAACTTGTTTTCTACTGCCAGGTCACCACGAAAGTAATCGAGCGTCTTACCTCCAGCCAAAACCGCCGTGCGCTCAGCAAACGCCATCAACTCCGCGCGTTCAGCATCGCCCACGGAGACCTGATCGCTATACCCAAAGGCATCGCCCATCTATTTACCCACTCACCGTGCAAAGTTAAGATCGAGCGAAATATAACAGCACGGAAAAGCCATGTCTGACTTAGTTCTACCCGAAAGCATGAAGCGCTCCTACGAGAACTTCCACTTCGCACCCGCACAAATTCAGGACGGCATCCTTTACGCCTCTGGCCAGATTGGAAGCGGACCGGACGGAAAGATACCAGAGGATGCAGAGGAAGAGTTCCGCAATGCGTGGCAGTCAGTCGGCGCCATCCTTACCGAAGCAAATATGGACTTCAGTAACATCATCGAATTCACGAGCTACCACGTGGGCCTACAATCTCACATGGGCAAGTTCATGAAAGTCAAAGATGAGTTTATTAAGGAACCCTACCCCGCATGGACCGCAATCGGGATCACGGAGTTAGCGATACCAGGCGCTAGAGTGGAGATTCGGGTGCGGGCTGGGTAGGAAGCTACGCAGGCTTCCGAGCTAAAACTAGGTCTGCATATCCTCTATAGCACTGTTCAGAATGCTCGATGAGCAACCCCGTTTCCTGAACCAAGCCTAGCAATTCATCAGAAGTATGCGTCCAAATTCGGCCGTCGCTCTGGTCGTGCCGACCTTTGCGATTCAACTTCATGGCTTCCGCATTTTTAAGCAATTCATCAAACGCAGTTTTAACGCCTTGCGTCTTAATCAGGTGCTTTACCAGATAAAGAGTCCAATCAAGCACTTTGATTTCACGGCCGATGTCTACCAGGTAAAAAACACCCCCTGGCTTTAACCATTCTTTAATCCTGTAGAGCATTGGTCGAGCCGGTGGGGCGTTGTTCAACGCATTCACACAAACTATTAAATCAAAGGACTCACTAGGACGATCCAAAGATTGCATGAATTGTTCGACAATTGTTACTGGAAGGCCACGCTGGTGGTACTTTTCACGTGCCAACTCGTTCATGACGCTATTGCAATCGACGTGGGTAACAATCGCATCTGGTAAGCGATCCATAAGTTCACATACGAAATTCCCTGTTCCCGCTCCTAAATCACACACCAAAGGTCGCTCTGGCAGTCCAAGTGTCGATAATCGACTGAGGAAACTCTGCAAAAGCTCTTGATAAGCCGGGTTAATATCGCACAACGAGTCGAAGTGAGGAGCGTACTCACTATAGTCCATATCTTTCTCGGATGGAGGGGAAACGTTGGTATTCATGGTACTGCTATATCGTTGTGGTTTTTCTAGCGGCTAACAAGTTTGGAAGGACTAACAAGTCAACCAATAATGCGGAAAGTAACACTAAAGCAGTGCAAGTGCCAAACATACTGTTGACTTCAAAATCCGAAAACGCGAGTACGCCGAAACCCGCTGCTAGAATAATTGTGGTCGTGATTATCGCATTTCCCACTCTGTGAACTGCGTAGGACGCCGCTCCGTCACGGTCCAAATCCAATCGTTTTGTACCGTCATTAAAGCGATAAACCATGTGAATCGCGTCATCTATTACGACTCCCATAGTTATTGATAAAACAATAATCGCAGCGAGCCCAATGGAAGACTCAAAAAGACTCCATAATCCAAAACCCACAATCACAGGAACCACAGTAGAGAAGAACATCACCACTCCGATTCGCATTGATTTAAAATAGAGACTAAGGACAAATGATGTCAGCAAAACGGTCAACAGCAGCGATAGAGCAATGTTGGGGATGTTTCGGGTCGAGAGATACGCTAGCGGCAAAGCCTCGCCTGTTACAACGATACTACTTTTCGGACTTGCATTCCTAATTTGAGATTCTAAGGCTGCAATTTCGCGAGAACTCAAGTCACCGGCAATAATAGAAATCCTAGCTGTTCGATTGTCTAGATCAACAAACTCATTTCCTGATTGCCCTTCCTGCAATGAAAGATCGTAGATAAACAGTTGCTGTGCAATGGAGTCATCATCCATTTCACGCCAACTTAAGTCCGAAAAATTCGGCGCAACCAGGTCAAGAATATCGACTACGCTAACTACACTTTGAACTCCTTCCAACAATCGAATCGATTCCACAAATTCGGCAAGCTCAATTAAGAACGCTGAATTGAAAAGCCCATCTACAGACCCCGAGTCTACTAATACCTCTAAATTGGTCGGGCCAGGAAGTCTTCCGACCACTGCGTCAGTGTCCTTTCGGAAAGTGATATCAGAACCAAAGTAGCGGACGAAGTCATCATCGATATCTAGAAAAGTGATATTGCTAGCAGCAAGCAAGGTAAAGACAAGTGCCAAAATTCCCATCGTCCTTCGCTGCGCGATAAATTTGGCATGCTGATTAAGAACAGGCTGAATTGTAGTTTGCCAGGTAGCCGCTTTAATTCTCGGTAGTCTTGCTACTACTGGCGGGATGAGAACGAACAAAAATAGGCAGCAAATCGGCAATCCAACGGCGACCCATAAACCCAACACTTGAAGAGGAGGAGAATCTGTCAACAACATCGCGAGCATCGTCGCTGATGTGGTTCCAGCAGTTAGTAACGTCGGTTTCAGTAGATAAGAAACCGCACCATAAGCCACTTCCCGCTGATCCCTATTCGGGTCTTCTGTCATAACCCTCACGATATGCATGAAGTAATGGGTGGAAGTCGCAGTACCCAAGGTGAGAAGAACTGTTGGTAGCGTCGCACTTGCAGTACTCAAAGTAACACCTGCCCAACCTGCCAACCCCAGCGTTACCAAGATAGTGAGCAACGACAAACATATGGACGTTAGAGCAAGTAACAGATTTCCAAAACAGAGAAAAAGCAGCGTCACGATCAAAATTATGGCTATGCCCATGTATCCTGACACTTCGTTTATGCTCGCCTCGACAAACGCAAACATCATCGCTGCTCGACCTACATAATGGATCGTAGCACCTTGCTGCAGTTCAATTGTGTCCCTAATTTCGTTAGCAGCTTCCTGTATTTGTACAACAGCCGTTGGGGAGCTAGCATCGAAATCCAACTGAGCATAAACACCCATTGCGTCCCCCAATTGGTTTGTATAGCGATATACAAACTCTGAGTGTTGTTTCGAAAACACATCGGCGCCACATTCTGGCTTGCAATAAGCTTCAAAGAAGGAGGGTGTTTCGAGAACATCATTGGATGACTTAACAACAGGGAAGTTCGCCAAAGAATCCACACGAACAACAAACGGCATTGTCGAAACCAATTCGTGGAGCTCTACAATTTTTGAGGAAAGAGCTGACTTACACGTTGGATTTGGACCACAGAGAATCACGAATCCAATCTGGTTAGACGCGTCAAAGCTTTTTTCGAAATTCTTAAGCTGGACGACACGAGGGTCTGATTCGCTGAGCAACATACGATTATCAGGGCTCAGGGAAAGGTTCTGGATCCCAAAGAGTGCTGCAAAAACAAATCCCACTGATAGGACTCGCGCAAGAAACAAGTAGTTCACAAGTCCTTCTCTATCGCCTAAGCAGTCTTCTACGCCGGACCCAAGCCATAAGTTTCGCGAGGGGGCTTAACATTCTGTAAGTAGCCAATCGCGACCGGTCGATACCGGTTGGGATCAGCATATTAGCCTCAATCATTGTGTCCGCCGCCCTTCGGTACACGAGATTCCAAACAATCGGATCGATATCCCGCCCCAGAAGTATCCTGTCAGTTTCACCTAACAAGACATGGCCTTCATCATTGAAAATTTTACTCTCGTACGTAAACCCTGTTGCCTTCAATCCGACACTACCGAAGAACGGAATCATTCTTTCTAGGCAACTCATTACAATATAGCGATGGTTCTGCACGATCGTTACAGAGATGAACTCTAATACTCCCGCCAGTAGATCCCCGTGTCGATAAGCGGGATCTATTGCAAGCCTACTTACCTCAACTATCTCGGAACGACGCGGCAACGAATCAGGCCATTCTAGCAACTCTTCGTGTTCCAACGGTTCATCTTCTGTATTAAAAATCACTCTGACTGTACAAACGACTTTTCCACCATGACGGCCAATAATGATTCTTGCTGCGCCATCGTACCTATCCCCCATATCCTCTGCTTGCACATCTTGGTTGAGGTTTTGATCTGCTCTGTGCGCCAACAAACGAAGTTCCTTCACCTCCTCGTACTCAGACTTAGTTGATAAGTACGAGAAATCTACAGCCGAGGAAACTGACTTTGGCCACAATCCTTGTTCTTTCAACTCCGTAAGCGTAGTCGTAGTTGAGAACTGAATGAGGTATTGAGAAATGATCGATTTCATACGCGATGTCAAAGTCTTGAATCGTGTACCAATCGCTAGACGATCCCGACCTCCCTCACTTGCGAAACCTACTCGGGTGACTTCAACAGGAACGTGGAATGATCCGTCAGCACCGAAGTTAGCGGTAATGTGGAGCACCATTCCCGGCACCAGAATTTTGTTCCTTAGTGAGCTCGTAAGTTGCATCCCTTCACTAGAAATATCCCGTATCTTGAAGTACATGTGATCATTAATGCTTCCGGGCGTCGGGCACGTTGCTGTAGGGTAATAGTCGGGAGAGCAAACCCACCGATGTTGTGTACGACGATCTGGTCCTTGGTAGCCGGCGTTTTCAGCTCTGTGAAACCGTATACCCGCAAGTTTGATGTGGTCATTTTGCTGAACGATATCCACAACACTGCCGTCGAAATGTACACGTTGTCCCGCGATCAGAAGATCGAGGTCAACAACACTTCCTTTCTCTAACTGTGCCGATTGTTGATCCACCACAAGCTCCACGCCGAGCGAACTCAACTTCCAGACCTGCATTGGAACAAGCTCGCCGAGATCTGTGCTTCTAACCCTCGCTTCTATTCGATCATTCTTTCTTACATCGGCCGGTCTGATAATTTCGTGGATGCGCGAAAAATCTAGATCAAATTTGTTCCTGCCATGAATTTTCTCATCAAATTTCTCTGTCATTTCGAGGCGGCTTCGCGAACTACGGTATCGATCATTTCAGCAATTCTTGCGTTTGGTTCTACTTTGAACAGTGATCTGACTTCTGGGAAATCTCGAATTTTCACGCCAAGCTCATCGAGGTCCAAATGTTCGAAAGGGATGGGTAGAGCGAGATCATCCACCGCATTTTTTGCGGTTTCGCTTAGTACGATGTCACCAGAGTTAAGTCGTTCGGCAATTTTGGGTTCCTTCGTAGCGTCATCTACCCTACTCAGAAAATTGACTGGTGTACCGAGGGCCGTAATTTCAATGGATGTGTCGAGTCCGCCAAAGTTACCGACCATCGCCTCCCCGGCAGAAATCAAAATGTATCTCTTAATCGTAACCTGCGTTCCGCTTACGTTCATTGCCTCGTTCAGTTGCGCCACTTCGATTCCCGCAGCGATTGCACGAAGAACATTTAGATGAACTGACTCATCATCGAAGTACGCAAATATCAGGTCACCCACTTTGCGAGGGATTCCTTTAAGGTCTTCAATTGCATTCGAGCATGCAGTGACTTCCGGCATGACACTTTCGACAATAAATTCGTCGAGATTTTTTGACCCCTGGGTAAATCCTCGGATATCGGTAAACAGACAGGCTACATTCTTCTTTTCAGCTTGAAGCGCTTCAATTGAAGCTTCAACAACTGACATCCCATCATCCAAGTAGTTGTTCATTCGATCCGCTATCACTCGCGGAATGAAGGACTGAACCCTCTCCGCAAAGTCTGCACTGATTTCTGCAATACGAGTTTGCGCCGCTATGTTCTGTTCACTCAGTAGAAAATTCTGAACTTCTGTGACAGAGGAGCGCCTAACAATTATCGTAACGGCAGCGGTGGTGATCATCGATGAAACTATGTATTCCAAAGAAAGACCCGCCTCACGCAAGACACTTATCGCGGCTATGCAGTTTCCCATCGCAAACACCAAACTCCACACGATGTTTAGGCTAAGCATTATTGTGCAGGTAATGACAAAAACGTAAAAAAATATCCACGCGTCAAGGTGATACCAAATCGTTACGAGTGCTTGCGTATAGCAGATTACACAGCAAGCCAACAGTGCTGGCGCTTTGTAACTGGCTATTCGAGTGAGACGACTAAAGTAAAAGACAGCTGTGAGGACGCAAAGCAAGCTCAGGCCAATTCGGAATTGGAACCAAAATTCCACAGGTTCGAGCCCCATCGCTCTGTCGAAAAGGAAGTGGTTTGTCATTGTTCCGACTGCGACAATGACGAAAAAGAAGCCTGCATAACGGAGAAAAGCTTCTTTTTGAATGAGATTCCACTTCGTCCTCCATTCAGGGTCCGTTATCAACGTTGCGGGGGACAAGTAAGAAAGTAGGGTGTCATACCACTGCATGTTTTCCTTGCTCCTGCCGCTGGCTACATCCGCTGTCTCCGAGTTTACTTGAAGATAAGACGCTATGATGCTGCAATCCAGCGGTAAACTGAAGCAAGATTTTCCCATCCGAGCGTTTAAGTGTCGTAGATATCCTTTTCATCTCACTTGCAGCTGTAGGTGCCGGAACTTACTGCTAGTACACGCCAGTTGACTATGAAAGAATGAGACTTGGATCACCTTTCAGTTGTTCCCAGGTTCCTCCGCCTGGGTTTAAATAAGATCTGTAGTATCAAGGAATGATCACTTTTCTATGGAATGGAAAATTGACCGAAACTCAGGTCATTGCGGCCTCGACAATGGCATCTCAGCTTACGTTGACTTTCAACCAACGTCTTCTGGGGCAATCCGGTGTGTTGGCCCACTCTCTTCTCGGGCGGCTGACCCACGTGAAATTCGCTTGGCGATGGCTCAATTGACTCTTCAACTTGAACAAGAGCATCTAGATTTTCAGAATTACGTTGTCTGGGGTAGCTATACTGACACGCCGACTTATATGGAACACTCAATCTCAATCCTAGGGGCGTTAAGTGGGTTCATCCCTGTATTGTGGCTTAGAGGCAACTTGTTGGATGAATCCCCAAGCGTGGAAAGTCGCGAGTGGCTGAGAATGGATTCCGCACTGTTGCACCGATCAGGTTTGTCTTTTCCGTTTCAAGACAAAAGCAACCTAGACGCCCAGCTGTTTCACCCGTCAAACTTTGCAACCACTTTGAGAATGATGACCAATCTCGCGAATAGAAGAACAGAGCAAAGACATGGCATGAAGATAACGCCTATCGCTCGGTGGACACCTTTTCAAGCGCAAGCTGTGGGATAGAGAGTCCGCCTGTAGAAATAGGCAAATCTCCTACAAATTTCCCATTCTATCGGGCATATAATTCACGCGCGCTAACAAAAGAACGTTCGTGATGGGAAGACTCATAACTGGTTCGCGCGAGACTTACGACTATCTCTCGCCTTGGCTCTACCGACTTGTACTACTGCCAATAGCGATCCACATTGTCTTTGCTATCGGAAAAACCATAGCAGGCGAATCGGAGAACCTAATCGCTCGAGCCGTTGCGATATTGGTCCTAATTCCTTTTGCGATTCCCCCAACCTGGTACCCCAAATGGGTTTTTGATCTTGTTAGGTCAACAACAATTCCGGCACTTCTAATCACAGCACCGGCATTTATGTTCGTTAGCCTCCTACATGAACTAGCCCAACAAAGTCCGGATGTGGTGACAGTAATTAGACGCCAGTATGAGTGCATCGCGGCTACAATATTGGTTCTAATGATGAGCCGCGATGTTGTTCACACTCTCGCTCTAACATTCTTTGCATTTTTGTTGATAGCCGTAACTGCGAGCGCCCTAAACCCAATCTCCTTCTCCACGCTAAGCGCAACTTGGCCGACATTGCTGTCTGCATATCTGATAGTGCCATTTTTGATCCTAGTCTTGGCCCAAAATAAAAAACAAGATCAAGAGAGTAGAGTTGCAACGCTTGCTATCGTCGGTGCGAACATAGCCCACCAACTCCGCACCCCGTTAGCCTCTATTCATAACTACACCACCGCATCAAAGACCAAACTGGATAAAGTTGCCGACGCACTGAAGGCACAGAAAATCGACCCGTCTACTCTGAGTGAGAAGCAGCTACAGCAGCTGTCTGACAGCTTTGAGAACATCGCGTTTGAAGTTCGTCACTCGCTAGAACTGATCGATATATTGATCACAAAGTCACGTCCTCACGAATACGACAGCTCATCCGAAGAGCTCATCGAAATCAATTCGGTGCTGGATGAAGCGGTTGCACGTTTTCCGTACAACAATCCGATTGAGCGGGCGCTGGTCTCGAAGTCTGGTGACTCCTTCAACGTGCAGGCCGATCGTCAACTCCTGCTGCATGTGATTTTCAATCTGATCTCAAACGCCGTTGAGTTCGCGCAAAAAAGGAAAGGCGGGAAAGTATTCATCACGACTGAATCAGGTGATCAATGGAATCATCTGACGATTCGCGATACAGGGATCGGTATTCAGGAAGCGGATCTGGCCAAAATATTCGATCCGTATTTCTCCCGCTCCACTATGAATGGTACCGGGATTGGTCTTTCATTTTGCAAGACCGCAGTCGAGAACATGCGGGGAGAGATCACGGTGGACTCTGTCGAGGGCGAGTTCGCTGAATTCAAGATCGCGTTCCCTTCTATCACCTGACTTCTGTTCACTGCGCCCTTTGGAGTAGCATTAACGAAAAGCGCAGGATTAAACTCATTATGATCCGCAGAACCTTCGGTTATCTTGTTTATCGTGAAGATGCACCTCACGCAGCGACACACCAGTTGCAGAACGAGGGCTACACCCTGGTACAAGGGTTATTCAGCGAATCTGAAGTTGAGACGCTCAAACAGGAAATCGCTGAAGTTTTCGATAGCTACGAACCAGACCCACGTGGCGGCAATCCTGACGCGTGGTCTATGTTCCGATACGAAATGTTCAATCGGAGTGCCGCATGTCAGGCGGCTGTCTCGCACCGAGGTTTGCTGGACATCATCGAACCACTGCTCGGTGAAGACTGTCATGTCATTGCGAACACCGCATGGCGCAACCCACCAAAACAATCTGGCCAACACGGCGGTGAGCGCTGGCACATTGATGCGGGTCCTCATGTGCCCCTGGGTGAAGGGATGCGTTGGCCCGAGGATATCCCTCATCCGGTTTTTGCTATCGGGTGTCACATCTACCTGGAACCGTGCGGGTTAGAAGATGGACCAACAGGCGTGTTACCAGGCAGCCACCTGTCCGGAAGGACCCCGCCTGCGGACAGATTGCTGGATGACAATCTCGACTATGAAGGTAAACCGGTTGTACCCCTTCTTGCCCAGCCCGGGGATGTTGGCTTTTTCGTTTCAGACATCTGGCACCGCCGCATGACGACCCAGGACGGCGACAGAGGTCGCTTCTTTCTACAAGTGCATTACGGTCGGCGTGACATTGCTCAACGTCTGCTGCCTACAACCACAGTGAATCATGTGAGTGAGGCCGCCATGGAACGCGCGGAATCGGATCGAGACAAAACCGTCATTGGTATTCACCCCCGCCTGTTTTACGACGGCTAGTTCAGACAACTGAACAGAGCATCGATGCACGCTTGCGCCGTCATGCCGCTGGTTACTGCCCCTTCCTGCATCTGATTCATAACGAAGGCAAACGCCACCTTGGTGTCCGGATCGTAAAAGCCGATGCTGCCTCCTGCACCGGCATGACCCATGCACCCATGCCAACCAATGCGAGCGGAGTCCTCATGCAGCATGAAGCCCAGTCCCATACGCGTATGGGTAAACAACACTCGATCTGCACCCTCAGTTTGAGTTCGCCCTGCCTCAGCCAGGATCTCCGCGGATAGCAGTTCGGGTAGGCGGCTGAAAATCTGAGCGACGGACCTCGCATTGCCATGACCACTGGATGCGGGCATGAGTGCTTCCCGAAAATCCTGTTGATTCATATACCCGGGTCCAAACTGCGGATTCTGAAATGCGGCACCTGTCGGCGTAGAGGTGTCGGTGAAAACCGCCGCCATTTGCCGCTGGGCTTCCGTCAGCTGATCTTGCGGAAATGATCCAAGCTTTGCTGGCAACATGTCGGCGCACCTTGCTTGAGCCGACTGATCCAGCTGAAAGTGAAAATCGATGTTGTACGGGTTCGTGATGTGTTCACGCAGCCAACCCGTGACAGTTTTCCCGGTGGCACGACGCAATACCTCGCCGCACAAAAAACCGAATGAGCGCGCGTGGTATCCATGCGCAGAGCCGGGCTGCCACCATACTGTTTCCCTGGCCAGCGCTTCGCACACCGCATCCCACTGATAAAACAGAGATGCATCTACCGCCTCGTGAAACCCTGGAAGACCGGCTTGATGAGACAGGACGTGGCGGAGCGTAATGTCCTGCTTGTCGTTTGTCCCAAACTCCGGCCAGAGCCCCGCGATTGGCTGATCCAGTTCAAGATGTCCTCTGTCGACAGCTTGCAGCAGGCAGATAGCGGTGATGGCTTTGGAAATAGAGAAACAACATGAAATCGTGTCTTCTCGCCATGGCTGTGTCCGATCTCTGTCTGCGCATCCGCCCCAGAGGTCAACAACCGTCTCACCATCACGGATGACCGCCACGCTGGCGCCCACCTCTTGCTCACTCACCAAACCCCGAGTGAACGCTGCTTCAACACCAACGTATTTAGGATCGAAAGAACCCTGTGTAGATTTCATGTCGCATAGAGACCAGGTATGGAGCCAGTATGCTAATCGCATCGTGATCTGGTTCACAGATCTTTGCACCGCTCGCCCGTATCACCGGTGCGTTTACACCCTGTTCAGGTTCTGCAGCCGATACTTTCTCCAACACACACATTACGTGAACAGACATGCTTCGATATTTACTGCTGATGGCCTTATTGGCGCCCATTTCAAACGCAGTCGCCCATCAGCCAGGTGAGCAAAAGTGCCTGGCGCAGGCGTTGTACTGGGAGGCAAGAGGAGAAAGCACAAAGGGAATGCGCGCGGTCGGTGCCGTCATACTGAATCGCGTGAAGGACTCACGCTTTCCCAATTCGGTTTGCGGCGTTGTGCGCCAAGGCGGCGAAACCCCACCCTGTCAGTTTTCGTGGTGGTGCGATGGCAAGAGCGATCGTCCGAAGAATGGAAAAAGTTGGCGGAAGGCACTCAACATCGCAGACGACATGTTACATGCACGACGATACGACACCATCAAAGGGGCACTTTTTTACCACAACACTTCTGTACGACCGCGCTGGAAGTACCGGCGCGTAGGACGAATAGGCAATCACGTGTTCTATCGTTGATCGCCGCCCATTTGGGCGATGTCAGAATGAGCGGATAACTGTAGTTTCCCTGGTTAAACTATCCGCTCACAGATACGTTAACGCAGCCCAGCCATGAAAACCTGCTATCTAAGTTTCGCACTTGTATGCATTGCATTCATTTCCGCCTGCGAAACCACTCCGTCAGAAATCAGCCCCAACCCGAAGCCACAAGCTACCCCTCTTCTAACCCCAGCAGAGTTGCAAACCAGGTTGGATAAAGTACAAGCCGCTCATCCAGAAATCCCAGGCTTTGGAATTTCTGTCGCGCTACCCGACGGCACCCTGATTTCTGCAGCTACCGGCCAAGCAGATCCGGACGGAACACCCATGACCGCGCAAACGCCCGTGCGGCTCGCTTCCATTTCAAAAACCTTTGTTGCAGCGGCCATTTTGCGCCTGGTTGAATCCAATCGGGTAAACCTTGATGACCCCATCGATCGTTATCTCAGCACAGAGGTAGTCAAGGTACTGCAATCAGATGGCTACGCCACGGGCGCTATTACCTTAAGACACCTGCTTCTGCACACCGCAGGACTGAACGACCACTTTCCCACTGAGGCCTACCAGCGAGACGTCCTGGCCAACCCTGAACGAGTCTGGACACCCATCACCCAACTGCAGTTGCTGGTTGAGTCAACCGACCCGTTGAGCAAGCCAGGCACCGCCTATGCCTATTCTGACCCTGGCTACATCCTACTTGGGCTCACACTGAAAAACGTAACTCAGCAGTCATTAGGCCAGGCTGTGAGGTCGTTGCTCAACCTGGACAATCTCGGTCTCGCGAGCAGTTGGTGGGAAGGAGAGCGTCCTGGAGCAGGGGTTTCCGGAAGAGCGCACCAATGGCTTGGAAACTATGACACCTACTTTGTGCACGGCTCCGTGGATGCATTCGGCGGTGGCGGTTTGATTGCAAGCGTCGAAGAAACAGCAGGGTTCTTTGCAGCTCTCTTTGCGGGCAGCGTTTTCGACACAAGCGAAACCTTGAAACTCATGCGTGAAGGCAAAGGCCATCCCATTGGCAGCGACTACCGTTTTGGTCTGTTTGAAAGAAACATCGCCGGCCACGAAACATTCGGCCATGGCGGGTTTTGGGGTACCTACGCAGTTGCTGTACCCGACCTGGAGATAGCTGTCGCCGCGGTTGCGCTTGACCAGGCGGGATATGATGCCATTCACGCACTAACAGCTGATCTTATTCAACTGCTATCAAACCAAGCACCTTAAACCCCTTTTAACCACGCTTCTGGGCCGTCTTCTGCACGATTACGTACACATGAGGTTCTGGATGCTGATCGTATTCCAGATGCCTACACGTGCACCCACTTTCCTCAATGAGCGCCAGCGTTTTTGAAACACCGAGAGTGCTGTAATACATTTCTGGACCCATCGCGCTATCGGTAATTTCTGACTCCGCATCCAGGCCCCCCATCGTGAAAACGAGCACTCCGTTTGTATTCAAGCAGCCCATCAGCTTGCGTAGTACTGCGGCCTGTTCACTCAATGGCACATGCCAGATGCTGTCCCAAGCCGAGACAAAATCGTAGCTACTCTCCGCAACCCACTCACATATATCAGCCTGATGGAACGTAGTGTTTGGGTGTCGGGCCCGTGCCAACTCAAGCATCCTGTCTGAGAGATCGAGCCCCTCAGCGTCAAACCCATTTTCCAGCATCAACTCAATTATGCGGCCACTGCTGCCACATCCGACATCCAACGCCCTGCCTTTGGCCGAGCAGAATGCAATCGCACGCCGGTGCTGTTCGATGCCGTTGGAGCGGTCAAAATCATCGCCGTTCCAGATATCAGCAAGCCTGTCGTACCCGGACGCAATATCACTCGGTTTCATTTCAGGTTTCTCATCCTCTGTGAGCCTTGTGTGGTCAACGCAGCCGCTTGAGTTCGTCCTCGGCATTAGATCGCACGCGAGACATAACCACTATGTATCCTGCCATGACAGCCAATACCAACGCGTACGTGAGTGCAACATCTGCAAACGCCAGGTCTTTTGTGCTCAGCTCCCACCAGGCCAACAAAGGCAGAATGATAAACTGCAGGAGTGCCAGCAGAATGCCAGCCTTGCTCGCGTTCACCTGTAACGTGTAGCGGCGTTGCAGTGTTTTCTGATACCCCTGCGTAGATTGATCCAGCTCGGACAACACGTCTCTCACCCGTGTGAAAGTAAACCAGCTGGACACCAGCACTACCCCCCAAAGGTCAATCGCCCACACAAACCAAAACGGTTCGGGTGTTTCCAGAATCACAACCAATGGGACAACTATCCCGATTAAAATTGCGAGCACTTCGGTAGCTATCAACAGATACCAGCGACGAGCCTGCTTCACCACCTCGTTTTGGAGATCCGGCGGAGGTTGGTTTGCAACTGGCGTCTTCCACAGCGCTTCTACTTCGTCGAATTGATCGGTCATGTTTCTACTCCACCTTGAGCGGACGCAACCAGGTCCTGCAATCGCTGCTTACCACGATTAAGCGTCACGCCAACGTTGTTCTCTGATATCCCCACCACCTCTGCAATTTCGGCATACGTCAGACCTTCGAGCGAGAGTGCGACTACCTGGCGGGTTTGGGGTGGAAGCTGCGACATCGCGTCAAGCAGTTGCAGACGCCTCTGTTCCACCAACACGGATTCTTCCACTTGATCAGGGCAAACCGGTTCTTCGTCCAACGTTTCAAACGTTCTTTTATTGAGGTAAGAAATACCCCGGTTGTGTGCAATACGATAGGCAAATGTGCGCAAAGAGCTGTCACCTCGAAAACGTTTGAGCGCTACCCAGATAGCCATGGCAATCTCCTGCGCCAGATCATCCGCCGCGTGTTTACCATACAGCTGGGCAACACGCGCAAGACCGGCCTGGTCCTGCGCATAAATCGCCTCAAACTGTTCTCGCCTGTTTGCGTCGTCGCTCAATTGCTCTCCGCCGTCGCTCAGAATCACCGACGTATCAGCCAATGACTTTGCCCACGCCCCACACAGTAACAAAAATAACTGCGCCGACTTCCAAGGCAAGATAGGCTGCGCCCACGCCTGCCACCTGCTTCCATCGCTTCGCGAAAAATTGCTTCAGTTTATTCACTTCGTATACCCTCCATAGCTACCCACCAGGTCTGCATCTACGTAGACCACTACGCTGCAGACAGGGGCAGAATTATTTTCCACTGGGTCTTGTGCACCCGCAGACCATGAGAAAAACAGGCTGCAAACCGCAAACCCTGCTTTACATACCTTCGACATTTCATCTCCTCACTGTTTGTTCAGTAAGAGAGGTAGTCTCCGGGCACTGCAAAAACTTACAGGCGATTTGAAAATAAATTAGGAGAGGCGACCTTCCGCTTGGATCACATCCAGATAGGAAGGTGGAAATCCGAGCCGGGATGCCAGAACACGCAGGCTCTCGGCATAGTCTGCGTTGGCGCCGGAAATGTTATCGGAGGGGAGGAGGTAGCAGATTGCCTGCATAATTTGCCCACTGTCCAATGTGATCTCCAGCATGTGTGGTTGATAATCCACCACGGATGACTCGCTGTACAACGCGGCCAGAGCGCTGGACTCGACGTCCATCACCAGGCCATATACCTCAGACTCAGCATCCGCCTGCATGGTGGCTCGATCGCCAATTTTCAGACGGTACCCCCTCGCCACGCCGACACGAATGGAAGAGGCTTGCACGCCGTTGGCGGCAAGCACCCCCTCATCCATAAAAAGACCGTAAAAGAAAACCGAACTCAGGGTTTCACTCAATGAAGCAGGCCGCAGCTCTTTAGCCATGTAGCGCAGTCCGTGGTCTATCTTCCAGTCATGCCAACCTTGTCTTAGATAAAACCCATAGGCCCTGAGATCTGAATTGATGTCTGTCGTCAGCCAGATCCTGGTGCAGCCTTGACCTTCAAGCCATTGTTCAACCTGGGTGAGTAACTTCCCTCCAATACCTTGGCCTTCAAACTCAGGCAGCATCGCCATTACCGTCAATTCCGCTTTTTCGCTATCTCCCATCACAAAGCCGCCTACCTGCCCGTCCGCCTCAAAAAGCCAGCCTTTGTGCGTTCCCTCTATGGCCGCTTTAATCGATTCCGGGGTTATACCAATGCTCGCCAGTTCTTCCACCGACATGGCGTTTTCCCGCGTTTGGGGGCGCACTACGAAAAGTGCAGGTATGTCCGCTTCAACTATTTCTCTTATCAATGGTCGGCCTCCATGTGCTGGTGCAGATGCGGGCGTACAAGTATGTTCAGCGTATTCAGAAACCGCTGTGGCTCATGCTCATCGGGATAGTTGTCACTCTGCTCGAACACTATGCTTCTTGGGGGGTGCTTCAACTGAGCGGCAACAATGTATTCACAGCAAAGCGAGCAAGCTTCTTAAGACTTCGTTTGGACGTGCCCGCTCTTGCTCTCAACGCAATGGTTTGCAAAGTTGCTTGAAGCATCTGTGCCGTATGTTGGGCTGAGAGCTCATGGCTGACCTGCCCTTCTTCCTTCGCTCGATTGACACGCTTTGCCAACCCCTCATCCAGTCGCATAATCAGATGACGCAGATCCTCGGCAACCTCAGGATGGGACATCGCCTCTGCAGGTGCTGTGCATACCATCAAACATCCCAGGTGCGCTGCATCACCGCAATACACTTCTATCGCCTGATCATAAAACTCAATCAAACCGGCTTTTATGTCCGCTGTTGCTTCCAGAACACCTTCCACAGCGCCATCCAACTGGCCGCAAAACCTTGCTAACGCCGCACGGTATATGGCTTCTTTGTTACCGAAGGCGTTGTAGATGCTGGGTCGATTCATCTGCATAGCTATCGCCAGGTCATCCAGCGACGTGGCGGCGAGCCCCTTCTCCCAAAAAAGCAGCATTGCACCGGTGAGCGCCTGATCTTCATCAAATTTTCTGGGTCTACCTCGAGGCATTATTGTACCTTTTCGCAAATAATTCGTTGACGCGAGGTATTATTATGCGAAACAATACAAAAATAGGCAATCAAGGAATTGAATCTCATGGTAAAAGTTGTCAATCCAGCCAGCCCGATTGTGGGCAAACTCTCTGGCCTGCACCTCTTCCACTATGACGGTGCACCCTGTGCACAGCGTGTAAGGTTTGCTCTCCACGAGAAGGGACTCCGCCGCGGTCGCGAGGTGAAGTTCGATGCCACCGATCCGGCATCATGCAGCGGGGAAGACGGAGCCTGGGTGAGTCGCCAGGTGTCGCTGGTGAAAAAAGATCATATGACCCCTGCCTATGCTCAGATCCAACCCAATCTGGTGGTGCCCGCATTGGTGCACGACGGCGAACTGCACATCGAATCGATGGACATTATTGAATATCTTGATGAGGCGTTCGGAGGCGCCCCCCTCGTGCCAAAACACGATGCCGAGCAGCTTCGCGCATCCGAAGAGTTAACGGCTCTGGGAAAAGACCTGCACCGCTCCATACGCTTTGTCACGTTCCGGTGGGGCTTGCGCGGGCTCGCTCGTCTGTCGGGCAAGGAAGAGGAAAACTTGCGCGAGCTATTGAACGGGCAATCCGATGGAGAACAACTCATCAGCTTCTACGAAGGTTACGACAACCAGTCTATCCCCGAATCAATCTACGTCGAGCACCTGGAAAAACTGAACGATGCGTTTGCTGAAAACGAAACTCGCCTGCAGGACGGTCGCCTGTTTCTGGTAGGCGACAACGTCACAATGGCCGACGTCATCTGGGCGATGAAAACCTTACGCCTGACAGAATGTGGTTATCCTTTTGCAACCTGCTTTCCGAAATACTTCGAATGGTTCCAGCGGGTCTCCGCGAGGCCTTCCTTCCAGGAAGGCGTCATGGGCAAGCATCGCTTCATGAGCAACGCATTCCGCGTAAAGGCGCGAGTGGAACACGTTCTGGGTATGGGACTGAAACGCGAGGTGCTTGCCCGGGTTGCTTAACGACCCACCTGCACTTTTCTGTCCCGGGTAGCGTTATTAAGGGGCGCAGTACGCTACAATAACGCTACCCGCCGTCTTCGAACCCATGATCTCGACGAGGCGTTTTTCAACACCATGTCTCGTTAGGATGTCTCAGAAGGATCTCACACAGGGCTCTGTTTCAAGCTCGCTCGCCAAACTGACAGCCCCCATGGTACTGGGCGTGTCCAGCAGCATCGTTGTACAAACTCTGGAAATGGGGTTTATCGGTCAACTGAGCACCCAACACGTGGCTGCCATCACGTTCACGTTTCCGTTGACCATGGTGCTGACCAGCCTCGCACTTGGCGTCAGTATTGGTACGTCATCGGTCATCAGCCGCAGCGTGGGGTCGGGGCAAGCTACGGACGTCGCCCGCCTCGGAACACACAGTCTTATCCTGCTCGGGATATTTATGGCGACGTTATCGTTGATAGCGTGGATGGCAATCGACCCATTGTTTCTCGCGCTGGGCGCCGATCCATCCACGCTTGTCCTTATCCACTCCTACCTCGACTACTATTTACCCGCAACGGTCTTGTTCACCGTCACAATGATTGGCGGCTCCATCATGCGCGCAAACGGCAGCGCCAATATCCCTGGGATGGTGATGACATTGGGGGCGTTGTTTAACCTGATCATCGATCCCATCCTGATATTCGGTTGGTTTGGCGTTCCTCGCATGGAACTGACCGGCGCCGCAGTCGCTTCAGCAATCACGCGGGTCATCACATCCGGCGTGCTCCTTTACTACATCCTGCACGGTCGAATGGCTGTTATTCACGATGTGTTCACAGGCTTCATAGAATCATCAAAACGCATCCTGCACATCGGAGTGCCTGCAATGGCCACTCAACTTATTGGACCTGTAACAGCAGCGCTGATCACCGCCATGCTGGCTACACATGGCGAAGCCGTGGTGGCGGGGTTTGGAGTGGCAGGACGCTTGGAAGCCGTTGCAGCGATTATGTTGTTCGCTCTATCGGGCAGCATTGGTCCATTCGTAGGTCAGAACTGGGGTGCCAAGC
This sequence comes from Candidatus Azotimanducaceae bacterium, assembly GCA_965227885.1. Classification (GTDB taxonomy): domain Bacteria; phylum Pseudomonadota; class Gammaproteobacteria; order Pseudomonadales; family Azotimanducaceae; genus UBA4421. The sequence goes on from OZ245781.1 coordinate 5,549,920, forward strand.
GGGCCGATCGTGTTCGCTCTGGTGTCCACACCTCGTATCTGTTTTCTCTGGTGTATGGCTTTGTGGTCGCCATGCCGCTGCTTATCTGGGGAGACAGTATTGCGCGCTTGTTTGAGACCGATCCCGTCGCCATAGAAGCTGCCGCCTTTTATCTGGCGGTGGTACCCACCAGTTACGGTCTATGGGGTGTACTGATGATGGCGTCCGCAAGCTTCAACGCGCTGGGCAAGCCAATTCCCAGCACCGTGCTGGCGTTCACGCGCATGTTCATTCTGTACCTGCCTTTAGCGTACTTCCTGAACTCGAGTTACGGTTACAAAGGCATCTTCATTGCCACCATGATCTCGAACAGCTTGCTTGGCATAGTAGGTTGGCTGTGGCTTCGTTATCGCCTTGCAGAAATGACAGACAAACAGGAGAGTACACAGGGTGCTGTTACGCCGGCTGGTTAGCGTACCCCTCGTATTCATCATCGCGGTGACGGTGTTAGCGAGTGCACCTCTGCTTTTACTGGTTTCCTGGCTGGCCTCATACCTGCCTAAAACCCGCGGTCTCTTCAGGACGGCTTGTTTTCTACTCGCCTTCGCTTACTTCGAACTGAAGGGCTGGTTGTGGTTTCTCTATATCTGGTTTCGCTACCGCGATCCGGACGAGTTTCTGGCGCAAAACTATCGCGTGCAGTATTGGTGGTCCGAAGCCCTGCTCACCACAGGAGCCCGCTGCTTTGATGTCACGTTTTCGGTGACGGGTGATCCAGCGACCGAGGGTCCAAGCGCCATCCTCGCTGCCCGTCATGCCAGCATAGGCGACAACGTGCTGCCGATGGTTTTTTTCGGCATCCCGCGCAACGAACCACTTCGCTATGTCCTTAAGAAAGAGCTGATGTGGTTGCCTACGCTGGACATAGGCGCGCACCGCCTACCCACCCTGTTTATCGACCGCTCCGGAACAGATACCGATGGCGAACTGCAGCGCCTGCGCGCGCTCCTCAGCACTGCTGAAGATGATGAGTCTGTATTCATCTATCCAGAAGGCACGCGTTTTACGCCGGAGAAGCACGCAAAACTCCGCGAAAAGCCCAACTTGAGCGAACAGACTGCCAGGTGGCCAGATCTCTTGCCGCCACGCATGGGCGGCATAACTGCATTGTTGGACGAAAACACCTCAAAAGACATTGTCTTCATGTGCCACACAGGCTTTGAGGGTGCTGCAAAAGCAGGCAATCTGGCCAACGGTAGCTGGGTGGGCCAACACGTGCGCATTCACATGTGGCGGATATCGTACAACGACATCCCGGATGACCACGAGGCATTTGTTACCGAACAATGGGATAAAATGCAGTCAACCCTACTGGAACTGAGAGACTCTTCCGCAAACTGAAACCGGCAGGGCTCACCCTGCAGCCGCTCAGCTCTCCCCAACATCCAGCCAGTAGCCACCCCCTTCATAGTGTTTTACATGACCCGCAGTCGGCGTCGCAAAATGCGTACCGATCACCAGGACATCCTGGTCAACGTATTTTTCCAGCAGATCTTCACGTGTTGTCTGACCTTGGGTCTGGTCGAAGTCAGCGCTGGAACACCAATCGGTGTGTGTCATTTGCACAGGGTGATGGATACAGTCCCCGGTTATCAGCGCCTCGCTGCCATTTGAAGTGATATGTACACTCACATGTCCCGGTGTGTGTCCGGGCGTTGGCTCAAGACGAACCTCTGGACACACCTCATGGGTCTCACTGACGAAGTCGACCAAACCGGCCTCCACAACCGGCCGCACTGAGTCAGCCAACACCGGTCCATACACATCATCTTCGCCCTGCGCATCCCAGTGGGCCCATTCCTTCTCTGCCAGAAGATAGCGTGCGTTGGGAAAGGTGGGTATCCATTCGCCGTCTACCAGCATTGTGTTCCAGCCCACATGATCCACATGCAGGTGGGTACACATGACCGTGTCTATGCTTTCACGCGGATAACCCGCCGCAGCAATATCCTCAAGAAAGCTGGTCTGCAGGTTGGTCCAAGTCGGAATGTTGCGCTGTTTGTCGTTGCCGATACAGGTGTCGACCATAATGCGGCGCTCCCCCGTGTCCACAATCAGAGCATGCACACTCATAATGAGATTGCCTTCCGCATCCATGAAGTGCGGTTGCATCCATTCGATCGGCAAACATGCTTCTCGGGTTGCGGTCGGCAGGATGAATTTTGATCCGCCTGCCACCTCCATCTCCACGATACGGGTAATCTTCACATCCCCTATCTGCCATTGATTCATCGTTTCATCCTCCCCCGTGTGTTTGTGTAAACCTGAAATCTGCTAGACACCTTCCGGTGTACCCAGATGTACCTGTCCAGTCTTGTAATCAATCGTGACGACGAAGTGCTTCAACACATCGAACCCCAACAAGCCCCGTGATTTGCCTCGTGAACGCCGAACGTTGCTGCCGGTAGTCGCACGCCGTTCGAACATATTCCAGCGTTCGCCCTTGGGTGGAACCGAGACAATGGGATTGCCTAATTCAAACGGTCCTATCTCCAGTGATTCAATATTGAACGAAACTTTTTGCCCGCTGGAAACGGCCCCGTAGCTGGTAGAAGTTGTCGTTTCGTACTTTTCCAGCCACTTCTGTTTAACCGCGACCGCACGATCCAGCACAATGCCGCTGGCGGCGCCCGTATCGAGGGTCAACCAGACACTCTTGCCATCCAGCTTCACCTTCACCAGCGGCGAACCGCCAGCTGGATCACGCATCCCATCGATATTTGCCGCCTTTTTCATGTCGATGGCATCGCGAGGGAAAACCCGCATCCGTTTGTTCGGATAGTCAAACTGCCAGATGAAGTTTGCAATAAAGCCAGCGCCCAGCAGCATCTGCATATCTTTGTTGCGTAGATTCACATCTACAAGATCACGGAATGGGATCTCGGTGTCCCAGATAGTAACCGGCACCCGGCGATAAGTGCGGCGGATTTCCTCGCCGTACACACCGCCCACCTTCACCTTGGTATCCCCACGCGGAAAATCGAGTTTGTGAACGTGCAGGAAAATGGAGTTGATGGCGTTCATTTCGGCGCCGGTATCGATGATCGAAAATCCTTCTATGCCCCCGATGGAAGACTTCACCCGGATATGCCCATTCTCAAGCACCATCGGCTCCCAAGCGTAGGCCAGAGACCCGCACCCGAGTGCGATCAGCAGGGTCAGCCCACTGAAAATCTTTCGCCTTTGCATCGCCTTCTCCTGTCTCCAACCTCTAGATACTACCCCACTTTCTGGTAAGGTTTCGCGTATTCAAAGTTAATAAAAACAGGGGTGGACATGGGATTAGTTGACGTCGTTTCAACCCTCACCAACGTACCAACATTGCTCAAACTCAAGAAGGCGATGGCGCCTCAACCAGGCGATACCAAGGGATGTTTTGCCGCCTGGGTAGAAGCAAGTGCGGCAAATCTACCGAACAACTCCGCCATTCTGTTTGAGGGCCAGGAAGTCACATGGTCGGAGTTCAATGCCCTGGCCAACCGCTATGCAAACTTCTTGAAAGAACAAGGCGTAACCCGCGGTGACACCGTCAGCGTCATCATGGAAAACCGCATCGAGTTTCTGGCAACCATCATCGGCCTCAACAAAATCGGGGCGGTCGGCGCGTTGATCAACACCAATCTGACCGGTCGACCGCTGACCCACTGCATTACGGTCACAGAATCCAAAAAGTGCATATTCGGCGCAGAGCTTCTGGCCGCAATAGATGAGGTTAAGGGCGAACTCGACCTGGAAGAAGGCGCCGACTATTTCGTCATGCCGGACGGAGACAACAAACCCACCACCAACTGGGCCATCGACATGGCCGCTGCCTCCGCAGATGCGGATGAGGCTAATCCGCCAGAAACCGGCGACATCACAATCGGTGAGACCGCCCTCTACATTTTCACTTCTGGCACCACAGGATTGCCAAAGGCGGCGGTACTTTCGAACAAACGCTACATGATGGCGGGAGGCCTGTCGGCAGAAGCGGGCCTTAAGCTCACGCCCAAAGATCGTGTCTACCTGACGCTGCCGCTGTACCACGGCACCGGGTTGATGATCGGCGCCGGTGCCAGCTTCCGCTCCGGGGCGAGCATGTTTGTGCGTCGCAAGTTCTCTGCCAGCAACTTCCTGAAAGAGATACGAGAGAACAACTGTACGGCGTTGGTCTACATCGGCGAGCTGTGTCGATACCTGACCAACACCGAAGCTCAGGCTGACGATCATAAGAACCCGCTGCGGGCTATGATCGGAAACGGCATGCGACCCGATGTCTGGATGGATTTCAAAAACCGGTATGGGGTTAAGCGTATCTCTGAGTTTTACGGCGCTTCTGAGGGCAACGTTTCGTTCGCAAACCTGCTCAACAAAGATTGCACGGTGGGCATGACCTCCGCTGAAGTTGCGCTGGTGAAATATGACGTCGATGCGGATGAAATCGTTCGCGATGACAACGGGCGGTGCATAGAAGTTGCCGATGGTGAAGCCGGACTACTGCTCGGAAAGATCACGGAAGCCACACAGTTTGAAGGTTACACAGATCCTGAGGCCACCGAGAAAAAGGTAGTACGGGATGCACTGGAGCCAGGAGATGCCTGGTTTAACTCAGGCGATCTGATGTGCACCGTGGATGTGGGCTACACGTTAGGCTACAAGCATTACCAGTTTGTTGACCGCGTGGGCGATACGTTCCGATGGAAATCTGAAAACGTTTCAACCAACGAAGTCGGGGAGATCATCAACGGCTTTGATCAAGTGAAATTCTGCAACGTCTACGGCGTTGAAGTGCCAGGCACAGACGGTCGGGCTGGCATGGCTGCCCTCACACTGAACGACGATGTCACAGAACTGAATACGGATGCCTTCGCTGAATATGTGCAACGTGAGCTTCCCGGATACGCAGTCCCACTGTTTGTCAGAGTCCAAGGCGAAATTGATGTCACGGGGACGTTCAAAATGGTGAAGGGTGACCTGAGAAAATCGTCCTACAATATCGATGAGTACGACGATCCAGTATTCGTCATGAAGGCTGGAGAAAAAGCCTACTCGCAGCTGGATTCAGGTTATCTGGAAACTATCCGTTCGGGACAAGCTGGGTACTGATTGTTAAACAAGTGAAAAAACGGTCCGCCGCAGCCGGGACGGGAGGGAGCAGATCCCGCTTTTGGAGCGAGAAACTGCAGCGGACCAGGCGAGTACTTCTTGTCTCTCACCATGGCATCTACTTTACGTCCTGCCCGCTGAACCGAAGCTGAACCGCCGTGCAGTTTAGAAAACCGCAAAAAATCGCCATCACCGAGGGCCGCCTGACCCACACGTTACGAACCTGGAAAAAACCGCAGGCTAAGCCCAACGGTTGTTACAACATACCCCCGTATGGCGCGATCAAAGTCATCGAAGTCACCCACACCGCACTCAAAACCATCCAACCAAAACAACTTAAGGCGGCTGGTTACTCGTCAACAGATGAAGCCGCTCGCGCCCTCAGCGTGCGCCCCGGCGATCTGATCTGGAGTATCAGTTTTGAGTATCTAGGTCGGAATGAAGTCAAACGACCTGCCACAACCAACGCAACCCCGGATGAGGTAGACGCTTTGAAAACTAAGCTCGAACGTATGGATGGCGATAAGCCTTGGACCAGAGAGGTGCTCAACTTGATCAGTAACAACCCTGGAACGCGCGCGGCTGATCTGGCAAAGAAGATGCAGGCACCACTAGAAACTCCTATTTTCAAACGGCAGGTCCGCAGGTTGAAGGCTCTGGGACTGACCCACAGCCTGGAGGTGGGCTATCGACTTTCAGATCGAGGCGTGCAGGTACTTGAACATGAGTAGTCCCACAATTCTCCTGGATCTCGGCAATGTCGTCATGGGTGTAGATTTCCGGCGCACGTTCAGACACTGGGCCGACAGCGCCGCCATCGATGTCGGTGTTTTTTATGAGCGGTGGTCCCAGGATCACGCCTACGAAGCTCACGAACGCGGCGAGATAAATTTTGCGGAGTACAGTCGACACCTTGCCAACACTTTTGAAGTAGACATGCCCGAGGCTTCATGGCGGGCAGGCTGGAATGATCTTTTCGAGGGTCCGTTCGCAGAAGTGGTAGCACTATTACCTGAAATTGCCGCCAGATATCCGCTTTATGCGTTCACCAACACGAACGAAACACACACCACGCATTGGCAAGCTCTTTATCCAGAGTCGTTTAACGACTTTCGCCATGTGTTTATTTCCAACGAAATAGGCATGCGTAAACCTGAAGTCGAAGCCTACAGGTATGTCTGCAAAGAAATGGACAGCTCGCCGGGTGACGTGATCTTCCTCGATGACAACCACGATAATATTGCGGGCGCGTTGGCCACAGGTCTGGACGCTCGCCTGGTTGAGTCGGAAGCGGCCGTGGTAACCAACCTCAAAAGCCTGTTATAACGTTCTCAGTTCTATCTCAGCGAGCATCGCCAGAGCTTCGGTCTGACTATGGCCGCAGATTTCCAATTCTGCTTTAAAACTGGAACACACCTCTGGACGCAGCGGATTACCAAAAAGCATACATCGGTTCGCTTCATCAAGCTGAACGCACCGTTCGCCTGCTGGTTTGCCCTTCGGCATACCGGGTATTGGCGTAGTGATTGAAGGCGCGATGCAACACGCCCCACACCCAACCCGACACTCCATCATTCGTTCCTTTCGGCTGGAAGTCGAGACTCGACGAACTCTACCACTGCAGCCGCGATACCCGGCCACTCACTTTCCGCAACTGTGGCATCAACCACATAGGTTGTGGCTGACGCAGCGGTTGAATCATTCTGCGTTTTGATTTCGAAATATTGTTCGATAATAGCTTCAGTAGAAAACTGTGTTGGCCAGAAAGATGGGCGCCCACGCGCTTCCAGTCTGGAAATGGCTGTCGCTGCGGGCAGGTCGAGGCTCACCACCACCACATTTTCGTCAGGCTGAGTCTCTTGTTGAATTCGATCGTTAGCGCACCCATAGAGTGAACGCCACACATGCAGAGACAAGCTGTGCTGTGCAAGCCCCTCTGACAAATTGGCGATACCGCGTCCGTGATCAAAATTTGTTTGCAGAGCAACGCTTTCAGCAACCCGCATGGCGGCACGCCGCACATGGGAATGCCGCGACTCCAGAACAGATAAACCGGATACCTCGAGCGCGTGTTTATAAAGATGGGCCTTATACATTCCGGTGGAGATGCGCCTGCGAACCGCTCCCGCATCACGTTGCACCGAATTCTGAGCGCCGATGAGTTCCTGTACCAGCACCTCGCGGTTGATGACCAACCTGTTCCGACGCTCAAGTTCAGCGAGCACCGCCGCTTCTAACGTAGACTTGCCCGCGCCCGGTAGACCGCAAAACTCGATGATCAAGAGTTTGTCTCCACAGCCTTGCCCGCCACGTTTACTCGCGACACCATCACCTGGTAAACAGCCTCAGCCACCTGATCTACCCACGCTTCGACGGTACCATCGGCGGCAAGCAAAAGTCCCGGGTTCGACTCGGCATAGGTCGCAAAGGCTTCATGTTTTGCTTGCAGTGTCTTCGGATCATCTTCCGGACGTCGAGCAACAATTCGGTTTAGATCCGTACTGACGTGTACCAGAAGATCTGGTGCCGGAGCATCCAGTGACGGCGTCGTGTCATCACCGAACGGCGCGAACAGCGGATAACGTTCACAAATCGCGATACCGCCACCCGCGGTGTGCTGGGCAATCTGCTGCAGGCGTCTGCGTTTGTCGCGAGCGGCCAAGCCGTCGTCCATATTCCGGTAGGCTTGTTCCAGGCGTGTTTGTCCTGCTTGCATACGCACTGCCTTGAGAACAATTCGTACTAGAAGGTAAGGCCACCACGTCAGCGTACGGACAAAGCGGCGCAGTCGTCCCGCTTGTTCTCTGCCGCTGCCCAGATAGAAACGAGCCGCTGCTAAATGACGCCCGAGGTTCGTCGCAACCGCGCGGGACAGCGTGGTCTTGCCACTGCCATCGGGGCCGATTATCGCAACCGTTATGCCCTTTCCGGGAAGCGGTTTACCAACACCGTTGCTGCGCTTGTCCAGATAGCGTCGTACAGCCAGGAAACGGCGACCAACGGCTGACCCAGTGCGCCAAGGTTTCACCGCACGCTTGATACGTCGGCGGGCAGACCAAGATAGTGTCGTGAGATCCTCATACGCCGCCAGCATTTCTGCCTTCGGCAGGTTACTTAATGCCTTGTCGCTCAGACACGCTGCAAACGCCTCACGCGAACAACGTTGCTTCAGATCGTTGTATTCACCCACGTAGCGCCGATAGAGCGCGGCGGGGTCCCGGCGCCGTATGGCGCCAGCGTAATCTATCCAGTTCAGTTTCAGCATGACCCGGGGTACGAGTAAGGCAAGCTCCACCGCAGGACTTACGAACGGTGGAAAATCCTTAACCACATTCCGCTGGTAAAACTTGTTAAGTGGCGGGCGTAGTGATTTGACGAGCTTTTCACCGGAGACAATGTTGCTGTGTACGTGGAGATGATGTGTAACTCCGTCTTGATGCGACAAAAAATCGTAAAGACCCGGGAACGAACGCCACTCCTCCGCATGCACCAACACCCAACCGGATGATTGAATGACGTTAACAGCCTCTTCCAGGCTGTCCTCAGCAACAAGCACATCAAAGTCTGTTTTTCCTTCAACCCCGTCCTGCCAACGGTCGGCGCTTTTCCAAACGCAACAAGGTACTTCACGGGAAGCCAATGCCTCGAACACCTGCCTCAATCGAGCTTCAGCCTGCTGATAGTCAGCCACCGGCGCCAACACCTTCCAGAATTTTGTTCAGCCTGCGCTCCGGCGTGAGCTCGGCGTTGTAGTAGGCAGTCGCGTTGGCCGCCAGCTGTACCCTGAGCTCCGGCTCGTTCTTAAGACGCTCCAGAGCGTGTGCCCACTCGTGTTCACTGTCAGGTGCCGCAAACAACGCCGTCTCGCCTGCCACCATCTGTTCCTGATGAGGCAGCACATCAGAGGCGATGATGGGCTTTCCGTAGGCGAGATACTGCGGCACCTTAAGTGGTGACATGAAAGTCAACGGTTGTTTCGGCTTCTGCAACGGTGCCAGAAAGACATCAAAACACTCGAGAAACATCGGGATGGTAGATGCTGGTTGGTGGCCATAGAAAAATACGTTGTTTGGGACGTCCTGCGCCTTTGCATACCCCTGCCACTCTGCCACTGCGTCCGGTGTGCCGCCGACGATGTGAAAGGCGACATCTGGCGATAAAGAAGCCGCACGGATCACTACGCCGATGCCGCGCACTTCATGAAGGAAACCCGTGTAACCCGCGTGAAACTCAAAGTTCTGGCCCTGCAGCGTGTTCTTCCGAAATTGCTCACGCTCCACATCAGTCGCCTTCTCAGGCCGTTCCGCACTCAAACGCGCAACCCGTACGGCGATACCAGGCAACTCCTGCTCAAGGTACTGCTTCAATGTATCCGTCGTCACCACAATGTGCTGCACGTTCAACCGCTTCATCAAGGTCGTAAACACCCAGCGCCGGAAGCGCGTGCCAGCAAGCTCACCGGGGCTATGCATTTCATAAATGAGTGGTATTTCACGCGGCACAGCCAGAAGTTCTGCCAGCGTCAATCGGCTGTAAACCAGGTCAGGCTTGTGGCGCTTTATCGCTCGACGAAAACGCGCAGCGAGAAACAAACCCGGCAGCAGAAGCGGACGCGTCCATCGATTATCGAGCCACTTGGAAACCCGCTCCAGGTGTAAGTCGAAGCTCGATGGCAAACCGTAATAATCAAAAACCGCACTATCTGCCGCGTTGTTCAGACGCCTGCCCGTCATAGCGACGCTATGGCCCTGTTCAGCCATGGCTTTGCAGACACGCAACATGCTGAGCGTATGGGTAATCTCAGACGGGAACGCCGCGGTGGATAAATACAGGATGTTCATCAGGCGGCAGCTTCCAAAGCGTGCGACACAATCGCTTCCTGCACGCTACCGTGTGCGGCGATCAGCGTGCGACGCCATTGGGCGTCGGGGATACTGAACCCCTGTTTGCCATGGGTCAGTACTGCCTCAGGTAACCGGTCTCGGAGAGTTTGTCGCAACCCGCCTTTCAACTCATCGTGCAGGTAGACGTAGGTGTCGGGCAGGCTGAACGTGAGCTCGATCAGCTCTGTTGATAGCAGCACCGGCCGACATTCCAGCGAAACGGCCATGCTCGTTCGGTCAACCTTGGTCAAGATGTCGTCCGGCAGGTAAGTGTGGAAGTCCATAACTTGCGCGGCCCGCCGTGGCGTCTCGTCTGACAGATAGCGGGCTCTATAAGCCCAGAGAGGATCATAGTCAGAGCCTACTCCGAGTCTGTTCCTCCAGGCTTCCAATTTGCGTGGCGACAACGCGCCACGGAGACGGGCATAAAGCCACAACGGGTCCCTCGTGCTGGCCAATTCAATCGCCTGTTTACGCCACTCAAGAGGCCAACTGATACCGCGCTGTGGTCCTAACCGTTGCCTGTTTCGATAGTCGGCATAACGTTCATACCAGCGATAGCCGCCAAAGAGCTCATCGCCCCCGTCCCCACTGAGAGCAACAGTGACCGTTTGCCTGGCAAACTCGCACACCATCAATGTCGGCAGTGCAGATGTATCCGCAAAGGGTTCGTCAAAAAGCCGCGCCATTCTGGCCACAACATTTTCCGTGTCCATGGCGCCATAGTGACGCACAAAATGTTCCGTCTCCGCGAAATCTGACATCGCCTTGGCAATCGGCGTTTCATCCCTGCCCAGTTCGGGAAAGCCGATGGAAAAACTCTGTATGCCAGGTACTCGCTGGGCTGCAAATGAAGCCACAGCAGAGGAGTCCAAACCTCCACTCAGCAACAAACCCAAGGGCACATCGCTGACCAACTGACAGCCAATGGATTCCTCCAGAGCTGCGAGTATTTTTTGGTGAGCCTCATCGATGGAGAGCTCTGCCCGCTCAGAGGACAAGCGCCAGTACTGCGTCTCTTTTAATGCGCCTGAGTCGCAGGAAAACTCCAGTATCGTCGCTGGTGGAAGCTTTCTTACTTCGCGGTACAAAGACTTCGGTGCCGGAATGTATCGATAGACGAGAAAATCCAGCAGCGCTTCCGCATCAACGGTTACCTCAGGCAGGAAGGTTTGCAGCGCTTTCAGCTCAGACGCCCAAAGCAGCTGGCTTCCATCGTGGGCATAGTAAAAAGGCTTCACACCCACCCGATCACGGAACGCAAACACTCGCCGTGTTGTGAGGTCGTGAATGACCACCGCGTACATACCCTCCAGCCGATGTGCCAACCCGTCGACGCCCCAGGCGTCGAAGCCGTGCAGCACAACCTCTGAGTCGCTGGCGGACTTGAACGTATAACCGGCATCCAGCAATTCACGTTTCAATGATTCGAAGTTATAGATTTCGCCATTCACGGTTATCACCGCGCATTCGCTGACCATCGGTTGCCGCCCGGCTTCGGAGGTATCGAGGATGCTCAGACGACGATGACCCAGATAGGTTCGCTGGTCATACCATTCTCCTGCCTGATCTGGACCTCGATGAGTCAAGCTGTCACGAGCGGCTCTCGCAAGCTCAAGATTCAGCTCCTGTGAAGCGGCAGCAATGCCAAATAGTCCACACATCAGAGACGAAAGAATGTTCCAGTATGTGCAGTCACGCGGGATGTACCGCCGTTTCTTCGCGCCAACGTCTGGCCACCGCAGAGCCCATAACAACTCCCCACACGGTGTAGAACATGACTAGAGCAGCACCTGCTCCTGACAGACCCCAGTATGACGCGAGCACGTACAGTGCCAGCGTGTAAAAACAAGTTGTAACAAGGTTTATCTTCAGAGCGACCTCAGCTTGCTGCCACGCCATCATAGCAGGCGCTAAAGAATGGGTTGTACCCCATACCACCATCGCACCCATACACCATGCGGCAACTTCATAGGCCGGAATAAACTCGGCGCCAAACATCAGCTCGAGGAAGAACTCGCCGAGGATCACGAAACCAACCCAGGCGATCAAAGTTAAACAACCAAGAATCAGCGCAGATTGTTTCATCAGCTTCATCATCTCCTGCGGCTGTCCGTTGGCATTAAACCGCGCCAGTTCAGGATAGATACTCTGGTAGAACGGTCCCGTGAGTTGACCCATCGCGCGTGCAAGAATGCGTGCAACGCGATAGAGACCGGCCGCAGCAACACCCAGAAGCGCGTTCACAATAAAGATATCAAGGTCGCGCAACACGCGAACAAACCCGTCTGCGTTTGTAGAGAGAACAAACCTGAGGATACCCGGGCAACGACTGCGCAATGTAGTCAGTTGGGGCTGCCAGCCTGCAAAGATGCCTTCCTTCCGGGCTCGATAAGCCGCGTAAGCAAAGTAGCTCACCTGTCCGATGATGTTGTTCACCGTTGAGACAACCAGGTAGACGATCAGTCGATCCTCGCCCTGCCAGAACAGGAAGCTCACAGCTATGAGCTGCAAAACAGCCGTGACATTGCCAAAGAGCGCCTGTGGCAAGAACGAGTCATAGATTCGTAAAAGCGCAACCGGCACGCTCCGCCAGTTAAACAGCAGCATGAGCGCAACTATAGCCGTGTTGGTGACCGCGTCCTCGCCAAGACCAAACCATGCAGGGACGAGGTATGCACCGAGGATGGCAAGACCAAACCCCACAAATCCGCTGGCGAGGTCCAGCAGCCAACCAAAACTCAGAAGATCAGCGAGCAGACCCTTGTCACCCCTTTCTTTCGCTGGGGTGCCGAAGGAGATCAGCCCCTGCCAGGTCTGAAAACTGACCAGCCGGTTGAGTAAGCCTATGTAAGCTATGTACAGCCCGTACAGGCCAAAGGTCTCCAGACCCAACGCGCGAGTGACGATCGCCAGATAGATGAGCCCCAATGCACCGGCCAGCGCATTTCCTGTGATCAGCACACCCGCGTTGTGAAGAAGTGCCGCCAACCGCGGATTGCGGGCGGCGAACTCTGAGTCTCGAATCCGTGCAAGCATCAATAAGTAGTGTGACGCAGGTCAAAAAGCCATTTTATCAACAGAGTGGATCTCGCAGTTGCGTGGGTTCACAATTCGCCTCAACCATGACAGTCATGAACCCAGACAACTATTTCCTTCCACCAGGGTATATCAACAACCCCGTCATAACATTTGATGCGACGGATAACCAGTACTGGAACGAATCCCGCATCGCCGCTTCGCGGGCTTATCAGGCTGCGGCGTATCGGTGGGCACAGGAAATCATTCGCGCCGAAAACTTCAAAACGGTCGCTGATGTCGGCTGTGGCGCAGCAAGTAAGCTGGCGGCGCTGCACCAAGCACTGCCTGAGATTGAGACAACCGGGTTCGATCAACCCAATGCCATTGCTTTCTGTAAGACGTACCACACCTTCGGTACTTGGCAGGCGCTGGACCTGGACGACACTTCATTCACCTCAGACAAAAAATTTGATCTCATTATTTCAAGCGACGTCATCGAGCACCTCGACAACCCGGATAGCTTGCTCAACGTTTTGGGCACGCTTGCCCACGCGGAATCAAAGATTCTGCTGACAACACCCGAACGCGTGGCCCTCAGAGGCGCAGGCACACTCGAATCCGGCAACGCCTACCATGTTCGTGAATGGTCCAAACCAGAACTTGCGCATTACCTGGAAGCCAGGGGTTGGCGGATTGAAAGTCACAAGATACTGCCCGCGTTCAAAATCAGCAGCGGCACTTTCGTCAAGCGAGCATTGCGACGTTGGCTCAAGGGGCAGTCCCTACGCTACAACCAGGCGGTGCTGATGCGCCCGCCCCGATAGCGACGGGCGTGAAAGTACTGGCTAAAACTTGTGCGCGATCGCCGCGTACTTTTCAACCATTGGCAGCACGGTATCGGCATCGGCACTGGGTAGACCAAAAATGATGCGGTTAAAACCGTCTTCGATCAGTCTCTCTACAGCCGCTTCGTCCGGGCCCACGCCGAACACGCTGAAGTCCGGTTGGCCTTCCCGTCCGGCCGCAGACCAGGCTTCGTTCACCCGCTCAATCCCTTCACGATACTTAACCGCACCACTGGCAGCGGCGCGATCCTGGTCCTGGTAGATCGGAAACCAACCATCACAATATTCTGCTATGCGTTTGTACACATACTTGGAAGATGCGCCCATCAGGATAGGAGGACCGCCCGCCTGTTTCGGTTTCGGATAACTCCAGCTTGCATCAAAATCTACAAATTGACCGTGAAATTCGGCTTCTTCCTCTGTCCATAGCACCCGCATGGCCAGGATCCGTTCGCGCAGAATTTTCCAGCGATCCGCAAACGGCGTACCGTGGTGTTCCATCTCTTCCGCGTTCCAGCCTGCACCCACGCCCAAGAGCAAGCGACCATTCGAGAGGTGATCCAGTGTGGCGACCTGTTTTGCCATCAGAATTGGATCCCGCTCTGTGATCAGAGTAATACCGGTACCCACTTTCAGGGTGCTCGTAGTTGCAGCCACGGTCGCCAGAGATACAAATGGATCGTGGCAATGCCAATACTCCTTGGGTAACTCTCGTCCGCCCGGCCAGGGGGATTTTCGACTCGCGGGGATGTGCGTGTGCTCAGGGAAGAACAGCGACTCAAATCCAAGAGACTCAGCCTCTCGTCCAAGTATCGCCGGTTCGACCGCATAGTCCGTGGCAAAAATAAGCAATCCGAACTGTGTCATTTCAGAGGCCCTGCAAATTTTTCTTCAAGGTTTCCCGATAGTTTTCGTACGCGGGCATCTGCTCTTCGGTGAGAAAGGTAGCCATCTCTTTGTCCATCTTCTTGAGCAGAGAGTTGGTGCGCGATTTCATCTTGCGGGGAATGCCCGTCTGATTGTTTCTTCGCATCAGGCTCTGAAATGCCTTCATACGCTGGTCCACAAAGCTTCCAACTGCAGCACGAAATTGCGTCAGCTGTTCATCGTTCATGCCAATGTCCTGCGCGGCAGCCAGGACTTCCGGTTTCATAAACCCTGGCACAGGCTGTTGCTGCGCGGCGGCTCCCCCAGCAAAAATAAGAGGCAATAGGAGTGCACATACACCCAAGGAAATTCTTTTCATTTGATCAACCCTCCAAACGATCTGAGAGTTTAACCGGGGCAGCACGAAATGAAAATTTGCGGTCGGACGACCGGACTCAGGAAAGCCAGGAGACTTTTTAGAGAGCCGCCCTAGAGAGCGGCGTTTGTGTTCTGGAACTTGCTGAGGTAGCGATCTACTTTGTTAACGTAGCGCCGTGCCGCACCTTCTCGGTTGGCGTAGGGGCCCACGTTGTAGGCCGCCAAGGCACAGTCTCGATCTCCATCGCAGCGCTCCATGAGATGCGAGAGGATCTGTGCGCCGCAGTA
Source organism: Candidatus Azotimanducaceae bacterium (assembly GCA_965227885.1). Classification (GTDB taxonomy): domain Bacteria; phylum Pseudomonadota; class Gammaproteobacteria; order Pseudomonadales; family Azotimanducaceae; genus UBA4421. The sequence goes on from OZ245781.1 coordinate 5,565,326, forward strand.
GATATTCTGCTCCGGGTCATACAGATCGGAGTTGCCGCAGAAAGCACCCCAATAGTCCGGGCGTACCTGCGCGGGACCCACCGCACCTACGTTAGAACGTACGTTTTTACGGAAGGAGCTTTCGGTAATCACCAGGCTTGCCAGCAACTCAGGTTCAATGTGCTGACGCTCAGATGCTTCGAGGATCCAGTCGGCAAACTCGGTTGCCACGGTGTTCTTAATACCGAACGCGCTGCTCACCTGCGAACCAAACTCAGCAACGTCATTCTGTCGGATAGTACGGTGTGTCGCTGTCGGTTTGGCCATCGCCACAGTGACATAACCCTGAGGTGCAACGACATGGGCAAGCGCAAGACTCAATACGATGAGACCGCCCAGAAGCAGGCCAAAGGCGCCCGCCGCGAGGTAAACACCGCGTGGTATCAGAGTCAGGATTTCAGCTACTTGTCGTGTCATTGAGCCAGATGACCTCAATTATCTTTCCATGAAACTGTCCGTGAACCTTGTAGTGATCTCGCAAAAAGTGTGCGTCAGATCACATTCCAACCGTACCTGCGCCGCGCATTTTACTCGGCTTACGTCACAGGACATAGGCAAATCATAGCCGCAAAAGCTGAACTTGCTCTTAAGAGGATGTAAATGAGTGTTAAGTGAGTGTGCGCTAACCCACAGCCGCCACCATGGCAGGGCTGTAGGTGAACGCGGACAACAAAATTACTGATTTATATAACAAAAAAGTCTAAAAACTAGACTCAAAATGCCATTGATCAGCCTGCACGCAGTGCCTGGATGATTTTCGACCGTTCTTCGTCATCCGCAACTGGAAAGGAAGCTGACGTGCGGTCAACAAAGCTGCCATAACGAGCCAGCATCTGAGGTGCAATTTCGTGCGGTTCACCGACCACACCAAACTCGTTGAGCATTTCATCGGTAACCAAGGTACCCATCTCCTGCCAGCGGCCCTGCTTGGACATGGCATTAAACTCATCCTGAAGGTCACCGCAGCCGATACTTTCGAGTACACCGCGATAGGCAGGGGTAGATCCGTAGAACGCAATGCGTTCCTGCGCAGCCTTTTTACTGGCAGCAAACTCCTGTTCGTCGCGACCCGTAACCACAAAACAGCTGTACGAGAGCTCAAATCCTTCGCGGCTTTTACCCGCCTTGGCCAGGCCAGCGTCAATTGCAGGCAGCGTCACCGACTCGATGTAAGGCACAGTGCTGAAGGGATGAATGATCATGCCGTCTGCAACCTCGCCAGCCACTTCAGTCATTTTTGGACCCACCGCCGCTAGAATAACCCTGGGCGCACCGTATTCTTTGTCCTGGGGGGTAAACGCCGGAGTCATCAGCGTGTGGCGATAGTACTTGCCCACAAACTCCAGCGGATCGCCGTCATACCAGTTAGCCCAGATGGCGCGCATCGCCAGCACCAGTTCGCGCATCTGGTCTGCAGGGGCGCCCCACTGCATGCTGAAGCGTTTGGTAATGTGGGGTTTGATTTGCGAGCCCAAACCGAGCGTAAAGCGCCCTTTGGAGTAAGCATTGAGATCATGGCCAATGTTCGCCAGATTCATCGGGCTGCGCGCAAACGCCACCGCAATGGATGTAGCCAGTTCCACTTTCTCCGTGTGCTCCGCGGCGAGCAGCAGCGGGAAAAAGGGATCGTGGTTCATCTCCGCGGTGCGCACACCGTCGTAACCGGCCGCTTCAAGGGCCCGCACCGTCTCCGGGATTTTATGAAGGTCCGCGCCTATACCAGCATCTACTTTCATGTTTCCTCCAGCTTAAGCGGTTAATTCTGTGATGATCTTGGTGCGATCCGATTTTGGAATGTTCGCGTAGGCCGCAGAAGTTCGGTCGACCAGATCGCCGTATCTTGATTTGATCTGACCCGCAATCTGCTGTGGCTCGCCAATAACCGCAAACTCACTGAGGATGTCCGGGGTAATCAGTGTACCCATCTCATCCCAGCGCCCCTGTTTGGACATCATGTTCAGCTCACCCTGCAGTTCACCCGCGTCGATGCTGTCCAGTACCGGTTTGTACGCGGGTGTGGAACCATAAAACGCAACTTGTTTAGCAGCAGCAACCTTCGCCTCTTCCAGTTGCTCTTCGTTCTGGCCAGTGACAACAAACACCGGGTAGCTGATTTCAAAATCGGCGCGGGTCTTACCCGCTTTCGCAAACCCTCGCTCCAACGCTGGCAAGGTCGTTTCACGCAGATACTTTTCGGTTGTGAACGCGTGCGCGATCATGCCGTCGGCAACCTCTCCCGCCACCTCGGTCATCTTTGGACCCACGGCTGCAAGAAACACTTTGGGCGCACCGTAGTCGGTATCCGTTGGCGTAAAGAAGGGTGTCATCAACGTATGGGTGTAGAACTTGCCGGTAAACTCCAGCGGTTTGCCCTCGTGCCAGTTATCCCAGATAGCGCGCATTGCCAATATAAACTCACGCATTCGCGCGGCTGGTGACGACCACGGCATGCTGAAACGCTTGGTGATGTGCGGCTTGATCTGTGAGCCCAGACCCAGCACAAAACGGCCCTTCGAGTATGCGTTGAGGTCGTGGCCGATGTTGGCCAACACCATCGGTGTGCGAGCAAACGCCACAGCGATAGACGTCATCAGTTCCACACGTTCTGTGTTCTGGGCTGCGACCAGCAATGGAAAGAAGGGATCATGGGATGTTTCCGCGGTCATGATGCCGCTGTACCCCATATCTTCCAGTTCCTGCGCCTGCGCGCCCACGGTCCCTAAATCGGAACCGACTCCGCCGTCTACTTTCATTTTGTCCCCCAGAAGTGTTGTTCTTGTCCGTGTTGCAAGAGTCCGTGTTGCAAGAGTCTGTGTTGCAAGAGTCAGTGCTGCAGGAGGCCAATTGTTGCCTCACCGCCACTGATCCAATGGTGAGTTTCTATGTCTTGGGCATTAAACGTCAAGCGATACACCAGGTCATTCGGATGTCGCACCCGGTTGGCTTCCGTCTCAGACAGGTTCAGGTAGTACTTGAGAATAACACGACTCATCACGCCATGCGTGATCACCCCAATACGGTCGTAGCCGCAAATAAAAAGTTCGTCCAGGAATTCGTGAACACGTTTCAACATGTCCTGGAGGTTTTCACCTCCAGGAGGTCGGTGGTTGTATGGGTCTTCTTCCCGCTCCTGCCACGCCTTGGGAAACTGCTCCATTACTTCGTCAATAGTCAGTCCAGACCAGATACCGCAGTCGCGCTCCATCAACTCATCAAAATAGTCGATCTGTGCTTTGGTGTAAGAGTTAACTATGTAGGCGGTTTCACGAGTACGACCTGAGGGTGAAACACACATCAATTCCACGCCACCCAGGTTTTTGAGTAATGCACCATTTACATCAGCGTGTTTACGACCAGCATCCGTTAGGGCTGAATCCAATCTTCCTTGCATGCGTCGCGCAACATTCCATTCGGTCTCGCCATGACGCACGATATAGAGATGCTTCATGCTTCTCTTATTGTTATGAAACAACGCTAGGATACCAACCGATCGCTCGCACCTGAATAGCGTTTTGCTTTTTGAGATATAATCTGCAAATGGCTGAAGCAATTGAGACATTTCACTGGCACTGCAAAGGCACATGGCGGCAATCGGCTAAGAATACCGCCTGGTGCCTGCTAGGCTGTGCCATCGGCGATTTCGGCACCATCCTCTATTTCCAGCTTTATCACCCCGAGGCAAGCCCGATGATCGTGCTGCCGCTGGCGATAATGAACGGGCTGTTGACCAGCATCGCCCTCGAAACGGTCATCCTGAGTCGGCAGATGGCCTTGGGTCTGGCACTAAAAACCGCCTTCGGGATGAGTCTCATCTCAATGATCGGCATGGAGCTGGCCATGAATCTGACCGATTGGCTGCTGGTTGGATCCCTCACTCTGACCTGGTGGTCAATCATTCCAAGCCTCACCATGGGGTTTCTCACCCCTTGGCCCTACAACTACTGGCGGCTCAAGAAATTTGGGGTTGCCTGTCACTGACGCTTGCGCCTAAAAACCAAACTCCTTCAGCGTGGAGTCCAACAAATCCATCAGCCCGGCGTTTATGAAATAGGCCACCATAAAAAGCAACGGCGTTGCGACATAACCGTACCAGCGTTGAAAGAAACGGCCACCCGCATAGACCGCTATGCCAATAAAGATTCCAAGCACAACTATGCTGTAGACATTAAACCCGAAGTGGACGGTGATGGGAGCGACCAACGAGGACAGCAGCATGCCATGGCTGGTGGTAAACACCGCGAAGACAAAGCACTCCGCCAGGTTGTACCCGCACTTAAAAAATGCCGCCCTTAAGAACAACGCATAGGGAATACACACGCCTACCAACATCATGTAGACGCCGAAGCTGGTCATCACCTCATACCTGTGATTCACCCAAGCCTCAATTTCATCAGCCGTTGCCGTCACTCCCTGCGAAGCTTGCGCCTGAACGTAGGCACCCTCAAGAATCTGGCGCAGCGTATCCCCCAGCAACAGCAGATCGATCAGCTGAAACGTCGCTACAATGAAGAAGTACGTGATTGGATTGAGATAAGACCTACGTTGCCCGCCGACATAGGCCGCCACCATGGGACCGGGTCGAAGCGTCAATTCCTTAAATGTTCTCAGGACCCCTCGGTCCGCATCAAAAACTGACCGGAACGCGAGTTGGAAAACTGCGGCAATGCTCAGGCGCGAGAGTTTCTGCGATTGGCCACACTGCGGGCAATAAATCGCAACATCTCCATGCCCGCAGTTGGGACATTCATTCCTAGCTGGTGCATTCATAGGCGCGTCAGCTTGTGCGGATTGCGCATGATGTAGAAGCGACTGACCAACCCAGCCTCGCCGGTGACAAAAATAACCGAGTGGATTTTACCAAACTGACGCACGACCAGGGCGGTGCTGCCGTTGATGGATTCATACGACCAATCCAGCTCACCTTCGGCTTCCGACTTCTGTACCAAAAACAGAGTAACGGTGCTGATACGCTCCGCTTCATAAACAGGTCGGATAGCAGCGCTCACCACCCCGCCCCCATCGGTGTACATCACGACGTCGTCGGTCATCATGGAGATAAGCCCTGCGGCATCACCTTCTGCAACCACAGCCATCAGTGAATCGAGAAGCACTCGCTCTTCGCTGGAAGGCAACCTTGGACAGTAGTCTGTGCTCGCCAGCCGATGTTTCGCTCGACTGGCCCGTTGTCGCGCGCTGGCGGGAGAGATGCCCAATGTTTCAGCCACTTCTGTGTGGGTCCAGCCAAAGGCTTCCCGCAGTACGAACACAATTCGCTCCGAAGGCGATAGATGCTCCAGCACATGGAGCAGACCAATGGAGAGTTCCTGAGCGAGTTCAACCTTGTCCATGTCCTCGGACGATATCGGTTCCGGTAACCAGGGTCCCTCGTAGAGATGTCGACGGCGCTTTTCATAGCGATATCGATCGATGCTTAAGTTACTGACCACTCGATAGAGAAAGGCTTCTTCAGAGCGCACCGCGCTCTTTGATTGATGCAGCTTCAGCCGTGCTTCCTGCACCACCTCCTCAGCGTCAGCCATGCTGCCCAGTACGCCGTACGCAACCATTCGCAACCGGTCATCTAACACTGCTCACTTCTCCAACATCTTTCCTTATCTATTGGACGTATGTGTGACATAAAGTGTGACACTCGCGATGAGAAACGGCACCGCGCGCTCCCATAAATCCCCAGGACCATTCGGCAAACTGTAGAACAACACCGTCAAACCAAAGCCCAGAAGCATGGATAGCGGCACACCCCACTCGCGCCCGCGCCAGCCCAACAACCGTGCAATGACGGCAGGACCGAACGCAGCACCAAGTGCATTCCAGGCAAACAGTACTCTGGAAAAAATGCTCTCAGGCAGGAACGCCGCCAGCGCGACTGCAGCCGCTGCAACCGCGACGGTTGCCACACGGGTGTTTATGCGCAGACGCAGATCATGAGACACAGCGCCTGCCGCAACCAGCAGCTGACTGTCCGCTGTGGACATAATGGCTGACAGCACCGCTGCCAGGAAGACACCCGCGATGACCGGAGGCAGCAAGCTGTCTGCAAGCGCGAAAAAAATCTGTTCGCCTTCCGCGGCGCTGACAAGTACATGGCCGCACAACCCCAGGGTATACATGCCTCCCAACACCACAACAAACCAGATCAAGGCAACAACGCGCGCCGACCGCAAAGCATCGGGGGATCTTAGTGCCATCACGCGATTCAAAAGATGGGGCTGCCCGAGCGGTCCGAAACCGATGCTCAAACTTCCCAGCAGCATACCGATGAGGAACCAACCCTCATGCGCCCCGGTAAGCGACAGGTGCTGCGCTGAGAACGTCCCAACATCGGGGGATGTCATCACAACGTATAGCGCGATGGCCGGAAAGATGAGAGCAGTCACAAACATGAGTCCCGCCTGCAACGCGTCTGTCAGACTCACCGCCCAGAAGCCACCCCAGAAAGTGTAGAGGAGTACAACTACCGCACCGATTACCAACGCCGTAACAAAATTGAAGTTGAAGACAGAGGTGAAAAGATCAGCCGCACCCTGGAACTGTGCCGCAATATAAAAAGTAAAGGAGAAAAGAATAATGAGCGCGCTTAACCGGCTGACCCAGACCGTGGTTTTGCTGGCAAGACCCTGGGTGAGGACATCGGTCAGCGTCACCCAGCGACCAGCGTGCGCCTCACGTTGCAACCAGGGTGCAATAACAAACCAGACGACCACATGTCCCGTGAGGGTTCCGGGGATGAGCCAGACAGAACTTAACCCCTGGCTAAAAGCGATACCACTAACGCCCAGAATCGACCAGGCGGATGACGAGCCCGCTGCGTAGCTGAGCGAGGCTACCCAGGGTCCCAGTCCTCGATCGCCGATGAGATACCCTTCCGCAGTTGTCGCACGACGGCGCGCCCACAAGCCGACGCCCAACAGCACCAGCTGGTAGATGACCAGTGTGACAATGACTATACCGGTAGATTCCATCTTCCCGGACTACTTCAGATCAACCCTCGTCGCCGGGCTTCGATTCCCGGTAATCGCCAAACGCCTCATCCCGCTTGGACAGCGCTTGCGTCAGGCCCTTCCTGATTTCCTTCAGATGTCCCTGCGTAGCCTCGGTGAACATAGCGAGCTGCTGCATTTCAGTACCCGCGCGGATACCCGCTCGAATACCCATCGCATCCATCTGCCGATGCACAGCACGTTTGTTAATTTGTTGAATCTCAGGTGGGGTTTTGGCGACACGCTCAGCAATGTCGAGGACCGTAGCTTCGAGCTCAGCTTCAGGATAGGCACGATTAGCAAAGCCGCTCTCAGCGGCCTCAGTGCCTGACATATGGTCACCGGTAAGCATCAACTCCATCGCACGCCGCAGACCCACAATCCACGGATAAAACTGATTATCCGGTGGGCTGATGGAACGTACGACCGGATAACCGATCTTGGCATCCTCCGCTACATAAACTAAGTCGCAGGCGGTCGCGAGTTCGGTGCCACCCGCCAGGCAGTAGCCATGCACTTGTGCGATCACCGGTTTGCCCAGATCCCAGATTTTGAAGAATCCCTCCACCACATGGCGCGGCCAGTTACCCAGACCGCCAGCCGTGTGAAACGGCTGGCCCTGGGAAACATCTGACTGCAGGTCATACCCAGCTGAAAAGCAAGGACCCGCACCACGGATGATCATGACCCGCACATCAGGATCACAATCGCCGGACTCCAGCGCGTCAAAGAGTTCCGTACGCAGCTCGTTCGAGAGCGGATTACGCTTCTCAGGTCGATTTAATGTGATGCGCCGCACGTGCGGGCGTGGCTCGTCAACGATGATTTTTTGATAGCTCATCGGCTTACTTGAACTGGAAGTTGCCGCCCGTGAAGGCGTTAAAGGTCCGATCCAGGTCTTCCTTCGATGCTGCCAGTGGCGCGATGATGTGGGTGTGAACCCCACCGTCTGCGTCTTCCTGAATGCGTGCCTGAATTTCTTCTTCGTTGCCGATGATGCCGATCTCGTCGATCAGTTCATCCGTCAGCGCACCACCGGTTTTCTCGCGATCCTTTGCAGCCCAACCTTCAGTGATGGTGTTTGCCGCATCCTCATAACCAGCCCAGGCCAGAAACTTGTTGTACACGGGGGTCGCGTAATATGGGCCGAACGCAGCGCGAAAGAGGTTGCGACCATATTCTTTGTCATCCGTGCACAGCACCATCGCCCGGTTGACCACTTCCACCTGCTCCCAGTCTTTTCCAGCTGCAGCAGCACCCCGCTGCACCGCCTCTATCATTTTTGGCAGCGCGCCCTTGGGCCAGAGGTTAAAGATCACCCCGTCGCCTACCTCAGCAGCCATCTCGATCATCTTCGGACGCAGGCAGCCTATATAAACCGGTGGAGGATTTTCATCCGGCGCCTGACGATAGCCCCGGCTGTAGAGCGTTTCTCCGTCGAAGTCGGTTTTGGCACCGGTTAACATGGTTTTGACCAGTTGAGCGGTTTCCTTCACGCGGGTGAGGGGTTTGTCCAACGAAATACCATTCCACTGCCCCATGATCGTCTGACTGGACGATCCCAGCCCCATGATGAAACGGCCTGGAATCACCTGGTTGATCACGTTGGCAGAGGCAGCCAGCACGGAGGGCGAACGGGTGTAGACCGGAGTCACCGCCACACCAATGCGGATATTGGTGGTGTGATGGCCGACCGCTGCTACCTGTGTCAACGTATCCGGCGCTCCGGAGTCGCTGAACCACGCATCCGGGATGCCGTTGTCTTCCGCCCACTTTAACCGGGCAACCGTATCTTCAATGCGTGGTCCGGCTGGCAGCGTCACCGCTATTCTTTTCTGAAGCGCCATAATCTCCCCTTCTGATTTGAGTGTTTTTGAAATGCGAAAATACAAGTGTCCTATTTTGCCTCCCCACAGATCAAGCCGTATGCTATGCGGCTGATTCGATTCTGGACCAAGACCCAATGAGTGACGTAGAGATCACCGCAGTACGCGAGGCACATAAGTTTGACGAAGCCGCGCTTACCGCATACTTAGAACAACATGTCGATGGATTTGCAGGTCCGTTGGAAGTACGCCAGTTTGAGGGGGGACAGTCCAATCCCACGTTCCAGCTGATCACGCCTTCGCGCACATATGTCATGCGCAAGCAGCCGCCCGGAGAATTGCTCCCATCAGCGCATCAGGTGGATCGCGAGTACCGTGTCATGGCCGCCCTCTGGGATACCGATGTACCTGTGCCTAAGATGTACTGCCTGTGTGAAGACACCGAGGTCATAGGCACAAAGTTCTATGTCATGGAGATGGTCGACGGACGGCTTTTCACCGAAACCCGCTTGCCCAGCCTGCAGCCAGAAGAGCGTCGCGCCATTTACCTGGATCTTGCCCGGGTGATGGCAAAGTTGCATTCCGTGGATCCGGCTGCGGTCGGTCTCGAGAGTTTTGGTCGACCGGGAAATTATTACGCGCGGCAGATCAGCCGTTGGACAAAGCAGTACGTCGCCAGCAAGACCGAAGAAATTCCAGCCATGGATAACCTGATCGAGTGGTTGCCCGAGAACCTGCCTGCGGAAGGTGAGGCGGTCATCGTTCACGGCGACTACCGTCTGGGCAACGTGCTCATCCACCCAACCGAACCGCACATTGTGGCCGTGCTCGACTGGGAGCTTTCAACGCTCGGCGACGGCTTGGCAGACCTGGGCTATCTATGCCAGGAATACCACGGTGAATCCTACGAAGACGAGGGCTTGGCCGGTTGTGATTTTGAGGCTGAGGGTATTCCCACCGAAGATGAGTTTGTCGCTGAATACTGCAAGCACGCGGGTCTGGACGGTATAGAAAACTGGCACTTTTACCTGATCTACAACATGTTCCGTTCAGCGGGCATCATCCAAGGCGTGTACAAGCGCGGCCTGGACGGCAACGCAAGTTCTGAGAAAGCGCTGGAATACAAAGATCACTGCCGCTCGCGATCGGAGCGTGGGTGGTCGCTGGTTGAGGAGTTTATGCTCTAATTCAGCGAGGTCCGGTTGGTTTCGATGTAGTCCGCGTAGAAACTGGATTTTTCAGGATCTGATTTTTCCAACTGTTTTTTAAGAACGGTTGCAGCACCAATTTTTTGTGCAACCGAGGTCAGCTCCTGAAATACGCGTTCGTTGCGTTCAACCGGCGCGTTGGATCTGGCAACTTTCGACAATGCTTCCTGACGAACATCCTCATCTTCAATCGCGAAAGCATACTCCGCCGCAGCATCCGCATCAGACCGATTCCACGCCCTCATCAGCTCGCCCACAGAGCCAAGCTGTTCTTCGGGAGTCAGGGAATTCACGTACGCCCGAGCCCCCGCCAAATCTTGTCGAGCCCACCGTTTTACCCCTTCAGTGCGCACCACTCTGCGTTCCTCCGGATCAACGAGACCATCCAATATCGGCTCCATCAGGTCAGGCGACATGCCCGCCGCCTGCCCTGCACTACGCAAGCTCACCAATCTCATCTCCGGCGGCAGCTCAGAAAGCAGCTGATGGCCACGCGCGGGGTCTTTGGTAAACGTAAGAGTAGCCGCCACCATCAGCGCCCCGGTCCTCGTTTCGGCATCCTGGGTATCAATGTAGGCAAGTGTTGCTTCGACATCACGCATCATCGATAGCGCAACAAACTGGGGGAGCACCCTCCTGCGATCTTCGGGATCCAACCAATCCATACGTTGTTGCGCCTGAGTTAAGTCATAACTGACAAGCGCCTGAATCGCTGAACGTATATATGCATTGCGATTTCTTTTGGCATCGTTGGTCAGCACCCAGTCCAGCGCCGCATTCGGGTCGTCGATGGCCCACTCTGTAAACGCTTTCTTAGCTCGATTGGACAAAGGGTGGTTCGCCCCCAAGTTATTCAGCGCGGCGAAGGCCGCACCTGGGTCCAGCTCGATCCAGCGCGCGACAACACCAGCACGGAGAAGCGTTGCATCCAAAAAACCCTCCAAGTTGGACGCCTCCTCCCACGCACTCTCAATGTCACTCGTGCCTTCGAGAAACAACTTGGGGAAACGCAGGCGCTGGGCGACCGCAAACCGCTCCTGAAGAGATTCGTTTGGCGCCATCGCAGAAAAGATACCCAGGGCAGCGGCCCGGCGCAGAGGTCGAGGTAGCTCGTTCGCCTCCTCAATTGCAAAATCGGGGTCCGCTAAAAACAGCTTGGCCATGATCATCCGCACCCAGGCTTCCTCCAAACCTTGCTCTTTTGCAAATGCCCATGCTGCCTTCGCGTCGCGATTGGAAAATGCTTGGTAAAAAGCAGATTGAGACCCTTCACGCTCTGCCGCGTGATCCTGACTTTCGAGCGAGCCGCTTAGCGGGCTAAGTTGGTCCAGTTCAGGCGAAGGTGCGGTGAGCACCTCTTCCACCGAGCTCTGTTGTGCCAGCGGCTGAGCGGTTTCAAATCCCCCTTCCTTGACGGGTATCAGGATTAGAAAAACCGCACCCGCTCCGACAAGAGCGGATGCGATACAAAGAAGCAGTGTACGCACGATGTTCCCTATCTCGCGTTCAAAACTAAACCTTACAGCATTTCGTCAGCGATCACTTCCAGTGCTTCCGGTTGCTGACTGCCGATTAACATCGAGCTCACGTGGCCCTGAGCATCGGCCGCTTTCCAGCGTTGCAGGCGCTCGCGAATCCGTTCTGCTGGACCCACCAACGCGCAGGCGTCGATCAACTCAGCCGGGACAGCCGCCATCGCTTCGTCCTTCTTACCCGCGAGATAAAGATCTTGAATTTTCACCGCGGCATCTTCAAAGCCCAAGCGCTTGGCGTAATCGTTGTAGAAGTTTTTGTCGCGCGCGCCCATACCGCCAATGTAGAGCGCCATGCTGCCTCGTACTGGCATCATGCACTCTTCCACGTTGTCGCCCATGATTGCGGTGACAAACGGGGCAATATCAAATTGGTTCAAAGACTTGTCACCCGCCGCGTTGAGTCCCTTGGTTACCGCAGGCTCAAAGACAGAGAATTTTTCAGGGTCCATCCAAACCGGAAAAAAACCATCCGCAACTTCCGCGGCTGCGGCCACACCCGCATCCGTTATGGTCGCGGCATAAACCGGGATGTCCTCTTCGCTGTGCAGAATGCTCTTCAGCGGCTTACCCAGGCCGGTTGCTCCGGCGCCGGTGTAGGGTAGCTGGTACATCTTGCCATCAAACTGCGCAGGCGCTTCACGCGCAAAAATCTGCTTCATGATCTGCACATACTCTTTCAGGCGCGTGATGGGTTTGCCGTAGGCAACGCCATGCCATCCTTCCACCACCTGAGGGCCAGACGCACCAAGACCTGCAATAAAGCGTCCGCCAGACAGCTCAGCCAGGCTCATGGCGGTCATCGCGGCCATGGCAGGAGTCCGCGCCGGCATCTGCATGATGGCGGTTCCTACTTTGATCTTGGTGGTTTGCGCCAGAATCCAAGCCGCAGGGGTGATCGCGTCCGAGCCATACGCCTCAGCGGTCCAGATCGATTCATAACCGAGGTCTTCAGCGTGTTTGATCGCTGGAATGGGGATGCTCATTTTCTGGCCGGAATAGCCGAGCAGCATGCCTAGTTTCATGGGGTTCTCCTAAGATCTAATAAATAAATTTGCAGGGTCATACGCCGTACTTTGCGGCCAGATAGCGAATGATATCCATGGATTCGAACATCCATTCCACCTCATCACCCCGTTGGATTTTTAAACAAGGCACCGTGGTGCGACCACCACCCTGCAGGAGTTCTCGAAAAGCTTCTTGATCCTGATTAACGTCCCGGAGCGGAATCTCGATTCCATTCGCATCCAGCCAATGGCGAACGCGATAGCAAAAACCGCACAGATCCGTCTTGTAGAGTTCATAACTCTCCGCAGGTGCACCCATTTATCCAAGCCCTTTTCGAATAGACCCAATAGGTTAATCAGGTAAACTGCGAGCTTCCAGTGCTATGCGAATAATTTACGTCTAAAAACAATGGCAAAGAAGAAGGACAACCGGGTCATCCTGGTACGCAACACGATCATCGGCTTTATCACGGTAGTCGCCATTCTCATTTTCGGTTTCGGCACCTACGTGGGCACGGGTCTCGCAGAGGGGGAGATCACCGCAGAAGACTATCGCGAAGTAGACCGTCCTAAACCCCGGCGGCAGGGCGAACCGATAGAAGTAGTAGAATTCTTTGCCTACACCTGTGTCCATTGTAAAAATTTCGACCCCATGATCGAAGACTGGGCAGAAGACCAACCGGATGACGTGAAGTTCTCACGCCAACCCGCGATGTGGTCGCCAATTCAAAACCTGCTCGGCCAGACCTATCTGACACTGGAGAGTCTGGATGCCCTCGAAGACAACCACGCTCGCATTTTTCGTGCGCTGCATGATGCGGGCAGGCAATTCTTGACGCCGGAGATGATGGCGGACTACGTCGACGGTCGCGGCGTCGAGCGTGACGCTTTTCTCAGGGAGTTCAACTCCCCACGCATCAAGCAGGCACTGCGGGATGCCAATCGCGAGAACAGAGAGTTCCAGATCAGCGCCACGCCCAGCATCATGGTGGGTGGTCGCTACGTTGTCAGCATGAACGGCGGCGGTGCACGAGCGCTCGATGTCGTGGAACACCTGCTTGAGAAGATCCGTACAGAAGATGCGGGCACCGGCTGAACCGGCACCCACCCTGCGCGCTCTAGAAAGTCAAATTAACTGAGACACCTACGCGGCTGGGTTCACCCAACTGCGTAAACGGACGCGCCGTATAAAAGTCGCGAGGGTCGTTGCCGAAGCGGAAACCGCGGACAAAGTAGTCTTCGTCACCAATGTTGCGCGCCCACACACGCGCACTCCAACTTTCGGCGTAATAGCCGACGCTGGCATTAACAAGTTCGTAAGCGTCCGACTTCTCATCGTGCGAGGCGGAGAAGAAAAACTCGTCCTTGCCTTCCAGTTCCACACGCGCCTGCCACCCGTTGCCAAAGTCATATTCAGCGCCCACAAAAAACTGATACTCGGGTGCGTGGGCTTGTTCGCGACCACTGAGATCACGCCCGCTTGAGTCCGTATAGTCGTCGTACTCAGTATCCAGCCAACCGAAGTTCGCGAAGAGCAGCAGGTTTTCCGTAACAAAAAATTGGGTCTGGATTTCCAAACCCTGGTTGTAGCCTTCAGCTGCATTGCCGGTGAATTCAATAAACTCACCCACGGGATTGCCAGGAATTGGACGTATGGTCGAGGTGTCGGTCTGGATATCTTCTCGCTGCATGCGGAAGACAGCAGCGTCCAGTATCAGACGATCATCGAACAGGGTGCCTTTGTAGCCCACTTCGAAGTTCCACAAGGTTTCTTCGTCAAATTCCCGTAAATCTGCAGGCAGGCTGCCGTCCTGGTTAAACCCGCCGGTCTTGTATCCCTGTGTGACACCGGCGTACACAAACCCGTTATCACCCAGATCCTGCTCCAGTAAGATGCGCGCCCCGAAGTGGTCATCATCGGGATCAAAGTCAACGCCATTGGTGTCGTCATATTCCGCTCCCGAACGCTCGACACGACCGCCTACCGTCAGACGCATGTTCTCCGACACATCAAAAACAACTTCGCCATACAGGGCTGTTCTCTCAATCTGATAGTCGCTGGCAAACGGCCCTGCAAACGTGTAAGTGCGGTAGAGGTCGACGTTCTGACGGAGCGCGTATACCCCTATCACCCAGTTTGTGCCGGTATCGTTGTTGGAGAGCCAGCGGGCTTCAAGGGTACTGGTATCCCGCTCGCGTGCGTAAAGGTCCGTCGAGGTATAACCAATGGGATCGAACCCTGTAAAGGTCCAGTCCTCGTCATACCCGTAGTCAATGTCGCTGCTGGTGACGGCAGCCTGCGCTTCGAAGGTGACGCTGTCATTAACATCCCACTCCACGCCAAGCGAAGCATACTTTGTGAGTTGCGAATCCTGACCTGGCTCATCCGAGAGCGTGGTGCGATTATTATCCAGCGAGAAGGCATCGTACCCGTTGTCGATGTCGATACGCCCAAGGTTCAGGCGCCAGCGCATCTGATCGCTACCCCAGACAAACTTGGCTCTCAGCGTACTTTCATCGTGGTTGTCGGTATCGTCTCGGCCAAGAAAGTCATTGTCGATATACCCATCATCCCGATACTGCTGAAAGCTGATTCTGTAACCTACCGATTCTGACAATGGGCCGGAGATCACGCCGCCCGCACCGAACATACCGTAGTCGCCCGCATCAAATCGGACGTTGCCGGTAAATTCTTCGGTGGGGTCATTTGTGACCACATTGATCAACCCCGCCAACGCGTTTGCGCCATATAGAGTGCCCTGTGGTCCACGCAACACTTCAACTTGCTGCACGTCAAACAGTGTCGCCGCAGTGCCGATACCACTGAGATCAACACCATCCACCACCAGACCCACGGAAGAATTCAGGGGCTCGCCAAACTGTCCTCGTTCACCGATGCCGCGAATCTGGATAAATCTACCGCGCGATGCACCGCTGGCAATGTTCACGTTCGGGACGTAGCTGAGCACTTCTTCCAGGTGGTTAACAACGTCACCACGACTATCGATATCAATGACACTGACGCTCAACGGCAATTCTGAAATCGCGGTATCGCGAAACTCAGCGGTCACCACAATTTCTTCCATCCCGCTCACCAGATTTTCATCGGCATAGGCGTGGAACGAGAGCCAGCTCAAAGTTGTCAGTGCTAGAAATGCTGTTCGGGATCGCATGATCACTCCTTTGTTTGCAAAAAGACCATAAGGAGTGAGAGGACGGCTTGCCTATCCCTACGCCAGTGTCAGCTGGATCAGGTTCAAAGGGTCCACACCGTTCGTGTGTCTCAGGCGCCTTGGCCACCCCTTAGGTCGAGGCGCATTAGAACTGAAGTCGTTCGTCAGGACAAGCCCGGAACTTCATCCAACTTGATCAACCTGTGTTTCCGCCACCCTTTTGCCAGCAGCCACGTAGTGGCAACTGGCAAAAGGGTGCTTGTGGATGGTGGACCCACTGCATCTCTCCAACCGTCAAAAAACGGTCCTGAACTCCAATGATCCATTTCAACCGGTGGCCGCTTGCCATGGCATTGAACGTAGTGCTTACGCGTGTTTAGAAGGACATACGCCAGCGCATTTCGTACTTCTTTAGGCGTTTTGAGGGTCCTGACGTGATATCTGCCTTCTAGTACCTTGCCAGAGCGATTGAATACCCGATTCACCGCCCTAGCAAACCGCGCGGAGAAGCTCTTCATGCCATTGGCGAGTGTCGTTTTGTCCTTTGCTTCTACCAGACAGTGGACATGATTGGTCTGTAGGGAGTAATGCACGATCCGAAAGCCTGCTCTTGAGGCTGATCCAGCCAACACTTGATAGAACGCACGATTGAACCTGGGTGTCCGTAGCTTCGGAATACCCTCTCTAACGCGAATAGTCACATGCAGAGGATGTCTAGAAGCAAATGCGTCGCGTTTAATGTGATGGATGATTCGTCGAGCGGCGACTCTAGGCCGACCCGCACCTTCCTGGCGCCCGCCAAACTTTCTCTTTATTGGTAAGTCGAGTTTGAGTTGGCTTTTAATAACATTCATGCGCACAAGAATACTGCTATGTTATGGATCTGTCAAGAAGAAGAGCCCCCAAACAGCTACAGTTTCGATAATAAAGAGTTAGGCTGCGGGGCCGGGGGTCGGCTGCGCTCCACCCTCTCTATGGGGACGCGCCTTCGGCGCTGGGGGCTCCGCCGCTAGCTCGACAACCACCCACAGGAACCTAGAGGCGGAAATTGTCCGGATAACCCCATCCCGTTTGCCACACGATAGCCGGAACGAGGAAGCTAAAGCCCCACCGCGATCCAACCCCACCCCTCCCTAACCAACCTTCCCCTCGCAGCTCTAGTGACCTAGCAGGAAACTAAATCCCCCCGTAAAGTACCCCCATGCCCGTGATCAAACCTCATGAACTCAAAGAACTCATCCTCGGCACAAGCGAGCACGCCATCCTGGATGTTCGCGAACAAGGTGCCTTTTCGGAAGGCCATCTGCTGTTTGCGATAAACCTGCCGTTGAGCCGGCTGGAACTTCAGATCGGCGACCTTGTGCCACGCAAGCAGACACCCATCGTGCTGATTGACAACCCTGATGAGGATGCGTTCGCAGAACGTGCAGCGGAAAAATTGGCGCAGCTCGGTTACGCAGATGTGCAGAGACTCCAGGACGGCAATGGAGGTTGGTCGGCGGCTGGTGAGGAGCTTTTTACCGGTGTGAATGTCCCCAGCAAGGCGTTTGGGGAATTCATTGAACATACGTACGACACGCCGCGACTGGAAGCAGCGGAAGTCAAAGCGCTGATGGATGACGGTCGCGACATGGTGGTGGTCGATTCACGTCCTTATCCAGAGTATCACCGCATGAATATTCCGGGTGGCACCGATATGCCCGGTGCCGAATTGGTCTACCGCATCCATGATCACGCCCCCGATCCGGATACGCTGGTGGTTGTTAACTGTGCTGGTCGCACCCGTTCAATCATCGGCGCTCAGAGCCTGATTAATGCAGGCATCCCCAACGAGGTGGTCGCGCTGAAGGATGGCACAATGGGCTGGCATCTTGCGGGGTTTGAGCTTGAGCGGGGATCTAACCGCACCGCCGAACCGCCCAGCTCGGCAGGTCTGAACAAAGCGCTTGAGGCTGCCGCTAGAGTTGCCACGAGATTTAACGTGCAATCTGTCGACGAGGTCATGGTTGAAACCTGGATAGCTGACGGCGGGCGCACCACATATTTGTTAGACGTACGCTCGCCAGAAGAGTTCAACGAAGGTCATCTGCCGGGGTATCGAAACGCACCAGGGGGGCAATTGGTGCAGGCAACCGATGAGTTCGTGGCGGTGAGAAACGCACGCCTGGTTCTGGCTGATGACGTGGGCGTGCGGGCGACAATGACTGCATCGTGGTTGCTTCAGTTGGGCTGGGATGAAGTGTATGTGCTGAGCGGTGGGCATAAGTCCACGGGATCAACCCAAACGAAGGACTCGTTTGAACTCGCCCAAGCCAGTCTTTCTCCAGCTGAACTGGCGGCAAACCTGAAAGACTTTACGGTGATAGACCTCGCGCCGAGTCCTCAGTACGAACGTGCCCATATCCCCGGTGCTGCATGGACCGTGCGTGCACGGCTTCACGCTGCCCTGGAGGGCTGCGCTGAAGACAAAGCGATTGTCATCTCCAGTCCTGACGATCAACTCACGTCGCTCGCTCTTCAGGACGTTGGCGCCTTCACCGCTCAACCCGTTTACGGTCTTGTTGGCGGCACGGATGCCTGGATTGCAGAGGGCTTCGAAACCGAATCGGGACTCACCCGCACTCACGGCCCCCTCGACGACGTGTGGTACAAACCCTACGACCACAAGGAAAACCAGGAAGCCTTCATGCGTGGTTATCTCACCTGGGAAGTGGCGTTGGTTGAGCAGATAAAGCGAGACGGCTCGACACGTTTTCGTGAATTCTAAGCACTTGTGACGCTGTCCACCGCGCGGCATAGTTCTACTAAGTGACCTGATCCGAGACTCTGGTATGACCGCTTACACTTTGAACGAGTTCTGCGACGATGTTCGCGCAACCCTGGCGTCAGCTGACAATAGCGACGGTCGTGAAATTGTGCGACAGAAACTTGAAGTCCTGCTGGCGGATGCAGATTTTCTGAACTCGTACGTCAGCGACAATCATGAACACGGCGTTGAGCAGATCTACGAAGATGAAACCCTCAGATTCTGCATACTTGCCTACAACATGGACGCACCGCGACAATCTCCGCCCCATGACCACGGCAACTCCTGGGCGGTATATGGGCAGGCGGCCGGGCGGACGGACATGACCCTTTGGACAATCGATGAGCAAGGGACCCTCAGCCCGGATCGCGAGTTTCGTCTGAATGCCGGTGAGGCCGGTCTTTTTGACGTGGGTGCTATCCACTCCATAAATTACGACCAAGGGGCAAAATTTGTGCGTGTGACAGGCGTAGATCTGGCTCAGGTAGAACGCCGTGTTTACGACCCCGACACCGGTGAGGTTAAGGTGATTGAGCAGGTCGGCACGGGTACTCGATCAAGCAATTAATCTGCCTAATTCACCGATAGGGCCGCAAATTCTGCTATTCAGGTTGTATTCACCCTGATTGCCCTACTCTGACGACTGATACATTCCAGGACGTTAAGCAGATGGACGAATATCAGTCAGTCATTCAGGTGATCGCACTCACGATGGGTGCGGCTTGGGCCAGTGGTATCAACCTGTACGCCACGGTTGCGATGCTGGGAATCGCGGGCGCCGGTGGTTATATCGATCTCCCACAAAACCTTGAAGTTGTGCAGGATCCTCTGGTGATCATCGCTGCAGGCTTCATGTACTGCGTTGAGTTTTTCGCCGACAAAACACCAGGCGTGGACTCCAGCTGGGATGCACTGCACACGTTCATTCGTATTCCCGCAGGGGCCATGTTAGCTGCCGGTGCCGTGGGTGATGTTGCGCCGGCCATGTCTGTCGCGGCAGGTTTGCTGGGCGGTACCGTCGCCGCATCTACCCACGCCACAAAAGCGGGCTCGCGTCTGCTTATCAACACGTCTCCTGAGCCGTTCAGTAATTGGGGTGCTTCGGTTGCTGAGGACGTGGCGGTTTTTGCCGGTCTGTGGGCCGCTCTGTCGCACCCGGGTCTCTTTCTGGTCGCCTTCGTGATCTTTATGGTACTGATCGTGTGGCTGCTGCCGAAAATATTCCGCGGGGTTCGTGCGGTGGGCAGCAAGATCGCCAGCTGGTTCAAACCAAGCAACGCCGCTGCCTGAAACTTCCGTAAAATTTCCATTAAAACTGCGAAGTTTGCGAGCAACTCGCGCGTACAATGCGTGAGTTGCTCTTGGTTGTGATATAGGCTGGCTCCGTCTGGTGCAGCACAGCTGGCACCGCCGCCCTGTCACACGTCGTTCATGAGCTCATTCAGGCAGCACAAGCATTGGCCCAACCAAGTAAAAAGCCAGGAAAAAAGGCAAAAAAGCCGGGCACGGCAAGCCGCAAACGTTCCTCGCGTTCCAACAACGCCAAACCAGCGCTGTGGTGGCGAATAACCAAACTCACTTTAGGTACGGGTGCAATCATCGCAGTGCTCGTGGGTATTGCCGCCACCGGTTATCTTGTTTACATCGACCGCACGATCACCTCCACTTTTGAGGGCCGACGATGGTCAATCCCAGCCCAGGTCTTCGCACAACCGCTGGAGCTGCACGCAGGCAAACGTATCAGCCGCGGGAGTCTCCGCGGCGAGCTCTCAAGGCTCGGCTATCGAGAGGACGCGTCTCTACGCACGCCCGGCACCTACAAAACGCGGGGCGAAACGCTGCAGATCTATCTGCGCCAGTTCCACTTCATGGAACGCTCAAGACCTGCGCAAAGGATCGATATCGCCTACGTCGGAGATCGCATCTTTGAGATCACTGGCGAGCGCGGGGCGATTCCACTGATCCGTCTTGATCCTGCAAACATCGGCAGCTTTTTTCCTGCGCACGGCGAGGATCGCGTTGTACTTACGCCCGAAGATGTGCCCGAGGTCCTGAAGGAAGGCCTGAAGGCCATTGAGGACCGCAACTTCGACAAACACCTGGGTTTCAGCGTGCAGGGCATCATCCGTGCGGCAATCGTTAACCTGCGGTCAGGCGAGCGCCAGCAAGGTGGATCGACACTCACGCAACAGCTGGTGAAAAGCTACTTCCTGGACGGACGGCGTACCTACGAGCGCAAGCTCAAAGAAGTGGCCATGGCATTTATCCTGGATCTGCGATTCACCAAGGAAGATTTACTCACCGCCTATATCAACGAGATATTCCTGGGGCAGAACGGTAACAGGGCGATCCACGGCTTTGGTCTTGGCGCGCAGTTTTACTTCAACAAACCCCTCGCAGAGCTCGACGTAGACGAGATCGCTACGCTGATCGCCATCATCCGCGGGCCATCTTTCTACAATCCGTTTCGTCACCCAGCGCGTGCGCTGGAACGCCGTGATCGCATATTGCGGACTTTTCATCGCGACCAGCTGATTGACGATCACGGCTTGGAGGTTGCTCTGAATCAACCCCTGGGCGTGGTTGCGAACGCTACCGGCGGCGGCGCCTACTACCCCGCCTTTATGGATAAAGTCCGCGCCGAACTACGCACTCACTACGATCAGGATGCGCTGTCATCCGAAGGCCTCCGAATTTTCACCACCATCCGTCCTCGTGAGCAGGAGATTGTGCAGCGGGCAGTGACGGTCAGTCTGAACAGCATCGAGAAAAACCGAAATCTGCCATCCGCCAGCCTCCAGGCTGCCGCGATCGTCGCCGATGCACAGACAGGGGAAATATCCGCGATGGTGGGCGGTCGCAAGGGTCGCGTCGACGGTTTTAACCGTGCCTTGAGCGCTGAGCGACCGGTTGGGTCACTGATCAAACCGGTGGTTTATCTCACAGCGCTCGAATCCGGCATGCACCTGGCCCAGACGGTGGTCGATGAACCCCTCACCCTTGCGCCGAAATATGGAGAACCCTGGAGCCCCAAAAACTTCGACGGCGAATACCGAGGGGAACTCCCCCTCGTGCGAGCCCTCGCGGAATCCCTGAACCTGGCGACGGTGCATTTAGGCACGCAGATCGGCCTGGAACATGTGCAAACGCGATTCGAGTCGCTGACCAGCGTGTCACCAAAGAACACTTACCCCTCCTTCATGCTGGGCGCGGAATCTTTGCCACCTATCAAGATTCTGGAGCTCTATGGCAACTTCGCAAGCGGCGGGTTTCGTACGCACCCCAAGGCTGTCATCGCGGTGCTGGACGACCTGGGAAGGCCGATCACGCAACACCCGTTTGAATTGGAGCAGACCATCGCGCCCGAACACGCGGCGAGTATCGCGCGTGCTTTGGAGATCGTTATGGCCAAAGGTACTGGTCGCTCCTCCCGCTACTCAAAAGCGGGCGTCGCTGGAAAAACAGGCACCTCAAACGACAATCGCGACAGCTGGTTTGCAGGATTCGACAACCGCAGCGTCTCTGTTGTCTGGGTAGGGCGTGACGACAACAAAGTGACCGGTCTAACCGGCAGTTCTGGCGCCCTGCGGGTGTGGAACCGCATGATTGACGATCTATCCCTCGAACCGCTTGCACACCCACCGGACGATCATCTGCTCGCAGTCGAATACACAACCGGATTGCGTGCCAACGAAGCCTGCGCTGACGTGGTGTGGGTATCAGTGCAAGATCCAAGCACTCTGGACATAAAACCCGGTTGCGGAATCAAACGCTCTATCTCCGAGCACGCCCGGCGCTGGTTTCGTTAAACTGTGTCCATGCGGATCGACGCGATACAAGCGGATATCACAACGTTGGATGTCGACGTCATCGTCAATGCAGCCAACAGCTCTCTTTTGGGCGGGGGCGGTGTGGACGGTGCCATACACCGAGCGGCAGGACCCGACCTTCTGAACGCCTGCCGGACACTGAACGGCTGCGACACCGGTGATGTGAAAATGACCCCCGGTTTTAATCTGCCGGCCAAATTTGTTGCTCACGCCGTTGGACCAATCTGGCACGGTGGCAACAATGACGAACCCGCGCTGCTCGCATCCTGCTATCAAAAAGCACTGGCTCTGGCCCACGAAGTTGGTGCGTCCAGTATCGCCTTTCCGTCCATCAGTACCGGGGGCTATGGCTACCCATTCGAAGCGGCTGCACGCGTGGCTCTGGATACTATTCGAACATCGCGACACGCTGACACTCTGCACATCTGGCTGTGTTGCTTCTCCGCAGACGATCTGGCTATCTATGAGACACTTTTGCTGGAGGATCGTGAAAGACATGACTGAAGCGTTCACCGGCTCTTGTCTCTGCGGCGCAGTGTCCTTTCGCCTGCAAGGTCCCTTGCGCCAACCCCGTTACTGTCATTGTGAATATTGCCGCAAGTTCTCCGGCACCAGCCCGGCAAGCTGGGCCATGGCGCACCGCCCACACCTCGAAACAAACCAGCAAACCGAACTCATCCGTTACGACTCCGGCCATGGAATCCGCTGTTCCTGCGGTATTTGCGGGTCACCTGTCTGGTTTGAATCCAAGGATTACGCAGACGTTGTCGGCATTCCCCTGGGCTTGATTGATGAGGGCGAGGTCCCCACGCCTGAGTTCCACCTCTGGACTGATTCGATGCCGACCTGGTGCGAACTGAATGACGACCTGCCTAAGTATCCGCAAGGCCCCTGACGAGCTTGGTTTGTGTTGCGCAAATGTTCGTCGTCACGCAGATTCCTGTTCGCCAAAGCACAAAATATCGAATAGATTTGAAGACAGCAAAAACTTCCTCTCCATCAATCAGAAACTGATTGATCTCAGCCCTCATCTTTTGGCGCAACGGGTTTGAGCTTATAAACAGCGGCCTTTCAAAATTGATCACGTAACACTCCTCACGCTGTGTGTTAATACCAGCGCTACCGAAGGGGCAACTGGCGACGTTATTCCGGCTCAGGTACACACTTGTAGTCACCGACAATGGCGTAACGCACGCAATCGGCACCCACTTGCGACATGCATTGCCGACGCGTTGGCCCTTCAGGTACCGCATAATCATGTCCGGTGCGTTTTTTACACATTTCTGCCGCGTCGATGCGCGCCTGTGCCCAGTCCACGTCCGGTTTCTCCAGGTAGATATAAGGCGAACCCATGGTGATCATCTGTCTGGAATCGTCGACGCCCATCACTTCTGCAGTTTTGTTGGTGTCCACTCGAATCGGCAGGTTGTACGGTGTGTAACAGCCTGTTAACACCAACACACTCAATCCAACGAGCGCGCCAGTGGTCGTACGGGAAAGCAAATCCATCCGTGTCCCTCCCTATCTCCAGATGGAAGGTTGTTTTAGCATATCGGTATGAAAGCGCAATACCGAACTTTGAAATACAGATCACTCTATCTTCTACCGCTGCTCTTCGCCGCAGCGTGCAGTACAAACCCGACGCCACCCATCGTGGAGGAAAGGGAAGGTCCTGCTCCAATCGACAGGGTGCCGCCCGAGGATGTAGTGACGGAGCCGCCGACCACAAATGCGGCGACCGCGGCACTCCTTGCACAAGCGAACGATACCGACGATGCCCGCACCGCTATCGCGTTAGTGGAACGCGCAATCCGGCTGGAACCTCGTAATGCCGAACTGTGGACAAAGCTCGGGTTACTGCACGTAGAAAAAGGCGAACACCGAGTGGCAGAGCAGCACATTCGCAAAGCCATTGCCTTGTCGGGCAACGATACACTCAAAGTACGGGATGCCTGGCTGGCTCTTGCCGAACTGCGGGAGGCACAGGGCCGAGTGGAGGAAGCGAACTCCATTCGACGCACCTACAGGGCTCGCGGTTAGCGAGACCACTCGTGGTTAGCGAGACCACTCGTGGATAGCGAGACCACTCGCGGTTAGCGAGCCCGGGTACAAATCAGGACGCGAGTCCGCTCTCAAATAACGCCTTTCTATCCCGGTCGAAACGCTTGCCTGCCACATAGAAAAACGGAATGGCGAGCAGCGAGAGAATCGTGAAAGCCAGCAGCGTTTTGGTATACGGCTCCGGTATGCCTTGCGCCATCATGTAGTCGATAACCATCCCGCCAACCGTCACGCCAATGCCCACACCCACAAGGTTGAGCAGCAACAGATAAAACGCGACCACCGTGCCACGAATCTTGGGCGGCACCAGTTCCTGCACCGTCGAAAATGTGGGGCCATAGAAACAACCCAACTGGAAAAAGCCGAGAAAGATGCCAAGCCAGAACCAGACGGAATCCGGGTCCACCATCCGATAGACAATACCGAACGGCGCAAAGATCAGCATGATCCAGAACAGAAACATCGGTCTACCCATGCCGGTTTTGCGCAGGAAGAGATCGCCACCAATCCCGCCGACAAGGTTGCCCAATACACCTCCGGCAATACCCAGCCATGCGGTCATCTCGACAATATAGAGTCGGTCGAAACCGCGCTCCTGGACGTACCACAGTTGATCAAATCCCGCAGCGCCCAGAATGAAGTGAAAGCTGACGCCTCCTGCGATGGTCAAACCAAGAGCGGGGGATATTTTCAAAGCTGCCCACAACGTGGCGATAATTTCCTTGAAGGTGGGTTTTTCTACCGGTTCGTCGCTGGTTTGTTGCACAACATGTTTACGCGGTGTTTCTTTGATGAAAAACATGATGATGGCCAGGCAGACACCGATGCCCCCCAGCAGGTAGAAACAGCCGCGCCATCCGAAAATGGGCTCAAGATAAGCCACCACAAACATACTGGCAGCCACACCAATTGGCACACCCATGTAGTAGAACCCCGAAGCAAAACCCATCCATCGCGCGGGTATGCGGTCCGAGAGGAGCGACATGGCGGTGGGCGTCATGATCGATTCACCCACGCCGATCAACATGCGAGGGATGGCGAGACTGGCGAACCCTTTGGCCATGCCCGAAATAGCGGTGAGTCCGCTCCACAAGGCCAGGCCAAGGGCGATGAACCGAGTGCGATTCACGCGGTCCGCCAGCGTGCCCATGAACATGCCCATGATGGAGTAAAAGAAGAGAAACAAAAGACCGGTCAACAGCCCGAACTGGGTGTTGGTGAGCTGCAGGTCCGGCATGATCCAATTGGCGAAACTCGCCAGCAGCTGCCGGTCTACAAAATTCATCACGTTCAGAAGGGTTAAAAAAGTGAGAAAGCCCATATCGCGTGCGCGCAGGCGTTCATCCTCTAAAGCAGGTGGTGTGGTCGTTTCGGACAACGTCTCTCCCCTTCGTTGTTCTTATTCTTCCTGGGCAGGGTATGTCAGTTTAGAAGTTCAATCCAGTGGACAACCTCTACCTCGGCGTCCCCCGCAAGATGTGCCTGGCAGGCAAAATTTGAGGAGGCAAGTACGTCGGGGTTTTCCGCCTGCAATGCGGCAAGCTTCTGGGATTTGAGTTGACCCGACATTTCGGGCTGCAATACGGAGAAGCTGCCCGCCGAACCACAACACAGATGGCTGTCGCGAACATGGGTCAGCTCATACCCCGCGCTAACCAGCGTGTCCTCGGCGAAGCCCGTCACTTTCTGTCCATGCTGCAACGTACACGGCGCGTGGTATGCAACTGTTGCATCTGGTCGCGCCGCTGCAAACGGGTGTTCTTCAGAAAGACTATGCAGGTACTCAGACACGTCTAAACACAGCTCCGACAGCCTTTCCGCACGTTCCGCATAGTCCGGGTCATGCGCCATCACCCGCCCGTACTCTTTGACCGTGACACCACATCCACTTGCGGTTGAGATAATTGCATCCAAATGCCCAAGATGTGGCGCAAGTACATCGATGCTGGCCTTAATGCGTTTGATAGCGGTGGGCTCGTCGCCAGCATGCAGATCCAATGAACCACAGCACACTTCGTCGGCAAGCGTCACAACGCGTTTACCTCGCGCCTCGAGCAGCGAGACGAAGTGTTCATTGGTTGAAGCAGAGGTCACTTGTTGGAGACAGCCGTTTAACAGTAACACCTCACTCTGCGCCTCACTGTTACCATCAGCAGGACCAGTCAGAACACCCTTGCCCAGCGTCGCAGGAAGGTAGTTCTTGATCCGTTTCGGCATGAACACGCGCACCAGGCGTGCCATGTTGGCCAGCCAGCGAAAGCGGGCCGGATCGGGAACTGCCCAGGCAAAAAAGCGTCTTAAGATGCCCTGCCATCCAGGCCGTGTCGGGCCGATTTCAAATCGGGTTATCTCGGCGAGTTCACCGTATTGAACGCCCGACGGACAAGTGGTCTCACAGGCACGACAGGTAAGGCACCGATCCAGGTGATGTATGACCCGGTCGGGGTCCGAACCGTCCGTGAGAAACTCACGCATCAAATAAATTCGACCCCGGGGTCCGTCCAGTTCATCCCCTGTCAGCTGGTACGTTGGACACGTTGCATTGCAGAAACCGCAATGCACACAGCTGCGCAGGATTTCGTTTGCACGGGCACCCGCGTCTGTGGCTATAAACTCTGGACTGAAATCAGTGCGCATACTCAGCCACCCTGCTCTGCTTGCGAATCCTGAGACCAGAGCGGTGAGACAAATATACGATCGGGATCAAACGCTCGCTTTATCTCGTGCATCAGGTTCAGGGCGTTTTCATCGAGCTGTTGGTAACCACCAAGAGGCCAGGACCAACCTCCCACAGCAGCGACGTAGTCTGCCACGACAGATGGTTGGTCCACAGACAGCCACCTCACACCGCCCGCCCAGTCAAAAGCAACGAGTCCACTTTCCGGCATCGGCGCCGCGGGTGCTGTCACCACGCGAAACAGTTGCCTGTCAGAAAGCTCTGTAGGATGGAAGAAACCAGCCCTGTGATCGCGCCAGTCTGCCCAGAAACCGAGCTCAACAGATGATTCTCCACCCAGAACTGAGAGCGCTTGTTTCACCCCGGTCTCCGTACCGCTCAAGCGCACTCGTAAGAGCCCGTCATGCCAACACGCGGCAGATACCGGCAACGGCCTTCTGGCCATAGCACGGCATTGTTCTATGGCCTGCTCCGCCGAAAACTCAAACGTAAGAGTGGCTTCGTGTTCGGGCTTGGGTTGCAACCGCAGTGAAACTTCCAACAACAATCCTAAGGCGCCCCACGCACCACACGTCAAACGAGACACATCGTATCCCGCAACATTTTTCATCACCTGGCCACCGAAGGCGAGATCCTCACCCTGACCATTAACCATCCGGACACCTAGAACGTGATCCCGCAGTGCGCCCCAGAAGGGACGAGAAGGACCTGACAACCCCGCAGCCACCGCGCCACCCACGGTACCCTCACCCGCAAACATCGGCGGATCGCTGGCCAGCATCAAACGATCCTGACTGATGCTTAATGACAAATCGCGCAGCGATGTTCCCGCACGCGCTGTCACCACCAGTTCGGTAGGCTGGTAGTCCACAATACCTGTGTGTTCGGCTGTGCTCAGTACTTCCGCTCTACACGGAGGTAGAAGGCCCGTTTTAGAGCCGTGCCCCTGAAACGCAAGCACCTGACCGGCGGCACGCGCCGCATGAACCCGGTCTATGAGATCGTTGGCCTGGTCCACTAAAAACGCTCTAGCTCGGGGAAAGGTTCTTCTCCGTGGCGCACGTGCATACCGCCCAACTCACCACAGCGCGCGAGCGTTGGGATACCCTTGCCGGGATTCAGTATCGCATCGGGGTCCCACGCCGCTTTCAGGGCAAAAAACTGTGCAAGCTCTGCAGACGAAAACTGCACGCACATCTGGTTCAACTTCTCGATGCCCACGCCGTGTTCGCCGGTGACGGTACCGCCGTGAGCGACACAGGCCTCCAGGATTTTTCCACCCATCTCCTCGGCACGCTCCTGCTGCCCAGGCTCATTTGCGTCATAGAGAATCAGTGGGTGCAGATTGCCATCTCCGGCGTGGAACACGTTGGCCACCGCGAGGCCATATTCTTCGGACAGACTGTTGATCTGCTGCAACACGCGGCCAAGCTGGCGACGAGGAATAGTGCCGTCCATACAGTAATAGTCCGGAGCGAGCCGACCCACGGCTGGAAACGCGGACTTCCGACCTTTCCACAGCCGCGCTTGTTCAGAAGCATCCGTTGCTGACTCGATGTGATACGCACTGCATTCCTGCGCGATGCGCGTCACGACACTCGCCAGGTCCTCGACTTCCGCTTCGGTACCGTCCAGTTCGATCAACAGAATAGCCGCCGCGTCTTCCGGGTACCCCGCCTTGGCAAACTGTTCCGCGGCTTGCACGGCCAGCTTGTCCATCATTTCCATGCCTGCGGGAATAATGCCCTGGCCGATGATCGCGGCAACAGCATCGGCTGCATCACTGATCGATCTGAACGCCGCAAGTGCCACAAGCACACACTGCGGGCGCGGCAGCAACGCGACCGTCACCTCCGTCACCACGCCCAACATACCCTCTGAACCACAAATGGCAGCGAGCAGATCAAAGCCGGGCGTTTCCAACGCCGTGCCACCAATTTCCATAATCTCGCCGTTGGCACGTACAACACGCACGCCCAGAACGTTGTGCACCGTCAATCCGTATTTCAGACAGTGTACGCCGCCTGAGTTCTCGGCCACATTGCCGCCGATACTGCAGGCGATCTGCGAGGAGGGATCTGGCGCATAGTAGAGTCCAAATTCTGCAGCCGCCTCAGAGATGGCGAGGTTGCGCACACCGGGTTGCACCCGCGCCACGCAGTTCAGCGGATCGACCTCAAGAATACGACTCATTTTGGAGAGCCCGAGCACAACCCCGTCGTTTGCGGGGCGTGCGCCGCCAGACAAACCGGTACCCGCTCCTCGAGGGACTATGGGGACACCATGTTCTGCACAGATACGCACAACTTGCGCCACCTGTTGCTCGGTTTCCGGCAAAACAACCAGCCAGGGTTGTTCGCGGATGGCGGTGAGCCCATCACATTCATACGGACGCATGCCCGCCGCGTCCGCAATAACGCTGGTTTCCGGCAGCACCGCACGCAGCATCTCAAGCACTATTGAGCGGTCCACTGCCTGCGCGGTCGCTTGCTCAGCCATAGGTTCTAGAGACCAAACTCAAATGGATCAAGGTCTTCAAAAACGGGATCACCGTCCAGCATCGCCACCGCTTTGGGTGACATCTGGGTGTGATAGTCAGCCTCAGCATAGCGGTCATAAGCCGCCTGATCGGGAAACGAAATATAGTAGAAATAGGTACGCGGCTGACCACGGACACGCCGCACGTCATAGATGGAGCCTGGTTCGTTAGACGTCACATCGCGCATGAGTTGCGCAACCAGGGTTTCAAACTCTTCTTCTTTGCCCGCCTGAATGGTCAGGCGAATGATTTGGCCTATCATTGTCCCACTCTGTCTGTCGCTTTCCGCCAGACAGAGTGTGCCACAAATGAACGTCGTGAACTTGAGCCCGATCAGGACTCGATCAGCCCCGGGGCTAGAAGTGGAAGTTAAGCGCCGCGTAAGGTCCGGTGATATCGATTTCAGCAGCCTGGACGTCTTCAAACTGATCCAGTTCCAGCTGAACAGAGCGATAGCCCGCCTCTATCCCCAGTCCAAATTCAGATTCGTAGCCAACGTGGGCGTTAAACTCCATGAGGCTGTTGCCGTCATAGCTCATGCCCTGGCCTTCAGCCGCAACCCACAAGCCGGTAAACGGCAGATCAGCGCGGACCTTGCCGTACAGCATGGGTATTACCTCATCAAACTCAGCGCTGGCCGATTCGGTGGAACTTGCGATCGCCAGTTCGCCTTCGAGCAGGCTTACCGCAATTCCGAGGTCCAGAGAAACGACGTTGTCGAGCAGTTCGTAGTAGAAAACCGCATCTGTCTGCGAAAGATCTACCGAGGTTGCGACAGCGTCAGAAATCGCAAAGAGTTCGCCGTTAAATTCGATCGTGCGTGAGAGTACGTTGTCACCTTCCACATCCATGGTCATGTGTTGCGCACGAATATTTGGCAAGAACGGGACGGGATGTTCCACCGCCACGTAAAACACGTTGTTGTTGTCTCCATCGACAGCCAGATCGTCTTCAACGTCTACCGTGGTCAGGCCTGAACGGACGTCACCGGCGTATTCCTGTTTCCAGGTTCCCGCACCGGCGTAAATACCAAAAATTGTGTCTGCAAATACAGGGTTTGCGAAAAGTGTCGCACTCAACGCTACTAGGGCAATTTTCTTTGCTTTCATGATGCTCTCGTTTGTCTGGCCGCAGCCTTCTCCTTCAGGGTGTAAGTATAGGTTTCCCGCTTGAGAAGACCGTGATGGCGCCCACAAGTAAAAGACCGCTCGCATCGCAGGCCCAGGCCATTTAGGCTTGTCGACAAGCAACCTACGGATAAGCCTCCTATGAGCGTGGATGATCGGTTTCACGACCTGGGACTAGAACTCCCAAAACCTATGCAGACGGGCAGCCTGCCTTTTGATCTCACCCGCATCGACGGCCAGATTTTGTATCTATCCGGCCACGTCCCTCTTGAGGCGGACGGCAGCATGGCTAAACCGTTAGGCAAAGTCGGCGCAGACGTCACGCCTGAAGAAGCCTATGCGGCCGCGCGAAAGGTCTGTCTTGGGCTTTTTGCCAGTATCCATCAGGCCATCGGCTCACTGGACCGGGTGCAGGCATGGTTGAAAGTGTTTGGCATGGTCAATGTTGCTCCGGGATTCAATGCCATTCCTCCAGTCATCAACGGCTGTTCGGATCTTATCCTGGAAGTCTTTGGTCCCGAGGTTGGTGCACATACCCGCTCTGCCGTGGGCATGGCCGAGCTACCTTTCGGGGTGCCCGTAGAAATTGAAGCGCAGGTTAAGATCAGACTATGAAAACGTTTCTAATCGTCGTTGCTGTCATTCTGGTGCTGATCCTGGGCCTGGGTTTTGTGTTTCGCGACTCGGTACAGATGGCCATGTTCTTTTTTGCCCTGAAGCCTGATGTCACGTTTGCAGAAGATACCCGCCACACGCCACCCGATTACGCTAATCCGGACCACTGGGCGGCGTTGCCTGAAAAAGAGGATGACGCGGATGTCACCCCGGGTGGTCTAGATGTAGACCACCAGGCGAGCGCGGCGGTTGATGTGTTTTTTATTCACCCCACCACCTACTACAAATCAGATCATTGGCTGCAGCCGCTTGAAGATGCAGATGCCAACAAGATTCTGGATGAGGGCGTGTTGCGCAATCAGGCCAGCGTATTCAGCTCTTGCTGCAAAATTTACGCGCCTCGCTACAGACAGGCGACGCTGTTTTCCTTCATGGACGATTCGGGCGATGGCCAGAAAGCCATCGACTTTGCGTACCAGGATGTGAAGGCGGCTTTCCAGTACTTTCTCGAGAACAAGAGCCAGGGTCGACCATTTATCATCGCAGGCCACAGCCAGGGTGGACTGCATGCGGACACGCTGCTGAAAGATATGATTGCCGGTACGGAGCTCGAGGACAGACTGGTAGCAGCCTACCCGGTGGGGTATTTCATCGATGGCGAGGGCAGCGTGCCGGTCTGTGAATCCGCGAGTCAAACAGGCTGCCAGGTTACGTGGAACGCTGTCGCACCGGATGCACCTTCGTTTCAAGATACAAGTGCTTCCATCTGCGTTAACCCACTCAACTGGAGTGCCGCGGGTGAGCGCGCCGATTTCGAAGCCAATCTGGGCGCGGTGAGCTTCGCTGCCGACGGCGAGGTGGAGCCCGGGGCTACCGATGCACAGTGCGTTGACGGAAGACTGCACGTTACCGAAGTACGCTCGCCCAACTATGCCGGTGAGATGTTTGGTCCCGGCAACTACCACATATACGACTTCAGCTTTTACCACATGAACATTCGCGAGAACGCGAAGCTTCGGGCCGCGAGCTTCATATCTGCTCAGGAGGCCGCACAGGATTCTCAGCTGGGTAGCGGCGGGCTCTAACCTGCGTATTGCCCGTGCATCTCACCGATGATGCGGAAGAAGTCTTCACGCACTTCAGCGATGACTTCAGCCACGGGGCGCACGCTGTCTATGCGTCCTGCCACCTGGCCGCTCAGCGCGATGCTGGCCTCCATGTCCCCACCGAAGTAGAGATCCAACGCGGTTCCAAACTCAGTCATCGCATTGGTTTCCACATCGAACTCCAGGCGACTGGTCTTTTCTGTACGCAATGCTCTGAGCGCTGGAGAATGAGCGCGATTTAAGAACACCGTATCCGTTTCGGCGGCGTCTACGATGGCGTTCTTCCAGTTCTCGTGAACAGGTGATTCAGCGGCGCTCACCATGCGCGTACCCATCTGCACCGCCTCTGCGCCCAGCGCAAATGCCGCCGCCATGCTGGCACCATCGACAAATCCACCGGCTGCGATGATCGGGACATCCACCTTGGAGCGAACCAACGGCAACAGGACCATGGTTGAAACATCCTTGGGGTTTTTGAAACCGCCGCCTTCTGCACCTTCAACTACGAGTCCATCTACCCCTGCTTCCACGGCCTTCAGCGCCGCACCCAAGGTGGGAACTACATGGAACACGGTCAGACCTGCAGATTTCAGTTCTTCCGTGTAGCGTTCCGGGTTACCAGCGGACGTGGTCACGAACTTAACCCCCTGGTCGATCACAAACTGAACGATGTTTGGATCCCGCACAAACGCCTGCGCGATATTGACGCCGAAAGGCTTATCGGTGAGGTCACGCATTTTTTGGATTTCTTCACGCACCGCATCAAGCTCACCGGAAGACGTTTCAATAATGCCCAGAGCGCCCGCATTAGAGACGGCTGAAGCCAACTGTGACCGCGCAATCCAACCCATCGGTGCCTGCACGATGGGTGTTTCGACGCCGAGAAGCTCTGTGATTCTGTTTTTAAACTGCATGTCTTTTCCAAAGATTAAGTGTTTGTCTCAACTAGCGTGCACCTGGGCACCGTTAACCCAGGTTTCCAATACTATGATGTCTACCAGATGGTTGGGATCTACCTCACGGGGATCTGCATCCAGGACAATGAAGTCCGCAAGTTTGCCTGGTGCCAGACTGCCCACCTCATGGTCTGAATGGCATTGCCATGCCGCGTCGATGGTCATGGCCCTGAGGGCCGCGTCTATGCTGATGCACTCTTCGGCGGAGAGGAGATCATCAGATTTCCACATCGCACGTGTGACGGCATTCTGTATGCAGCGTAGCGGATTCATTTCTGTCACGGGGTCGTCCGAGTGAATCGTCCAGCGAATACCTTGTGCTTCACAGGCACCCGTGCGGTCGAGTTTGGAAGCCTTGTCCAGCCCGAAAATGTCTTTCACAAACGCCGCACCCCAGTAGTAGACATGGCCGATCAAAAAGCTGGGTGACACCCCCAGCTTAGCCATCCGGTCAATCTGCTCGTCGTGCAGAATACTGCAGTGCTCAATGCGGCAGCGCTGTCCACCGACATCCAACCCCTTCGCGGCGGCAGCTTCATAGGCATCAAGCACACGGTCAATGGCCGCATCCCCGTTTGCGTGCACGCAAACCGCCCAGCCTTCTCTCAAACGTTTTTCTACCGCTTCAAACAGCTCATCGGTTTCTATGTACGAGAGCCCCTTCGATTCGTCATTGAGAAAGGGTTCGCGCTGCAGTCCTGTGCGCCCCTGGTTGGACCCATCGCTGACAATCTTCCAACCTGAGTTGCGTACCCACGCGTCGCCCTCCCCCCAACTGACGCCGAGATCGTCCCAGGTTTCGCCCACGCCCTGGGCGAGAGAGTAGCGAAAACGCGCGTGCATTCTGTTGCTCTCACGCAAAGACTTGTACAGATCAAGTTCCGAGGCACCCTGGAAAAGCCCGGTGCCCTGATCGCACAGCATTGTGAGGCCAAGCGAAGCGGCGTGTTTAAAAACATCCAGACATCCTTCCGCAACGTTCTGATTGCGAATGTAGGGGTTGTATCGTGCTACCAGCGCCATTGCCGGCCCCGCCTTAAGCACGCCGTTGGGCGTACCATCCTCAAAACGCCCGATCTCACTGTTATCCGGATTTTCTGTGTCCGCAGTGATACCCGCGATGTCTAACGCTACAGAGTTGCAATAGGCCAGATGTAGTGAAGCGTTGTAGATAAATATGGGATGCCGCTCGCTTACGGTATCAAGAAGATCGGTGGTCAGCTCGCCGGGACCAGTCTGCAGCGACGGATCAAACTGACGGCCAACGATCCACTCACCTTCCGGTATGTTTGCCGCTTTTGCACGCAGATGCTCCAACGCGAGTTCAATGGACTCAAAGCGAAAGGGCCCAACGTTCTCAAAACTGTGGAGCATGGCGAGGGGCGCCAGGTGCATATGCGGGTCGATGAAGCCCGGCATGATAAAACGACCCTCACAATCGAAGCGCTGAAATTCGGCGGCATCTTCCGGCGCGTCGGCCGCCGCACCCACCCAGCGGATGCGCCCATCTTCGATCAGCATGGCATCCGCTTCAGCGATTTCCGTATCCATGGTCAGAAGGCGGGCATTGATGAAGAATCCGGAACCTACTATCGGCGTGTCATTCCTTTCCACCCGCTCGCCGTCCTGGGCAAGGCTTTTACCGACGTGGTTCAACGTATGTTGAAACACGTTCGCGCAACATGAGCAGGCGAACGGGTCATGGGAATGACCGGCCAAGGCTTCATCAACCTGACCCAGGTCGTCAGTCCAGCCGACGGGTGTCAGGTCGCTATCTATATTCCCATTGCCGCTGTCAAACATGGCAGAATCTCCCCAAACTACAAATCACAAGTTGAATGGTAAGCGAAACTGATTTTGACATCATCGTTATCGGTGCAGGTGTTGCTGGTCTTTCAGCAGCATACTTCCTCTCCCAGGAGGCCAATGTCCTGGTGCTTGAGCAGGAAGACCAACCCGCCTACCACTCATCCGGCCGCTCGGCATCTGTGTACATCGAGGGTTATGAAAACCCGGTGGTTGCAGAACTGACCAAAAACGCCGGTAAGTTTTTCTTCAACCCACCCGCCGGGTTTTCCGATGTGCCGCTGCTGCATGACCGTGGCGGCATGACGGTTTCAGGTCCGGGCGAAGAGGCGAAGCTCAAGAAGTATTTGTCAGTCTGGCAGCCGCTCTGCCCAAACCTGACAGGGGTCAGCCTCGATGCGGCATTGGAGCTTTGCCCCATTTTGAATCCCGATTGGATGACAGCAGCAGCGTACGATCCGGATTGGAAATCAATTGATACCCACGCGCTGGTCACCGGCTTCCAGCGCGGTTTCATCGTGAATGGCGGCTCACTGCAAACCAAAGCTCAAGTCACCGCACTCGAATCGGACAGCCGTGGTTGGTCAGTGACCGCTGGTGAATCGATCTGGCGGGCACAATCCATCGTCAATGCCAGCGGCGCCTGGGCAAACCAAATCGGTGCGCTCGCAGGCTTGCCGGAGAAGCCGCTGACGCCGATGCGGCGAACAGCCGCGATCGTGCCGGTTGGCGATGACGCTAAAACCTGGCCGCTGGTACACACCATCGCCGAAACGCTCTACTTCAAACCCGAGAGCCCGGGACTCATGGTCTGTCCACAGGACGAAACGCCCACAGAGCCGATGGATGCCTATCCAGAGGACATGGACATCGCCATCGCCCTGGACCACTTTGCCAAGGCCACCACCTTGAACGTTGAGCGAGTGATGTCCAGCTGGGCAGGTTTAAGAACCTTTGCACCAGATCGCTATCCTGTCGTGGGCTTTGATAAGAACAGACCGGACTTCTTCTGGTTGGCAGGTCAGGGGGGCTTCGGGGTCCAGACGTCACCCGAGCTGGGCAGACTGGTGGCGGACAACATTCTCAAAAACGCACCCCTGCCGGATGCAATTGGCGCGGGTCGCTTCACTTCGTAAGCATTCAGCGGAGCCGAAATCGATCCTGAGCGGGCATCACCGGCTGGTTGCCAGGTTCACACCGAGCGCAATAAGGATGCTACTTCCGACCCAGTTGGCAATCTTGCCAGAGGCCTTGGAATCCTTGAGCATCGAACTGATCCTGTCGGCGAGAAATACACAGATTAAATCGGCAGATGAAAACATGACGTTCACGACGGTGCCCAATATCAGAAGCTGAGCCCAAATGGGGAACGTCGCACCCACATCGGTG
Source organism: Candidatus Azotimanducaceae bacterium (assembly GCA_965227885.1). Taxonomy (GTDB): domain Bacteria; phylum Pseudomonadota; class Gammaproteobacteria; order Pseudomonadales; family Azotimanducaceae; genus UBA4421. The sequence goes on from OZ245781.1 coordinate 5,602,021, forward strand.
AACTGCGGTAAGAATGCGACGTAGAACAGCGCTGTTTTTGGGTTCAGGATTTCAACTGTTGCGCTTTGCCAGAACGTCGTTTGCTGAATCGGAACCCCAACCTCCTCGATCGCATGGGGCCGCTTCAGAATGAACTTCAGGCCGAGCCAAACAAGATAAGCTGCACCAGCCAGCTTCATGACCGAATAGAGCACCGGTACCAGCTCAAACATTGCTGCCACCCCGAGCGCGGCTGCGAACACGTGTACATAGCCACCGACGTGTATCCCCAATGCAGCGAACAATCCCCCTCGTTGACCGAGCGCAAGGGTTTGAGCTGTTGCATACAAAGTGGACGGACCAGGCATGTAGGCAAACACCGAGGTCGCCAGAAGGAAGGCGATAAGCAGTTCTGAGTTTGGCATCTGGCTAGACTATCAGCTGGTATGAATGATGTCCGCTTCTTGCTGCGATAGATCGATCGCCGCCATTGCAGGTTACCTTGGCAACTTCTGTAAACGACCACCCAAAGCGGACGGTTCATGCCTCAAAGATTGACTCTTCCTTACGCTGACAAAAAAATTCGCTTTACCTGTTCGATCGTTGGCTTTGGACCCTGTTGAGTAGCGTTCAATATAGCCAGTCCATCAAGCAAGCCCATGCACATATCGACTTGCTGCTCGGAAATATCTTCTACCAGCAGTCGCAGAAAAAACTCAATAGGCTTGCGGGCAGAGTCAGTGAGACGGTCGGCTATGTGTCGAAGGGTCGGGTCTCTAGAACCGGCGAGCGCCAGCTCGAAACGGGCTAACAGAAGTACCCGCTCATCATCCGTAAAGTCCAGGAGATCACTTGCTACCTGATCGATGGCCTCATCTCGTTTTCCCTCGGCAATAAGTTCGGCGAATACCAGCTTTACGCTGGCACACGACTCATCCATCAACTCGGCTAATTGTTCGGCGGCAGATTCCAGCAACAGCTGTTTCTTTGGGAAATAGTACGTGGTTGAACCTTGGGGAATCCCAGCGGCCTCATCTACAGCTCTGTGTGTGACACCCGTCAGCCCTTTCTCGGAGAGCAGCCGAATCGTCGCGTTGAGGATGCTAATTCGTCGGTCTACTTCTTTTGACAAGACAATCTCTACGTATGTAGTATTTTATTATTCTTCTGAAGACACACTATGCCAACAGGCTTAGTAAAGGTGAACCCACAAAACGAAGGAATACCCCATGATCAATCGAATTAACCCAGATTCCCTCCCGGATTCTGAAGCGATCGGCTACTCACAGATTTCGGTGGCAGAAGCGGGGCGAATGGCCTATGTATCTGGTCAGGTCGCGTCAAAAGGTAACGGGGAGCCTGCACCCGATAACATAGCGGAACAAACCAGATGGGTCGTCGCCAACCTAACAGGCGCATTAGACGCTCTGGATGCAAACACCGAGGACATTGTTTGGTTGCGTGTTTACGTTGTTGATCTCGATGACGAAATGATGGCCGAGTCGTTCCCGATACTGCTCGAATTCCTGAATGGTTCCCAGCCAAGTCTTACGGGGATAGGCGTCTCAGCACTTGCGAGCAAAGAATTGCTGTTAGAAGTGGAGATGGCGGTGCAGGTCTAGATCTGTCATACAAGCGAGTAGCCACCATCAACGAGCAATGATGTACCGGTTACATAGGTGTTCTTCATTAGGAATAAAACCGCATCGCCGATTTCTTCTGGATTGCCGACCCGCCGCGCTGGGACTTGTCGTGAAAACTCTTCCTTACCCGGGTAATCCTTTGTAAGCGGCGTCTCGATAAACCCTGGCACCACTGTGTTAAATCGAATGGGCGCTAGTTCCATTGCAAACGAACGGGAAAGCGATTCGACTGCAGCGCAGGAAGCGGTACCAATGGAGGCTCCGGGGCGAGGCCGGTTGACTGATACTCCGGAACAAAAGGTGACAGATCCGGCTCCCGGCATTTTGGGGACACCATACTTTACGGCGAGAATAGATCCCCACACGCGAGAGTCCAGCCAGGGTCGCATCGATTCGCTCTCAGTGTCCAGAACAGAGGCACCTCCAACCACAGCTGCGGAAACAAAAATGTGATCGACATGTCCCAATGATTCAAACAACGCCTTTGTGCGGGACTCGTCCGTCGAATCTAATGCCGCTGTCAGTACGTCGCCCGCAAAAACAGCGCTGGCGTCTGCCAGGCGTTTTTCAGAGCGCCCCGTTATAACTAAATGGGCACCTTCAGCGTGCGCTAATTGAGCCGTGGCGAGACCGATACCAGAGCTGCCGCCGATAACCACCACTGTTTTGTCAGCTAGACTCATTATCTCTCCTGCATTTGAATCAGCAGTTTACACCTAATGAAGTATGTGGCGCTGAAAACGCCAACTCGGTTAGTTCGTTGGAAATGGTGAAACGCTGGAAGTGGCCGAACGTTACCGGTTGCTTTCTCAAGCAACCAGTACGGCACTTCAATCAGCTGTCCCGCTTCGGCTTCGCCATTTGGTGGCAAGTAAATGTAGGTGTTGGCTCCGCCCCGCTGATTTCCACCGGCTTGTCGCTCGTCAGGCAGGCAGTTGACGAGAACTTCGTGATAATCACTGGCCGCCTGAGGCAGGGACACCTTGTCCTTGACTATTAGAGTGGTCCGTTCATCTGCGTCTGACCAGTTTCCTATTCAGCTGCTCTCGGAACAGGATGATAAGCGTGCCCGTGTTGTTGGCTTTTCGGCTCGACCACACCACCAGCTGTAGCCCTGAAGTTTAGGATCTTCCACTGGTCCCCATTTTTCAATAACGAGACCTCGAGATTTACGGTTGTTCGATCTCGGCGTACCGCGGTACCACTGATGAGACCGATTCCATTGTTAACAGATCGATTAGTCCAATTTGTGCTGACAATCGAGGTGAGACCCATTTGCTGCATCACCTGGTGTAGCTGCTGCTCATTGGTTGCTCGTGTAAACTCAGGACTCAGATAGACGTAAGATGCGTGAGGTTGACCCACGCTCCACGCCCCGATAAATGAGTCTGCAACATCAGTCATTCCTCGAGTTGCGTAGAATGCGGCGCCTACGATCAGGCCTACAATTCCCACTATCGTCACCAAAATGATACCCAGCGTCTTCACGGCGTCTTCTCCTAGTTTGTTTCTACTACCGTAGGCGTAGAAGAACAGGTATTTGGCTCAACTCTGACGGACTAAATGCAGACTTCCACTTTGTGGTAAGTCCAAACCAATATCGCACCAACAGAATCACAAACGCAGCGACAGACGAGGGCCACATGAAAGCCAGCCTGCCAAAATCTAATCATCGGACACGGTCTAATCATCGGACACAGACCACAACGTGCTCGCCAGAAATCTAATCATCAATCTAATCATCGGACACAGACCACAACAATCTAATCATCGGACACAGACCACAACATGCTCGCCAGAGCGAATGCTGTGATCACGACTCAAATGATCAGTTGGCCAGGATCCCTACAAGCTCAAAAACGAACCGAGTTTCGCGCTCTACTAGCTATCAATGCGAAATCGATTAAGGTCGTGTGAGAGATTGGAGATCAATAGATGGTAGGGGCCAGGGAGCAGCGGTGACTCGAACGTCGCGTCACACGTAATCAAAGAATGCATGGGGCGTTTTCCGTCCCAGCTTTTCTCTATTTAGTAGGCGGGTGAGCCAGGCATCCATACGATCCAAGAGTTCAGGTGACGGGTGCTTCCGATACACAATCAAAAGATTGAGCTGCTCGGCATAGTGCCTAAGTGTGACTTTCAACTCAGATATGTGCTCCGCCACGCCCCACATAGGAGCCAGGTATGCCTCTAACGCCTGGGCATCAAACCGGTTATTTAAGAGCCTTTCGTGAATAGATGTATTCTCAGCAGCTTTCAGCGTCTGAGCCATCTTGGCCTCTACGGGATTCAGGTCGACATAAGCGATGCACGACAGTAGATCGCTCTGATCAAGTAGGACGCCAGAGTAGAAGCGCGCTTCGAACAGATGTCCGCTGCACCCATCTTCATGATTGGCCCAGACGGCAAAAGGCTGTTTGAGGTGTTGCATAAAGTGGGACAGCGACCCAAGAGCTGCTCTGCAGCGTTGTAATCGAATGGGATCGATGAGAAGGTCATGATACATGAGCTCTTGTTTAAGCCCGAACTCATCGAGCGTTGTTGGGCCGAGATGTGTCTGTGTAAAGGGCAGGCCATTAAAGGCTGCACACCATCTTCGGGCTACTTCTTCGTCGTCCCAAGATTGTGATTCGAGTGGGTCGTATGCCACCACTAAATGGAAGTGATTGCTCATGATGGCGTAGCCCATCACAGAGACTGAGAAAAATCGAGACAGGTGCTTTAGGCGATTTAAGAAAACGGTTTTACGGTGTTCATGGTCGCGCTTGGTGAGCGGGTCTTTGCCTAGCAGCCAAGCGCGTCGCACGCATCGCGCGCCGATGTGGTAGAAGCGTGGCTGTTTAGCGTCCACGAAGTGGGACCTAGGTTGGGTCATCGCGAAAGGTTATCGTTTTGGAGAGGGCAGCGAAGTCGGTGGCGTGCCTTGACCAATGTAAGTTTGAAGCTATGGGCAAGCGACGCGACGTGCGCTTAGCAAAATTATGAAGGTGGCGGCGAATGTCTGTGTCCGATTACTACGTGATGAAGGTGGCGGCGAATGTCTGTGTCCGATTACTACGTCATTACTACGTCGTCCGATTACTACGTCCGATTACTACGTCCGATTACTACGTCCATATTTCCGACAGGCAGAGAACGGCTAAGAGCCGCCATTCCTTTTTTCTCGAAATTTCTCTGTATAGACTGAGAGCACTTTAACGCCATCATAGCAACCCGCACCTCACGAATAGGAGTCCGACTAGATGCCAGTTTGTCACACCCTTAGGTCGACCAAGTTAGGTAAGTTTCGTGGATAAAGCGAGTCCCGATTGGATCTACCCATACGCTGACCCGGAGCATCGTTTCCATCTCCAACATGTTCACCTATTCGCGGCAGATCTAGACGCCTCCATAGCGTTCTATGAATATTGGTTTGATGCAGAAGTCATCTACGATGGAGAAACGGCTGGTGCCCGAAATGTCTTTATGAAAATTGGACTCGGTGCCATCCATTTCTATGATCAACCCCCCAAAGCTTTGGGCAAGAATGCGGTTCATCACCTGGGCATGCAGGTTGTGGGTTTGGACGAACTATATACCCGCATGAAGAACGAAGGACTCAATTTGCCCAATCCTATCCGAAGGTTTAGCCGGCAACCAAATAGTGGTGGTTATTTCATGCTTGAAGCCCCCGACGGCGTATTGCTGGAGGTGTTTGAACCAGGGATTTCAAAAATTGAGGCGGTCCGAGACTACTATGGCTTCGGTGAGGCGGCGCGTCCGGTAGAGTAGGAAGTTAGCAGTTAACGAAAGACTGCAGTGGGTCCGATTGCCGAAGTAGCCATGCAACTGCATAAGGCTCTCAATCACGCAGGTTTGAAGAACTAGAATCTGACATCCACCTTACGATAGGTCCAAACAAGCGCTGCACCCAGCAGCGTAACGAACGCCGCGATAAGCGAAGGCCACATGAAACCACCCAGGAGATCCGCCAACCTGCCGGACACGCCAGGCCCTAAGAGCTGGCCTATCGAGAATGCGACCGTCATGGTGCTAACAATCTCCGCAATGCGATGGAGTGCGATCGCCCGCCCCAGACTCAGCCCGAGAGCCGTGATACCTCCAAACGTGCCGCCGAGGAGTACTGCGGCAAATATCAATCCCGCAGCGCCTTGTACCGTACCCGCGAGATAGGTTCCGACGGTTAGGACCAGATAGCTGACAAAAAGCGCCTCCACGAGCCCGCGCTTTTGCGCATACCACTGCCACAAATATACAGACGGAATGGTGGCGCCACCCACCACGAGCCAGAGCAAACGAGCGTCGCTGAAGGTTCCGACCAAGGCAACCTGCTCGGCCATGGCAACCAGAAAGGTTGCGGATACCACATAACCGTAACCAAAAAGACCGTAGCCCACGACCAGTTGCCAGGTTGAAACCTGAGCAACCGGCGATGGAAGCTCAGCGGTGTTTTCAAGTTGGCTGTGATCCCAGCGCTGGCGACTTAAGAGCAACCAGGCCAGCAGCATGAGGAAAGCCGCAGCACCCCCCTGCCGCGACCATTGTGTGGCCACGTCGTATCCTTCCAACGCCACAAATACCGAGATCATGATGCCGAGACCAACCCCGGCAAAGTGGACATTACCAAGGTGCCCACTTTCGTATCGCGAAAGTGCGGCCATCAGATGCGTCGTAATCACGACCAGACAGAAGGCGCTGGCTACACCCGAGGCAAACCGCAGCGCCAGCCACAGCGTGTATTCGGTGGTTACGGCACCTAAGGCCGTGGTGGCAACACTGCCAACCAGGCTGGCAGCAACCCAGAGCCGCACCTGCGGCGATCGCGCCAGCGCTGGCGCTAGAATCGCGCCCAGCAGATATCCAAGGAAATTTGCGCTGGCAACATCACCCGCTGCGCTGTAGTTCCAATCGAACTCCGCAGCCATCTGCGGCAGGAGTGGTGTATACGCGAAGCGACCGATGCCCATGGCGGCTGCCATGGTCAACGTCGCCCCGAGCACCCACTTAAGAGGCGGGGAAAGGATGTCTATTCCCGATTTTAAAATTACCCCGCCGACTCGCCGCGCAAGTCCGGCAGCTCATATCCTTGTGCATCCAGATCCGCGCGTACGATCTTCTTATCCATCTTCCCTGTGGAGGTCAGCGGGATGTTGTCCACGTACAGAACATCATCCGGCAACTGCCATTTCGCAAACGCTGTCGAGCAGTGATCGATCACCGCCTGCGCACTCACTTCTTTGCCCGGCTCCAGCACAACCAGTGCTACAGGCCGCTCGTCCCACTTCGGATGCGGGTGCGCCACCACACACGCTTGTGCGACACCTTCCATCGCGACGATGTGATTTTCCAGATCAACAGACGAAATCCACTCGCCACCACTCTTCACAAGATCTTTGGAACGGTCGCTGATGATCAGGTACTCCTCCGGATCGATCTTGCCCACGTCACCGGTGATCAACCAGCCGTCGTGGAATTTTTCAGGCTGCGGGTTGTTGTAATACTCAGAACAAATCCATGGACCCCGAATGAGAATCTCGCCCACAGTCTCACCATCGTGAGGCAGGCGATTGAACTCTTCGTCAAAGATGTCGAGTTCAAGGCCGGGCATGAGCTGGCCAGCCTTCGCCACGTTTTCGAACTGCTCATCCTCAGTTATCTGCAGTTGGGACTTCTTCATCACACGACGCGACAGGGTCGCGAGCGGTGAAGTCTCCGTCATACCCCACCCTTGGATCATCTCTACATCCAGCGTGTCCCAGAACCAGCGGATCAGCGAAGGGGGCGGCGCACTGCCGCCGCACGTGAGACGGGACAGTGAGGACAGGTCGTACTGATCCGGATTCGCTTCGTACAAACCCTTTACTCCCTGCCAGATTGTCGGCACACCCGCTGACAGCGTCACCCCTTCAGTGACCATGAGATCCAGAAGGCGGGCAGGGTCCATAAAGCGATGGGGCATCACCTGCTTGCAGCCGAGCATCAGCGCAGACCACGGAATGCCCCAGCCCATCGCGTGAAACATCGGCACAATCCCAAACACCGTATCTGTGGCGGACAGCGCCATGGAGTCGGTCATACATTGCGCCATCGTGTGCAGGTACTGCGAGCGATGCTCGTACTCAACACCCTTCGGGTTACCCGTGGTACCGCTGGTGTAGCAAAGGCCGAGCGGTGAGTTTTCATCGATCAACGGCCATTCGTAGTGAGTCGGCTTACCCGCGATGAAGTCTTCATAGTCAACGGGATTCGGTAGCTCCGTCTGCCAACCTTCAAAGCCTTCTTCCGTGGCCACAACAATCCGCTCCACGCTCGGCATGCGATCTTTCAGCTGTTCAAGCAGCGGCAGCGTATCCGCATCGGCAATGATGATCTTGTCCTGCGCATGATCAATGATGTATTCAAGGTCTTTGTCGGAGAGTCTGATGTTGAGCGTATGCAGCACCGCACCCATACCGGCACATGCGTGGTAGGCCTCAAGGTGACGGGAACCATTCCACATGAAAGTCCCAACCCTATCTCCAACCTGAATACCCGCATCCGCCAGCGCATGCGCCAACTGGTGCGCCCGGTCGCGCGTTTCTTTGTAAGTTTGACGACGCACCCCTGATTCGGTGGCGGTCACTATCTCTTCATCAGGTGCTATGCGCGCACCACGATCCAGAATTGGCCCCATCAGGAGCGGCGATCGCTGCATTGCCATGTGTATTCCCTCTAGCCTTCAAAGGGCGGGAATTCTAGCAAACTACGCGGCGTTTTCGGCGGTCAGGGAACCTCGATTAAAAGTGCCTCGATTAAAGGCGCGCGCCCAGCAGGATCTGGAAGACAACATCAGACGCAGCTTCATTCTGCAGGTCCTCGATAATCGCGAGGTCCAGCCAGAACTTATCGGTAATACCCACACGGCTGCCCAACGTGCCCAACACGCCACCATCCGCCAACAACGGATTGCCCGTATTCAGCGGACGGCTGTGCGCATCCAGCTGAGCATGGAACTCAACACGTGGATGCAGGGGGATCTGCAGCCCGAGGTGACCGAAGTGCACCCACGTTTCCTGTTCTTCAGGGAAGAGTGCGCCTTCGCCAAGGTGGCTGACACCACCCCCAACGCTCAAGCGCACCTGTCGACGCTGAAAGGGGATCTCCAACTGATACTCTCCCCAGAGCGAAACATCGGTGCCTTCCGAGCCCGAGAGGTCGCCCACATTTCCGGTGGGTGCTTTCACCTGCGCCCGGACAGTTAACGCACCGCGCGGGTCGTTCATCAGTTCCAGACCTATAAACGCTCTGGCATCACCCAGTGACCGTCGGCTGTCGCTGAAGTCTGCGAACACCTCGCCATTGCGTCCGATGAAATAATCCAGTCGTCCGCGCGGCGCCAGCGAGCGTTCTCCATCAGGCAACCCGAAAAGTTCGTGAAACTCATCCACCAGTCCGTCGAGACTGCCCGGCGCGTGCACCACCCAGGGTACCTCTACGCCCCACTCCCATCGGTCGGCAAAGTCGTTGCGCAGCCTGTAGCTCGAAACATAGGTCTCGCCATCGAAGAAGCCGAAGGCACCATCAACCAGATCACTTTGAAAGTTGTTTGCAATCTCTATGTTGAAGCTGGCTTCAAAATCGCCCTTAAGGGTGCGCGCACCCATCATGCGAGGAATACCGTACAGCTGCAGCACCGGAGAAAGGTTGCGTACCCTCAGCGGACCGCTTTCAAAACCTTGTGCATGAAGAAGCTGCCATGGCGTGCAAAGCGCCACGGCGGTGAAACATAGAGTGAAAATACGCACGCGTAGCGTGCACAAGAAACGTACTGCAAGTCCCATGTACAGACTTATCGTTATTAACCCACCCGTTTTATAGCAGAAGCCTGTTTCTCAAACTTCGATACACCGCACGTTTCGGTGGAAGCTGAGTATCAGGCTAAGGCGCCAATTTTGCCTGTCCGGGTCCGTGCCGACGCATTCCAACTCTCTATAAAAGCAATCGCCTCTGTACCTGGAAGCGGCTTGGAAATGAAATAACCTTGAATGAAGCCGCACTGCATATCGGTCAGCAATTCCAACTGATCTTCTGTTTCCACGCCCTCGGCAACAACCCCGATACCCAGGCCTTCTGCTATCTCAATGATTTTCTGCACCAGACCGCGCGCCTGCGTGTCTTCAATAATCTCATCCACGAACGCTTTATCTATCTTCAAATAATCCAGCGGCAGCTGGCGCAGCAAATTGAGCGACGAATACCCGGTACCGAAATCATCGAGTGATATCCGCAATCCTCGGTCGCGAAGCTCGCTCAGAATGTGGGCCACCCTTTCAGGATCTTCCATGAAGTTAGATTCTGTGACCTCGATTTCGACGCTGCTGGTATCAATTCCGCTTTGCGTAATGTAGCGCGTGATCTCGCCGACAAACCCGCTTTGATTCAATTGTGTCGGTGATACGTTGATCGCAATGCTCTCCAAACCAACCACGCTTTTACTCAGCAGCTGGGCCACATCGCTGAAAAGGTTTTCCGTCAAGGCCTGGATCAAGCCAGACCGCTCGGCGACCCGAATGAACTCATCCGGACTGACAAATCCGAGTTCCTCGTCATTCCATCTGGAGAGCGCTTCGCAGGAAGTGATCAATCCACTGGTGGTGTCCAGCTTCGGTTGGAGAAATACTTCAAGATCTTTGTTGCGAATTGCGCGCCCAAGCCTCGCTTCAACCAGCAACTGGCGTTCCGCTTCTTTATTCAACCCTTCGTTGTAGAACATAAAAGAGTTACCCGCACTCTGCTTCGCCCGGTACATGGCAATGTCGGCGTTCTTCAGAAGCCCTTCCACAGAGTTACCATCACGCGGAAAAACGCACACCCCCATAGACGCTTGAATAGAGATCTCCAGTTTTCCTGCTCGCACCGGTATAGCCAGGTCACCCAATACACGCTGTAAAAAACTGACAAGGTGGGAGTCGTCCGTAAACTCATCCAGAGCGATCGCAAACTCATCGCCACCCAATCTGGCAACAATGTCTTCTTCACGAACGCTCTTCTCAATGCGCTTGGCGATCACCTTCAGGAGCTGATCTCCAGCGGAGTGTCCCTCGCTGTCGTTTACCTTCTTAAAACCGTCCAGGTCCAGGTAAATGAGCACGCCTGTTTTCCCTGTCCGTTTGACATGTGCAACCTTGCGCGCCAACTGGAAAGAGAACGAGGTCCTGTTCAAGAGCCCTGTGAGGTCATCGTAGTTAGCCTGCTGATAGAGCGCTTCGCTGCGTCGAATGGTGGTATCGCATACCGAGAGTTTGCGGATGATCTCCAGCACCCTGATGTCGTGGCGGGTAACCAGCTCATCGATAAACAACCACCCACTGACAGCCTGTTCATTCAAAATCGGAAAGGCGTGTCCACCCACAAAAAAATCTGCAAGTTCAGGCTTTGTCTTCACCTGATCCTTGGTGATGCCACCATCCTGCTCTTGATACACATTCCAAAAGGCATCGCCTGATTCAATCAGCACAGCGGCTCCCACACCACAGTACTTCAGCAGCGCTTCTCTACATTTCGCGAACACCGACTTCATCTCCGAACCAGAGAGGATCGCTTCGTCAATTTCGGCCACGATGATCTGAAATCCAAACGAGCTTTCAATCTGATTGGACATCGAGTTAAACGCATCACCCAATTCGCCAAATTCATCATCAGAAACCGTATCTACCTGATGTCCAAATTGTCCGCGCTCCAAAGCTATTACACCGTGCTTTAACTCATTCAGAGGCAGGAGTCGCTGGCGCAGGAAAATGGCGCCGCTGTAGGTCATGAGAATTACCAACAACGCCACAAGCAGTGGAAATATTTCGATCAACAAGTTCTCTTTCAGCAGCTGATCGTCTGCTGCTAACCAAGTTGTAACGTAAATCGACTCGTTGGTGTCATAGAGCGTTAGCAGACGCAGTTGCCATTGACTGGATAGGCTGCCTTCCGGCATGTGACACCCACCGGCTGCAAAACTGACACAACGCTGGATGTTCTCGACCTCTTCGAGGTCTCTTGTGATGTCACTCAGACGGATTTCCAACGGCGCCTCCGGCGCGGCTGAATTCACGGTCACAAATATACTCGTCGACGTTGCCGCAAGCGGGAACCTGCTGTCCAGATACTCAGATGGCGATTTACCCAGCGCGGCGAAAACACGCGCGTTCAAGCGCTCCGCCAGCGTCATACCGTAGTCTTTTGCTTCGTTGGCGAGATGTTTTTGCGTGAACTCAAGCTTGCTGTCAGCAAACTGATTGGTCGCCACATAGGCGAGGGTTAAAAGGGGAAATACAAATACGAAGGCTAGCCGTAGCGCAAGCTTCTGTTCTACGGCGCTTGAAAACAAAGCCATGCGTCGCTGGCTTTTAACGTGGTCACTAGTGATTTTCCCCTCTCCCAACGAACCCACCATTACCTGCACGAATGATGTCATCGTGAGAATCTTTTGCCGTCAGCGGTCCCTTGGTCTTGCCATCTTTGCCGCTGCTGAAAAGGTCATAGTCGGTGTTGAGCGGGTTCAGGTTTTTGTCCTTGCGCTGTTTCCCCTTGATGCCAGGCTCCGTACTGCCGTCGATGCGCAGATAGGAATAAGCCCTGCCCCAGGGATCCTCCGCGGGTACGCCCGGCACTTCGTTCAGGTCGTCCGGGTACGCAAAACCGTTGCTGTAAAACTGCTCTATGCGCATCTGAATCTCGAGGATGTCAGACTGCGCTGCCGCATCGTTCGCGTTGTCTACAAAGTCGCTGTATATAGGTGCCGCTATCGCGGATACCACCGCGACAATCGCGAGTGCTGCCAATAAATCCAGCAACGTAAAACCTGTGAAACGCCTGTCCATAGCGCTCCCTCTTATCGCTTTCATCAATCGCTCATTTTAACCCTTGTCCCTACCCAACACTCGTGGGGCCGGGACGAAACGTGACGACGTCCACACTTTTCCATCAGGGTCGGCATCGTCCGACAACAATTATGCGACTTTCATGCGTATTTCATGCGTCTATGCGTGTTTTCGGTTGCGGGGCGCTCTATTGGCGAGCCCTGGAACCATTCAGGAAAATAACCGTCACGATATTTTCCCCGCGGGAATGGATTGCTCGCCACCGTCAACCAAGGCCCTCTTCACGCGTTGATGACATGGATTATCGATACTCAGATCCAGCTTTACGTCGAAGCCATTGGTGCGTTGTTGGATCGCATAAGCTCGTTCGAACTGTTCAGTTTCCGTTCAGTTTCGTTCAGAGAAACTTAACTACGAGATAAGGATAAGGAGAATTCCGCCATGAAAAAGCTGTCTGTAATCACCCGACTTGTACCCTCCGTACTGCTCCTGTCCGTCTTATCCTCCGGGGCAAATGCGATGACACCCGAACCGGGTTTTCCCGTGAAAAAAATTCCCTTCGCTGATCAGATAGACGACTGGCACGTGGTAGATGCACGCCATCTGGTGATCTCCACCAGCCCATCTAAAAACTACCTTGTGACCTTCAGAAACGTCTGTCACCGACTGAACTCGAATCAGAAGCTTGGCGTCAGTTCCTCAAACAACAGCGTCTACGCCGGGTTTGACTACGTCACCGTCGGTGGTCAGCGCTGTGGCATCACCAAAATCAACAAAATATCCAAGGCACAAAAAAAGGCGCTGACAAGCGCCTGATTTTGTCCGTGACCGGCGTTCTTACTTAAGTTGGTAAGAGCTTAAGTTGGTAAGAAGTGAACGGGGTAGCGGATGGTCGTCTGTTTTACGTCGCGTGAACCAAAGTTAAAGAGACGTATGCGGTTGACGATTTTATCGATCATGGTCTGATCGGCAATTTCAGATGCCACAACCTTACAGTCCACGACAGCTCCATTAGGATCGATCACCAGCTCGAGTACCACCTCACCTTGCAGCGCAGGGTTAGAGCGGAGCGTCCGGTTGTAGATCGCAAATATCGCACCTTTGTTGGTGTCAAACACGCGTCGAATCTCTTCGATGCTGCGGCTGCGCGTATCCACATTTCGTGGCTTGCGAACGCCGCCCGTACCGGCAACATTTTCCGGTGCATCAACCTTGGTCGTCTGGCGACCCGACAAGGCAACGCCACCCGTTTCACGCGAGAGCGCGGCAACGTTCACACCGGCACTGCGCGTAGATTGTTTTGAAGTCAGGATGTTGCGATCGATCGTAGCCGCCTGTCCAGCGCCTCGCTGAATGGCCGCCGTATCCTGCAGTTTGCTGACATCGACGGCTTCGCGCATATCCGCAAAGGCATCTTTGAATGCCAGCAGTCCCGATACGGAAGCTTTTTCCTTCGCATCGGCAACCTTTGGTTCAGCCTTCACAACCTTCTCCTCTTCAGGTTCTGGTTTCGGCTGCTCCTTGGGCTGTTCCTTCTCTTCCTTCGGTGGCGGGGGTGGGGGCACCTTGGGCTTGGGCTTTTCCAGGACAATCCGGGCAAGCTGCGGTGGCAGCTCTTCCAGTTCCTCGCGCTCCACTTCCGGCAGAATCAGCCAGGGCATGGGCAAACCCACTACCAGCACAAACGCCAGCCAGATGCCCAGCCACTTCTTGAAGGCTTTTCTATCCGCACTGGCAGATTCCCAGGGCAGATCAAAATCATGGACTACTGCTACGGGTGCCTGACTCATGACGCTGCTCCTTCTGCAGGATTAGTCGCCGGATTACCACCCGCTTCCAGTTCAGAAGTGAGCGCCGAAACATCCGCGCCCGCAACTTTGTTAACAGCAAGGCTCACACGCGCAAAGTCTGTGCTCTGACAGGTAAGCAGGATACGTTTCAAAAGCCAGTACGGGAGTTCTTTGTCTCCCATAACCGTAATCTCGAAACCTCCTTCAGGCATTTCCGGACGTCGATTAGCCTGGTAGACCAATTCTTCCTTCAAGCCATCGATGACCTCAGTTTCAGCACCGAGCAATGATTCAATTTTTGCAACCGGGCGACCTTGAACAATCAGGTCTTCCGCGCTGACAGAAATGACCAGATTATTGTCTGGTCGCTGCTCAGAAGTTGAGTCAGGCAGCTTGATCTTGGAGGACGTTTGTAAAACTTCCACCTCGGAGGAGTTCACCATCAAGAAAAAAACCAGGATGGTGAAAATGTCCATCAACGAGACGAGGTTAAGCGCTGCTGTCTTACCCTTTTTCTTATTTCGACCACGGCGTTTCGCCGAACGCAGACCACTCATGAGCGACCTCCGTCAGCACCTGCTTGTGTGCTTGCAACGGCATCCGAGACCGGCACATCACCCAGAGATATCACTGGGAAGAGTTCCGCATCTACAACATCCATGGCTTGCACCGCAGGGTACGAGCGCACCCGGTCCATCACGGAAACCAGCGTCTGATAGTCGGTTTCATTTTCCAGGAGAACAGTGATGTCTTCCTTTTCCGGCATGCGGCGTTTCAGCTCCTGCATAACCAGGGTCAGTTCTTCGAAGTTATGACCCTCTTCTTTGCTCGGCAGCGTTTTAATCACACCCCCTCGGCCATCCGCTACGACCAAGCGGTCGGCGTAAACCTGCACTTCCAGATGTACGGCATCAGGGTCGATAGGACCAGATGCAGCATCACCGGTGGGGAAGTTCAGATCTATCACGGTGGTGTGCGTAAACACCATCGAGAGCAGGAGCACTGGCACCAGCACGATCATGAGATTCATGAACGGGGTGACGTCCAGGTCCGCCGCTTCGACGTGTTTCTGCCTTCTTTTACGTACGCGATCCATGCCTCGTCGCCTCTTTAGTAACTACAGAGTTCGTCTTGATAGGTTCTCTAGAGACTTAAGCTTTCGCAGGAGCCGCTTTCTTCGGGGCAGCCTGTTGCGCTGCTTTTGCAACCGCATCGGCATTACCTTCCAGAAGATTCACGAACTTAACCACGGCGATCTCAAGGCTTTCGATCATGGCACTCGTCTTCGACTGCAACATTGAATGGATCAAGAGCAGCGGAATAGCCGCCATCAAGCCAAACGCGGTGGTGTTCATCGCGATCGAGATAGATTGGGACAACAGCGTCGCCTTCTCGGCCGGATCGGCATTCGCCACCGCGGTAAACGCAGCAATCAAACCGATGATGGTTCCCAGAAGTCCCAGCAGGGTTGCGATGTTCGCAAACGTTGCAAGGTAAGGCGTGCGACGTTCGATGTTCGGCAACGCTTCAAGCAGACCTTCTTCCATGGCCGCTTCCACGTCCGTACGACGGCGCGCTGCATCAGCGTGCTGTTGCTTGTTTACGCCATCAGCGATGATCCGTGACATCGCTGAAGATGACTTTTTCGTCAACTCAACAATCTCGCGGACTCGACGCTGCTTCAGCAGTGGCAACAACGCGTTATAGTCTTTGCGGTTAACTCGCATCTGATTTGCGAGATATAGGTATCGCTCTACGGCGATGGCAACACCAATTGCCAGCACAATTGCGATGGGATACATGAAGGGGCCTCCTTCTTGGAAGAAACCCACAACGGTCGCGTACATATCCATCTTACTACTCCTCCTGATTTTGACCGGTGTCTTCTTGCAATCCCTTCAGCGTGTCAAAGTAGCTAAGCTCTCTTCGATACGCCGGTGGGTACAAACGTCTAAAAACTTCAGCCTCAGTAAACTCAGCCTGAATTTCGATATCGGGTAATCCCTGCGGCTCCCGCCAGGGCAAGATATAAAGCACTTTTGGCAGTTCTTGGTTGCCGGAGATCACGGTTTGATCAAGTTGCAGCACACCCGAAGGCATTTCTGCTACGGGTTTCTGCTTTTTAACTTTCTGTTCAGCTTCTTTCTCAGCTTTCTGCGATACGTTCGGATCCTGCTCCGCAGCAAAACTCGCGGCACACATCGAGATCGTCAGAAGCGTAAATAGAGTTTTTACCACCATGCTCACGACCTCACCGTTGTGCTACTTGTTGAGCCACACGCCGTTCGAGGTCAAGGACCCAACGGTTAACGCGGGCATCGGGCTCGTTCAAGCCCAGCTGATAATCTTGATACGCGGCAAGCGCTGCCCCTAATCTGCCCATGTACAGTTCGTACAAAATGCCAAGATTAAGTTGCGCGGAACTGTAGCCTGGATTGGCGCTCAAACATTCCTGGTAGTGCGCTTCGGCCTGAGCGAAGTCACCCGCTTCACGCGCCAGAATGCCAAGCTGGTTAAGTGCATCGCAGCTGTACTTGTTGGCTTTGAGCGCCGCCTCAAATGCAGATTGTGCATCCTCCAGGCGTCCAGCCCCTTTATGAATGATGCCGATGTTTACCCATGGTCCCGCCAGCTCCGGCTGTGAGGCAGACACTTCTTCAAAAAGCACCAGCGCCAATTTGGGTTTGCCTTCCTGCATCAACTGCACACCACGATTAAAGAGTTCCTGGTTTCCGGAACGAATAGAGGGTGTTTTAACTGTTTTTACTGGCAGCTCCAGCGGCGCCTGTTTAACGGCGGCTGAGTTTGCTGCTTCGCTTTCCAGAGGAATGTCATTAGCGTCTCGCTCGATGCTGCGTTCTTCCGTCGGGATAGAGCCGAGATCATCCGCATCCGCCGTTGTCGCTGCCGCGGAGGCCTGCTCGCTTTTGCCCACAAAAGGCACCGGCATGCTGGCGCACGCGCCGAGCATTAACATCAACACCAGGCTGCTAGTGAATCGCATGAGCATAACTCAGCCCCTCTTCCGGTTTATCAAATCTGCCCGGCATCAAACGTTTGAGTTCACCAAACGACTGCTTCACCCAATCGTCATATCCGCCGCTCCAGGCTCGCTGCATATTGATTTCGTGCAGCGAGATCGCCTGCTCTTCAAAGGGGAAAGCCTGTTCTTCGAGGAGAATGTCGTACTGCGCCATCTCCAGTTCAGACAGGTTCTTGGGTCTGTCGGAGGCCATAATCGACTTCGATAGCTCAGCGTAGAGATTACCGATTTCAAAGGTCGAAGCGCTGGCAAACTCAGCCACGTTGTAGGCCGCGGCGTCCTCAAATGCTTTCAGAGTCGTTTTGAGTGCGCGCTGTTTTTTCTTGAGGCTGCGTTTCAAGGGGTGCGTCAAACGTACCGCGGTGAAACGTGCTTTAGCATCGTTGGCAAATACAAACTGTGCACTCGCTGCCAGGTAAGTAGCCCGTTCGGTTGCATCTCTGCCCATTTCTTTATGCAGATCAATTTTCTTCTTCAACCAGAAACGACGCTTGTCGCCTTCGCCAGTACTCTGGTAGAGCTCATCCATGTGGTGCATGGCTTCCAGGCGCAGGTCATAAGGTTGTTTGTACGTGTGTGCATAATCGCGGAAGTGCTCAATAGCAAGCGGTACGTCTTCGAGCTTCAAGTACAACTCCGCAGCCCGGTACTTGGACTGGCGACGAACATCTTTCTCAGGCGCGCTTTCAGAAATGCGTACATACTCAACCGCGGCTGACGCCCAGTTTTCGGATTTCTCGTAAAGGCCTGCCAGACGCAGCTCTATACCCTTATTGAGCTCATGTTTGGGATAGGTGCGGCGGAAGGTTTCCAGCATATCTGCAGCCGCATCTATACGGCCTGCCGTCTCGGTAACCGCAATGGCGTCAAAGGCACCTTGGGCAGCCAGCGGCGAGCTTGGGTCGAGAACCGCAATGCGTTGGTAGTGATGCACGGCCGCATCCACCTCACCCTGCGAGTCCGCAGCTTCCGCCTGCTTGTACACTGAGGCGAGCAGCCGTTCATTCACTTTGGCATTCTCGTCCGCAGACAGCTGCATCTCCAGAAGCTGATGGTAAGCCGCTTCGGCCAATACAAACTCATCTGCTTCAAAGCGTCCGTGTCCGATGATCAAGAGCGCTGTCTTCTTGAGTTCAGCATCGACGTCGGGCCATTCAGCCAGGAGATTTTCTGCCAGATCGATGGCCTCACTGGAGTGGCCGAGTGCAAACAACGTATTTGCCGCATCGGTCTGTACGGCGGGCGCTCGCTCATCACCGGCAAACACCAGCGCAAACTCAATTTGCGCGTCGATTTTCAGTCGTTGCCAAAGCTCCAATTCGTCTGCCGAAGCCGTGGTAACCAATTCGTTCAAACCAAGAATTGCTGCATAGCCTGCCTCGTTAGCATCCGGGTACTCCGGAAACTCACGCACTACACGCTGATAAGCCGCAACCGCACGTCCATATTCGAGCGCTTCGGTATAGGTTTCGCCCAGGAGGAATAGAAACTCTGCCGTGCGCGGATCTTCGGGGAACGTCACCACCAGTTCGTCGTACCAGTTCGCCGCGGCCAGGTAGAGGGCTTTGCGATCCTCTTCGCGATACTTCTGTTTCGCTTTGCGCTGATTTTCACGTGTGTAGTCCTGCGCATCTGCATGCGCAAGCTTGGCGAGTTCGGACAGATACTGATGCAACGTATCTATGTAACCTTCGCGAACTTCTGTGCCGTGGTGACTCCAGAACTCAGAGTAGACGCCATAGCGGACAACAAATTCTTTCTTCTTCGGAATAACATCGCTGGGAAAGCCTGCATCCATCAGGGTCTTCACCATGCCTTTGTGCGCCGCAGGTGCACGTGGGTCCAGCGAGTTGTGCTCAACAAAGGTCTGCCACGTAGCGACATTGTCGAGGTAACGTTCTTTTTCAAAGTAGTCTTCGGCAAGCTTTTCGTACGCAAGATATTGCCAACTGGGTTTGTCGCGGCGACGCATCTCGTCCGCGAGCGTCATCGGCCCGTCCAGGTAGGCTAATGCCAGCGTCACAACCCGAAAGCTGTCTTTCAGGAGTTCGTCTTCAACCGTCTCCAGTTCGTCAACCGACTTGGTTTTTAACAAGCTGTCCACAACGTTGAAAAACTGATGCAAACCTTCATCGAACCTGGAGCGTTTAAACTCCGACCAACCCAACATGTAGGACGCGTTGCGGTAGTAAGGCGTGCTCTCACCAATACCCACTACGTAGGCGTAGTCGCTGGCTGCCTCACGATAAAGTTCGTTGGAGAACATAATCTCAGCGCGTCTGAAACGCGCTTCCGGGATGTACTGTGATTCCGGATAGTCATTGATCAGGCGATCAAGAAAGCCTTGTGTCTGTTCCGAACGAGCACTGACATCGTAGGCACGCGCCAGTTGATACAGAACTTCATCCTGACCCTCGCCGCCCTCTGCAAGGAGTTTTTCGTAGAGCTCGATGGCAGGATTGTACGGATCAGCCTGTCCTTCTATGTCCAGATCCTGGCCCCGATCCATATGCAGATCCGCCAGACGTTTGCCCACCGCGCGGTTCTCAGCCACATTCGGCAGCATGCCGTATACACGGTTGTAGGCGGCCATCACCTCGTCACGCGTCGGTCTATAGCTTTGCGTTTCTTCAAGTTCCAGTTCAGGCAGACGGTTGACAACCTTTCCGAGTGAAGGACCGCGCGGCTTAATCTTCCGCGGCGCATCCTCATCCTGGAACAACCCAAAACTCATCCAGCTGCAGCCAGCGCTCATCGCGAACAGAGCTGACACGATCAGGCTACGCCCTACGAGGTTCATCGTTGACCTCCGCTGTAAGCTGGGTCCACCTGCGCCAGCTGGTCGGTGGCGCGTGCGATCGCAATGCGCGTTACCAGCAAATACTCTTCTACCTGACGCATCTCCTGAAGCATGCGAGAGCGGATCTCCTGTGCGAGCAGTTCCTCCCTTGCAATCCGCGCTGCATCAACGCTGGCGATCAAAGCCTCTGCTCGATCCACAAAGATCATAAAGTCGGTACCAACACCGGCCACAAACTGATCTTCAGCAGCTTGCACACGGGCGACACGGTCAGAGTTTTCGGCGACGAGCGCGCGCATCTCGTTGTGCACGTTGCGAACGTCCTGCAAGCGTTTGGCCTGCTCTTCAACAATGCGGAAGAAAATTACACCTTCAAGACGGGCAACGCGTTGCGACCATTTTTCCTGATCTTTTGCCGTCATATGCACGATGAGACCGCGCATGTCATTTAATTCGTCCAGTACAGCCCGTTCGTCTGCAGTTGCCAACGGATACATCCAATCAACGCTGGGATTCGGCTCCGAAGTCCGTATTGCGTCCATGGTGCTTTGCAGCTCTGCAACTTTGGCATCCAACGCAACCCGATCTGCCAGCAAACCATCGTCAAGCAGCAATCTTTTTGCTTCATCACCGCGGCGTTGACGCTCTTCAGCGACTTCCTGCAGTGCTTCAAGACGGGTTGGCATCTGATCCAGCCAGTCCTGCATGCCATTCAATTCACGCCACTGCACCAATGCCTGGTGGACACGATCGGTAGCCAGCCACTCCAACCAGTCGGTATGACCCAGCTGCGCCTCCCAACGATGCATAAGATCCTGCATCTGTTTGGCATGCTCTTCATCTACCTCGCCGTCCTCATCTACCGCCGGTGGGACTGCAAACACCTCAAGCAAGCCACGTACCCAGGTGGGGTCGGTTGCTTCTTCAGTGAGACTTGTCAGATTTACCAGACGGGCTTCGAAACTCGCTTCCGCCTTGTGATATTCCCTGAGCGCCATTTGTGTTGAGGCTCGCTGACCCGTCAACGCCAGTCGTTCCAGAGAAAGCGGAAAGCCCAAGCGCGCCGTCGCTGTACTGGCTGTCCAGTAAGCCTGCTCCTGCAACGTCATCCAGATGCGTGCAGCGAGTTCATAATCTTCCGTGTCCATGGCAAGACCGCCATAGGCGGCCATCGCAACATCCTGATAACGCCCTTCGCTTGGAAGGTCAGCCAGAACGGTTTCCGCTTGGGTAGTGTTCTGCTGTCGCCGTGAGATCAGCGCCAAAGCAAGACGTGCACGCTGGCCCAGGTCGTAGGCTTCTTCCGTGTAGGCCTGAAGGTCAGCCAGTTTGCGAAACGTCTGCTGGGCTGCGTCCAACTGTCCGGTCTCGCGATAGGCGACACCAAGGTTGAACATGCCATAAGCGCGCAACGGATCCGTTGGGTCCATGCCCGCAAACGCAAGCTCAGCCGTCGCGAAATCTTTTTGCTGCACAGCCAGTTCTGCGCGCATATATTCCACTTCTGGGTGCTGGCGCTGACGCCCCAGCCAGGTTTTGCCCAGCTGTATCTTTTCGAGCTCTGGCGCAAGCGCATCCCAATCCTGGCGTCGGTGATATTCTCGCGCGAGGTGAAATGCGAGGCGCATTTCATCAATGGGTTCAAGCTCACCTTCAGGGACTGCATCGAATATCTCGTTGGCGTAGCCGTACATGCCATCAGCGAAAGCAAAGCTGCCTTTCGCAAGATCAAATCGAATAGGATTTTCGCCACGCTGCCCGCGCGCTTCGGCGATCAAGGTATTGAGCAGCGCCTCGTCGTATTTTTCCTGGTAGTACTCATAGAGCACGGTGCCGTACGCCAGCTCATCAAGCGGTTGGGCGCCTTCAGTTGCGGCAGCGCAAATAAAGAGTAGTTCACAAAAGAACTGTTTCATGCCGGCTTACCCCTAAGCCGCGCTTAGTTCACCACGTCCGCGGTGAACTCGGGTTGGTAATCGGCGGTGACATCTGAGATGGCAAGTTCGACAAACGTAGGCTCGAACCCCTTCTCAAACTCAACCGTGGTCGCACGCCGGAAGTCTCGTCCATTGGGACCTGTACCAGTAAAGAACGCAGTGACGCGATTGCCGCCCTGCTTAACATTACCCACATACAGCTTCTGAACGCCCCCGCGGATCAGCGCATCCATCTGCTTTTTTGTATACAGGTGATGGGTGACCTCTTTACCGTTCACTTTCAGGGTAACCGCATCGAGGTTGAAAAATTCGCCCACGTCCATTGAAACGAACACAGAGACCTGGGAGCTCGCTGGAAAAAGCAGATCCTCTTCGAGAATCACAAGGTCGCGCTTGAGCTTAACCAGAGCTTTCTTAACGTCTTCCATTTCCCGGTCGAGCTTCATTTTTTTCTCAGGAGGCTCACTGGTCGGTTCGCTGGTCTGGTCTGCAGCAGTTACTTCGGGCGCCTCAGCCGCAGCCTCCGTGGCTGCCACGGGCTGATCCGCTTCCGCTAACGCACACGGTGAGATGCTTAACAAAGCGATCAGGAGGTAGTTAGCAATCCTTGGCATAAAGGCGTCCTCTTAATCAACGACAGTATTCATTGAAAGAAAGTTACCCGGGGCGCTTTACTCCCGAATAAGCTTCTTCACTACTTCAACGTACTTGGCTTCGTCACCGGGCTTGTAGCCGCGGTGGACATATCGGACCACGCCGTCACGGTCTACAACCACCGTACTCGGCATGGCCTCCAATTCGTATAGCTCGGAAACCGACTGGCCTTCGTCGATCAGCACCGGGAAGGTGACATTGGTTTTGTCGACGATTTTCTTAGCGGGGGCGACTTCGCCTTCCACGTTGACACCGAGAACGGCAAAGCCTGTATCTTCATAACGCTGATGCAGGCGATCCAGAATCGGCATTTCCTGGCGGCATGGTCCACACCAGCTGGCCCAGAAATTAATGAGGACAACTTGCCCACGATATTCTTCCAGCCTCAAATTCGGTCCTTCCAGAGACTTGAGGGTAAAGTCGGGTGCAGATTCCTGAAGTTTGACACTTGCACCGGCTGAGCCAGCGACAAATGCTGCAAACAGTCCGGTCGACAGCACGAGGCCTTTCACTCGGGAAAGAGTCAGGCGGGAAAGAATTGATGGCATCGTCTTCTCCATTTCCATTCAGTTGTTGCCCCGCAATCCGGGACAGCTCGCCCCATCTGATGAGGCTAAAAGTGCAATCGCGCCGTCGAAGTTTTTAGGGAGAGACCACTGCGATCCTTTTCAGATATCGCCTTCTGCCCACTCACTCAGAGATTTAAGGCTCTGAGCGAGCACTCGTTGTCCATACGAGCCCGCGTTCCATGCGGTATAAATCACTTCGAACTACCGGCACCAACTGCCTGCTGCTTCCTGCTGCAATCCACCTTCTTCCTGAAAGTGGCCTGAAGGGATGAAATCCTCTCATCCAACTTCTAATTGGAAACCCGGGTACGCCGACTGCTCGAGGAGCCACGTGCACTCCACGACAGCGCACCCAGCGCTTCGCAACCATCACGTCCATAATTTGCGGTTCCGCATCCATGCGGCGTGATATGCGCACGTTACTTGTGGGAGGAATGTGAATGTGGGACAGACGTCACAAAAGGCTCACCGCACCCTGACGTCAACCGCAGCGAGCTTGCGTTATGAGAACATCATCAAGCTGCAGGGCGGAGAGGAGTACTGGTCAGAGGCCGCTGAGTCCTTCCGAATAAAGGAGCTTGCCTTGTGGATCGATGATGATGGCATCCACGTTTGGCAACTGGTCGATCAAGGCCAGACCTTTTTCCGGTCCAAGCACAAACACGCTGGTGGACAATCCATCTGTAAACGTGGCTTCCGCACCGAGGATCGTCACGCTCCAGGCACCGTCTGCACTTTTACCGGTGGTCGGATCGAGAATGTGATGGTAGCGCACGCCATCCCGCTCAAAGTAGCGTTCATAGTCACCGGAGGTGGATACTGCGGTATCGATCAGCGGCAACAACACCGACATCTCGCCTTCCTTGCGTGGGTGCTTAACCCCCACGGTCCAAGGGCGACCATCACGCTCCCCGATAATGCGGGAGTCGCCCCCAGCAGCAACGCTGGCTTCGACAACCCCGGCCGCCTGCAGCAGCGCAATACCTCGGTCTACCGCATGGCCTTTGGCGATGCCACCAAGGTCGATATAAACCTCAGGATGACGAAAGCGCACACGGCGGCTCGCAGCGTCAATCTCGACATATCGATAGTTGATGGCCTGAACCGCTTTCTGCACCGTCTCCGGATCGGGCACCTTACCTGCCCGATAATCGTAATAACGCCCGATAGAGGCGTAGGTGATGTCGAACGCCCCACCGGAGAGTTCAGAAATCTGCCGGGACTTTGTCAGCAGGTCCAGCATTTCATCGGAGATGTTTACCCACCCGGACGGGGCCTCGCGATTGACCTTCGAAAGTTCACTGGATTCTTTGTACGGCGAGAACGCGTGATCTATACGGTGCATTTCGGCGAGCACACGGTCGACCAATCTTGCCGCATGCTCCTCATCCGCGTGTTTGATCTCCACGCGCACGTTGGTACCCATTATCGGGGCTGTTTTCTCGACCCAGCCGGCCAGCGCAGGTTGCGCAGCCAGCAGCACCAGAGCGCAGACAACGCCGCGCGTGAGACATTTCATCACCCAGAATCCTTGTTGGGTTCTTCAGCCGCCAAGTGTAGAGATCACTAGTGCAAGAAATGTGATCTCAAGCACACTCCGCTGCCAGACTCCCGATTGCCACCCCGCGACGCCCCTGACGGATGTTGTTACGATCATGACCCGAAGTGAGATATGCCAGCGAGATCCCGGTTGCTGGATCCACCCAGCAGAGCTGACCACCCGCACCGTTGTGGCCAAATGTCTCGGGGGAATTGGTTTTCCCGAAGCCACGGAAATTACGACTTTCGTCGCCTGCGATGATGATACCCAGCGCGCGATTGGCGGGCTTTCTGAACATCAGATCCTGGAGGTCGCCGGATCGAATGCGCCTCGCACTCGCACGGGTCTCTTCCGACCAGATTTCCGTCCCGTTTAATCCGCCATGCAGCAGCGCCTGGTAAAAGAGCGCCATATCGTGAGCATTGGCAAAGCCACCGCCGCCGGGGATGCCCACAGCCCTGACCTCGGGTAAGTTGAAGGCGAGCAGTGCTTCTTCGGTGACTTCGGTTTCCGGCGGCACCGGCAGGCCAAGTTTTTTGTAGTCCTCTTCGGTCATCGCCACGCCGCTGTGCTCTACCGGCAATGCACGTGCATTTTCACTTTCGGGTAGCCCGACAAAGAGATTCTGCAAACCCAGCGGCTCAACGACCCGGGTGCGAACAAATTCGGTGTACGGCATACCGCTTCTGCGTTCGATAATTTCAGCGATTACCCACATGGAGCTGGTGGGGTGATATTCAAATTGCGAGCCCGGCTCGAAAGAAAGGCGCCATTGGGCAAATCGTTCCAGCGTTTCTTCTTTTGAATTCCACTGCAGCGGTCTGAACGGTGCATGCGGAAAGCCTGCGGTATGCGTAAACAGTTGCTGAACGGTGATCCCTTCTTTGCCGTTGGAGGCAAATTCGGGAATGATGTCAGCCACCAACTCCTCTTCAGCCAGTTTGCCTTCCTGGAAAAGGAGCCATGCGGCGGCAGAGGTTATGCCTTTGGTCGCGGAGAAGATGGCAATGAGCGAGTTATTGCTGGCAGTCCCGTACGACTCGCATACGGCGATTTTACCGTGCCTGCCGATGGCAATTTGTGCCGCTGGCAACAGACCCTCATCTACCTCTCGCCGTACACGGTTAAGCAGCGCTTCAACCTTTTCAGCGTTTAAACCTAATTCTTCTGCTTCATTAATAGCTGCACTCATCGCTGCCCTCCTCAAATTTCGTTTCGCTTGTTCTCAGTCCATCATAACAATCTTCATGAGCTGCTGAACTGAATCCTGATGTCTCGCAGTCTCAGCCGCCCCCGCCTCTTCCTCGGGCGCGGGCAAAAGATCAAAGTGACCGTACGTATCTTCCCCGGTGACCAGAACAGCGGTATCTCGAGCCTTGGTCTGCCTGACATGGGTGGCGCAAAAGCGCAGTACCATACCGATGCGTCTGTCATCCGTATCATTGCGGTCGCTGCCGTGCACAAGGCGCACATGGTGGAGCGACATTTCTCCCGCTTGCAAAGGCGCCAGTACACACTTGGATTCGTCCAACTGGTCCTTGATGGTCTGGCCGCGCGACAACAGATTATCGTCCGCGTAGGTGTTGTCGTGCTCGTGCAGCGCTTCGAGATGGCTACCAGGTAAAAACCGCATAGGTCCTGTGGCCGGCCCCGCATCGGATAGTGCGATCCACGCGGTCAGCACATCATGTGGTTCCAACCCCCAATAATTGGCGTCCTGGTGCAAACTCACAAACTTGCCGTCGCGGGGTTCTTTGATAAACCACTGGGTCGACCAGAGCAACACATTCGGCCCAAGCAGGCTGACCACCGGTCCGATTACACGAGGATCGGTGACCGCATCCCACGCCCATCGATGGATCAAGTGTATGTCGTTACGCAAACCTGCAGCCTGCGCGCCGTGCTCAGTTTCGAAGCGTTCGAGCGCAGCTCTCAGCTGAGTTGCTTCTTCACCCGTAAATGCAGGGACAGGTGAGAGATAGCCAGCCTGTTCGTACTGTTGTACTCGCTCGGAATTCAGTTTGTGGGTCATATGCTTAGACCAACTTCGACCATCTTCCCTGCCTCTTTACCTTCCCATCGATTGCCGTGGGCTTGTAGCACTCCTACAATGCTCCGCTCCCCAAATATATAAATAAAGTTCCATGGACACAAAACAGGGGCTGGTCGGCTCTATCGGCAACACGCCACTCATCCGCATCGATTCGCTATCCGAAGAAACAGGTTGCGATATCCTCGGCAAGGCAGAGTTCATGAATCCAGGGGGTTCGGTAAAAGACAGAGCAGCCTGGTGGATGATCCGCGAAGCTGAAAAATCCGGCGCACTGCAGCCAGGTGGTACCGTTGTGGAAGGCACGGCTGGCAACACGGGTATAGGCATCGTCCATGTGTGCAATGCTCGCGGCTACAAGTCGGTCATTTACATGCCCGACAACCAGTCCCAGGAGAAGGTCGATATTCTCAACACGCTAGGCGCAGAAGTCCGGGTTGTACCCACTGTGCCTTACGCAGACGAGATGAACTACCAGAAGCAAGCTGGCCGCTACGCAGCGACGCTGGAAAATGCGGTCTGGGCAAATCAATTCGACAACACCGCCAATCGTCTGGCCCACTATGAGAGTACCGGGCCAGAAATCTGGTCTCAGACCGACGGTAAGATCGATGCATTCACTTGCTCGGTAGGCACAGGCGGCACCCTCGCGGGCATGTCACGTTACCTCAAAGAACAAAGTTCAGACGTAAAGATTGTGCTAACTGATCCACATGGCAGCGCACTCTACAACTGGGTAACCACCGGCGAGGCAACAATGACGCCCGGGCCCTCCATCACGGAAGGCATCGGCAACTCCCGAGTGACGGACAACCTGGCCGGGACTGAAATCGACGATGCTGTGCAGATTAACGACCAGGATATGGTCGACATGGTCTATCGAATGCTCAGAGAAGACGGCTGGTTTTTCGGCTCAAGCACGGGCATCAATCTGTGCGGTGCTGTCGAGGTGGCAAAAAAGCTGGGGCCCGGACACACCGTCGTGACCATGTTGTGCGACGATGGCAGCAAGTACCGCTCGCGGCTTTTCAACCCTGAGTTTCTTGCAGCAACAGGTCTGACGGCTTAACGGCGAGCGAAGCACTGCCATAAACTGAGAGAGCGTATATGAAATGGTTGAAACGAATCTTCGCTGACGAACGCAGTCACTCGGAATCAAACTCACAAACGCCCAACGCAGACAGACCCCAGTTGGATGACATATTGACCAAACTGGCGTCTTTTAGACGTGACGCTCTGGTGCCGATCACCGAAGCTGCAGACGGGCCACCGGAGAGTTCCAAATTTTCCGGGTTGCCGTTGATCGTCGAAGGTACTGATTGGCCCGTCTGCCACAATTGTACCCAGCCGATGCAACTGTTCTTTCAACTCAACCTGTCAGAGGTTGACCACCCATACCCAACCAAAAACGGTGTGTTGCAACTCTTCTACTGCACTTCGTCAGAGCCTTTGTGCGAAGTGGACTGCAAATCTTACTTCCCTTTCAGCAAGGCAACCTTGGCGCGGGTTGTCAGCGGCGAGCCGACCCTGTTTGAAGTTCCAAGCGGAGATTTTTTTCCCGGCCGCAGAATTGTGTCCTGGCAGCGACGGCCGGACTTTCCGGCAGAACTTGAGGACGCGTCGATCACCGACGATGAATACGATATCCTGATTGAACACTTCCCACTGTCAGGTGAGAAGCTTGGAGGCTGGCCCAACTGGGTTCAGGATGAAGAGTTACCGGACTGTCGAACCTGTGGCCAGCAGATGGAATTTCTGGTGCAGATAGACTCAAATGGTCACTTGCCGTACATGTTTGGTGACATGGGATGCGGCCATCTCAGCTTTTGCAGAAATCACCCGGACGAAATGTCCTTCCACTGGGCCTGCCACTGAAAGATCAAGCGTTCTTGCTCCCCTGTTTTTTACCGAGAGGATGTATTACCGAGAGACAGGCACTCGGGCTAGCGGTACCGGCAGACCAGCCACACCCACTCGAATTCTGAACACCCCGCCTGCTTTTTCACCCGGCAGATCATCCGACCCGGAAACAATGTAGAGATCCTTGAGATCCTCGCCACCAAAGCAGACGCTGGTGCACATGGGGTGAGGAATTTCAATGTGCTCTCGATGCGATCCATCCGCGTTGTAGACACCAACCCCCTTCCCACCACCGGCCAACGCTACCCACACAGCACCATCTTCTGACACCACCAGGCCATCGGGGGCGCCGGTCTCAGTTTTCGCGAAGTGTTGTTTTTCGCCTAGGTCACCGTTGTCAGCCACTTCATAACAAAAGACTGATCGCCTCAGAGAATCGGAGTGGTAAAGCGTTCTGCCATCCGGTGAAAAGCCCAGACCATTTGTCAGTCTGACGTCTTCGGCGACAACTCGGGAGGATCCATCCAGATCGATGAGATACAAGTTTTCCGACTGCGGCGCACGGCCATCGTCAAAAACAGGGCTGGATCCCAGGCCGCCCGCGTATATCCGCCCTTTGTGATCTGCCGTAATGTCATTAAAACCAACCAACCCGGCGGCTTCATCACGCTCAAGGAGCGTCACCGTCGGTCCACCGTCGAAGGATTTGTAGCTGATGTTGCGGCCGCTGACCACCATGCCACCGTCAACATGCTCTGCCATGCCGCCTATGCCTTTGCGATGGGCAAAAACTTCCTGGACGGCGCCATCCTCGGCAAGGCAATACACACCTC
Organism: Candidatus Azotimanducaceae bacterium; assembly: GCA_965227885.1. Taxonomy (GTDB): domain Bacteria; phylum Pseudomonadota; class Gammaproteobacteria; order Pseudomonadales; family Azotimanducaceae; genus UBA4421. Next base: position 5,631,569 of record OZ245781.1, read on the forward strand.
CAAACGTCACGTCACTGAACAGCAAGCCACGCCCTGGCACCCAGACAGGCCCTTCAATCAGTCCATAACCCTCACTCAAAGTTTCCATGCAGTCCCTCCGCTCTTGTTTACCCCTGCCGTGAACACTAGCATGAGTCGAAATAACAACGACAGTCGCGAAGTAAGCCTATGACCATGCAGATACAAGCCGATCAGCTCAGTCAATTTGTGCAGAACATTTTCCTGAGTCTGGAAACCAATGCCGAAATGGCAAAAGAAGTTGCGGAACATCTGGTCGCGGCCAACCTGAAAGGTCACGACAGCCATGGGGTCGGTATGGCCCCGGCTTACGTCCGCAACATCAAAGCGGGTCTGCTCGCCAAAGATGCACATGCCGAGGTCACCAAAGACAATGGCGCCGTCATGGTCATAGACGGCAACTTCGGATTTGGTCAGGTGGTTGGCCGGGAAGCCTGTGATCTGGCGATAGAGCGAGTAAAAGATACCGGCGTGGTCTGCACGGGCGTACGTAACTGCCACCACCTCGGACGTATTGGGACCTATGCAGAACACTGCGCGGCGCAGGGTCTGGTGTCACTACACATGGTCAATGTGGTCGGCCACGATCCAATTGTTGCGCCTTTCGGTGGACGCGAGCGACGCTTCACAACAAACCCTTTCACGTGCGCCGTACCTGTTAAGGACGGGGCACCCGTTGTTCTGGACATGGCCACCAGCGCCATAGCCATGGGGAAGGTTCGGGTTGCGCATGAAGCCGGGCAAAAGGTCCAGGCGGACGCGTTGATCGACAGCGAAGGTATTCCAACAGACGACCCGTCTGTCCTCTTTTCTCGCCCGGTAGGCGCTTTAGGACCATTTGGCTCTCACAAAGGTTATGGTCTCGCCGTTATGTGCGAACTTCTGGGCGGCGCGCTCGCAGGCGAATGGACCGCTCAACCAGGGAATGAACGCAACAATCACATCGTCAACAACATGTTTATGGTCGTACTCGACCCAGCAGCCTTTGGCGGTCTGGAAAAGTTCCAGCACGAAGTCACGGAAATGATCGCCTACATCCATTCAACTGCCCCGGCAGCTGGGGTAGATCGTGTGCGTGTGCCTGGTGAGCCCGAAAGGGAGAGCGTGGCGGTTCGATCTGAGTCCGGCATACCTCTATCAGAGGGCGCCTGGGATGAGTTGGCAAAAGCCGCTCTTGCAGCCGGGGTTGAACAGACAACAATCGACGCCGCATTGGCTTAACAGAAGCTAAAAAAAGCCCGGCTTCAGCCGGGCTATTTTTGCTCCGCGTCGACTACAGACGCAGTGAAGCGGTTAAACCGTAGGTGCGAGGCGGTTCATAGTGCCCGCGCTGCACGCCAAAGAAGTTCAACTCGCGCATTCTCAGGTGTTCAGAATCAGACAGGTTCTTACTCCACGCTGAGATGCTCCAGCGGTCATCCGCTGAGATGTAACCTACGCGCACATTCTGGATGTCGTAGCCGGATACTTCGCGAACGATAGGGGTGTTCTCAGGGTGCGTGAAATAGTCATCCGTATCGCTCCAATCCCAGCGAACGTACATCACATCGCCGTCGGAGACGGTCCACTCGTACTGCGCAGACAGGAAAACCTTCAGTTCAGGCGCGTATGGCAGATTGTTGCCCGTACAATCCACACCCGCATTACATTCACGGAAGCTGTCGAACTCAGCATCGATGCTGGCGGCGTTCGCCATCAGCGTCAACCCTTCTACAGGTACAACTGTCAACTCCATCTCCACACCGCGGCTGTTTGCTTCTGCCGCGTTGGAAATTGCAATGCGGCTGACCGTGGGCGAAAGCTGCTGAAACTGCTGAACCTGGAAATCCTCAAAGGTGGTATCAAAGACCGCAAGGTTCAGGCGCACGCGGCCATCCCAGAAAGTGGACTTCATACCCAACTCAAAGCTCTGCGCGGTTTCTTCATCGTAAGGCAACTCTTCAAGGGTCTGTACAAAGTCGACGTTAAATCCACCCGACTTAAACCCTTCTGAGTATGTGCCATAAAACATGATGTCTTCGTTAAAAAACCAGTTAACTCCAACCTTGGGTGTGACAGCGGTTGCACTGTACGTATCTTTAAACGGATCCTGGCCAGTCATGTCGAGCACGCCGGCAAATCCGGTCGGGTTGGGCAGGAAGAAATCAATCTTCTTCTCATCATCCGTGTAACGCAGTCCTGCGGTGACCTCCACATTCTCGCTGACACGGTAGGTGCCGTCGAAGTATGCAGCCCAGCCTTTTGCGTCCACGCCAACAAACGTCGGAATACGTTCTGCGTCTTCAGACGGACGACCAAAGAAAAGACCCGTGAAGGTGCCATCCCGCTCGGTGGAGATGTTCTGATCGATGTAATAGAGGCCAGCTACGTAGCTGAACGCACGATCCTGCGGTGACGTAATACGGAATTCCTGAGTGAACTGTTCGCTTTCTTCATCGAATGCACTCGTACCGATGAACTGGCGCGTGTAGTCCTCTTCGTTCAGGTTGAACCATTCCATCTCGCGATAGGCGGAAATGGACGTAAAGGTGTAGCCACTGTCTAAGTCATAGTCCGCTGTAACAGAGCCGCCCCAGAACTTACGTGTCTCAAGCTCCTGCGCGTCATGATCCACTTTGCGCGCACCAGGTGCCGTACTGAAGCTGGCCTGACCAAAGGCGAGACCCACACCTGAGTCGGCTCGGATACCTTCGCCATTGCCGCCTCGTTCATCCTCATCGAGAAAATCCACCGCAAAGTTCCACTCGAGCTCATCGGACGACTCGATACGCAACTTCGCGCGACCACTCAACCGGTCGATACCATTGATGTCCGTACCCAGGAACGTGTTATCGATAAACCCATCCTGGTCCATATTGGTGATTGCAAAACTTGCAGCCGCGTTATCGCTCAACGGACGATTCATATACATCTGGTACTTACGCAGAGAGTAGTTGCCTACACCAACCGTAAATTTGGTTTCAGATTCCTGATGCGGTTTTGCCGTGTTGATGTTGATAGCACCAGAGATCGTGTTCTTCCCGAACAGCGTACCCTGCGGACCACGCAGCACCTCCACTGAAGTCACATCCTGCAAATCCTGGTCAAACACGCCAGAACGTCCCACAAACACGCCATCCACGTAGACACTTGCACGCGCATCGAAGCCCGGGTTGCGAGAAAAACTGCCAACGCCCCGGATGTTGATTTCACCTCGGGTACGACGGCTACCCCGGCCGAAGTTCAGCGACGGCGCCGCAAACTCCATATCGGCGAGACTGTTCCCGCCAGACCGTTCGATCATTTCTTCGCTGAACGCGGTGATCGCTACGGGTACTTCCTGCAGATTCTGGCTGCGCTTTTGCGCCGTCACCACAATCTCTTCGATGACCTGATCGTCATCTGCCAGCACAGGGCTGACCAAGCCGGCTGCCACAAGGGCAGCCACCCATCTTGTTGATTTCATTGAATTAAATCCCCTCTCCGGCCCCTTTCTAGGGGCTTACAAATAAACCTGAAACGACCTCATGCGAAGCCGACGGTGCAATCTATACTAAAGATATAACTAAATCGACTGTTGAACGAATCAACTCAAACGTTGTCGCAATGGCTTGAGCGAGCAAGGATCCCAAAGTGAAAGCATCAGACCTATTTGTTAAATGCCTCGAAGAAGAAGGCGTGGAATATATCTTCGGCGTTCCCGGGGAAGAGAACGCTGACTTCATGATGTCGTTAGAACTATCGGAAAAGATCAAATTTATTCTCACACGTCACGAGCAGGGTGCCGCCTTCATGGCCGAGATTTACGGACGTCTGACCGGTAACCCCGCGGGTTGTCTCGGTACGCTGGGTCCTGGCGCTTCAAATCTGATTACCGGAGTGGCTGACGGGAATATGGACCGCGCCCCCATGCTGGTGCTGACCGGGCAGGGCGATACGCAACGCCTGCACAAAGAATCGCACCAGGTGATGGATGTTGTAGCGATGTTCGAGCCCGTCACAAAGTGGGCGGAAACAGTGCGTCACCCGGACACCATTCCCGAAATCATTCGTAAGGCGGTACGCCTTGCCCGTACCGAAAAGCCTGGTGCTGTTCACATCGAGCTCGCGGAGGATCTCGCCAAACTGGATACCCTCGCCACGCCTCTGGCACCGTTCAGATTTCGTCGCCCTGTTCCCGATGACAAGATTGTCGATCAGGCTCTACAAGCCATAACAACCGCAAAACGACCCGTGATCATCGCTGGCAATGGCTGTATCCGTCGCCGTGCGAGCAAACAGTTGAGAAAGTTCTGCGAGTCAACCGGCGTGGGTGTGATCAGCACGTTCATGGCCAAAGGTGCTGTTTCCATGGATGCACCCTATTGCCTCTATACAGTGGGCCTCGGCAGTAAGGACCGCATGAATCTTGTAATCGATGAGGCGGATCTTGTCATAACACTTGGTTTTGACATGGTTGAGTACCACCCGCGCCTTTGGAATCCCGCACGCGACAAACGCATCATTCATGCAGATTTCCTGCCCGCTGAGGTTGACGAACACTACCATCCCGAACTCGAAGTGGTAGGCGATCTGGCGCACTTCCTGTGGATGTTGAACGAGAAAATGGAACAGAACGCACCGAAACTCGACTACGACTTTAACGGGCAACAGAGTGCTCGTGATGCAATGACCAAAGATCTTGCCGAGTACGCCGAGGATACCCAGGAAGGTGCCATTCGTCCGCAAAAAGTCCTGTGGGACTGTCGTCAGGTGTTAGGGCCCGATGACATTCTGCTCTCAGATGTGGGCGCCCACAAAATGTGGATAGCGCGCCACTATCATTGTTTCGAGCCCAACACCTGCCTGATTCCGAACGGTTTCTGCTCCATGGGCTTTGCGCTGCCAGGTGCGATGGCCGCCTCGATGGTTTACCCGGATCGACGTATTCTCGGTATCGCGGGCGATGCAGGCTTTTTGATGAACGTGCAGGAAATGGAGACCGCCAAACGATATAACAACAACCTCGTTATGATGGTGTGGGAAGACAACGAGTATGGCCTCATCGCCTGGAAGCAGGAGAACGAATTCGGTCGCCACACGGATCTTGCCTTCGGCAATCCAAACTGGATGACGCTGGCGGAGAGCTTTGGCTGGCATGGCCATCACTGCACGAAAAGCGCAGACCTTGCCAACACGCTGGAGGCCGCGTTCAACGAAGACGGACCCAGTCTGATGGTCATCCCCATCGACTACCGGGAAAACTCTCTCCTCACACAGAAGCTGGGCGAGATTACCGCCAACGGCTAACTATCGGTAACCGGGCGCCACGCCGTTCCGTATAAACAGGGAAAACAGCCGTTCCCAGTGACGCTCGGCCGATTCTTTGTGGTACATGCCATCGCGGAGCGGGAACACAAAACCGTGATGCGTGTTCGGATACCACTCGATCTGGTACCTGAGCCCAGCCTCACCCAGGTACTTGTCCAAGCCGTCGATCATCTCTGGCGGCGCCCACTCGTCGGTTTCCGCACAACCAAAGTACATCTCGCCTTTGATCTTGTGCGCATCGAGGTGAGGAGAATCACTGGCATCGTTGTATAGACGCACGCCGTGGAACGATGCTGAGGCGGCTATTCGATCTGGGAAGGCAGCTGCAGCTGCAAACGCGAACGGCCCGCTCATGCAATACCCCACACATCCGACAGGTCCGTCACCTGCGGCGGCATCACCCGAGGCGTGTTCAAGCAGGACGGCAACATCTTCACAGACCATCGCGTTGGTCAGCGAATTCATGTGACCAAACATCGTTTCGCGACTGTCCGGAGTCATAACAAATTCACGAACACGCCTGTAATACAGATTCGGCAACATCACGTAATAACCCACCGTAGCAATGCGACGAGCCATATCGTGCAGTTCTTCCCGCTTACCCGGTGCATCCATTAGAAACAGCACCACAGGATAGGGGCCCTCCCCATCCGGACGGGTGATAAACGTATTCATCGCACCATCTTTTGTGCTGATATCCAGCTCGTTCTCTACCATGTTTCCCCCTTTAAATCGTTTGACTAACGCAGGCCGAAATCGAAGCCTTCGCCATTAGCGAAGCGACGCAGAATTCGACCACCGGTGTTTTGAATGTGCACCTCATCCGCGCCGTCGTAAATACGCGCGAAACGTGCATGTCGGTACATGCGTTCCAAGGGCGTGTCCTCAGTAACACCCAAAGCGCCATGCACCTGAATGGCCCGGTCGATGACATTATGCAGCATCGATGCGCCGTAAACTTTGATCAAGCCAATCTCCACGCGAGCTTCATCGCCTTGATCAATTTTTTGCGCAGCGTGCAGGGTCAGGAGCCGGCTGGCCTGTATCTCCGCAGCTGAGTCAAACACAAACTTCTGAATCTGCTGATGTTCGCCCAGCGTCTTACCGAACGCCACGCGATTGTTCGCGCGTTCGCACATGAGGTCAAAGGCACGTTGCGCCTGTCCTAACCAACGCATGCAGTGAAAGATACGCCCTGGCCCAAGCCGGTCTTGAGCAATCTTGAATCCGTGGCCGCGCGGTCCGAGCAGATTCTCCTTTGGCACGCGCACGTTGTCGTAAACAACCTCATAGTGCCCATCGTCCTGGCCCATGACCTTCACATCGCGCAGGATGTTGTAGCCCGGTGTGTCGGTGGGCACCACGATCATCGAAAAGGCAGAGTGCGCGGGGGTCTCGTCGTCCTCCGTGCGCACCATCGCCGTGGTATACGCGGCATTTGCGGCACCGGAAGTGAACCATTTGCGACCGTTGATAACCCATTCATCGCCTTCCAGCACGGCCCGTGTCTGTAGTTGCGTTGGATCAGAACTGGCCACGTCGGGTTCGGTCATACCAAAGCTCGGGAATACCTCACCCGCAACCAGCGGCGCGAGATACTTATCACGCCACTCATCATTGGCATAACGGTGCAGCATGATCGAGTCCTGCAGTGAGTGCGTTCCCAGCGCCACCATCGCTATTTCACTGCGCCCCACCACTTCATTAATGAATACGTAATCCATAAAAGGCAGACCGCCGCCGCCTATTTCTTCCGGGTGGCCCAGCGCCCAGAGTCCTTCAGCCTTGGCCTTATCCATGAGCCCCCGCATGACATCACCCCTCCTTGATCCCACCTTGTCCTCGGTGAGTTCTTTTTCAACCGGGTAAACCTCACTTTCAATGAAGTTCAGCACCTTGGTGCGCAACGGCATGATGTGTTCTGGTATGGATAAATTGAGCATGTCTCCCCCTGTAAGTTAGTCCCCCGTGCCAGATTGTAGTATCGTTCGCGCAAAGACCGAAAGAGTCACTACAAACCTTAAGGGACACATACATTGTCGGGATCCGAACTTAAAAAAGCCGGCTTAAAAGTAACGCTGCCACGCCTGAAAGTACTGGAAGTGCTCGGTCAGGCCGAGCCTCACCACATGAGTGCTGAAGACGTTTACAAGCGGCTGATGCAGTCAGATGAAACGATCGGGCTTGCCACGGTGTATCGCGTTCTTACACAGTTTGAAACGGCTGGGATTGTTGAACGTCATAATTTTGATGACGGGCACTCGGTGTACGAACTGGCAGACGAAACTCACCATGACCACATGGTCGATGTGGATACCGGTCAGGTTATGGAGTTCGTGAACGAAAAGATCGAAGCGCTGCAGCAGGAAATCGCTGCGGAACATGGCTACGACCTTGTCGATCACGAACTTGTGTTGTACGTGCGCAAAAGGTCCTGAAGCGTAACCATCTTTGATTCGGCGGCGCTCACGCAACGCCGCCTGCCTCGACAGCTACCTGTTCAGATTAAACGCAACCACCTGCACTTGTGCTGCCGCACCGAATAGCTGTGCAGCTTCCTTCTCGACCCTACCCTCAGGATTCCACGACGGCCACATCGCCTGTACGCCGTTGATAATATCCTGCAGCTGACCTGCTACCGCTGTCGCTTTCGGGTCCTCCAAAAACGCCTCCGAGCGTGCAAGGTTGGCGGCAACCTGAGTAAAGCCCCAGGCATCCTGATATTCGTGCAGGTTGTTCACTTCTCCGTCGACAATGCCAATCTCGTATTCGACGCCTGCCGTGCGAAGCAGATTTTCTATCACTTTGGTTAGGATCGCTGGGTCTGAGTTGGCGCCCTGCTCACACGCGCGAACCGCTGCAGTGAGTTCCCCGTAAACCTCGTCCACTTCCGCCTTACTTGCACGTTGAACCACAGCGGTAGTGAGCGCGCTCAAGTTGTCACCAAAACCGTCACATCCTCTCGCTTCGAACGCCGGTGCTACCGCAGCATAAACTTCTTCTTCCGGGTGTTTCATGTGAGTTTCTGCGAGCCCCGGTAAATCTCGACTGTACAGGGCATGGCCAACCGCCAGATGACCGCGAATGAGACCAAGTTGGGTCAGATAAGCGACATCGTCTGTCGCCAAATGGCTCCCGGCAGTAACCGCGCCTTCTCCTTCGCCGCCGGTGCTACCCTCACCCTCTCCTTCACCTTCACCTTCACCTTCACCTTCGCCTTCTCCGCCGGTGCTACCTTCTCCTTCGCCTTCGCCTTCGCCTTCGCCCTCGCCTTCACCTTCGCCTTCTCCACCAAAGAGGGGCTGGGTAAGGACACCTTCGCCTTCACCTTCACCCTCACCTTCGCCTTCACCCTCACCACCGAGGCTCGCACATCCTGAGAGTTGCGTCGTGACCAACCAGGTGGCCGCACCGAGGGCCGTTACGGTGCGCCATCGAAAGCCGTTTTTGTCGGAGGTCTGTATACTGTCGCTCATGATTGTTTTCCTGGAAAACGTGTTAAGTCCCGCCCACGTGGAGGCGTTTGTGAAAGTGCTCGACAACGCCGAGCTGTTCGAATCCGGATCGCGCACCGCCGGGCGGGCTGCCAAATCCATAAAGCATAATCTGCAAGCGCTCAATGATACGCCGGAAGTGGCGCGAATGCTCAAGCAGGTGCGCGAAGACCTGTCGAAACACGGTACGTTCAAATCGTTTGCTGTGCCCGCAAAGCTCGGTCGCGTGATGATCAGTCGCTATGAACCTGGCATGACCTATGGCACCCACTTTGACGATGCCTTCATCGAGGGCGTGCGCACCGATCTCAGTTTCACCCTGTTTCTATCCGAGCCAGATTCGTACGAAGGCGGCGAGCTGGAACTGACCACGCCGTCGGGTAGTCAGGCCATCAAACTGCCCGCCGGGTGCGCCATCGTTTACCCTAGCGATCACCTGCACGCAGTGCTTCCGGTCAGCAGCGGTGTTCGCCTGACCGTCGTCGGCTGGGTGCAGAGCCGCATTAAATCCAGCGAGCAACGTCAACTGTTGTACGAGTTGGGCGACGTCACCCGCCAAATAGAAGCATCATCGAATACCACATCAGACGCGCTGACACGGCTGAAGTTTGTACGCAATAACCTATTGCGCATGTGGTCTGATTAACGCCAGCCCGCTCTGTCGTAGATCTGCACCGCCTCAGCCTGATTCTGTCCTAAAAGAACTGCGTTGATCTTATCTTCAACAAAGTCACTTCCCAACTGTTTAATGGGACCCCGCGTTTCACCCACCACCGGATACTCATTGTTCCCTTCCGCAAACAACCCTTGCGCAAAATCGCTGGTCAGATATTCCATAAACTTGATGGCATTTTCTTTGTTGGGTGCAAACTTGGTGATACCGGCGCCGCTGACGTTAACGTGCGTCCCGCGCCCTGCCTGATTGGGGAAAACAACCGCCAGTTTGTCCATGACCTCTCGCGACGCAGGGTTTGAGCTCGCAAGCCACCGCCCCATGTAATAGGTGTTGGCAATCGTCAGACCACACTCACCGGATGCAACCGCCGTCAGGTTAGAGGTGTCGTTGCCTTGTGCACTGCGGGCAAAATTCTCGACCACGCCACCGGCCCAGGCCTGGGCTTCGTCAGCGCCATGGGCATCGATCATGGACGCAAGAAGCGACAGGTTGTAGATATTGGAAGAACTGCGCATGCATATCTGCCCTTTAAGCGCCGGGTCTGCGAGTTGTTCATAGGCGTTGATTTCTACCGGCACGCCACGTTCTTTGTTGTAAACAATCACGCGGGCACGCTTCGACAATCCGAACCAGTGCCCCTCGGGTTCGCGCAGGTTGGCGGGTACGCGCGCGGTCAGCACTTCCGAGTGAATCGGTTGAAATACACCTTTGGATTGTGCTCGCCACAACCGGCCCGCATCCACCGTGATCAAAATATCTGCCGGTGAATACTTCCCCTCGTTCAGGATACGTTCGATCAAAGCGTCACTGCCTCCTTCGATCAGGTTGACCTGAATACCGGTTTGCTCAGTGAAGCGCTCATAGAGGGTGATATCGGTGTCGTAGTGTCTTGCCGAGTAGACGTTGACCACTTCTGCACTGGCACTTGCGGCCCACACGACGCTCAACAATACCGCCACCCAGCGACGGGGATAGGAGAAAAACTTCATAACACGTTTCCAATGTAATTCTAACAGAGCTAAATCTAACTGAGAATTATTCTCATTAGTTTGAATCGCGAAAGTACACGAGTACTCCCTGGGAGTCAAAAGTGACTGCGACCCGGCCACCGATCTCCAGGTCTGGTTTTGTTGCGAGCTTCACCCTCAGCCGTTCACTACCGGCCTGGAGGATCACAAGATAATGGTCACCTAGAAAACGAACGTCTTCGACGACCGCACCAGCTTTTTCTGAAGGCTCAATGTGTGCGCTCCCCGGCCGCACAATCACATCACAGGCTCCAGAAGTAATGGTCGTACCTTCGTTTCGAGGCACGGTCATGGAGCCAAACGCTGTCTCAATCTTGTCTCCAGAGACAGTCCCGGTGATCGCTTCGGTGTCGCCAAACAGTTCTGCCACAAAACGGTTTGCAGGCTGCCGCCAGACCTCCTCCGGTGTGCCGATCTGCACCACTTCATGATCGCCGATCACCACCACTCGATCGGCCAGTTCCATTGCTTCCTGCGCATCGTGTGTCACCACAATAGCGGGTACCCCGGCCGCTTTCAGTGCCAGGCGCGCGTCCTCCCGCAGCTGTCGTCGCAAGGTGCTGTCGACACTGGCAAAGGGTTCATCCAGCAGCATCAGCCGCGGTTTTGGTGCAAGGGCGCGTGCCAGTGCCACGCGTTGCTGCTGCCCGCCCGACAGCGTATGCGGGTAGCGATCGGCAAGCGCACCCAGTCCCACAGCTTCAAGCTGTTCTGCAACCCGTTTGCCGCGCTCGCCTGCCGTTAGATCGGCAATACCAAAACTGACGTTCTCACCGATTTTCATGTGTGGGAAGAGCACGTGATCCTGAAACACCATGCCGAAGCGGCGTGTTTCTGGTGGCGGTTCTCGACCAGGTTCAGCCAGGACTTCACCGTTGAAGCTGATGCATCCAGCCTGCAGAGTTTCCAACCCCGCAACCACGCGCAACAGCGTGCTCTTCCCGCTGCCCGAGGCACCCAGGAGACAAACGATCTCACCGCTCTCAACCACAAGGTTGATGTCGCGCAAAACTTCGGTTTTGCCATACCGGTGATGGATTGATTCGAGCACTAACATCTTGAGACTGGCGTTGGCCTCTGCAATAGCAGCGGGCGTTTTAGCGTAGAATGCCCAACGATGACAACCCAGGTACCGAAATTAACTGCTGAGCGGAAACTGCTCTTCCCCCGATTTTCGGTCTGGTCCACGGGGGCACTGCTGATCGCTCTGCCGGTTGCCGTGCCGATCATCGCGATTATGCTGACCTTCTTTGCACCCGCCAGCGAGGTGTGGCTGCATCTCCGCGAATCGGTGCTGCTGGAATACGTTCTGAACACCACAGGACTTTTGATCCTGGTCGGCATTGTCGTCGCACTCTTTGGTCTCTCCACAGCGTGGCTGGTCGCCACCCAGGAGTTCCCTGGCCGCAGATGGATGACCTGGGCGCTTTTGATCCCTATTGCGGCGCCGGCTTATGTGGTCGCCTACGCCTACGCGGACCTGCTGGCATATACCGGTCCAATCCAGAGTACGCTGCGCGACCTGGGACTGGCCGACGGGCCTTTGTTTTCCATCAGATCTCTGCCAGCCGCGGCCTTAATCCTCGGAGCAACGCTCTACCCCTACCTCTATCTCTTTGCGTTTAACTCCTTCAGTCAGCAGGCACAACCGCTCACTGAAGCCGCGCGCACGCTGGGTGCAAATTCCAGGAGCGCCTTTTTTCGTGTCGCCCTCCCGCATGCCAGACCCGCAATTGCAGGGGGCATTGCCCTTGCACTGATGGAAGCTGCGGCGGATTTTGGGGTTGTCGACTTTTTCGGCGTGCCCACGCTCACCAATGGCATTTTCCGCACCTGGTATGCGCAGGGAGAACATCAGGCTGCGATGCAGTTGGCGGGCTGGCTCTTTGTGGTGGTGGCCAGCCTCGTGGTGCTGGAACAGCTGGCACGACGGGGCTCGCATGCCAATCCGGTGTCGCGCAACACGCAAGCCCCCCGCCGCAAACAATCCAAAGGCGTCGGCATTCTCTGCCTGGTTGTCTGTCTGATTCCATTTACTCTGGGCTTTGCGCTCCCGGCAAGCGTACTTCTCTGGCACACCGTCACCGTCGGCGATCCGCTGATGGGATCGCGATTTTTCGGTTATATCGGCAACAGCGTGATGGTCGCAGGCATCGCAGCAATCGTCGCGACCTTGTGCGCCGTGTGGCTGACATACGCGGTGCGCCAGAACCAAACTACCAACAAACGCGTGCTCTCCATCAGCGTGCGCATCGCCACCCTCGGCTACGCTGTACCCGGTATGGTCCTCGCCGTCGGCTTGATCGGGCCGCTCACCGATCTGGACAAGTGGCTGGCTGAGAACGTAAATCCCGTACTGGGTTTGCCTGGCGGTTTACTTCTGACTGGTTCGGCGGCAGCCCTTATCTTCGTCTACCTCGCTCGATTCCTCACCGTGGCATACAACAGCTGCGAAGGTGGCATGGCCCGCATCCATCAACACTACGATGCGGCCGCCAAGAGCCTGGGCGCCAAGCCGGGACGCATACTAGCGCGCATCCATACCCCGATTATGACGCCCACAATCCTGACTGCTGTGTTGCTTGTATTCGTCGATGTGGTGAAGGAGTTACCCGCCACTCTGATCCTGCGTCCATTCAACTTCGAGACGTTGGCGACCAGGGCTTATCGCCTGGCATCAGATGAGCGTATTGCTGAGGCATCAACCGCCTCGTTGCTCATTGTGGCTGTGGGTTTGATTCCTGCAGCGATGATTGCCTGGCAGAATTTCGGGCGATCAGATCCTGAGCGAGGCACCTAGCCGGTAAACGCTGTCGGCGCTGCCGGACACTTCACCGTCACACGCTCACCCTTTCTCGACTCTGGATAGTAGTCCCAGACCGCGTGGTGGTGGACAGCTCGGTTGTCCCACAGCACTACAGATTTCTCATACCAGCGTACTCGGCAGTGGAAGCGAGTGTTTGTTTCAATGTGTCGATAGAGCATGTTCAAGAGCGCATCACTTTCGAATCTGGAGAGCTCGTTGATCTTGTCGGTGAACGGCTCGTTCACAAACAGTACCGGCTTGCCGGTATCCGGGTGCTGGGTTACCACAGGGTGGCTCGCCTGCGGATAGGTCTGGCCTGGCTTAGGTTCATAGCCATAGTGGCGGAGATCCTTGAACCCGTCGTGAAACGCCGTGAGGTTCTGCAATAATCCCTGCACAGGCTTTGACAAGGTTGCGTACGCTTCCTGCATGTTTGCAAAGAGCGTATCACCGCCTCCGCTGGGTGGCACTTCGGTAATATAAAGCGCAGAGGCCATCGGGGGCACAGGTTCACAGGAGAGATCGGTATGCCACGACTCGCCGTTGGCCACATCTGTATCTGCGGTGATGTTGATGTTGAAGATCTCAGGGTCTCCAGGAAACCCGAGCTCGGTTTTCGCCGGATGGGTTTGCAGTTCGCCAAATAGTCGGCCAAAGGCTTTGTGCTCATCCCGCGTCATCTCCTGATCACGAAATACCAGCACCAGATGCTCTTTGAAGGCCGTTTTAATCTCATCGACGGCCTCATCCGAGAGGTTGGCGAGATCAGCACCCTGCACCTCGGCGCCGAGCTTCGGGGTTAAAGGATCAACGGTAATGTGTTTGTAGGTCATTTTTCTGATTCAGGTTGCGCAATACTTGGGTTCCAGATCCAGAACCTTCAACAATCTGCCAAAGCCGATGTACTGGCCGATCATCATGCCCAGCTCCAGCACCTCGGCATCGCTGAATTCTGACTTCAGCTCGGCAAAAAATTCGTCGTCTATGTCATGGTGGCTCACGGCCATGCGTTCCGCGTACTCAACCGCCAACGCTTCACGACGGGAGAAAGAATTGGTTTCAGCGTCCAACTCTGACACTTTTTCTTCGGTCAATCCTTGTTCCATCGCCGATGGAAACCGGACGTTCAGTCACGTGAAACAGTCATTAAGACGGGCGATTTTGAGCCGCACCAACTCCTTCAAGTCACCTTCAACGATGCCGCCCTGATGGGCCGGATAATAAAACGCGTAATACGCATCAAACATCTCCGGCAGGTGTGCAACTGCGCGCAGGGCCGATGCGTCGGTCCCGTTCGCTTCTATCGCTTGTATCTGCTCCCGCTTATCCGCGGGCAGTTCCTCATCTGAAAGTAGATGTATGCGTGCCACGCTTGTCCCCTGCCTGTATCGTCGAGAACAAGCGTAGCGTATTTCGCCGCGGCTTACCTCACGACATCAATAGAGGTGGTGTGACGCGAACAGTTGAGCGAAGTTTTATAAAGATCTAACTAAGTGATGAGTCGACGCGCTTTCTTCTAGCCCAGATGAGCCCGAGCAAACCCGCACCGAGAAGACCTATGCTCGACGGTTCTGGAACCTCAACAGGATGATCTGGCAGTACAACGAGACCTCCACCACTGAAATTGGGTCCGATGTCCAACTGGCTGAAACTGCTACTGCTTAGCGTGCCGTCTAACAGTTCCTGAAAACCCGCGAAACTTGCGAGAAACACTTCGCTCCCACCCTGTCGGTCGTCATCGGATTCGAGCAGCAACTGGTAGTTCATCCCATCGTAGGCAAGACCTCCCGCACTGAAATTGGGTCCGATGTCCAACTGGCTGAAACTGCTACTGCTCAGCGTACCGTCTAGCAGGTCCTGAAAATCCGCGAAACTTGCGAGGAACACTTCACTCCCACTCTGTCGGTCGTCATCGGATTCGAGCAGCAATTGGTAGTTCGTCCCATCGTAGGCAAGACCTCCCGCACTGAAATTGGGTCCGATGTCCAACTGGCTGAAACTGCTACTGCTCAGCGTACCGTCCAGCAGGTCCTGAAAATTCGTGAAACTTGCGAGGAACACTTCACTCCCACTCTGTCGGTCGTCATCGGATTCGAGCAGCAACTGGTAGTTCGTCCCATCGTAAGCAAGACCTCCCGCACTGAAATTGGGTCCGACATCGAGCTGACTGAAGGTGCCACTGCTTAACGTACCGTCTAACAGGTCCTGAAAATCCGCGAAACTTGAGAGGAACACTTCACTCCCACCCTGTCGGTCATTATCGGATTCGAGCAAGAAATGAATCGGTCCCGCGTACGAGATGGCGGGTACTGACAAGAAAAGCAAGGTACCGGCGAGTTTGAGGAGCTTGGTTCGAATGTTCATATAGCCTCCGAGATAAAAAGATAGGCCAGTCTGACTTTAAATAGGCAATAAACATGCCATGAAAGTTAGGTATCCGAATTCAATGGGTTGCCGCGTTCACGCCATTCCAAACTGTAAAATATTATTTACAGAACAGTTTTTTGCGTGTCATCCTTTTTTACAGTCAACTGGCAACGCCCTCTCCATCTCTCTGCCGGATCGGGGATAAACGCTGCATTCGTATGTTATCCGTCGAGGTTCCCAACTACCTGGGCAAGGTTTTGCAGTCGCGCAGTTTCGCGCTCACCAAGGGCCTCCTTTGCCGCCTCATAGTGCGCTCGCACCTTGGCTGTATCGCCTTTCATAGCCGCCAGGTACGCCGCTTCTATCTGCACCAATCCATCCTTGGGCTGCGCTTCAAGGGCAATCCCAACCCAACTCTCCACTTGCGATAGATCGACCCGGTTGCGGTACACCTGACTCAAGGTGGTAGCAGCTTGCGCCAACATCACGTCATTGGACGCCTGGCGTGCGGCATCGACCACCGCCCGCAGTTCCGCCACGGCCTGCGCCTCCTCACCAGACGCGAGCTTGATTTCAGCTGCTAGGCGGTTCCGCTCGAGAGTGAAGTTAGGCAGTTGTCCCACTTCGATCGTGTTTGCGACTGTTTGCAACATGGCGTCGGCTTCCGTGAGCTTGTCCTGCGCCATCAGCGTTCGCGCCACCCCCAGCATCGCTCGCACCTGGCCATAGATACGGCCGCCTTCTCGGTCCAGCGCCAACGCGTCTTCGTATAGCCTTTTCGCTTCATCGTGCTGGCCACTTTCAGCAGCATAGTGGGCTTTAAAGTTCAACGCAGTGGCATAAATTTCCAGTTCCGTCTGAGCATAATCACTGGCCAGTACCTCATCCGCCAGCACGTCCATATCTGCTACCCGACCCATGGACCAATAGAGGTTTGCGCGTCGCATCTTGGATTTGATCAGACCCGGCGCGTCACCAATGCGCTCGCGCAGGTCTTCCGACTCCTCAAGATAGGCGAGCGATGCCTCCAGATCCCCAAGTTGAGCACTGGCCCAACTCAGGTTGGACAGGGCGATGCCCTCACCTCGAGCGCGCTGCATGGCGCGGAAGTTCGCAAGGCCCTGGCGGTATTGGGCGAGCGCCCCTTCGTAGTCACCGGCGTCCGCATACGTGTTCCCTATGGTAATAAAAAAGTCCCCTGGGATGAGTTCGATGCCCGCATCGTTGTAGGCGGTGAGGGCCTGCCCAAGAAGCTCACGAGCCGCCAGGGGGTTGGCTCGCGCACGTTCCAGAATGGCGGAGTTAATCAACAGCACCGCGCGACGCTTATGATGTTCGCCGCGCACAGCTGCAGCCAACCCTTCCTCGTAGTGGCGCTGCGACTGATCCAGATCGCCGGTCAGGTCGTTGATAACGCCCAACTCATTTGAAAGCATGGCGATGGCCAGATCGTCCTCTTTGGCTTTGGCGTCTTCCAACAGGCGGAGATTACGGGTTTGAGCGCCTTCCAGGTCTCCCAGATTGCGCATCACTACACTCAGTTCGTAGTTCGCCCAGAAGTTGTCCGCGTCCGCATTTGCGGCAACTTCCAACAAATCCTTGGCCCGACCGAGATTGCCGGAGAGAAGTTCGTGCATGCCCCGAGCAAACGCCTGGTCAACAAAGACATCGCCTGTGCTGGGCATCGCTACGTCACCGGGCGCTTCTGGCTTGAGCGTTTGTATCAGGTGCTGACCCAACCTGCGCACAGCACCCGCGGGAGTTGGCGCGGTAAACACGGGTAAATCAAATGTCTGCCCATCATCCGCATAGTAGCCCTGTGCCTCGTAATCACCGCCACGCTGATAGAGCGCGACACCCACCACCATTTTCAACCCCTCGGTCCTCGCCAGCAGTTCCACGGTTTCGGCGTCCAGGATGGGAGGCTCATTGCCGTCAGCACCGTTGGCGCTGTTCAGCATGCTCGCGGCAGGCACCGTTGGCAGGTCGACGCCCGTAAGCTGGGTATTCAACAGACTCATCATGCCAAGGCGTACCCAATCCAGTTCCGGATTTTCGGTCGCATTCACAACCGGAAGGACACCTATTCGCGTGACCGTTTCCTCATTCACGGCGGTTGTATCGCGAAAGTTCCATGCCAGCGAGAGCACCAGCGCCAGCCCCAGGACGCCGATCGTCCACCCTTGCACACCACCCCAACCTTCCTGGGATTTCAGCCGCCCTCGCGAGGGCAGTTCGCTGCGCAAGACCAGTCCACCCGGGGTGGCTTGGTAAAACCAGGCGAACAGCAGGACCAGCGGGAAGCCAATCAATGAAATGCCAAGTAATGCCTGCTGTGGCCAACGATCCCACTCGAAAGCTTCCCAGACCATGGCAGCAGCCTGATTGATCAGCCACGCGCCCGCTCCATAGGTAGTAGCGACCCGCAGCAAAGAGCGACGTCTTTCCTGCGCATCGATGGCTGACTCGGTGGCTGCAGACGGCTCAACCAAACGCACCTCGCCGACAAAGCGATACCCCTGACCATGGACAGTTTTGATGTACTGCTGGGTATTGGCATCGTCGTCCAGCGCCTTCCGCGCTTTCATAACCGCTCGGGTGAGCGCGGCCTCCGTGACTATGGTGCCGGGCCAGACGGTTTCCTGTAATTCGTCCTTCGAAACCGTGCGGTGACGCTCCTGAATCAGAAAAATAAGCAGGTCAAAGGCGCGCCGCTGGATTTCCACCGGCTCATCCGCCTTAAAAACCGCTTTCAGCGACTCGCTGACACGAAAATCGCCAAACTCGTAAGTTTCTGATTTTTCTATAGTTTCTTGTTCTGTCACGAGAGGTCAGGAAAAGGTCACAAAAAGATTGTGGCCGGGTCAGGACTCATAAACAGTCTACGACGAGACTTCCATCCAAGCCAGTGAGGAGGTTAACCATGCACACCACCGTCAGCCTGAACGAAACACAACTAGCGGCAGCCACAGAGACATTGTACGCACTCATGTTGGGCGATGATGACTTAAGCCCGTTTTTTGACGGTATGGACGTCGGCAAGATCGAACATCGTCAGCGACAGTTCTTGAGTCTTGTCATCAATGGTTCACCTGAAAGTTCTCAGGTAGACCTTCGCAAGGTGCACGCACCGCTGCTCGCTCGCGGCTTAAACCACCACCATTTCGACAAAATGCTTGATCACCTGGAAACCGCACTCGAAGAGGCTGGGGTCGACCCTGCAACTCGAGCTGCACTCGGTGCCCGGGTGGAAGCGTATCGCGAGGAAGTCCTCGGCGATGACTACACCCACTTCCCTATAAAGGAGAAACCCATGTTTGGACGCATCACCATAGCGCTCTACGCAATCGTCAGCTACACCATAGGCATGGCGACTCTGGTCTTTTCAGCCGCCTGGATGGGCGGCTTTCTGGTGCCAACCCCACTGGACGCACCGGCCAGCTTTTCGGTCTTAGCACTGCTCGCGAATATCGGGCTTGTGGTTATGTTCGGGCTGCAGCACTCGATCATGGCCCGGCCTGCATTTAAGGCAAAGTGGACCAAAATCATTCCGCCCGCTGCCGAGCGGTCTACCTACATCCTCGCATCTTCCATCGCGATGTTCGCCATGATGTGGTTCTGGCAGCCCTTGGGTGTGGACATCTGGCGTCTGGACGGCGCGGCTGCAGTCGCGCTCTACGCCCTCTTCGGGGTCGGTTGGGTCATTCTTGTGAGTTCAACCTTCTTCCTCAACCATTTCGATCTCTTCGGTCTGCGGCAGGCATGGTTGAACTTGCGGGGAATGCCCTATACCCACGTGCCTTTCGCCACCCCTGGTTACTACCGCTGGGTGCGCCACCCGATCTACGTCGGTTGGCTGGTTGCAATCTGGGCTACCCCTACCATGACGATTTCCCACCTGGTGTTTGCGCTTGCGACCACGGTCTACATCCTGGCGGCCATCCCCATGGAAGAGCGTGATTTGGAGGCAATGTTGCCTGAGTACAAGGATTACAAAGCCACCACACCCTCCCTCGTCCCGCGACCACAGACCAAAACACCAAAAGAATCTGTGGCTTAAGGCTGCCAGCGCTCGCCAGCCCTTTCTTCCACTCACCCGCCCAGGCCCGCTCTTCCTCCCAGGAGAGCGGGCTTTCTCAATTGTAAAACTGTTGTTATGCGCGCAAACTTTTTGCCCGCAAGCTTCGACATACCAATCAACCCGGTAATAACAACAAAGAAATGCTAGGTACGGTGACGGATGAAACCTTAGTAACACGCGCATTGGCGGGTTCTAACGGTGCCTGGACAAAACTGGTGAAGAGGTATGAAAAACGCGTGTACAACTACGCTCTGAGAATGGTCGGACACCCCGATGATGCATTTGATCTCATGCAGGAGGTGTTTGTCGGCGTGCACAGGAATCTTGGCAGTTTCCGAGGCGATGGCGCGTTCCCGGCATGGCTCTTTCGGATTGCCAGCTTTCGCTGCACCGACTATCTGCGACGTCGCAAGCATCACGAAGAGTTTGATGATGAACGCGGTTTCCTGAACGGTTCACCAGGACCCGAGGAACAGACGTTTACCACACACGCCAACCAGCAGATTACACGCGCGCTGAACACCCTACCGGATGATCAACGCCAGGTTGTGGAATTGAAATTTTTTCAGCATTTCACGTTCGAAGATATAGCAGGCCAATTGGGTATATCACCCAACACCGCCAAAACCCGCTTGTACAGTGCGCTGCGCAAGCTGAAACAGCACGAGGGTCTTAGAGATGCGCTGTGAAGAAGTAAGTGAACTACTCATCGAATACGCGGAAGGTACGCTACCGCCGGATGTTGCCGCCCAGGTAGAAGCGGCTCTGCCCGGCTGTGATCAGTGTCAGGAAGATCTCGCGGCCATAATGGAATTCCGTACCATGGCATCCAGTTGGCACGATGAGGTTCCTCCCGCCTGGAAGATTCCGGAGGTCAGCAACCAAAGCGCTGGCATCGGCGATTTTCTGGAAGGCTTTCGCCAATGGTTCCCAACGTTTGCTTCTGCCACAGCTTTAGTTCTGGTCGCTGTCCTGTACGCGCAAACACCAGCGCAGACGGGTCAGCTGCCATCCGGGCAGATGACCGACTATGAATCTCTGCCGCAGTTGCCGACCGCAACTCAGGCTGCATTTGACTCAGCGCTGGAGACCAACCGAGAACAACGTAAGCAGGAACTGACCACTCTGCTGGAAATGCTGACCGCTGAGATGAACCGGCGGTCGCTGGAAACGGAAGAGAGTATGCGTTTCCTAATCTCCTCACAAATAGAAGAACAACGCGAGCTGGATCAACTGTATCGCCAGGTTGATGCCCTTCTGAAAGACGGACAGGCCAGCGTCGACCAGCCCGCAACCGAGACGCCGCAGGCCGAAGGAGTAAACCAATGAAGCCAATCGCCTGGTTAACCATTTTTGTCTGGCTGTTCAGCGCCAACGCCGCCGCGCGCGACATTAATGACATCGAAGCGCATCAGCGTGAGACTCGTATCGTTGCCGATGTCATGCGCTCAGCCTTGCGTCAGGAACTGCGCCAGGATGTCCGCGTCACCAACGTCTCGGCGGAGTACCTGCCGAAACAGGGCGTGCTGCTGTCCGTTACGCTGAACACCCCGTGGCTTAAAATCGACGAAAGCGGCGAGCCGCACTTCGAGTTTCACGGCAATATTTCGCTGCCCGAAATCCCCGCGATGGTGAACAACATCCTGCAGGACCTGCAGATCAACGTCGCCCCTTACGAACCGGAAGCGCTGGAAGAATTGCGCGATTTGCGCGAGGAGCAACGTGAGCTTCGCTCTGAAGCGCGGGAGACTCGCGCGGAACTCAGAAGCGAGCGCAGGGAGCTGATCCGCAGCGAAGGGGATCATGAGCGCGAACAGATCGAAAGTGAAATTGCGCGTCTGGAAGAACAGCTGTCCCGCATCGACGCGCACTATGATCAGCTGACCGCCGAGATCGAAACCCAGTACCAGCGCATGCGTGAAGTCCGCGACGTAGTGCCTGCCGTGCCCACGCCTGTCACCCCGCAACCGCCCCAGCCGGTGAATGTCGAAGAGGTGCTCACCCAGGCGGTCTGCGACTACGGCTCTACGCTGAAATCGCTATCGAGCCAGGAGTTTCTGACGCTGGCGGTGCGCAAGGGTAAGTCGACAAGCTACTACGCCTTTCGCATGGAACACGTGGATGCCTGCAACAAAGGAAATTTGAAAGTGCCCCGCCTACTGGAGCTTGCTTACCAGTACGAAGGCTAGGGTTTTCGCAGTCAGCCAACAGGCAAAGAGCTTAGCCGTCTTCCTCGTCATCGATGAGGTCCCGATAGGCACGCATGTGTCTTAGCGCACTCACCTCATCCCCCTTCAACTCGCAGATGCGAGCCAGGTTGTAGTGGGCATCAGGGATGGCTGGGGCTTGTTCATAAAAATCGGCGGCCTTGCCGGTTTCGTCCAGCTCATCAAACACAGTGCCCAGGTTATAAAACGCCAGCTGATGCCCGGGGCGGGCAGTGAGCGCAAGTTCATAGTGACGCTTGGCGTGTTTCAGATCGCCGCGTAGCTGGTACAAACGACCCAGGTTCACATGGGCATCCGCATTCTTCGGGTCCAGGCGAATGGCTTCCTTGTACGCATCCGGCGCCTTTTCAGGCTCTACCTCTTCGAGGTCCAGCCCCAGGTTGTACCATTCATCGCTGTCCAGGTCGCCGTTCTGTGCATCCAGGACATGGCGTTCAGCAATCTCTTCCACCTTGGCGATGGAAAGCTCCTGAGTACCGAAATCGAGCGCCGCCTGGCCGGTTTCCACTTCCCACACGTGGTTATCATCGCGCACAACCACGTTGGGACCGTTGGCATAGATGCGCACGGAACTTAAAGACTGCACCTGTGAGAGTTCGGCTTTCAGTTTGACGAGCGCGCGATAGGTTTTGCGCACGCTGACGTTAGCATCGAGAAGACCTTTTGCGGTGCGAAGCAGCACCACGTCCTGGAACGAAAAGCGGAACTCGCCGCGTTCCCCACGCCCAGGGCTGACCAGCTTGCGCCGCACGTAGTGCCGCACCTGGTCGGTGTTCATGCCAATCAGATCGGCTACTTCTCTAGTGGTGTAGCCAGCCATCGGGTCTAGTGCTCAAAGTAGTGGGGTTATTTAGCCTTTGATCTAGATTTAGATTTTGCCTTGGTTGCGCTCGGCTTTCTACTGGCACGTGCCGCCGTTTTGCGTTTTCCGCCGGATTTTCCATCCCCTTTGCCATCCACAGAGGCTTTGAGTGCCTCCATGAGATCGACAATCTTGTTCTCTTCGGCCGCCTCGGTGGGCACGCTGATTTCCTGGCCGTCAATTTTCTGCTGAATCAGCTCCATCATGCGTGAACGCACCACATCCTCGTACTGGTCAGGCTGGAACTCTTCATTAATCCGTTGCTCAATGATTTTCACCGCCAGATCGAGCTCTGCCGCTTCCACCTCACAGGGCTCCAGAGGCACATCCTCAAAACTTCTGAGCTCGTCCTGGTGCTTCAACTGCTCCATAACGAGTCCATCGCCCATGGGACGCAGCAGCACCAGATGGCTTTTGCCACGGGCCGCATAACTGGCAAGGGCTGCCCGCTCGGTGGTGGCCAGCGCTTCTTTCAAGAGGTGATAGGAGCGAGCTGCACCTTTATCCGGGCCCATGTAGTAGACCTTGTCGATGTAGATGCGCTCTATCTCTTTTAACGGAACAAACTCTGCGATATCGATGGCGTTGGTGGATTCAACGTTCATCGCTTTCACTTCGTCCTGGGTGAAGGTGACAAATTGGCCTTTAGCAAATTCGTAACCTTGCATCAGTTCTGAGCGCTCAACCGTATCGCCCGTATCGGCGGCCACGTATTGCTGTTTTACGCGGGAACCGTCTTCGGTCAGATAGTTGAAACGAATCGCTTTGGTGGAATCCACCGTGGAATACAGTTTGATCGGAATGGAAACCAGTCCGAATGAAATGGTGCCGGAACCAATGGCTCGTGCCGCCATAACAACCTCCTCTTGGCAGGGGGAGCGAAATATAGCCTAAGGTTAGCACCTTGACAAACACTCGTACGCGCGTGATTTTGCATTTTTAGGAGCGAAAAAAACTTGGCAAATCAGGCAAATCCGCAGCTGTCGACCTATCGGGACAAGCGTGACCCCACGCAAACCCCCGAGCCGTTCGGGCGGATACACATCCCTGCCACCGGCAAACTCTTTGTCGTGCAGCAACATGCCGCTTCGCACCTGCACTTTGATCTGCGGCTGGAGCTGGGTGGTGTGCTGAAGTCCTGGGCAGTACCCAAGGGGCCCTCGGACGACCCTGCGGACAAACGTTTTGCCGTGGAGACCGAGGACCATCCGCTCGACTACGCAGATTTTGAGGGTGAGATCCCTGCAGGTAACTACGGCGCGGGACAGGTGATCGTGTGGGACCGCGGCACCTATGTAGCCAACGAACCCTTCGAGCGCGGCTTTGAGCGCGGCAAATTGTTGTTTGAGTTGAAGGGTCACAAGTTGAAAGGCACCTGGACCCTGGTGCGTTTAAAAACCAAGGACAGCACCGGCAAAGAATGGCTCCTGATCAAAGAGAGCGACGCCTACACCTCGGATAACGGCCCCACTTACCAGCATCATTCTGTACTGAGCGGTCTCACCGTTGAGCAGTTGCTGAAACCTGCAGGCAAAACCGGTGCGCTCACGAGAGCACTCAAAAAACTACCCGGCATCAAGCAAGCGCCTATCGCCAAGGTCTCTACCAAACCCATGCTCGCCACCGCGGGCGAACCCAACGTGCGCAAAGGCTGGATCTGGGAACTGAAATACGACGGTTATCGCATACTGGCAAAAAAGGCCCACGGCGAAATCACACTGATCACCCGCA
Source organism: Candidatus Azotimanducaceae bacterium (assembly GCA_965227885.1). Taxonomy (GTDB): domain Bacteria; phylum Pseudomonadota; class Gammaproteobacteria; order Pseudomonadales; family Azotimanducaceae; genus UBA4421. The sequence continues at coordinate 5,656,149 of OZ245781.1, forward strand.
ATGGCCTGAACCTGAGTGATCGCTTTCCAGAGATCTGCCAGGTGTTGGCGCATCTACCTGCCGAAGAATTCATTCTTGACGGCGAACTGGTGGTTAACAATCATCTGGGACGCCCTTCATTTGCGCTGATGCAGCAGCGGGCAAGATCCACCTCTGCACACCTCGTCTCAGCTGCTGCCATTGAGCTGCCGGCCAGTTACTACGCGTTCGACCTGCTCTATCTCGAGGGTGTCGATCTGCGCGGGTGCAAGCTCACCGACCGGAAAAAGATACTCAAGACTCTGCTGCCACCGCAGTCGGCGCTCATCTACTCAGAACATATAGAGGGTAAGGGACCGGAGACCTACAAGACCGCCAAAGAGATCGGCGTTGAGGGTGTGGTGGGCAAACGCGGGGATGGTAAATATCAACACGGTCGCAGCCAGGATTGGGTGAAGGTACGCCATAACCGCACCACCGAGTTTGTGGTGGTCGGTTGGTCTGGCAGCCGCTCGAACACGAAGGATATCGGCTCGCTGGCCCTCGCTGAGTATCGAGGTGCCAAGCTAAGTTTCGTCGGCAACGCCGGTTCTGGACTATCAGGCGCCCTGCGTGAACGCCTGGCAAAAGCATTGAAGCCCCTTGCACGCAAATCCACTCCTCTCGATGAAATGCCGGAGCTGACAAAAGAAGTTCACTGGGTGCGTCCCAAGCTGGTGGTGGAAGTCGCCTATGCCGAGTACACGCCCTACGGGCACCTTCGCCACCCCAGCATCCAGCGACTGCGTGAGGACAAGGAACCCCAAGAATGTATCGGGCTTTTCGACAGCGTGGAAACCACCGAGATTGCGGCTCCCGCACCCGAAAAGGTGGTGGTTACCAACCCCGACAAAATGTTCTTTCCCGAGCCCGGCTACGTGAAGTCTGATCTGGTGGACTACTACCGGGGTATTGGCAAGTGGATGCTACCCCACCTGGCAGATCGTCCAATTGTGATGACCCGCTACCCTGATGGTGTAGACGGAAAATCTTTTTACCAGCGAGACGTGCCGGACTATGTACCGGATTGGTTGCGGCGTGAGGTGCTGTGGAGCGAATCCACCGAGCGCGAAGTGCACTACTTTATTCTCCGCACCGACGAAGACCTGGCCTATCTCGCCAACATGGGCACCATCCCCATCCACATGTGGCACGCCACCATCAACGACCTGGATCATCCTGATTGGTGCGTGTTGGATCTCGACCCAAAGAGCGCGCCCTTCAGCGATGTGATCACGCTTGCACTTGCTATTGGCGAGCTCTGCGATGAGGTGGGCTTGCCCGCCTATCCCAAAACCAGCGGCGCCAGCGGTTTACATGTGCTCATCCCGCTCGCGCGGCAGCTTACCCATGATCAGTCACAGACTCTGGGAGAACTTCTGGCCAAGGTGATCGTGGACCGGTATCCGGAGATCGCAACCATCACCCGTCAGGTGCGCGCTCGGGGTAGCAAAGTCTATGTGGATTACCTGCAGAACGGGCACGGACGTTTGATTGTGGCTCCGTTTTCAGCCCGCGCGGAGCAAGCAGGCAGCGTCTCCATGCCTTTGAAATGGTCCGAAGTGAACAAAGGACTGGCCAACCACAAATATCATCTCGGTAACGCCGTCGCACGCATGAAGCGGTTAAAAGAAGACCCCACCGCCAATATGCTGACCGATGAACCGGACCTTCTGGCCGCGCTCGCGAACTTAAGCGAGATACTCGACTGATTTGCGTTCTGGCCCAGGCTGCTGTTCGCCAGTTACAATGGTGCCATGATGTATGTGATGAGCTTCTATCGTGTCCGGCCGCAAGCGCCGGACCAAAAGACGCGCTGAACTTTCCCAACACTTTCTACTTGCCGCACCTGCTGCAAGCCTTGTTCAAGCGACGTCTGTCTCTTCGTCTGATCTTGTTGTCGAGATTGGCCCAGGCCGTGGTGCGCTGACAAAACCGCTCCTGAAACGTGCAGGGCGCGTAATCGGCGTAGAACTGGATAAATACCTCGCAACGCGGCTGGCAGAAGATCTCGTGAAGGCCGACATTGTGCACGCGGACTTTTTAGACTTCCCCCTGCCCCAAGGTGACTATTCTGTTGTCGGCAATGTGCCCTACTCGCGTACGACGGAAATCATCGCAAAGCTCGTCACCGCACCCAATCCGCCCAGGGACGCGTGGCTGGTGGTTCAGCGCGAGCTTGCGCAGCGGATGTGCGGACCTCCCTACGGTAATGAAACATTATGGTCGCTGCGCTTAAAGCCCGGTTGGCATGTGGAGGTACTGGCACGACCTCGAAAGACAGATTTCAGCCCCCCGCCGTCGGTGGAATCTGCATTTCTGCACTTGAGCCATCGTGCCCGACCGCTAATCAACGTTGCTCAGCAAGGCGCCTTTGAGTCCTTGATCAGGGAGGCCTACGAGCATCGAGGATCGATCTCTTCAGCGCTGCGCAGCACTCTGAGCAAGCCGCAGATTCGCCGACTTGGCACGGACCTTCATTTTCAGCCAGATAGCCCGTCTGGCAGCCTCTCCTTCGAGCAATGGCTCGGCATTTTCCGCTGGATACAGCAACGCAACGCGTGATTTCGCTACTGGCACTTAGGCGCGTGTTGGTCCAAGATCCGCTTTTAAGAGAACAGAGAAACGTAAGGTTTCGGGAAAATTCATTGGAAGCTGGCCTTGAGGGCAGTCTGACCCTATTGATCGTCTTTGCGGCGGTCTCCATTGTGTTTTCATTCCTGTGTTCTATTGCCGAAGCGGTGCTGCTCTCCGTATCGCCCTCATACCCCGATGCAATCAAAGAAGCACACCCGAAAGGGGCAAAATCACTCAGTGGACTGAAGAACAATATCGACCGTCCTCTGGCCGCCATTCTCACGCTGAACACGCTGGCCCATACGGCGGGTGCAATCGGCGTGGGGGCCGAAGCCGGTCAGATCTGGGGCAGCATCGGCGTTGGTGTTGCGTCTGCGATCATGACCATCCTGATTCTGATCGCCTCGGAGATTATCCCCAAAACCATCGGTGCCGTGTACTGGCGTCAACTGGCAGTGCCCGTTGCCTTCAGCGTGGATCTGCTGATCAAGCTCGTCTACCCGATTGTCTGGTTTGCAGAACTCACTACCCGTGCATTTGCAAAAACAGATGCGGACCCGATCACCCGCGATGAAATTGCTGCCGTGGCTGAGATGAGCAAGGACTCTGGCGAACTCAGGGTGATGGAAAACCGCATCCTCAAAAACCTGTTGCAACTCGACACGCTGAAAGTAAACGACATCATGACGCCCCGGACGGTGATCATCGCGGCACCCGAAACGATGTCTGTGCAGGATTTTCTGAAATCTTATCCGCACGTGCCGGTCTCGCGGATTCCGATCTACGACGGCACCATCGACAAAATTACCGGCTTTGCGTTGAAGTCGGATATCCTGCTGGCGCAAGCCAGCGGCGAACCGAACAAGAAGCTGGCGAAGCTACGACGCGAGCTCAGCGCGATTCCCGCTACCGCATCGTTGAACACAATGTTCGAACACTTCATGGAGCGACGGGATCACCTGGCGCTGGTCGTAGATGAGTACGGCGGGACTGACGGCCTGGTCAGCATGGAAGATCTGATTGAGACGCTGCTCGGGATCGAGATTGTCGACGAGGCAGACGTTGAAGAAGACATGCAGAAGCTCGCGCGCAAGCACTGGGAGCGACGCGCAAAAGCACTGGGGCTTGAACTGAGTCCAGATGGGGCTGGGGAATAGCAGATTAGCGTTCGCTATAAAGTCAATTTGAAGCCTTGATAGCGTCACACACAGACACTAGGTAGGTGTCCCAGAAGCCCCCACCAAAAATCCTTACCTAGCTCGATTCTAAGAACTCTTGCGCGAGAAAGAAGCCCGCATCTGCTGCCTCTCTAATCAGCGCCATCCCCGCGGCACGACTTTGATCGAGGATCTGGTTGCCTTTTACAAACATCGCCTCAGGGTGCTTGGACACAACAGCGCGGTCTAACCACTTTTCGTACTCCTCGTGATTTTCCTCAAGCCCGCACCAACCATATTGGTATTGAGTGGCTAAATGGAATTGAGCCTCTGCGTGTCCTCCCTGCGCTGCAGCGCGTATGAGTGAAATCGCTTTTGTTTCGTCGATGTTGGTGTGATTTCCATACTGATAAATCTTGCCAAGTGCCAAAGATGCATTCAAATCGCCTTGTTTAGACTGTTTGTCTAGAAGCACCCTTTGCCTTCTAAACCAGAATTCAGAAGTTGAAATACTAGTCTGTACTCCGTCTCCAGTACTATAAATCAGACCTAAATAAACGCACGCCTGAGCTTCCCCATGATCCGCTAGTTCACGAAACATTTCGATCGCGCGCTTCATCTCATCTCGCTCATAAGCCTGTACCGCACGATCAAACGAGGCTTTGAGCTCACTGTCGCTAGTAACAGACAAGGGAATTAGAGGGACGTACACTTCCGTCCTTACACTTGATCATCCGACCAGAAATCGTCTCACCAACCATATAGCTCTACGTTACCTTTTTCGTCTTCTACTTGATGCGTGATTCCCTCAAACAGGACGTAGTCGACGCGTAACAACCCTAAATCTTCATATTGCTTGTCCGCCACGTGAAATAAGGCAATGGAGCCTCGCCCATAGTGAGCGATCACCTTCAAAAGCCCTAGGTCCGTCAATCGCTCCACTACTTCTATTCTTTCTGGCGTCCCTATCGAGCAAGGCAACAACCCTCGCAACTTTTCGTAATATCTCGATGGCTCAGTAGCGTCAGACAATAGAGTTTTCTTGCAGTGATGCTCGTGTAAATAAGATTGGCTTGCAGCTACTTTGATACCGCTAGATTCCAAGCAAACTGATAACTGGGTTAGCCATTCTTTGTCGTTTCCGACACCGGAGTACATTTGTTGATGAGCAATCGTTGGTGCTGTAGGTCCTAACAATGTAGCCAGAAACTTCTCAGCGTTGACTCTGACCTCCTCTTCAGAGTACTTTTCGGCCCATAGGCTAATCGGTAACATCGCAATCACGAACACTACCAACCTCATTGGACTATCACCGGCAACGGATTGGTAGGAGATGGGTTGTACTGTTTTAACCGTTGCAAGAATGGTCCAGTGTTCGGGTCAGAGAGACCAATGCACCCGATTGTTCCAGGCGCATTGCCATCTGCATGTAACCCACACCTTCCTGTTCCCCCCTGACTGGCTAGCGTGCACCGTGGCTGACCAGTAGTCGGGTCTATCGGAACCGGAAAGTGCGGCACAAGAGGCGAAAACCAACAGTTTCCCGTTCGATCGCAATAGGCCGATTGAGCTGGCGTTACTGGCGGTGCAGTAATCGTGTAAATGCCGTCAGGAGTTGGACCATTTAACAGGTTTGGATTTGGTTGACTAGGAATTCCACTATTCGCCGGATAAACGGTGACGTTTTGCCCTTCTTCACCTGATACCCAGCTGAGCTGCTGCTTCGAGCGATCATAAACCAAGTACTCAACAAGACCGTAGATATCCATTCGGCTTAGCGGATTTCCGATAACATAGCTATACCGATTAAGCCCCCCGTTGAGGCCAATCGGATCACTCTGCGTATACCTACCAAGTGGAGCGTCATACGTCCTAAAGTAGTTGTAATACTGTCCAGTTTCCATATCGAAATACTGGCCTGGAAATCTCAGATTAACTGTGACATCCGTCATATCTCCATCGGGATCTTCATTCGGCGCAGCCGCTCCAAACGGATCGCTATCCCATCGCCACACAATGGTGCCGTTAGAGTTCGTCCCTAGCCGTGGCGTACCTAAGTGGTCCGCGTGCAACCAGGTCGTGATACCGCCCTCAATTTGTGCCAGTGGCACACCATCAATATAGACATACTCTTTCAAGGCAGTACCGTTGTTGTACTCCCCAATCAACGTACCGCTCTGATCAAACACATAGTCGATATCTGAGCCACTGGCGACCTTGTTCACCCGCTGCCCAAGAGCGTTGTAGACATAGGTAGCCGTGAGCGTGCTGTTGTCGGTGACCGTTGCAACTCGGCCCATCTGATCATAGGTATAGGTCCGGCTACCGCCGCCATCGGTCAAGCGGTTACCAGCTGAATCATATGTGAGTGCGGCACCAGATTGAGATACCAATCGATTGTCGTTCGCACCGTAGGTGTGGCTTTGCGTAATGCCACTCTGTGTTTCACTCAATCGATTGCCGACGGCATCGTATGTGTAGGTAACTTGAGCAGACCCTGGAAGTGTGTAGTCGTCCAATCGATCCAGATTGTCGTATCCAAACGCTTCGTTGCCACCAGGCTTGCTGAGCTGAGTGATGTTACTCACCGCATCATAGGTGTATGCCCAAGATTCATTGAGACCACTGCTCGCCACTGTTTGGAGGTACGGCGCCAACGCTTTGGTCTGGCGCCACCATGTCTCGTCCTCTTTGAGGAAGACACTGACCGAATCCTTCGTACGGAGCGCACGCACCGCTGTTGCTGCTAAACGTTCGTTTGTCATCGGCTGAAGCACGGGGACACCATCGGGATCCAGTTGATAGAGCGAGAACTGCTGAGCAGGCTCGTCGTAGAGTGCAATCAGTGTCCCTGGTGTTAGCCACCGGTCCAGGTTGTTAGGCAGCTGCTTGCCTTTCACTTGCACCACCGGCGGTGGTTCTTCGCCCTGTCGGATGCGCTGGCGAATATCGGATACACTGAGCGCATGATGGAAGAATGCTACTTCGTCAACGTTTCCGTCCACGGGTTTGCTGCTGTAGCCCATCAGATAAAAATCAGTGGTCACTGAGTGAGCGTTGACTGTTGGCAATGTAAGAGAACTGTCCAAATCTCCATCAATCCAGATTTCCAACTTGCTGCCGCGTCGGACAAACGCACAGTGGCGCCATGTATTGTCATCCAGATTGTTTGCGTTTGAGCAGAGTCGATATCCTGAAAGGTTGGCGTCACGGAAGGTGAGATGTCCTACATTGGTCGTAGTGTCGCATCGGTTAATGAAAAGGTATGGACCCCAACTGCCATTGCGAATACCGCCAAAGTTGCGGTTCGAGCTGGTATTAAATTTGAAATACCCTTCGATGGTGTAGTCCGCTGAAGGAGACAGAGCGGGATCGTTCGGCACCTGGATCCAAGCACCATTGAATAACACACTTTCACCGGTCGTGATCGCACCTGCCTGGGCTTGGGTGTACGTCCCATAATAAGAACCATTGTGGTTATTGCCAGATACATCCGACACCGTGCTTGTGACGTCATCCATTGGCCAATGAGTGATTGGAGTGTCAGCTGCAATACTGGCCGCATAGCCAAGTGGATTCAGTCGCGGGTCTGTACCGGCGACGTATTCGTCATAGGCTGTGGCGCCGTCGCCATCAACATCTGACGTAGCGTCATTGGCATCCTCGGGGTCATGAAAAGTGGCTATCTCGTGATGAGTAGGCACACCGTCATTGTCTTTGTCACCCATACTCATAAAGCGAGCGACGATTTCTCCCTGGGTAAGGGAACGGGACGTCAACGCCACGCTGTCCATGGTGCCCTCCACATCCCACGAGTGGTAGTAGTGATCCATGATGTTGAGCGGCGCGTAATTCACTAAGGACGGTCCCGCGTAGGGCTGCGCATCCTGAAGCTCTCCGTCTACCCAAAGCTCAAGATTACCGCCGCGTCTTGTTGCTACAACGTAGTGCCACTCTCCACGAGCAAGATCATCGCTTTTGGAATACACGTTGAACTGATTGTCCTCCACAAACTTGATCTTTCCTGAGCCTGTGGTACGAATCTGCCAACCGTTATGCGTCATCAAGTTTTTCATGCCCACCAACAAACCAGTGCCTTTGGTGGTCCACTTCGCGAGAAATTCGACCGAATAGTCCCCAGAGAAGGCGAAGCGACTGTCGTAAGCCACCGAGACCTTACCGTTATCAAAATCGACCGCAGAACCCGTTGGGAGCGGGCTGGACGAGCTAAGCGTATGTGTACCTTGATAGGAACCATCCAGGTTGTTCGACGTTTCATCGGTTGCTGTGCTACCAGACGTCTCATCAAGCTTCCAGAACGCGAGCGGGGAACCTGCCGTGACTGCAGAGCCATAGCCTGCGTCATTCACAAACGGGTCGGTGTTTGCGAGATACTCGTCATAGTTGCTGACCCCGTCGCCATCAATGTCGCTGACCGCATCTGATGCATCGTTCGGATCCATCCCCATCGTGGTTTCCAGAGCATCGCTCAACCCATCACCGTCGCTGTCAACGAAACCAGGGTCGGTGATGTTCACCGTCACCGTCGCGAAGTTGGAAGGTCCAGCGCCATCCGAAACCTGGTAGGTAAACGAATCCACATAATCTGTAGAACCGGAAGGGCTGTAGGTGATGGTTTGGTCACCATTGATCGTGACAGTGCCATTGGTGGGCAAAGTGACGTTCGAGACCGTTAAGGTGTCGCCATTTATATCGCGGTCGTTGGCGATGACATCGATCGCAACGTCCTGTCCGATATGAGTTGCGGCCGTGTCTGAATAGGCGACAGGGGCTCCGTTGTGGCTGTCGGTGAGTGTGATGTTGTTAATGCGCCCTGCCGCGTCATAACTCCGCGTCTGAAAAGTACCGTTGCCATAGTTAAGGGCACTCAGCGCGCCACGCCCGTCAAACTGCGTGGCATCAACCAAATACTCCGTCACACTCGCGAGCGTATGGTCGACGGTCAGGACTCGTCCCAACGCATCGCGTGGGGTGTCCACTACCCTGCCGCTCGGGTAGGTGGTGCTGGTGACCTGATCCAACAAATCGTAGCTGTAACTCACCGTGTAGGTGGTCCCGGCGATCACCCGCGTGTCCTGGGTGGCGTTGCCCCGGTCATCAAACGTATAAATGGTTGAACCTGACGCGTCGGTGAAGCTACTGAGCCGTCCTAAGGCATTCGCGCCACTATCATAGGTGTAGGTGATGTTTTCTGCCGGTCCGGCCGGGTACGCAATTGAGAGTAAACGGTTGAGCGCATCGTAAGAGTAATCAGCAACCACGCCCCGCGCGTCTGTTTGTTGCGTTAGATTTCCGGCTGCATCGTAAACGTAGGTGGTGGTACCTGCATCTGCACTCACTTCCTGGATAAGGTTGTCCAACCCGTCATAAACGTAGGTTGTTACCACGCCCCTGGGGTCCGTGACGCTGGTCAGGTTACCCCGGGCGTCATAGGTCTGTTGTGTCACCCCGCTGGCAGCGTCGGTCGCGGAAGAAATCTGCTCAAGCGCGTCGAATGCCTGGGTTGAAGATCGCGACAGCGCATCCGTCGTCTCGTCCAAGTTGTCATTCAGGTCGTAATCGTACTGTGTGGTGTTGGTAAGTCCGTCGATCACAGACCGAAGTCGACTCAGCTCGTCAAAGGTCTGACTCTGGCTCTGAATGAGCGTCCCGCCAGGCCCCCTGGTGTCCGTTTGTGTAATATTACCGTCTGCATCCAACGTGTATTCCACACGACCATCCGCACTGTCCTGCATGGCTATCAGGCGTTGTGCGGCATCGTATTCGTAGGTGACAAAGGCACCCGTGGGGAGGTCCATGCGGGTGATCAACCCCGCCGCGTTGTACGCGAATGCTGTCGTTACATCGCCCTGGCTCGATTTGACAGTGCGCGAGATCAGCCTGCCTCGTGCATCGTAGGAAAGCTCGGTGCGCAGATCGTTTACATCGTCAAGAACGGTGGGTAATCCGCGCGCGTCACGGCTGATCACTTCGGTGACGTGACCTAAGGCATTTGTGACTGTCGTCAGGTCCGGCTCTACCTCATTAACGGGGGACACCGGCATTCATTAAACTGATTTTGCGAAGATCATTTAATGGAGATAACACCGATGTCCCACCTAGGTAGGATCATAGGCATAACTGACCTTGAGGTCGAACGGGTTGATCGTGAGAAAGGCATAGAGGTGTATGCGAAGCCGACGAAGCGACCGGCGTGCATACATTGTCATAGCAAACAGGTTGTGATCAAAGCGACGAACCAACGGACCTTGAAGCACACACGTCAAGGCAACCAGGTCATGACGTTGCATCTGGCTGCTCCGAAGTATTACTGCGCCCGGTGTAATCGTTACTTTTGTCATCGTTTTAAAGGTGTTCGACCTCGATATCGTGCTTCTGAAGCGTTTCGATACGAAGTGTTTGAAGCACACGACGGCGGTGTGACACAACGCAAGGTGAGTCGCACCCACAAGATCAGTTCAAGCACCACAGAACGTTGGTACCAGAGTCAGTGCGAACTCAGAAAGTCTGAGATGATGAATCAACCTTGTCCGAAAGTACTGGGCATCGATGAACACTTTTTCACGAAAAAGAAAGGCTTTGCCACGACCTTTGTGGATCTCAAAAATCACAAGGTCTTTGATGTGAAGTTAGGACGCTCGGAACCGAGTTTACGCAGCTATTTACGGGGTTTGCCGGGTAAAGAGGCGGTACAGGTCGTTGTGATGGATCTGTCTGAGACGTATCGATCTATTGTCAAAAGATACTTTCCTCAAGCCACGATCGTTGCGGATCGGTTCCATGTCATTCGCCTGGTCAATCAACACTTTTTAAAGGTCTGGCAAGACCAGGATGCTGAGGGGAGAAAAAACCGAGGGTTACTGAGTCTTATGCGTCGACATGCCTGGCGTTTATCTGAAGAACAACAACAGAACTTAGAACGCTATCTGAGTGACTATCCAGTCCTCAAAGAGCTCTACGATGTGAAACAAAGACTGGTTCGCTACTTGTTGTTAAAAACGTTGAACCGAAAGACCGCTAAACGGCAATTGCCTGGCTTTCTCAGACTCATCGAACAGTTGAGTGCCAGCCCCCTTAAAAGGCTGGCACACACCCTTCAGTCCTGGCTGGAACCCATTGTCGCCATGTGGCGGTTTAGCAAGAGTAATGGCATCACAGAGGGCTTCCACAACAAGATGGAGATGATGAGTAGACGAGCTTACGGCTTTAGGAATTTTGAGAATTATCGGTTGAGGGTGTTAACTCACTGCGGGTGGGATGGCATCATCAATCGTGTATAGGGAGTTTAACGAATGCCGGTATCCCCCGTTAATCGGGTAGAGCCTCAGGTCCCCATTGCTATCGTAGGCGACTAAAAATATGGCGCGCCCGGTAGGACTCGAACCTACAACCCCCAGGTTCGAAGCCTGGTGCTCTATCCAGTTGAACTACGGGCGCGTGGGCGACGAATGGTGCACTAACCCCGGGGCCAATTCAACATGTGATAGGCGCTGCAGCTACACGTTTCGCGCTGAATGTGGTGCCCACTCATCCTTCCAGGGCTGCGCCTTTTCTAATTCATAGGCAAGCGCCAGCAGCAACGCATCTTGTCCCCTTGGGGCCATGAAGTGACTGCCAATGGGCAGCTTCTCCTGGCTGAATCCAAGTGGTACCGACATGGCCGCATACCCTGCAACATTCGCCAAGGGGGTGTAAGACACATACTCGAGCACTTCTGGATACATCACATCAAAATCTGCGATTGGCGATTGTTCCCCCGTTTTGGCCGCAGGGGTTTTCAACACCGGGGATAACAGCACATCGAAGTCGCCGAATATCGCCGGGTTGGCCGTTGCCTGGGTAAGCCACTGAATGGCATTAGGAACTGCCGCCTGACCTTTGGCGTCTGCAATAGCTGCCAGTCCCATGGTCCAGGGTTCAAGAAACTGTGCAGGATCGCGACCCTGGTCAACAAGCATATCGCGCGCCATCTGGGGTCCTTGCGTCCAGATCGCCATAAACTCATCCATCATTTGATGGCCATCGATCATAAATTTGTGTTCGGCTACTTCGTGGCCGAGACCGCGTAAGAGCTCAGCCGTGGCTTGAATGCTGGCTGCCACATCCGGATGCGGTGCTTCACCAAAGTGGTTATCGATGATAAGTCCGATCTTCAAACGCTCGGTCAGGGGTGCCTGCACGTACCCCGCCGCAGTGGGGCTTGGGTTTTCATAAAGCGACATCAGCAGCGCTGAATCTCGCACTGTGCGAGACAGCGACATCCGCACAGCAATACCACCGGGCAGGCTGGGTGTCGAACCGCGCGGGCTGCCCATACTGGGTTTCAACCCGAAAACACCACAATTTGATGCAGGGATGCGGATACTGCCACCGCCATCAGAACCGCTGGCGACCGGTACCATACCCGCAGCAACAACTGCGCCCGCACCGCCACTGGAGCCGCCGGGACTGTGCTCAAGTGACCAAGGGTTTTTGCACGGACCATGCAGCACGGTTTCGGTAGAACCGATCAGACCGAATTCGGGCGTCGCCGTTTTGCCGAAGATGTTCATACCCGCCGCTCTGAGCGGCACCACAGTCGGGTCGTCCTGGTCGGCGATAGTGCCTTGGAACATACGTGACCCGCGATCCATCGGGAGGCCAGCCACTTCCGCGAGATCCTTCACAAGATAAGGCACGCCATACAAAACGCCTTCGGGCTTACCGCCATTTGCAAGCGCTTCCGTCTGCTGCCTGGCCAGATCGCGCGCACCCTCAAAATCCGCAGCCACCACAGCATTCAGGATCGGATCCAATCTCTCTATTCGCTCGATGGTTGCATCCAACACTTCCAGGGGCGAGATCTGACCGGCACGGATTAACTCCGCCTGGGCAACCGCGTCAAGGTCCAGTGGATCAATATTGCCCGGGGGTGATGCCGCTGCGGTAGCAGCCTCTGCCGTCTGCTCTGAAGGCTGGTTGCACCCAGGCAACGCCAACGCACCCGCGCTCACCCCCATGCCTTGAATCAATCTGCGTCTGTTCGTCGTCATGCTACCCCTCCTGATGTTCTACTCGTCCCGGCTCTCGATCATAGCAGCCATCGCTTGCGCGTCGTCACTTGCGAGACCACCCAACCCATCAATCACACCTTGTCGATCTGCCTCGCTTCTGTTCTGGCTGACCTTCCACTTACCCGCCATTTCATCTATGGGTATCTCTATGCCCACCAGGCGCCGAACCAGGTTATCCGTGAACTCTTTCGGGGCATCCGCCACCGCCCAGGGTGCGTCAAAGCTGGCTTCCATCTGTGTGGTCAGGTCGTGCAATTGGGCAGCGATCCAGTCCGCCTCCTGGATCGCTCGCGGTATACCGCGCACATGTACCACCGCGTAGTTCCAGGTAGGCACCACTTTGCCGTGTACTTTTTTACTCGGGTACCAGGACGGTGAGACATATGCCTGCGTACCCTGGAAGACCACCAGCGCCTCTTTATCGTCTTCGAACTGCTGCCAAACAGGATTTGCCTGAGGCACATGGGCGCGCAATGTGGTCGCGCCATCATCATCTACATCCAGCACAAAGGGGATGTGATTCGCTTCAAGGGAGGCGCCTTGGGTGACCAGGAGGCCGAGTGGATGCGCGCGAATCAACGCGTGCAGCACTTCGGGCCGGACTTCTTCAAACTGGGATGGTGTGTACATGATGAGCGCCACAGTAACGCAACACCCCCGCAACGCAACCTGGCACATTCCGAAATGCGGCCTATGCAAGTGCGATGATCGTCATTGGACTGATGCGGCGTCGAGCCTAAGATTCATGGCTGAAATACGTGCGTCCAACATATGGGCCTGCACTTCAGGATCGCCGCCACGAGCAAATTCATCGCGGCTGAATGCTGCCTGGGCGACAATCAGTTCTTGTCCCTGCTTCGTCTGAACCAACACAGATTGGTGACCCGGGGTGTGGCCAGGTGTCGCTAGCAATTGAATGCCCTCAACAAGCTCTGCATCCCCATCCACCGCCACTATCTGGGCACCAGGAAAATCGAACCACGCCTCGATCGTGTATTGACCTGCACGTGCCACCAAGAGCTCCGCTTGTTGCACGAAAAAATGGGCACGCTTGAACAGGCTGTTGTTGCCACAATGGTCGAAGTGCAGATGGGAATTCACAACCAACGCCACATCGTCTGGCGTGACCCCGAATTCAGCGAGCGCATCAGCGATGGGGTTTATCTCCGGGGCAAAGGTTCGCTCGATGTACGTATGACCTGATCCCACGCCCGTATCAACCAACACAACTTCTGTGTTCCCGAGGATGAGACACCCGTAAACCGGGATGCGCGCATCGGCGAAGCTCGGCGGGTTGTACTTACCCGCCAGGTTCACCTCTGCCAGCCGCAGCGGGTGTACTGTGTAGCCCACTCGGTGTTCCCAGGAGGTGCGCCTAACTACGCATCAAAACGCCGGGGGTCGCTCCCGTGTGTTCATTGTGATCCAGCAGCACCTCGCCAGCCACGATGGTTTTGCTGATGCCTTCTGCCACCTGCTTCAAGCGCTGCGCACCTGCAGGCAGGTCATGCACCACCTCAGGCATCGCAGGCCCAACGGTGTCGGGATCAAGGACCACCAGATCCGCATCCATACCCTCACGTACAAGACCTTTATTATGCAAGCCCCACATCGTTGCGGTGTTGTAGGTGATCTGGCGCACCGCTTCTTCAAGCGACATCGCTTCCTTCTCGCGCACCCAATAGCTCAAGAGATGGGTTTGCAGGGAACTGTCCATAATCTGCGAGACGTGTGCGCCGGAATCGGAGAACGTCACAACAGAACGCGGATGTTTCATCATCTCCAGCACATGGTCCTGATCTTCGTTGGCGATCGGCGTGCGGAAGAACATCTTCAGATCTTTTTCCAGCGCCATGTCGAGCATCAGTTCCACCGGGTCGACGCCGCGTTGCGCTGCTATGTCCGCCATGGACGGTTTGTCGTAAACCATGTCGTCCATGGGGAACACATAGTTCCAATCAGGTGGACGCAGCTCCGCACCGACGATCCGCGGTCCGGTGTACTCCTGATTGGCTATCTCCACGAGCTTGGCGCGCAGCTCCGGATTTTCGAGTTTTGCCTTCTGTTCTGCCAGCGGCAGCGAACGAATGTCACGCCACACATCCCAGTTGTCATACGGGAGGTTACTTTCAAAGGAGAGAATGTTGTTCAACGCCCGGCTGTGCACCTGGGCAAACATGCGTCCACCTGCAGCCGCTGTTTCGTCCAGCAGGTCGAAGTAGGGACGCCAGAAATCCGGTGCCACTTTGACACTGAACATACCCCAGGTTTGCGTTACCCCGGATTCGACAGCCAGGTCGCGCAGACGCTCGTGATACTCGCGGATACGCTCCGGGTCGCGTCCGGGCGCCTCACCGGCAAGCTCAAATACACCCTTACCTGTCTCACCGACCGCATTCACAATCGCACGCACTTCGTCCCAATTGGCCAGACGACTGGCGACAGGACGGTCATCGGCGGTCAGATGGTTGAACGTGCGCGACGTGGAGAAACCGATGGCGCCGGCTTCCATGGCCTCTTTCACCGTGTGCTGCATCAGACGGACGTCGTCTTCATTCGCCTCATCGGTAAACGCGCGCTCGCCCATGGTGTAAGTACGCAGCGCCGAGTGGCCTATGTAACCGGCGTAGTTGATGCCCTTGGGCAGCGCATCCAGCGCATCCAGATATTCGGGAAATGTCTCCCAGCTCCAGTCAATGCCGGTGAGCATGGCTTCGCGGGACAGATCTTCAGCACGTTCCAGATTTCTGAAGACAAAGTCGGCGTCTTCCTGCTTGCAGGGTGCCAGTGTGAACCCGCAGTTACCCATCACCACGCTGGTCACACCGTGGTAGCAGCTGCATGAACCGATCGGATCCCAGAACACCTGCGCATCCATATGTGTGTGGCCATCGACGAAGCCGGGGGTCACCACCTGCCCTTCGGCATCGATGGTTTGTTTGGCTTTTTCGTTCACACGACCGATTTTTGCAATACGCCCATCCTGGACAGCAACATCAGCCCGATAACGCGCACCACCGGAACCGTCCACAACCACGCCATTTTTGATCAGCAAGTCGTACATAACCCCTACCCTCTATCTGTTCTCGTAACCTCTCTGGGCCCTATCTTAGCACCATCACCTTGACGTGGTAGGATCGCGCTTTTCCTAGACAGTCACCGAGCTACGTACATTGTCCGTCGCCATATCAAGCGAGCACCCAAGACTCGCCTACACGGTTCATGAGGGCCAAGGCCCCTACCTGATTCTGCTGCACGGCTTTTTGTCGTCACAGCGCCAGTGGCTGTTAAACACCGCGGCGTTGAGTAGCATTTGTCGTCCCGTCACCGTCGATCTCTACGGTCATGGTGCCTCACCTGCCCCCGAAGACCCGGAAAGTTATACGGTTGATCACTACGTTGCCGAGATCAAGCTCATTCAGGAACAGCTGGGTGGGGAGCCCGCTTATCTGTGTGGCTACTCGCTGGGCGCCGGAATCATGATGCGATATGCACACACCTATCCTGAAACCGTGCGCGCACTGATTATCACCAACTCCCAATCTGGTTTCGCCAGCCCGGAGCTGATCAGCGAATGGCAGTCCGGGGCGGCAAAAAGCGCCGAAGGCATCCTCACCAAGGGTAAGGCTGCCATCCGCAAGATTGCGGTACACCCCCGTTTTGCCAAGCGGCTACCGGACGTCGTTTACAAGGTGCTGATGGAAGACGCGGAGTTGCTAAGTCCGGTCGGGGTCGCAAACACCCTCCTGAAAACCAATCTCGGCGCGAGTGCCCGTGACATCGCTGCGAGCAACCCCCGCCCGACCCTGCTGTGTTTCGGTCAACATGAAAAGCGGTTCCATGCGGCCAAAGAGTGGGCTGTGGCCAACATGGCCAACCTCGAGGTAGCTGAGCTCGCCGCCGGGCATGCCGTCAATATGGAAGACGCGGACGGCTTTAACGCCGCGGTCATCGACTTTCTGTCGAGGCACGGGGATTTATAGTGCATATTGTCGACACGCTCATCGAAGAACGCGCCGAGAAGCTCCGTCAGCACCCGCGTGTCTGGAAATTCATCCAAGAGCATATGTATCCAGTATTCGGTTACCAGGATGCCATCGACTTAATCGATCTGGTGCAGGGTATGAGCGGGTACGAAGTGTTTGAGCATCTGAGTCAGATGCTGCAGATGCAGGTGACCGTCGAGGGATTGGAACATTTGCCCGCCGATGGACGCGTTGTGGTTATGCCGAATCACCCCGCGGGCATCGCGGACGGTATTGCGGTATTTGATGCGCTGAAGGGTATCCGCCCGGATATGACCTTTTTTGCCAATCGCGATGCTGTGCGCTGTCAGGAGCGTTTAAGCGAGATCATCATCCCCGTGGAGTGGATGGAACAACGTCGCAACCACGCCAAGAGTAAAGAGACTGTGCGCAACATGCTGCGGGCGTTTCGCGACGAGCGCGCCATCGTGATCTTCGCCTCAGGCCGTCTGGCGCGACCGACGCCAATAGGATTGATCGAACGTGAGTGGCTCGCCTCGGGGGTCAGCCTGGCACAGAAATACGAATGCCCCATCGTACCCATGCACATCACGGGACATAACAGCGCGCTTTACTACCTGCTGTGGTTTTTGAACACCGAGCTGAAAGACATGACACTCTTCCGCGAGCTCCTGAACAAGACCAACCAGCGCTACCACATCCGCCTGGGCGCACCCATTCTGTCCGACGAGGATGCAACGAGCCTCACGCCGAAAATTCGCAGCTTTGTCGTCAGCGATCTGAAAAAAGGCAAAGTCGACTTCAACACCTGAATCCGCATTCCGCCGGGTTCATCCGCAAGGTTGACATTCGCCTTGCGCAGATTAGTTTGGGGACTCGACACCTGACCGAGAAGCCGCATGTCCCAGACCCAACGTTTGGCTGAACGCATCGCCACCGCAAACTATGAGGATATTCCACCCGCCGCCCGGGAAGTCGCTAAGCAGGCCCTCATGGATTTTGTGGGCGTAACCGTTGCGGGCATGGAAGAACCCCTGGCGCAGATACTGTGCGAGGAGGTGGACGAAGAGGGTGGCCATCCCCAGGCGACCCTGATCGGCACAGGCAAAAAAGTGACCGTCCAGCAGGCTGCCTTGGTGAATGGAGCTGCGGGACATGCGCACGACTACGACGATGTGCAGATGGATATGACAGGCCACCCCACGGTTCCCGTTGCCCCGGTGGTTTTGGCACTCGCGGAACACAATTCACTGTCAGGCCGCGAAGTCATTAACGCCTTTGCCGCAGGAGTGGATGCTGAGTGTATTGTCGGTCGGTACGCAGGATCAGGACCGTACAAAAAGGGTTGGCATAACACCGGCACCCTCGGTTCGTTTGGTGCCGCCGCAGCAGCGGCTAACCTTTTGAAGCTGGACGCGGAGCAGACAGCGAGCGCGCTCGGCATCGCCGGTACGCAGGCCGCTGGACTCAAATCTCAGTTCGGCACCATGTGTAAACCACTGCATGCAGGACACGCTGCCGCAACGGGCGCACAGGCCGCCAAGCTTGCGCAAAAAGGGTTTACCAGTCGCCCCGATATTCTCGAGGTGGAACAAGGGTTCATGGATACCCAGGCAGACACCGCCAATCCCGAGAGATTCGATGCAGCGATGCAGCAACCCAGCTACTGCCAGGATATCCTCTTCAAATACCACGCAGCGTGTTATCTCACCCACTCGGCTATTGAAGCGACCTTGCGGCTGACAGAAAGCAACGCCTTTGATCCAAAACAGATCGCGCACATCAAGGTGGTCGTAGACGAAGGTCATCTGAGGACGTGCAACATCCAGGAACCCACCACCGGTTTAGAAGCAAAATTCAGTTTGCGATTTACCGTAGCCATGGCACTGACAGGGACCGACACCGCGAGTATCGACGCCTTTGCAGATGAACTGACCGCCGATGCCAATCTCAACCACTACCGCGACCTTGTCACCGTGGAGGCTAGTCCTATGCCCACGCCCGACACGACAGTGACCATCACTCTCACAGACGGCACCGAGCTCAGCGAGACCATCAATGTCGGTATCCCGAGCCGTGATCTGGAGGCCCAGTGGTCCAAGCTCACCACCAAGTTCCGCGCGCTGGTGTCCGGCAGAATCGGCACAGAAAACACAGAGCGTCTTGTCAAACTGTGTCGAGAGCTGGAAGCGCAGGATGACCTGAGCCCGCTGTACGCAGCGATCTCAGCACCATAACAACTAATAAGAAGGAAGCCCCATGTCTGACCACTATCTCACCGAAGAACGGCTCATGATCCAGGACGTCGCGCGCGAATTTACGATGCGGGAAATTTTGCCGGTCGCCAACGAACTTGACCCTGTGCAGGGCAAAATCCCCATGGAGCTGCGTCAGAAACTCGGCGAGATGGGTTACTTCGGCATCCGCATGGCCGAGGAACACGGTGGCCTGGGATTAGGTGTATTCGAGTACTGCCTGATCGCGGAAGAACTCGCTCGCGGTTGGATGAGCGTGGCCAGTATCATCGCGCGGGCTTCCTCGCTGATGGCGGTGGGCGGCTGGGACGAAGCCAAGCGGCGTGATCTCACCGCAAAAGCGGCACGCGGAGAATATCTGGCCGCTGTTTCTCTTTCCGAACCCGACGTGGGTTCAGACCTGGCCGCAGTGTCGTGCAAAGCGGTCCTTGAGGGCGATGAGTGGGTAATTACCGGCAACAAATACTGGTGCACGTTTGCTGATGATGCGGACTACATCAATCTGCTCGCGCGCGTTGAAGCGCCCGGTGAGGAAGCGCGCTACAAAGGCCTGCGCAGTTTCATCATTGAAAAACCCAGGGGTGAGTTACCCGAAGGCTGCCAGGGCAACCCCATTCCCAAAATCGGCTACTTCGGCTGGAATACCTACGAACTGGCCTTCGACGGCTGCCGCATACCGAAGGAGAACATCATTACCGGCAGCGGTAACGCCGAGGGGTTCAAGAACACGGTCAACATGCTGAATGTGGCCCGCGCGCACACCGCAGCACGCTCCATCGGTCTCGCTCGCGGCGCGTTGGAAGACGCCATGGCCTACAGCCACGAACGTGTGCAGTTCGGTGTTCCCATCAGCGATTTTCAGGAAACCCGCTTTAAGCTTGCGCGCATGGCAGCAGAAATCGAATCTGCGCGTGCCTTCATGTACGACGTCTGCACCAAAATGGATTCCGGGCTCACCTGCGACAAAGAGGCATCCATGTTGAAATGGCTGGCAGCGGAAATGGCTGAGCGGGTGACCTCAGATGGCCTGCAGATACTGGGCGGTGCCGGTTATACCAAGCTACACGCCATGGAACGCTATTGGCGCGATGCACGCCTGACCAAAATATTTGAGGGCACCTCGGAGATACAGCTGCGCATCGTCTCCGATCGCCTGCTGGGCAAACCCACGCAACGAGCGAACGCCTGATTCCTTGACCCCGACGTCAAAAAGGAAGGTTTGTGAGTAAAGGGTTTATTAGCCTCAAAGAGGAGATAGAAGCCTGCACGCTCTGTGCGACAAACCTGCCTCTGGGTCCACGCCCGGTTTTTCAGGCCACGCCCCAGGCGCAAGTTCTGGTTGTCGGTCAGGCGCCAGGCACGGCTGTCCACGCTTCCGGTATCCCGTTCGATGATCCCAGCGGTGATCGCCTACGTGAATGGATGGGAGTCTCAAAGGAAGTCTTTTACAACCCCAAAAAAATCGCCCTGGTGCCCATGGGATTCTGCTATCCCGGCAAAGGCAGCGGCGGTGATCTACCGCCTCGCCCCGAATGTGCACCCGCCTGGCGCGAGGAATTGTTAGGCCATCTCAATCGCGTCAAGCTGACCATCGTACTCGGGCGGTACGCTATCGACTGGCATCTCCCCGAGCACAAAGGTAAGTCTCTGACGGCTATCGTCGATGCCTTTACGCCCACAGCAGAAACAAATGTGGTCGCCCTGCCCCACCCGAGTCCACGCAATACGATGTGGCTCAGGCGAAATCCCAAGGTGGAGGAAGTGATCGTCCCCTTCCTCAAGAAGCAGGTCGCATCGATTCTCAAACTCAAGTAACCTCACTGAGACTCGTAGCAAAGCTTTAAGGGTCTAGAATGGGAGATCGCCCGAGTATTGAGACGCTGGGCGCGTTGAAGGCGAGCGGCTATACCTATCGCTCCGTCAAAGAAGAAATCCGTGAAAACCTGATCGGCAAAATCAGCCGGGGCGAACCGCTCTTTCAGGGCGTGGTCGGCTATGAAGCCACCGTTGTTCCGCAGATTACCAACGCCCTGCTCGGCTGCCAGGACATCATCTTTCTCGGCGAGCGCGGCCAGGCCAAGTCGCGCATCGTGCGCAGCCTGACCGAGCTTTTGGATGAGTGGACACCCATTATTGCAAACACCGAGTTTCCTGAAGATCCGCTTGCCCCTATAACCAGCACCGCGCGCGAACACATCGAGAATCACGGTGACGAGACGCCGATCACCTGGCTGCACCGCGACGACCGCTACGGCGAAAAGCTAGCCACACCGGACATCACCATCGCGGACATCATCGGCGAGGTTGATCCCATCAAGGTGGCCGAGGGTCGCTATCTGAACGATGAGCTGACACTGCACTATGGTCTGGTACCGCGCATGAACAAAGGCATCTTTGCCATCAACGAACTGCCCGACCTGGCGGAACGTATTCAGGTGGGTTTGTTAAACCTGTTGGAAGAACGCGATGTGCAGATTCGCGGACACAAGGTACGCCTGCCTCTGGATGTGTTTATCCTGGCGACGGCCAACCCGGAGGACTACACCAACCGGGGACGCATTATCACCCCGCTTAAAGACCGCTATGGCGCCCAGATCCGCACCCATTACCCGGAACTGATTGAACAGGAAATCGACATCGTCCGGCAGGAAGCCAATGTCCTGAGCCTCTCGGACTACACGCTGACGGTGCCGGACTTCATGGAAGAGATCATCGCTGAAGTTACCCACCACGCGCGACGCTCGCCGGACGTCAACCAGCGTTCAGGTGTTTCCGTGCGTGCCTCTATCGCCAACTTTGAAGCTCTGGTGGCAAACGCTTACCGACGCGCGCTGGTGTTAAACGAGAGCGAGGTGGTGCCGCGCATCTCGGATCTCGACTACATCACCAGTTCGTTCCAGGGCAAGGTTGAGTTCGAAGCTATGGAAGACGGGCAGGAAGATAAAATCACCTCCCGCATTATTCAGGCGGCTACCAAGGCGGTGTTCGATCAGCGCCATGACCTGAACGACCTGGAACCCATCGCAACCGCATTTAATGAAGGCCTGACCATCGAAATCGGCGAGGCGGTTTACGCGGAAGACTACGCCACGATCATTGAGAAGATCCCAGGCCTCGCAGAGCGGCTGACCGCAGATACAGTGGGCACTCGTGCTGCGGAAGTTGAATTTATCCTGGAAGGACTACATCTGAACAAACTCCTGAACAAGTACGCTGTCTCTGGCCGGGCCACTTATTCCGGCTAGCTTCCAGCTAGGTCCAGCTAGGTAAAAAAGACATGACAAAACGACATCGTTATTCAGCATGGGATGGTTCACAGGCACCAAAGTTTGATGCAGATGAGGTCATGAAAGCGTTGGCCGACGATCTCATTGAATACGGTGACCTGCGCTGGGCCATGCGCAACCTGATGTCACGGGGCATGCAGATACCGCAAGGCGGGTACATGGAAGGCCTGCGCGACATGATCAAACGCCTGAAGGAACAGCGCCAGCGTCAGTTGCAGCGGTACAACCTGGATTCTATTTTTGAGGAGTTTCGCGAACGCCTGGATGAAATCAAGGCGATGGAACGCGAGCGCATCGAGGAGTGGAAAGCCAAAGCGGAAGCCGCTGAAAACTTTTCGGATACACTGCTGAAAGACATCGCCGAGCGCAACGAGCAGACGCTGGACGAACTGCCGGAAGACCTCGCCTCACAAATTCGCGCGTTAGAAAAATTCGAGTTCATCAATCCCGATGCACAGAAGAAGTTCCTGGAACTCTTGAACGAGCTGAAAAAGGCGATGACCAACACCTTTTTCAAAGACATCGAGAACATGGTGCAGAACATGTCCGATGGCGACATTGAGCGCATGAAGGATATGCTCAAGGCGCTGAACGACATGCTCGTGAAAAAAATTGCGGGGGAAGACCCCGGGTTTGATGAGTTTATGGCTGAGTTCGGCGACATGTTTGGCGAAGATCCGCCGCAATCTCTGGATGAACTGCTTGAACAGATGCGCCAGCAGATGGCCGCCGCACAGTCGCTCTTAAACTCGATGTCACCGGAACAACAGCAGGCGCTGCAGGATCTTTTCTCCGGCCGCTTTGGCGATCCTGAGCTAGAGGCAGAAATGGCCAAGCTTGCCAAAGAGCTGGACTTCCTGGGCGACGGTTCGCGCTACAACTTTTCCGGCGAGGAATCCCTGGATTTCCAGGAAGCTATGCGCCTCATGCAGGAAATGCATGAAATGGACGAACTCATGGATCAGATGCAGGGCGCTGAGCGTCGCGGCGATCTGGGTGAGATCAACAAAGACCTGCTGCGCGATGTCCTGGGCGAGGAAGACGCGGAGCAGTTTGAAGAGCTGGAAAAGCTCATGAAAATGCTGGAGGACGCAGGGTATGTGCGCTCCACGGATGACAAAGGTTGGGAGCTCACACCTCGCGGGTCACGGGTAATCGGCCAGAAAGCTCTGGGGGAAATCTACCAGCGCTTGAAGCGGCAGAGCCTCGGCAATCACGCCATTCCCGAAGAGGGCCGCTTTGGTGAGCGGATCGAGGAAACCAAAAGCTATGAATTTGGCGACCCGTTCCACCTCCACATGCCACGGACTATTCGCAATGCCATCGACCGTAATGGCACCGGCACACCTGTCAGCCTCACGCCGGACGACTTCGAAATTTATCGGTCGGAAATGATCACCTCTACCGCAACCGCAATGCTGGTGGATCTGTCCTGGTCCATGGCCCTGCGCGGTTCGTTCCAGGCGGCCAAAAAAGTGGCGCTGGCGCTGCACAACCTGATTACCAGTCAGTACCCGAAAGACAGTTTTTACATCATCGGTTTTGCTGCCTACGCGAAAGAACTGAAAGCACATGATCTACCCTATCTGCAGTGGGATGAATACGTCCTCGGCACCAACATGCAGCACGCGCTGCTTCTGGCCGAGCGACTGCTGGCAAAACATCCAGGCGGCAGCAAACAGATCATTATGATTTCGGACGGTGAACCCACCGCACACCTGGAAAACGGTGAGGCGATGTTTGCCTACCCACCCACACCGCAAACCATCCGCGCGACCTTCAGGGCGGTAAAGAAGTGCACCACAAAGGGCATCGCCATCAACACGTTTATGTTGGAACAGAGCGACTACCTCCGGGCCTTCATGCAGGAAGTAGCGCGCATCAACGGCGGACGCGTGTTCTACACCTCGCCTGATCAGCTCGGCGAGTATATTCTTGTGGATTACGTCGAAAACAAACGCAAAAAACTGGGCCGGTAACGCGGTAACCAGAGCATGTGCATCCCCAGGGGAGATGAGGGGTAGGGAGAAATAGCTGACATGGGCGGAAAGTACTACGAGGAGCTCAACGTAGGGGACGTTTTTGAGCACGAACCGGGGCGCACGGTCACGGAGACCGACAATCTACTGTTCAGCACCTTGACGCTAAATCCCCAACCACTGCACCTGGATGCCCAATTTGCGGGCGAGTCCATCCATGGACAGATCCTGGTGAACAGCATCTTTACCTTGGGCCTCGCGGTCGGCGTTTCCGTTGGCGACACAACGCTCGGCACCACCCTCGGCAACCTCGGCTTTGATAAAACCGTGTTTCCCAATCCGGTTTTCATTGGCGATACGCTGCGCGGCTCAACGAAGGTTGTCGACAAACGCGAAAGTCAGAGCAAACCCGATCGCGGCATTGTCACGTTTGAACACATTCTCACCAACCAACGTGGCGAAATTGTCTGTTCCTGTATCCGCAGCGGCATGATGATGAGACAGCCCTCATGAGCCCTGACCGACGCGAATCCGATGGACTCCAATCCGATCGACTGAGACGCTCCTGTCACTTTGTGCCCGGTGCAAATGAGAAAATGCTGCACAAGTCCATTGCCTCTGCAGCGGATTGTTTGATCCTCGATCTTGAGGATGCGGTAACGCCCGATCGCAAGGACGAAGCCCGCACCGTGGTTGCGGAATGGCTGAAAGATGCAGACTTTGCGGGGAAAGAAAAAACCGTTCGAATGAATCCACTGGATACGCCGTGGGGTCTCAACGACATAGCCGAAACGATGGCCCATCCACCCGATGCCTATGTTGTACCCAAGGTATCCACGCTCGCTGAGTTGAATGAGATCAGCGCAGAGATCAGCAAATGGGAAGCGGAGTACGGCCACGAACCAGACAGCGTGCAGCTGATTCTGGTCTGCACGGAAACACCCCTTTCGGTATTTAACGTGCAGCACTTCCCCGAGTGCAGTCGGGTTGCCGCTTTGTCGTGGGGTGCAGAAGACCTCTCCGCGGCCCTGGGTGCGCCGCGTAATCGTCGCCCGGATGGCAGCTATCTCGAACTGTACAATCATTGCCGCAACGTCACCTTACTTGCCGCGGCTGCCGGTGGAGTGCAACCCATCGATACCGTTTACGTAGACTTTAACGATGACGACGGCTTGAAGGCAGACTGCCAGGAAGCAGCCTGGCTCGGTTACACGGGAAAAATCACAATTCATCCCAACCAGATCGAAATTGTTAACGCCGCGTTCTCGCCCAGTGGGGATGAAGTTGATGAAGCAGAGCGCCTGGTCGCAGCCTTCGACGAAGCACAAAAACAAGGGCTGATGGCGATCAGCTTCGAAGGCAAAATGGTCGACGTACCCCATCTGAATCGAGCGAAAAAACTACTCGCGCGTGCAGAAGAAATCACCAGGAAAACATAGCTATGACTTCAGAATCGTCCTTACAGCTGCAAACGGAACGTATGCAGGCGCACGTCGAAGATGGCATCGGCTGGATGATTTTTAACAATCCCGCCCGCCACAACGCGTTGAGCCTCGAGATGTGGCAGGGAATCGGCGATATCCTCGAGCACTTCAACAGTAATGACGACGTACGCGTTGTGGTCATGCGCGGTGCAGGCGGCAAAGCCTTTGTTTCAGGCGCAGATATTTCTGAGTTCGATGAAAAACGTGCCAACGCAGAGCAACGCAGAAGCTATGGGCGTATCGCGGCTCGTGCCACAGATTGGTTAAACCAACTGGAAAAGCCGCTTATCGCTTTGATCGAGGGTTATTGCATCGGTGGGGGTCTGGCGACTGCGTTGTCGGCTGATATCCGTATTGCGACCCCGGATTCAAAGTTCGGCATTCCGGCTGCAAAGCTGGGGCTTGGCTATGAGTTCGAAGGGCTCGCCAAACTCGCGCGTATCGTAGGTCCCAGTCGCGCTCGAGATATCATGTTCACCGCCAGATTCATGGAAGCGGATGAAGCAAAAGAGATGGGGCTGATCAACTTCATCAACTCACGAGAGGAGATTGAAGCCACCTGCATTGAATACGCTCGGCGCATAGCGGGGAACGCACCATTGACGGTCCGTGCTGCAAAGGCAGCGCTCAATGCATGGGAGCAAGGCAGTCAGGAAGAGGACGTAAAACGCGTCCGCGAGATGGTCGATATCTGTTTTAACAGCGAGGACTATAGAGAAGGGCGGCGTGCCTTTGGTGAAAAGCGAACCCCACACTTTTCAGGACACTGATTCGTAAGTAACACCGACAAAGAACCACAAAAGGTACTACTTAGAATATTGGTGCCAGGCACGCCGCCAAAACCGAACCTATCGGCGGAGCAGTTCAGCGCCGCCTTCTTCAACCAAATATGACGTGTAGGGTTCCGTTGAGAGCTGGTGCTCCCGATTAACTGCCGCCACAGCCTGGCAGTAGATCAACTGCCGCGCTTCGTCAGTTTCTGTGGTCTGTAGTTGGCGGACCAAAAGGTCGGCATCTATTTCGGCGTCAAAGCGACAGGAGTAAGGACCAATTTCGACACCCTCACGGGTACGAACAAACCACGCGCCTTTCGTTTTGAAAACTCGATCACTTCGGTACCACGTGCGCGGTTTCTCACCGATGCGGACATCGAAGACTTCAGGGATAGCATGTTGGGGTTGTGTAGCCATCGTTGTTTCTCTCATTTCAACGATGGCTATCATCGCCAACCTCCTGGCTCAAGTCTGTCTGGCCAATGTCTTAAGATGTGCCTAATTGTCTACAGATGTAAGCGAGCTCTTACACTACGTTCAGGACATCGGACGCAGCTGCTCTAAATCGATTTAACTCGTCAATCGATTTAACAACGCCTCTGCTTCGTCCCGACCTTGAAAGGGTTGAGACGTGGAGAGCGCTTTTCTGAGCGCTTCGATGGCGCCACTGGTATCACCGGCTTTATCCAAGCCGACTGCGTAGTGGTACTGCACCGTCGGGTCCTGAGGTTTCGCCCGCACGCTGGTGCGCAGGAAGCCGAGACCTTCCTGGGTGGAACCGCTTTGCACTAGAATCCATCCCAAGGTATCTGCTATATCCGGATTGTCAGGCAACACAGCCATGGCGCGACGGGCCATGGTTTCCGCTTCTGGGTTACCCTCTTCCATATAGATCCACGCAAGGTTGTTGAGCAGAATCGGGTTATCTGACGGCAACATCGCCTCATATCGGGTACGCGCCTGGCCATGATCACCTTTCTGGATGCCCACATTGGCAAGCGCGAGCTGCACACCGGTGTCACCAGGATTGTCTGCAAGCCAGTTGTCGAGGACCCCTTCGGCTTGTGCATATTCAGAAGAATCACCCAGCGCTATCGCGTAACGAATGGTGCCCACCCTGGAGCCGTTCTGCGCCATGGTTTTAAAGTGCTCGGTAGCCCCTTCAAGGTCGCGACCGGCCAACATGACATCGCCTTTCATCAACTCAATTTCTTCGTTACTCTGGCCAGCTTCGGTCAATGTATTGAGCTGCGCACGCGCTCCGCTGAGATTACCTTCCATCAAATCCAGGCGTGCAAGACTGAGACGCGCACCACCCAAGTTGCTGTCCAAAGCCAGGGCTTTCTCAAGATTTGATCGGGCGAGGGTCAAGTTGCCCACTCGGAGCTGAAGCCCCCCTACCAACGCATGCAGGCCACCATTGCCTTCAAACTGTTTAAGCAGGGTCTGTAATGTGCCTGCAGCATCCTGAGCCGCCGAAGTATCACCCGCAGCGAGCGCCGTTTCGGCTGACAACAACAGAACATCCGGAACATCTCCGGCGAGATCGCGTAGCGCTCGTGCGGAACGGGTTGCCTCATCAATTTTGCGGGTTGCCAGAAGCAGTCGCAGTTCGCCAACACGAGCACGAATAGACTCCGGGTATGCGCCTACCAGCCGTTGTAATTCGGCCAATGCATCGTCGATACGATTTTGCCGGACAAGAAAGTCAGCATAACCGAGCCCTGCAGCGTCATCGGACCCCGCCGACATGGCTGTCTGGAAAATTGTCTCAGCGCCAGCTATGTTGCCCGTTTCTTCTTCTATGCGAGCCAAATTTGCGGTCGCCGGGTAAAACGCCGGATCCAGCTCAATCGCTTTGCTGAACGCTGTCCGGGCGGTTTCGATATCGTCCGTGGCGAGGGCCAGCACACCGCTCAGGTTGTGACCGATCGGCACGTCGGGATTTTTTTCAACGAGCTGCGCCACAGCCTGGCTGGCCGCTTCAAAATCGCGTTTTTGCAGGTAGAACATCACGCGTATGTAATCGCTTTCAAACTGATCGCCGTCCAGTTCAAGCGCGCTGTCCAGAACCGCGAATCCCTCATCTTCTTCACCGGACGAGAGCAGGCTCAGGGCGAGTTGGTTGCGAAAAGGTGCCATGTCAGGAGCAAGTTCTACGGCTTTCTGCATCGCTTGAGTTGCTTCACTCATCTGTCCGAGCCTCAGGTACGCCGCGCCAAGCAGTGCATAGGCCTGCGGGTCAGAATGACCTTCAACGATAGGTTCGAGCAACTCCAGGACATCGTCCAGCTGCCCATCTTCCGCGTAGATCGATGCCAGAAGCTTACGCGCTGACATGTTGTTTTCATCCTGGGCGATATAACGCTGCAGGTTGTCAGCAGCCTGGTTGGTTTGACCTTGTCGCGCTTTAACCACACCCATCAGGAACAGGGTCGGGAGATGATCTGGCGCACCACGTTGGACTATCTGCAATGCCCGCTCCGCCTCATCATAGCGACCTTCCTGGTAGCGGATCAGGCCCAGCAGATATTGTGCTGGAACAAAGTCGTCTACCCTGGCAATCAACCGGTCTACCGATGCGCTCGCAGCGGGTAAGTCTTCTTTTACGAGATGCGCGCGCACGATACCCATGCTGCCAACCACGTCACCACGTAACAGACCCGCGCCCGTAGTGAATGACGCCAGCGCGGCGTCGGCGTCTGTTGTCAGCTCCAGGTCACCTTTATAAAGCCAGGCTTCCGTATAGGCAGGGTCCGTCTGAACAGCGCGCCCAAGGTAGTTCAACGCCCGTTCAACATCGTTTTCAATATGTGCCACACGCGCCAGGCTGAACATACCCTCTACAAGATGCGCACCTTGTGCCAGCATCGGTTTCGCTTTTTCCAGGTCACGTGCAGACAGATAAGCCTCACCCAGAACGACAGCAAACTCTGGTTCAAGACTGCCTGACTCCTCCAGTTCACCGACAACTTCACTGTATCTGCCGACATTCACCTTTGAGCGCAAAAGGTAAAGCCTGGTTTGCGTCGATGTATCGCCCAGGTCAATTGCGCGTTCGAACTCTTTTATCGCTGAGGGAAGATCCCCCACCTTGAAGTGCGTGACGCCCAGCAGCGCCCGCGCATCCACATACTGCGGGTTTTTCTGAATGGCATTTTTCAGTTCAATCGATGCGAGCCGGACCTCGTCGTTCGCGAGCGCCGACTGCGCGTTTTCGAAGTGCTGTTCCGGAGTAATCTCCTCACAGCCAGCCAGGAAAAGCAGCAGCGCTGCCAATGGCACGGTAAAGATCGCCGTTTTCATTTTCCCAACCCTGGCACCTAGAAGAGTGTGTAAAAGTCCCTGTCTTGTCACAGTCATATGTCGATCCGGTCTATTTCGTTGTCCCAAGTGCAAACACCCGAGCATGGCTCAGGTGTTAGCGTAATAAAAGTTAAGCTGTAAGTCTGCGTTCAAATCGCGATGTCCATCTCGCATCCGGCTGCCTAAATCGAACGACTACGCCACCAACGGTCAGAGCCCCGCGCTATTGCGCTGAGCCCTGGACTTCGTTGGACAGGTCGCTCATGTCCCCATCGGTATCGGTTACGGTCATCGCGACAAAGTAGCTGCCAACCGGCAGTGTCAACGTGTGCGAGGTTGCCGAACCGTTGGCTACCACCACGCTGTCATCGTAAACGCCACTTTCACTACCATAGTGGATGGTAAAAGCGTTAAACCCGCTTGTCGCAGTGCCATCGGTATTTTCCGTGGGGTTCTGCCAGTTGATTGTCAGCTGGCCCATCGCGGTCACACTGACCATCGCAACCGCGCTTCCACCAGCGCCGCTACAGTTCAGTGTAAATGTCAGGCTTGAATTCACTGGACCGACAGTCTCTTGGCCACTGGTGCCTCGCGCGCCACTCCAACCGCCCGAAGCAGAACACTGCGTCGCGTCCGTTGAAGACCATGTCAGTGTGACATCCGCACCTGCGTCCACGGAACTTACATCCGCGCTCAACGTCACCGTGGGCTCCTGGGCAGGTTCTTCTGCAGTCACATTAACCGACGCGCTGGCCGACCCGCCGTCGCCGGTACAGGTCAACGTGTATGTCACGTCTGCGTTGATCGGTCCAACTTGTTCCTCGCCACTGCTCGCACGGTTACCGCTCCAATCACCCGAAGCAGCACATTGAGTTGCATTGGTACTGGACCAGCTTAAAGTAACGTTACCGCCCGCTTCGACACTGGCTGCACTGGAACTCAGGCTCACCGTCGGCTCGGGTTGCGCTTGCACCGCTTCTACGCTGACCGATGCATTTGCAGATCCACCGTCACCAGTACAGGTTAACGTATACGTCACATCCGCGTTGATCGGACCCTCCGAAGACTGTCCCGCGGTTGCACGGTTGCCGCTCCAGGCACCTGAGGCGACACACTGATTAGCGTTGGTTGAAGACCAGTTCAGGGTGACATTGCCGCCCGCATCCACACTGGCCGCACTCGCGGTGAGTGACACTGTAGGCACAGGTGGCGGTTGCACCGCTTCTACGCTGACTGATGCATTTGCAGATCCACCGTCGCCAGTACAGGTTAACGTGTACG
Organism: Candidatus Azotimanducaceae bacterium; assembly: GCA_965227885.1. Classification (GTDB taxonomy): domain Bacteria; phylum Pseudomonadota; class Gammaproteobacteria; order Pseudomonadales; family Azotimanducaceae; genus UBA4421. Next base: position 5,687,326 of record OZ245781.1, read on the forward strand.
TCACATCCGCGTTGATCGGACCCTCCGAAGACTGTCCCGCGGTTGCACGGTTGCCGCTCCAGGCACCTGAGGCGACACACTGATTAGCGTTGGTTGAAGACCAGTTCAGGGTGACATTGCCGCCCGCATCCACACTGGCCGCACTCGCGGTGAGTGACACCGTCGGCGCAGGCGTCGGTTCTGGATCCGGATCCGGATCTGGATCTGGGTCCGGTTCTGGATCCGGGTCCGGCTCAGGATCTGGGTCAGGTACAGTTACCGTTACCGTCACTTCGGCAGTGCTCACACCACCCAAGCCAACACACGCGAGCGCGTAAACCGTTGTGCCGTTCAATCCACCGGTGTTAAAAGTACCCTGGGTCGCAACATCACCATCGGCCCAGGAGCCTTCGCATCGATCTGCGCCACTGCTTGCCCAGCTGAGCGTTGACGCGACGCCGGGTGCCACTTCAAGTGGATCGGCACTCAGTGACAAGAGGGGCGGTTGAGCCTCTTCCTGCTCACCGCTGCGATCGACGACCTCATCAATTTCAGTACTATCAGCATTAGCTACACGATCGGTCAGACCCTGCACCGTCGTGGCCGCGTTTGCGTCCAGCGCACCATCTATGTCCGCTTGAACCGTGGCGGGCGTCGCTGCTTCCAGGACGTCCACCAGCTCCGGCAGTTCCGCATCGGGGACAACGCCCATCAAAACGGTCAGCGCGTCCTGTGCATTGTCGATGGCCGACTGATCCTGCGGAACATTGTTTACATCCGGGTTGGTTACCTCCGGCATGACAGAGGAAATCGCACTGTTCATGGCGGCGGTCGCGTCCGATCCATCAACTTCCAAGCGACCCGCCAGCACTTCCAGGCGCACCGCAACCTCAGCTGCCTTCGCAACTGCAAATACTCTCGCGTCATCTGCCGTCACCTGATTGACCAGCTGACCGTCGTAAGCGTTATCCGCCAGGTCACAAGCAATGACCTCGACGACCTGGTCCATGTTGACACCCATGCCAGCAACACCTGCGCCCACGCGACGGACAAGTTCACCCACGGCTTCGTTTGCCAGTACAGCAGTTTCTATATTGTCGGAGGTTATGGCCTGCGTCATCGGATCGCCAAGGACTTGTTCATCCAAACCAATATTCATACTCGCGGAAATTTCATCCCAGGCCTGATTGACGCCCTCTATAGTTTCATTGCCTGCGCATTGCGCAGCCTTGACGGCGAGCGTGGTGAGGGGTGAGACGTTAACGGTTTGTTCGCCGCTTTCATTGACCATGGCCACCAGCTCGAAGTCCGCTGCCCGCTGTGTCACCAGATCCGTACCACCGGTTACGTGTACTGTTACAGGCAACGCTGCACTCGCCGGAACATCGATGCGATAACCGGCCTGGTCGTCACTTGTTCCTGTTGCCACTTCCACGCCATCGGCATCGATGACGATAACCGTTGCGCCGACGATTGGTCCATCACCAATGCTGCCGGAAATTTCAAAACTACTGCCAGAATCAGAAGAACCGCTTTCGCTGCCGCTTTCGCAGGCTGTGAGGAGGGCAAGACACCCAACAACGAAGATAACTCTCAATCTCTCAAGTATGGCCAAAGTAACCATCACTACCTCTCTGTAAACCGCGTGGGCGAAGGCGCCCATCAAACATCGGGTTGTTCGTGTCCTCGCTCCCCAGCGAAAACACTGACCCGATCAGTCTAGAGGTGAAGAGAAAGGGACTTTGTGATGGACTTAACGCGGTTGTATTGAAAGGGTAAAAGTGTGAACCAGTCGCTGTATACAGGCAGACCACAGCGAGGATCCTGACAACGCAGGACCCTGTGATACCGCTCAGTGAGCGGGTGTTTCAGGAGTGTTAAACGAGTTTTACGGGACGCGACGAAACACTTCGTTGGAATACCCGCTTTCATCGCCATCTGCATCAACAGCTGTGACAGCGATGTAGTAGTCGCCCGAAGGCAGATCAATATTCCACTCACGGATGTTCTGACCCAGACTGATCGAGCCATCATAGTCGCGCGAGTCTGCACCCCAATAGACGTTAAAACTGGTGAGATCTGTCAACGCCGACCCGTCCTGATTTTCTGTCGGCGCCTGCCATGCGAGGCGCAGATTCGCGATCTCTACACTCACCATCGCCACTGCACTGTCGCTTCCCTGCGTGCAGGTCAATTCATAGGTTGTATTCGCACTGAGCGGTCCGGAGGTGAACTGACCTGATAAATCCTGCTGTCCATTCCAACCGCCATCCGCCGTGCACGTGTCCGCGCCTGATGAGCTCCAGGTAAGCGTAACCTGCTCGTTGGCATTGATAACGTCGCGGTCGACTTCCAAACTCAGTTGCACTGCACCCGCAGCACCGACTACCACGGCCACCTCTTTCATCACGCCACCGCTCGACCCTGAACAGCTGAGGACAAAAGAGGCATCGGCTTGAATTGGACCCACCGTTGTTGATCCGGAAGTCTGGACGTTACCGTTCCAATCTCCGGACGCTGTACAGGTGTCAACGTTGGTCGTGCTCCAGGTCAGCGTCACGTTGCTACCGGCATTAATCTGCGAAGACGATGCAGAGAAGCTCAACGTCGGCCCTGCCGGGCTTGGATTAGGCGCGTTGCCGGTAGGATTCCCGCCGGAACCACCGCCACCGCCTCCACCGCCGCAGGCTGCCAGTGCAACAGCCGCCGCGACTGCTGCCAACATTCTTAAGTAGTTACCCCAACTCATTCTTTTCCAAGCAAAAATAGAAATTTGTCTTTCCCACGCAAAAACCCAGACAGCCGTAACAGCGTCTGGATTTCGATCCATCGTATAAGTCAATGATTCTGAAAGATCGATCTGCCCTGAATGACAGATCACGACGCGCCCCTACCTGTCCTGGGTGAGCAGCGTTATGAGCGCGCTACTTTACATATCGCTTACATCCTCGTAAAGCCCAACCAACCATTTCTTGGCGCTTGTCTAACGATCAATTTTTGGCGGGTTCGGGTGACCAAAGGCACCATGGTCTGCCTCGAATTCAGGCGCGGGACTAGTTAAGCCAATCCGGTGGTTTTGATACCATGAGCCCTTTTGGATCATAGGTTCATGAGCGATACCCCAGTCACCGCCTGCGTGCTCATCATCGGTAACGAAATATTGTCCGGCCGCACTCAGGACATCAATCTGAATCACATCGCAACCACGCTTGGACAATGGGGTATCCGGGTGACAGAGGCCCGCGTTATCCCAGACATCGAAGACACCATCATCGATACGCTGAACGCGGTGCGCACTGAGTTCGATTATGTATTTACCACTGGCGGCATCGGCCCCACGCACGATGACATCACCGCAGTCTGTGTGGCCAAAGCATTTGGCGTAGAGCTCTATCAGAACGAAGAAATTGCCGAGCGAATCAGATCTCGACCTGCACCCGATGATGTCATGCAGAGTCGTCTTCTGATGGCGCGGGTCCCTGAAGGCGCAGAGCTGGTGGATAACCCAACAGGCGGACCCCAGGGGTTTAATATCGGTAATGTCTATGTCATGGCGGGCATACCGATGGTGATGCAGGCCATGCTTTCCTCACTGGATGGCAAACTGAAATCCGGACCGGTTGTGCGGTCAAGATCCATTCGTGCATACCTCGGCGAGAGCCAGATCGCAGGTGTTCTGGGAAAGATTCAAGACGCACACCCCGACCTCGACATCGGCAGTTACCCATTTTTTCGAGATGATCGCTACGGCACAACGTTGGTCATACGCGGCATCGACAATAACTCCATCGACTCGGCAGCCGCTGCGGTGAACAGCGCCGTGAAAGCGGCCGGTGAAACGCCCGAAGATCTGGGCTATGAGGAGTAAACAAACATGATAAAGCCCACTGAGACTCTGTCACTGTCCAAATACCTGCTTACAGCAACCCTGCTGTGTCTGACCAGCGCTGGTGGAGCGTGGGCTGATGCGGAAGGTGCGGCGTCAGCCTCTGGCTTTACAGCAACAGCCGCATCCAGCGACGGTAAGCTGTTCCAGAGTCCACCCCTGCCAAATCGAATGGCTGCCGCCACGACGGCGGTCGCAAACTGTCAGCAGGATACAAACAGCGTCTGCGAGTTGGTAAAGGTTAACGGCCAAGCGTTAACCACCGTTGCTGATGTCAAAGCAGCGTTGCCAGATGACCGCCACCCGCTCGCGCTTTGGGAATTCAACCATGGTGACGCTCGGGTGTTTGTCGCCGGGTCTGTACACATATTGAAACCAGGTTTCTATCCGCTGCCGCGACAATTCACAGATGCGTACGCAAAAACGGATCACCTCGTACTGGAAGTCGATACTGCCGCTCTGACAACCACAGAAATACAGCAGCAATCGCTCAAGTACGGCATGCTTCCAACAGGCCAGACACTGAGCGGCGTGTTGCCTCGGGAACTGCACAGCGAGCTCGGTATCGCGCTGGCTGAATACGGCCTGCCAATTGCACAGTTCGAACCGTTCAAACCCAACCTGGTTACCCAACAACTCACCGTTTTTGCGTTGATCAGCGTAGGCTATACACCAGATTCGGGCTTGGAGAGCTACTTTCGAGGTCGGGTGGGTGAACGGCAGATATTGCAATTGGAGAGCATGGATTTTCAGCTCGATCTACTTTTGAACGTGGACCTGCCGACTCAGGTCGACATGACCCGCGCCACGCTTGCCCAACTCGGTGAGTTTGAAGGTGCTACCGCGGACCTGATCTCTGCATGGCTCGCCGGAGACGATGAAACTTTCGGCAAACTGATGGCCGCGCAAAACGGTGAAACGCCAAACGTCAGGAAATTCATGCGCAAACTCATTGAAGAGCGCAATCACAGCATGACCGATACCATCATCGGCTACATGAATCAGGGCGGTAGTTACTTCGTCCTGGTCGGTACAGGTCATATCACCGGTGAGGAGGGGATTCCTGCCCTCCTCCAAAAAGCCGGTTACAAAGGACGGCGCATCTACTCGGACGACACAATCGAGTGAAAGCTATGAACAGCGAAGCAGCACTCGCAAGCAATGACGTTTCGGCTGAGTTTAGTCCACCCCCGGGACTTGCCAATCCTCACGTTCAAACCATCTTCAGCAGCGTCGCGCGGCGCATCACAGTACCCCGTCAGGCGGCCGACTTTCTCACTGCCGGGCTGGATTCGCTCGAAGAAACAAAGGGCGTGAAGATTGCGATCACCCGCCATCCTAATTCGGGCCCACCGATCACCATCATCCCCGGCTGGCTGGGCACCGGAGATTCGAGTTATGCCCAAAGTATGGGTGCGCAGCTGTGGCGGGCTGGTTATGAAGTTGTCAGGGTCACTCTGCGTGACCATGGCAAAACCGCACACCTTAATCCCGGCTTCTTTAACTCTGCAATGCTGGATGAGGTTGTCGATCTGGTGGCGCGCATCGTGCAGCGATCCAACTATGAACAAGGCGGGTTAATCGGATTCTCACTCGGTGGAAATTTTGCTCTCAGGGTCGCGCGCGCACTTCCACACGTGCATACTTTGGCCATCAGCCCTGCCATCGTGCCCGATGAAACCATGTACGCAATCGACAGCAATCCGGTGTATCAGAACTATTTTGTGCGCAAATGGCGCAAGCTCTGGACGGCAAAACAAGAGGCGTTTCCAGGCTATGACTTCACCGACGCGCTGAGTTTGTCTACGGTGAGTGCACTCACAGATTATTTCGTCAGCCGACACTCTGATTTTCAAACCACCGCAGACTACTTCGCTGCCTACGATCTATCAGGTACTGCGCTCGAGGGTGTGAACGCCAGGATACTGGCTGCTGAAGATGATCCAATCATCCCGATCGCACACTTTAGTGACCTGCCTGCTTCATTGGATCTCGATATCACACCCAGAGGCGGCCACGGCGCATACATCGATACCTGGCGCCTGGAAAGCTGGGCGGACAGATATGCGCAGGCTTACTTCTCTGAACGTCTTCTGACCAGCTGATTCGTATGAACCGGGTTCCTCAACGTACCAAGCTGTTTTTCGGACTCGGTGCGACTGCGGAACAGATCTTTCTCTACAGCTTCGGCTTTCTCGCCATGCTGTACTACAACCAGGTACTGGGTTTGCCCGCAACCCTGGCCGGGTTGGGTCCTACCGTGGCTCTGATCTTCGATGCCATTACAGATCCGTTGATCGGCAGTTGGTCGGACCGCTTCCGCTCGAAAAAATGGGGGCGACGACACCCGTTCATGTTGAGCGCACCCATCCCCGTCACGCTCGCCTTTTTCGCCATTTTTAATCCACCCGCTGACCTCTCCCAGACGGGTCTCTTTATCTGGCTGATCGTCTTTTCGATTCTGATGCGTTCCTTCATGACTCTGTTTTTTGTACCGCATCTCGCGCTCGGCGGCGAGATGGCGAAGGACTATCACGACCGCAGTTCCGTCATGGCCTACAACAACTTTGGCGGGTACCTCGGGGCTGCGGGCGCCCATTGGTTGAGCCTTACCTTCATTTTTCTGGCGACAGCAGAGCATGCTAACGGTCTCTTAAATCCGGACGCCTATCCGCGTTTTTCCCTGTACGCCTGCGCCTTTGTGTTTGTCTCTCTGTACGCGTGTGCATGGTTTACACGGGATCAAATACCCAACCTGTCACAACCCAATGAACAGCTGGAAAAATTTAATGTCGGCGGGCTGGTGTCGGACCTGGGCAAAGTATTCCGCAATCGCAATTACGTTTTCCTGCTTCTGGGGCTGCTTTTCCTCAGCATCACCATGGGCATGCGCGCTGCCTTCAACCAGTACATGAACATCTACTACTGGGAGCTCCTGCCCTCAGAGATACGCTGGTTCGTGATAGGCAGTTTCTCCGGCTACCTGGTGGGTTTTTTGTTCGCCTACAAGCTGCACAAACGGTTCGACAAGAGAGCTACCATACTCGTCGCCGTTGTCATGTACGCGTTTATGGAAGCCATGCCGGTAATCCTGCGGATCCTCGGCGCATTTCCGGAAAACGGATCCGACGCCCTGTTCCCTTCTATCCTCATCTTCCACGCCCTCGGCACCGGTGCGATGAGCATCCTTGGCATCAGCGTCATGTCAGCCCTGGCAGATGTTGCGGATGAAAATCAGGTCAATCACGACCAGCGCCAGGAAGGTATGCTTTATTCCGCACGCTCATTCTTCTCCAAGGCCGATCGCGCCCTCGGTACGTTTCTCGCAGGCTTAACGCTGGATTTGATTCTTTTTCCTGCGAACGCAAAGCCAGGCCTGGTGGACGAAGATGTCATCTTCTGGCTGGGTGTGATGGATTCGCCCGCGACCATCGTGCCTGCACTTATCGGCGCTTGCTTTTATGCGGGATATCGGATTAACAAAACATCACACGCCAACATGGCCGAAACCCTGGCCGAGAGAAAGGCTACTTCTCAAGGCAACGATTGAGCAGCGGTGTTACCAGCAGCAGTGCAACACCCGCACCAACACCGACAACACCCACCACATAAAATGCCTCTTCATAAATCGCCATCGCGGCTGACGTGGCGACGACAGTTTCAGTCGAAGCAGAACTGACGCTTGCGGCGGCAGCTATTATTCCAGCAACGTAATGCGCAACGGAGCTGGCGAGAAACCACACTCCCATCATCAGACCAACAACCTTACCTACCGCCAGTTTGGTAACAAGTGAGAGCCCAACCGGGGACAGGCACAGCTCTCCGGTTGTATGCAGAAGATAGGCTCCCGCCAACCACCACATGACAACCTGCGCGCCGTCTTCGGCGTTTTGAATACCCCACACCAACAGGAAAAAACCGAGGCCCGCCTGAAGCGTGCCGAGGCCAAACTTCGCCGCGCCGCTGGGTTCCCATCCTTTACTGCCCAACCATACCCAGAGCATGGCAAACAACGGTGCGAGCAAAATGATGAAGCCCGGGTTAAAAAACTGCAGCTGCGAAGCCGTAAAGCTGATTCCCAACATCTCTCGATCAACTATCCGATCGGCGAACAACGTCATAGATGAACCCGCCTGCTCAAACAGAGCCCAGAAGATGACCGAGTAGGCTGTCAGAAAGAGCAGCAGGCCCATGGATTTCCGCTCATCTCTATCACACGCGACAAACATGTAACTCAACACACCGACCACAGCGATGACGGATGCAACGGACAAAAGCCCACCGACCCAGGCCTGATTCTGCATGAGGAGCCAGCTGACCCCTATGGTCGCGACAATGCCGATGGCCAAGACAGCCTTAGGTTGTTGGGCCGCTTCCGTCCCCCCTTCCTCCGACACGGGCTCAAGCCCTGCACTTCCCAACCACTTACGGCCCCGGAGAAAAGTTGCGAGCCCGACGAGCATCCCCAGACCCGCAAGACCGAAGCCGTAGGCCCAACCGTAGGTCTCACCAAGATAGCCACATGTGAGCGCAGCCAGAACCGCACCTACGTTGATACCCATATAAAATATGGTGAAACCACCATCACGCCGCGCATCGTTCTCGGCATAGAGCGCTCCTACGATGCTGGAAATACTGGGTTTCAGGAGTCCGACGCCAACGATGATCAAGGCAAGAGATAGGTACAACACCTGCAGAGCTGTGGTATCACGGACCAGGACATCCCCTTCGTAGAAAGCGGGGTGCCCTTCGAACGCCATGCCCAAATGACCGAGGCACAGCAACACCGCGCCGATGATTACCGCTCGCTGAAATCCCAGATACCTGTCCGCAATCAAACCACCCAGGACGGGCATGAGATAAACCATGGACGCATAGCCTGCATATATCCCTGTAGCTATCTCGTCACTGAACAACCAATGTTTGGTCAGGTAGAGCGTGAGCAGGCCGCGCATGCCGTAAAAACTGAAGCGCTCCCACATCTCAGCAAAAAACAGCACCGCCAGCCCACGCGGGTGCCCGAACAAAGTGGGCGGTGCCTCGCTGGCTGCAACGCCATCAGTCACTCAGGTTGCCACCAGGGAAGTTTCCGGCTTTCAGCAACATGCTGGGCACCGCCTTACCGAGGGCGCCTTCCAACCAGGCGGCGCCCGCGAGAATTGCATCCAGATCCACGCCGTGTTCAACCGAGCTGCGATTCAGCATGTAGAGCAGATCTTCGGTGGCGATATTGCCCGTGGCGTTCGGCGCAAATGGGCAGCCACCGATTCCACCGATACTGGCGTCCAGGGTTGTGACGCCAGCAGCGTAGGCCGCATACGCGTTGGCTATGCCGGTATTACGCGTGTCGTGAAAATGAGCGCGCAGCGGTATTTCATCTCCCAGCAGCGTTTTGAGCTCCGTAAAAAGGCTGGTTACCTGTATCGGCACGCCCACCCCGATGGTATCCGCCAGCGCCAATTCAACCGGTCCTTCCTCAGCCAGTTGCTTGGCAATCTCGATGACTCTCGCTTCAGGGACATCTCCTTCGAATGGACACCCGAAGGCGACGGCGATCGTCGCCTGAACTGGAAAACCAGATTGCCTGCCCTGGCGGATAATGTCTCTGGCCATGGCCACGCCAGCCGCGATATCCATACCCTGATTGCGGTCGCCGAAGGTGTCTGAAGCTGAGATTACCAGCCCCGCCTCGTCAATACGCTCCGTTGCCCGCAGGCGATCATATCCGCGTTGATTGAGGATCAGACCGGTGTAGCGAACATCCCCTCGCTGGGGCAGCCCCTGACATACAGCCTCTGCGTCGGCCATCTGCGGGACAACTTTGGGATGCACAAAACTCGTAACCTCTATGCGCCGGCAACCCGCGCTGAGGGCATGATCGATCAGCTGGAGTTTTTGCTCGGTCGAGAGATGCTGTGCCTCGTTTTGCAACCCATCGCGAGGACTCACCTCCATCACCGTTACGTCACTGCGGCTGCTCACGCTCTAAAACCCTTCGCGCAGGGAGACGGTTTTATTGAACACCCGACGTTCTCCGGCCGCTTCGGTGTCGAGGTAATAGTAGCCTTGGCGTTCAAACTGAAAGTGACGGGTTTCCAGGGACGCAACACCCGGCTCAATATAGGCGTCAAACACAGTCAACGATGCCTCATTGATATCATCCAGAAAGGTATCCGCCTTTGGGCTTGGCACCTTGAAGAGGCGTTCATAAGCCCGCACTTCGATGGCTTCTGCGGAGCCCGCTTCCACCCAATGAATGACCCCATTTGGTTTCACTCCGCTGGTGTCCTGGCCACTTCGGGAATCTGGTAAATAGGAGCACTTGAGCTCGACCACTTCGCCCTGCTCATCGGTGACCACCTCATCACACTGAATGATATAGGCGTAACGCAGTCGCACCTTTTCACCAGGCGCAAGACGCTTCCACTTCTTCGGTGGATCAAGACTGAAGTCACTGCGTTCTATGTAGAGGGTGTTAGAAAAAGGCAGGTGCCGCCTTCCCATGGACTCATCCTGCGCGTGCCATGGACCGTCCAGGTCCTCAATGGCTTCTTCCAGGTTGGTCAATGTCACCTTCAAGGGCTCCAACACACACATCGCACGCGGTGTTCTACTTTCCAGGTCCTGACGAATGCAGAATTCGAGCAGACTCATTTCTACCTGGTTATCCTGTTTGGTCACCCCGATTCGCGCACAGAACTCTCGAATCGCTTCAGGCGTAACGCCGCGTCGTCGGAGTCCCGCTATGGTCGGCATGCGCGGATCGTCCCAACCCGACACCCGCGCGTCATCCACCAGCTGATTTAACAGCCGCTTGCTCATCACGGTGTGTTCAAGTCCCAGGCGGGAAAACTCAATCTGCGGCGGGTGATAGTTTACGTTTGCATTCTCTATGACCCAGTCGTAAAGGGGTCTGTGATCTTCAAATTCCAATGTACACAGCGAATGGCTGATCCCTTCCAGCGCATCACAGATACAGTGCGTGAAGTCGTACATGGGGTAGATACACCAGGCATCGCCGGTGCGTTGATGACTGACGTGACGGATGCGATACAAAACCGGATCGCGCATATTGATATTGGGGCTGGCCATATCTATCTTGGCGCGCAATACGTGCTCGCCATCTGCAAATTTTCCTTCTCGCATCTGCTGGAACAAAGTCAGATTTTCGTCCACGCTGCGACCGCGATAAGGGCTGTCCACACCGGGCTCTGTCAACGTACCCCGTTGTTCACGAATTTCTTCACCACTGAGACTGTCCACGTAAGCCTTGCCATCCTTGATGAGATTCACGGCAAAACCGTACAACTCCTCGAAGTAGTCAGAGGCGTGGGTTAAATCACTCCACTCGAATCCGAGCCACGCCACATCCGCCTGAATCGCCCGAACATACGCATCACTCTCCTTAAGCGGATTGGTGTCGTCAAAGCGCAGAAACGTCTTGCCTCCGAACTCTTCAGCCACCCCAAAGTTAAGGCAGATACTTTTCGCATGTCCGATGTGCAGATAGCCGTTTGGTTCCGGCGGAAAACGGGTCACCACCCCCGCCGGCAAACGCTCATTGGCTACGTCTTCGTCAATTCTTTGACGGATAAAGTCTCTCGGTTCATCACTCATAAAAATCTCTAATAAAAGAACGCGCTCGTGTCACACAGGGATGCGCATCTTGCACTACACTTCTGGAATGGAAAAGCCCAACGATGCTCCGCAGCAAAGCTGCTCGCCAAAAGATAACATGCCCTCGGAGCCACAGACTGGTCAGACGGAGGGTCCCCGCGAACCTACTATCGGATTTGAGGACCCAGCGTCTGTCGATACGCCAACTGGTACAGAAGAAGTCTCTCTGAGCGACCTGATTAATCAGGCAAAACGCACCCACGAGTTGGTGGATGCCGTGGACCTTAAAAAGGTGGCGGCTCACGACGATGAAGAAACGCAAAAGCTGGGCACTATCAAAGAGGCGTTACAAGACCTGGAGGCGGGGCGATCCGTGGATCATGTCGAGGGTGTTGACGAAGTTGTCCAGGAATTGGACGCAGCAGCACAACAACGCGCCGCGCTTTTAGCCCATCTCACTGAATGGGGGTGGGCAGAACGTGTTGGTCGCGTATTGTTCAGTCACCATGAGAACACCGAACTCCGACCCATCGGTCTGATCACTCACCAGGAGGGCTTGCCCGAGTTCTCGGTGTGTCTCGCACCTGAAACCTGTGTCGGTGCGGGCAGCTTTGGTTTGTTTATTTCAGACCTTGGGGTGTTTGCCGGTTCAATTAATGAACCCACCAACAAACACCATTGGCGAATTGCACGATCGCGACCCTACGATTCTCCCGGCGAGCTGAAGCAGATCCTGGAGCAATTCAGCAGAACGGCGTTCGAGTAGAACAACCCGGCACCTCCCTTTACATCGGCCCCGGGAGCCGAGAACATGCGCGTTCAACGTTTCCGGAATATCGGTCCTGTCCTCGCAACCACCAGCAACTACGTCGATACGTGATACTGTCCAACGCGTGCTCGTCATCGGGTTATTCGCTGGTCTTTTGATCGCCGTCGCGGCATGGCACGATACCCAACGCAAACCCGCTGACGCCATCGCTGAACACTTTCTCGGCGAACGCTGGTTTTCCATTGCGCTGCCAGATGTGCCTCTGGGGGAATCGATCCGCGACGGTGAGTCCGCACCAGCTACCTCAGTCGGATATATGTATACGCGAGGAATCCGCAGTTCAAACGGTGCGTTGCAGTTTGAAACTACCACCCACTTCCTCCTGGAGGGTGGGCAGCCGAACACCATCACAAAACTACTGACATTCTCGGCAGGTGCCGACCAACACCTCTTGCAGGCCACCTATTCAAACCGCACACCCCAAGGCATCGATACGGTACAGGCCAGTTACAACGGTCAAGCTTACGATCTGGAAGTATCGCGCAGCGGCAGCATCACCCGCAGCCAGGCAGATTGGGACTATGCACTTGACGATTTTCTGGCCTTCGAGACCTGGTTGCAGGAAGCTTCGCCCAGCGCATACCAGTCGCACATAGTGAGGAACATTGATTTCGAACGCTTGCGGGTGACGGTGCACACCTACGAGGTGGTCGAAGAAAACACAACCGGGTACCTGGTAAAGACGAGGGCACCCATCGCAGCAACCGAAACTCAGCTGGACGGTCGATTCCAACCGGTCAGTCTGAATATGGCCGGACTGTTTGTTATATCCCAGAGTACTCCCGAAGAGGCGCAACGCATCACCGGAACCCGCAGTCGCGCGAACTACCTCTTTCCAGCGACGCCACCCATCGAACGACCGTCAGCCACCACCGCGATCAAACTGCGAATCACCCAAACGGACCACCGCGCGTTGCCAAGCCAGCTAACGTCAACTGTCCACACAGCCGAGCCCACCGACTATATCGCTGAGGAAGTGCGTTTCCCCCTGAGCGATGATCGCATCCAGCGAATGGCAGCTGATATCCGCAACCGGTACCCCGACTCGATTAAGGACGGCCTGGTCGCAGAGGTCGGCAACGCCCTGAGCTACCGGGAACACAGACCGGCAGGCGCTGTGGTACGTGCGCTCGAACGGGGGTACGGCGAGTGCACGGACTTTGCTGACCTGGTGACAACCGTAGCACGGGCAATGGCCATTCCCGCGCGCACCGTCTACGGGCTGGTTTACAAAGAAGATCGGGGCGGCGCTTTCATGTTTCACGCCTGGAATGCGGTATATCTGGATGGCAAGTGGGAGTACCTGGACGCTACCTGGAACCAGGTAAGAGCGGATGCGACCCATATCGAACTTGATAGCAACACTGCCGCCAGATTGATGATGGCGCACAACCGGACACCGGTAGCTTTTGAGGTGATCGAGGCAGAATACTGAGCACAGTACCGAGCCACTGAGACGCAGCGTCGTGAATACGGCGCCGCGATCAGGTGACCCGCATCAAGCCCTCCTGCGTCAATGACGCGATCAACATACCCGATTCGCTGAACACGTCAGCGTGAACCAAACCGCGCGCACCCGCCGCGGTTGTCGACCGTTTGTGAAACAAAAGCCATCCGTCCAGCGTAAAGTCACGGTGAATCCAGAGTGCATGGTCAAGGCTTGCCAATTGCAGCTCAGACCGATCCGCCAGATGCGGTAGGCTTGCCGTACTGACCAACCCCATATCCGACGCATAGGCGAGCACACAACGTCTTACAACGGGGTCATCCGGATCGTGGGGGAATCGAAACCAGGTCGGATTGAAAGAACGTGCCTCCCGCCAGGCATCGGTTCCCGGCTGGAAAACGCTGCGTATTTCAATGGGTCGGACGGAACGCGCCATCGGACTCAGCAGGGGATCATCATCCATCTCTGCGATGAGGAGAGCATCATCACTCAGTTCTTCAGGCAGCGGGACGTTCGGCATGGAGTGTGCGTGATCCACACCAACCTCCTCCAATTGAAAAGAGGCATCGAGATTGAAGATCGCCTGCCCGCTTTGCACCGCCACAACCCGACGTGTTGTGAAACTGCGTCCATCACGAATTCTCTCAACTTCATACAAAACGGGCTTGCTGACATCCCCCGGCCTTAGAAAGTACCCGTGCAGACTGTGCAGGTGGATGCCATTGACCGTGTTGTATGCCGCGCGAGCTGCCTGAGCGAGGACCTGACCGCCAAAAAGCCTACCCGCGCGGGTCTCATTCCGACCCAGATACAGGTTTTCTTCGATACGTTCGACGTCGAGGACATCCAGCACTTCGTTGTAGCGGGCGTTCCGATCCATTTAACTTCGTACTCGCTCTCTTTCAGAGCAACGCATACTATGTTTTGAAAGCCTTCTTTTGAAGGATAGGTTTTGAAGAAAGCGCATTTAAGAAAAGAGGCAAGTCATGTCCGAAACTTTTGCTGCCGAATGCATCACCGCACTCAAGAATGGGGCTCCTTATCCCTATGCCAAAAGTTATGGCGTGACGGATCTAGCCGGTGCTTACGCTTGCCAGGCCGCGTTTGTTGAGTCTCGCCTGAGCGATGAGGACCAAAACGGCATCGCCGGTTATAAAGCGGCGCTCACCGCACCCCCGGCTCAGACGGCGATGGGTATCCATGAACCTATTGTGGGCGTACTCCTCAAGAGCGGCGCCAAAGCGCCAGGGGAGGTGCTGACACCACCTACAGGTACGCTGTTGGAAACAGAGCTCGGGTTTACCTTAAAAACCGCCGTCACTGCCCCGCTCGACGCGGCAGAAGTCATGGAACTGGTTGACTACGTCCAACCCTGTATTGAAATAGCCAACCCCAACATGAAAAGCCCCAGCGCAATCGACCTGGTTGCGACAAACAGCGCTGCTTACCAGTTTATCCCAGGTAACAAACTGTCCGGCGATACAAACCTGGACGATTTGAGCGCCGCATTGCACCTCGAAGAGGATGCAGTGTTTGCGGGCCGCTGCGGCGATGTTATGTCAGGGCAAGCTGCTGCGCTTGCCTGGTTGATCAATCAGGTGCTCGCGCTTGGCTACCGCTTGGTGCCGGGACATTTTTTGATGACCGGATCAGTGGGCGGAGTTGCTCCAGCCGCGAAAGGCCACTACCGCGGGTCGTTTGGACCCGAAGTTATCGAATTCCAGATCAGTTGATCGCGATCGGGTTGATAAACATCTGCACGGCACCGCGCACTTTCGCGTGGCCGAGAACAAAGAGAAACTCATGCGCCTTATCGCGGACCAGCGGCCCGGTGTTCATCGTCTCAAGGATGTAGATCCCATGCTCCTTTAACAGAATGACATGCCCCTGGAACGGTCGATCAGCGTGCTGCGAGGGCACCACATCCAAACCCCAGGTGTCAGCACCAACGGCAACCACTTCCTTGTTAGCCAAGTAGGCTGCAACTTCTTCCGACTGACCCGGTTCGCCTGAAACCCAGGCCTGTGGGTCGCTTTTGAGTTTGGCATCCGTCCAACCCGTATGGAAAAGTACAACGTCGCCCTTGCGAACCGGCGTACCCTGCTTTTCTTCCACGGCTTTGACATCATCGACGGTGAAAAACTGACCCGCTTCCATATATTCCTTGCCGAAATGGGCCGCCATGTCGAGGACAATGCCGCGCGTGACAATGGGCGGTACTTTTTCGATGCCGAGTTTGGTCAGACCACCAATCTGCGCGAAGTCTTTGGCATCATTGCAGTTGTAGTATATCCCCTGATAGCCAAGGTGACCCAGGCCATCCAACTGGGAACCGATACCGAACCAACCCTGAAAGACGTCGTCGTTGTACGTCATCCCTGCGTTTGGACGTGCGCCTTCTTGTTGCCCCGGTTGCACAACCTGCAATGACAAACCGCGTGGTGCAAATGCGGGAGTTGCGCTATCGATGGTAATACCCAGACTGTAAGTTTTACCGGTTTTGATCAGGCTGGCTGCCCGCAGGACAGTGGCAGCATCCAGCATATTCACGTTGCCGATTTCGTCATCAGCCCCCCACCGCGAAGGCAAACACTCCTCGGCCAGAGCACTGCCTGCAAACGTTATTCCTGCAAACGCTAAGAGAACCAGACTCAGTATTACTTTCATGTTATCCCTCCGACCATGTCTTCACTAATTCCTCGTAAGGAACCGTCTGCCCCTGCGGTTTTTCATCCGCAAGCTTTGCCTTGGGCGCGCCAGGCTGTGAGAGCCAGAACTCGGCCGGCTGCTCTTCGTTCAGTTGCGGTCCACACTCACCGAGTACGCCGTGTCGTTGCAGGCGTTCAAGCACGCGGTCCTGTTGTTCCGCAAGACTGTCCATCGCCGCTTGCGCGCTGACCTCGCCACTGACGGCACTGGCCACATTCGCCCACCAGAGCTGTGAGAGCTTCGGATAATCCGGCACGTTCGTGCCTGTGGGTGTCCAGAGTGTCCGCGCAGGCGAGCGGTAAAACTCAACCAGCCCCCCTAACTTGGGCGCCATTTCTGTCATCGCATCAGCTCGTAAATCAGAATCGCGTATGGGGGTCAGCCCCACCATCGTCTTCTTCAGGCTGACGGTCTTCGAGGTGACAAACTGCGCATACAGCCAGGCCGCTTTACGACGCTCAAGCGGCGTACTCTTCAAGAGCGTCCAGGAACCTGTGTCCTGGTAACCGAGTTTCATACCCTCGGACCAATACGGGCCGTGCGGTGAAGGCGCCATACGCCACTTCGGCGTGCCGTCTTTATTTACAACCGCGAGACCCTCTTGAATCATGTCAGCAGTAAAAGTGGTGTACCAGAAAATCTGTTGTGCGATATGTCCCTGCGCGGGTACGGGACCGGCTTCCGAAAACGTCATACCAGCTGCTTCAGGTGGCGCAAACCGTTTCAACCATTCCATATATTTCTCAAGCGCATACACCGCTGCAGGACCGTTTGCCGCGCCCCCTCGTGTCACGCTGGAGCCCACCGGTCGACAGTCCTCTACCCGGATACCCCACTCATCTACCGGCATACCATTGGGAATTCCTGCATCACCAGCTCCGGCCATGGAAAGCCATGCATCGGTGAAGCGCCAACCAAGCGACGGGTCCTTTTTACCGTAATCCATGTGCCCGTAAACACGCTGTCCATCCACCTCTTTGACGTGCTCTGAGAAAAACTCAGCTATGTCCTCATAGGCTGACCAGTTGACCGGCACGCCCAACTCATAGCCATAGATCTCACGAAACTTTGACTTAAAATCTTCGTTAGAAAACCAGTCGTAGCGAAACCAGTAGAGGTTTGCGAACTGTTGATCGGGCAACTGATAAACCTTGCCGTCGGGTCCGGTGGTGAAACTCAAACCGATAAAATCTTCGAGGTCGAGGGTCGGCGAGGTTACGTCCGCACCCTCCCCAGCCATAAAATCACTTAACGGAACGACGTAACCGTAGCGTGCGTGCGTACCGATGAGGTCAGAGTCATTAACGTACGCATCGTAGACGTTTTCACCGGACTGCATCTGAGTTTGCAGCTTCTCGATGACATCCCCTTCCTGGATGAGGTCATGCGTAACCTTGATACCGGTAATCTCTTCAAAAGCCCGTGTGAGTGTCTGGCTTTCGTATTCGTGGGTCGTCAGAGTCTCGGAAACCACGTTCAGTTGCATACCCCGAAACGGCGCGGCCGCATCGGTAAACCAGGCCATCTCGGCAAGCTGCTCGGCTTCCGTCAGGGTCGACGGCTGAAACTCTTCGCTTACCCATTTTTGCGCATTTGCAGCATAATCGACGTTGGTTTGAGCGACCGATTGAGCCGCATCGTCACCACACGCTGCAAGGCATATCGCCGCGACACCAACAACCAAACGCGTTCTAATTTGCAAGGTCCTACCCCTTCCCTGTTACACCAAAGGGAAGAGTATAGTCTCAGCCCCAACGCATAACCACGCACAGCCAAACGAGCGCGACAACCGCCATCCACCAGGCATAGGCGCCCACCAGACCCAGCAGCAACAGATGGATAAAACCTGCGCCTAAGAGCGAGATAAAAAAGCGATCGCCCCGCGTGGTGGCGATGGGTAGAAAACCGCGCCGTTTCACTGTCGGGGAGATCAACTCCCAGATGGTCAAGCTCACGAGAGCCGTACCTATGGCAATAAAGAAGAGCGCTGTTGGCAGGGTCCACGCCATCCAGGTCATAACACTCTCCCTATGCACGCGATGCTCATGAGACCCTGCCTAAGGCAAAACCACGGACCAGATGTTTGCGAACAAACCAGACGACAAAGATGCCTGGCACCACGGTCAATACGCCCGCCGCTGCCAGCATCCCCCAGTCCAGACCAGACGCGCTGACGGTGCGGGTCATAACCACCACAATCGGCTTGGCTTCAGACCCTGACAGCGTCCGTGCCAGCAGCAGTTCGACCCAGCTGAACATGAAACAGAAGAACAGCGTAACCCCGATTGCACCCCGATTGATCGGCAGGAAAATACGGAAGAAAAAACGCGGAAAGGACATGCCATCGACCGCAGCCATCTCATCCAGTTCTGTCGATGTGCCGGAAAAGAAGCCTTCGAGAATCCAAACGGCCAGAGGTACGGTAAAGAGGCAGTGACCGAGTGCCACCGCAAGCGGTGTATCAAACAATCCCAGCGCTGAGTACAACTGGAAAAACGGCAACAGAAAAACAGCGGGCGGTGCCATACGATTGGTCAACAGCCAGAAAAAAAGCTGCTTGTCGCCAAGAAACCGGTAGCGGGAAAAGGTATATGCGGCTGGTATGGCAACACTCAGTGAAATGAGGCTGTTCAGAGCCACGTAGGTCAGCGAGTTCGCAAATCCCTCATACCACACAGGGTTGGAAAAGATCTCTGCAAAGTTACCGAGCGTGGGTGCTGAAGGCACCACTTCAAATTCGCCGGTTATGTCCTGGTTGGTTTTCAGTGACATGCTCACCAACCAATACAACGGCAGCAGCAAGTACGTGCAATAAAGCCACAGGACAACGTGGGACAACTTCGATCTATTCATCGTCTGTCCTCACCGCTGAAGTATAAAAAAGCCAGCAGAACAGCAGGATAAAGAGGAAATAGATAACCGAAAAAGCGGCGGCCGGACCCAGATCAAACTGCCCAACAGCAAGGGTCGCCAGGTACTGGCTGAGGAAGGTGGTCGCGTTTCCGGGTCCCCCGCCGGTCAATACGAACGGCTCGGTATAAATCATGAAGCTGTCCATCAGCCGCAGAAGCACGGCGATGATCAGGACACCTTTTAACTGCGGCAGCTCGACATAGCGAAACACCTGCCATCGTGACGCGCCATCCAGCAGCGCGGCCTGATAATAAGGGGGCGGAATTGCCGTCAATCCAGCGAACGACAGCAGAGCGACAAGAGAGGTCCAATGCCAGACGTCCATGGCCAACAACGTGAGCCATGCAGCTGTAGGATCGGCGGTGTAGTTGTACTCGATGCCAATCGCGTTCAGAGCCACGCCGAGCAAGCCGATGTCCGCACGAGCAAACATCTGCCAGATGGTACCTACAACATTCCAGGGCACGAGCAGCGGGATCGCGAGTAAAACCAGCAGCACACCGACCATACGTCCGTCTCTTGGCAGCGCTCGCGCGACTGCGATGCCTAGTGGAATTTCTATGGCGAGGACGCTCAGGCTGAACAGTACCTGGCGGATGAACGCTTGCTGCAACAAGGGGTCGCGCAAGGTCTGTACATACCATTCTGTACCCACAAAAAACCGGGTATTAAAGTCGAGAATATCCTGCACAGAGTAGTTCACGACCACCATCAGCGGCACGACAGCGCTGAAGGCGACCACCAGCACTACCGGGAGTACACCCAGCCAGGCTCGATCATTGCGGGGTTTATACATGCTCGTTCCTCACCCCCAAGCCTCCCCTGCCTGATCTACTCTGACCCCATCCATGTAGCCCTCGGTGCGATCCAACTTCACGCCTATGTGCGCCCCAACCGGCCATCGCAACGGTGTCGCTATCGCCAGATCATGACGAGACTCTGTCAAGGTACAGCGCACGATGCCGTATGGTTCGCCTGCCACCGTAGACCCGGGTTCGATGCCGGTGATCAGCGCGTCGAGCCGTGCCCCTTCTTTAGTCTGCTCAACCACCGTCGCCCATTCCGGCCTGAATCCGACGACATCAACATCGGTCTGCCCGGCGACCGCACCCGGCAGAAAATTCATTCCGGGGCTGCCGACAAAGTGCCCTACAAACGGTGTGCGCGGTCGCTCGTATATTTCCTGCGGCGTTCCCGTCTGCTCTATGCCCTGCGCGGTTAAAATCGAAACCTGATCAGCAAACGTCAGCGCCTCTGTCTGATCATGAGTGACGTAGATCATCGTGGTGCCGAAATCATGCTGAGCTTTCTTCAACACCTGTCTGAGCATCCACTTGTCTCTCGGTGCTACAGCCGTGAGTGGTTCATCCAACAGCACAAGCGATGTATCTGTGCGCACCAAGGCCTTGCCAACAGCGAGTAGCTGCTTTTGATACAGACTCAGGCTCGGTACCGATTGAGAAAGGTACTGCTCCAATCCCAGTTCGGCGGCAACTTCATGAATACGTTGAGAACTGTCACTGCGGCTTTGCCCCTCCATGCGCAACGGAAACCAAAGGTTTTCCGCCACACTCAAGCCATCGTAGAGCACCGGGAATTGAAACACCTGCGCAACTTTTCGACGCCGGCCATCCAGATGGGTGACCTCCTCGCCGGCAAAACGAATGGCTCCGGAGGTGGGCGTCAGAATTCCGGACAAGAGACTTAAGAGAGTCGTTTTCCCCGCGCCCGATGCACCAAGCAGCGCGTGCGCTTCGCCATCCCCAACAGAAAGATTCAGCCGATCGATAACCGGCGTGTCAGTGCCCGGATAGGTAAAGCTCACATCTTCTAGAACAATTTGCGCCATACCTAACCAAATCGCCTCACGTCATGCGACGCCACGTCAAGATTCAAGCTATCCCCAACATTTACACTTAGGTGACCGCTGTGTTTGCAGACCCAGTCCTGATCGCCCACGCGCCCGAAGACAAATGTGTGTGTGCCGTTGGTCTCTGTACCTTGCACTGTCATCTCAATCTCGGTTTTATCAGGGACAATGCGTAAATGCTCCGGACGGACGCCACACACATCGTCACCCTCCTTCCAGGTGTTGAGCTGAGGCTCGCAAAGAAGTTCCATCGACCTCACACTGCTGGGCGTCGTATAGACATCCAGTGGCGCACCTGCCTGCAACGCAACTCCGTCATCCAGCAACACCAGTTCATCCGCCATGCTGAACGCGTCGCGCTTGTCACTGCTGGTGTAGACAACAACGGTCGACTGTTCTCGAAGCAGCCCGCGCAGTTCCACACTCAAAGCCTCACGCAGCTTGAAATCCAGATTCACAAGCGGTTCATCCATCACCAGCACATCCGCCTCAGACGCGAGGGCACGAGCGATGGCCAAACGCTGCTGCTGACCTCCCGACAATTCATGTGGATACCTTGACAGGAACTCTTCAATTTGAAGGCGTGCCGCCAGATCGGCCACCCGGTCAGCATCTTTTTCGGCTGTTGTTTTCTTTAAGGGTACGGCGATGTTTTGTGCCACCGTGAGGTTTGGGTAGTTAACAAACGCCTGCGTTACGTAGGCGACTGATCGTTGACGAACAGGTGTGGCTGTCACGTCGAGCCCGTCGAGGCGACAGTGCCCTTCCACAGGAGACGCCAGCCCTGCGATGAACCGGCAAAGGTCGGTTTTTCCAGCCCGGTTTTCGCCAAAGAAAACGGTAATTGCCGACCTCGCGCACTGCTGCACAAATCGCTCGCCCCCAGGCCTGATGTTGATATCCAACATCAGCCCCTCGCTCTGCGTGCTGGGTTGCTTACTGTCCGGGCTTGCGCCGTTCAATCGCGGACCATCCTTCGACTTAAACGCTACATCATGCCATGCTGGACTCGCCCTTGCTGACATTACTGGACCTCACGATGCATTCGTCACCCTCTACCGGACCTCGCGGCCAAATCGCTGACAACCGCGCCATCACTCACCTTGAACGCCTTGAGCTTCAGTTTTACAACCTGGACGATCAGGCTTACTGCTGTGTTGGCAATGGTCTGTCCAACCAGACCTTTGTGCGAGGACCAGAAGGTCTCATCGCGATCGATACCGGGGAATGCGTCGAAGAGATGGAAGCAGCCCTTAAGCTTCTGCGCGAAGTCACGGACACGCCCATCGTTGCCTGTATCTACACACATTTTCACTATGTCAGCGGCACCAGTGCACTTCTTAAGGACAGTCCAGCCAACCCAATCGCCATCTATGGGCATGCAGGCATTGACAAAAATCGAGCCCGTATCGCAGGCGCCATCGCACCGCGTGCTACCAGGGGCATGGTGCAACAGTTTGGTATCAATCTACCCGAAGACGGCCCCGATGCCCTTCTCCATTGCGGCTTGGGCCTGTCGTACCGAAACAAGGATCACGCGCCCTTTACGCAGGGCTACATTCCCGCGCATCACCAGTTCACCGACACATTGGGCTGCACCATCGCTGGTCTGCGGGTTGAAATGGTATCTGCACCCTCCGACGCGACGGACTCGATCACTATCTGGTTTCCAGAACTGGACCTTGTCGTCAACAATCTGGTCTGGCCAGCACTCTTCAACATCTACGCAATTCGTGGCGAAGCCTATCGGGACCCGCGCGTTGTCGTTGCAGGGCTCGACCATTTGCTCTCACTGGCACCCAATCAAGTTGTCGGCACCCATGGTCCGCCGCTGACAAGTGATAGTCTCATTACCGACATCCAGCTGTACCGCGACGCCATACAATTCATCTGGGATCAGACTGTTCGATTGGCCAACCGTGGGCTGTCGGCCCAGGATATCGCGCAGCAGCTGGTGTTGCCGCCTGGCTGTGCCGAGAACTATCTGACCTGCGAATTTTATGGCTTGGTTGAACACCACGTGCGGCAGGTATACGCAGGGGTGTTCGGCTGGTTCAGCGAGTTGGAATCAGATCTGTTGCCCCTGCCCTCAACGGACCGACACCCGCGCCTGATTCAAGGCTTTGGTGGGGAGGCGTCCGTACGGGCTGAGGTGAGGTCCGCTCTGGACGCGAACGATCCGCGCTGGGCCCTCGAACTCGGCACCTGGCTCGTTTACCGCGAAGGCGCCACTGAAGAAGATCAGGCACTCCTGGCTGAGGCACTCCGCAAGGTGGGCTACACCACCACCTCCGCAAACTTGAGGAATTGGACCCTCACGCGGGCCCGCGAGCTTGAAGGTCAGCTGCCGTTGGACAAATATCGGCGTCACCGCTTTCGGGCAGCGGTACTGCACAATCAGCCGCCGGACCAATTCCTTGAAGCACTGGCTGTGCTGGTCGACCCGACGCGGGCTGCTGGCCTCGACGTGACACTCCGCTGGGAATTCGCTGGGATGCAAGCGGTTCAGGCAAGATTGAGAAATTCTGTGCTGAGCGCGCAAGACATCTCAAGATCACAAACGACGCCGGATATCGTCATAGGTTTGAGCTATGAGTCCTGGGTCGCCGTGCTGACAGGTACCGCTGATCTCTGGGAGGCAATCGACGAGGGCGTTGTCTCTATAGAGGGCGAAACCAAATTGCTCAAAACGGTGTTCAACGCGTTGGAAGCTGAATCACTGCAGAGTGCCGAATAGACACCGAAAAGACACAATCCTGTCCTTTCAGGAATCTATTGATTTTAATTTATTCCTTTTTCTTAAAACTCGCGCCCTGTTAATTTGCGCGCCTCTCGAGGAGGACTCGAATGAGTGGCCGTTGTGATCCGTGCAGAAACACAGTGTGCCTCTCTAGATTGATCACCAAAACTTGTACACCAGAGCTTAAAAGGAGCTTCGATGTCTCACTATCTCACCGAAATTGAAAATGTTCGCAAAGAGCTAGCGAACAAGGATGAGTGGCATGCCATCAACCCGGAATACGTGGTTCGCATGAAACTCCAGAACAGATTCGCTACAGGGCTCGAAATTGCCCAGTACACGGCCGACATCATGCGCCGTGATATGGCGAACTATGACGCTGACCCTTCAAAGTACACACAATCACTGGGTTGCTGGCATGGGTTTGTTGCCCAGCAGGTCATGATGGGGGTAAAGCGTCACCGTCAGACAACCGATCGCAGCTACATTTATCTGTCCGGCTGGATGGTTGCAGCCCTGCGTTCCAAGTTTGGTCCACTGCCCGATCAGTCCATGCACGAAAAAACCACCGTTGCTGACCTGATCGAAGAAATTTATACATTCTTGAAGCAAGCCGATGCCCGCGAACTGCGACACATGTTCACAGATCTCGACGAAGCACGCGCCAACGGCGGCGATACCGACAGCATCATCGAGCGCATCGATAACTATGAAACCCACGTCGTACCGATCATCGCAGACATCGATGCCGGCTTCGGTAACGAAGAGGCGACTTACCTCCTTGCCAAGCGCATGATCGAGGCTGGTGCCTGTGCTATTCAGATTGAAAACCAGGTTTCGGATGCAAAGCAGTGTGGTCACCAGGCCGGCAAAGTGACGGTTCCGCATGAGGACTTCGTCTCCAAACTGAACGCTGTTCGCTACGCGTTTCTTGAACTCGGCATCGACAACGGCATCATCGTCGCTCGCACCGACTCGCTGGGCGCTGGCTTGACCCAGAAAGTTCCTGTGTCTCTGCAAGCGGGCGATCTGGGCAGTAAGTACAATGCGTTCCTCGACACCGAAGAAATTCACGACATCGCTGAACTGAACGAAGGCGACATCACCATCCACCAGGATGGCAAGCTGGCTCGCCCGAAGCGGCTGGACAACGGTCTCTATGCATTTAAAGAGGACACCGGCATCGATCGGGTTGTGCTCGACTGCATCACCTCCCTTGAGCACGGCGCAGATCTGTTGTGGATCGAGACAGAGCGTCCAAACGTGGCACAAATCGCCGAAATGGTGAACCGTGTACGCGAAGTTCGTCCTGAGGCGAAACTGGTTTATAACAACTCACCTTCGTTCAACTGGACCCTGAAGTTCCGTGAACAGGTTTATCAAGATTGGAAAGCAGCAGGTAAAGACGTTTCTGCCTACCCTGACCCTGCCGTGCAGGAAAAAGGTTTGATGGATGCTGCGATGGACGACAGCGAACTGGCGCTTGAAGCAGATCGTTTGATCCAGAGTTTCCAGCAGGATGCGGCTCGAGAAGCCGGTATCTTCCACCACCTGATCACTCTGCCGACCTACCACACGGCGGCGCTTTCCACCGACACATTGACCGGTGGCTACTTCGGCGATCTCGGCATGCTGGCTTACGTCCGTGACGTGCAACGCCAGGAGATCCGCAATGATCTGGCTGCCGTTAAGCACCAGGATCTGGCAGGTTCAAACATTGGTGACGATCACAAGGAATACTTCCTTGGTGAAAAGGCACTGCTTGCGGGCGGAACCGCCAACACGATGAACCAGTTCTAGCATCGGCCAGCGTCTACGCCTCCTGGAGACCTCAATTTCTTAATTGTATCTCTAGGAGGCTTTGCGCCCCTTCCGATTCTCGTACGCGAGCCTTTGATGGACGGCCTGGAATAACTGCGGGTAGTCCACTGGCTTTGCCACCACCAGATCACCATCAACCGCTTTGAGCAACGCTTTGTTGTTTACATTGCCTGTGACAAATATCCCGGGCAAATCCCTCTGCAGCTGACGCAACGACGCCAATACTTTCACACCATCGTTACCCGG
Organism: Candidatus Azotimanducaceae bacterium; assembly: GCA_965227885.1. Taxonomy (GTDB): domain Bacteria; phylum Pseudomonadota; class Gammaproteobacteria; order Pseudomonadales; family Azotimanducaceae; genus UBA4421. The sequence continues at coordinate 5,713,383 of OZ245781.1, forward strand.
CAGATCGACATCGATCACAGCGAGGCCAAACGGCTCCCGGGTCGCGGCAACCACCTTAGCCGCTTCTTCGCCAGAACCACATGGAATGACTCGATAGCCGTTCTCCTCAAATCTAAGCGCAATCGCTTCCCTGACCAGCGCATTGTCTTCAACGAGCAGAATCCGCTCTCCGCCACCTGTCACCTCTATCAGCGGGGTGACTTCAACAGCAGAAATCGCCGCACACCTGGGCACCCTGACGATCAGAGTTGCGCCTTCTTCCAAGCGAGATTGAATTTCAACAGTCCCGCGGTGGGCATTGATAATGCCGTGCACTACAGCAAGCCCCAACCCCGTTCCCTGACCTTGCGGTTTTGTCGTAAAAAAGGGATCGAACGCTCTAGCTACCGCGTCCGCACTCATGCCAACACCCGTATCAACGATAGCCACTTCCGCAAATTCGTTCCCGGCATCTCTCACCGTGGTCAGACTGACTCGCAACATACCACCGTCCGGCATAGCATCGCGTGAGTTCACAATCAGGTTGGTGAGCACTTGGCGCAGCTGCGTGCTGTCGCCATCCACCCAGATTTCTTCATCATCGACATCTATGATGAATTCGATGGAAGCGGGAACCAGCTGGCGCAGCATATCCATGCTGTCTACAACAAGCTGGTCCAAACGAACCGGGTGATATTCATCGGAGTCACCACGCGCGAACGTCAGAAGCCCTCCGGTTACGACCCCAGCCTGTTTAACCGCTTCTTCAGCCTGGCTGAGATAGTGGCGCAGTCGCGAACCATCCGGAGACTGCATTTTGGCAAGTTCGACATAACCCTGGATGGCTGCCAGAAGATTGTTGAAATCATGGGCTACACCGCTTGCCAACGTGCCGACCGCTTCCATCTTTTGCGCTTCCGCCAGTGCCAACTGCAACTGGCTTCGCTCCTGTTCAGAGCGTTTGACATGCGTGATGTCCGTGCCTGTTCCAACAAACCCCATAAACCCGGATTCGCCATAAAAAGGCAGGGCATTCAAAAGCAGCCAACGTACCGAACCATCCTGATGTGACCACCTTACTTCCGCATTAAAGGTTTTACGCTCACCAAACGCTTCCTGCCATTGCTCAGCTACTCGAACTCGATCGTCCGGATGGATGGCGTCGACCCACTTGTCATCTCGCCAGGAGCCACTGCTCAGACCGGTCAATTCCCGCCAGCGCTCGTCATTTACAAAGGTGATTTCACCATGCCGGTTGGATTGCAGAACCAGCGCGGGGGAAGCTTCGGTAAGCGTCTGGAAGCGTTGCGCTGAATCTCGAAGCGCAAGCTCAGCGAGTTTGCGCTCCGTAATATCGCGGGTGGTGCCATGAACGCACAGCCCGCGCACCGTAACACTACGCCCGCGGCTGAGCACCCACCGCACCTCCCCCGTCGACTGACGCACTATGCGATGTTCTATGTCATAGGGCTCGCCTTCAAATGCACCTTCAATCTGCTGCGTGACCGCATCCCGATCGTCCGGGTGCAGCAATTCAACGTGTTCCTGTGCAGGGTAGATCAGTTTTTGCAGACCATGGATCTGTGCGAAACCATCGCTCACTTTCATCTGCATGGACTCTACGTCCAACTCCCACGAACCAACCATACTGGCCGCCTCCGCGGCCCTGAAACGTGCTTCACTTTCAGCCAGTCGGGCTTCCATGCGCTTGCGTCGATTGATATCAAAACAGATGCCGTGGGTGTAGAGCGCCCGACCCGCGTCGTCGTACTCCCAGATGCCGCGCGATTGTATCCAGTGTTTAGACCCATCAGGCCATTCGATCTGGTACTCGATATCAAAGGGCTCCTGCCAGTCGCGGGCATCTTCTATGGCCGCGATAAAGGTCTTCGCATCCATACCCACGAGCCGACCGAACATATTCTTGAACTTGAGTGGTTGCCCGGGTTCAAACCCATGCAGGCGATAACAAGCTTCGTTGGCCTGCATCTCCCTGGTTTCAGGTGCCCACGCAAACACTCCACCACGGGCAACGTTGAGCGCCCGTTCTATCCCACCAAAGGGGATTTCCAGACCTGACGTCTCGGGGTTACCTGATTCTCTAGCTGAATCTGTATGAGAGGGCTGCTCCAAATTGCCCTTTTGCTTCGCACCATCTTCCTTTGCCATCGCGCTCGTCCATAGGTTGATCTGTCTTCGATCCGGTCGCGTGTGGTACTTTGTTTTTTGAACTGCTTTTTTTGAACTGCTATTTTGCTGAGCACCGCCTGTGCTAGCTGGAACTACTCACTACTCAAGCTAAACAGGGTAAGCATAACCCACTCAAGATCTCGCGTCAGCGGGGTAACCTTGGTACATTTGAGCGGGTGGGACCAGGGGGACAAATGACTGACTCAGACGCAGCTGCAGCGCTTGCCAACGTAGTCGCCGATCTTCGCGAAGAAGGGGATGCGCTCTTTTCACTCCTGAGCGATATGGACACCGGGTATTGGACCCAAGCCTCTACGTTCAAGAATTGGACGGTCTGGGATGTGGTTGCACACCTGCACATCTCGGACCATATGGCACTCACCAGTCTGCAAGGTGAGGAGGCATTTAAGACGCTACTCAAGGACATGCAGGGTGGCAGTCTGGGTAACTTCACAGAAACCTGGTTGAGTCAGGAGGGCAAGAGTCCCACGGGACCTGAACTGCTGGCGCGTTGGCGCACACTTTTTCTCGAGATGTGTGATGCCCTGGCGGCAGCTGACCCGACGGAGCGATTCGCCTGGTTCGGTCCCGGCATGAAGGCGCGGATGTTCGCCACCGCCAGGCAGATGGAAACCTGGGCACATGGTTGGGAAATCTACGACCTCATGGGAGTACCACGCGAGCACACAGACCGACTTATCAACATCGCCACCATCGGCGTCAGAACATTCGGATGGACGTTCAACAACCGCCAGATTCCAGTGCCGGACGCGGTGCCTTACGTTGACCTGCAATCTCCTTCAGGGGAGCAGTGGGCTTGGGGCGAAGAATCTGCAGATAACTATGTCCGCGGCAGCGCGGTTGATTTCTGCCAGGTTGTCACTCAAGTACGCAACATCGCTGATACAAATCTGGAAGTTGCTGGCGACGCAGCCCATGCCTGGATGAACATAGCCCAGTGTTTTGCCGGTCCGCCCGAAGATCCGCCCGCCCCAGGAAGCCGGGTTCCCTGAACACCAGACAATTAAATCCTCAGACAACGCCAAGTTCCAATAAAGGTATGTAAATGAGCAAACTCCGACTATCCGCCCTCCTTGTTGCGTGGGCCTGTGTAAGTGCCCCGTTTAGTCACGCGAACGAAGCCGAAGCAACTGAAGTTTCGGTGGATGGCGCCCAAACAACCGACACACCCACAGCGCCACTGCTTGAAGGGATTGGCTCGCTACACTTCCCAATCAGTACAGACGTACCTCGCGCTCAAGCCTATTTCAATCAGGCGCTCACCCTGGCATTCGGTTTCAACCATGCAGAAGCGGCCAGGTCCTTCCGCGAAGCAGCGCGTCTCGATCCAACATGCGGTATCTGCTACTGGGGTGCTGCCCTCGCGTTAGGACCCAATATCAATGCACCGATGATGCCCGACGCGGTCCAACCTGCGTGGTCTGCCGTGCAGGAAGCGCTGGCTCGCAGGGAGTTTGAAAACGAGCATGAGCGTGCCTACATCGACGCAATTGTCAGCCGCTACAGTGAAGACGGCTCGGACCGAGCCACCTTAGACCTGTTATACGCTGGAGCGATGGCAGGCCTGGTGGAAGCTTATCCAGAGGACCTGCACGCGCGAACCCTGTATGCCGAGTCGCTTATGGATCTCATGCCGTGGTCCTACTGGAACGACGATGGTTCACCGGCATCGACAAACACGACAACCCTCGTCGCAGAACTGGAAACTGTTCTCAAGGCTAACCCCGATCACCCGGGTGCCGCCCATCTTTACATCCATGCGATGGAGCAGTTTGAACCCAAGAAAGCTGAAGCCGCTGCTGACAGGCTCGGCGCCCTCGTACCTGTCGCCGGTCATCTGGTGCACATGCCTTCACACATTTATCTTCGTGTCGGGCGCTACGCTGATGCGGTAGATGCGAACGCAAAAGCAGCAATGGCCGATGAAGACTACATCGCGCAATGTAATGCGCAGGGTCTCTACCCTGCAATGTACTACCCTCACAACGTTCATTTCCTCTGGTATTCGGCGATGATGGACGGTCGCAAAGCCCTCGCGCTGGATAGTGCGCTGAAGCTCGCAGAACGGGTACCGGTAGAAGTGGCAAAAAATATGCCGCCCCTACAAAGCTACCTCGCGGTACCGATGTATACCTACCTCAGATTTGGCATGTGGGACGAGGCGCTTGCGTTACCCGTAGCTCAGGACGGCTTACCCTTCACAGAAGCGATGCACCTTTACGGCCACGGTCTGGCGTATGCAGCGAAAGGTGATCTCAAAAGTGCCCGACAGATTCAGCGCAAGTTCAAAAAGCTGATGCGATCTAAAGAGCTGAACGCGATGAATATGCGTCGCGAAGACGCGATGCCAAATCTGCTGTCTATTGCCAGCAACTTGCTGGATGCGCGCATCCAACGCACAAGGGGCAATGCGCGTCGCGAGATACGTGCGCTCAAACGCGCCGTTAAGGCACAAGATGAATTGCCTTATACCGAACCACCTCTGTGGCACTTCCCTGTGCGCCAGGCACTGGGCGATGCCTATCTGCGCGACAACCAGGCAGAACTCGCGCAGACGACCTTCGATGAGGATCTGTATCACTTTCCAAAAAATCCATGGTCCCTTTACGGCGTAGAACTGGCGCTTGGGCAACTCGGACAGAACGCCGACGCCGCGACACAAGCCAGGACCAATGCCTGGCAGAACGCAGACATCGAACCCACCATCGTGTGGTAACAAAAACAAAAGGAGAGGGCTTATGAAAGTTGTTGACGCGATCGCTCACGCGATGAAGGCAGAGGGAGTGGACATTCTCTTTGCATACCCGGTAAACCCACTTATCGAAGCCGCTGCGGCGGTGGATATTCGGACGGTTATCTGCCGACAGGAGCGCGTGGGCTTACATATGGCGGACGCATACTCCAGGCTTTCATCCGGCGATAAAATCGGTGTGTTCTGCATGCAACACGGTCCAGGGGCCGAAAACGCTTTCGGCGGCGTGGCCCAGGCTTACTCGGAATCTGTACCGATCCTGGTCGTGCCCGCCGGTTACCCCCGACGTCTCGCCCACTACTACCCGAACTTCAACTCCACGCTGAACATGCAACACATCACCAAATGGGCGGAGCCCATTACGATGGGCCGCGCAGTTCCGGAGATTCTGCGCAGAGCGTTCTTTCAGTTGCGCAATGGCAGGGGCGGTCCGGTTCTGCTCGAAGTGCCGATGGATGTATTCGGTGAGGACGTACCTGACAACTGGGAGTACACGCCTGCCTTCAGCGCAAAGACCGCGCCCGCGCCCGATGATATAGCTCAGGCAGCCGCAGTTCTTGCGCAGGCAGAGCACCCTGTCATCTATGCAGGTCAAGGCGTTCACTACGCGAAAGCCTGGGAAGAGCTGAAGTCACTGGCAGAGACCTGGAACATTCCGGTTACGACGAGCATAGAAGGAAAAAGCGCTTTTCCAGAAAACCATCCACTCTCGCTGGGGAGTGGTGGCCGCGCCAACCCAAGGCCCGTAAAACGCTATCTTGAGGAAGCCGATGTCATCCTGGGCGTCGGTTGCTCTTTTGCTTTGACGGGTTTCGGAGTGCAGATGCCGAAGGGCAAAACCATTATCCACGCAACGCTGGACCCGATGGATCTGAACAAAGACGTACCGGCCCAATATGGACTCATCGGCGATGCGAAGCTGACGTTGAATGCGCTTCAGGCAGAGATGGACAGCCACGACAAAGCAACCGTCAACGCCCGCACAGATGAACCCAGTCGTATTGCCGGGCTGAAGGAAGAGTGGTTAGGCGAATGGATGCCCAAACTCACCAACAACGATGCGCCTATCAATCCTTATCGGGTCCTCTGGGAACTTAATAACCTCGTCGACAAAAACAAGGTGGTGATCACCCACGACGCCGGTAGTCCACGCGACCAGACCACGCCTTTCTGGGAAGCAACCAGTCCGCTCTCGTACATCGGTTGGGGTAAAACCACCCAACTGGGATACGGCCTTGGTCTCGCCATGGGCGCCAAACTCGCAGAACCGGACAAGCTGTGCATCAATGTCTGGGGCGATGCGGCCATCGGTTTCACCGGAATGGACTTTGAAACCGCGGCTCGGGAACAGATCCCTATTCTCTCGATCCTATTCAACAATTTCTCGATGGCCATCGAAATACCCATCATGCCCATCTCACAGGAAAAATATGGCGCCATCGAAATCAGCGGAAACTACGCCGACATGGCGACCGCGTTCGGTGGCTATGGCGAACGGATTACCGATCCGAACGATATCGTCGCCGCCCTGAAACGTGGGATTGAAGCAACAGAGAATGGGCAACCGGCACTGCTTGAGTTTATTACTGATCAGGAGATTAGTATTTCGGATGAGTAGGGTTTGGAGTTTCCTGCTGGATCTCTAGACCTGCGAGGAAGAGGTTGGTTAGGGAACGGTGGGGTTGGATCGCGGTGGGGCTTCAGCTTTCTCGTTCCAGCTATCGTGTGGCAAACGGGGTGGGGTTATGAGGATGTTTTCACTTCTCTAGTTTCCTGTGGGTGGTTGTCGAGCTAGCGGCGGAGCCCCCAGCGCCGAAGGCGCGTTTTCATAGAGAGTGTGAGCGCAGCCGACCCCCGGCCCCGCAGCCTAACTTTTTTTATCGAAACTATAGCTGTTAGGGAGTCTTTCTTCTTGACAAATCCATAACATAGCCGTATTCTTGTGCGCATGGATGTTATTAAAAACCAACTCAAACTCGACTTACCAATAAAGAGAAAGTTTGGCGGGCGCCAGGAAGGTGCAGGTCGACCACGCGTTGCGGCCAGAAGGATCATTCATCACATCAAACGCGATGCATTTGCTTCGCGACATCCGCTGCATGTGACTATTCGCGTTAGAGAAGGTATTCCGAAGTTACGTACACCCAGGTTCAATAGGGCGTTCTATCAAGTGTTGGCTGGGTCAGCTTCACGAGCAGGCTTTAGGATCGTGCATTACTCTTTGCAGACCAATCATGTGCACTGTCTGGTAGAAGCAAAGGACAAAACGACACTCGCCAATGGTATGAAGAGCTTCTCAGCGCGCTTCGCGCGGGCTGTGAATCGGGTGTTCAATCGCTCCGGCAAGGTACTAGAAGGCAGATATCACGTTAGAACGCTCAAAACGCCGAAAGAAGTGCGTAACGCACTCGCGTATGTTCTGCTGAACACGCGTAAGCACTACGTTCAATGCCATGGAAAGCGGCCACCGGTTGAAATGGATCATTGGAGTTCAGGACCGTTTTTTGATGGTTGGAGAGATGCAGTGGGTCCGCCATCCACCAGCACCCTTTTGCCAGTTGCTACTACGTGGCTGTTGGCAAAAGGGTGGCGCAAACATCGGCTTATCCGTCTCGACGAAGTTCCGGGGTACGCTTGAAAGGCGTTCGCCTGCCACTAAAAACTTGATATTCCTCAACACCCTCGTTAGCATGCCCGGCTTGATAACTTGGCTTAAGTTGTCAGTACTACCTGAAACCACCCTCAGAGGAAGGAGGCGACGATGCAAATCATTGGAATCCCAGCGATGAACCCAGTTCCGGGCAATGATCACGCCGCCGGTTATTCAGGTCCTACGTATTCGTCGCGCTCTAGATTCAAGCATTAACTAGGCGCCGCCCGACCCCGGGCACCTCCAAAACCTGACCGACCTGGCACGCGTTCGCGCGCTGCGACCCTTTGTCGTCCCTGAATTTTTTGGAACTTCGAGATGAATACTACCGCCGGTCTCCTGACCGACAATGAAAATACAGCACAGTTTGCTGGCCTCTGGAGAATCACTGAAGGTCAGCGCCTGCGCTATGTCTGTGCCATCGCTGCCATGCTGGCGACAAACATATGCATGTTTGGCGCTCCGATTATCGGCGGTCACGCTATCGACGTGATCACCAAACAGGACTTCAGCTACGCAACGCCCTTTTTGCTCTACATGAGTGAGACCCTCTTCGGCGAGCAGAATTATGTTGGCTACTTGTGGGCCGCAGCCATCGCAAGCCTGTTAGTGACAGGCTGCGGCGGATTTTTCCTGTACCTGCGCGGCCGGTTTGCAGCGCAGGCTTCCGAGAATATCGCCCGCCGCCTGCGCGAATCTCTGTACGCGCGCCTGCACGCCATGCGCGCTGGATTTTACGACACCGAGGATACGGGTGATCTGGTACAACGTTGCAGTTCAGACGTGGAAACGCTGCGCGTATTCCTCGTGAGCGACGTCATAGAAATCGGGCGCGCCATCATGCTGGTGATTTGCGTCGTCCCAATTCTATTCTCAATCCATGCTGAGCTCGCAATATGGTCACTCTGCCTGATGCCCTTTCTGGTCATCGGCGCATATGTCTTTTTCTCCCGCGTGAAGCAGGTGTTTCAGGTGACAGATGAAGCAGAGGGCGCTATGACAGCCACGCTGCAGGAAAACCTGACCGGTATCCGCGTGGTTCGCGCTTTTGCAAGACAGGACTATGAAAAGAAAAAGTTCGGCGACAGAAACGAGGACTTCCGCAACAAAAACAATCACCTGATCCAGCTCATGGGCTACTACTGGTCCGTCTCCGACTTTTTCTCTATGAGTCAGATCGGCGTGGTGTTGTTCGTTGGCGCCCACTTTGTAGTGCAGGGCTCCCTGACGGTGGGGGATCTGTTTATCTTCATGACCTGCGAAAGCATCGTCATCTGGCCGGTCCGCCAGTTGGGCCGCGTGCTCACGGATACTGGTAAGGCGGTGATCTCGCTGGGACGTGTAAACCACATTCTCGAAGCGGAGGAAGAAGCGCCTGGTTGGGTACCGGAGACAGGCCGGGCACAAGGTCACATCCAGGCAAAATCACTGCTACTCGCTTACGACGACACACCTGTGATCGACCAGTTAAGCGTCGATATACAGGCCGGAGAAACTCTGGCCATCGTCGGGCCGCCAGGCAGTGGCAAAACAAGTTTCATCCGCGCGCTGTTGCGCCTGTACCCCTACCAATCCGGTCAATTGCTGTTGGACGGACATGAGGTGACAGATCTGGACCGCCAATGGTTGCGACGTCAGATTGGCGTGGTACTCCAAGACCCCTTTCTATACAGCCGCTCGATCTTGCAGAACCTTCAGGTTGGGCGCGAAGCCGCAGATCAGGATTTGATCGACGCTGCCTGTCGGGATGCCGCCATCTTCGATTCCATCACCACCTTTCCGGAACAATTTGACGAGGTGGTCGGCGAACGGGGTGTGACGCTTTCGGGTGGCCAACGGCAACGCCTGGCACTGGCGCGAGCGTTGCTGAAGGATCCTCCGATTCTGGTTCTGGATGATTCTCTGTCTGCAATTGATACCGGCACAGAACAGGAGATTTTGGCGGCCCTGCAGCGACGCAAAGGCCAGGCGACCACAATCGTCATAGCCCATCGTCTAAGCTCTGTCATGTTCGCCGACCGCATCATGGTGATGGACAACGGACGCTGTGTGCAGCTTGGATCTCATGCGGAGTTGATTGCGGAAGAAGGTATCTACCGGCGCCTATGTCAGATACAGGGCGCCTTGGATGAACAGATCGCTGGCGACATTCGCGCCACCGAAGCAACCCGGGAGGGTTAGCATGTACGACGACGAAAACTACGACGACGGATTTGACGAGGAATCCCTGGCATCCCGCCTGAACGTTGAGTTGTGGAAAAAGTTATTTGGCTACGCCAGACGTTATCCACGTGAACTCAAATGGCTGGCAACCTTCGCTGTCCTGACAGCGTTGGTCGAAGTTGCCTATCCGTTGATCACCAAGGGTGTGATCGACGAGGTTAACGCCTATCTGGACGGCGGGGTTGAACCCAATTTTATGTTATGGGGTCTCTACTACCTGATCTGCACCGCTGTCATCACCGGCAGTATCGGTGGTTTTATCTGGATGGCCGGTAAAATCCGCACGCACATTTCGCATGACATTCGCCGGGATGGATTTACCAATCTGCAGGCACTTTCTTTCGATTTCTTCGACTATCGGCCCGTGGGTTGGTTGATGGCGCGCATGACATCCGATTCTGAACGGCTGTCGAATATCCTGGCGTGGGGATTTCTGGATCTCGTCTGGGGCATGACCATGATGACCGGCATCGCTATCGCAATGTTTGTGATGAATTGGAAACTGGCGTTGGTGGTCTTTTCAGTGATGCCTCTGCTGGCTTGGATTTCTGCCAAGTTTCAGCGGCGCATCCTCTCCAGCGCGCGTCAGGTTCGGCAGACGAACTCCCGAATTACAGCAAGCTTTAACGAAGCGATTATGGGCATTCTCACCTCGAAAGCGTTTGTTCGTGAGCGCCCCAACCAGGGTGAATTTGACGCGTTGGCGGACAAAATGTTCGGCGCATCCGTTACCAACCTGACACACGCTGCGGTCTATCTTCCGCTTGTCATCACGATGGCAAGTCTTGCTACCGGCTTGGCGCTCGCCGTGGGAGGTATAGACACCCTTTACGGCATTATTCCGGTGAGCACTCTGATCGCTTTTATGGCGTACACACGTCACTTCTTCGACCCCATCGAAGAACTGGGACACTGGTTCGCAGAAATGCAGATGGCGCAGGCGTCGGCTGAGCGGATTTTGAGTCTGATCGAGGCAGAACCCAGCATCAAGGATTCGCCCGAGGTACAGAAGGCGATCGAGATACAGGCAGAAACCACCGCAGCTCGACAGCGCTTCGCCGCCGACGGCGGACAGGCTGAAATCCGCGAGCTGGCGCTGAAGAATATTGGCTTTGCCTACAACCCTGCAAAGCCGGTACTGAACGACATCAACCTGACAGTCAGCAAAGGCGAAAGCATCGCGATCGTCGGGCCAACGGGCGGCGGTAAAAGTACGCTCGTGAATCTTATCTGCCGTTTTTACGAGCCCACGGCCGGGCAAGTCCTGATCGACGGGCTCGACTATCGACAGCGCAGCCTCAACTGGCTGCAGTCGAACATCGGCATGGTGTTGCAGAACGCACACGTATTTTCTGGTCCGATCATGGAGAACATTCGCTACGGACGTCTGAGCGCCAGCGATGAAGAAGTGCTGCAGGCCGCCAAGCTCGCGGGTGCCCACGAATTTATTGAGGCGTTCCCCGAGGGCTATCAAACGGATGCGGGCGAATCCGGCAACCGACTGTCTGCCGGGCAGAAACAGTTGGTGTCATTCGCGCGCGCTATCCTCGCCGACCCGCAAATTCTGGTGATGGACGAAGCCACTTCGTCCGTGGACACAGAAACCGAACAGCGCATTCAACAAGGCCTTGAACAGGTGCTGGCGGGAAGAATTGCGTTCATCATCGCCCACCGTCTCTCCACTATTCGCAATGCCTCACGCATTGCTGTGATCGAAGGTGGAGAAATAACTGAGTCTGGCACACACGCCGAACTTATGGCGCTGCGCGGACACTACTACGACCTTTACCGACAGCAGAGTCTCAATGAATCCAGCGGAGCGTTGTTAGGCGATGAGCCACTACCAAGTGTGTGAGGCCATACGAGCAGTTGGAAACTAGAGGCTTCTGCGCAGACCGGCAGCCGGTGGGTGCGGCTCAAGATAAGTCTGCAGGCTGAGGTAGTCGTCAGGATAGGTTTGCAGGTGATGTCGTAAAAGCGCTAACGGGGCGAGCAACGGCTGTTCGCCCCTGCGATAGGCCTGAATCAGCCGATCCAGCTCCTGTCGACTGTTTGAGTCCAGATTGCGTTTGAAGTATCCCTGCATGTGAGAGAGAACATTTGCATGCCCTTTCCTGGTAGCGGGCTTCGTCAGCCCTGCCATCAGGAGCGCAATGTACTCTTGCGCCTTGGCTTCAAAGTCGGTTTTCAGATTACTCAACAAAGCTCCACACGCTTTGTAAGCCGCCTGGTCATGGGCCAACAACAAGTACTTGTATGCGCTGTGGAACGCGATCAACGCGCCTGAGTTCAAACCGGCCTTTTCCAGTTCACACCAGTGAGCATACGCGAACGCCCGCGTGACAAAGTTTTCGCGCAGGACATCATCAAATAGACGGCCAGCATCCTCCACCGGTAACAAAGGCTGTTTTTCCATCACGCGCGCAGCAAACAGCCCCCTGCCACTACGCTCAGCGGGTGCATCTGGGCGATTATAAACTTTGACCCGATACACCCCACAGCTGGGCGAGTTGTGCATGAAGATGACCCCGGACAAGCGACTCGCATCAAAATTGTCTGCGAATTGTCGCAGTTTTTCCGTCACATCCAGGGAGGGATCGGCAACACCTACAGCGCGAATTTCATTTTCGCGGGTCACCAATCGAATAGGGGGCCGCGGCGAGCTCATACCGATACCCATTTCCGGGCAAACGCTTGAAAACTCGAAAAGGCCCTGCAATTCAGCATGGGGCAGCGAGGACTTGGCGCCCGTACCGTCGTAACGAACTTCGGCACCGGTAAGACAGTGGCTTAATCCAACTTTAAGCGGGCCATCGGGCCGCGCGGGAATCAGTGCAGTCACTTAGCGTCCTCTACACATATCACAATTCACCTTGTTAAAAGGATAGGACACTAGCTCTTCGTAGCGATGAAATCCCATGCCTTGTCCGCACCCAGGTTCGCAATATGCTGACCCAGGCGAATCTGCCAATAAAATTCCTGTCCCCACATGTCCCGCCATGCCCACGTGCGTCGTGAGTAGTGGTGCAACTGATGCTCGTGGGTAAAGCCCATGGCGCCGTGAACCTGATGCACCTGCTCTGCCACCACCCCGACAGCTTCTCCAACGCGGGCTTTACTCGCCGCAACTTCAGCAACAAACCGATCTGTACCAAGTGCGTCAGCTGCTGAATCTGCGGCCCGTTGCGCCGCTGCCACTTCTGCAGCGACCACGGCAAGACTGTGCTGGATAGCCTGAAATTTACTGATGCTGCGACCAAACTGCAGACGTTCCGTTGCGAACTGAATCCCGAGGTTCAACTGGGTCTGCAAACAACCCGCCATCAAATTTGTGGCGGCCAGCGCCATCTGCGCATAGGGATCATCGCTCAACTCGACGGTTTCAGGATTGTGCAGTCGCACGGTCGCCACAGGCTCGCCCGCCAGGTTCGCCCTCGTTTCAACCACTTCCCATTCCGTAGCAACCTGCAACCCAGCTTTGTCTCGACTGATGCCGACAATCCGCTGGGCAGCACTCGCCCAAACTGCGTCGGTTACCTCGTCACCTTGCAAGACTCCAACGCTGCTGATCCCATCGGTTGCTCCCAACCACACGTTAGCCAGCAATGTATCTGCGATGGGCAGTGGCACTGCGTGAGCGCCACAGACTTTCAGGAATGCGTACATGTCCTGTTCGCTCGTACCACTGCCTTCACTGCCGATCTGATGGAAGCCGTTGGCGACAACCGTTGCCCACAGCGCATTCGCGAAATTACCCTGCTCAGCGGCGTCCAACGCAGCCTTATCCACCAGATCACCAAAAATCTTGTTTGCGCTATCCGCGATGAGCCTTACTGTTTCTTCATTAAATGCCACATCTATCTCCTAACGAAGGCCTAGACCACGCGCGATCACACCACGCAATATTTCTCTTGTGCCGCCACGCAGGGTGAAGCTGGGAGACAGCAACAAAGTTTCCTCAAATGTACGTCGGAACACCGGGTCTGATTCCGGCGCCGCCAGACGTGCGATCTCCGGCAGGAGCTTTTCAAAGTTATTGCCCAACTCCTTGACCAGCGCCGCTTCAACAGCGACATCTTTGTCCTGTTCCAGCATACCCGCCACAGAAATGGACATACGCCGCATAGTCATCAGGTGAGAAGCAATCCGACCGATCGCAGCTGCCGAGTGCGGCTCAGGGTCCGGTCCACAGGCTCGCACCAGCTCAACAAACACTCTGAAGGCGGACAAAAATCGCTCCGGACCACTGCGTTCGTAGGCGAGTTCAGACGTCACCTGCTCCCAGCCATTACCGGGTTCGCCAACGATACGATCGGCGGGAACCATGACATCCTCAAAAACCACCTCATTAAAGTCTTCCCCACCCGCCATGTTGGCTATGGGTCGCACCTTCACACCATCATTCTTCAAGTCCACGATGATCTGCGAAAGACCACTGTGACGTTCGGACCCCGGTTCTGTCCGCACAAGGCAAATGATGAAGTGATTCCGGTGGGCATCCGTCGTCCAGATTTTGGTGCCGTTGATGCGGTAGGCATCCCCCTCGCGAATGGCCGCAGTTCGAACAGACGCCAGGTCTGAACCCGTATCGGGCTCAGACATACCGATAGAAAAGAATGCTTCCCCTGCCGCTATGAGCGGCACGTATTGTTCCTTTTGCGCCTCCGATCCGTATCTCAAGAGGAGCGGACCGCTCTGCCGGTCGGCGATCCAATGGGCGCTGACAGGCGCGCCTGCTGCCAGAACCTCTTCGGTGACAACATAACGTTCGAAGAACGTCCGCTCATGCCCACCGTACGCTTTCGGCCAGGTCATCCCCAACCAACCCTGTTCGGCCATTTTGCGGGAGAAGTCAGGATCATGGCCCGTAGAAAAATCAGAATTCGGCACTTCGAAATGTGCCCGGTTATCATCTAAAAACGCACGCACCTGCGCGCGCAAGGTTTCCGTCTCGTCGTTCAATCCCACACGGTCAAATTGCAGCACCGTCTATTCTCCGTTTTTAAAAGCGCACTCGTTGTTCCAGGCTGCGCAAATTATCTGGCCTCGGGCAGCGATGCAATAGCGCGAACAATCCAAGGAACCCCGTTCTTTCGCTGCCACAGGAATATAGATGCCGGTTGGCTGATCGAGTAAAGTTCTCCCATGACACCCGCCTCATTAGAAGAAAATTTTCAGCCAGTCTTTGCCGACATCCGCGAACGCTCCATGATTGCCGAGCGATTCATCGACCGGGATCTTTACCGGGTCTATGTTGCAACGCTGTGGTCAAACGTGGTCCTTTCTCCAGACGAAGTCGGCCTTGAAGAAGAGGACCTGCCCGACCTCCACGATATCCTTCTGGAGGAGATCAAGGACGCTATCGGGGAAATCGATTCGCTGCACGATATTTTCCGCTTTATCTCGTCAAAGAGCGGTGAACGTGCAATGCAGGAAGCTCGGCTGACACAGTCCCACAAAGATCTACTGCAGTATTTCGCCAGTATGATCCTGGACCCGGATGGCCATAAGCGTTACATGGACTACGTGCGCGACCAGCAGACCAAGTAACACTCTAAACAGACATCACCCGCCCAGCACGCTCACGACAATATTCCGGTTGCCGGGATGGTGTCGGTGTTCCCACAAAAAAATCCCCTGCCACGTGCCGAGGGCAAGTTCTCCATCGACCAGAGGCACAGACAAACTGGTGGCGGTCAGCGCGGCCTTGATATGCGCCGGCATATCGTCCGGACCTTCCTGAGTGTGGGTGTAGAGGGGGTCATTTTCGGGCACCAGCCGGTTTAACCAGTTCTCAAGATCCACCCTCGCCGCAGGGTCAGCATTCTCCTGTATTAGCAGACTTGCCGACGTATGCTTGAGAAAAATTGTGACCAACCCCTCATTTACCCCACTCTCCCGAACTATCGGGAGGACTTTGTGCGTGATGTCATAGAGTCCTTGCTGGTCGACAGATAAGTTGATGGTTGCGTTCACAGGATTTGATTCGCTCACGTCATGCATCAGGGAGTTCATGATAGTTCATCTATGGCACACGGGCAGCTTATGCGCGCCTTGCGCATTGCCATACCCTTCGTATTTCTCGGTGTAGGAACCGCTGTCGCATGGCTGCATCCTGAGCAGCCGGTTGGGCTCGCGCTGCTTTTACTCGCAGCTTTGTCGACCAACCTGACAGACCGAGGCGGATTGATCCTGATTGTCACCGGGTTGGCAACGCTCGGGCTTGCCACACCACACATTGTCGATCAGATACCGCCTACCCCGCTGCAAACCCTATGGTTCGCCGCGCTCTGGGTTGCCGCAGCACTCCTGATCTGGGATCCACGCCGGACAAAGCTGGATGTGGTTGAGCTGACCAGCGCATTCGAACAGGCACCCACCGGATTCATCATCACGACCTTAGACGGCAAAATTCTCTCCGCAAATCGTGCCTTCAGGTCTATTGCCACCAACATTTCCAGGAACAACGATCTGAGCCAGTTGGCACCTAATGGATGGCAATACATCATCGAAAATCAGGATGCGCTGTTCGACGGGGAAGCCATTCATATGGACTTCTCAACAGAAGTGAACGACGTGCTGCATCCCCTGTCGGGTTACGCCAAACTGGTGCGCGACCGGCGGCAGGCGCCGCTCCACTATGTTATTCAGCTGACAGACCAGAGCAGCGAACGCGCGGCTACCAAAGCGCTTGCTGCCACCACAGATCAAATGCACCGGCTGCTCAGCAGCTCAAGCGATCTGGTATTCCTGGTTAACCACAAGTTGGTCCTTACGTTCGCAAATGAAACCGCCTGCCAGATGTTGAACACCGCCAGCCAGGCGTTCGAAGGCATGCCGATCTACAACACCATCAAAACCACGGATCGGCGAGTGTTTATGAAAGCCCTGGAAACGTTGACCACGTCAGCACGACGCGAAGTCCACGTTGGGGAAATCACTTTTCTCGGCAACACCGAACTCAAGGTAGAGGCACGCCTGATCCGTTTGAATCCGCTACAAAATACCGGCTATGCGATGGTGTGCAAGGAAAGCACCAGCCTTGCTGAACTTGAAGAAGCGGCCACCTCACAAGCTCGTTTCAGCCAGGTGTTTCACGGGAGCCCTGATGCCATTCTACTGCTCAGAGCCAACGACAATCTGATCCTCGACTTCAACGACGGCTTCACTCGCCTGTTAGGGTATTCGAGAGAGGATGCTATCGGCGAGTGTGGTCTGGAGTCAAATTTCTGGAACAACGTTGTTGAACGGGACGCGGTTGTTGCAAAACTGATGGCTGAGAAGGAGGTCATCGGATACGAAACAACGCTGCGCACGCATTCAGGTCAGGTTGTACACGTCGAGATCTCTCTTCGATATGTAGAAATCGATGGCGATCTGAGCATTCTCTGCATCGGTCGGGATATTACGAAACGTATCTCTGCCGAGGCAGCTCTTGTTGAAACTGAAGAAAAATTTGAGAAGGCGTTTAATCATAGCCCGGACGGCTTTGTCATTATCCGCCAGGCCGACGGTGTGATTACCGACCTCAACGAAGCCTTCGTCGAAAAATCAGGCTATCGCCGCGATGAACTCATCGATAAACCTTTCCATATGTTCATCGATAACACCAACACCGAAGAGCTTGAAGAATTTGGGGCAGCACTAGCAAACAGCGCCAAACCCATCGCCAACCAGGCCGTCACTTTCACCAGCAAGACCGGCGAAGTCATTCCTTCGCTGATCTCAGCAACCATTCTTGAGTTGTCCGGCGAACCTTATGTCATGGTCGTGGCAAAAGACATCAGCAAGCAGCGTGCCACCGAGGAAAGATTACGCCGGAGTGAGGAGCGTTTTCGCGGCATTTTCGAAAACGCGCCAATCGGTATCCTTCTGGTGGATCTGAAGGGGCACATCTCACAGGCTAACCACACAGCAGCGGCTTTGCTCGCCTACGACGAGCAACACATGAACGGCATCCACATATCCCGTCTCGTGCCCCACGAAGATCGCATTACT
This sequence comes from Candidatus Azotimanducaceae bacterium, assembly GCA_965227885.1. Classification (GTDB taxonomy): domain Bacteria; phylum Pseudomonadota; class Gammaproteobacteria; order Pseudomonadales; family Azotimanducaceae; genus UBA4421. Next base: position 5,731,196 of record OZ245781.1, read on the forward strand.
CTGAAACATTCGCTCAATCGTCTGATAACAGACAAATCGCATTCATTTAAAGTTGAACAGCGCCTGTTATGTCAGAACGGGATGGAAGTCTGGTCGAAGATGCACATCGTCCTGCAACACTCCAGCCGCGATGAACCTCTGTACTACATCGTGCAGATCACCGACATCTCTGATATCAAGCGCGGCCAGCAGCGCATGGAACAAATGGCGTTCTACGACACGCTGACCAAACTCGCGAACAGACGTCTGTTCCAGGACCGCCTGAATCAAACCATCGATCAGTGCGCACGCTACAGTCGCTCTGCCGCGCTGCTCTATCTGGACCTCGACAACTTCAAGCGAGTTAACGATACCCTCGGTCACCAGACCGGTGATGATCTGCTGCGCGAGGTCGCCGTACGCCTGGGCCACTGTGTGCGCAAGGAAGATACCGTGGGCAGAACCGGCGGTGATGAATTCACTATTCTGTTGAACAACATTGCCACACCATCGGACGCAGGGCTTGTTGCGCAAAAAATCTTGAACCACCTGCGCGAACCGATTGAAATCGGCGGCCATCCGCTCGTTGTCACCACCAGCATTGGTGTCACGATACTGCCGACGGACGGCAAAGATCCCAATACCCTGATGCGCAACGCGGACCTGGCCATGTACAAAGCCAAAGAACGCGGGCGCAACAACTATCAGTTCTACAGCGAAGACCTTAACGCCAATGCTGTAAAGCGGCTGCGCACCGAATATGAGATTCGCCAGGCGTTAGAAAACGACGAATTTGTGCTCTTTTACCAACCCAAGGTGTCCCTGCAGACACGCGAAATTGTGGGAGTTGAGTGTCTGATTCGATGGCAGCATCCAACACGCGGGCTGCTGACCCCAGACGAATTTATCGAGATCGCTGAGGATACCGGCAATATCATTCCCATGGGTTCCTGGGTTATCGAAGAGGCCTGTCGCGCCTCCAAAGAACTCAGCGCAAATCACGATCGTCCTATAGAGGTGGCAATCAACATCTCGCCGCGTCAGTTCCGCGATCCAAATCTGGTCAACACGGTTCGCCGCGGCATACGCGAGCAGCAGTTGGATCCACGCAACATTGAGCTCGAAATAACTGAAACCATGTTGATGCAGGACGTCGAAGCGGCCGAAACCACGGTGATGCGGCTGTCGGAACTGGGGGTAAAACTCGCAATCGATGATTTTGGCACCGGGTATTCGTCACTGAACTACCTGAAGCGCTTTCCAATAAACACCGTGAAGGTAGACCGCAGTTTTGTGATGGACCTGCCTGGCAATCCAGATGACCTGGCGATCACCAGAGCGGTTATCGCCATGGCACATCAGCTCAAAATGGAAGTGGTTGCCGAAGGTGTGGAAACCAAGGAACAGTTGGAATTTCTCGCGGCTGAACGATGTGAGTACGCGCAGGGTTACCTTTTTGCGAAACCTCTGCCACTTGCAGAAATAGCTGAGCTCATACACTCAGGCAGTAGTGTTATCCATGGCGGACGCGGGTGAATAACCCGGTAGAAATGAGAGTAATACGGGCAGTAAAAACACCGTAAATATCAGCAAAAAGCCAATCGAGATCGTCAACAAAAGTCCAATCGACCCGGTCCCTGCGTGAGGAGATATCGACAGCGCCGCAAATGCGCCGATCGTGGTCATCGTTGAAAGCAGAACCGCTCGAGGGGTGCTTGAATGCATAAAGTGGTCAACATCACCTTCACCAAGAAAGCGGTCGACCACATGGATCCCGTTGTCCACCCCCAGGCCAAAAATGAGCGGCAGGACAATGACATTTGCCATATTGATGGGCTTATCAAAAACGACACTCAAAGCGAAGGTGAACAGTCCTGCCAGAATCAGAGGGCACAACACGAGCAAGGTGGGACCCACTCTGCGCAACGCCAGAATCAGAACCAGACCGATGCCTATCAAGGCATACAGCAGGGCGTCTTTAAAAGCCTGAATGACAATCTGACCAACGCCCCATTCAATAACGGGACGTCCGGTAGCATTGGGGTAAACGTCCCGCACCGCAGAAATAAACCGTGACAAGGCATCTACAGCCGCGATGTTCTCAACCGGCGTGATCACGCTCAGTTGCTCGCCGTTGTCAGAAATGATCCTGGCTCTTACCTCATCTGGAATACTCGACATCGTTACCTCTTCGACGAGCAACGCACGCTGCAACCAGCGGATTTCCTGCAACAGGTTTGTTAACGCGTTTTCCTGCCAGAGCCGCCACACTCCCGGCTCAGCTTTCCCCGCTTGCGCTAGCTTGTCCTTGAGCTGCGAAAGAGCATTGCGCACCTCTACGTCAGACACATTGCCCCCATCGCGATCGATGACCGTGATGAGGTTGTCCGCCGCCGCCTTGGTTGCAGCAGCGTCCAAACTCAAGTCGACAATATCCGTCTCTACCAGGCTCCACAGCATAAACTGCAGGTCTTCCAGTACAGCAAGCTTTTCGTCCTGGTCGTCCGGCACAAGATCTGCAAACACACGGACTTCGTTCACCACCCCGCTTTCATCGAGTCTGGCTGCATCTACCGCCTCTTCTGCCACAACAACCAGCTGATAGTCGGTGGACAGCTCTTCGCGCTGCAGCTCTCGGAGTGTCAACATGGACTCACTGTTCGGGTCTTTGAGCGCGAGCGTCGAGTAGTCGAAGCTCGCGCGACTGGCAAGGAGCGCAGCACCCATACCCAATGCTGCGATGACAACAACCACAATGAGGCGATGCCCCATCAGCCACCTGACAACACCTTCGCTTGTGGGCAAATCCATCTCGTGTGCGCGGGGTGCGCCAAAGCGGGCATAAAAGGCAGGCAGGAAAGTAAACGTCAGGAAACACGCTATAAACATGCCGCCCGCACTGATGATGCCCAGATCCGCCAATCCTTCGTACGCGGTTGGATAGAAACAAAGAAAGCCGAGTGCTGTTGTCAGCGAACACAGGCTGATTGCGCGACCGACGCTGCCCGTGCTTTTTGCCAGTGCGTGCGCTATATCCAGGTCACCCCGATTCACCGCTTCCTGATAACGCAGCGAAAAGTGCAGAGCAAAATCGACCCCCAGACCGAAAAACATGACGATAAACACCAGGGAGAGCGTGTTGTATTCACCCACGCTCAACATCGCAAATGCGGATGTCCATATCACACCAATGGCCAGCATCGCGAACGTGGCCAGAATAATTTTCCCGGAGCGGACTCCCACAAGAAGCACAAGGAACAGCAGTCCAAGCGCTAACCACCCGGCGATACTCACGCCCTCTATGGCCGCTTCAATCTCCTCATGCTGCAGCGGGATCTCGCCAGTCAGCGCCACTTCCACACCCTCTCTCAGCTTGAGAGCTGCGATCATCTGGCGGAGTTCTTCCACAACCAGGGCATCCGGCAGCACCTCGTCGTAGGCGGATTGCGGTTTCAGATAGATAAGTTGGTACCGCGCCTCCTCCAAATCGAAAAACTCATCAGTCCAGGCAACCTCTTCCGACCTTTCGGACAGAGCGTTACTTAGCGCGGCGTTCAGGTTGTCGAGGATCGTCCGCATGCCGGTAGGGGGATCGTTTTCCACGCCATCGGCCAGGAGCTCGAGCACACCGACCAGCGATCCGTCTTCAACCACCGCTGAAAGCATGGGCTGCGCCTCGGCCAAACGGTCGGCGGTGTCATCGAGGTTATCGAGGGACATATACAACAGGGCATGGTCACGAAAAAACTGTTCGCTGCCTGGTGCAGCGATAGCGGTAAAACGATCTTCGCGCGCCTCAAGTTGCGCAACAATTTCTCGCGTGGCGTCTTCCACACCTTTCAGGGATGTGCCCTTAACCACAATCACTGCAGTACGCACAAGGTCAGGGAATTTGGCTTCAAACGCGTCAAAGTCCAGACGCCATGAAGACGTCTGGTCAATCAGTTCGCCAAGCTCTGAGTTGAGCCTGAACTGGGTGTAGGCTACCCACCCGCAAAGTGCGGTTACGATTAGAATCAGGAACAAACAGCGGTTCGGATAACGGGCGACCCCATTCACCCAACCGATTAGAAAACGCTCCCACACGCCGCCAGCTCCCCCTTTAGTCAGTCAAGAGTCGACAAACAGAATAATCAGACGCGGGTTAGCCGCGCTGACTAATCCAGGTCGTCAAAATCTTCATCCTCAAACTCGTCATCAAAATCATCAAAGAGGTCGTCAACCGGCAACTCGCCGTCATAAATCAGGTATTTGCGACGTTGGAAGTAGGCATCTCTTGTGAAGGTATATCCGTCCAAAGCGCTGGCATCGCGCACATCTGTCGATGTCAGCAGATTGGCTCTGGTGTTCACAAAGTCCACACCGCCCATGCTCCAATGGTAGGCGGAGCCCAACATCGCTCGCGGAATGTACCCACTGATGACACGTGTGGGTAAGTCCCTCAGAGTGGTAGGGCCAAGCATCGGCAGATAGATGTAGCGGGACTTTTTCCAACCCCAAACCGCCAGTGTCTGACCGAAATCTTCTTCCTGATAGTGAAGATTCACGCTGGTCGCCGGATCAAACAAACCGCCAATACCGACCGTAGAATTCACCACAAAACGACCCAGATCTTCGGCACCCGAACCGGGTTTGCCCTGTAGAAAACCGTTGGCGGAGGAGGCAACCGTACGCAAATTCTGAAAAAAGTTGGAGATGCCCTGCTCCACAAAGTTAGGCGTTATTTCGGCATACTGGCGCGCGATGGGTACCACCACCGCACGGTCCACCGCGTCGGTCGTGTCGTAACTCCACCGATTGAAGCCTTCCTGGGTTTCATATACCGCAAAATCGTCGCCTTCCAGGCTTGCGCACCCCACACTCATCATCACGCAACCCAAAAGACACCAATGCCTAACGCTTGTTTTACCTGCCATCTGCCACTACTCCTTTACCTGGGCTAGAGCCCTCTCGCTTCTGCGGTCTTGCGCTTGATATGCGCCATCAACTCCTCAAATCCTTCTGTTTTTATTATCTGGTTGTAGTCGGCGCGACGCAGCGATAGATCGCTCACCCCATCCGCGACTACATTGAATACTTTCCCATTCCTGAAAAAATAATCCAAGTCGACCGTCCGCTCTTTGCCGCGCACACGCGTGCGCACTACATAGCCGTTGCGTTTGACCGATTGGACGTTCTGCGTGGTAAAGACCTGTTCATTAAACTCATCGAACCGGTCCGCGTAGGTTGCAACAATCAACTCAAACAGCGCCGCGCTAAACTGTTCTCGATCTTCAGCACTCAGGCTGCCCCACGTTCGGCCAAGACTGACTCTGGAGATGCGCTCAAGATCAAACAGGCCCGCTATCTGCGGCTCGAGATGGGCGTGCCGCTCGCCGTGTGTTTCCATGTTCATCGCAGCAACGAGGCTTGCATGAAAGGCTTCAACCCGACGGCTGACTTCAGCTTCTTCCGCGGCGGTATCGGGTTCTGGTTTGGGTTCAGGTGCAATCGCGTGAACATCGAGCATCATGAAAACCCCCATCAGGAGTGCCAGAAGGCGAATGTGTACGGCGGTCATCTGTATCAACCTCACTCAATAAACCAGAGGCTCAAACTCGGGACATAGGTGATCAGCAGCAGGGCTACCAGCATCACAAGCATAAATGGCAGCGCCGCGCTGTAGAGTTCCAATAACGGCTTTTTAAATCGGTAACTGGCGATAAACAGGTTCATCCCAACGGGTGGCGTGAAGTAGCCAATCTGCATGTTGGCCAAAAACACAATGCCGAGGTGTACCGGATGTATCCCGTATCCTGCCGCCACCGGGAGCAACAGGGGCACCATGATGACGATCGCGGAAAAGATGTCGAGAATCGCGCCCAGCGCCAGCAATAGAATGTTTAAGAACAGCAAAAATCCCAGCGGGCTGGATATGTAGGTCTGCATCAGCTCAAACAGCTTCTGTGGGATCTGCGCATCGACCAGGAAGTTGGTAAACGCCAGGGCTACCCCCAGGATCAGGAGAATGCCACCGACCATGACCATGGAGTCGACCATAATCTTGGGCAGCGCCTTCAGTTTGATTTCTCGATAAAGCCCTACCTGCGCTATCAAGACATACAGCGCCGTAACCGCAGCGGCTTCAGACACCGCAAACAAACCGCTGAACACACCACCCAGAACGATAAAGGGTAAGGGAAGTTCCCAGCGCGCATCGATCAGCGCCTGACGCACATTCGCCCATTTAAATTCAGTTCGAGGAATCACGCCGCCTCGATGCCGCCAGAGAGTCCAGCCAATGAGCAGGCTGAGCATGAGACCCAGGGGCACAATACCGGCAACAAACAGGTCCACAATTGTGAACGGCTCACCTACATCCAATTGTTGCGCCACCACCCCATAGAGAATGAGCGGAACCGAGGGCACGAGCAGCAGCCCCAGACTTCCCGAGGTTGTCACCAGACCCAGACTGTATCGCTCGGTGAACCCGGCTTGCTTGAGCGCCGGTAGTAACAAAGCGCCAAGAGCGACAATGGTGACACCAGAAGCACCTGTCAGAGCAGTAAAAATGGCACACGCAACAAACGCCACCACCGCCAGGCCGCTTGGCAGGAAGCCAAAGACACTCTGTATCAAGTTGACCAGGCGTGTGGAGGTGTTGGACTCCGTGAGGAGATAGCCGCTGAAGGTAAATAGAGGCAGCGCAACAAGCAGAGGCGTGTCCACGATCCGGTAGAGTTCAATCGCGATAATCGCAAGCTCAATATCGGCGCTGTAAAACCCCAACATGGCCGCGCCCATCAGGACCGCAAACAAGGGTGCCCCCGCGAGCGCGAGTACGACAAGCAGAATCACGCCTAACCAGATCACTGATCGACCTCAGTCGTGGTGTCTTCGTTTTGTCCGTCTTTTTCCCGCACCTCTTCTTCCCGACCCTCTTCTTCCCGACCCTCTTCTTCGGGCATGACCGGAACGAACACTTGAATGATGTATCTGAGCGCCATGACCGCAGCCCCAATGGGCATAATCGCCTCGCAGACCCAGGCCGGTACAACACCAAAGGCGATGGTGCCGTCCTCATATTCAAAACCCACAAAAACATAGCTTGCATAGGCGAAAAGCCCGAGCACCAGCGCCGTAAACAGATTTACCACCCGCTTCAAGTGACCCTTGTGTTCGTCTTTCAAGAAGTGGTTAGCCAGATCGATACGGATATGTTCGTCGTGCCGGGAGGCAACCATCGCCCCCAGCATCGCTACCCACAGGACCATGACGCGAACCGCGCTGTCCCCCCAATAGAGGCCCGTGTCAAAGAGGTTCCGCAAGATCACCTGGAGCGCTGCCACGCCGATCATGGAGCTGAGGAGCAACGCCAGCAGAAAGTCTTCTACGCGCCGTAAGGCGCGAGTGACGGGATTACTGGGCACGGAACTCCTTCAGCAGCGCCAGCGTATCCGCGTAAACGTCCGGGCTGATAAAGCCGGTATCCACCATGCGCTGCGATGCGGCATCGGCCAGTGTTTGCCAGGCAGCCATATCCGCCTCGGACAGTTGTGCCCACTGGATGCCTTGACCGGTCAGGGCTTTTTTAGCCGCTTCATGATCTGCTCTGGCAGTCGCATCGGCACTTTTTACCGCCGCTTGCAGCTCTTCCGTCACAATGGCCTGCTGTTCCGCATTCAGTCTCTTAAACGGCCTTTCAGCCATGGCAAAAAGGCCATACACGTACAGGAGCGGCAGCTCGACAGCATGCTCAACCTGGGTGTGCCACTGCAAAGCGATAGCGCCGATGGGCGGTGAGGCGATACTGTCGATAAGGCCCGTTTGCAGCCCTGCAAGGACATCCGCGATGGGGAGCGGGATCGGTGAAATGCGGAATGCTTGAAACGCCTGCAGGGAGGCAGGATCGTTGTCAGGTACCCACACCTTACGCTTACGAAACTCTTCTACCGCCGTCGCCTGGTCGGCCATCATGGGATAAGCAAATCCAACTTCGGCAAAACCAAAACCGACAAACTTGTTCTCTTTCAGGCCCGCCATCAGACGCGCGTCCATGGTTTTGCGGACATGGTCCACTTCGGCCTCGTTGCGAAACAGCATCGGCATGCTGTAAAGCGTGATGTCTTTGTAGCTTTGTACCAACCCACCGGAGGTCAGAACGGCACCATGCAGCTGACCGACCCGCATCTTGCGCAGTACTGCCTTGTCGTCCCCCATTACACCACCGGGGTAAAACTTCATCTTCACCGCACCATCCGTGCGCGCTTCGATATTTTCCGCATGCTCGCGCAGTACTTTCATCCACCCGGAGCCTTCCGGCGAAAGCGTGGCAATCTTAAAAGTGACCGCGTGGGCTGGCATGGCTGCAACCGCAGCAACAACTATCAGGCTGATCCACCGTTTCATCTTCATCATTTCCTAGAAGTAATCTGCGCTTGTGGAAAGCAAAGCAGATGCCTGCTCTTTCGCAACCGCATTCATTAACGTTAATCCCTCTACCTCAAGCGGCGCATCCAGCACATCTTGCAGCAGCGCATCGTGCAGCTCCTGGTCAAACACCAGTCGACCATATTGCTCAGCAAACATCACCTTCGCCAGCAAGTTTTGACCCGCAGATATCTCCACCGCACGTTCGAAGTGCGCACGCCCCACTTCAGGCTTACCACCCAAAGCGGGTGGCACCAGGGTTTCAAAGACACCCAGGTATAGATACACGTTGCCATTTTCCATGGTCGGCGCAAGTTCGCTGACCCGGGTCATCAATGCTTTTACCTTGCCAAGGTCTGCTATCGCTGAAAAATCATCGCTGTTAGCCTGAATCCAACCCGCCCAGCTGGTCGCGAGCGTGTACACCACGTCGATATCTTTGTCGTCCAGCTCGTCCACCCAGGCCTGGAATGCCCTGAAGGGTCGAGATTCCAGTTCACAACCCTCTTTGATCGCCACACACGCCGCCTGCAGGGCGAGGCTTTTTGCCTTTGCCGCCATCACTCTGGCGCGCTCTTCATCGGTGACAAAGGCGCCCGCGTACGCTGAGTGCAATGTGGCTGACTGACTTAAAAGGTAGGCGTCATCCGGGCTGCGCGACACCAGGCTGTCGATGAGGATCAGATAGGCAGGGGCGCCATCGCGCACCATCGCCAGATCAGGGTTATTCAAAATGGCTGCACTCAGATCCTCTGCAAAGCTCTGAGTTACGTTGCTGACCAGACTGGCGCAACTTGCCAACAAGCCTGTTACCACCAGAATCGAAATTTTTTTCAGTCTATTCACGACGCCACTTACTGCACTTATTGTCACTGATGTATTTGTTACGACTCGGGAGACTGCTGACCGGACTTATTTTACTTAAATCCACGTCCTCACGGCGGCTTCAACATCCTCTTGCGGGGCCACCTCTACCGGAGCTACTCCACCTGAGGAGGGCTATTTGCCAACCACACCGGCGAGATGTTCCAGAAGCGCCTCGAAGGGCGGACGCTGACGATATCCCGGCACCGCATACTTGGCGCGAATGATACCCTCTGAATCCATGTACAACACGCCCGGATGGGGGATGCCGTAAAACCGATGACCTTCTTCGTATGTCTCGTTTCGTACACCCAGCGCATTAACATGCTCTGCATCGATATCGCGCAACAAGGGGTACCCGAGTGACGCCTCGCTATGAAACGCCGCTAATTTTTCCTGGCTGTCATAAGTCATACCCGCGACTTTGATGCCGAGTGCTTCGAACGCTGCTCGATGGCTTTCCAGTTGGACCAACTGGTGCTTGCAGAAGGGTCACCAATCGGCGGAGCGATTGACCAGAATCAGGAGCCCGTTTTCACCTGCGAGCGAATTCAAATCCCGTGGCACACCGGTGTGATCGGGCGCATTCAGCAGCGGTACCTGGGCACCGACGGCAGGACCCCATTCGCGTGCGTACTCGTCCGCACTTGCAGACATCACCGCAAAGGTTGTGGTGAACAACACGGCCAACGTAGTGACAAAAGGTCCTACCCGCTTGGTCATTTTACTCATGATCCGTTCCTGTTTTGTCGGTTGTCATTTCGGTGGCTACCTCCGCCTGCGCGGCTTGACGGGACGCAGGTCTACTTGAGAGCGACGTAATACCCTGAACCCCCAAAGAGGCTGCACTTTCCTCCAGCAGCTTACCCATACGCTTGTGCTTAACCGGGTACGCATCGTTCAGCAGCAGTTCTATCCGCTTGCGAACTTTTTTCTGCTGCATAGACAAGTAGTCTTCCACAAAAGCTCTTTCCGCCGCCTCTAGATCAACCGGCAGGGCCGCTTTCAAACTCGTCAGGGTCGACTGTAAACGCAATGCCTCGGCCAGTTTGTCAACGTACCAGAGCACCCGCTTACCTTTATCAGACAATCCTGGGCGTAAAAGTTCCAGATGATGAACCAGTTCCTGCGCGGCAGTACCCAGCGACCCACATAGACGCTCGTATTCGGAACCCGGCTGCAAAATGGCTCGTTTCTGGCCTTTTTTGGCTTGCTTGCCGCGTTGGTCGACCAGCAGCGCCTTCTTCAGTTTATAACCCTGTCGATAAGTGCGCCGAACAGCGTCCAGAAGTGCCTGGTCCGGCAGGCTGACAAGCTGGCTATGATCGCGCCAGAGCGCTGAATCATCAGCAAACACGTCATTTAACTCCGCCCAGGCCGGCCCCGGTGAGACAGGTAACAGGCGAGCGAGCTGCATCAAGCGCGTGGCTTCCTCATCTTCAGTGGCCTGACTGGCCAATTTCAGCGTCAGGCGCTGTATTGCACTTTGCTCCGTCAGACGCTCCGCGATCTCATTGATGAGCGCCACGTGGTGGTCAAGGTGATCGTCCTGGTCGACCAGCTTCAATGCGTTAAACACCCGTCCGACCAACGACCACATCCCACACAGGCGCCGACAATCGCGCGCAAGAATGTTTTCGACAAAAATCGCATCTGGTTCGAGATCAGCCTCTAGCGGTCCATCTGTGGATCCGCTGACCGGCCCGTCACCAGAGATATGGACCAGGGGCTGCATTTCCGCCAGGTAACGCAGGCAGCGACTATTAGTTTCAAGACTGTAGCTAACGACGTATTCCGCCAACCTCACAGCCATCTCCCGTGTCCAGACATTCAACCGGCGAAGCACCGGCACCAATCAAGAATCCTAGCGCTAATTCACGTGCTGTGCGAGGTTGCCTTGGTTTACACTGCCTGCGCTTGAGTGATTTTCGGGGGAGACGTGGCGAGCGATTTGGTATTGGTCAGTAGCACAGAGGGCGTGGCAACGGTCACCTTAAATCGGCCAGACGCGCTAAACGCGTTGTCGCAGGGCTTGCGCAATCAGATAGGCGAAACATTTGTCAGTTTAAGGGAGGACTCGGATGTCGAGGTGATTGTGCTCACCGGTGCTGGGCGGGCATTTACCGTGGGGCTCGATCTGAAAGAACTTGGCGGCGAAATCGATCCAGACGCCACCCAATCCAGCATCGAGCTAAGCGAAGCGATCGGCGCAGTCGGCAAACCCATCATCGGGGCTATCAACGGGTTTGCGATCACCGGTGGGTTCGAAATTGCGCTGATGTGCGATTTTATGATCGCAGGGGAAAGCGCAAAGTTTGCGGATACCCACGCCCGCGTAGGTGTCGTACCCGGATGGGGATTGAGTCAGCGCCTGCCGCGACTGGTGGGTATCAACCGAGCGAAGGAACTCAGTCTGACGGGGAATTATCTCGACGCCCACACCGCAGCGTCTTGGGGTCTGGTGAACCGAGTCGTATCGGACACGGAACTGTTACCCACGTGTATCAAGCTCGCTCAGGACATCGTTTCTACCGACCCGGCCACGCGCAACGAGATCAGGCGCATCATGGATCTGGGCTGGCATCAGACATTGTCGGAGGGCCTGGCAGAAGAGCAACGCGCCACCCAAGCCCACTCAAGGAAGCAAAAACCAAACGAACAAGTTGCCTCGCGTCGGGCTGCCATCCAGGCGCGCGGACGCAACCAATCGGGAGAATAGTCATGCAGCGCTTGAGTCGATCAGCAACCATCCTGTGCACACTATTGATCAGTAGCACGGCTTTCAGCACACCCTTCACTCGGCCCGGCGGTGCCGCAGAAACAAGCGAGGTCGCCGCTGGGTACGCCGCTCTGTTTACCTGTTCTGCTCACTTTGTGATGGGTCGACCGCTGGAGGATATTCTCGCCGTTGAATTGGTGGACCTCGCTGAGCTTGAGCTCGATCCGCCGGTGATCGATACGCAACGCCAACTCGTCACAGCCGTGGACAAAAACGGCACCGTGGCTACCGCCGCCTATCGGGATTCCATGGGGTGCACGGTTTTACCGCCAAACTGGAACGCCGCCGATATTCCCTCCCTCCCCTATGTGGCGTACGCGCCTTCACCAGACGTCGAAAACGTATCGTTTCCGGCGGGGGACAGAGCCAGCTTCCGTTTAAATCGTGCGCAGAGCAAAGTATTTGATCAGGCGTTTGATGGCGCCACATTCGGGGACGGCACCGTAACCATCGGCACCGTCATCATCAAAGATGGAAAGCTTGTCGGCGAACGCTATCGGGATGGCTTTGGCATCCACACCGGCTATCGAACCTGGTCCACCGCCAAGTCGATCACCTCGACCTTGATCGGTATCGCCCAGGGGAAAGGCCTGGTTGATCTCGATGCGCCAGCGAATATTCCAGAGTGGCAATACTTCACAGATCCACGCCAGGCCATCACCTTAAAACACCTGTTGCACATGTCTTCCGGTCTGCAAAGTGCTGGTGCAGGGACCGGGGCACTCTACTTCGGCGGTCAGGATGTTGTCAGCTCTATCACGACGACCCCTCTGGAAGCAGAGCCAAACACCCGGTGGAAGTACGCAAACGCGGATACGCTGCTCCTCCTGCACGCACTGCGCGCCACGCTCAACGACGACCTGGCGTATCTGAGGTTTCCGTATGATGAACTCTTTCACAAGATCGGCATGTTCCACACCCGCCTGGAAACGGATCATCAAGGCAGTTTCATCGGCTCCAGTCAGATGTACACAACCACCCGCGATCTTGCCCGATTCGGCTTGTTATACCTGAACAAAGGAGTCTGGGAGGGCGAGCAATTACTGCCCACGGGTTGGACTGAATTTGTCGCTGAACCCGCACCAGCGCTCCCCCGCAAAGAAGGCGAACAGGGGTACGGTGCTCAATTCTGGCTGCTGGACACCTTGCCCGGTGTGCCGACAGGAACCTACACCACGGCAGGGAACAAAGGCCAGTTCGCAACCATCGTGCCTGCCCACAATCTCGTCATCGTCCGTACTGGGGTAGATCCCAACGGCAAGCGCTGGCGCCAGGATGAGTACGTTAATGCGATCGTGGCGGCATTTGACTGACGCAGAGATGGACCTCACAAGTGCGGGCTTGTCCCGCACACCACCATGTTTGGTCGCCTGAATTTAAGCAACGCCCATAAGATGAAACTTTACCATTTTCCACCCGCGCCCAACCCAGCCAAGGTCTTGTTCTACCTAAAGGAAAAGGGCATCGGTGATGTCGAGCTTCAACTGGTAGATTTTTTTAAGGGCGACCAACGCAGCCCGGAACATCTCGCGCGCTCCCCTCGCGGGACCGTGCCCATCCTGGAACTGGATGACGGAACCTTCATTTCCGAATCGCTGGCGATCATCGAATACCTTGAGGAGCTGTATCCAGACCCCGTGATGATCGGCCGCACGCCGGTGGAACGAGCACTGACCCGAGCACGCGAACGCTACATCGAGCTAAACATCACCAATCGACTGGTCCGCCTGGTACATGCCACCAACTCACCGATTGGTCTACCTCCAAACGAGGGATTGGCAACAAGCGAACGCACCAGCCTGCCCGGCTCGCTTGAATACGTTGATCAACTGATTGCAGACGGACCCTACGTGATGGGCGAAAACCCTACGATTTGCGATTGTACATTGCTGGCCGGGTTCAATTTTGCCAACTTCGGCAGCTTGGACATCCATCATGGCTATACGCATCTCGATGCCTGGTTTGAACATTTTGCTATGAGGCATGTCTAGGCCGATCCGCGCAGCGGCGCACCGCTTGGGTCTTTACGAAAAAAGGAGGAGTTCATGGACGTTTCAATAGACGACATTCTGACAGCGGCATACGAAACCGTCGAAAGCCCGCAACCAATGACCAAAGCCAATACGGCGCTGTTACTTGTTGATGTACAGGATCTGGCAACACCGGAGCATCTCGCAAAGCGAGCAGTTGCAGCAGGTCTGGATGCCAAAGCGGTTGACGATGCGCTATCTGACTATGCCCGACGTTTCTATGCCGCCGTTAATAACTGCGAGCGTCTGCTGACGTCCGCCCGTGAGGTAGGGATAGCCTGCATCCACGTTAAAATCGAAGCCTTGTCCGGCACCGCCAGAGATACCGGACCCGCACATCGGCGTATGGGATGGTGTTATCCGCCGGGCAGCGAAGAGACTCGTTTTTTACCACCGGTGGCTCCTGCCGAAGGTGAAATTGTGATCACCAAAACCGTCAGCGGCGCCTTTACCGCGACCAATCTGGATGCCGTGCTGCGACACATGGGTATCAGTTGGCTGATCGTTGCAGGGTTCGAGACGGATGAATGTATTGAAGCCACCGGTCGTGTCGCGCTTGACCTCGGTTACATGGCGCTCTTCGCGGAAGATGCATGTACCGCCTACGAGGCTGAGTCTCACCACAACTTCATGGCCAAGTATGCTTCCTGGGGGTTGGTGCGACCTACGGAAGTGCTGACAGACATGCTTGCCAAGCTCTAGGCAATTCACCCACAGCTACGCCCGCAAAGTCAGATCGCGATCAGGTTTTTACTTTCGACAGCAGGTCGATCAACTCGCCAAATTTCTTACGCTGCTCATCTTCGTTGCCTGACGCTATCGCATTCTCAACACACGTGGCGGAATGGTCTTTGAGAATTGCATCTTCGACTTTCGCCAGTGCTGATTTAACTGCCTGAACCTGCTGTAGAACATCAATGCAGTAACGCTCTTCCTCGATCATCCGCACGATACCCCGCACCTGGCCCTCGATGCGATTCAGACGCTTGATGGTGGGAACTTTATCCAGCTTCATTTTGTAAAACACTCTATAGATACATACCCTATAGGGGTATATAGTATATCCGAATGAAAAATACGTTCCATACTAAAGTTGCTCGCAGGCATCTGTTGCGAGGTACTGCCATCGCAGGCGCCGCAACGGCATTTCAAGCTGCTCTACCTGCATGGGCAAGGAGTGGCGCGGCTGCCGACCTTCGCGGCTTAAATACCCTGTTAGGATCAAACTTTGATCTTCATATTGCAGCCGCAAAACATCTCGTTGACGGCAACCAGGCAAACGCGGTCCTGGTAAACGGTCAGCTACCTGCGCCCCTGCTGCGCTGGCAGGAAGGCGACACGCTAACCCTGAACGTAACGAACCATCTGAAGATGGATACCTCGATTCACTGGCACGGCATCATATTGCCGTTTCAGATGGACGGCGTCCCGGGCGTTAGCTTTCCAGGTATCAAGCCAGGTGAAACGTTTACGTATGAATTCCCGCTCGTCCAAGCGGGCACTTACTGGTATCACAGCCACTCAGGGTTACAGGAACAGTTGGGACACTACGGCCCCATAATCATCCAGCCCCGAGGCAAAGATCCTGTGTCCTACGATCGCGAATACGCGATCGTGCTGTCCGACTGGACCTTCGAAGATCCTCATCGTGTGTTTGCCAAACTGAAGAAGATGAGCCACGGCTACAACTTTCAACAACGCACCGTTGGTGACTTTTTTGATGATGTAGAAGAGGAAGGGTTTGATCGCGCTCTGTCGGAACGGCTGATGTGGGGCTCGATGCGCATGAATCCTGCCGACATCGCGGATGTGACAGGTGCCACCTACACCTATCTGCTAAATGGTCACAGCCCGGCGGAAAACTGGACGGGATTGTTCAAGCCGGGAGAACGGGTACGCCTGCGTTTCATCAACGCAGCGGCCATGAGTATTTTTAATGTTCGCATCCCGGGCCTGCCGATGACGGTGGTACAGACAGACGGGTTAGACGTACAGCCTGTTGAAACGGACGAATTTCAGATTGGGGTGGCAGAAACCTACGATGTGATCATTAAACCCGAGGCCGCAGCAGCTTACACATTGATGGCTGAGAGCAACGACCGCAGTGGTTACGCGCGCGCCACACTTGCGCCCAGAATGGGCATGGTTGCAGCCGTACCCGATCTGCGCGCCCGCCCAACCCTGACGATGAAAGACATGGCCATGGACCATGGCGCACACAGCCCGCATTCTGGTCATTCCAGCATGGATCACTTCGCAATGAATCATTCGGGTATGGATCACTCGGGCATGAATCACTCTGGGATGGACCATTCAGAAATGGGTCATTCCACCAGGACCGGTAAAAAACACGCGCAAACTACAACCCACAAGCCAGACACCCAAGCGCACCTTATCTCGCACGGGCCAGGCGTCGTTGGCGTAGCGGCAAACCCGACTAATCGCCTTGCGGAACGCCCGGTGGGTCTCGAAGATGAGCCACATCGTGTGCTCGTTTATACCGACCTGCAGGCACTTGAGCGTAACCCCGATCGCCGCGCGCCTGAACGAGAATTAACCTTGCACCTGACGAGCAACATGGAACGCTACATGTGGTCTTTTGACGGCGTAAAGTTCTCTGAAGTGGACGGTCCTATTGTCTTTTACAAGGACGAGCGCGTACGTTTGACCATGGTGAACAACACCATGATGCCTCACCCCATTCACCTGCATGGCATGTGGTTCGATGTGGTCACCGGTGCTGACTCAGACGCACACAAACCACGCAAACACACCATTGTGGTCAAACCGGGCGAAAGGCTTTCGGTCGACATTACCGCTGATGCGGTGGGCGATTGGTCATTTCACTGCCACCTCCTCTACCACATGCATGCGGGGATGATGCGCGTAGTCTCCATCCTCGACGAACAGCCACCCGCATGAGTCGCTTCCTCATCTGTCTACTGATCGCGAGCACCTCTCCACTCGCCTTCGCGCAGAACGCTGCCGATGCTTACCATGACCCCGAAGAGATGGCAGAAGCGCGCGCCGCGTTGAAACAAGGGCACGGCGACCAGATAAGCTCCCTCATTCTCGGTGAAAGATTTGAATATCAGTCCAACGAAGGCGATACATTGGCCGTCTGGGAAGCGCAAGCCTGGATAGGTGGCGACGTCCAGAAGCTGTGGTTTAAAACCGAGGGTGAGTACAAAGCCGAGGAAGGGCGATTCGAAGAGGCCGAGATTCAGGCGCTGTACAGCCGAGCTGTCAGCCCGTTCTGGGACCTGCAGGTCGGGCTTCGTCACGATATCAAACCAAACCCATCCCGCACTTACGCCGTCATTGGTGCCCAGGGTGTTGCTCCGTACTGGTTTGAACTGGACGGACAGCTGTTTGTGAGCGATGAAGGCGACGTATCCACACGACTGGAAGCAGAATATGAACTGCGCCTCACACAGCGCCTGATGCTGCAACCGCGCGTGGAATTGAACGCTGCGTTCGCAGACGACGACGAAGTTGGTGTGGGTTCAGGTTTGTCGACCGTGGCAGCAGGGTTGCGACTCCGCTACGAGATCACACGTGAAATTGCGCCGTACATTGGCGTGAGCTGGAATCGGGCCTTCGGCAGGACGGAGGACTTCGCTCGCGCCGACGGCGAGGACAGCGATCATGTCTCGTGGGTAGCTGGTATCAGATTCTGGTTCTAGCGGGTACAGCACCAAAACCGACTACAGGTCTTACAGGTCCTCAAACAAGCAAATGCGTGCGCCCTTTAGCCCGGGCACATCATCCGTGACAATATATAGGGGGATGGCCTTCACATATGCCGACATCTGCCCCTTTTCATCAAAACGACGCCGCAAAGGGGACTGCAAAGCGTAATCAACCATCTGTGGGACGATCCCCCCAGCGATGTAAACCCCGCCTCGAGCACCCAGCGTTAATGCAAGATTTCCTGCAGCAGAACCAAGCAACGCAAAAAAAGTTTCCAGCGTCTGATGACACACCGGGTCTTCAATGTTCAGTCCTTTGTCACTGATCTGCGCAGCGGAAAGTTCATCCGGTTTCGCACCCCACACCTGACACATGGCCCAGTAAAGGTTTTGCAGGCCAGCACCGCTTAAGAGGGTTTCCCAACTGATGTGACTGAAGCGCTGACTTAAGGTTGACCAAAGCTCAACTTCCAGATGCGAGCCCGGTGAAAAATCAGCGTGACCACCCTCGCCGGACATGATGCGCCAACGACCGTTGGTTTGCGCAAGACTGGCCATACCCAGACCTGAACCCGGACCCAGAACGGCTTTAACAGTGCCGTGAGGTTCTCCCCCGCCCACCTGCGCCAAGTGCTCCGCATGCGGCACAAACGCAGCCTGCGCATAAAAGTCGTTGACCAACCGGGTGGTGCACTGCAGCGCATCGCTAAGTCCGCTTTCTGAGAGTTTTAACCCCGTATTGGTCAGGGTGAACTGTCCACCGCCCTGATGTGGACCTGCGACTGCAAAGAGCGCGCTCTCTACGTCTAAGCTCTCGGATTCCTCTCGCAAGCGGGTGAGCGCATCGCGCACCATCACCGCCTGGTCGGTAAAATCTGTGACCGACAGAACGACAGGCGCACCCAGCAGTCCACCGGCATCACAAAGCTGAAACCGCGCATTTGTTGCGCCTATGTCCGCCACTAAACTCGCCATCGACAGTCTGTCTGACCTCGCAATTTTTTTGAGAGAGGCTTTTTAGTATGGTGCGCCTAAGTTGTACAGGCTTATCCATGAAAAACTCCTGGTTTGGTTTTCTTCTAATCGCCGTTGCCATGTTGCTGACAGTCACGGGCAACGCATCGCAACCTGTGAAGATCGCGCTGGGTGGTGAACCAGAAACCCTGGATCCCCACCTCTACAACCTGCGTCTTGAGGAAACCGTGTTGAACGATCTGTTCATGGGATTGACGACGTTTAATGCCGCTGGGGACATCGTTCCCGGTGTTGCCACCCATTGGGAAACCTCCGCAGACGGTCTCACCTGGACCTTCTATCTGGACAAAAATGCCCGCTGGTCCGACGGCGCCCCCCTGACCGCAGCGGATTTCGTTTTTGCCTACCGCCGTCTGCAAAATCCGCAAACCGCGGCGAGTCTCGCGTACTTCATGTACATGCTGAAAAACGCTGCTGCGGTTAACAGCGGACAGCTACAACCCGACGCGCTGGGGGTCCGCGCAGTTGATCCCCATACTCTTGAACTCGCGTTGGAGAAGCCCTATCCCTTCCTCCTGGAACGCCTGCTCTACCCAACCGCTTTCCCCGTGCCAGAGCACATGGTGCTCGAACATGGCGCTGATTGGGTAAAAGCAGCTAACTGGGTGTCGAATGGAGCTTACGTGCTCGCCGAGTGGACCCCACAAGCACACATAAAACTGAACGCCAACCCACACTTCTCCACACAACCCGCTATTCAGGCCGTCGTGTATCAACGCGTGACCAATGAACAATCAGCGTATAACCGTTTTCGCAATGGCGAGCTCGATGTCATCGGCAGTTTCCCAGTGGGAGAACTAGCCAAGCTGCTGGCGGATGGGTCCCCCAGCCTGCGTCAATCTGATCAGCTGTCGATGATGTATCTGGTTTTCAACACCGAATCCGGACAACTCGCCGACGTGCGGGTGCGCCAGGCGCTGTCACTGGCGGTAGATCAGGAAATTCTCACCGACAAAGTGCTGCGTTCAGGCAACGTCGCTCAACATGCTTTCACTCCGTCACAACTTTCAGGTTATCAGGGCGTTGCCCTTCCCCACGCCCAGCAAACATACGACGCTCGCATCGAAAGCGCCCGGACGCTTCTCGCTGAAGCAGGGTTCACGCCGTCAAACCCGCTGAAAATTACCTTGCGGCATATCGGCGTGATAGAAAACAAAAAGGTCAACCTGGCGATCGCAGGCATGTGGCGTCGGATCGGTGTTGTCACTCAGCTGCAGCAAACCGACATTCGCGGCCACTTTGCTGATCTGCGTCAGGGGAACTTCGAGGTGGCATGGGCAGGCTGGGTAGGTGAGAACAACGCCGAGCACTATCTAAGCCTCTTGATGTCGGATATCGGCAGCGTGAACTACGGTCGCTTTGCCAACGAGACATACGATGCACTTATGCGGCAGGCACAAAATCAGGCGGACACCCGATCGCGCAATGCCCTCCTGAAGGCCGCCGAAGAAGTGGCACTGCACTACTACCCTGTGGTGCCCCTTTACAGCAATTCCATTCGGCGCCTGGTTAACCCCGCGTTGAAGGGATGGGTCGAGAACCCCCGCGATATGCACCACAGCCGGTATCTTTCCTGGTAAGACAATACCCATCGATTCGAGTATCTTCATAAAACAACTGTTACAGGAAGTGTCATGGGTATAGGAGCCGGGATAGGCATCGCCAACTTCAACTTCGATGACGCGCGAGGTTTCTGGCGCTGGGTGGATATCTGCGATAACGGGGGCGTGGATTCGATCTGGCAGAGTGATCGAATTATTGATCCGGTGCCAAATCTGGAGGCCATGAGCGTGATGGCCGCGCTCGCAGGTGGCAGCAAAAAGCTGAAGTTCGGTATGAATGTCGCAAGCCTCGGCTTACGCAATCCTGTGCTGACCGCAAAGCAGTGCGCCACTATCGATGTTTTAAGCGAAGGGCGACTGCTACCCGCCTTTGGTATCGGCAGCGCACTGTCCCGCGACTACACCGCTACCGGCACGCCCACGAAGGGTCGGGGCAAACGCACCGATGAAGGCCTGGAGATCATGTCGCGCCTGTGGGTGGAAGATAAGGTCACCTTTGACGGGGAGTTTTACCAACTGGACGAGGCGACGATCGCGCCAAAACCTGTACAGAACCCACTGCCCCTCTGGGTGGGCGGTTCTGCCAAACAGGCGATCGAACGTACTGCAACCTGGGGTACTGGCTGGCAAGCCGGTATCGAAAACGCGGCAGATGTCGCACCCGTGATCGCGGGCATTAAAAGCCGTGCCGCTGAACTTGGACGCAAGATCGCAGATGACCATTTTGGAGCGGGATTCGGCTTTCGCTTCGGCTCCCCCGATGAGCCCATCGTCCAACGTTATACGGAACTTCTGAGCAAGAGACTCGGTCGTGAACCCGAAGGATTTACCGCCGTCGGTGGTGCTGCGGAGATGATGGCACTGGTGCACGACTTCCACAAAGCCGGAGTACACAAATTCATTTTACGGCCCATCGCCAGCGGTACGGACGATATGATCGAGCAAACCCGGCGCATGGTCGAAGAACTGTTACCCGAAGTGGACGCGCTTAACCATGCGTAGATGTTTTGTATTGGTGATGGTCTGCGTTCTCCTGGGTTGCCCAACCGAGATTGAGCAGACCCCCGCAGACCTGGTACTCACAGGCGGCACTGTCATCACTCTTGAGGGTGAGCCTCAAGAAGCCATTGCCATCAACGGGCCCTATATCACCGCGGTCGGCAGCGAGGCCGAAATAGCTGCCTTTATAGGTAGCGACACACGCGTCATTAACCTGGCCGGTAAGACCGCAATTCCGGGTCTGATCGAGGGACACGGCCACTTCCTTAGCCTGGGGCAAAGCAAGCTTATCCTCGATTTGAACAAGGCCAAGAACTTCGGGGAGATCGTCAATCAAGTGGCTGCCGCTGTCGATACAGCTGAGCCTGGCGCCTGGATTCTCGGGCGAGGCTGGCACCAGGATAAGTGGGACCAATTGGAACCCGACGCAGTGGAAGGCGTACCGGTTAACACGGCTCTGAATGCTGTGTCTCCTGACAATCCCGTGCTCCTCGGTCACGCAAGCGGACATGCGGCCTATGCCAACGACGCAGCTTTGGCTGCAGCGGGAATCGACGCCAAAACTGCGGATCCTGCAGGCGGGACAATCGTGCGCAATGCAAATGGCAAAGCAACCGGACTCCTGCGCGAAACTGCACAACGGCTGGTGCAAAGCGCTCACGGCAGTTATGAAAGCCAGATGCCACAGGAGCACCGCGAGCAGCGTTTTCGCCAACAAGTTTACTTAGCGGGCAAAGAAGCACTATCGCTGGGTATCACTTCATTCCACGACGCGGGCAGCTCGTTTCAAGTCATCGATCAGCTGCGCACGATGGAGGAGGAGCAGGCTCTGCCGATCAGACTGTATGTCATGATAAAAGAGCCAAACACGACTCTACAAAGTGGACTAGCCAAATATCTGATGCCCCTGGAAGGCAACGACTTCCTGACCGTTCGTTCAATCAAGAAACAGATTGATGGCGCTCTGGGTGCCCACGGAGCCTGGCTGTTGGAACCCTATACAGATCTCGCAAAAACACGGGGCCTGGTGCTGGAATCTGTGAATGACATAGAAGCGACCGCAACACTTGCCCTTGAGCACGGCTTCCAACTGGCCACACATGCGATTGGCACGCGCGGCAACCGTGAAACGTTGGACCTGTATGAACGCTCCTGGGGCGCTCATGCCGTCGAAGGTAGCGATCTGCGCTGGCGCATCGAACATGCCCAGCACATCCACCCCACGGACATACCCCGGTTTGCAGAGCTGGGGGTCATTGCGGCGATACAGGGCGTACATTGCACATCCGACGGACCCTGGATCCCTATCCGCCTGGGGTTGTTGCGCACTCAAGCCACAAGCTATCGATGGCGGGATTTAATCGATGCGGGGGTAAGGATCAACAACGGTACCGACGCACCTGTGGAAGCCCTTGATCCATTTGCTTCCATCTACGCCTCCGTCGCGCGGGTGATGGCCAACGGCGAAGCATTCCACCCTGCCCAAGCCATGACCAGGGAGGAAGCATTGCGAAGCTACACTATCGACAATGCCTACTCGGCATTCGAAGAAGCCGTAAAGGGCTCCCTCGCCCCTGGCAAACTGGCGGACATCGCCGTGTTATCCGCCAATATCCTCACCATTCCCGACAAGGAAATCTCCGACCTGGAAGTCCACTACACAGTGGTTGGCGGCGAGGTGCGCTACGAGCGGGACCTCACGCTTTAGGCAGCTGTGAGGACACAGACTTTCTGACGATCAGCTGTGAGGACACAGACTTTCGACCCAATTCCTATTGTGCAGCTGTGAGGACACAGACTTTCGACCCAATTCCCATAACAATCGAACTGGAAGTAATCCTACATTCGACCCGGTGGTTCTCGGTTGGCTATATCAGCATGTGCCAACATCAAAAGGTCATTCGTTAAGACCAAAATCAAGGATGACCAAACCGCGGTCTCACTTTATCGATGAGGATCACCCTCGTTTCTACCATATCGCTTCGCGATGCGTGAGGCGCGCATACCTGTTAGGCACGGAACCGCGATCGGGTAGAAACCATGATCATCGCAAAACTGTTTTCCTGGATCGCCTGAAACTGCTCGCCAGACATTTCACCGTCAACGTCATGGCTTACGCGACGATGAGCAACCACTTTCACTTAGTCGTTTACTACGACCCAAACGGCGGCAGGCATTGGAGCGCAGAAGAAGTTGCCCGGCGATGGTGTTCAGTTTTCTATGGAGCAGGGATAGAAGCACAAGCAAAGGCAGGTGAATCTATCGACGATTTTAATCTGCAACAGACACTGCGCTATCAGGAGTTACTACTCAACCCGAAGCGAATTGAACGCTGCCGTAGCGCACTGAGCTCTTTGTCACGCTTTATGCAACACCTCAAACAACCGTTTGCTGCTTGGGCAAACCGACAAGACAAATGCACCGGGCACTTCTTTGAATCCCGGTTCTATTCAGGCGTGTTGCTGACGGAAGGGGATCTTCTCTCCTGCATGGCGTATGTTGATTTGAACCCAGTACAAGCCGGTATCGCAAAGTCCATTCGTGAGGCCCGACACACATCTGCTCATGAAAGACTGTACAAACATCGATTCGATGAGTCGCGTTTGGAGGAGTTTCTCGCTCCCCTTTGGAAAGACAAATCCTCCATTCGAACCGGTCGCTCGGACTTGAGCTGCAGACTGAAGCACTATAGCGAACAGCTTTCGAAAGCGATCGCACACTTGCAACACCCCACCGCCCCTATCCCCGACACGTTAGACAGCTGGATGGCTCGATTGTTAAACCGGGAAAAACGGAAACGAGCGCAGCTAAATCAGTTTTTCGACTACGCTATGTGACAACCGAGCTCAGAGCTACACGCGGCAAACAGGAACCGCGACTAGTAATAGCCTTACGCGAGAACCAGATATCTCCTCTTCTCAAATGTGAATGAAGCTCGGATCTCAACAAGAAACTCAAATTTCAACGATCCTGAATTGCGATGGGTCCAAAAAACGCCTCCAATCCAGTTCGGATAAATCAGACCAGAGTCAAAGTGTGTGTCCTTTAGCCTTAAGTGTGTGTCCTTTAGCCTTTTTTTCTTCCTTTAGCCTTTCTAAGTGTGTGTCCTTTAGCCTTTATTCTTGTGTCCTTTAGCCTTAAGTGTGTGTCCTTTAGCCTTAGCCTTAAGTGTGTGTCCTTTAGCCTTTAGGCAGCTGTGCGGCAGCCGCAGCAACATACCCGCGATTCCACGTGGGGCTGATTGTCAGTTCGTTGATACAGACATGGCTTGGCAGCTCCGCCAGAAAACGGATGACGTCACCGCAATCGTCTGCCTGCACCATCTTGTCACGATCTTCCTGCGATACCGGGATTGGCCGCTTATCTAATATCGGTGTCGCGACCTCCCCGGGACACACCGCGGTTGCTCGCACACCGTAGGTACAAGCCTCCATGTTCAGACTTTCATTCATGGCATTCATCGCGTGTTTGGCAGCGGTGTACGCAGGGCCTGTCACAATCCCTACGTGTTTACCCGCCCAGGAGGAGATGTTGATGATCAAGCCGTCCCCCTGCTCTTTCATAGTGGGGAGAACCGCTTTGGCGCAATAAAACGCGCCATCCAGATCTATGCGAATCACAGAATCCCAATCTTCGAGGGTAACGTTGTGCCAGTTACGGTTTTTGACGTTGATCCCTGCGCTTGCGACCAGCACATCGAGGCGACCAAAGCGTTCGAGGATACGCCCTGCCACAGCATTCACATCCTCTTTTGCAGCAACATCCAACTCTTCGATGACGGCTCGTCCATTACACCGAGCTGCAACTTCTTCCAGCTTCTCCCGACGGCGACCGGATATGACAACGTGCATCCCCGCGTCTGCGAGGGCAACTGCACCCGCTTCACCAATTCCCGTCCCAGCCCCTGTCACCCACGCAACTTTGTCCCGCAAATCTCTCACTTATCTCCCCTCTCAGTTTCCTGGTTTGACAACGAGCGTAACCGAGAGTACGAATGATGCAAGCCTGGCTTGGGAATCCACCCATGGAAAAACATCTCGCTGAACTGAAGGTTGACGGATTTACCGTGATCGAAAAACTGGTACCGGCCGAACTCCTGGGCCGAATTCGCGAGGAGCTCTCGCCATACCTGCAAGGCGAAAAAATGGGGCGCAACAATTTTGAGGGTGAATCTTCGGAACGGGTCTACGCCCTTCTTGCGAAAAGCCCCAGCATGGCAGAACTCATCGAACATCCCACCATCCTGGCTCTCCTTGACCAGCTTCTGCCCAACAACTACCTGCTTTCGGCGGCGCTCGCAATCAACGTACACCCCGGTGAGACGCCCCAACCATTTCACATCGACGATGGTGCGGGTGGCCTCGGCATACCAAGACCAAGGAAAGCATTCGGGATCTCAACTATCTGGGCTTTGGACGACTTTACTGAAACCAACGGTGCGACGGAGGTCATTCCCGGCAGTCATCTCTGGAGCGACGATCGCTCGCCTGAAGTGAGCGAGATACATAAGGTAGTCATGCCAGCAGGCAGTGTTGTGGTCTTTCAGGGCACCCTTCTGCATCGCGGCGGGGCCAACAATTCAGACACAATTCGGCTGGGTATCACGCCGCAATACTGCGCGCCTGGGCTGCGGCAGATCGAAAACATGGTGCTCGCCGTGCCACCAGACATTGCCGGACAGTACAGCGAGCGCATCCAGGCGATGTTGGGCTACAACGTGATCGATCCGGGCTTCATGGGCTACGTGGACGGTCAACATCCGCGCAAGTTAATCGACCCTGAGTATCGTGGTCGTAAGTACAGGGCGGATCTACCGGCTTCCTGACATCGTCCTCACCCTGCCCCTCAGCCACCCCCTCCCACATACGGAGGCGGCGACGCTGTCTGCGCTCCGAAGCTTCGAACCACGAAGTTACACAAGCACCGAAAAACTGACGAAGTGCTTGAGATACAAGAGAGAACCAGCAAAGCGTATTCATGATGGTGTCGACGTGTCCGTTGTATGGAGTGACACTATAAGTGCCGCCTCCTGACACCTATCTGTCAGGAGCAACGCTCAACCCCCACTAAATCGGCGGGTTTACTGACACTGTTATGTCAGCAGCCACCTTTTACAGCGCAGGGATACGAGGTAGATTCTCTTGCCATGAGACCTGCTGACAGATTATTTCAAATTGTTCTGCAACTCGGCCGCGGCCGGGTGTTGACCGCCGCCAAACTGGCCGAGCGCCTGGAGGTGAGTGAACGAACTATCTACCGAGATATACAAAACCTCATGGCATCGGGTGTCCCCATCGATGGTGAAGCCGGTGTGGGGTATCGCCTCCATCGCGGCTACCAGGTCCCGCCCATGATGTTCGATCAGGATGAAATTCAGGCCCTGATCTTCGGCGCCCAGGTGGCCAAGCGCTGGGGGGATAACGAAATGGCAGCAGCAGCGGAGCGCATTCTCGACAAGGTGGATGCGGTCCTGCCTGAAAATCTGCGCCCCCAGCTGGCATCAAGAACTGTCGTTGTCCCGGAAATGGCGTCCTATCAGTCCCCTGAAACCACCGCCACGCTCGGTTCGGTCCGCGATGCCATTAACGAGCACCGGCGCTTGTATCTTTCATACAGTGACGCATCCGGCACACCCACGGAACGCATCGTCTGGCCGTTGACCCTGGTCTACTGGGGGTTCAGCTGGCAGGTGGGTGCGTGGTGCGAATTGCGGCAGGATTTTCGCAACTTTCGTATCGACCGAATCGAAGAAGCACGTCCGCTTACAACGCAGTTTCCCGATGAGTCAGGCAAACGGCTGCAGGACTACTTTGATAATGTGGAGCCTGATTAGGAGTCTATTTTTCAACAGGCCGCTAGCTAGTGCCCTGTCTCAGTCTTCAGCAGCTCTCGTCACACTGACCCGCGATTCGCGCTTTTCAGGTTCGCCAATTTTCGGATCAGGCACCTCATTGCGCTCTGTCAAACGTGGCCCCATGCGATCCTGCCAGCGAACCTTGAGAAAGGCAGGCTCAAACTCCGGTGAGGCTTGTTCAATTGTCAGCGTTGTTGTGGTCGCAACCACAATGCACGCCGAGGCAATCAACCAGTACACGCGTTCCAAGGGGTCAAAATACCGTGCCGCTCTGCGTGCCCGCGTATTCGCCCATTTCGATTCAAACGTGGTCTGCTCCGGTTCCTCGCTCTCGGGGTTCTTTTGCGAAGTGTTCTTTAGTTGAACCACGAGTGGCAATCGAATCAGGCGATCGTCGCCATGGCCGACCGCAGCCAGAGTTTCGGCTCGCTCCTGCATCTTGCGTACATCTCGTCGCCAGCCGTCCGGGTCTCGGTAAGCAGCCTCCGCAATCCGACTGGCATGCTCCGGCAGGATGTCAGCAAACTCCTCTGCCAGTCGAGCAATCCAGGGAATAGGCCAATACAGCGCCGCAACCAAGTTTGCAAACACACCCCACTGCCAACAACGCTCGCGATTCTGCGCCATTAAACACAGTAACATGGCGTCCAATGTACCCTTTGGCCAGTTGGCACTCGCGGCAGGTACAATGAGGCGTCCGGGCAGAACCCAACCCATCTCTCCTCCACCCGCCAGCACGACAACCCCATCCTTAAGTCCCAGTCTCGCACGCCAGTGGGCTGCACGCTTCTGTACCGTCTCTGTTGCCGGGGAGACTGCTGTCCCTGCTGCCAAGGTCTGCCTAGCCCTATACAGATAGCGACCACCCACAGACAGCGCCCCAACCAACCAGACCGCCACAACAATCCAGCTTATGTATCTCGGCCACTGCGTCGAGAATGCCTCTGCCACTTCAACGTAGACAGGCATACGCAATCCGATTATCCACATGATCAGGGGCACCGCGATCAGCGAAACAAACGCACCCTTGCGAAAGAACGCCTGTAGCGCCAGGCTCTCATGGTCGGCGATAACACGTGAAAAGCCGTACAACGCGGTCGCGAGCATCCCCGCCATCAGAACGATACGACCCGACTCCGGCAGCGTATCCAATGCCATCGCCATGAGCTCAAAGATGGTGTAGCCGTCGATCATGAGTTCACTGTTCTCAACTGACCATCATGCCAAACAGGTGTCGGAAGCTGGCGTCGAGGGCATAAACCGCAATCGCGTACCCTGCCACATGCATGCCTCCATACAGCAGTTCCTTGCGCAGCGCCCAGGCCAGTACGCTTGCCCCGCCATACAACAACACAGCACCCGCTGCCGCAGACACAAAAACTCGTGCACCGACCGGCAGCACAAGTCCGAGCAGTGCCAATAACGCATCGATCAACGCGCTCATCAGCACAAGTGACAGCATCATGCTCGCAAGCCTCAAGCGCGCCACTTTCGCAGTGAGCAGCACAATCCACACCATGAACATGGTCGTCTCGGCGAACACTCTCAAGATAACGAATTCGGGGCGATCGGCGTGGAACAACCATTGTGCAAGCCCGCTTAACAGCAACGCCGACAAGAGGCT
This sequence comes from Candidatus Azotimanducaceae bacterium, assembly GCA_965227885.1. Lineage (GTDB taxonomy): Bacteria > Pseudomonadota > Gammaproteobacteria > Pseudomonadales > Azotimanducaceae > UBA4421. Next base: position 5,760,023 of record OZ245781.1, read on the forward strand.
CGCAATGAACAACTTGCGCGAATATAGAATCCGCTCAGGCGAGCCGCGCAGAAACATCATCCGCACGACACTCATCGCCATATTGCCAATTTGAAAGCTGTTACCAGCAGACATATTCAGAGCCTCTCGGCTTCTTAGCCTTAGAGGGACGAAAGAAATTCGAGCGTGCGGTCATAGGCACCCTCTTCCACACCCATGATCGCAGCGTTGAAATCCGATATACCCATGTCTTCCAAACGTTTGATGGTGCTGCGCAACTGGTTTTCGTCGCCCACAATGGCGATGTCTGCGGGACCGGCGGCGCCTTCTTTATCCAACATCGCACGATAACTCGGCAACTGGCCGTAGATCGTGAGGTCTTTCGCGATCTGCTCTTTCGCCGCATCTACATTGGTGGTGAGCACAATGGGCAATCCTGCAACCACCGTCGGGTCGGCCTTACCCGCATCTTTTAGTGTGGGGAGAATGTAGTTATCCAAGGTATTTGGACCCACCATCCAGGTATTGGTCCCGTCTGCCATTTCAGCCGCAAGTTTCAGCATCACCGGACCGAGGGCTGCTATGACCACAGGCATATTGTCCGCACCGGGAATGGCCAATTGCACGCCAGCTACGTTGTACTGTTCACCCTGGAAATTAGCTACCTCACCGCGTACCAGCGGCATCAGTACACTGAGATACTCGCGCATGTGCTTGGCCGGTTTGTCATACGACATACCCAGCATATCTTCGATCACAAGCTTGTGCGAAAGCCCGATACCGAGCGTAAAGCGGTTGTTGGTAGCCGCCGCTGTGGTGAGCGCTTGTTGTGCAATCGCTGTCGGATGCCGAGGATAGGTGGGGGTCACCGCGGTGCCTAGTCCTATGCGCTCGGTTTCACGGCCGATAAAACCCAGCGTCGAAATGGCATCAAAGCTGAAAATATTGGCCAGCCACACATTATCCAATCCCGCGGCTTCCGCGGTTTTGGCCACACCGATGACATCATCCAATGTATTTGATGCGCCATCTGCACCGATCATGACTCCAATTCGCATAACTACCCTTAGTGTCTATAAGTTGAGGAAACGAAGCGTCCCGCAGAGGCGCGTTTAATTCAAGGTATAAAGACGGCATAATCCCGCGCCTTGATTTCACAGTTAAAGAGATTCACATGTCGGATAAAGAAACGATCGCAATCCTGGGCGGTACCGGTGACCTCGGCACAGGCCTTGCTATTCGCTGGTCCAAGGCGGGCTACAAGATTGTCATCGGCTCGCGCACGTTAGAAAAAGCTCAGGCTGCGGTCGCGGCACTTCAGGAAATCAGCCCTGAAACGCCAGCGGATGCCATGGAAAACCTGGATGCCGCAGCAGCAGGTGACATCGTGGTGCTGACGGTTCCCGCTGAACATCAGATCTCTACGCTCGATTACGTTAAAGCCAACCTTCAGGGCAAAATTCTGATCGACGTAACGGTGCCATTGGTGCCGCCGAAGGTAGGTACCGTGCAGTTGCCCGAAGAAGGCAGCGCCGGCAAGCGCGCACAGGATTTCCTCGGCGAAGACGTGATGGTTGTCACCGCTTACCAGAACATTGCAGCCCACCTGCTGCAGGAAGATGTGACCATCGAATGTGACGTGCTGGTTTGCGGTAATAAAAAAGATGCACGCGAGAAGGTTATTCAGCTGACCCAGGAAGCGGGCATGACAGGCTGGCATGCCGGTCCTATCGCCAACTCAGCTGCCGCAGAAGCACTGACTTCCATTCTGATCCAGATCAACCGCAGCGGCATCATCTCCCACTCCGGTATCAAGATCATCGGTCAGGAACACTGATGGCAACACCAGGCTTCAGCATCGCGCCCATTCCAGGCATGCCGATGGTGGAGCCCGGCGATGACCTTGCACAACTGGTCATCCAGGCGCTCGACGCGGCGGACACATCGCTGGTCGACGGCGACATTGTATGTCTTGCACAGAAGGTGGTCTCCAAAGCAGAAGGCCAGCTGTTTGATCTAAAGGATATCGAAGCCTCGCCCGAAGCTACGGCGCTTGCGGCGGAAACCGATAAGGATCCTCGCCTGGTGCAGCTCATTCTGGATGAGTCCACCGAGGTGCTGCGCAAGCGGGTCGGTGTACTCATCGTGAGACACAATCTGGGGTTGGTGGGCGCGCATGCAGGCATCGACCAATCCAATGTCGATCACGGGGAGTCTGAAAAAGCCCTGCTCCTACCCAAAGACCCGGATTTGAGCGCGCGCAATCTCAAAGCAGCCCTGGATACACACTACAACGCCCAGTTGGGGGTCATCATCACCGATAGTCACAACCGACCCTGGCGCATGGGTACCATCGGTGCGGCCATTGGCTGCGCAGGGGTTACTGTCCTGGACGATCATCGCGGCGGAGCAGATGTTTACGGCCGCGAACTGAAAGTCACGCTGATCAATCGCGCTGATGCACTGGCAGGAGCGGCGACCCTCGCCATGGGCGAGACCACGGAAAAAATCCCGCTGGTCCTCATCAGAGGATTACCGGCAGAAGCATCAGATCAAACCGCGCAGATGATCAACCGCCCGCTTGAGGAAGATCTCTTCCGTTAGTTCTATGACAGACTCTGAGGGGAGCAAACCACACAAGATCCTCGCGATTACGGGCGGCGTCGGGGGTGCCAAGTTGGCGTTGGGCTTGAGCAAAGTCCTGTCCGCAACCGAGCTGCTTTTCGCCGTGAACACCGGCGATGATTTTGAACATCTTGGCCTGCACATTTCGCCGGATATCGACAGCCTCACCTATGCGCTGGCCGAACAGAACAACCAGGAACTGGGTTGGGGGCGCGAAGGCGAAACCTGGCAGTTCATCGAGACCCTGGACGCTCTTGGCGGAGAGTCGTGGTTTCGACTGGGTGACAAAGATCTTGCGCTGCACATGCGTCGCACCGAACTTTTGCAGGACGGTGCAAGCCTTACGGAGGCAACAGCAGCGATCACAAACGCGATGGGTATTCAGCACCGCGTGGCGCCCATGACGGATGATCCGGTCCGCACCATCGTCCATTCCGACCAGGGCGATCTGGCCTTTCAGCATTACTTTGTGCGTGAGCGCTGCGAGCCGCAAGTCTCCGGCTTCAGCTTCGCGGGTGTTGATGACGCAAAGGTAAACCCACTGATCGTCGATTGGATGAAGGATTGCACCGGCGTCATCATCTGCCCGAGCAATCCTTATGTCTCCGTAGATCCTCTGCTCAAATTACCTGGCTTTCGGGAACTCATAACAGATCTGCCCGTCATTGCCATTTCGCCGATCGTGGGTGGCATCGCTATCAAGGGTCCAGCCGCCAAAATGATGCAGGAGTTGCAGGTTCCCGCCACCGCTCTTGGGGTTGCGGAACACTATGGCAACCTGCTCAGCGGCTTCATTATCGATAAAACCGATGAAACCGATATGGCAAACATTCATAAACAAACACAAATTGAAACTATCGCCACCCAGACCATCATGGTAACTTTGGCCGATCGTGTGTCTCTCGCAGAGGACACACTGGGGATGTTGCAGCAAATTCTTCTTCACAAATCTCAGTAGAGGCTCACTGAGGAAGAGCTGCAGCCGGAACTGACAACTCAGTCGCGTGTATCAGGGCGCGAATAGGGGTCAAGACCGTTTTATTAACTCAATTGGGAGAAGCCAATGTGGGCGATCGTTCCCGTAAAGACGTTTGACCGAGCTAAGAAGCGTCTTGCAAACGTCTTAAGCGCTGAAGAGCGACGCGCACTCATGTTGGCCATGGCACGCGACGTGCTGACCTGCCTTTCCAGATCTCAATCTCTTGCTGGTATCTTGATCGTTTCCCGAGCACCCGAAGCGGACGCATTGGCACAGACCTTTGCGACCGAACGGTACGCTGAAAGTCCTGATACGACTTTGGCGGAAGCGCTCGAACAAGCAACGCAACACCTCATCACCAATTTTGACGCCAACGGGGTTATTGTTGTCCCTGCAGACGTACCGGGCATTGCGCCGGACGAATTGGATGAGATCCTGAACACTCACGAGTCGGTCACCATTCTGCCCGACGCAGACAAAGTGGGTACCAACGCGTTGATCTGTTCCCCGCCGCTCGCGATTCCGTACGTGTTTGACGGTCAGAGTTTTAAGCCGCATGTCGATGCAGCTTTTGCCAACAACATTACCCCCAAGATATTGCCGGGCACACGTTTCGCCCTGGATGTGGACCTGCCGAATGACCTCACGGAGGTTACTCAGGTAGCGCCAAACAGCCAGACCGCCAACTATCTGGAACGCGCGGGCATCCTCGCTCGCTTGGACAGCCACTCCCAATCTAATTCCATTTCGGACTAATTATGATCGATGCAATCTTGCAAAATGCCCTTGAGGGTAGCCTGCCCACGCACGAAGAAGCTCTGGCACTTGCCGACTTTGACGATACACGTGCCCTTGCCGATGTCGCCCAGGAACTTCGCGACAGAGGTTTCAACAACGTGGTCACCTACTCGCGTAAAGTATTTATCCCTCTCACGCATTTGTGTCGAGACGTTTGCCACTACTGCACGTTTGCGCAGGTACCACGCAAACTGAAGGCACCCTACATGACCATCGATGAGGTGCTGGAGATTGCTCGCCACGGTCAGCGCATGGGTTGCAAAGAGGCGCTGTTCACCCTGGGTGAAAAACCCGAGCTCAGATACAAAGCCGCCCGGGAAGCCCTGGCCGAAATGGGTTACGAGTCGACCACCGAGTATCTTTTTGCAGCCGCCAAGGCGGTGTTTGCAGAGACCGGACTTCTACCCCACCTGAACCCGGGCAACTTGAGTCCAGAAGAATTGGCGGAACTGAAAACCGTTTCACCCAGCATGGGCATCATGCTGGAGTCAGCCTCCGAACGCCTGTGTGAAAAAGGCATGCCGCACTATGGTTCTCCAGACAAGGTACCCGCTGTGCGCCTGCAAACGCTGCGCAACGCAGGCATCGCCAACGTGCCGTTTACAACCGGCATTCTCATAGGCATTGGCGAAACCCGACGCGAACGCGTGGAAAGCCTGCTCGCTATCCGTGAAATCCATCAAGAGTACGGCCACATACAAGAAATCATCGTGCAGAACTTCCGCGCCAAGCCAGAGACCAAAATGGTCAACGCGCCGGAACCGGATCTGAACGAGTTGCTCTGGACCATCGCTATCGCGCGCATTCTTTTCGGTGCTGAAATGAGCGTCCAGGCACCCCCTAACCTGAGCCCGGGCGTACTGCCACAGATTGTGCACGCCGGAATCAACGACTGGGGTGGCGTATCTCCGGTCACGCCAGACTTTGTGAATCCGGAAGCGCCGTGGCCACATCTGGAAGACCTGCGCGCCGAAACCGCGTCCACCGGTAAATACCTGCACGAACGCCTGACTATCTACTCTCCCTACATCAGAGATCTGCAACGATGGACGCATTCGGACCTCCACGTACGCATCCTTGAGATGGTGGACGGCGAAGGTATACCACGCACAGACGAGTGGTGCCCCGGCGACGTAGATGTTGCGCCACCCAGCGATGTGATGACCGCCATCATGGACTCTCCCAATCACATCTCAGCCGATGTGCAGGCGATCCTCGAGAAGGTAGGCAGCGAGCCACTGGCGGAAGCCGAAATTGTGAGGCTCTTTGCCGCGCGCGGTGACGACTTTACTGCGGTGGTGCAAAAGGCTGACGAACTGCGGCGAGCAACCAACGGCGACACCGTGAGCTTTGTTGTTAATCGCAACATCAATTACACCAACATCTGTTATTTCAAATGCCAGTTCTGTGCATTCTCCAAGGGCAAGCTCGCAGAAAACCTGCGCGGTCGGCCTTACGACCTGTCGGATGAAGAGATCTCCCGACGCGTAAAAGAAGCCTGGGACCGTGGCGGTACTGAAGTGTGTATGCAGGGTGGTATTCATCCCGAATATACAGGGGACACCTATGTGCACATTTTGAAAACGGTGAAGGAAGCCGTACCGGAGATGCACATTCACGCGTTTTCCCCGCTCGAGGTCTGGCAGGGAGCTGCCACCCTGGACATGGAACTTGTGCCGTACCTGCAGATGTTGAAGGAGGCAGGCCTTGGCACGCTGCCAGGAACCGCCGCAGAAATTCTGGACGACGAAGTCCGCGCCGTGATCTGCCCCGACAAGATCAACACAGATCAATGGTTGGAGGTGATGGCCGCGGCTCACGAAGTCGGTTTTAACACCACCGCCACCATCATGTACGGCCACGTTGAAGGTTATCAGCACTGGGCACGCCACCTTATGCGCGTGCGCGATCTGCAGGCAAAGACCGGCGGGTTCACAGAATTTGTGCCGCTACCGTTCGTGCATATGGAAGCGCCCATGTACCTGAAAGGTAAGGCACGCAAGGGTCCGACCTTCCGCGAAGCGGTACTGATGCACGCCGTGGCAAGACTGGTATTCAGCGGCCTTATCGACAACATTCAGGCCAGCTGGGTGAAGATGGGACACGAAGGCGTGAAGGCTTGTTTGAACGCCGGCTGCAACGATCTCGGCGGCACGCTCATGAACGAATCCATCAGTCGCGCCGCGGGCACGCAGCACGGACAGGAAACTTCGTCCAACGAGATGCGCACCATCATTCGTACACTGAATCGCTCACCCCGCCAAAGGAATACTACCTACGGCAACGTGACACAGTCCCGTGAGCAGGTGGGTTTAAGCGCCGGTGAGTTAACAGACATCGTCAATACGCCTGCGAAGAAGTATGAGCGGAAGCGACCTTCAGCCAGCCTGATTAAAAACGACTTAATCGAGGCGGTAAACGTCTCTTCTTAGTGCCGAAGGCTGCGGAAGATTTACGCTTAAAACATCTCTCTCGCGCGGCCCGCGCGAGCAACTTGTACGAATTCGGCACGCTCGACTTTGTCGAACCTCTGGACGTGTTGCTGCACGATCTGGAACGCGAAGCGCACCTCACCTATACGGGTAAGGTGCTGGCGAGGAGATTTATACAACGTCTGCTCCGCCTCAGACTGAAGGTCATCAGCCGGGAAGTGCCCGATGTTGCTATCCACAGGCCCATCGTGGTCCTCGGCCTGCCGCGTACAGGCTCAACCCTTCTGCATGAATGGATGGCCACCCACCCCCAGCTGCGCGCACCTACTTTCTGGGAGTCACATTCTCTCCCCACCGGCAGCTCTTGGGACCATGGCTCAAGGGCTGTTACACATCTGCAACTGGCAGCCCTGAACGTCATATCACACAACCTTAAACACATTCATGCCTTGCACGCCTCAGGTCCCCACGAATGCGTCAGCCTGCAGGCGCCCAGTTTTCGCAGTATGGAATTTCATGCCGCGTTCAGATTGCCGAATTACAACCGGTGGATGATGGCGAATTTCGATTGGGGACCCGCCTACGACTGGCATAAGACGATGTTAGCCCATCTTGAAACCACCGACCGTTTGGGTGCAGCACGACGCTGGGTACTTAAAGCCCCAGCACACATGTTAAGCCTGGACAGTCTGCTCAAGACTTATCCAGACGCGCTGTTTATCCAGACCCATCGCAATCCACTCGAAGTGATACCTTCAATGGCCAGCCTGACCCTGACGTTGCGGCGCATCTGTTCTCGCACCCATGATGTAGAGGAGATCGGCGAAGATGTCCTGCAGCTGTGGAACCAGGGCATAAGCCGGGTGATGGAAGCCCGCGCCCTCGATCCAGAACTGAACAAACGCTTCATCGACATTCACGTTAACGACCTGAATGAGGCGATGGAATCCACGCTCATCCGCATCGCCCAGCACCTGGACATCGAACCCAACGAGTGGGTGCCCCGCTTACTCCGTCAGCGCGCTAACGGGTCAAAAACAGGGCACAAAGCCCATGCCTACTCCCTGACTCAGTTCGGCTTGGATGAAACCCGCATACAACGCACATTTACAGACTACGCGGAACATTACCTCCATCAGCCATAAGCACTGTAAACATCTACTCCAATAAATTGTGCTAATTTTGCAGCACTTATGTTACGTTGCGATTCGGGGAACGCCTTTCACTTAAAACCTGGAGGGCTGAACATGGCTACAAAACGCCGACGATTTTCGACCATCATGAGTGGTGAACAAACCCGCATCGACCTCAACCCGATGCTTGATGTGGTGTTCATTCTGTTAATCTTTTTTATCGTCACATCCGTGTTTATTCGCGAGCGAGGGTTGGACGCCAATTCAAACCCCAACAATGAACCCCGCCCCGATTCAAAACGACCGGTTATCGTGCAGATCACAGCCACTGACGGCATCTACATAGAAAAGAAGCCAGTGGATGTGCGACGTGTCGGGGCCAACCTGACGAGGCTTGGCGCTGAGCGGGACAATCCAAGTGTGGTGATTGACGCCCACCCGAGTTCATCGGTCGATGCATTAGTCAGCGTAATGGATCAGTCTCGCGATGCGGGTTTGTATGCGATCTCATTCGCACAACGTTAAGTAATCAGATCGAGTGACGGCTATCGCGCCTGAGATCCCGATAGCCTCACCAAACTGCGCAAAGGCTGTATCCAGGGCGTCTGTCAGTCGATCAACAGACACGCCACTTGCCCGCCCGGTAACAAAGGGCGGCGCTAGTACAGGTTGGCTGCGATCCAGAATGTACAGGCCTTCAGTGTTTAGAAACCTCCAGCTGAGGGCATCAACAGCTGCAAGATCAGCGCGTCCTGATTGTATGTCGAGCACGCTTTGCGCATGTGAACCGGAGACGCGGATCGAGTACTCAAGTCCCTGAGATTCCAACCATCGTCTGGCTGCGATGTGCCCCGAGTAAGAACTCAGATCGTTCACCGCTACCCGCGGATGCGTTAATTCCACATCACGTCGCACAACTATGTAGCTGACGTAATGTCCCGGGGTCACTGCATAAGTTGTAATAACGGGTGCTGCCACGGGCACCACGTGTTCTGCACGCGGGAGGAAGAGCTCTGGTCCGCAACACTGACTCAGCACCAAGTTTGCGTTACTTAACAGCAAATTGTGAGGGGTTGAGTGATCCAGGCACTCAGGCACATGCGTAATTCCGTCGGCTTGCAGTTGCCGCGCAACTTCTCTCCATACCGCATCCAGTACCGGACGCGTTGCTGCAAAGTTGTACCAGGGCAAAGCCGCAACGGCGCGCTGCTTGGTTTCCAAATGTCCCATGCGGCCATCGTAACCTATGGCACTGGACACATGACACCAGACTCGGTGCAGTTCGGAAGCAAAAAACCCCGGGGCACCACAATCAATATGATGACCCCGGGGAAAGGATCTAGTCTGGCACTAGATCCGAGGCTACCCGAAAAACACCTTCACTCTTAACCGAGGTCGTTTCAGATACCCCAGCCGCTTACACTCATCGCACGAGCCCATTCATGGAACCAGTGGCGAGGCGGTTTTTCCTCTACCAGTTCCAGGAGCCCCCCAGAGCCTTCGATAACTCTGAGTTTGTACTTCACGCCATCCTGGCGGGTTCGACGGGCGCGGGCCGCAATACGATCTTCGTATGTCAATTCTTCCTGCATCTCCATGACTTACTCCTTTTCAAAAGCTATCCCGGTGTTTTGGTTACCACCCACCGGTTCACCGGCTTGTTGATCCTTAACCGCAAACACCAACGGCAGTATCAATGCTGCAAAAATCACAAGTGTGATCACTATCAACATGGCGAGCGTGGTCCCCATACCCCAGAGATCAAACACGTACCCGATTGCAGGCCCTGTCAATACGAACGCACCCCTGAACCCGAAGCTCGCAAGCGAATTCGCGGTTGCGCGATACTCACTGGGCACGCGTTGATTCAGCGCATCGCGCAGCAACACCAGTCCGAACCCACGCGCCACGAAGAAGGTAGACGCGGCGATCAAGCCACCCAACACGCCCCAGGCATCCATACCCAGGTAACCAACCGCGGGTATCAAACCGATGAAGATAAGTACGGCTTTAGCGCCAAACCTGTCTTCAACCTCGTGCGCGTAGCGTCCAGCGAGCGCAGCGATCAAGGTGAGCCCACCCCACAACCAACCGAAGTGAGCGATGTCTATGCCCTGGACTTCCCACACCTTCTGCAACAACCAGACGGCATAAAACGTGGTCAGGCTCCACACCGACAAGGCAAGTACCACCAACCGCAGAACCGGCGAATGGGTGGCGAGGTACCTCAAGATCACAACCATGTTGTTAACGTGGCTTTCGCTCGCCAACCGCTCGCCCGGCGGCTCCACAATGCGCAGCACCAGAATCACGGGTATCCAACCCACCAGGACCTGCACGTAAACAAGTTCTTCGAGACTGGCAAACACCATGACCGCGGTACAAACGAGCGCAGCAAATGCTTCGGAAAACGTCCGCGCGCTGTAAAGTTTGCCCACGACCCGGCGCTGCTCGTCTTTCGACCGGCCCAGGGCCAATTCCGTGTCGTAGAGCAACGCCAGGTCGGCACCGGAGATCAAGGAGTGACTCAAACCTAAACAGATCTCGAAGATCGCCAGGCTCCAGAAACCTTCCGCGCCGAGGAGAAACGTATGGCCTATGGCGGCAATCACCGAACCAACCACCAGCGTGGATTTACGTCCGAGCAGATCAGCAAAGTAGCCCGACGGGACCTCGGTAATCAGCACCACCAGGGCAAAGAGCGCCTGCAGGCTGAACACTTCCTGCATCGTCAGGCCCTTGCTCTGAAAGAACGGCACCGCGACGGGCATAATCACCAGGAACACCTGGAAAAAACCCACCAGCAGAGTGCGGTTTACGTTGCGCTCCAACCGCCCGCGCTGTAGTTCACGTTGATGTTTTTCCGTCAATTCCATTTTTCTTCCTCACACTTCCTTAAATCCTCTGTTTTCAGCCCCCAGAACGAAAAAACCCTGAAGGCTTTTGGCTCTTCAGGGTTTTTTCGAATCAACTTGGATGTCAAAAAATTATCCGTCGGAGCCTCCGTAGCCATGCTTGATGAAATCTTTGCCTGCTTCGTTGGACATAAAGTCGGCGGGAGAAATCATCGACAGGTACAGTGCAGTCGGCGCTACCACACACACGCGCGCACGCAGCTGCGCCAAGGCGTAGCGGCCGGCCTGCGTGTTGGTTTGTGTTATGCGCCAAGAATTAGTCATGATGAAATTGTGACTTAAAAAAGTTCCTCTGCCTGGGTTGATCAGGGCGCGCATGTTGCGCCTAATACAATTCGTTGTCAATCAACAATTGGGTGTTTTTGAGAAGTCGTGCTTATCGACGGCTCAAAGAGCAAAAAAAGCGGGCCCTCAGATGAGCCCGCTGATAGCGGCAAGCAGCGTCAGACACGTTGATCGCGAGCACTAATCACGTTCATTCGTTCTCTGCATTGGTCTTTGTATTGATCTCTGCAATGGTGCTGCTTCCGCAAACGTCGCGATAAAACCTTCCTCAGCGAAGACCGCAAACCGCGGGTGATTTACTTTGCCGACCAGGTCTTCCATCACACTTCGTACGCAGACTCTAACGTCCTGGTGAGAGCGAATTTCACGATAGGTCGGACAGTGGCTGCGTGCCGCCGCCTCAATTCGGTCATACACCTGCTGCATTCCCTGCACGGTTTCCAGCTCGTGCGCCCGATAGCTGATGAGGTACTCATCATCTGCTCCAGCCGTCCCGGAAAAACCGACGCCAACCGTAAACACCAGAACCACACCCCACAAAATTTTCATCGCTTCAATCTCCATAATTCAACTGAGTTGTTCGCGATCGCTTGCAACCTATGATCAGGGTAATAGCCAAACAGAACAAACCATATATACTCATCGCTTCCATTAGATTTTCTAATATGTTTAAACCACTTCGCTCCAGGTGATCTTTCTGTGCGACCCTCCCTCAACAGCCTCCAGACCTTTGCCACTGTCGCGGCTATCGGCAGCTTTACGCAGGCTGCCAAGCTCTTAAACGTAACCCAGGGGGCCGTCAGCCAGCAAATCGCCAAACTGGAGCGGGAATTAGGGATAAAACTCTTTCACCGCCAGGCTCGCCAGTTGACGCTCACAAGCCAGGGTCGGCGTCTTTACCTCGGTATCAGCCCAGCGCTATCCCGCATAGACGCACAGCTCGACGCGGTACTCGCCCACCGCTCAGAAGAAGTACTGACCATCTCCACCTTCGGCAGCATCGCAGCCCAGTGGTTGATGCCACGCATCGGTGTTTTCGAAGCGGCACATCCCAACGTCCGCATCCATATCGATACCACCTTGCGGCTGGTGAACTTCATAGAAGAAGGGATTGAACTTGGCATCCGCTTCGGCACAGGAGAGTGGACCGGGGTCCGCGCTGAACCCATGTTCCGCCACCGTTTTTTTCCGCTTGCCGGTGCTGACTACGCAAAAAAGCTGAAACTCAAAGGTTCACTGAATAAACGCATCAGCGTTATCAAAAACTTGCCGCTTTATTACGACCTGGAGGCACCATCCGAGTGGTCTCAGTGGTTTGCCGAGGCAGGGTCGCCGATTGAAGAGGTCAAACTCGCGCGCGGATTCTCAGACACCTTGGTGATGATGAGCGCTTTGCGCAACGGTCTAGAGGGTGTCGCCCTCATCGGGGACCACCTCTCCGAACGCGACGTCAAAGAGGGAACACTGGTCCGACTTGCCGACCACTATATCGAACCGCAGGGTGCGTTCTATCTGGTCTATCCATACCAGATACCTCTATCGCCAGGCGCTTCTGCATTCAGAGAATGGTTGCTGAACGATCTAAGCCAAACAACTCCTAGTAACTTAATCCAGGCATAAAGTCCCCTCGCCCGCCTGGGGTGATGTCAAAGATGTGCCACAGCGGCCACAACATGTCGACATGGCGCGGATGAAAGTCCGAAGCTGCAAAAAACATCTCAGAGGTCCAGAAATGGCGAACCACATCGCCTTCCCTCACAAATACATTGCACATCGGCACCTGCGCGCCGTTGGGCATCTCGCTTTTGTAGTCCTGCGCATAGGTGTTACCCGCAGCGGAGACCCAGGGCACGTCATCCCACCCACGTGCCTGTGCAAGCGCTTCGACCCGCGGGTATGGACTGCGCGCCGCAACCACAAAGGCAGCACGCTGATTGATGTGTTTCAACTGGCCATTCAGGCTATCCATGAACGCGCTGCACATAGGACATGGGTGTTCACTGTCTGGCCCATACATATAGCTGTAGATGATGAGAGTGTCATGCGGCCCAAACAGCTCCGAGAGCTGCACTTCGCCCTGAGGACCTGTAAAAGTGTAGTTCTCCACCTCACCACCCAACGGCAGCTCGCGCCGGAGTTTGGCGACCTCTTCTATCTGACTGCGCAGCGCAATTTCCGCTTCCAGCAGCTTGTCTCGCGCCGTTCGATATTCATCACTTTCGTTCGGAAATCTCACCTCATGAATGCTCATGTCTTCACCTTTCTGCTCAATTCGCTCTCAATAAGACGATTAAGACGGATCTAAGCGGACATCAATCGCTTAGTCCCAGAACGCGACGATTCATCTCCATATCCACACCGCTCGCCGCAAAATCATCAAACGCTTTGTCCGTCACCCGAATGATATGGTCCTTGATGAACTCGGCACCTTCTCGCGCCCCATCCTCCTGGTGTTTTAAACAGCACTCCCACTCAAGCACAGCCCAGCCGTCAAAGTCATAGCCAGCCAATTTCGAGAAAATACCTTTGAAGTCAATCTGCCCATCGCCCAGCGAACGGAATCGTCCAGGTCTGTCGAGCCAATCCTGATAGCCACCATAAACACCCGACCTACCTGTCGCGTTGAACTCAGCGTCCTTCACATGGAACATCTTGATGCGCTCATGATAGATGTCGATAAACGAAAGGTAGTCCAACTGCTGCAGGATGAAGTGACTGGGGTCGTACAGAATATTTGCCCGCGGATGATCATCCACCGCTTCTAGAAAACGTTCGAATGTCACGCCATCGTGCAGATCTTCGCCAGGGTGTATCTCATAACAGACGTTCACACCGGCTTCCTCATGGGCATCCAGAATGGGCCGCCACCGTCGTGCCAGCTCTTTAAATCCCTCATCCACCAGCCCCTGGGGTCGTTGCGGCCAGGGATACATGGTGGGCCACAGCAGCGCGCCTGAAAACGAAACCTGATTTGTCAGCCCGAGATTAGCGCTCGCCTGTGCACAGGCGGTAACCTGCTGAATTGCCCATTCCGTGCGGGCTTGCGGATTGCCACGCACTTCAGGCGCAGCAAAGCCGTCGAACAGTTCATCGTACGCCGGGTGAACTGCAACCAGCTGACCTTCCAGATGGGTGGAGAGCTCGGTTATCTCCACACCCTGTTCGGCCACCCTGCCTTTCAGGTCATCACAGTAGTCCTTACTTTCAGCCGCCAGTTGCACATCGATGAAGGCGGGGTTGCCAATCGGCACCTGGATACCCAGAAAACCGAGGTCCGCAGCCCATTTGGCCATCGCCTCTATCGAATTGAAGGGTTCATCATCGGCGATGAACTGGGCAAGAAAAATCGCCGGGCCTTTTAAGGTCTTCATTACAAAACTCCTTTATTCCTCAAATCTTCCACCTCGCAGCTGAAGTTCAAAACTCGAGCCATTGCGCGCCCGCCTGGTGACTTTCCACCACGCTCTCAATAAACCGCATACCTCTGATGCCATCTTCGAGGGAGGGGAAGTCTGCCGTTGTGTCGCTGTCGAGCGCGCGATAAAAGTTTCGATAAACTTCTGCAAACGCTTCCAGATAACCTTCCGGGTGGCCTGGCGGAATCCGCGTGGCATCCGTTGACCGCGCACTGTTGGCGGGACCGCCAGTGCGTCGAATTTCCAGCGGCGCGTCTGCCCAGCGTACGACGAGCGAGTTCGGTTCGGTCTGCGACCATTCCAGACCACCGGCTTCGCCATACACCTGCAGCTTCAGGTCATTTTCTTTGCCCACCGCTATCTGCGAAGCGCTGATCACGCCTCTGGCACCGCCTTTGAAGCGCAACAGCACGTTGCCGTCATCATCCAGCTGACGACCCGGCACAAACGTCGACAGATCTGCGCAGAGAGAATCGATTTCAAGGCCGGTGACATAACTGACGAGATTTTCCGCGTGACTGCCGATGTCACCGAAACACCCCGCTACACCCGAGCGGCTGGGATCGGTCCGCCATTCGGCTTGCTTGTTTTCACCCGCCTCAACAGCCAGCCAACCCTGCAGATATTCGCAATTGACCCGCCGAATGTTGCCCAGACGCCCGCTTGCGACAAGCTCCCGGGCTTCTTTGATCATCGGGTACCCCGTGTAGTTATGCGTTACAGCAAACTGGCAATCCACACGGTCGCGGATCTTCTTCAACTGCAAAGCCTCGTCCAGAGAAAACGTCACCGGCTTGTCACAGACAACATGAAACCCATGTTCCATCGCGGCTTTTGCAACGGGAAAGTGAACATGGTTCGGTGTTGCAATAACCACAAACTGCATGCGTTGAGCTGGGTCCAGCGCAGCTTCTGCCTGCATCATTTCAGTAAACGATGCATAACATCTGTCGGCTGCGAGTCCGTACAAACCCGTCCCTGAGCTCAACGACTTCTGCGGATCCTTCGAAAAACAGCCACAGACAATTTCGGCCAGGCCATCTAACTCGGCTGCCATCCGATGGACAGCGCCGATAAAGGCACCTTCGCCCCCGCCGACCATGCCAAATCGATATTTATTGTTTTGATTCATACAGAACTTCAGTTCCCACATCCCACCTCGCCAGTTACGATACTAGAAATTCTCGCAACAAGAACAAGTATCTAAGATGGTCCCCATATCCGTACAACTCTATTCACTGCGCGAAGCATCCGAACAGGACTTTGATGCCGTGCTCGGACAACTTGCAGAGATCGGTTACAAAGGCGTAGAGCCATTTAACCTCTTCGGTAAAACCCCTGAGCAGTTTGCCCAGCAGGTGGACTCTCTGAGCATGCAGATCAGCTCGTCTCATTTTCCGTGGCTGCAGAACGCGGACGATCTCAGCCAGGCAATCGAGGTTGCCCAGACATTCGGCATAACCCGACTTCCAGCTGGCTATGCTCCAGATGACTTTGCCGATATGGACGCCATCCAGCGCACCATCGAACGCACGCAAGTACTGGTGGATGCGCTAAGGCCGCACAACTTATCGCTCTTTCTGCACAACCACTGGTGGGAATTTGCATTGCACGGCGACCGCCCGGGTTACCACTATCTGCAAGATGCAGTACCTGAGGTTCAATTTGAGCTGGATACCTACTGGGCAGCAAACTTCGGCGCCTGCGACCCTGCGGCAGAGCTGGCTCGAATTGCCGACCGTACCCCGCTCCTGCACATCAAAGATGGCCCCCTGGTAAAGCGTGAAAGTCATGTTGCGGTCGGTTCAGGCAAAATGGATATACCAAGCCTCTTCAGTGCAGCCAATCCCGACGTTCTGGAGTGGGCCGTTGTGGAACTGGACGCCTGCGATACGGATATGATGACCGCGGTAGCAGAAAGCTATACCTATTTAACCGAAAACAACCTGGCAGAAGGCAATGTCTGAAATACTTTACGACTTTGGCACAGGGCGCAGCGACCCGAGCACTTTTCCAACCGAAGCACTGCAAGCCGCCGCCGTTAAGGTGATCGGAGAACAGGCGGAGGAACTGACCATGTATCCCGGTGGCCTCGGGCACGCCGGGCTGCGCGAAGCGATGGCCAAACGTGAAGGCGAGCGCGAAGGGGTTGAGATAGATCCAGATCACATCATCCTGACCAACGGCTCCATGCAGGCGGTGACCCTCACCGCCGAAGCACTGCAGGAAGATAAGGGCGACACCGTGCTCCTCGAGGAGTTCTCTTACCCGGGCACCCTGGGCGCATACCGCAGCCTCAAGCTCGACATGGTTGGCATTCGCCTGGACGAGGGAGGCATGCGGATTGACCACATGGCTGAGGAGCTCAACCGCCTTGAGGGGGAAGGCCGGTTACCAAAATTTATCTATGCCATCAGCACGTACCAGAACCCCACCGGCTTCAATATGCCAGCGTCCCGTCGTCGCGAGATGATTGAGCTTGCTGCGAAGTACGGCGTGCCCATCGTCGAAGACAACTGCTACGCGGACGTTCATTACGAAGGTGATATCGAACCAGCCATCTTTGCGCTGGATGACAACCCCAACCACATCTACCTCGGTTCGCTTTCCAAAATTCTGGCACCTGGCTTTCGGCTGGGCTACATCTATGCCCGCCCACCGATGCTGGAAAAAATACTGGCGCGGCGTCACGACGCTGGCAGCAACTATCTTGCCTCGGCCATCGCCGCAGAATTCTATAAGAACGGCATCGAAGCCCATGCGGATGTAACGAACCCGGTATTGAAGAAAAAGCGCGATCTCACCACCGCCGGACTTGCGGCCGAACTGGAGGATGTGTGTGTCTGGTCTAATCCCGTCGGCGGGCTCTTTATCTGGGTCCGGATGCCGGACGATACCGACCGCAAAAAACTCTACGAGTTGGCCCATGAAAATGGCTTCAACTTTTTGCCCGGCACGGCATTCCACTATCAGAACAGGAACCAGCCTTATCTGCGTCTGGCGTTCGGACATCTGACCGAGGAACAAATCGTCGATGGGATACCGGTACTGGCGCGATGTCTCAGAGAGGCGCGCACCAGTAACGAGCCGCGCACGTTCTCAACACTCTTCGACTAAAAACTTGGTCGACTGAAAACTTGCTCGACTGAATACAGAGTTAACGCATGCGAGTGGAACCTATTTGTTGGGTTCCTCTCCGGCCACAAATGCCTGCAGGCGCTTGAGCTGGCCGAGCTGCACTTGGTCCACCGGTTGTGCAAGCGCTGCAAGCCCTCCGGGGAGATAGCCCCCAACGCTGTACTTATAGCGCAGGAGCGTGCCCTCAGCATGTGGCTCAAATTGAAAACTCATGCTGCCGGTGACGGCCATGCTCTGCAAAGGTCCCAGACCACCAAGCATCACCAGGCTCTTTCCCCGCTCTACATTGACCACCCGCATGTGTTCAACGGCGACATCACCCACAACTTCGCAGAAACATCCACCGGCACGATCATCAATACTGAACGCTGACGCGCGCAGGCCGAAAGAGTGGCTCGCATCCCACCAACGCGCCACATCCTGAACGAGCGCCCGATAGGCTTCCGATGGAGTTGCTACGAGCACAAGTTCATGCTCGGAGACAAAACCATGCTCTGACGCATGACTAACTTCTGCAAAGCTCAGCGGCGGTAGCACCATCAACGCGGTTACGGCCAATAACGTGAACGAGGAAAAAATTGATTTTGTTGGCATGTGCTTGCTACATCAGAGATGGCCAGCTAGCATCCACGCCTCGCTCGTGTCGGTCAAGATCTTGTCTGCAATGGTTGAGTCCAATACACCGGGTCCTCGCATCCTCGTCTGGGGCAGCAGCTGCGCGGGTAAAAGCACATTGGCCGCTCACTTCGCAAACGAACTCAACTTGAAACTCATCGATCTGGATGCGCTCAACTGGCTGCCGGGTTGGGTAGGTTTAAACACCCAGGACCCGGACCGATTTGTGGAGCGCATGAAAGTCGCAACGGCTGGCAACAACTGGGTGGTAAGCGGCTCCTACTCCGATCTTGCCAAGCCCGTGTTCTGGTCGCGCATCACTGATGTGGTCTGGCTCGATCTGCCTTACCACACGCTCATATATCGCTGCCTGACCCGTTCCTGGGAGCGGTCTCGCTCCAAGAAACTGTTGTGGGGAACCTGTCGCGAAAGCTTCCTGACCCATCTTGCGGTCTGGCGCGAGGAATCTCTGCTTTATTGGATTACGCGTAACTTCTGGCGCAGACGTCGACACTCGTTTACCTACATCAGCGACGGCACATGGCAGAACGCGCGGGTGGTAAGGATCACGTCGGCAAGGGAACTTGGAACCTACCTCACATCTATCGGCATGCCGTTCAAAACCGCCATCGAAGACCTAGAGACGGCACCAGTGGCAGAAGAGTTTCTTCCTGAGGAAGCAGGATGAAGTCATCGCCGTCTTCTTCAATGTCGTATTCAATTCCGCCGACATTGCGCCGAGCCAGGGCATTGGTGACTTCCAGAAAAGCCGTCAGCGACTGATTTTTCCATCGCCACGTGCGACTCACTTCAAGATCAAGCGTTAGATAGTCTTTAAGACGGGCATCGTTCCGCTGTAGTAAAGGCTGCACGTCTTCAGCAACGCGCGTTGGCAGGTCTGTCGTACGCCATCCCTCGTGCCACTGCAGCGCTGCTGCTAACGTCCACTTTGGACCGTCGTATATGACGCCCGCCGAAACGCTTGCACCCTGATCCCACGTCCGCGGTTCCCACCGACTATCAATTCTGTCTTCCGCCTCACCGAAGGAGAGCGTCAGCCAGGCGTGCATGTTTGCGTCATTTTGATACCTGAGGGTCGTCTCGATCCCTCGCGTTCGCGCACGTTCGGGTTCAATAAGGAAGCGGTCGCTCGCCAACTCAGGTAACAGAACCAGAGGGTTGAGCAAGTTTTCGTAACGCGATTTCGGGTCGCGGACAATTTTCTGAAACATCTCCGCCCGCAGCGTCCAGGCTGAACTCATCTCGTGATGTACACCCAGGATGAAGTGATCAGCGTACTGGGGTTTCTGGAAGATGGTTACACCATCACCCACCTGCAGTTCGTGAATCGCCTCGGGCTGGTAGAAACGACCGGCGGACGCTCGCCATCGTGTTTTGTCGTTCATCTCCCACAACATGCTGAGCCTGGGGCTGAACTGCGTATCATTGCCACCCTCTCGATAACCTTGAAAGTCCCAGCGCAGACCTGCCTCAAACGAGAGGTCCTGCATACGCCATCGGAAACTGGAAAACCACCCGCCGCTCAAGCCGTCAGGTTTAATACGAAAATCCCGGGTCTCCTCAATCTCGGTACCCAGCAAGCCCGCAAGTTCGCCTCGTTCCAGCAAACCGGAGTAGAGGTAGTCGGCGCGCTGGTGCACCAGCCGAGCACCCATCTCCAGATACATTTCAGCGGAAAGGTTGTACTCGAAATGCCCTTGCAGACCGACAAGATTTACCTCCCTGCGGTCATCCACGGAAGCAAAGCCGTTGTCCAGGTCTTCATCTACAAGAAACCCCCGGCGGCGATGAGATACCTTGCCGCCGTAAACTGTCACCTCTGCCGCCAGATTTTCGTTAAACCCATGATCGAGCTTCACCCACCCATAGCGATTGCGATAGCCGGATGTCGCGATCTCGCCATCTTCGTCAAAGTCGGAAAGTTCCACATCGTCGGTGTATACGATGGCGCCCACATCAAGCTCGGTGGCGGGCGAAATTTCATGTCGGTACTGAAAAAAACCATCGCTGTAGGCGGGGTCACCCACGTCAGAATTGATTTCCTTCGCCACCAGATCCAATGTGCCACGACGGGCGGATGCGAGCCACCTTCCGCGTCCTTCCGCAGCGGAACCTCGTAACACCGCGCTTACATTCAGCAGGCTCAGACCAAGTTCTCCCCGTCCGGAGGCTTCAACGGGGTTTAAGTCTCTCACGGGATCTATGTCCATCACGCCGCTCATACGGTCGCCATAGCGCGCGGGGAAGCCGCCCGTATAGATATCGATGTGATCGATCACGCTCGGGTTAAAGGACGAAAACACACTGCGAAAGTCGCGGAGGTGAAAGGGTTCCAACAGCTCTATGTCATTAAAGAGAACCAACAGCTCATCTTGGACACCGCCTCGAATATGCGGTTTCGCAGATACACCCAGGCTCGCCATACCCGGGAGGTGGCTGGTGATACGCAGGGGATCTTCGCCCAGGCTCGGCAGCGCGCTCATCAGTTTCTGATCAATCTCATAGAACCGAGTGGCGGCATCACCCACCGCATAGCGACTGGAGACGACAACAACTTCTTCCAGACGCGTATCTGGAGCGAGTGCAATGTGCAGAATATCAGCTTCATCCTGCACGAGCGGTGTCAGTTGCGCAGGCAAATAACCGGAATGATCAATTCTGACAGACCTCGCCTGGTGGACCGGAATCACAAATCTGCCTTCCGTGTCCGTGTAAGTCACAGTGCCGCCAATGGTCACTTTTACTCCGCCCAGAGGTTCTCCAGTAGACGCATCGGCCACAACTCCGGTGAGCTGTGACAAGCCTGAGGAGACAGTCCGTACGATCCGGATCATCCGATCTGCATCAACCCGTGCGGTTAAGCTATGCTGCTCCAGCGCTTCTCGAAGACGGGAAATTGGCGAACCCGGACCCGGCTCGCCAACAAATATCATCTGTGGACGTACCAGCCCGCTGGAATAAAGCACTTTGAATCCACGGCTCTGCAACGTTTCGAGCACGTCCACAACAGCGCGACCGTCATATTCGACGGCTGCACTTTCTGCGCTGTGAGACAAGGCGCAGCACACTGAGAGGTACGCCGCCAGCACCAGCCTGGCAAGATTCACGGGCGCGGCTGAACTTCCCATCGATAGTCGCCGTCAGCCGCGATTCTGTAGTCTGTGGTTTCCATCACCTCGTCAACCGAAAGATCGTCGGTTGTCTGTCCTGAGTGAGAAAGGTGCAGCAACCGTGTCTGTTGTTCCACCAACGGAGAGCGGAAGCTCAACTCAACCCCTTGGGTCCTGGCCATATATTCAAGGTAGGACGCCACACTGAGTCCATCGAGGCTCAACGGTTCACGCTCATACCATTGCCAATATGCGCTCATCGTCGCAACCGGATCGAGATGATTGACGCCTGAAGCATCCACAACAACCCGTTCACCAAGCCCCGCTGCAGCGCGACTGATATGTTTATCGGCATTAACCGCAACCTCGACGATACCTTCACGCATCGTAACAAGCGTTCCTCCGTCGATGATGGACACATCGTAAAGCGTGCCGATGTCCGTCAACGTTGTATGGGGTGTGATCAGTTCCAGTTGACCATGATGCGCATCTACGTAAAGACGTCCCTGAAGCAACTCGATTTGTGCTGGTGAAATCATCTTGAGCCTCGTCTGCGCGTCCATGCCCAGATAAACGCCGCTATTGAGCTCGATCCCGGCTTGACTGGCTGATCCAGAGGAGACGATCTCTGCCACGTTAATAACCGTCGCAGTTTCAGCAAGCGTGTTGCTTCCCTCGTCGTCAACCGCAACGAATACATCCCCAGCAACACTGGCGATTGCGCCGACGGCTTTGCTCGACGGCATCTGATCAAACACGGTCGTGCCAATCATCCCCAAAGCGATTACAGATGCTGCGACGGCAAGCCACCCCGCACGCCGGTGTTTTACATCGGGTACGGAAGCTCCATCAGGCAGTGCCTCCCACTCCGCCAGTGTGGCCGCATAGATGCGAGCCTGCATGTCGGCATCCGGCTGGGGTGCTTCAGCAAGCGTACCCATCAACCGCTGGACGTCTTTGTCCGATTCAAATTTCATCTAAACACCATACTCATAGTCTTGGGCAAGTTCGTTCATACCCTTGCGGAAGGCTTTACGGGCACGCGCCAGCATGGATTGAACAGCTAACTGCCCGGTACCCATATCCTTCGCGATCTCCCCTACTGAGTAACCGTGCACATACTTCAACTCCAGAACCCGTCCATATTTCGGCGGCAGGTAGTCGAGCGTAAGCTGCACGAGGTCGCTGATTGCAATGCGATCGCTCATCTCAGCACTTGTTTGTACACCCAGAGATTCAAGCACCGCGAGGATTTCCTCGTTGTCATCCAAAGGCACCGACAGCTGCTCAGTACGCCCGAACTTCTTGTACCAATCAGAGATTTCGTTTCGACAAATCACGCACATCCATGAAAAGAGCAACGCTTCGCCACGATAGCTGGGTAGATTTCTCAGCGCTTTCACCATCGTCTCCTGGACAATGTCTTCCACTGCATCTTGAACACCCACCCGGCGTGAACAGAATCGTACTAATCTGGGAAAGTAGATCGTAAAAAACTCATCGAACGCCGCTCGCTCTTTGGCAAGCAGTCTCTCGACCAGCTTCACATCTTCACTTACCCGCATTCTCTTACCCGCATTCTCTTACCCGCAAGAGCTCACCTGCCCGTTTATGACTGGCAACACCCCTCTAGCTCCTTCTTAGACGGTTCATAGACTAAAAATCAATCGCGGCTTAAAAAAAAAATTTTTGCCGACTGATTTCCTGCCGCGGAGGCGTCATAGCCAGTAACCCACAAGGGTTGCAAACAAAACCGGAGGTAACATGTTAAAGCAAAAGCAATGGCGGTCTGCGATCGCGATCACCACACTGGCACTCCTGCCGCTGACAGGATTTGCAGGGGACTACGAAGAGGAAGAAGAGGAACTGGAATTCGATGAGGCGCATCTGTTCCTGGAGCTCAACAACACGGACGGTGACTTGGGCGTGCACGGCAAAATTGACGGCGACGAGTGGAAGCGTCTGGTCATCGAAGATCCAAACGAACGCCGCATGATGAAGGTCAGAGCGAATGGGCGGCTACGCCGCCAGGGTATCACTGAGCTCTTTTTCGAGTCAGCGGAACCTACGTTCGATGAACTGGATCCCGCGGTCTTTTTCAAACGCTTCCCGGAAGGTACTTACGAGATTGAAGGCGTGACCATCGACGGCGAAGAGATGGAATCGGAGACCGAGTTGACACACCTGATACCAGCCCAACCAGAGGCGACGGTCAACGGCCTGCCTTACGTTGAAGATTGTGACGAAGACGAGCTACCGGTTTTCGATCGGGCTGATGACGTCATTATCGCGTGGGATCCCGTGACTCTGTCGCACCCGGTACTCGGCAGGACTAACGAGGCAATCGAAGTCGTCAACTATGAACTCGTGGTGGAGATTGATGACACACCCTGGAACGTGAGTGCCATCCTGCCACCTGAAGTAACGGTGTTTGAAGTGCCGGATGAAATCCTCGCGCTGGCCGATGAAATCAAATACGAAGTCCTGGTGCGGGAAGAGAGCTACAACCAGACTGCGCTTGAAAGTTGTTTTGCCGTCGAAGGCGAAGATGACGATTAAATCGTCCTTCGCGCTGTTCGGGACAATGCTCATTCTGGCGGCCTGTGGAGGGCCGCCAGTCTCTTCATCTTCTTCATCTCCTTCGTCCTCTTCATCGAAAGCCCCTTCACCCCATTCGGCAACACTGCCCCACAATGCCCTCCCTTCGCCGGAGCCAACTCTGCAGGATGAAACCGCTCAGGCAGACATCTGGTTTGTTGGTGACTCAGTCGAATCGACCTCTGAGGTCAGGGAGGACGCCATCGAATCGCTGGCACTCACAGATCCAGCAGCGCTGGCAGACAGCTTACCCTTACTGCTCACCGACCCGGATACAGAAGTGCGGCTGGCCACCGTAGAAGCTTTGCTCGATGCAAAGTTGACCCGCGACACAGCAGTTGAGTTTCTGGAAATGGCTCGCCTGGATCCTGAACCATCCGTCAGAATGGCGGCTGAAGACGCGTTAGAGGAGTTAATCGGTCTTTACGAGCCGTAAGTGGTCCACATAGGCTTCGTATCGTTCACCGATTTCACGCACGTAATTCACCGGTTCTGTACCTCGTACATAACCATGTGCCGCCCGTCGAGCATACTCCGGGTCAGCGAGCTTAAGCATCGCGGCTTCCACATTTTCGAACCAGAGATCAGGATTCAGGCCCAACTCTCTCGCCAGCCGTCGCGCATCCCGCACATGCCCTGGACCTGCGTTGTAAGCCGCCAGCGCAAACCAGGTGCGCTCGCCTAACGGCAAGGTTGTCTCGAATCGTTCCCTGCACCATGCCAGATAGCGTACGCCCGCCAGCAGTCCAATATCGGGCTCAAAGAGATCATCCGGATCCACGCCAAGTTGTTTCGCGGTACGCGGCATAACCTGGAGTAGACCCCGAGCGCCTGCAAAGGAGGTGAGATTGGGTTTAAACTCAGACTCCTGATAGGTTTGTGCAACCAACAGGCGCCAATCAAATCCATGCGCACGACCGAGATCCTTAAGTTCTGCGTCGTAAGGTGAAAGCTCAGTACCGGAGACACGATGGGGCTCTCGTTTCCTCACCCGTCGCTCGTTGCCAAAATACTTGCGCCGCAGAAGGTTGTAATGCAAACCCCGATATTCGTCTTTGATAAAGACACTTAGTGCCTCGTGGAGATCAGGTTGATCCTTCCGCACCACCCAACTCAGGTTCGCCTTGTTCTCAAGCTTGATTGAACTACCCAACTCCGCACCCAACGCTTCGTGAACCTGCAGCAAGTGTCCATCCACAAAAGTTGCCAACCTTTCACCTGACGCAACCGAGGCGAGGATCTCTTCACTGCTGTCGTCCAGTGCGCGTGCTGCTTGAGAAAGGTCTGTTGCATGGCGCCAGTGGCTTGTCTGCGGGTTGGCAACCACAACAAGCGAGCCGTCAGCCACAAGGTCTACCGCCGCTTTCACATCAGCGATCACCACATCGGGGGATGTGACGAGGTATTCATCGATCTGCATATAAGGCCGCGTGAATTGCCAGCCGCGCTCGGCGCGATCCGGGGTCGCGGTCACGGCGGCTGCTACCAGATCTGCGCGCCCCTCCCCCAGGTAGGCCCGCGCGCCCTCTACGCTGTCCGCCACAACAACCTCCAGCAGCAGCTCGTGGCGTTTGGCAAACCGCTTAACCAGTTCGTACTCAAATCCCATGAGTTCCCCTTTGTAGAGGAAGTAGGTTTGCGGACCCGTAAACGTCGCCATGCGCAATCGACCCGTGTCGACTATGGCAGCAAGGTCACGCACAGCAGATGCGCTGTCCGAAACAGTCAGGTGTCGCTCTACGAGAAATTGGTCCAACGCTGCCTTCAATGCAACGGATTCCCGCCGCACCACCCAACCCCAAGGCTGGGCGGGCAACACGTCGAGCATTTTTATGTCCTGATACTTTGTCAGTTCCTGGCGCACCGCAATGGCATCAAGAATGGTGCGATCAAAACGGCCGTCTGCAAGCGCAGCGAGCACCTCATCCGCCTGCCAGTCCGGTAAAATCACAGGCTCTATGCCCAACTCTCTCGCCCGCTGAACATATGAGGTTCCCACTGGAACACCCAGTTCACCCTCGGCGTTGGTGCCAACCAACCACTCTTCGGTATGGGACAGAGGCACCGTAAAGGCCATACGCTCCTGTCTCGACGTCGTGATGGTGATGTTACCTATCACAAGATCGGCGTAGCCCTGATCCGCACTCTCTAACAGGTCAACAAAGTCCTCGTATTCGACCCATTCAACCGCCAGCCCCTGACGTTCGGCGAAGGCTTCTGCAAGCGCCTCATATTCGGAAATATGGATGCCTTCCGTGGGCAGACTGTCGAAACCGTCCCAGCGCTGATGGGCAACCCGCAATGCGCCCCGTGCCTGTATTTCTTCAAGGTCCCCAAAGCTGGGCGCCGGTGACAAAGCAGTGGACGTAACTTCAGGAACTCCCGGTTCCGAAGAAGCTTCGCCTGCAGGTTCTCCAGAGCAGGCAGCAAGGCTTGCGATCAGCCCTGCTAGGAACAGACGGTTGAGGTTAGCCAGAGGGCCGTTCGCCACGAAGGAGGTCGCGTATACGGTCGATGAAGGTGTCGTATTTCAGATCAGAAAATTCGCCTGCATCAAAGTACATACCTTCACATTGTTCACACTGCTCGAACCAGATGTGCTTCTGATGTGGGTCGTAGGTTTTTTCCATCCCGACCCCACACTCAGGACAGTTGATGTCGTCTACCTCGTTAAGTTTGCCACCCAGCCGGGCATCGCCGGAATCGAGGACAATTTCCGACATCCACTCGCGTTTCATCTCCAGCAGGACATCCGGTTTGCAGAAGAGCCCACCGCAGTCTTCGCAGCGTTGCACAAGAATCTTCTTGCCATAGGTTTTTGTAACCATACTGCCGGGGCACTTTGGACAACGCATGGCTAAAACTGAGTCCCGGGTACGTAATACCGATCGTGCCAGATCCCCATGCCATCTTCCCCCTCCACGGGCATGCGCCACGTCGAGAGTTTGGTTGCACGAGATAGATTCAACCGAAAAAGACCACGGGGTTGGTCGATGGTGTTCTGCACATAGGCTTCAGCGCCTTCTGGATCCACGTACCGCCCCGCTATGCGGCGATACTGATCGCGCCAGATATCGTCTTCACCGACATCGTGGACCAACTCCGCGTTACCTTCTACAAGCACTTTGCGGTAAGGCAATGCTTCTTCATCGATGCACAACGCAACGTAGGAATCTCGTCGAAGACAGTCGAACCATGCCGATTTTTCGCGCGGGGTGAAGTAGATGGATCCATCTTCATAGATGAACCAGATAGGCGTGACCATCGGGGTGCCATCCGCGCGCACGACGGCGATGCGCATCAACACCCCCGGTTGGTTCAGGAAGGCATCACGCTCTTCCAACGATAGTTTAGGCATTCCCACAACTCCCCAGTTGTCCCCACCCCAGCAATATGTACTAGGCTGGGACCGCTACCTTCAGCATATCCCTGTAACTTGTGCGTATTTCCATCTGCGCTTCCAAGCCCTTGTCCATCAGCATCTGGTGTGCTTCTTTCAATTTGTAATAAGGGCAGTTGACGATGAGATGGTGTTCAAGATGGTAGTTCACGCCATACGGTGCCACGAAGGCTCGCTCCCACCAGGCAGCACGTACAGTGCGGGTGTTGCGCAGGCGATCATTGTCATCGGGTACGGCGGCATGCTCTGCGATGTTACGCAGTCGCGTGATAAACCGATTCCAGGTGAGGGCCGGTAGCCACCAGAGCAGAAAGTAAAGATACCACTTGCCCGCCAGCGTGAAGCCGAGGAGGAAGATCAAATTCAGAATGATATTCGGACCAAAACGTCGCCAGCCGTTTGCCCAGGCCTGGCCGAAGGTGTCACCTTTAAACGCATCTTTAAACATCGCGCCATACTGCTTAAACCCTGTCTGACCCGACAGGTCGCGCCAGACTTTGCGACGCCATGATGTCTTGGAAATTGGAAACGGTTTAGATAGATGCAGGTCCGGGTCGTCTTCCTGCTGCGTGTTGGCGTGGTGTTTGATGTGATACTTGCGGTAGCCGTAGATTGTGCCACTGGTGAACGGCCGGCTCAGAATCCACTCGCTGACCCAGTCATTCAGTTTGCGGTTGTTAAACAGCGTAAAGTGCGCGCCGTCGTGAGAAAGCACACCCAATCCAAGCTGCCGTGCGCCGATGATAAATACACCCGCGAGGATCGTCAGCGGATTAGTCCAGA
Organism: Candidatus Azotimanducaceae bacterium; assembly: GCA_965227885.1. Classification (GTDB taxonomy): domain Bacteria; phylum Pseudomonadota; class Gammaproteobacteria; order Pseudomonadales; family Azotimanducaceae; genus UBA4421. Next base: position 5,788,250 of record OZ245781.1, read on the forward strand.
TCGTCACTACAATCCAGGTCAACAATATGACACCCCAGCAATGCACCAACGACCAGACCGAACGCCAATCCGATACCGTGCGTAAGTAGTCTATTTCCTCCTGGGAGAAGAAATCTTTGGGCCGCTGTAATACAGTCATGCCCCTGATTTTACACCAGAAAGCACCAAAAAAATGCCATCTGAGAACATATCGCCCGGGGCGTACCTGCAACACCCCGACCGGGGTCTAAACCTTGTATCCGTCGAAAACGCCAGAGATCTGGGGGGATATCCAACGCGAGCGGGTGGACTCACTCAGTGGCGGCGTTTTGTGCGCACTGCCGATATGCATGAATTATCGGCCACAGACAGCGAAGCGCTGGCGGATTACGGTATCCGTACCGTCATGGATCTGCGCATGACCAAAGAAGTTGAGGCCATACCCAACATGCTGAGCACCCTCGGACCGCCACTCGGCATCGAACTTGAACGCCATGATTTCTGGGGCACCCGTTTCGATACCTACCGCTCCCCGGATAAAACGGCTCATCCGGCCAAAAAACTCGCAGACCTCTACAGTGCCGGGCTTAAGGATTCCGGCTTCGTGATGGGTGCCATTTTCAGCTCATTTGCTGAGGAGAAACCAGGCGGGTTTGCCTTCCATTGCCGCTCCGGCAAAGACCGTACAGGCCTGGTTGCCGCGCTGCTGCTCGATCTGGTAGGCGTACCAAGGGAGATCATTACCGCCGATTTTGCATTGACCAGTCAGTATCTTGCCGGGGAGGCCATCAACCCGATCGAACCCGCCGCACCGGGGGCCTGGCAACGAACCTGCGAAGAGGAGACGATGGCGCGCACCTTGCAGTTTCTGGATGCAGAATTCGGCGGCACACAGGGTTATTTGCGCGAGCAAGGGGTCACAGCTGAAGCACTGGAAATTGTCAGCGCAAAACTGCTGCGCTGAAACCAACCACTTTAAAAAGTAAGGGAGGCAGACGCCTCCCTCATCGGTTTAGTTACTGGCCAAGAGAGACCGAGATTTCAAAGCCGTAGTTGGCCGGTTCGTTCCACGCCCATGCGTTGGTCAAACCGCCAATAAACGGACCCGCCGCCTGGCGCTCATCTGTCATGTTGCGGCCAAACAGTGTGGCGCGGTAGCGACCGTTGTCGCCCCAGATGTAGCTGACCGTCGCGCTCAAATCTTCGATGCTGTCGAGCCCGTTCCGTGAGTTGTCTGCCACAGTTTCCTGCTCGTCTATCCAGCGATAGGACAACTGTGCGCTGAACTCTCCCGCACCCAAAGGTACCGTGTAGTTGGTGGTCAAACCGAACGTGTTTTCGGGCGTACGGCGGGAGGTCAGACCAGAGTTATCCGTGGCAATACCGTCGCCGTTTATGTCGGCAAAGTACTCGTCATATTCAGCGTCGATGTAGCCGTAACTTGCACGCACAAACCAGTTTTCATTGATCTGGAACATCATTTCCAACTCAGCGCCGAAGAGTTCCAGGACTGCCGCGTTACGCACAACCGTCGCAACGTTAGCGAGGTTGATCGGTACAAGAATCGATTCCTGCTTGTCCTCGTAATCGCTCAGGAACAGGGCACCATTGAGAATCATTCGACCACCCAGCAACGTACTCTTGAAGCCAAGTTCGAAGTTGTCTACGTACTCAGGATCATAGGTCGGATCAATGTTGAAGTTGGCCTGACGACCGAAGAAACCGCCACTTTTGAAACCTTCGCTGTATGAGCCATATACCATCAGCTCATCACTCGGTTGGTAGCGCAGTCCGATCTTGGGCGTAACCTCAGTCCATTCGTCGCTGAACGGTACCGGGGTCAGCAAACCGGGAATAGGGTCGCCTGCAGCAGGGTCATAAAATACGCCGCCGTTGCCACCCAGGAAGTCCTTCTCTTCTTTCGTCCAGCGTGCCCCAGCATTCAGGGTCCAGGCTTCAGAAAGATGCCAGTCGGCAGAGAAGAATACCGCCGTTGATTCGGTGGACTGTTCCTGACCGTTGCTGGACAACGTTGTGGGCGAAAGCGGTATCGGAATAACGCCAAGGCGTGACAGTTGATAGTGGAGATGTCCAACATCCCAGCGCTGCTCGTAGTCCACATCCCAGTAGTAAAGACCGGCAACAAATTCAAAGTTGTCGGCGAACTGGGAGGTAACCCTCAGTTCGTGACTCGACTGGTCCCAGTCATTAAAAAAACGCATATTTAGCAGATCTGCTTCAGCACCATCAAAGTGCTGATTGTTTTCTTCGTCCATGTCCCTGCTGGTACCAATGTAGGTCAGGAGAAAGGGGCCGAAGTCATAGTTGATCGTGGCGATAAAGGTGTCGTACTCGTTATCGCTGTCGTTGGTACCGTTGGCTGAGTTGTGGTCCTCATCGTCCAGGGTGGTTGCCAGACAGCCGTTTGCACCTGCAGACAGACCGGTCAGCTCAAGTACACAAGTCAGTTCCGCCGGGGCGTTGCGGTTGTGGTAAGCGCCTTGCTCACTGTCGTCCAGAAACTTCTCGTAGTGGATTTTGATGTCCAGATCTTCCGTCGGCTCCCACAGAGCGGCAAAACCATAGGTTTGTATATCATCGCCGCCAACATCGCGACGCAACGTGCGGTTATAGATATAGCCGTCGCTTTCAATGTTCGCTGCAAATACCTTTAAGCCGGCGGTTTCACCCAACGGCATATTAACGACAGCTTTGACATCTTGCCGACCGTTCTCTCCAGCAGTGGCACTGATGTCTGCACCCCATTCCTTCGTTACCGTACCGCGAATGACATTGATAATACCGCCGGTGGTGTTCTTGCCGAAGAGCGTGCCTTGTGGACCGCGTAATACCTCGATCCGTTCGATATCAAAGTTCTGCAACAGTACCCCGCTGGAGGTGCCGAGAAACATGCCGTCCATCATCACCCCAATCGCAGGGTCAAAGCTCTTGTCGCTTTCTGAGGAGGAAACACCACGGATACTGATCGCGGCGCCACTTGCGATGCCGGGCGTTCTACCGATGATCAGGTTAGGTGAGAAGTTTTGAATGTCTTCCAAGCGTCGTACATTCGCTTGTTTCAGTTCCTTGTCGATGGCGGATACCGCAACAGGGACATCCTGAATCGATTCGGACCGTTTGCGCGCCGTGACGACAATTTCTTCGATGACAGCCGTCTCAGCTACTGCCACGGGGCTGAGCATTGTGCCGCTGAATACAAGTACGGCGCTTATAAAAGATAAAAAAGGAAGGCGCGAAAGTGCCGCGCGGTGACGAGCCAAAGACATAAGATTCCCCTCAGACAAAGTCTTGATCGTGATATAACCCGCCAATCGCAAGTATTAACGGCAGGGTATGGACTCCGTTTATAGGGGAAACTCGCCAAAATTACAATGCTATGTAAAATTGGGGAGACCGCGGAACCATTCGATATGACCAAGCAACCAGCACGAAAATATGCGTCGCCAAGGCAGGTGGACCGCCGCAAACGCATCCTCAGATCTGCCTCCGCCCATCTTGAGGCCAAGGGGCTGGAAGCCCTGTCGATGTCGAGTATTGCCCGGGCCAGCGAGGTTTCGGTCAAAACGCTCTACAACCTGTTCGGCTCCCGCGATGAACTGCTGCTGGAAGCTGCTGCAGAAACGCTGGTAGATCTTGGTCAGAGCGAGGTGATACTGGCAGCTGAAAAAGGTATACCGAGACTACTCACCTACGTCGTCTCGACAATGGAAGACTTCATTAAAGCGCCCGGTTATGCCCACGCCATCATCTCAATTCTGGCTAAGGCGGATATGGAGCAAAACCTGACCGACTTACATATGGGTGTTGTACGTCGGTTTGCGGAAGCTTCACTGCAGGTTGCAGCAGATCAGGGTGAACTGATCGAAGGGGTTGAAACTGAAATGATCGCGCAACACATATCAGCGAACCAATGGGGTGCTGTGCTGTTGTGGATAAAAGGCTTGATCGATATCAGCGATCTGCCGAGACATGTCGCCTACAGTCACTACATGACTCTTATCCCCGTCTGCATCGGATCCCGACGGGCGCATCTCGAACAGGAATTTAAGGCACTCCTCGCCTCATAACTCGTGCAGAGAGCTGAGATCTGCAACCGCGGTACCCAGCGCGCTGACCAAGATCAACGCTGCAAGTAAGTACCTGCCCGTATCCATTCCTGACCGCTGACCATCAGTTGCCGAAGTCCCAGCTCTCGCCGGAGTGGTAGCGCCGGAGAATGAGTTTCGCCATCAGAATTTTGTGCACCTCGTCCGGCCCATCAGCCAATCTGAGGGTGCGCGCGCCCTGGTACATACCCGCCAAGGGTAAATCTCCGGAAACCCCAGCGGCGCCGTACACTTGAATCGCTCTGTCCACCACCCGATGGTAGGCCGCCGGAACAAACACTTTGATGGCCGAGATATCCGTTCGAGGATCTGCGCCACTTTCCATTTTTTCCGCACAATGGATGGTCATGAGGCGTGCGGATTGAATATCCATGTAACTGTCGGCGACAAAGCCCTGCATAAACTGTTTCTCTTCCAGCTTCTCGCCGCCATGCACTTCACGGGTCATCAGCCGGTCGATCATCAGATCAAAGGCACGCCACATGGAACCGATAGAATTCATGCAGTGGTAAACCCTGCCCGCACCCAGTCGATCCTGCGCCGCCTGATGACCCGTGCCGGTTCGTCCCAACTGGTTTTCCTTGGGCACGCGCACGTTTTCATATTTGATTTCGCAGTGTGACGAGGCCTTACCCCAGACCGGCACCCCGCGTATGACGTTTACGCCAGGGGTGTCCTTGGGCACGATGATCTGGGTCATTTTCTCGTTAGCCCCGCTCGGGTCTTCAGGATCCGCAGTGCGGCACATCACGATATAAAAGTCCGCAGCGTGACCATTGGATGTGAACCATTTATGGCCATTGATCACCCATTCGTCCCCATCCAGTTCCGCGCGGGTGGTCAGCGAACGAGGATCCGAACCGGGGTTGTCCGGCTCGGTCATGGAGAAGCCGGATTGCATAGTGCCCTCGGTCAGTGGCTTCAGCCACTGCTCATGCTGTTCGGGTGTGCCGTATTTAACGAGAATTTTCTGGTTCCCGGAATTCGGTGCGACCACACCGAAGAGCGATGCTGCGCCCGGGCTGTAAGACAAAATCTCGTTCATGTAAGCATGCTGCAGAAAGCTCAGGCCCATGCCACCGAACTCCGGCGGTAGATGCGGTGCCCAGAGGTTGGCTTTTTTTACTTCTGCTTGTATATCGAGACGCAGCTGCTTCGCCTCTTCCTTAACCTCGTTGGTAGCGTTTGCGCTGTCCGCAAGCCAACCCCATAACCGCCCCTCATTCGGCAGGATATGCTGATTCACAATCTCCGCAGTAGCGAGACGAATCTCGTTAACCTCATCATCCAGCGTGGGTACCGGTTTGACGTTCATACCTGTACTCGGTCCAGCCATATCACTCTCCCCTGTTCAAACGTTGCTCCGTAACGCTTCCAAATCTACAAGACTCATCCTGCACACAGCAAGGACCGTGGTTCAAGATCGGTTATACTGTTTGCATGCAAGAAGAACTGACCTATCCACACGCGGAACAACCTGCGCCGGGTAAGACGCAAGAAATTGCCCCTGGTGTTTACTGGCTGGCCATGCCGATGCCCGGCTCTTTGGCACACATCAACCTTTATCTCCTGGAAGACAAGGAGGGTTGGTACGTCGTCGATACGGGTTTGAGCAACGCTGAGACAAACGGTTGGTGGCAGGAGATTTTTGCGAACGCGTTAGGCGGCAAACCTGTCGTCGGCGTCATCTGCACGCACATGCACCCTGATCACATCGGCCAGGCTGACATGATCACGCAGCAGTTCCGCTGTCCGCTATATATGACGCGCTCGGAGTACTACCAGGCACGCACATTCTCAAACAGTGACGGCAGCCACCGTACCAGTTGGATAGGCGCAGACTTTTATACACGGGCTGGTATGCCGTCCGACTATCTGGATCAGCTGCAAAAAGTCTGGTCCGAACGGTCTGCTGAGAGCATGTCCATGCCAACCATGCCCACCGGTTACGAACGTCTGGAACACGGACAGGTACTCACCATCGGCGATAACGACTGGCAGGTTGTGGTCGGTTCGGGACATTCACCAGAGCACGCCTGCCTCTTCTGCGCTGCACTGAAGGTCATGATCTCCGGCGATCAGATTCTGCCGATCATCACCTCCAATGTAAGCGTGCATCCCACAGAACCGAACGCGAATCCGCTGAAGGATTGGATGGAATCCCACGACAAATTTTTGAGCACCCCGGCAGACACCTTTGTGTTACCTGCTCACAACCTGCCTTTTTATGGTGTTCGGGAACGGCTACGCGGTCTCATCAGCCACCATGACGATCGTATGCTGGCCATCGAAGAAGCTTGTGTCGTGCCCCAGACTGCCAAAGACCTTCTGCCGGTGCTCTTTGCACGTGAACTGGATCCGCGTCAGATGATGATGGCGCTGGGTGAGGCCATCGCACATCTGCATCTCCTGATGCATCGCAATCGCATCCAACGCGATCTCGCCGACGATGGTGTCTATCGATTTACATCTATCGATCCGGACCTTGAACGCCGCGCCCATCCAGATGCACACGATGCGCCAAGCGATGGTCCGGTGATGGTCTAAGAGATGAGTAATTCTGAGCCGGCCAAGGAAAGCGACCTTAAACAGAAAATAGCCGGTTTCACCTATAGAGCACTTAAGTGGGGTCGCGATCACGTCCCGCCCGGTATTCGCTCTCTCATCGGTATTCTTTTTGTCATCGGCGGCATCTTCGGCTTTCTCCCGATTCTTGGTTTTTGGATGATTCCGCTGGGACTCGCCTTTATTGCGCTGGATATCCCGGGGACACGTCATCGCATCGATGAATGGATCGAAAAGCTACGCCAGAAAGCCCAGATACCGACACAGGCAACAACAGATGAGAATGCCAGCGCAGACGAAGCGGGGGCTTCCGAGACCAAAAACGGGGGAGAATCATGAACGAAATTGCTTTCGCATCCGCGACAACACTCGCGCAGAAGCTGCGTGATAAAGAAATCTCAGCGCGCGAACTGCTGGATATCTATCTGGATCGGGTAGACCGCTACAATCCAGACATCAATGCCATCATCGTTGATCTTCGCGAACAAGCCGCTGCACGTGCTGGTGAGCTTGATGGAGCTATCGCTAACAAGGATGAAGGTGCTTTCCTCGGCGTACCGATGACCGTGAAGGAGTCCTACAACGTAACCGGTGCGGTGACGACGTTTGGCAATCCGGAATGGCGCGACAATGTTGCCAGCGAGGATGCCGAGGCTGTACAACGACTTAATGCTGAAGGGGTTAACGTCTTCGGCAAAACCAACGTGCCCCTCGCGCTCGCCGACTTCCAGAGCTACAACGACGTATATGGCACCACCAATAACCCCTACGATCTGAGTCGCATTCCTGGCGGGTCGTCCGGTGGCAGTGCTGCTGCGCTCGCGGCTGGCTTAACCGGCCTGGAAATTGGTTCAGACATCGGCGGTTCCATCAGAAACCCTGCCCACTTTTGCGGCATCTTCGGTCACAAGCCTACTTATGATCTTTTGTGGATGCGCGGGCACACACCTCCGGGCGATATCAGGGCCAGCTCCGACATCTCCGTCATCGGGCCGATGGCGCGATCAGCGGCTGACCTCGATACAGCATTGCGCATTCTAGCCGGGCCAGACCCAATCCGCGGACGCGGCATGCGCCTGGATCTCCCCGAGTGGCAAGGACGCACGCTCCAAGGCTTACGGGTGGCGGTCTGGCGCAACGACGATCAGGCCCCGGTGGCGCGCGAAGTGGAAGCCCGGGTTGAGTTGGTTGCTCAAGCGCTTGCAGATGCCGGTGCAATCATCGATATGGACGCTAGGCCTGATTTTGCGGCGGACCAATCTCACGACACCTATCAACATCTGCTGCAAAGCACCATGTCCTCGCGCATGGCGGACGAAGATTTCAAAAAACTGCAGGCAGCAGTCGACGAACTCGATCCCAATGACGTAAGCAACGCGGCGAAGATCCGTCGCGCCCAGGTCACCTCATTTAAAGATTGGGGACAGGCCAATGAAGCGCGCCACCAGCTACGCTGGCGCTGGCACGAGTTTTTTGAGGGTGAAAGCGGCAGTGGTTATGACATTCTCATCACCCCAATGATGGCAACCGCTGCGTTTGAGCACGATCACGGCCGCTTTGGACAACGAACAATCACCGTGGACAACGAAGAGCGTCCTTACTTCGAACAGGTATTCTGGGCAGGCCTGACTGGAGTGGCCTATCTACCAAACACGGTTATACCCACCGGACTGAACGATCAGGGACTGCCTATCGGCGTACAGATTGTCGGACGCGAGTACGACGATCTCATTACCATCGGCGTGGCAGACGAACTCGAACGTATCGGCTTCACCTTCACACCACCCCCCAACTATCTGGATTAGCAACTTTGGTGACTGCGGTCGCACATCCAAATATCGCGCTGGTGAAGTACTGGGGTAAGCAGGACAAGCCCGGCAATCTACCGGCAACGCCAAACATCTCTATTACGCTCGACACCCTGCAGACTCGTACGTCTGTCACAGTTGGGGAGCGGGATACCGTCGTGATGGGTGGTGCCGCCGTCCAAGACCAGAAGATCGCAGATTTTCTCGCTACGCTGCGCACAAAGTTTGACATCCCACCGCTGGCGATTGAGACGGAAAACAATTTTCCGACCGGCGCCGGGCTCGCTTCCTCCGCTTCCGGATTTGCCGCTTTGATGCTCGCCATCAACACCGTGGCCGACCTGAACCTGGATGAGGAGCTCATGAGTGAGTGGGCCAGACAAGGCAGCGCGTCTGCGGCAAGATCGTTTTTTGGTGGTTACGTGGCACTTGTACCACCACTGTGGCGCGCCCAGCCCGTGGCCACTGAAGGCCATTGGCCGCTGGCGGTTGCCGTTGCGATCACCAGTGATGCTCGCAAAGCGGTGAGCAGCACCACCGGTATGCAGGCATCCGCAGCAACCTCCCCGTTTTATAAAACCTGGGTGCACCAGGCCAGCGGTGATTTTGCCGATGCCAACGACGCCATCGCTGCCAGAGATTTTCAAAAGCTCGCCGAAGTTGCAGAGCTGAATTGCCTGAAAATGCACAGCGTAATGTTAACAACCTCGCCAACACTCGCTTATTGGAATGAAGCCTCTCTCAGCTGTATGGACGCAGTACGCGCCATGCGCGTGGACGGCACCCCAGTGTTTTTTACGATCGATGCTGGTCCGCAAATAAAAGCGGTATGTGAACCGAGCGCACTCGACCAGGTTGCCACGAGTCTGGAAGCGATACCCGGCGTTCGTCAGGTTCTGCGCTGTAATCTCGGTCCGGGAGCCCATCTCATTGGCTGAAACGGTGGTCAACGTCCACGCGCCTGCAAAAGTTGTCGCCTGGGGTGAATACGCGGTTTTGTTGGGTGCACCTGCAGTGGTGATGGCACTGGCCCGCACAGTGCGGGTCTCTATCCAAAACGCTTCGAGCCACGGTACGCAGATAACCAGCCAGGGACCTCTTATTCCCGCCTACTTTTCCAGCACAAGGGCTTATTCGAGGACCGTGACCGGCCAGATGTTGGAAGCCGTGCTGCAGCACTGGGGCTATCACGAATATCCTGAGCATTGGATCATCAACACAGACAGCTCTGCCCTTTTTGACGATAGTGGCGCAAAACTCGGGCTTGGTTCTTCCGCTGCTACGTGTGTCGCAACTTATTACGCCCTGGCCCATCTCCTCAACAAACCCGCCACAGAAGAAGAAGCACAAGCCATCCACCATGCGTGGCAGGGTAAACAAGGCTCCGGATTGGACGTAGCTGCCGCCTGGCTTGGCGGCGTAATCAGGTTTCAAAACGGCGCGGCTGAGCCGTTTGCATGGCCTCGCGATTGGCACTACGCAGTTGTTTGGAGTGGGGAGGCTGCTTCAACCGCTCAACATCTTTCCAGCTTTCGCGACTTTACAGAAAACTATCAGGGGCCGGCACTCGACAATCTAGTAAGTGCAACCCAGAAATTGACGGCAAAACCAGCGTTAGAGCTGCTGGCTGCGTACATTGATCACCTTTACCGCCTGGATGAGATTGCTAGGCTTAACATATTTACGCCAGCACACATGGAAATCGCAAAAATTGCAAAGAAACACGACGTTTTGTACAAGCCTTGCGGTGCAGGTGGCGGTGACATTGGTATCGCAATTACCGATAATGCCGCCCGGCTGACGGGTCTGATTTCTGATCTGGATGCTTTTGAGATATTGCCAACGGAGATAGCCACACATGGCGTCGAGTTCTGCGACTGACAACCCCTCTGCGGTTTCGTCCCGTATCCCCAACTTCTTCCGCATGAGTGTTGAGGATCGCATCACCGCCCTGCATCGCCAGGGACTCCTTTCACAAGACGATCTGAGTCAGTTGATGACCTCCAGTCACCAGCTGCAGCTGAATGCGGCGGACAAGATGATCGAAAACGTCGTTGGCGTTTTTGGCCTGCCCATGGGGATTGCGCTCAACTTCCTGATCAACAATCGTGACTACGTCATCCCTCTGGTGGTTGAAGAACCATCGATTGTTGCCGGACTTTCAGGCGCGGCACGTATGTCCCGCTTGAGCGGCGGCTACACGGCAACCTGCAGCGAACCCATCCTCATCGGGCAAGTCCAGGCGGTTCTGGACTCGGATCCTGAGCCCGCTATGCAAGCGCTCCTGGACAACAAAGAAGAAATCATTTCGCTCGCGAACAGCCTTCATCCCAAAATGGTCGCGCGCGGCGGCGGCGCGTTAGATATAGAAGTATTCCACCACGTCGCAGAACAAGATGGCAGACACATGGTGGTCTTGCACCTCCTTGTCGACACCCGCGATGCCATGGGCGCAAACCTGGTTAACTCGATGTGCGAGGGTGTGGCGTCTCTGGTTGAAACGCTGACCGGTGGGAAAGTTTTTTTGCGGATTCTGTCCAACCTTACGGACAGGGCCATTGCCAAAGCATCCGTCACCATACCCGCGGCCAACCTGGAGGGGAAAGGTTATAGCGGTGCTGAAGTCCGTGATGGCATCATCCTGGCCAACGATCTGGCCCTGGCAGACCCTTATCGTGCAGCGACACACAACAAAGGCATCATGAATGGGGTCGACGCTGTTGCCCTGGCTACCGGTAACGACTGGCGCGCAATTGAAGCGGCCGCCCATGCTTACGCAGCAAGATCCGGCACCTACCGGGCACTGACACGCTGGTATGCCAACGACGCCGGAGATCTCGTCGGGGAAATAGAAATTCCCATGAAAGTGGGCACCGTTGGCGGTTCACTGGAATCCAACCCCAGCGTACGCATCAATCATCGTCTTTTGGGCTCTCCCAATGCCACCGAACTGGCGGGCATCATGGGCGCGATCGGGCTTGCCCAGAATTTTGCGGCGCTCCGTGCCTTGTCCACCAACGGCATCCAGCAGAACCATATGAATCTGCACGCAAGAAGTGTGGCAAGCACAGCCGGTGTACCAGATGAGGTGTTCGAAACTGTCGTCGAAAGTCTGATCGAATCAGGCGAGATCAAAGTCTGGAAAGCCCAGGAAATTGCGAAGAACCTCGCGCGCAAAGCAGCGCGACCTGAAACCAGCTCGCGCCAGTCTGCCTGTGGCAAGATCATCCTTTTTGGCGAGCACGCGGTGGTCTATGGCCGACCTGCTATCGCCTTGCCTATCCCGATTGCAGTGGAGGCTTCGGTACGCAAACACACGGCGAATGAAGCCGAAGGCGTCAGCGTACTGATCCCCCGCTGGGGGCTTGAGCAGAAAGTCCACGCAAATACACAAGGTCTTGGCGGCATCCTGGCGAAGATCCTCGATGAGTTGAACGTTTCTGATCAGAACATGACGATCGAAGTGTTCCCCCACGTGCCTCGCGCGATGGGTCTGGGAGGTTCCTCCGCTTTAGCGGTATCAATCATTCGGGCGGTCGATCATGCGTTCGACCTTTCGCTCGGAGATGAGAAAGTTAACGCCCTGGCGTTCGAATGTGAAAAAGCAGCACACGGCACTCCGTCCGGTGTCGACAACACGGTGGCTACCTACGGTGTACCTCTGATGTATCGCCGCGAGAATGATGTCCCGATATTCGACACACTCCGCCTGGGTCAGCCATTGGAACTGATCGTTGGCATCACCGGGCGGCACAGTCTGACCGCGGATGCGGTTGCACGCGTGCGCAACGCGTGGCAGCAAAATCCCGGGCGTTACGAAGCGATCTTTGATCAGATATCGCATCTCACAGAAGCAGGACGCGAAGCCGCCATGAGCGGTCGTCTTGAAGAAATCGGCGAGTTGATGAACCTTTGCCACGGCTACTTAAATGCCTTGCAGCTCTCCACGCCAGAACTGGAAGAACTGGTGCATATCGCACGCACTAACGGTGCGCTGGGTGCAAAACTCACCGGTGGTGGCGTGGGTGGTTCGATGATCGCGCTCTGCCCAGACAATAAAAAGGCTGTGCAGAACGCGATGCAGGCGGCAGGCTATCAGACCCTGGAAGTCACCATAGGCAGCGACTAGGGCTGAATTTAGGTCGCTAGCCCTGCGCCAGACTGGGTCGCGTACTCACCTGAGCATGCCAGCGTTCAATGTTGGCCAATTCGGGAATGGGCACAACCTGCACCATGCGGGCAAAGTCGATGGCTATACACAGGGTGATGTCTGCGTTCGTGAAACGGTCGCCCGCCACGTACTCATTATCCGCCAACTGATCATCAAACATCGTCAGCATCCTGGGTGCGACTTCCGCGCACACTTCGCCCCACTCCTTCACGCACGTCTCACGATCTTTGAAAAAACCGGTGATGTTGCGAAACGCACCTGCCACGTTGGCCATAAAATTGAGCTCAACGCGACGAGACCACATCTCGATGATCGCCTGCTCTAACGCATCTTTGCCCATCAGGTTTGGTTCCGGATGAAGACCTTCCAGATAGCGACAGATGGCCACAGATTCAGACAGGTAGGTGCCATCATCCAGCTCCAGCATCGGAACGCGGCCACCAGGATTCTTTTTCAGGTATTCATCGCTGATGTTTTCTCCACCCCGAATGTCGACGGGCACGCGTTCGATTTCGATGCCCTTCTCGGCCATAAAGGCAGTAACGCGACGCGCGTTGGGACTGGGGGATTCATACAATTTCATCGGGTCTCTCCTCTTCTAATAAATCAGGTATAGGTCAGGTATCTTTGTCCAACTCTATATGACTGGTATCCGGCGCCGGTGGAGGTGGCTCTTCGTCTTTATCTGCCATGTCGGCGCCGGGCGCTGCCAGATCAAAATCAACCTGATCCATGTCCACAGCGGCTGCCTTAAGTTCGTTATCGACTGAGCCGATCACCGCGCCGACTTCAGCAAGATCAAAGTCTGCCTCGATTTCCTGCACAACCACATCGGTATCACCCGCATTGCCAAGCTCTGCGCCCAGGTCAGCGAGCGAAATGTGGTCAACGTCAGGGGCAGGCGGTGCATCAACATCATCATCAGGCACAGTGAACACCGAACCCTGCACCGATAGGTGATCGGTTGAGACGTCGACGGCCTGCTCAGCTTCACGCTCATCGGGATTGAGCATATCGCTACCAACAGGCAGGACCCCAAGACCACCTGCGGCTGTGGCCGAAGGATCATTGGGCTCCTCTTCTGGTTGGGGAGGAGCTGGTTGGGGAGGAGCTGGTTGAGGGGGAGTTGGTTGGGGAGCTGCCGGTTGCGAAGATGCTTGCGCCGGTGACTCTGGTGCAGTCGATTCGTTTTTGGGCACATCTGCCACGGACGCCTCTTCCGACGGGAGTACGCGAAGTCGGGCACCCGCCTTGTTAAACGCTTCCTGATAACGGGCGGCAGTTTTGGCATCCGTGGCTTTTTTAACCACAACCGCCTTGCCGGAAAAGAGTACGCCCATCCGTTCATCGTCCAGTTTCAGCACCGCGGACAGTCGCTTCTTAACCACCGCCGGATGCTGCCCTTCCTGAACTTCGCCGGAGAAGACGAGCCGAAATTCCTCACTCATGATTCAAAAGCGTACAGGGAATTGCACTCAAAACCCAGCACTCCTACCATGTGACCCAGGATTGTGGCTGCTTATTGGCTAACGGGAGAGACACTATGGGCACACAGGCAAATGTGGTGGTTTTACCACGCGAAACTTCAACACTTCGAATCGAGGAGCTCACCCTCCCCGATCCTGGTCCTAATCACGTTGTGGTCAGGGAGTATGCGTCCGGGATCTGCCATTCGCAGCTGCACCAGATGCATCGACCCAGAAATGAACCCGTCGTCCTCGGTCATGAGGCCACCGGAGTTGTGGTCAAAGTCGGCAGTGACGTAACCCACGTTCAGGAAGGGGATACCGTGCTGGTGACCTGGGTACCGCGCAACATCGAGGCGGCCAACCGTGCGCCAGACCGCGCAGCGATCGAGGTCAGCGATGGTACGGCGGTATCCGAAAACGTGTTTACCTGGGCTGACCATACAATCTGCGACGAGCAGTACGTTGTTAAGGTAGATCCGAACATCAAGAAAGACGTGACGGCGATCATCGGCTGCGCGGTAATGACCGGTGCCGGAGCAGTGATCAACACCGCCAAGGTGCAAGCCAATCAGAGTGTGGTCATCTACGGTGTCGGAGGCGTTGGCCTCTCGGCAGTGGTAGGCGCCAAAATCGCGGGGGCAGACCCCATCATCGCAGTGGATCTCGACGAGACAAAACTCGAATTCGCCCGAGCGTTCGGCGCCACGCATACCATCAACGCCAGCCAAGTTGATCCGGTCGAAGCCGTCCACGCGATGACAACAAAGGACGCGCAGTTCAACATTTTCAAACAACCCGTCTCGGGGGCGGACTTTGCGTTTGACTGCATCGGCATTCGCACCACCATGGAACAAATTGTACCCACCGTGCGCAGCGGACACTTTGGTGCAAGCGAAGGAGGTACTGCGGTACTGGTTGGCGTGCCTACCACACCGGTAGAACTGAACGCGATCGACGTACTCGTAAATGAAAAGAAATTTATCGGGTCCATCGGCGGTAGTTGTGCGCCCGACAGAGATTTCCCCAGATTTCTCGAGTGGCACCAGGATGGCGATTTGGATCTGGACGCCATGGTCACGGCACGCTACAAGCTGGAAGACATCAATACCGCAACCGACGCGCTGGAGGCAGGACAAATACAGGGGCGCGCCATTCTCGAGTTCTGATGAAAGAGCTAGTCGTCACGGAAACCACGCGCCCGCAGACGCAAGGGTACTTTGCGCCCAGCGACCATGGCTTTCCTAACGGGGGCTTTCTTAACTGGGACACCTTACTCTGGCGTTTCGCGGCCGAACGATCGTACTGGGTCAATTCTTATGACGTCGCCTCCGGCAAACCGCACACCATGCCGGTTTGGGGTATCTGGCAGGATGCTGCGTTTCGTTTCAGTACCGCGCCACACAGCCGTAAAGCGCAGAATCTGAAAGCCCACGCGTTCTGCAACGTACATCTTGCGAATACCGAAGCGGTCCTGGTGATGGAGTGTCAGGCATGCGAAGTTGTCATAGAGTCCGAACAACAGGCTTTTGTTGACGAGTACAATCCAAAGTACAAGTGGGATTTCAAACCGGCAGACGTGGCAGGCGGGCTCTTCGCACTGACGCCCCAGACCGCCTTCGCGTGGTCGGCAGGAGAAGGCGAAGGCTTCAGCCACACGGCCACACGCTGGAAATTCAATGTGATGGATAACTGATGTTCACTACCAATTTTGTTGCAAATCGAGAGCTGCAAACCGCTTATCACGACGTGGGTAGCGGAGTGCCGTTCGTTCTAGTCCACGGTTTTACCGGATCCAAGCTCGACTTTACGAGCCAGATCGCCTGGTTCGTGGAAAATCAGCGTGTCATCGCGTACGACCAACGGGGCCACGGCGAAAGCAGCAACCAACCGCCTTACGATCTTGCGACGCTCGTTGATGATCTATTTGGATTTCTGGACGCATTGGACATTCCAACCTGTCACCTGCTCGGCCACTCGATGGGCGGCATGGTAGCCATGCGGGCAGCTCTCGATCACCCGGAACGTTTTCGTTCCCTCATCCTGATGGATACGGGGCCCGAACCGCTGCGACTGTTTGATGACAACATCCGCCAACATCTGACCAGAACCGTTACAGAAGGTGGTTGTGAAGCTTTGTTGGAGGGCATGCAGGGACAGCCTCAAAGTGCCGCGGTGCAACGGGGCATCGATTTTCTCGGCGAACACGAACACTGGCGTCGCATTCGCGTGAAACTGGCGCAGATGGACCCTCAGGCTTTCGTCGATCTGAGCGCGGTACTGAATAACCACGAGGGAGTGACAGACGAACTCACGCGGATAGCAATTCCAACCACCATCGTCGTTGGCGCAGAGGACAAACCCTTTCTGGAACCCGCCAAAGTGATGGCGAGCAAAATCGACGACAGCCAGTTAGTAGTCATCGACAATGCCGCCCATTCACCACAGTACGAAAACGCGGATGTCTGGCGGGACGCGGTGCTCGCGCACTTATCTCGCGCGGGCTGAGCCTACGTAGAACCAGCCCCGCGAAGACCGATCTACCTACAGGCTGCCGTAAGCCGCTTGCAGCAGTGAAAAGCCACGTGTGTCGCCCAACACCCCTGGAAACATCTTGTTCATAACATACGAGATACACATGCGCGCATCCTGATCCACGACGATGGTAGATCCACCCCACCCACCCCAGTAGGCAATGTTTTCATTCGGCCCCATAGGCACTTCGTTGCCATTAAGGCCATATCCCATGCCAAACCGCATGGGTACACCGAGCACCAGGTCTTCACCATAAATCTGCTCATCAAATATTCGCTTTGTACCGGCTTCCGACATGAGCTCAACCCCAAAGGCTTTGCCGCCGTTAGCCATCGGGCTTTGCGCGCGCACGACCGAGCGTGCGTTACCGTGGCCGTTTGCAGCAGGGATCTCCGCTTTGCGCCAACCCGGTGTTCCGGATGCAGACGCATCGGCGATTGGATTTTTGAACGTCCGCGCCGCAATAGACTCCGGTCCTGCCTCGGTGGACGCGAGGTTGTTGGGCGGTGGTATCAGCTCGCCGACACGAGCCCAGTGTTCTTCGCCTGTACCAATATGGAAGTCGGCTTGTAGAGGACCCGCGATTTCCTCCTGGAAATAGGTACCGAGAGACTTGCCGGTAATACGTCGCACCACTTCGCCGATAAGGTGACCTTGTGTCAGCGCGTGGTAGCCGCTTGCTGTCCCGGGCTCCCACCAGGGCGCTTGCGCGGCAAGCGCGGCAACCATTTTGTCCCAATCGTAGATATCATCCCCTTTCATAGGCTCGTCCATGCCACTCAATCCAGCGCAGTGAGACATGAAGTGGCGAACCTGGACACCCTCTTTGCCGTTCTGCCCAAACTCCGGCCAATAGTCCGTGACAGGGGCATAGAGATCCAACTGCTCCCGATCCGCCAGCAGCAGCGCACATTGGGCGGCCATGGTTTTGGTCGTTGAATAGACATTTACGATGGTGTCTTCTTCCCAGGGCAGGGATCCCGCCTGATCGCGGTGTCCGCCCCAGAGGTCGAGCACCATCTCACCCTCAATACTGAGCGCAACCGAAGCACCCACATCGCCCTTTTCGGCGAAGTTCTGCTCAAAACGTTCCCTGACCGCAGCAAATTTCTCGTCGGCAAAGCCATGAATCTCGGTCATTCAATTCTCCCCAAAATACTTATTTCACTTAAGATAGGGTTTTCTCCAGAGGACATCCAGCCAAAATGAGCGCACAACTTCCTGGCCGTCTCGGCAATCCTGACCTTTCTTTTTCCGATGACCCACGCGCGGATCCACGCATCGCTGAAGCGCTGAAACTTATGGAGCTTGCGCCTGGTGTCGAACCCATAGACCCGGGATCCAGCTACGAGGATGTGCTTGCCTATGCGACCGCCTTCGAAGAGGCAGGGACGGTAACCCATCCCATGCAGCTTGAAGCGATGCCCGACTTCAGTCACATCGACTCGCGCACCGAAGTCATCAAGGGTGTTGATGGCAACGACATCAGCCTCTACGTCCATCGGGCCAAAGACAACAACGAGGCCGCACCGTGTATCGTGCATACGCACGGCGGAGGCATGGTCGTGATGACCGCCCAGGACCCCGGCTTTATCCGCTGGCGCAATGACCTGGCCGCCGCCGGTATGGTGGTTGTGGGCGTGGAGTTTCGCAATGGCGCGGGCAAGCTCGGCAATCACCCCTACCCAGCTGGGTTAAACGATTGCGCCAGCGCAGTTCAGTGGGTGGCGGAAAACAAAGCAGCCCTGAACATTTCCAACATCGTCATCAGCGGCGAGTCCGGCGGCGGCAATCTATCCATCGCGACCACACTCAAGGCGCACAAAGAAGGCTGGTCACAGCTCATCAGCGGTGTCTATGCCTGCTGTCCGTACATCAGTGGAGAATATGCCAACCCACCTGCAGAGCTGGTATCTCTGGCCGAGAACGACACCTATATGCTGGATAGCAATCAGATGGCTTTACTGGTCAAAGCTTATGATCCAACCGGCGAAGCCGCGGGGGATCCCCTGGCCTGGCCGCTCCATGCAACGCCAGAAGAATTGGCAGGCCTGCCGCCACACATCATTTCAGTGAACGAGCTGGACCCACTTCGTGATGAGGGTCTTGCGTTCTTTCACAAGCTGCTGGCAGCAGGCGTGCCGGTCACAGCGCGAACTGTCCACGGCACCCCGCACGCTGGGGATTTGATGTTTCCTGATATCGCGCCGGAGCACTACTGGGAAACTCTGCGCGGCCTCACCGGGTTTGCCTCCAGCTTGTAAAAGACAGAGAGCAAGTACGTCGATCGGGTGTGATCAGTTTAGAGGCACAACCACACCCACTTTGACTTTTGCCTTCACGGCACAGGCTGCTTTCCGGCCGGTTTGCAGTTAAATGTAAATGCGGTTGTGAGCTAAATCAGAGCTTTACGGTGCCCATCGCCTGGTCCGTGTGGCCCGCCACATCGTAGGACATGATGATCATGTCGCGCGTACGCCCTGAACGGTCCTGCACATAATCAGCAAGATGCGCTTCCGGCACAAACCCGAGCTTACGAAAAGCCGCTTGTGCGCCGCGCTGGTCGGACGTCATGTTGGCAGTGAGCTTTTGCAGACCCAATCCACCAGCCAGGTCGAAAATATGCGACGTCAGCACGCGACCCAACCCACGCCCGCGGTATTCTGGACTGATATTGACGCGAATTTCGCCCACATGTCGCGTCCAGGACGCCGGGTTGGAGTGTACGGTTGCGTACCCGATCATGCCTTCCGCATCGCTCGCAATCAGTGTGTGTGAAAGCCCGGCTGCAAGATTCGCAAGCCACTCGTCCACCACACTCTCTTCGGTCAGATCAACACGCAAAAACAGTAGGTCTTCTTGAGGGAGTTTTTGCGCAAACGTGAGAACGGCGGCTTTGTCTTCGCCTCCCATATTCCTCAACTCAACTTCAGTACCATCCGGCAATTGAATTTGTTTGTGGGTATCAGTACTCATAGCTACCTTAATCTGCGTTGGTAAGTTGTGCCGTACGCTCACGCGCGGCGTTTAACAGGTTTTCAAACGCGACCTCTGCGCCTGCGACGATCTGCTCCACCTCAGGCAGCAGACGCGGCTCGCTGATGAACCCAAAATAGAGCGTTTTGTTGTAGCTCAAAATCGTAACGCTGAAGCCGACGTTGCCATTCAAGATCAACAGGCCAATCTGATCGGTGATGGGCGCGCCCAACAGGTATTGAGGAACCTGCGGACCTGGCACGTTTGTACAGGTGAAGTTGTAACCCACCATCGGTGGTCGTGGTCCAATATTGGGCATGACCGGAGGTGGAAAGTTGGCCGCAAGGCGGGTTGGGTCCCAGGGCGTACCGACAAACTGAGTGGGCCACAGTGCAACAGGCCATTGATTTGTTGCCTGCTCCTGCATGTATGTCAGCGCCTGGGCGTCCTGGTTCTGTTTGATTCGTTCCGTTTCCGCAATCACGGTAGTCAGCCGCATTACCGTCGACATGGTCCACGCAGGCAGGACGGGAAAAATTGCGGAAACTCGATTCCCGAGAGCGCCCTTCTGGTCTTCGGTACGAACATTCACCGGGCACATGATGCGCACGTACTGATCGGTGGTGTTTTCATTCTGCGCGGCAAGGTATCCAGCCACACCTTCGCTGACCACCGTCAGCACAATGTCGTTGATCGTCCCGCCCAGCGCACGGCGAATCTCGCGGATTTCATCAAACGACTTTTTCATCCAGCCGAGCTTACGCTGGGGACCCACCAGGCCCGCGTTAAACGGAGTTGTCATAACAGGCTTGGAAACAAAATCCGACATCACCTTCGCAGCACGTTGCATCATCGCTTGCTGCGGTGCCTCGGGAATGCGCATACGCGCGGCCCAGTCGGTTTTCGCAAACTCAGCCATGTTGTCGGTGAGGGCATCCTGAAAAAGCTGTTGAGGTAAGGGTACGCTGGGCACTTCTCCCCGCGCTTTAACTTCACCTACTTCATCACCCTGCGGGTCAAAGTCGTAAATGATCGCTGCCAGTTCCACGCCTGACGCGCCATCGATCATGCAGTGATGAGTTTGGTGCAGCATCAGGGTTTTGCCCGGCACGCCACGAATCACGTGCGCCATCCAAAGCGGTTTGGTGCGATCGAGTAGCGGTTCATTCATGGTGACCGCATGGGCGATTGCTTCGTCCAGATCTGTCCCTGGTTCTAAAGGACAATCGAGGAGGTGATCCGCCAAGTTAAAATCAGGGTCTTCTACCCACACCGGGTGCGCCAGGTTTAATGGCACCTGCGCAAGTTTGCGCTGATAGGCGGGCAGGAGGTGCATGCGTCCGGCAAAGTGCTGGTACACCATGTCGAACTCAAGTTCGCCATCGATGATTACAATCGAGGAAATATGCATCGGCCCACTGGCACTTTCGCCGTAGAGAAACGACGCATCTGAAGCTGTCAATCGCATAGTCATAGTGCTACCCGTACTCCTTGATTCCTTTTTGTGAGGCTGGCGCGTATGTGGGGTCGCTAATGCGGACGCGCTCCACCACCAACACGCAGGACCTCTCCCGTCAGCCAGCTCGCTGCATCTGATGCAAGATACACACACGCCGAGCCAATGTCTTGTGGGGTACCCAGACGCCCCAGCGGGATATTCCATTCTTCCAATATGTCATTGAGCTCATCCTCGGTTTTCTCAAGCACCGTTAACATGAGCTCGGTCGGGATTGCGCCCGGAGCGACCGCATTCACCCTGATGTTCGGCGCCAGTTCCACGGACAGAGAAGCCGTCAGCGAGTTAACCGCAGCCTTTGCGGCACCATAGTGGGCACTGTTGGGCACTGGTGCGCTGCCGGCTCCTGAAGTGATATTGATGATACAGCCCTTGTCCATGTGTCTGGCCGCGGTCATACAACCCTCGTACACCGCATCCACATTCAGACGCATGGTGCGCTGCCATTCTTCCCGCGGGAGCGTTGTCAGCGGGACACGGTGCGTGGAGCCACCCGCGTTGTTCACCCAGATTGTCATCTTGCCGAACCGTGACATGGTCGCTTCGCCCAGCGCTTCGATCGCTCCCTCTTCCAGGACATCCGTTGTGACAGCAAGGGCCTGTCCGCCCGCGTTGTTGATGTCTTCAGCAACCTTCTCAATTTCGTGGGTGCGGCGCGCAGCCAGCACCACAGCAGCACCGGCACTCGCAAAATCCCGTGCTATGCCTTCGCCAATACCTCGTCCACCGCCCGTGACCACAGCCACGTGCCCCGCCAAGCTGAATCGTTCATGGATATTCATCGTCTTCGCATAGTACAGTAGCGTGGCTTCCCGCACAGCCACCTTGCGCTGGAAGCAGTAATGGGGGCAATCAGTGCGCGCAGTCCTACACACCGCAGCCGAATTCAACGCCGAGCTTGCCAATTACACGCTCGGGCCTGTGCTCGCACACCCAGCAGATGAAGTCATTATTCACCCGCTCGGTGAAGGCGTGGGTCTGATGTCAGCGATTGCACGCGCCGAACTCAAGCTAACCGATGGCAGCTCGATGACCGTGATCGTGAAATATCCCGCGGAAAATGCCAATGCGGACATATCCAAGGGCTTAAATTTTTACGCCAACGAACTGAATTACTACCAGCACATAGCCAGCACCTGTCCGATTCCTACGCCTCGCTGCCTGTACTCCAATATCGAGCCAGACACACAGAATTTTCTGTTGATACTTGAAGATCTGGACACCGCGACGCCGGGCGACCAACTTGCCAGTTGCACCGAAACAGTCATGACAAAGGCATTCACACAAGCCGCAGAAATGCATGGTCGTTTCTGGAACAAAACCACGCAGTGGCCCTGGCTGAACTACCACAACGATGACGAACGCAACCTCTTTCGCCGCGACGCCATTTACCAACCTGGTGTAGAACCTACTCTTGCGCTCTTTCCAGAGTACTTTACCGGCAATTTGGAGAACACGGTCCGCACCATCGGCGAGCGTTTTGTCGAGCTCTTCGAACGCGCTATGGCAGGGCCACAAACGTTCATTCACGGCGACTACCGCACCGATAACATGTTGTTTGATGAAGACGACAAGACAACCAGCGTCATCGCCGTCGACTGGCAGAACAGCGGCGGCGGGCGTGGCGCGCACGACATCGCCTACTTCAGCTCGCAGAGCTGCGGTGCCGAATTACGAGGTAAGCCAGAGCTTGCGATGTTGCGTCAGTATCACGACTGCCTGCTCGGCGAAGGCGTGACGGGATATTCATTTGACGAATGCCTGGATGACTATCGAGCCAACCTGCTGATCACCATGATCACACCGGTAGCTGTATGCGGCACGCTGGACCCTGGTAACGAACGCGGCATGGGACTCGGTCGCGTGATGCTCGAGCGGTCACTGGCGGCGCTTACCAGCATGGAATGCGCAAACCTGCTTTAACTTAAGCGCGCTCCGCCCGCATCGATTCAAGCTGAGTCACCACCTCCTCGTGCTCCCGCCGCGTCATTTTGCATTGAACAACCAAGAGCACGCTGATCACCGCAAATCCAGACACAATCGGGCCATACATCAATCCCAGATTAGCAAGGGTGTGCACCGGCACGTCCGCCGTTGTCTGTATGTGATCACCGGTAGGCCACTGAATAATGTCTAAGCCGATTCCCGCCAGAAACGAGCCCAGTCCTGACGTCGATTTGGACGCAAAAGACCCCGCCGCGAAGAAAATACCTTCCTGGCGTTTGCCCGTCGAAAGCTCATGCTGGTCCGCGATGTCCGCAATCATGGAGTGGAAGCTGACCAGCGATTGGGCGGCAAACATCCCCTGCACAAATTTGATGGCGGTTAAAACAGCCGCCAGTTCAGTCGTGCCATTTTCCGGCAGCACGCCAAAAAAGCGCAGGAACACAGGGACTATCTGGCACAACGACCAGCCGCTGATGCCGATGGTGATACCGTGTCGCTTGTCGACACGTTGGTGCAGCAGAGGCACCAGAAACGTGCCGATCATAATCCCCAATGGATAAAGCAGCATGAGCACCAGTTTGTGCTGGGAGCTTAAGCCCCAGAAATATTCGAACATGTAGAGGTTTAGTGCGTTGTCTGTACCCACCATGACAAAGATGACCAAGGTGCCACCAAAGGCCCAGGCAAATGACCGGTTTTGCAGCGCCTGCCACATCTCCGTAAAAGTACGCACAAATATCCCGCCCAGAGAGACTTTTGTGTCTTCAAGTTTGGCGAGCGGCAGATAGGGAATACGACTATGTGTACCCCAGGCAGACCAGATGATGGTGACAAACATGATCACAGACAGAACTGCTGCAAAGGGTGCATAAGCATCAACATTGAACTGTCCGCGTGGAAATTCTGGCGGAGAGTCCGCAAAAAACAAACCAAAGCCCAGGTAGTAAGCGAGCAGGTAACCCACAAAGTTCATGAAATAGCGGATGGACACAATCCGCGTACGCTCGGTGTAGTCTTCCGAAAGCTCTGCGCCCAGCGCCAGGTGAGGAACGTGATAGAGCGTCATCGATGCACGGGTGAGGACCACAAATATGGTCATCCAGGCAAAAAGCCCGAGATCCGACATGTCCGAAGGCGGTAAGAACAAGAGGAAAAAGGTCACTGCAAGCGGCGCTGCAGAGGCATACATGAAGGGGTGCCGCCTGCCGTATCTGGATCGCCAGTTATCGGATATGGACCCGGCGAGCGGATCGGTGAGCGCATCGAATATAAGCGCAATAAAAAGCGCTAATCCAGCCAGGGTTGCCGGTAGGTCTAACACCTGGTTGTAGTAGAACAGGACAAACATGCTGAAGGTGGCGTTTTTTACCCCTTCTGCCGCCTGGCCAACGCCGTAGGAAAACTTGGCGTTAAATCCCAATGAAGGTTGCGTAGATACCTCTGCCACCTGTCCCCCGACCGTTTGGTTCTATTTAGTGTCCCGGCAAAATTCTACGCGAGAAGCCGACAGAAGCGATACGCCTGTGCAAACGATTTTGCTTGGGTAAACTAGCCATCCGTTGAGCTTGAACCTTGGAATGCCGTGATCCGTTCGACCACACGCCACGCTGCTGCCCTGTTGTTTTCATTCACACTTTGTGCGCTCGCCCAAGCGGCGGAAAAGCGACCATTGCAGCCACTCGATATCTTTGACATGCAATGGGTGACCGACCCGCAGATTTCACCCGATGCGTCGCAGGTGGTCTACGTGCGTAACAAGTTTGACGTCATGAAAGACCGCGCAGCGCGCCAGATCTGGATAGTAGATTCCAACGGCACTAACCATGAACCGCTTTCCGCCGGGACACACCAAAGTCGATCACCGCGTTGGTCACCAGAGGGCGATCGTCTTGCCTATATATCAGGCGCAAGCGGGAAGTCACAGCTGCATATACGATGGATGACAAGCGGACGTGAGGCGGCGATCAGTCAGTTGCAGCACTCGCCGAGCGCTCCCACATGGTCACCGGATGGCCAATACCTCGCTTTTACCCAGTTTGTCGAGGCGAAACGCGAACCCATCGCAACGCTGCCAGCTAAGCCTGAGGGGGCAAAGTGGAACGACGCTCCCAAAGTTTACGAAGACCTTATTTATCGACGCGATGGCCGAGGCTACAACCGGGGTGGTTACACCCAGATTTTTGTCATCTCAGCCAGCGGAGGCAAACCCGTACAACTGACCACGCACCCCTACCCGCATAGCGGGTCATTGTCTTGGTCGGCGGACAGCCAGACCATCTACTTTTCCGCTAACTATGCTGATAAGTGGCAGCAGGATCAGTCCGAGAGGGATCTCTTCCAAGTGTCCGTGACCACAGGTGAAATCCAACGCATCACCACACGAGATGGCCGCGACACAAATCCCGCTGCTTCCCCGGACGGCAAATGGCTGGTCTACCTTGGCAGCGATGATGTGGGCGGCTACCAGGATGTGAAGGCATACATTACAGATCCGAATGACCACAACCCGCGCAAATTGATCGACATCGATCGCCCGATCACTGCGATCAGGTGGTCCGCCAACAGCCGCAATTTGTATTTCACGTACACCGATGAGGGCAAGGTTAAGCTCGCGCGGTCGAACCTCACCGGTAAGTACGAGGTGGTCGCCGAAGGTCTGGGAGGTAGCGCAATTGGGCGTCCCTACGCGGGCAGCAGCTTCAGCGTTGCGCGCAATGGTACGCTTGCTCACGATGTGAGCATGCCGCGCCAACCCGCAAGCCTGGCTGTAACAAGGCGTGGCGAATCAACGGTGCTTTTCGACCTGAACCGAGACTGGCTCGCGGGCCTGGATCTGAACGCGCCGGAGGAAATCTGGTACGAATCCAGCCATGACGGCCAGCGCATACAGGGCTGGATCGTTAAGCCGCCCGGTTTTGATCCTGAGAAGAAGTACCCGCTTGTGCTTGAGATTCACGGCGGCCCGCACTCCGCATACGGAGACTTCTTCAGCGCAGAAGTCCAATTGTATGCTGCAGCTGGCTATGTGGTGCTCTACACCAACCCGCGGGGCTCAATAAGCTATGGTGAGAAGTTTGCTCGCGAGATCTTTCAGGACTATCCCGGACACGACTATGACGATCTGATCTCAGGCGTAGATGCGGTTATCAACAAAGGTTACATCGACCCAGACAATCTGTTTGTAACCGGGGGCAGCGGCGGCGGTATTCTGACCGCCTGGGTTGTGACCAAGACAGATCGTTTCGCGGCAGCGGTATCGCAGAAACCGGTCATCAACTGGTACAGCATGACTCTGGTCAGTGACATCGGGTCCCAGTTCTGGAAGTCCTGGTTTTCCGCACCTCCCTGGGAAGATGGTGAGGCTTATCTGGACAAGTCGCCCATGCACTTTGCACACAAGGTCACGACCCCGACCATGCTGTTGACCGGCGAAGAGGATTGGCGCACGCCTATGTCGGAATCGGAACAGTTCTATCTCGCGCTGAAGATGAACGATGTCCCCAGTGCATTGGTGCGCATCCCCAACACCAGCCACTCCATTGCCGCCAAACCGAGTGGCTTGATCGCCAAAGCCGCCTATGTAGTGGGCTGGTTTGAGAGATATCGAACCCGAGCGGAATAGGCCCAGCAAACTCAGCTTTCGTAGCGGTGGTGTGCGTCGTACATCGCCAGTTCGGACTCTGTTGGCGGTTCAAACCAGGTCATCCATTTGTCAACTTCATAGGGTTCCACATGAAAGGAACCCGCAGGCAGATTCTGGTTGCGAGAAACGATACGCCTTATTATCTCGTCGAGAGGAATATCCAGATAGTGCAGGACAACCGACGCACCGACCGCCTTAGCAGCTTTGAAGTAAGTGCGACGTTCTTCGGCGTGCCAGAAGCCCTGTTCTGAGACGACGTCAGTTCCCAGATCGAGAAGGCGCAGCGCCATATCCAGCTGCAGATCATGGATCCGGGGTCGCAGCCGGTCCATCTCGGCGCGATCCCCCTTGTCCTCAAGGAGAGGTTCAATCCATTCGTCCGGCGACAACCTGACGGCTGCATGCTGCCGCTCAAGCTCCCTGGAGAGCGTCGTTTTCCCGGCGCCCGTCATGCCGCACACCAGATGCAGGGTACTCACCGGAGCTGACATCCTTCTGGGTATAGAGATGCCTAATGTTACCGGCCACGAGATCCTGGTGCACGGTACTCCACTCTACGCATGACAGATCTATTCATGACGGAGTGCGGCTATCGGGTTCGCCTGCGCAACCTTGGTGGCGTGCAAACCCACGACCGACCATGCAACCAGCACTGCAGCAACACCGGACGCAAGCACGATAAATTCTACCCCGCCAATTCGGTCGGCAAAAAACTGCAGGAACTGGCTCGCCGCCAGATACGCTAGAGGAAGCGCGATCAACAACGCCCACATCACAGGTTTGGAAAAGCGCCAGATCAACAAGCGCGACAATTGCGCACTCGATGCACCCATGACTTTGCGGATGCCGATTTCCTTGGTGCGACTGGCGGCCATGAATGCAGCGAGACCAAAGAGGCCGATCAAACTCAAGGCCATCGCAACAAAGGCAAACCCGCCCATGATGTTGGCAATACCCTGATACACCTCGTACGTGTCTTTGAACTCGTCCTCAAGGTATTCCGCCTGAATTGGATAGTCGGGGATAACCTTCTGCCAGACATCTTCTATCTCTGCACGGGTCGCCGAGAGATTATCAAACTCCACCCGCACGGCTGCATAGTTCCAGAACTCGGGGGTCATCTTGAACATTGTGGGTTTCACCTGATTGTGAAAGCCCTGAAAGTTCTGGTCAGGTATCACACCGACGATGGTGTGAACCCGTGGTTCTTCTTCATCCCGCGATTCATAAAACACTTTGCCGAGCGCTTCATTCGCGCTTGTGTAGCCGAGCTTCGACAACGCCAGTTCGTTAACAACCACGTTGGCCGCCGTATCGGAAACCGTATCCCCTGTTATCGCTTTATCCAGCCCACGTCCTGCGATCACCGGAATATCCAACGTGGTAAAAAAGTCCTCGTCGATCCAGATTTGATTGATCAACCAGGTGTCTTCTCGTGACCCCGCTTCGTTAGAAACACCTGTGCTCGAATTACTCTGTTGGAAAGGCAAGTGCGTGGTGTAGGTCATATCGATGACCCCGGGCAAGCGCGCAATCTCATTCTTGAGCGTATCCAGACGGGAGTTCACCGCCTCCACTCGTAAACGTGAAAGCGTAACAATCTGCGATTTAGGGTATATGTCGGCTCCATCCTCCACTTTCTTGTTTTGCAGATACACCACGGCCACCAGTGCGAGCATAAGAATCGAAATGGAGAACTGCAGGATCAACATCCCCGTGCGAAACGCACTGCCCTTTACGGTTTGTGGTGAGTTATCGCGCAGCGCCTGGATCGGTCGAGTGCCGGTGATGAGATATGCCGGGTAGGCACCTGCAACGAGGGCGACGACAATGGTGGTGATAACAAGCCAGGGGGCTTCAGCCAGCCAGTCTATGCTCAGGCCCTTGCCCGAGGCTGTGTTGAACACCGGCGTGATAATCGCGATCAGCGCGACACACAGCACCATGGCTATCAGCGTGACGCACCAGCTCTCCACCAGAAACTGGGTAATCAACTGAGACTTACTGGCACCCATCGTTTTCCGCAGGCCTATCTCACGATTGCGTCCAAGCGATTGGGCGGTGGCGAGATTCGTGTAGTTCACAATCGCGACGATGAGCACGAGGATGGCGAGCAGACCCACCGACTCAATTACCGGCAATCCCACCGCATCCCAGATAACAGTGTTCATGGCAACCAACGGTCGCGCCTTCAAACCCGAGATAAACTCGCGGCTGTCTTCAGGAAAATGACGGTCGTAAACACCATCGATGCTGAGCTGCAGCCACTCCAGGTCCTTCCCTGGTGGCAGCAACATGTAGGTGTTGTCGCCAGTCGACAGGTTGTTGAAGTTACCATCCAGGTTGTACTCAGCAATACGGTTGAGTGCTCTGAGAGGCGCAAACATCTCCAATGCACTCTCTGACATAATGCTGGAAGAAAAGTGACTATTGATCGGCAGGTCTTCTATGACCGCCGTGACGTGCAGCTCCTCACCGTGGTCCAGCGTCATGGTCTTACCCACCGCCGACTGGTCACCAAAAAGCTTCTCCTTGGTGCTGCGGCTCAACACCACCGCCATTGGGTCGTCTAATGCCGAGGCATCTCCTTCCAGATAGTCAAAATCGAATATCTGCACGAATTCCTGATCAACAAATCGTATGCTTTGGTAAAAGTGATCGTCATTCACCGACACCAGGTACTCGCGACTGACCGTGCGCGCAACCGCCTGTATATCGGTAATCTCGTTTTCTATAAGTGGTCCAAACGCCGTGTAGATACCGTCGGTTTCTGCAACACCAATATTCGCCGCGGGGCCAAACCTCGTGCCCGCGGTGTAAATTCGATCACCTTTGTCCCAGAAAAGATCATGGGTGTGTTCGTACTCCACCATCATGGTGCCGAACACATAGACCGTGAGACCCACGGCCAGACCCAGCACATTAATCGAGGCGTAGAGTTTGTTTTTCTTCAGCTGGCGCCAGGCGATGACAAAGTAGTTCTTAAGCATGAGCAACCGCCTGTGGTTCAGCCTCGGTTACTACCCGCCCATCAAAAAGACGCACGATGCGGTGGGCCCGCTCCGCGTGCTCCGGACTGTGGGTGACCATCACGATGGTTGTACCTTCAGCATTCAGGGACTCGAGCATCGACATCACCTCTTCGCCGTGGGTACTGTCCAGATTTCCCGTGGGCTCGTCGGCAAGGATGAGTGACTGGTCGCCCACAATCGCGCGGGCCACGGCAACGCGCTGCTGTTGCCCGCCCGACAACTGACTCGGCTTATGTTTCGCACGATGGGCGATACCCACTTTCTCCATCATGTGCGCCACCCGCTCTTTCCGCTCCGCGGCTGAAACCTGGTGGTACAAAAGCGCTAACTCAACATTTTCGGCTACGGTCAGTTCATCTATCAGATTGAACGATTGAAAGATGAAACCAATGTGCGCCTTGCGAATCTCCGCGAGTTTCGCCTCCCCATAACCGGAGACGTCTTCACCCTGGAATACATAGCGACCTTCCGAAGGCTGATCCAGCATGCCGACGATGTTCAGAAACGTCGATTTGCCGCACCCTGAAGGTCCCATCACGGCTACAAATTCACCCTGATCGATAGTCAGATTGACGTTGTCTAACGCTACGGTCTCCACTTCGTCGGTTCGATAAAACTTGGACAATCCTTCTAGGTTTAACATGCTGGCTCCTGTTCCTGATTCGGCAAAAAGATATTCTTAGTTTGTGCAAAACTGCTCGTGAAGATCCGGTTCAGGACTCTTCGGTGATTGAAAGCACTTCCATCTGCTTGAACGGCGTATAGGCACTGGTGATCACCACCTCCCCTGCTTCCAGACCTTCAAGCACCTCGATAAATTGAGAATTGCGTCGCCCAAGCCGCACAGGTCGTTTGTAGGCAGCGGTGCCTTCTTCGTTTAAAACAAAAATCCAGTTTCCGCCGGTATCCTGAAAGAAGGTGCCATTGGGGATAAGCAGCGCCTGTTGGGCATCCCCCAGAGTCAATCGCGCCTGCAGGGTCTGACCGCGACGAATGTCGGTGGGCTGGTCATTCAGGAAATGCAGGTCGAGCTCAAACTGACCGTCTTTGACCTCCGGGTAGATCTTCCTTACCTCCAAACGGGTCGATGCGCTGCGGTCCAAGGTTGCACTCAAGCCGATGTCCACCCGCCCGAGGTAGTACTCATCCACTTGAACGCGGAGCTTGTAGTTATCCGGGTCGTCGATCTGGCCCAACCGTCCGCCGCGCGCGATGGATTGGCCTATTTCCACATCCAAACCTGAGAGCTTGCCCGCAACCGGAGCGCGTACATTCAGCGCATCCAAATTGCTGCGCGCCAGATCAAGATTGTTTTCCAACTGCTGACTGGAGGTGCGCAGAAACGCCAGCTGCGTTTCCTGCAACCGTGCGTCCGTTGCCTGACTCTCCAGTGTGACTTCGCGCCGGTTCTGGTAGTAGGCAAGCTCGTCCTGGGCGTCTTCCAACTGTGACTTTATGGCAACGCCCGCATCGTCGAGATTGGACAACCGCTGCACCTGCCGGTCCAGACGCGTGATCTGGTAATCCATCTCCACCAGATTGCGCTTGTGTTGCAGACGATTCTGTTCCAGCTGCAGCTCGATAGTCCGCATGTTGTTCAACTGTTCGGTGACCATGGCTTCGTTGCGGGTCACATCCAGCTGCAGCGCGGTATTGCTCAAACTGACCAACAGTTCGCCAGCCGCTACTGTCGCACCGTCTTCAACATACTTATGTTGAACCTGCCCACCTTCAATCACATCCAGGTAGATGGTCTTGAGCGGAGTTACCCGGCCACGGATGGGGATGAAGTCTTCGAACTCGCCGGCCACAACGGGCGCGGTAAGTATGCGCGAACCCTCAATGGAAAAGGTGCGCGTGCTGGCTGCCTCGAAAATGAAATAGGCAGCTACCAGGGCTGCAACGATTCCACCTGCCCACGGACCGTAACGGCGCCAGAGCGGTGTTTCTTTGACAATGACACGATCCATCCCGCTACCCGAGACGCGAGCGCGCGTTTCTGTGCTGTTATCCCTTACTCTGTTTTCCAGAGTGGCCGTCGTTTGCTTCAAGCAACTTCTCGCCGATAGTCTGTATATCTACCTTGTCGCGAGAAGTCGGGGAAAAGTTTGTTGTCTTGAAAAGATGTAGTGAAAAGCGTTTAGACCGACACGCCTAAAGGCCGCCGTTGATCACCATATCCTGGCCCGTCATCCAGCTGGACGCGTCTGAAGCGAGATAAACCACCGCAGGTGCGATGTCCTCAGGGCTGCCAACACGCCCCAGAGGCACGCCAAACTGTTTGCCCATTTCGGGAATATCGTCTTCCGTCATTTTGGTGAATTCCAGAAACACTTCGGTCGGAATGGGGCCTGGCGAAACCGCATTCACACGAATGCCAAGGGGCGCCATCTCCACGGCAAGCGTTTGCGTAAGATTATTAACGCCACTTTTCGCGACAGCGTAGGGCCCATTATACGGGGATGCTCTATTCGCGGCCTGCGAGGAGATATTGATAATCGTGCCGCCGCCGTTGTCTTTCATGATGTTGGCGGCAGCCTGAGCACCGGTCCAAACAGCTTTCAAATTGAGGTTCAGCTGAAAATCCCACTGTCGTTCGGGCATCTCAAGAAACGTACGCGGCACGCGATCGTCCGCACCGCCGGCGTTGCTGACCCAACATGTCAGCGCGCCCATGTCTGCAAACGTTTGTTCAGCGAGCGCCTGCACCTGTTCTATCTCCATCATGTCTGTGGTAACAGCCAGCGCGCGCTGGCCTTTCGCGCGCACTTTCTCCGCGACAGCTTCAATCTCTGCCGTACGCCTTGCAGCCAACACAACGTCCGCGCCCGCCTCCGCCAGGCCAAGTGCGATGCCTTCACCTATGCCGCGTCCACCCCCGGTGACCACAGCAACCTGTCCGTCCAGTCGAAATCTCTCAAGAATTGTCATAGGGCCTCCTAGTCGGGTTCAACCAGCCGATGGCTCGTTGTATATCGATTCTTCACCTGCGGCTTCTTCGGAGATTTTTCGCCCCAGGCTTTTGTAGACCGGTATCTCATCATCCGCCAACGGACGCATGAATTGTTTGCGCTTCAACGCTGCCTCGATATAGGGCGCCAACTCCTCAGCCTTCGCTTTCTCGCGCTCAGCTGCATCCGCCTTGAATTCCGGCATTACCTCGTTGGCAAAAAGCTCCAGAGAGTGGCAGATGTCTTCGTGTTTGTTGTTGCCAGCCTGCTGAATAAAGGTCACCTGGTCCACACCTACATCCGCAAACTTTCTCAAATGCGCACGTAAATCCTCGGGCGTACCTATGCCTCCGGCACTACCGGCCAAAGCCTCGTTGTAGTCTGTCGCATCCGCCTGATATTTGGCGGCTTGCGCTTTCTGGAAGTTTTCCCAGAGATTTGTGCGGCCGGGTTTATGTTCGCCAAACGCGTACAGACTGCCCAGGGCATAGCCAAAAAATTCGAATCCTTCCAAACCGTTTCTGATCGCAAGCTCACGATCTTCATGGCAGGAAAAGCTCGAAACCATGCAGATGTTTGCGTTCACCGCATGTCCAATGGGCACACACTCATCGCTTTTGATGATCGCGTAGTATTCATCCACCCAGTCTTTCGCTTCCAACGGATCCACAAAGGCGAAGGTCAGTGCGCCTATCCCAAGACGCGCAGCCATGCGGATCGTCTCTCGCTGAGAACATGCTACCCACAAAGGCGGGTGTGGTTTCTGCACCGGCTTGGGTACCAGATTGCGACACGGCATTGAAAAATATTTGCCTTCAAATCCAGGGTACGGGTCCATCGCCAGGATATTCGCAATCTGCTCGGTTGCCTCAAGGTAGATCTCGCGCTTCTGCTCAACAGGAACGCCAAAGCCGCCCAACTCAAGCTCTGCTGAGGACTCTCCGGTGCCAAAATCAACGCGACCGTTGGAGACCAGATCCAGTGTCGCAATCACTTCCGCTGTGCGTGCAGGATGGTTGTATTGCGGTATCACCTGGCGTATCCCCTGACCCAGGCGAATGTTCTTGGTTCGCTGCGAGCAGGCCGCAAGGAAAACCTCAGGCGCCGAGGAGTGTGAGTACTCTTCCAGGAAGTGATGTTCTACCTCCCATGCATAGTCGAGGCCAAGTTCATCAGCCAACTGCACCTGATCCAGGGCCTGGTTGAACAAACGTTGTTCATCACCTTCCCCCCAGGGCCGCGGCAATTGGTGTTCGTAAAAAATGCCAAACTTCATGATCTCTCCCACTGCAGCAGCGTAAACGGAGGTTCAGCATCTTCGTGATGTTCAAAGACACCGCTTACCTTTGAGCCGATGACAACATCAGCCTCAGGATCTCCCAGCAGATTGCCAACGATGCGAATGTCGCCTGCGTGGGGCAGCTCAACCAGCACCACGACATAGGGGCCCTGTTCCGCAAGCGCAGGGTGAACCGGATGCCAGACGCGCTCGTAACTGTAGATCACACCTTCTGGTGTCACTTCTTCAAAGCCGACATCTTCACTACGACAATGGTGACAGATCCATTCGGGTCCCCACTGCCAGCCACCACAATCGTTACACCGCTGCACACGCAGCTTGTTTTCTCTTAAGCCTTCCCAATAAGGGGCATCTATTTCTGTCGCTTGTGGCTGTGCCAGCCCCGGGTTCAGGTAATAATCTGTCATAACGTTGCCTCGCTGCCGAAGATGCAGGAACTCACAGGGGTCACCATCGGACCGGAGATCACCATCGCCACATCCGCCCCCTCAACCTGACTGGTGGACTGGCCCCGCACCTGCCGCACTGCCTCTATGTTCAGTCCAAGGCCGTGCATGTAACACTCCGCAAGATTGCCGCCACTGGTGTTGAGCGGCAGATCGCCATCAACCATAAAACGCTCTTTCGTGAAGAACTCGTTACATTCCTCGGGCGTACAGAAGCCATGTTCAACGATGCTCATCAACACACCGCCGGTAAAGTTTTCATAGCTCTGCAGCACGTCTACATCCGCCGCACTCACCTGTGCCATTTCATACAGGCGCGGTGCGAGCGTTTTAAACGCCGAGGATGCATAGTCCGGCGTGTTGTGCACAGACGCACCTGCGCGGAAATGTGATCCACCGACAGCGCCGAGCACAAACCCGGGTTTCTGTTGAAAGTCTTTGGCCCGTTCGGCGGAGACCAGGATCATCGCCGCCGCGCCATCATTTTCAAGGCAACAATCATAGAGGTGGAAGGGTTCCACGATCCAACGACTGGCATCATAGGTTGCTTCGTCCAACGGCCGCCCGTGCATAACCGCGCGAGGGTTATTCTGCGCATGTTCGTAACAAGCGAGTGATATGGCCCGCAGTGCAGACTGCTCAACACCATGATCGTGCATGAAGCGGACTACTTTCATCGCAAACATCTGCGCCGGGGACATGAGACCGTAAGGAATCGTGTGCGCAAAGTCGCCGCGAATCGAATTGCTGCGAGGCCCTTGCCCAAAGCGGCCAAACTGACCTTGCGCTAACGCCCGAAAAACCACCACGACATCAGCAAGACCCGCATAGATGGCGGCTGCGGCGTTGCCTACGGCACCAGAACCTCCGCCGCCACCGCCACCCCACTGCATGTTGGAAAACTTGAGCTCTTTACACCCAAGCGCCGCGGCAAGGTGTGACGGATCACTGCGATCATTGCTATAAGAGGCAAAGCCATCGATATCCTGCGGGTTGATACCCGCGTCCTCACAGGCAGCCAGAATTGCCTTCAGCGCGAGTTTGAACTCAGCATCAGGCGCTTGGCCACGTTTGTAGTACTCGGTTTCCCCTACCCCGACGACGGCCACCTGACCGCGCATTGTTGCTGCCACGAATAAGTCCTCCCCAGAAGTTCCGGTGCCGTATTTTTTTCTCCCTCTCCGAATTTACACGGACATTCCAATACCCGCCAGCCTTGGTTAAGGTGTGGGATCACTGTACTCGGGGAAAAAGAAATGCCGATTAATCCAGACGCGGTTGGCGTAAAAGGCGAGGCGCGTAAGCGTTCATGGACCAGCAAAGACGCATTGCTCTACGCGGTAGGTGTGGGCGCTGGAACGGATGAACTCGCTTTCACCACGGAAAATACCAAAGATCTTGCGCAACGGGTGTTACCTACTTTTGCGGTGATCATCGGCGGAGGCGGTATCCCTTTCGACAAAATCGGCTCGTTTAATCCAGCCCTGATGGTCCACGGTGAACAAGGTATTGAGCTCCTGGATGAGATTCCAGCAGATGGTGAAATAGAGAGTGTGGGTGAGTGCACCGCTATCTGGGACAAAGGCAGTGCCGCGGTCCTCGAGTTCGAATCCACAAGCACGAACACAGCCACCGGCAAACCACTGCTCAAGACCCGCACACAGCTCTTCTGTCGCGGTGAGGGCGGCTGGGGTGGTGATCGGGGTCCCACCGACAAGCTCGAGTTTCCCTATCGCGCTCCCGACCACGAAGTGGTTTATTCCACCCGGGAGGATCAAGCACTGACGTATCGTTTATCCGGCGACCGCAACCCTCTGCATTCAGATCCTTCTTTTGCAGAAATGGGCGGCTTTGAAAAGCCGATCCTCCATGGGCTCTGCACCTGGGGATTTACTGGTCGGGCCCTTCTGCATGCGCTGTGCGATTCTGATCCCAGCCGCTTCAAAGCAATGAACAGTCGCTTCTCGAAACCGGTCATCCCGGGGGATACGCTGACGGTGAAAATGTGGGTCGACGGTGACCAGGCGTTGTTCCGCACCGAAAACCAGAATGGCGATGTTGTCATCGACCAGGGCCTGTTTAAGTTCAGCGCATGAAAACCGTGGGCTTCGCCGTGCTGAGCGCTCTCTTCGGCTTTGTGACCGTCATTGCCTCTGAGCTTGCGGTCATGCAGTGGCTCGGCGTAGCACCGTTCGATGTTACGGGCAGCTTTTTCCTGGCTGCGGTCATACCGGCACATCTGCTGGTTGTCGGTCTGCTCGTCACGTTGATCGCTCCGGTCCTGCGCCATAATCCCAACTTGAACGTTGGGATTTACTGCGCATTCGTCGTCACGATGTATGCTGTCATGTTGAACGCGTTGGCCAACCCTGCTGGAGACATCACCCGCTACGTTGTGTCGATCGCGTTCGCTATGGGCGTGTGGCTGCTTGTGAATCGCAACCGTATATTCACGGAAGAGGGTTAGCGAAAGGCTATCAACGAAAGACAACGGCCACTTCAAAGCCTGGCCGCAGCTGTTTGAAATCCAACGACCAACCCTGAGCCGCGGATATTTTCTCGACAATGGCGAGGCCAAGGCCGGACCCCGGCTGATCCTGAGAGCGGGCGCGATCCAATCGACCATAAGGCTTCAGCGCTGCGGGTAATTCTTCCGGATCAATACCCGGTCCGGTATCACGTACCCAGACTCTATCATTGCCACAACCCACCTGGGCGTCGCCGCCGTACTTAAGGGCGTTGTCCACAAGATTCATGAGCAATCTGCGCAGCATCGACGGCTCGCCGTGGACAACAACCTGGGTTGGCGCCTCAACCTTCACATCCTGTGTGGCCGTTCTGAACTCGTCCGCAACGGTCTGCAGAAGCGCGCTCACATCGATATCTACCGCTTCTTCAGTCTGAGCCCCATCGTCGAGGCGCGCGTAAACCAGCGCCTGATCAAGAATGTCTGTCATGGTCGCAATCTCTTCGTGCGCCTTGACCCGCTGTTCCTCATCGCTCAACTGTTCCAGGCGCAACCCCAATCGAGTAGCAAGCGTGCGCACGTCATGAGAGATACCTGCGAGCATCTCGGAGCGTTCCTCAATCAGAGCCATCACATCATCCTGCATCGCGTTAAATGCAGCGCTGGCGTGTCGCAGTTCGCGCGGTCCTACATTTTCCGGCAACCGCGGGCCCATTTCGCCCTGGGCCAACCGATCGGCCGCATCTGCGAAGCGGGCAAACTGGCGGGTGTGGCGTCGTGATATCAGCACAACGATGCCTATCAACACCACAACAACCACGCTGACAAAAATGCCCCCGATGGTGCCGTGTCCGTCTATGCGTCGTGGGATGTCTGCATCCACAGATAAAAAGCCGCCATACCGGCTCGGAATCAGCAGCAACAGGCGTGCGCCACCCCGCCTCGGTGCGTAGTGAAGCTTCACCTCGTCCAGATTTTCAAAGCCTTTTGCTGCAAGGTATTCGCGCACCGCCGACTCTACTTCAGCGCTGTGCGGCCACCGATCACGACCTTCGATGCCGAGATTCTGCGTGCGTGCGATGCTGAGGCTGTCTGATTTGATCAACGCAAAAATATCCGGCTGGCTTTGTGCCAGCGTATCCAGCTCGCTGACCCTCTGGGTTAACTGCACCGCAAATATGCGCGCGTTCTCCACCATGCGATCGTGGCCATAGAAGTAGTAACCAGCTACATGCAGAACGACAAGGCTCGCGACCACCAGCCAAGTGAAACGCGCAAACATTCCGCTCATCTAGTGTCCTGTCTCGTTAATTCGTTGAATTATGACGCGTCCCGCAAGGTCTGTGGCTAGGCGTGTCTCGACGGACAGGTCGGGTACCTTTCCTAGAGGCACAACAACGCCACAGGGCTTGCGGGGCGCGCCCTTCGGGTGGCCCAAAAACGCCAATAACCGCGTTGTTCCCCTTGCTAATGTCCCGACATGAGCGGCGGGAAACGCCTTGTTCTTGACGTTTCTAGGCTCATCATAATTAAACGAATTAACGAGACAGGACACTATACACCTCTCATTGCAGCTCCCGCACATCCTCAGCAAAGACATACCCGCCACCCCGGATCGTCTTGATCAGGTCACTGGTACCCAGCTTGCGGCGCAGCCGACTCAACTGCACATCCACGCTACGGTCATACGCTTGTGCCACTCGTCCCTTGGTCATCTCCAGCAGCTGATCCCTGTTCACCACTTCGCCCGCACGTCGCACGAGCGCAACCAGCAAATCGAACTCACCTCCCGTCAGTGCTACCAACACACCGTCGGGGCCGATCAATTTCCGTTTGGCAAGCGTCAGTTGCCACCCGGCAAACTCATACCCACCGATTGTCGGCGCGTTGTGCACCAGGGCACGATCACTGCTGCGTCGCAATACCGCGCGCATCCGGGCGAGCAGTTCCCGCGCACTGAACGGTTTGGTGAGATAGTCGTCTGCACCCATTTCCAGACCCAGCACCCGATCACCCTCTTCAGCGAGCGCTGTCAGGAGAATGATGGGTAAGTTCGTTGTCTCCCGGAGCTCACGACAGATCTCAAGGCCGTTGCCATCCGGCAGCATGATATCCAGGAGCAGAATATCGAATCGATGCTGACTTAAGGTCCGTTTCAGTTCTTGCAG
The DNA here is from genome assembly GCA_965227885.1 of Candidatus Azotimanducaceae bacterium. Taxonomy (GTDB): domain Bacteria; phylum Pseudomonadota; class Gammaproteobacteria; order Pseudomonadales; family Azotimanducaceae; genus UBA4421. Next base: position 5,827,347 of record OZ245781.1, read on the forward strand.
CGTTGCGACGCCGACACATTCAACCTGATAGCGGGCGAGATAGCCGGTCACCAGTTTTCTGATCTCCGAATCATCGTCCAACAAGACCGCTCTGATGTCTGGTGCGTTCTCCATACCGGCGAGTATAAAAGCAAAACCGCTCACAACCGGTAACAGGATGTTGCCGAGCACCCTTTCTGCAATGTTTTGTTACCAAACGAGAGGTGTTTGAGACCCACTCCATCTTGATGATCTGCATGCTAAGCCCTCCCAACCCAACTCCTAAAGGGAGAACTTATGAAACTGAGCCAAATTTTCCTTTCCGGATTAGTCGCCGCCGTGATTCTTGTGTTGACGGTCAGCGGCATCACGTGGGCACTGTGGCCTAAAACAGTGGAAGCCGGCATCAATCTGGCAAGCAGCCACTCAAGCTCTTTCACACCCGAGGACGCTGATTCCCACAACCGGCACTGCAACCATCTCAATAACAGTCGCCATATCGAAATTGGTGAAGCGGTAGTCATTGCGGCGCTTGATCTGGATGACACGCAAGCAGCCGCACTCGAACCCATTACCGATTCTCTGGACAACTGGCGCACCGTGATCGCTGAGCTCTGCACAAATCATGACCACAGCGACATAGATGGGTCGCTGGCTGCCATGCAGCAGGCTCTGGACACTTCAAGCGCCACACTCGCAACTCTCCGTCCGCAGTTACAGGCTTTCCTGGCAGGCTTGAGTGAAGAACAAACAGCCACCGTGCACAGCTACATGCAAAAGCATCGACACAGACGTGGTCATGGCGAACGCGGCTGGCGCCATTGATCTAAGTCGTACGTATAGATAATGGAGCAAACAAACATGCCACCCAGAGTACTGCCACCTCACTACTTTGCCCTGAGTATTGTCTTGATTTTGTGCATCGCTTTTGCGCTGCCGCAGTTACTCTGGGTTGGCAGAGCCGGGCTGATATCTTCCGCGTTGTACCCTCAGTGGTTAGCGTTCATCGGTCTTCTGCCGATGCTGGTGGGCGTGATCATCGCGGTGGGCGCTTCCCGTCAGTTTTCCGCAGCAAACACGAATATCATCCCTCTCACCAAATCCACCACCCTGGTTACGGATGGTATGTTCCGGTTTTCACGGAACCCGATGTACTTGGGCATGCTCCTGTTCCTATGCGGTTTGACCCTCCTAACCCATTCTCTTCCGGCGTGGATCGTCGTCATGGCTTTTTTCCTGATCATTCGCCAGAAGTTCATCTTGAGGGAAGAACCTCTCATGATGGAGACGTTCGGCGATGCCTACATCGAGTACCGGACTAGAGTCAGACGTTGGATCTGATACGATGCGTCCCATCACAACCTTAAGGGTCCTACCGTGCGCAATCTTCTGAAGTTCACCGCAATCGTCGCTTCACTTCTGGCATCCGCAACGCCATTCGTCGCGCAAGCCGATGCGGGTCTGGTCGGGGAATGGCAGCTGCGGGTGGAAGGCCGGCGCGGTGTTCAGACACCCGTGTTGTCCGTTGCGGAAAACGACGGCAACTTCAGCGGCCGGATCGGCGGACAACGTGGTCAGGTGCAAATTGACACCATCGCCGTTGACGGTCAGGCCTTCTCTTTTCCGTTCAAAATGGACACCCCGATGGGTGAATTCAACTTGCTCTATAAGGGCACGCGTGAAGGCGACACCCTGACCGGCACGGTAGACACACCGCGCGGCACCATCCCATTCAGCGGCAAGCGAAAGGGTTAACTCAAAGGCCGACGAGGACTACTCTGCTTCTTCCCGCCTGCCTGCGGGCTACTTCTCTTCGGGCGGCCAGGGAAAATCTTCAGGTGCGTTAAGCGACGTACGCACGAAACTGTTCCACGCTTCTACCGCCAGGCGTGCTTGCTCCTGGTGATCACGTGACGCTTCTTGATGCCAGTCCATACGTGCATTCACACAGGCACGATAGGTATCTATCTCCTCAAGGAAGTGCTGCCAGAGTGTGTCGTCTTGATCATTCGCTGGACGAACTGGCTTTTCACAAGGTGCCATGGCAGTCTCGTGAGCCACTGCATGTGCGGCTCCCACGCTTAACGCCAGGGTCACGGCGAGCAGTACAGCAAACTTGGTTCTATCAATGTTAAAGGCAGCAATGTTAAAAGCGGCGATGTTCATTGGGCCATTGTTACCAGCCGCCGCATTGAGCACCGCGAACTACACCACGAAAAGAGCATTTTTATGGCAGATCAACTTCCAGAACTGACCGAAGAATTGACAAACTGGATCGAGGCTCAGCATATCTTTTTTGTCGCTTCAGCCGCCCCGGAGGGTCGCATCAATCTCTCGCCCAAAGGACAGGAAAGCCTTCACGTGTGTTCGCCGAACGAACTCATCTGGCTGAACCTGACCGGCAGCGGTAACGAAACTGCCGCGCATCTGAAACAATCCAACCGACTCACGCTCATGTGGTGTGCGTTCGAAGGCCCTCCGCGCATTCTCCGTATCTACGGCAGCGCACAGACCATCCACCCGCGGGACTCAGCGTGGCAGGAGTGTGCCGCCCTCCTACTCCCGCCCCTGGGTGCTCGTCAGTACTACCGGGTGCAGATTGAACTTGTGCAAACTTCCTGCGGCTACGCCGTGCCGATGATGGAGTTTAAAGAGGAGCGTAAGGTGCTGGAGATGTGGTCTGAGAAAAAAGGCCAGGCAGGGATCGAAGCTTACTGGGAAGAGAAAAACCAGCTCAGCATCGACGGCACACCGACCGGCATTATCGACTAACTTAAGCTGTCAATATTGAGTTTCGCCAGGCTCTCGGGGCAAGCTTAGTTTGTTGGAGAGGGCATAAGGAAAATAACGATGCGGTTCGACTACTTGATAGTTGGTGCCGGTAGCGCTGGATGCGTGCTCGCAAACCGATTGAGCGAAAACCCCGAGAAAAAAGTGTGTCTCCTGGAAGCGGGCGGAGGGCACCGTTCACCTTTACTGCACATCCCTGCAGGCTGGGCGGCCAACTTCAACAACCCGAAGGTTGACTGGGGCTACTACACACAGCCGGAACCGGAACTGAACGATCGCGAGATATTCTGGCCGCGGGGGAAAGTTCTGGGTGGCTCAAGCGCCATCAACGGCATGATTTATATTCGTGGCGTGCCGCGGGACTTCGATGATTGGGCTCAGGCCGGTGCCGTGGGATGGGGCTGGGACGACGTATTGCCTTTCTTTAAACAGGCGGAGCAACAGCAGACGCATCACGACGAGTTGCACGGCACTGATGGTCCTCTGCACGTGCAGGATGTGCGTGACAAACGGTCCATCCATGATGTGTTCCTGACCGCCATGCAGGATCAGGGAATTCCTGCAAACCCGGATTTTAACGGCGCCGATCAGGCCGGCTGTGGTTACTACCAGTTCACTCAGCACAATGGTCGGCGGTGGAGTACCGCTACCGCCTATCTGGACCCTGTGCGCAAACGACCCAACCTGGAAGTGCTGACTCACGCCAAGGCTGAGCGCATCGAGTTTGAGGGCAAGCGCGCGTGTGGTGTGCAAATCAACCGCAAAGGCATGTCGCAGACCATAGAAGCCGAGCGAATCATCCTTTGCGGTGGGTCCATCAATACCCCCCAGCTGTTGGAATTGTCAGGCGTGGGCGATGGCGAGCGCCTGCATACACTGGGTATCCCTGTTGTGCACAACTCCCCCGATGTCGGAGAAAACCTGCAGGACCACCTGCTTGCCAAAGTGGTCTACGGCACTCAGGAAGAACAATCCATCAATCGGGAAGTGCAAGGCTGGCGCCTTATTCCCACTGCGATAAAATGGTTTTTCGCCCGCCGCGGTCCGCTGACCACAGGCTCGGCTCCCGTGGGAGGATTCTGGTACACACAGCCAAACCTGGAGGTCCCAGATGTCCAGATACACTTTGCGTCGGGTGCAACCCTCTACAACAACGAGGGTCGAATTCAGGCGCTCGATCGTCCAGCGATGACAGCGGTAGTGAACCAGAACCGTCCGCTGAGCACGGGTTCAATCCACATACGCACCAATCAGGCTATGGATGCGCCCGACATACACGCCAACTATCTGACCGCCCCCGAAGATCAGGCCTGCATGATTAGAGGTATGCGCCTGCTGCTGGATATTTTTAAACAAGAGACGCTGGAACCTTATCTGACCGGGCGTCTGAGCCCGGAACCGGATATGGATTTAAGTCGAGATGAAGATTTGCTGGAGTACATTCGTGGCGATGCATCAACGACCTACCACCCCACCAGCACATGTGCCATCGGCAAAGTGGTGGACGAAAACCTGTCGGTCATGGGTGTGGAGGGCCTGAGCATCGCTGATGCTTCCGTCATGCCTTATGTCGTCAGCGGCAACACCAACGCGGCAACCATCATGATTGCGGAAAAGGCTGCAGGACACCTGCAGGACTGATACTTCGGTGAGGAATTTTCTGTCCAGCCTCACAATCTTCCGCTATCGGGACTATACGTTGCTGTGGGTGATCCTGATGTCCAGCGGTATCGGCTCGTGGCTGCGTATCCTTGGCACCGCTCAATGGTTGCTGGAAGACACCAATTCCGCGTGGCTGGTTGGCGTCATCGGCTTCGTCCAACTCATCGTTCAGACCCCATCGCTCCTCTGGGGGGGCGCGTTGGCAGACAGGCTGGACCGCAAACAACTGATGGTGTTGAGCAACGCACTGACAGCAGCGGTGCTGTTCGGCTTGGGCGTTCTTCTGGTCAACAACCAGCTCACCACCATCTGGGTGTATGCGGGTATTGCCATCACGGCGATGTCACATGTGTTCGCTTCGCCATCCCGGGCCGCGCTCATCCCGGTGGTACTGCCGGAACGGCTGCTGCTGCCGGCTGCCTCCATGGATACCGCTTCCCAGAACACGGCCGCGATCATCGGACCGCTCATCTTCGCGGCAGTGGCAGCAACCGCAGGGCTGGACGTTGTGCTTCTCCTGGGCGGCGGCTTGTTTCTGATCGCATCGCTGACACCGTTGCTCATTCGTACCCGGGGACGGGTTGAGCAAGAGCGTCGGGATACCACAGTCTGGCAGGAGACACGCGAGGGTTTAAGTTACACGGCCAAACACCCGATTCTACCGGGCCTCTTCCTGCTCGATGCAGGTATCACCGTCGTTTCGTTCTACCGGGACATCCTGCCGGTGCTGGCTCTTGGCCTGTTCGCAGGCGGCGCGGCCGTATCTGGTTATCTGGGCGCTGCCAATTCCATTGGAGCGGTTGCAGGTTCGTTCATCGCCTTGTTGTTCATCGCGTACCGAGCCAAAGGCATGCTTGTGCTGTATGCCTCCATTGCTTACGCGATTTTTCTCTTCGCTTTCGGCGTGGCGGACACCCTGTGGTTTGGTCTGGTCATGATCGCCCTTCTCGGGGCCGCAGACGCCGTTACCGTTGCCGTGCGACACACTACCGTCATGCTGACCACCCCCGATGAGATGCGCGGACGCGCATTTTCGCTGATGTTTCTGGCGGCCTATACCGCCAACAACCTGGGCACCATCTGGGTAGGTTTCTGGGCGGGTGTTATCGGTGCAGCCAACTCCATGCTGTTAGGCGCGGGGCTCGCTGTGGTTGCGACCCTGGCGATCGGGTACTACTGGAAACCGATTCGAACCTTTCGCTCTGACGAAGACAGCGGTGAAGTGGCTGACAGTTCGTCCAGCTAAACCGCGACCAACTAAACCCGATAAACGCGTGCCGCGGTCCCGTAGAACAGCGCCTGCTGCTCAGCTTCAGAATACTCCGCAGCTATTTTTTTCATCGCGTTCCAATAAACCACGTAGGAAAGCGATAACTTGTCCACGGGAAAGTTACTCTCAAACATACATCGTTCAGGACCAAACGCATCGATGGTGTGCAGGTAGTAGTCGCGCTGCGCTGCGACCACCTCGTCGGACGACGGCGGCGCGTCCCCTCCCTGCCAGCCGAAGCCATTCACCGGCATCGCAAGCCCGCCTACCTTCACAACCACATTCTCACATTCAGCCATCCGGGTGATATCCGCTTTCCACGAGTCCATGACCTCGCCCATCTTGCCCTCAAAGTTGCCCACACCGCAGGGTGTGCCGAAATGGTCGAGCACAATGGTTGTTCCAGGAACCGCCTTGGCTAACTCCGTGTACGCATCATTTTGAAAGTGGTAATGCCAGGAATCATAGGTATAGCCCAGCTCTCCCAATAACTTAACACCCGCCCGAAATTGAGCTTGTTCAAAAAGATCCGGGTGGGGAGTGGAGTCGAGCCAGCGCAGTGTCTTGTCCGGATCATGGGCACCACCGTGGCGAATGCCTCGAAACAGACCCTGCCCCGCATCTTCGTGTGCGGCCAGCACCTCGCGCAGCAAACCCTCTTCCTGGGCGAGATCCGCATGGGCAACAATCCCGGCAATTTCCGCCTTGCCTTGCCCTCGGCTGGCAAAAGCGGCATCGCGGACAAACTCGGTTTCGCCCACCACTTTCAGATGTTCGGGTCCGTCGGCGCGGTACTCAGCACCACATTCCATGAAGACCGTCTTGACGATGTTGTGACCCGACTGGGTGTCTTCCCAGAGATCTTCGAGAAGATATACAGGCAAACCGCTCGTACGCCACATGTGGTGATGCGGATCGATTATCTGCCGTTCGGGATCAATAATCTCTTCGCGGGTTCTGGCGAGCCATTCTCGCTGTGATTCTTTTGTCAGTGCCACCGTTGCTTCTCTCCCTAACGCTTACGCCCTTCAGTCATATTGGCAACTCGCTGCGATGGGCACAACCAGCAACTAGTGTCCTGTCGCTGACATCCTGCAACCCGGATTGGTGACATGCGCCCAGTGATCTTCATTCGGAAAGTTCCCCCTCAACACCTTGAGAAATACTTCTTCTTCTGCATCTATCGCACCCGCGAGAGCGTCGGGCAATGCCAGGTCAAAAGCCTTCAACGGCTTGATGGTGTCTGCCCAACCCTCTGCATTTTCCGGTGGATACCAGAAGGAAAAGTAGGGTTTCTGCCTGTCATACCGCTCCACATCCTCACGTGTTAAACGAGGCCGAGGTCCTAATTCCAGACCTTGAGCGAGAAGTATGTGATCAAAATATTCCCAAGCGGCCACATTGCCGTCGTGACGATGGAGTGTGGGAAAAAACAGTCTATCCGGAAAACGCGTCTCAAAGACAAACGCCATCGGCTCAATTTCCTGCGGATCGGCATGGGGTTGCAGTTGAAAAACCGCAAAACCCCAGTCCTGATACCGGGCAATATCCCGCCAGAAAGCATCCGGCAATCTGAACTCTCGGGGAACCCGGTCAAAGTCAGCGAGGCTCGGGACAAAGGTAGCAACATATGAACCGACTTGGCGCACCTCCAGGGGCTTCGCGGTAAGGCCATCATCTCCTGAGGCGCCGAATGTGCGAAAAAACCAGGGTACAAACGGACGAGGAATCGTCCTCGCCAATCGATACAGCAGGTCCTGTTCACCCTCAAGATTCACAAATCGCAGACTGTCTTCCCGTGCTGGCAAGGCGACCGGTACCGGCAGAATCATAGCGACCGGTTTCTCTGTCTTGATAGTCATCTGATACGCAAGAAACTGATGGTGGCCATCGTTGCGGGCGAAAATCCGAGTGGATTCAAGGCCCTCTACATGCGGTTCAATAATACACACTTAATTTTCCCTCCTTCCGTTAACGGTAGAGGTAAGGGCACCGTTACCAAACTTCAAGGTCCGGCTAACCGATATTGGGATTAGGCATTTGCCCCTGTTGGCTTTCATGCACTCGACCGAGGCGGACAAGGCGATCCTCGCCAAGCCTTCGAGCTACCAGCTGTATGCTCAACGGCAGACCATCACCAAGACCGGCAGGCAGCGTGATGGTGGGATGACCTGAGTAGTCGAAGGGCGCGGTAAAGTTGATGAAGGGCGCATGGTCGCTGTCGTCGTACCCGGCTTCCATCAGAGCGGCGCGGAGCGGTTGCCGGACCATATTCGGCGTGAGCATGGCATCCACCGTGAGTAGACTGGCTTCAAGCTCATCTCCAAAACGCCGACGAATACCTTGAAGCTCTTCATAACGTTCCCGCGGCACGTTCAACCCTAACTCTATCAAGTTTGTGAGGGCCGGGCCGTAAACAGCGGAGTGCGCTGGATAGAGTTCACGATGAGCTTCCGCACACTCTACCCCGCATGTGATCCCCCACCCTTCCACCAACGGTCGATAGGCTTCCGGCATCTCAACGTCAACAATCTCAGCACCGGCATTCGCAAAGCCCTCAGCTGCTGCTCGAACAGCGCCTACCACCGGTGCTTCCACGCCATCGTTTACATAGCGCCAATCAACGCCGATCCGCACGCCGCTTAGATCTGTGGCCTCGTCCCGGCAGTCGGGAACTGCATCAACCAGGGAGGTGGGGTCTGCTGGATCATGCCCCGCAATCGCAACAAATATACGCGCGGCATCTTCCACCGTCCGGGTCATGGGGCCGATATGGTCCAACGACTCAGCAAGAGGCCAAACCCCGTACCGGCTGACACGCCCATAGGTGGGTTTAAGACCGACAAGTCCGCAACATGCACTCGGGAACCGTATGCTGCCACCGGTATCACTGCCAATGGCACCAAATGCAAAGCCCGCTGCAACTGAGACGCCGGACCCCGATGAGGAAACGCCAGGCCAGAATTCTCTGTTATACGGATTTTTGGGCGGGGTGATGTTCGGGTGATGGCTGCCAAAGGCACCTTCCGTCAACTGAGTTTTGCCGATGATGACCGCACCGGCAGACCGGAGCTTCTCCAAAACAGTGGCGTTGTAGCCAGGCACAAAGTTTTTCATCACCACCGTACCGCTTGCAGTGGGGATGTCCTGCGTGAAGAGCAGATCCTTTATCGCGATCGGCACACCATGCAACGGACCTAAAGTTTCACCGGCGTCACGACTTGCGTCCCGCGCCCGGGCTTCGGCGCGCGCTTCATCCTTCAACACCAACGCGTAACTGGAATAATCCGGATCGTGTTCGGCAATACGCTCGAGCATGTACTCCGTAACATCCACGGAGCTGAGGGCGCCACTTTTTATGTCACGCACTACCTCGTGCAGAGGACGAAAGTGGAGCGCTAATTCAGAGCCTCGTGCGGTCATGGTGCGCCATCGAAAATTTTGCCGGGGTTCAACAGCCCCTTGGGGTCCAACGCTTGTTTCAAGGTGCGCATCAGCGCTACTTCGGCATCGTTGCGCGAAATATCCAGATACGGTTTCTTCTCGAGACCTACCCCGTGCTCGGCGGAAACAGAACCGCCGATGGCGGCCAGAGGTTCATAGACGCAAGCTTCTACTTTGCGCCGTGCTTCTGTCTCGTCGCTGCCAACGCTGATCGCAAAGTGCAGATTGCCATCGCCCATGTGGCCCAGCGGGAAATTTACGAAGTCTGGAAATGCTGCAGTCAGTCCTTCATTCACCTGGTTGACGTAGTCCTCCATAAACGGGATGCGCAAACTCACATCAAACAAAAACACCGGCGCGTACTGAAACGCCTGCTCAACATCATCACGCAGCGCCCAGATCTGCATACGCTGGGCTTCAGACTGTGCGATCACCGCATCTGCGACCTCGCCGCTCTCAAGTGCAGCCCCCAGCATTTCCTCCACCGCATCGTCGGTAGCCCCCATGGCTTCAACCAGCACATAAAACGGGTATGTATCCGCGAGCGGCGCCTGATTTTTTGCGGGTGGCGTGGTCACCAGTTGATAGTAGTTCTGCCACATAACCTCAAATGCCGACAGACAACCGCGCAGACCTTTGTCCGCAGTTTTTAAGAACTGGACCAGTTTTTGAAACGATTCGATGCCGACCAACATGGTGGGTTGATTGGCGACTTCCTCGCGACAGCGCAACACCGCTCGCGTCACGATGCCGAGCGTGCCTTCGGTACCGATAAAAAGCTGCTTAAGATCATAACCGGCATTGTTTTTAATCATCTGGTTCATTGAACTGACTATGGTGCCGTCTGCCAACACCGCTTCCAGACCTAAAACCATATCTCTCGTCATGCCGTAGCGAATGACCCGGTTACCCCCGGCGTTGGTTGATATGTTGCCCCCGATCGTGCAGCTGCCTCGCCCACCCAGGTCGAGAGGAAACATCAAGCCATGCTCCGCCGCAGTTTCCTGGATGGTCTGCAGTATCACACCGCTTTGCACAACCATCGTTCGCTCGAGTGGGTTAACCGTCTCAATCTCGTTCATCCGCTCGAGGGAGATCACAACATCCGACTCTGTCGTGAGCGCACTTTCGACAAGGCCAGTGAGACCACCGTGTGCGATTACAGGCTGATTGTGCTCGTGGCAAACACGCATGGCGCGGCTGACCTCTTCCGTTGATCTGGGTCTGACCAGGACCTGCGCGCGGACGCTATCCGACCTCCATATTCCGGCGCTGCGTGAGGTCACGTCTCCATCCAAAAGCACACTTTCTTCGCCCAACTCGGCGATCAATGCCTTGGCAACCGCACTGGTGCTATCTACAACCGCTCTTGGCTCAGCCATGTCTATCCCTCTTGTTCGTCTGCGGATTGTTTCTATTGCACATTTTTTTGGGCCGTAATCAAAAACTGCGGCAACATAAATAGAAATTGTCCCGCATCCAGCGAATTTTGCACCTCAGCCAGCAGCGCTTGCACTCGCTGCTCCGGCATCGTGTCGAAGGTTTTGATGTAGCTGGCCATATTTTTCAATACGTTCAAACCCCGACCATGCTGATCGACAAACGGTGACAAACGCACCTGCACTTCGCTAAATCCCGTTTCCCAGAGCCGACCCGGAACCCGTCGACCAATGTACGGTTCATTAAACGCAGGTGCCGCCGCCGCAAAAAACTCATCTGTCACACCCTTGGACCAGGGTTCAACAACGACAACCCCCCAGTCGCTGTCGATGACATGCACGCGCCCGCCGGGTTTCAAAACCCGTTTAACCTCCGCCAGGGTGGCAACAAGATCAGGCACGTACTCCAGTACGTTTTTGCAGATGACCCGGTCAAACGTACCCTCTTCAAATGGCAGGACATGGTCTGTGACATGATGGAACTGCAGGTTAGGCGTGCTGGCAAACCGCTCGTTCGCATCCGCCACAAACCTGGCATTGATATCGACGCCATCAACATGACCTGTGGCACCGACCAAACCGGCAAGCCCGCTGGCAAAAAAGCCTGGACCTGCACCCACATCCAGAACCCGATGCCCCTGTGCCAATTCAGCCGGTGCAACCAAGGCGGCCTGCGCATCGTGCCAGACGAACATCTCTTCATAGCGTGCTATCCGCTCGTCTTCTATGTCACGCCAGTGATCGGTGTAGAACGTGTCAATGTCCATTCAAAATCCCCAGACTCCTTCACCACCGATGATGCCACGGTCACGCGGTACGAAGAAGGGTGGGGTTTTATAAGAGCAGGCTCTCCAGGCGAAGCCGTTCCTTCTGCAAATAAGACTTTTGGGCGGTACTGGGCGCTTTGTCGATGGCAGTGGCCAATGCTTCCACTGCCTCAACCACCAGACCCGCGCGTTCGTACGTAAAGGCGAGCGCGGCATAATAAGGCTGATAATCGTGCAGTTGCTTCGCTACGCTTGCGTCGCTGAGCTCGCGCATGGCGTCCACCGCTCGGTCACAGAAGCACAGTGCAACGGCGCGATTGACTGGGATAACCGGGGATGGATCGTATTCGCCAAGCTTGTCGTAGAGTGCGACGATCTGCGGCCAGTCCGTTTCCTCAACCGACGCAGCCTGACAATGGATTGCCGAGATGGCAGCTTGAATCTGGTACGCGTCCGGAGGATGCCGCGCGGCATAAACCGCATCGATGACGGCGATCCCTTCACCGATAAGCTTCTGGTCCCACAGACTCCTATCGTGCTTCTCAAGCGGCACAAAGACACCATCCTCACCTACGCGAGCCGGTAAGCGTGCTGCACTCAGCAACATCAACGCGAGCAACGACCGGGGCGCCGGATCAAAACGAAACAGCCTCGATGTCATCCGCGCCAGTTGAATGGCAACATCAATCAGAGAACCGCGGGCTAGCTCCTGGTCCTGAATACGCGTATACCCTTCGTTAAAGATGAGATAAATCGCCTTTAACACCTGGGCGCGCCGCTCAGGAATCTCCTCCACGCGAGGCACCTCGTATTGCACGTCTTCGTTTTTGAGCTTCTGTTTTGCTCGGGTGATCCGTTTCTCGATGCTCGCCGGTGAAGCGAGCAGGCCGCGTGCAATCTCTTCAACGCTGAAACCCAGCACCACCTTCAGCATCAGCACAATTTGTGATTCCTGGGTGAGCAACGGGTGACAGCAGGTGAACATCAGACGCAGCAGATCATCATCTACTTCAGACCAGTCGATCTCTGCCGGTGGTTCTTCCGTACTTTCAACTTCCACCAGCGTAACGACGTTCTGGTCCAGGCTGACCGCCCGGTTGTCTCTGCGTATGACATCCACTGCGCGGTTGCGACCCACCGTCACCAACCACGCGACTGGATTGTCGGGGACACCTTCGACCTGCCAGACCTGGAGCGCCTTTACGAGCGCGTCTTGGGTCGCGTCCATAGCTCGGTCCATATCACCGAGAACGCGGATCAGTGTCGCCACCACCCGGGGATAAGCCGCCTTGAGCACGGGACCTAAGTCTTGCACCGGCATGATGGTGCGTATCAGTCCTGCAGGTCGGAGTGATCGTCTACCGGGCGAACCTCAATGGTGCCGGTTTCGACATTCGGAATTTGCGCTGCGTATTCGATGGCCTGCTCCATGGAGTCTACATCCACCAGATAAAATCCGGCGAGTTGCTCCTTGGTTTCCGCAAACGGACCGTCGGAGATGGCAAGTTCCCCACCACGATGTCGCAAACTGACCGCAGTAGCAGTGGACCGCAACGGTTGGCCGGTGGCGGTTACGCCATCCGCGTCAAGCCGGGCATTTAACGTTCCGTGGCGCGCCAACACGGCACGCTTTTCGTCGTCGGTTTTGTTTTCCCAGATTTCTTCGGCTTCGTAGATGAGTAACAGGTATTGCATCGTCTCCTCCAACGTCGGTTGTTTGTGTTAAGTATTAGACGATTGTGCGTCCCCAATCTGGACAGATTCATTCAGGTTTTTCCACAGCACATACGTCGAGACAAACATGATGATCAAGAGTGGGACGGAAGCCAGGGTCACCGCAGACTGCAGCGGCCTCAAGCCACCCATGTAGATGAGGGTTATCGGCAGGAAGCCGAGCAAAATCGCCCAGAACACCCGGTGCAGACGGGACGGGTCGTGCGCCTCGGCGAGGTTTTTGGTCGCAGCTAGCGCCAGTGTGTAGGAAGCGGAGTCGTAGCTGGTGGCTGCAAAAATTACCGCAATCATGGTGAACGCGATAAGGACAAACGTGGACGCGGGCAGTGTATCCAGCACTGCCACAATCGCCTCGGGCGGACCTTGCTCTGCGATGATGGCTACCACGGCGACAATTTCATTCAGTTCCAGGTAGGCGGCGTAGTTACCCAGCACGACAAAAAAGACCGTACAGCCGAGGGTGCCGTAACCGAGACACCCGAGGATGATCTGCCGCACCGTCCTGCCGCGAGAAATTTTGGCAATAAAGAGGCCCATAAAAGGACCCAGCGCCAACCACCAGGCCCAGTAAAACACAGTCCAGGACTCGACAAAGTTTGATCCCTCATGCGGATCTGTCCAGGTACTCATCTTGAGGAAGTTTTGCACCAGAAATCCCAGTGTGGTGGTCCCCAGCTCAAGAATGAACAGCGTCGGACCAAACAGCAGAACAAACAGGAGCAACGAAAAAGCAGACACAATATTGATGTTGCTCAAACGTTTGATGCCTTTCTCAAGCCCGAGCCAGGCGCTTGCTGCAAACAGTGCTGTGATGGAAAGAATGACCAGCACATCTAGCAGAAAGCCCGGATCTTCCAGACCGAGAAGCCTTACCAGGAGCGCGCCGATGAGCGGTACGCCCAAGCCTATGCCGGTGCTGCATGCTCCGACCAGACCCACAACAAACACAAGGTCTATGACAGGACACAACCAAGGGCGCCACGAAGGCGGGATAACGTCTTCACACGCGACACTCAGCCTGAGACTGGATGCACCTTTCACGTAGAAGGCATAACCCATGACAATGCCCGGCAGGCAGTAGAAAGCCCAGCCGATAAAACCCCAGTGAAAAATCGGATAACTCAACGCCCAGGGCAACGCTTCTTTGGACAAAGACTCCGCGCCAAAGGGTGGGGCCACATAATAATGTGCCCATTCAACGGTACCCCAGTACAACACGCTGGTACCAATGCCGCCGCAGAAGAGCATGGCGCTCCAGCTCAATGTCGAAAAGAGCGGCGCCTGTTCGCCCCGCGAAAAAACGATGCTGCCGTGCCTGCCAAAGGCGAGATACAGAAGGAAACCGAGGGCGAAGATACCCGCGATAATATAGACAACCCCAAACTGCGTTGTCAGATAATCAAAGGCAGCCCCTAGAAAAACCTTCCCCTCTTCGGGAAAGGCCATCAACGGTAGAATCAGTGCCAGGAGTACGGCAACACTGGAATAGAAGACCGGCCAGTCTATTTGCGCATACCCCGAGTCAGTGTGACTCGCGTCTGCTGCTGGCTTCATTTGTGACTCTGGCATTCTCCCCCGCTTTTCCCAACCGCTCATCTACTAACAAAAGCTGCGAACCTAAGCTGCGACTTCAACCGCGACTTATAATGCGCGGCAAAAGCCTCTACCCTAGAGACCACGAGTCAGATTGCAACCGCGCATTGGTATTGATATCGAAAATTCAAAACGGTTTATGAAGCCCAAGTTCGACGCAGCCTATTACCAGAAATTTTACCTATCGAGAGAGACTCGCGCGGTTTCGCCCGCGGAGCAGGGTCGCCTGGCAAAGTTTGTCTCAGCCTACCTTAAATACCTCGAAGTGCCTGTCACTCATATTGTCGATATCGGTTGTGGCATCGGCACCATGCTCAAAGCCTTCGGTAAGCACTTCCCGAAAGCCACCCTGTCAGGCTTTGAGTTCAGTGACTACCTGGTTGACCGATACGGTTGGCAGCACGGCAGCGTTGTCGACTTTCAGGCCAACCCCCAGGCTGACCTCCTCATCTGCAATGACGTTCTGGGGTACTTGAACAAAAAAGCGTGTACTCGGGCCATACACAACCTGGCTGACAATACCCGCGGAGCGCTATACCTCAGTGTGCTCACCAGCGACGACCTGGCGCAGACCGATACAGATCACACCGATATGAGTCAGACGCTGCGGTCAGCGGACTACTATCGGAACTCGCTCGCTAAACACTTTGTTGCAGTGGGTGGAGGGCTCTATCTCAAAAAGCCTGTTGAGGTGCCCGTGTGGCAACTCGAGCGGATCGACTAAGGAGTTAACATGTGGACCGACGCGCGCACGCTATGTCGCGAACTTCAAACCGGCGCTCTGACATCAGAAGCGGTACTTGCAGAAGTTTACCGGCGGATAGAGGCCGTTAACCCTCAAGTGAACGCACTTGTATCTCTACTGGATAAAGATGAAGCGCTGGCACTGGCGCGCGCAGCAGATCAGGTGCCGATCGCGGACAGAGGACCACTGCACGGCCTGCCTATGGCGACCAAGGATGCTGTCGAGGTTGAAGGGTTCGCGACCACATGGGGTTTTGTGCCCTGGGCTGAAAACTTTGCCGCTGCGGATGACACCTTTGCCGCCCGCATGCGCGCGGCAGGTGCGTTTTTCATCGGGCGCAGCAACATGCCCGAGTTTGGTCTTGGCTCCAACACCTTCAACGATCTGTATGGCCGCACCAAAAACCCGTACGACTTATCGCGCACCCCCGGCGGGAGCAGTGGGGGCGCCGCCGTTGCGCTGGCTACGCAGATGCTGCCTCTGGCAGATGGCAGCGACATGGGTGGATCACTACGCAATCCTGCTTCTTTCTGTAATGTCGTGGGCTTCAGACCGTCGATCGGTCGCATGCCTCACACACGCGGATACAGTTGGTTGGGAAGACTGGGGACAACAGGGCCCATGGCTCGTACGGTGGCAGACACCGCCTTCTTCATGTCTGTTCTGGCCGGCCCAGATCCGCATGACCCGCTCACCCTGCCAGAACCTGGCGAGTTTTTTCTGGACGCGCTGGTGCCGTTGGATAACCTGGACGGTGTACGCATCGCTTATGCACCCACGCTGCACGGCATACCCGTAGAAGCTGCAGTGCTGGAGGTCATGGAACGAGCAGCCGCCACCCTCACAGACCTCGGTGCTGATGTCGTTCCGGCGGTACCACCACTGCAGGATGCGATGGCCGTCTTTCAGTCGCAACGTGCCAGCGGACTGGCTGCCACCGCCAAGGCGTTGGACCGAGCCATTCCCGATTGGCGCCAGCATGCAAAGGAAACCGCGGTCTGGAACATGGAAAAGGGCCTCGCCCAACCGGCCGCAGACATCCTCGATGCAGAATTCAGGCGCAGCAAAATCTACGCGGCTACAGCTGATTTTTTCAACGACTTTGACTTGATCATCCTGCCCGCAGCTCAGGTGCTGCCGTTTCCTTCTGACCAGGAATGGATCGAAATGATCGAGGGCGTCCCGATGGAGACTTATATCGACTGGATGACCGTGTGTTGTGCGGTTACTGCAACCGGTTGTCCCGCTATCTCAGTACCGGGTGGTTTCAGTGGCAATCTACCCGTCGGCCTGCAGATGGTAGGTCCACCTCGAGATGATCTCAGCGTCCTGCGGATCGCTCACACCTTCGAAGCGGCAACCAACTACTACGAGCAAAAACCTCAGGTCAGTGCCGTCTAGTGTCCCGTATCAAACAGAAACTCAAAACCGCCCGCTGCGTGCTCTGGTGCGATGACGCAATCTTTTTGGCCGTACACTCAAGCTTTTGGGCCAGACCCAACCGGCGCTGGGGCTTACCCGGTGGCGGCATCGAATGGCGCGAATCGCCAGAACGTGCTGTGAGCCGTGAACTGGGTGAAGAATTGGACATTTATGTGCCCGAACATGACCTCATTGAGCTGGGTGTATTTCACTACAAACGCGGTGATCATATTGTTTACGGCGCTGAAGTCCCGACTCAAATTCAAGAGTATGATGACTCTGAACTGCTCGATATCGGCTGGTTTAATTTCAATGAAATCAACGACTTAGAGTCATCCGGCAAGCTTCATGCGGGCTATGAGCGGGAAGCGATTGAGCGCTACCTGAAATTTCTCAATAAAATTTAACCCCATATTCGACAACCCGGCGTTCTTGGTAGGTAACGGAGGTGAAAACCGCCTTCAATCAAGCCAAACAGAATAAGCGAGAACGCACATGAACATCAGATATCTATTCGCATCCGGAGCAGCCCTTGCCAGTGTGGTTGTGGGCTTTGCGCTGGTTGCCTGCACCACGGCACCGCCCTCCGTAGACGACTCGGCGAACCAAAACCAGCCCGCCGTGCAACAACCCTTACCGCCCGCCACTCGGCAGGAACGTGAGGCCCAAGTCGAAGAGATTGTGGTTACAGGCAGGCGTATCGGTAAGGGCCTTGCCAACGTACCACTGACAGCGACTGCCGCCCGTGTACAAATGGATGCCGCGTACATGAGTGGGCACCCACCTGCGCCTTTCTATCAGGACCAGGGGCGCGAGAACTATGAGGGTTTCGAAGACAACGGCGTGAAGTGGGCAGCTCAATTTCCTGTTTCCACTTTTGCGGTCGACGTCGACAGCGCGTCATACGCCAACATGCGTCGCCAGCTTATGGCTGGACACTTGCCCAACCCGGAGTCTATTCGGGTGGAAGAGCTGATCAACTATTTCGCCTACGCCTATCCGCAGGCCAAGGACCGCGATACCCCTTTCACAATATTCACCGAAATGGGTCCGAGTCCGTGGCACGCCGAACGTAAGCTTCTGCATGTTGGTATTAACGGTTGGCAGGAAGATCACGGTGATTCACTGCCGCCCGCAAATCTTGTTTTCCTGATCGACGTATCAGGCTCTATGCAGGCACCGAACAAAATCCAGCTCCTGAAGAGCGCGATGAAGATGATGGTCAACCAGTTGCGACCGCAAGATACCGTTTCAATAGCGGTCTACGCGGGTGCTGCGGGTGAAGTCCTGGCACCGACGTCTGGCGCGAAGAAAGCGACGATCATTCAGGCCATCGAAAACCTGAGTGCCGGTGGCTCCACCAACGGCGGCGCTGGAATCAAGCTCGCCTACAACCTGGCGCGACAGAACCTGATCAAAGACGGCGTTAACCGTGTGATACTCGCCACCGATGGCGACTTTAACGTCGGTACCACCGATGTGGATGCGCTCGAGCGTCTTGTCGAGAAAGAGCGAAAGACCGGTGTCGCACTGACAGTGCTCGGTTTCGGCACGGGTAACTATAACGATCACCTGATGCAGAAAATCGCGCAGATCGGTAATGGAAACGCAGCCTACATCGACAACATCAACGAAGCTCGCAAAGTACTCGTAGAAGAACTGGGAGCAACCCTCAATATCATCGCCAAGGATATGAAGGTGCAGGTGGAGTTTAATCCCGCCGTTGTAGAGACCTATCGTCTGATCGGCTACGAAACACGACACCTGAACCGCGAAGACTTCAACAACGACAAAGTAGACGCGGGTGATGTCGGCGCGGGTCACACGGTCACCGCGCTCTACGAGATCACGCTGGTCGGTGAAGGTTCGAGCGTGGCGGATCCGCTACGCTATGGCAAAGCTGGCGAGACGGTTACAACTACTCGCACACCCCACGCTGAAGAGGTGGCGTATTTAAAACTCCGCTACAAAAAGCCGGATGAGGACGAAAGTTCGCTGCTGACCCGTATCCTGAAGAAGGACGACATTACGCAGACCCTGGAGCGCACCACCGAGACCTATCAGTTCTCTTCCGCAGTGGCTTGGCTTGGCCAGTTGTTGCGCAACAATGATCACGTGCAGAATACGGATTTGCAGGCCGTGGCCAAGCTGGCAACGGACGCCAAAGGCAGCGATACCCATGGGTACCGCAGCGAATTCATCAACCTGATTCGCACTGCCGAGGCCCTATCAGTTGCCAGCCACGACACCAAAGCCCCTGCAGACACAAACAGAGGTGAGGAACTGGCTGCCTCAGGGAGATAGCTTAATGGCGGACATGCGATGGAACAGGCGCCACCCAGCGCGTCGTTAACAGACGCGGCAACCGAGCCCGAGACCTCCGCTGACGCGGCAGGCACTCGGGCTCGTGCGCTTGAGCAGGAAGCGCAAAGCCCTTCCGACGACGAATTGGTCGCGGCTTATGCTGACGGTGAGATCCGTGCATTTGAGCTGCTCTACGCCCGTCACAAAGGTCCGCTCTTTCGCTTTTTCGCCCGCCAATTGGACACCGCTGAAGCGAACGATGCATTTCAAGAAACCTGGTCCAAGCTGCTGCCGGCGTTGGACAACTACCAACCGGACGGACGATTTGCAGGATTTCTCTTCACCATCGCAACCAACGTGCTAAACGACGTGTACAGAAAACAGATGCGGTCAGGTATGAGCAATGCCCAAGAGACAGACGTCGATACGCTCGAGAGTGAAGAACAGACGGTTGAGCAAATTGAGCGCGACCAGCTCCGACAGCACCTGTACGCGGAACTGAAGCGATTGCCTGTCGCACAACGGTCAGCATGGCTGCTGCAACACGAGGGCGGCCTGTCACTGAAAGAAATTGCGGCGACAACAGACTCAACCTTAGAGGGCGTAAAAAGTCGTTTGCGTTACGCCAATGAAAAGCTGAAAGCAGGGTTACAACGTTATGTCAGATCATAAGTCAGACCCACCATCATCGCCTGGTAACGACACCTGGCTGGAAGATCTCTACGCGGAAGGCGCAGACCTCGAGCCTTCGCCTGAGCTCGACCGTGCCGTGCTGGCACAGGCGAGCGAGCATCTTGCAAAAAAGCGTAATGCGCCTGCCTTGTCCAAGTGGAATCGCTGGGCGGGCGCGCTTGCGAGTGCTGCAGTACTTGTACTTGCCGTCGGCATTTTTCTGCAGACCAATGTCACTGATCTGAGTCCTGCAACCAGCACCCAGCTACTACCCGACACTGAATCCGCACCCATTGAGCCCGCTCTGGGTAACGCGGCGATGCAACCTCAGACGCAAGCCCCGGAAGATTCGATGTTAACGGGACGAGTGCAACTGCAACCCTCTTCCCAGGCGGAATCGGACACCCTTTTCGATTCGGCAACCAAAAATGAAAACGAACCGGCAAAGGTGATGAACATGGACACCACCGCCGCCCCTCAACCCGAGCCGCCTCCAGTGGCCGTTGAGTTTCCAAAAACCGAAAGCGCTGAGGCTGCAACCGACCAGGCGCCCAGGAGCGAAGCTGCGACATCAGATACCGATATCCTGCCGATTGCGGTTACCGCAGAACGTCGCGCTCAGTCACTTGAGGACACATCTGTACCACTGGCAACGCTTGCCGCAGGTTCCAACACTGCTGAATCAGAAGCCGTTCCTGCAACTGAGCCTGTGTCTGTGCCAGAAGCAAGTCAAATCACGCGCTCTGTCGGGTATGCGCAGGTTGCTTCCGGTGAAGATGCCGAACACCAACTCGCGAGCACACAACGGTCATTTGTCAGCCAGGCGCGAGCAGCTGATACGGCACCACAACCGCCTGAAGAACGGAACGCCAGACAGAAAAGTACAGCGCAGGACAACATAGAACAGAGGGAAGCAAACATAGAAGAGATCGTCGTTACCGCCCAGAAGCGTTCTGGTCCTGAGACCGTGATCAAGTACCAGACGGATGACAACGAAATCTATTCAGTGTCTCGCCAGGGTTGTCGGGACTACCGGCCGTCCTGCACACCTGTCGCCAGGCACCCTGAATGCAAACCTCGCTCTCTACCCCGCACCGCCGAAGACGTAGAGGTGCTCAACAATGGTGTGCACTACCAACATAAAGACACCGAATATCACCTACAATGTGTGGCTGAAGATTGGGTCCTGACACCAGAAGATGAGTGAACACATCAGCCTTGCACGTCGCCTGACAGCTGAGGCGGCAGGCACCGCCATGCTGCTGGCCACAGTAGTCGGCTCCGGCATCATGGGTGCGGAGCTTTCTCCAGCCAACGATGCGATCGCCCTGCTGGGCAACACGGTCGCAACAGGTGCAATCCTGGTTGTATTGCTTTTGATGTTCGGCAGCTTGAGCGGCGCGCACTTTAACCCGGCGGTTACTCTGGCTTTCCTGATCCGCAAGGAAATCACCCTCGCCCACTCCGCGGCCTATGTGGTGGTGCAGATCGGAGCGGCCGTTCTGGGCGTTGTTATCGCTCATGCCATGTTCGGTCAGGAATTGCTCCAAACATCCAGCAATGTCCGCGCCGGACTTAACCTTCAGTTTGCGGAAGGTGTGGCCACTTTCGGTCTGGTCGCCACAATATTGTTGGTGCTGCGCTCACGTCCGGATGCCGTACCCTTTGCTGTCGGGCTTTACATCACTGCAGGCTACTGGTTCACCGCCAGCACTTCTTTTGCCAATCCTGCGGTCACAATTGCACGCACGCTGACGGATACATTTTCAGGCATCCAGCCGCCAGATGCCCCTGGGTTTATCGCTGCACAGATAGCAGGCGCCGTTATTGCGACTCTTTTCGCTGCCTGGCTTCTTCGTCAATCTTCTCCCAGCGCTCCTTAAATTCTTCTGTACTGTTCACCCGCGGATAGTCTTCGTCCGGAATCGGCACATCCAGAAACTCACAGAGTGGTGCCCAACCATCACCAGGCTCGTAGACAAGCAGTGCATCCGCTGGCACTTCATCAATAACCGCCTGGTTGTGCGCTTCATAACAGGCGATGACATGTTCTTTATCATCCATGCGATCATCAAACACACGGCCCCAGATGACCTCAAACGCCCATTGCGCTGCGGCTTTTGCTTGCGCGTCGCCTTCCTTTTCAGCCTTGGCCCGATTGCCAACGGAAACCTGGTAGATGGTGTTCATCACGCTCGTGTACCACTTTTGCGGATCGCGCCGGCTTAAGATCACCTTGGCATCAGGAAACGCCGCAAGCTGTTCACGCCACCAATTGCAGCTGGGCCAGTCCACCGAGGCCTGATAACCCTCAAACAGGGTGACCCAATCCATCTCACCGCCGCGCGACAGTTCCAGCCACTGCTTGAAGTGATCATCGTGATTGCCCACTTCCATCATGTGATAACACTTGTCGTAGCCAAGCTTTTCCAATGCAAACTTCAACGACAACGTGCCCGTGCGCCCGAACCCGGCACCCACAACCTTTAACGACATTGATGCTTTACCACTCGCTTATACCCCTCGATCTATTAGAATCGGTCTTCCTCGGGGGGATTTCAACAACGTGCACTCATTAGATCTTGCCATCATCGTCGGCTACCTGGCCTTGATCATATTTGTTGGCGTTCGACTTAAGGGTCGAGTTAAAAACGCCCATGACTTCTTCCTTGCAGGTCGAAGCCTCACTTTCTGGGTCATCGGCTTATCCATCATCGGTACCAATATAGGTGCAAACAGCTACGTCGGCGCATCCGGCAACGCATACCAGGTGGGCATTGCACAGGCAAACTTTGAGTGGATTGGCGCCATCCCGGCGATGGTCTGCGCCGCCCTGATCTTTATCCCCTTATATTGGAAGGCTGAGGTGTATTCCATCCCCGAATATCTCGGCAAGCGATACAACCCAGCGGTGCGAGTAACGGCAGCTTTAATCACCAGCGTGGTGGCGGTTTTTGCGATTGCCGCAGCCCTATGGGCGCTCGCACTGACACTGCAAACCTACCTCGGTTGGCCTATCTGGGTAGGCATCATGGTGACCGGTACCATCGTCGGCGCCTACAGCATTGCAGGTGGCCTTGCCGCCGTGGCATTTACCGACGCCCTGCAGGTCAGCATCATGTTCATCGGCGGCCTGATCATCGTCTGGCTGGGAATCTCCGAAAGCGGCGGTCTGGATGGTTTCGCCAATACTCTGGTTGCGGAGAATCCGAATCATCTGCAAGCCTACCTGCCCGCCGACCACGAGACTTTTCCCTGGCACGGGGTTCTGCTCGGGCTGGGTGTGGTGCTGTCTCCTGCCTACTGGTGTGCCGGCCAGGCCATACTTCAGCGCAGCCTAGGCGCTAAAACTCAGTGGGATGCCAGCGCGGGAATGATGTTTGCTGCGTTGGCCAAAACGTTTGTCCCATTGTTAGTCGTCTTCCCGGGCTTGCTTGCACTGGTCATGACGGCAGATATCGAGTTTCCAGACCAATCCATGGCGTGGGTCATCAGAGAAGTGCTACCCCCGGGCTTGTCGGGACTCATGTTTATCGCCCTCATCGCGGCCCTTCAGTCGTCCATAGACTCGGGTATCAATTCCACATCTTTGATGGTGACGCGCGATGTACGCCATGTGTTCATGAAGGACCCGGATCCAGCCAGAGATTTGGTCGTCGGGCGTTACCTGACACTGATATTCCTCCTGGCTGCCATGGCGACCGCCCCCCTGATCGCATACATGGGCGGTATCTACCAGTTTATCCAAACCATGCTGTCGCTCTTCCAGGGACCCATGTTGGCCCTGCTGTTACTCGGTGCGTTCACGCGCCGCGCCACACCCAAAGCGGGTCTCTGGACACTCATATCCGGCGTTGTTATCGCTGCTGCAATTCTGATGGCGGGCGTCAACATGCTATTCGTCGCGTTCTTCAGCTTTCTTTATTCGCTGGCAGCTCTCTGGATTATTTCCGGCTTCACGCCACCGGATGAGCCCATCGATTTCGAAAAGCTGACCTACACACCGTTTCTTTCCAGAAGTAGGGAAACTTCCACAACCGCAGGGAGCTCATCATGAATGAGTTTTTTCAATCTCTGGATGTGGTGTGGGCCAACTACCTCAGTATGCTCGGGTTTGTTTTCCTGCTTGTTATCGTCTGGCTGATTCCCCGCCGGTTAATCTACGCGGGTGCTCCCGATCAGGCACGTTGGCGCGATATTCGGATCTGGGCTACCGTCCTTATCGGCATTCAGCTGACGCTGTACGCTGTCTTCAACTAACTCTGGACAAGAACCAACCACACGAGGCACATGGATATGACTAGGACCATCCAACAATTTCTGGCGGTTACTCTGTTGCTGGTCTGTGCAACAGCTGCTCAGGCAAATCCCAAGCTCTACATCTTCGACTGCGGCTATTTCAAATTCTCTGATGTCTCGCTGTTCGGCTTAAAGCCGAACGACACCGATGTACGGGAGATGTTCGTGCCGTGTTATCTCATCGACCATCCTGATGGAAAGTTGTTCTGGGACGGCGGGCTACCGCTGGCGATGGCCGGCAGACCCATGCATCAGGAGCGCCCCGGCGTCACTGTGGAGTACAAGGTGAGCGTCGTCGATCAGATGGCGGCTATGGGTGTCACTCCTGAGGACATCGACTACGCCAGCTACTCACACTTCCACTACGACCATGTTGGCGCTGCCAACGCATTTGCGGGATCAACGCTTCTAATCCAGCAGACAGAATACGATGCAGCCTTTCTCACACCCGAGGACAACCCGGTCTTCAACCCTGTCCTGTATTCAGAGTTAAAAGACTCGAAAAAGGTCTTTCTGAACGGCGACTATGACGTATTTGGCGACGGCACAGTCCAAATTATCTCCGCGCCAGGACATACGCCCGGGCATCAGACGCTGCTGTTGAATCTCGCTAACACGGGCAAAATCATGTTGTCAGGCGATCTTTACCACTTTGAGTTCAGCCGCAAAAACCGTATCACACCGCTGTTCAACACGAACGCCGAGCAAACGTTAAAGTCCATGGCAAAGGTGGAGTCGTTGCTGAAGGCTGAGGGCGCCACCCTCTGGATAGAACACAGCCTGGCGCTTGCCAACACACTTAAGAAAGCCCCCGAATACTACGACTAGGAGATCTATATGCAGCGGCAGGAGTGGCTGGACCAGGTCCAGGAAGAGATCATCGATCCCGAGCGACCCATCTGTGACCCACACCACCATCTGTGGGATAACGCTAACAACCCCTATCTGCTGCCCGAGCTACTGGCGGATGTAACCAGCGGGCACAATGTGGAATCCACTGTCTTCGTGGAATGTTCTTCCATGTATCGAGCCAGTGGTCCCGATGCACTGAAACCGGTTGGAGAGACCGAATTTGTCAACGGGGTCGCTGCCATGACCGCGTCCGGCTACTACGGTGATTTCAGGGCGTGCGAAGGCATTGTCAGCCTGGCAGACCTGACGCTTGGCGCCACGGCGGGTGAAGTGCTGGACGAGCACGCGAGATTCTCAGACCGCTTTCGTGGGATCAGACATGCAGCGGGCTGGGACGCCAGCGCCGATGTGCGGAACTCCCACACCAAGCCGCCAGAGCACCTGTACCTGGACGAGAAATTCCGCGAAGGCTTTCAAACCCTGGCTGACCGCAACATGACCTTTGATGCCTGGCTTTACCATCCACAGATTCCTGAGCTGACCGATCTGGCCAGAACCTTCCCCAATACAACCATCATCTTCGATCATTTCGGTGGCCCCCTCGGGATAGGACCTTATGCCGGTCGGGGTGATGAGATATTCGAACGGTGGTGTGTCGACGTCGCCGAGCTTGCTGCCTGCCAGAACGTTTACGCCAAGCTGGGCGGTCTGGTCATGCCCATCAATGGATTCGGCTTTCACAAACGGGCAGCACCTGCCACCTCTGACGAAATTGTGGCGGCAACGGGTCGCTACCACCTGAAAGCGATAGAGCTGTTTGGTCCTGAGCGCTGTATGTTTGAGAGCAACTTCCCGGTGGACAAGCAAAGCTGTTCGTACGCCGTGCTATGGAACGCGTTTAAGAAAATTGCTGCAGGTTTCAGCGAAGCTGACCGAGAGCACCTCTTTCGGGGCACAGCTCGCGCGGCGTACCGCCTGTAGAATCTGCCCGTAAACCAAAGCAGACTCCAACCACAACAAGTTGGAGTACTCATGGACTGGAAAACACTTGCCATGGTGTTTGGAACCGTGTTCCTGGCCGAACTGGGAGATAAAACGCAGCTGGCGACGGTGCTGTTTGCGGCCGACAAGGAGGTCAGCAAGTGGTTGGTCTTTATTGGCGCTTCTCTGGCGCTCATCGCAACTTCCGCCATCGGCGTGCTGGGTGGCGGGCTGATCGATCAATACGTCAACGAGCGAACTCTGCGGGTAGTTGCAGGTATCGGCTTTATCGTCATTGGCATCTGGACTCTGGCCAGATAATGGGGTCACGTTCGGTTCCCACATCCAACCCCTAACCCAGGGCCAAAATTTGTATGATTTTGTATATTTTTGCCCGAAATAGGGCAAATTTATGGACTAAACCTTTCAAAATTATATAGTTCGCGCATGAATGACATGCTCGACCCCGATCTGATCCACCACCTCAGCCAAACCACCGGCCTGTCGCCCAGCACCTGTGAGCGCCTGGCGCTGGATGTTCTTGCTGAATACGACGAATCGGTGGAAACGTTTGTAAAGCGCCGCCATGCGGAACTGAAGGCAACAACCGATCAGAAAAACGAGCAGATCTACGCCCAGATCCTCGCCGAGATTCCCTCGCGACGTTTTGTGGCGGGAGCGGTCAGTACCCGACAAATTCGTCGATTGATTTACGGTTAGGTGCGGAGGATTTAATTATGTGTGGCATCGTCGGTTATACAGGCGGCAAACACGCCATGCCTATTTTGATGGAAGGGCTCAGCCGGCTTGAGTACCGCGGATATGACTCCGCAGGGCTCGCTCTGCAGAGAAGAAACAAGGTCGACATCTACAAGAAAGAAGGTCGTCTCGCGACTCTCAGAGAAACGCTGCCCAAACGCAATGCAGCAACTTGCGGCATAGGCCATACCCGCTGGGCCACCCACGGCGCGCCTTCCGATTTAAACGCGCATCCACACGCGGATGCCTCTGGCAACATCTGCATCGTTCACAACGGTATTGTCGAAAATGCCGGGCGCTTGCGCGACTACCTTGAGGACAAAGGACACACATTCGCTACGGAAACGGACTCGGAAGTGCTCGCCGCGCTGATCGCCGAGGAATATAAGGAGGACGCTGACCTTACGGGTGCAGTACGTCGCAGCCTTAAACGGGTCGCGGGTACGTACGGTCTGGTGGCGTTGCATCGTGACCAACCCGCTGAACTGGTGGCCGCGCGCAATGGCAGCCCGGTGGCAATTGGCATCGGCGACAATGAAACCTATGTCGCCTCTGACCTGGGTGCAATCGGCGCGTTTACTCAGCGTGTTATCTATCTCGAAGACGGCGATATCGCAACGCTCTCACCCAAAGGTCACACCATCCAGAATCTCGAAGCCGAAATCACGGACCGACCGGCATCGCTCTTGGAGGTGGACACCACGCTCTCATCAAAGGGCGAGCACGAACACTTCACGCTGAAAGAGATTCATGAGCAACCCGACGCGATTCTGCGCACGCTGCGCGGTCGCATCGACAGCCGCTTCAAAACCGCCCATTTCGGCGGTCTCAATCTGGAACCAAAGGAATTGATGTCCTTCAAACGCATCAAGATTCTGGGCTGCGGCAGCGCTCACATCGCCGGGGCTATCGGCGCGAGCATGATCGAGCGTCTGGCGCGTATCCCAACGGATGCCGAGTCCGCCGCCGAGTTCCGTTATCGCAACCCCATCATCGATCCGGAAACGCTCTATTTTGCGGTCAGTCAGTCCGGCGAAACCTATGACACGCTCACCGCTGTTCAGGAAATACAGCGTAAAGGAGGCACTGTTCTAGGCATCGTCAACGTTGTCGGCTCATCCATCGCCAGACAGTGCGGTGCAGGCATCTATCTGCACGCCGGTCCTGAAATCGCCGTTGTTTCCACAAAAACGTTTGCTTCAACCCTCACCGCCTTCGCCCTTCTCGCGCTCCACCTGGGCCGTATCCGTGACGTCTCGCCCGCCGAAGGCGAGAGAATTGTGAACGCACTACAGGCGCTTCCCGAGCAGATCCAGGCACTCTTGGATCGAAAAGATGAATATCGCGACATCGCCCGAAAATATGCCCAATACGAGCGCGCCTATTTTGTTGGCCGAA
This sequence comes from Candidatus Azotimanducaceae bacterium, assembly GCA_965227885.1. Taxonomy (GTDB): domain Bacteria; phylum Pseudomonadota; class Gammaproteobacteria; order Pseudomonadales; family Azotimanducaceae; genus UBA4421. The sequence goes on from OZ245781.1 coordinate 5,855,457, forward strand.
CTGAGGGCTACGGTCTGGCAAAGGAAGGTGCACTGAAGCTGAAAGAGGTTTCTTATATTCATGCTGAGGCCTACCCGGCCTCAGAACTCAAGCACGGGCCTCTGGCCTTGATCGACCAATCGACACCCACGTTCGCAATCGTGCCGGATGACGATCTTCTGACAAAAAATAAGTCGACCATCGCGGAGATCAAAACCCGAAACGGCCCTGTGGTGGCCATCGGTCAGTCGGACGATCTGGCAGACGATGCCGATGACGTCCTCAAGGTGCCGAAGTGTCATCCACTGCTGGATCCGATCCTGTTACTTATTCCACTCCAGTTTATCGCCTACTTTGCTGCACTTGAGCGGGGTTGCGATGTTGATCGACCAAGAAACCTGGCGAAGAGTGTGACGGTGGAGTAGCTGAAAACGCGGCGTTTGCCCATGCACACATAGGCTGCATAAAATAAAGCGACATTTGCCGAACTCAGGTGAACACTCCTGGAGGGATCATGCATCATCTGTTTGTTTTAACGCTCCTCGTCATAGCTTCCGCCGGATCCCACGCAGACGCAGTCGTCAGCACTGACTCCTTGGAGGCTGTCTCAATCCACGGAGTACGTTTGGGCATGTCGGACGCGCGTGCATTTACAACCCTTTCTAACGCCGGTCATAAGGCAGGTCCGATCCAACTTTTTGAAGAGTGGACGGGAGAGGGATTGGAGATGGTTAGAGGCGATGGCCAAGCCCCTGAAGGTGAATCTAGAATCGTTATCGTTCGGCGTCATGGTGAGGTGATCCAGCTGACTGAGACATTCATCCGCACACGTGGAGAACGATTTAACCCAGAACAGGAAATTAACCGTCTCCAACAAACTCTAGGTCTTTCGTCGAATGACCCCCATTGTCGCATCACCCGATCGGGTGGGGGGCTTTGTGAAGCCATTGACCACCCAGACCCAAACAAGGCTTCGACTTCTCTGTCCTTCAGCGTAACGCCAATCATGATTCAGCGTGTGCTGCTGCGTCGTGACGCGCTGCAAACAAACACACCAAGTCCATGAACTTACGGGTGAAGCCATTGCCGACACAGTTACCCAAGTCAGCAATTATACCGTCACGCTGAACCAGCTAACGATCTAACCGTTTAACCAACTCTACACGACGATTTTCCGCACGCCCCGCATCATTGTCATTGCTCGCGACAGGGGCTGCGGGTCCCACACCGAGCGCCGTCAAACGCCCGCCGTCAACGCCCGCTGATGTAAGATGCCCGACCACTGCTTCTGCTCTTTTTTGCGCCAAGGACTGGTTATAAGCCAGTGCACCCACATCATCTGTATGACCGACGACATAGAGACTTATGTTGTTTGTGCGGAGATAAGCCAGGATTTCATTGAGTGTTGGTGCTGATGAATCTTTGATCGTGGCGCTGTCATGATCAAACTGTATACCATAGAGCGCGACTCGACCCGTTGTTTCGATTTCACTCTCCATCGCGGCCGCATCCACAAAGGTCAATGTCGGAACAAAGTCCGCATCTTCCAGTACTTCTACCAAAATCACTGTCCGCCCACGCTGTTCCGTGTTCGAGTTATTGTTAGACAACACTGCGCTAAACACCCCCACGTGGAAACGCGCCGTCTCAGAAGTCACCACAGCCGATCGATACGATGGAGATGTGAACACATGCGCAAATCCAAGTAAGTAAAAAGGCTGCTTCAGATTGTGTGTGGGGAGCATCGTGTCGCGCGTCCACAATGTGGTCGCTAGTTGGTGGGCGTCACAGGCCGTTGCAGTACAACTATAGGTTTCGGTCACCGCACCCAATTCAGCTAGCGCCGCTTGATAGTTACGTTGTATTTTTAGAGGCGTATCACCTTCGGCAGCGAGATACAGTACGCGATGACGTTTGCCTTCAGGCGAACTAACCACCACCGCATCGGCCTCATCGAGCACAAGCAAAGCTCCAGCATCGTACTCACTCCGTTCATAGCCTATGATTTCTGCGTCCGCGACCCGAGGCATAGAGATCGGATCTTGCGTCCCTGGCATATCTTCCGCGAACAAAGGGCGCCCAAACACCACGAGTAAGGTGAAAAAAACCGGTAATTTGAAAACACTACTGAACATGAAAAACCCGAACCCGAGATGTCAGAGTTGTTAGCGTAACTGACTGCTGCATCGCTGCAAACCGGATTGCAAGACGACAGAGCGCCGAGTCGACCGAGAATCAGGAAGTAGGCTCCGTCCCAAGAGTGCTTTTAACCTGGTTCTCCGTGAGAGTCAGTACACCACCACAGAACGAATGCTCTCCCCTTCGTGCATCAGGTCAAAGCCCTTGTTGATTTCATCCAGACTCAAGGTGTGGGTGATGAGGTCGTCAATGTTGACCTTGCCTTCCATATACCAGTCGACAATTTTCGGCACCTGAGTTCGGCTTTTGGCGCCCCCAAAGGCGGTGCCTTTCCAAACGCGTCCTGTCACCAATTGGAATGGGCGGGTGGATATCTCCTGACCTGCACCCGCAACACCGACAATGACACTTTCCCCCCAACCGCGATGACAACATTCCAGCGCCTGGCGCATGACTTCAACGTTGCCGATGCACTCAAATGAATAGTCCACACCGCCATCGGTCATATCGATGATCGCGGCAACAACGTCATCAACGTCACCGGGATTGATGAAGTCGGTCATACCGAACTCTTCCGCGAGGGCGCGCTTGTCGTTGTTCAAATCGATGCCGATTATTTTGTCTGCTCCGGCGATGCGTGCACCTTGAATGACGTTAAGCCCGATACCGCCGAGACCAAAAACCGCGACGTTAGATCCCGGCTCAACCTCGGCGGTATTCATCACCGCACCAAGACCCGTGGTGACACCGCAGCCGATGTAGCAAACCTTGTCGAACGGTGCATCCTGGCGAATTTTTGCGACAGCGATTTCCGGCAAAACCGTGAAGTTGGAGAACGTTGACGTCCCCATGTAGTGGAAAATTTTCTCGCCGTTCAGGGAAAAGCGCGATGTGCCATCCGGCATGACCCCTTGTCCCTGGGTACCGCGAATAGCGATACACAAATTGGTTTTGCCTGACGTGCAGGCCTTACATTGTCGGCATTCAGGCGTGTAACACGGGATAACATGGTCACCAACCGCAACGCTTTTTACGCCGGGTCCTACCTCGCGGACAATGCCTGCGCCCTCGTGACCCATGATCGCCGGGAAGATCCCTTCCGGGTCTGCGCCTGAAAGGGTGAAGGCATCCGTATGACAGATTCCGGTCGCCATGATTTCGACCAGCACCTCGCCCTCTCTTGGACCCTCCAACTGAACCGTCTCGATGCTGAGCGGCGCGCCCGCCTCAAATGCAACAGCTGCTCTCGAATCCATGCCCGTTCCCCAATCCAGAATGTGAAGCGATGATTGTCTCTAGTGACCGAACTATTGCAACCCCGATCTGCTAGACTGGCATTCTTTACGCCATATACACGAACGTTGCGACTAAACGTGTGGATTAAAGTCGGCTTGCGCGATTGGCAGAACTACGTGCCCATCGTGCCGACGCTTAAGAACTATCAACGCACCGACCTCAACCACGATATCGTGGCGGGTCTTGTCGTGGGTATGGTCACCATCCCGCAAGCTGTCGCGTATGCGTTCCTTGCTGGGGTGCCTCCACAGGCCGGTCTTTACGCGTGTTTGGTTCCCATGGTGCTGTACGCGATCTTCGGCAGTTCTAAGCAGATGGTTGTCGGTCCGGTTGCGGTAGCCGCGCTTATGGTGGCAGCCACTGCGAGCGAGTTTGCACCCAAATACAGCGATGCCTACCTGGGCATCTCTATCATCATCTGTCTGCAAGCGGGAATAATTCTCTGGCTGCTCCGACTGTCGCGAATGGGGGGCCTGGTAAACCTGTTGAGTCATCCCGTCATCACGGGTTTCGTGAACGCGGCAGCAATCCTCATTATCGTCAGCCAACTGCCCGCCTTCACCGGCATAGACACAGACGGTGGCACCGCGCCCCTGGCAGTTATGAGCGAACTACTGGCGCGGGCGCGCGAACTCGACTGGCTGGCGACTTTGCTGGGGGGCTCAGCTCTGCTTTTGCTGCTGATTTTTCCAACCTTGTCTCGGTTGATTGCAAAACCATTGGGCATTGACCTGAGCCCCGCGCACGCGATCACCAGACTGGGCCCAATGATCGTGGCGGTGGCAGGCGTCGTTTTTGTGGTTACAACGGACAGTCAGCATGTCCTCACTACCGTTGGCGCGGTACCCAGCGGTCTCCCGAGCATCACCATTCCGAATTTCGATCTAAACCTGTGGCTTGCACTCCTGCCCGCTTCAGCCGTGATTTCCCTGGTGAGTTACGTCGAAAGCTATTCCATCGGCACAACACTGGCCGTGCGCAAACAAACGCGGGTCAATTCTCACCAGGAACTGATCGCTCTCGGGGCAGCAAACATCGGTGCCGCATTCACCGGCGCATATCCGGTTGCCGGTAGCTTCTCACGGTCAAGTGTTAACGCCTATGCGGGCGCCCGCACCATCGTGTCCACACTGGTGTGCGCTGTCATCGTTATTGTCGTGCTGCTGTTCTTCACAGGTTTTTTTACCCACCTTCCGCACACCATTCTCGCCGCCATCGTGATGGTCTCCGTTGTTGGACTTATGGACCTGAAGAACGGTCCTCGGCACTGGCAGCTACACCGGGAAGATACCATTACGGAGTACGCAACTTTCGCCCTCGTGCTGTTTGCCGGGGTTGAGGTTGGCTTGATTGTGGGCGTGGCGTTATCGGTCGCCTTTTTTATACGTAAGTCCTCTCGCCCCAACATTACGCAGGTTGGCCGGTTAGCTAACACAGAACATTTTCGTTCGATCAAACGCTACGACGTTGAAACTCTTCCGCATGTGCTTGCTCTGCGGGTCGATGAAAACATCTACTTTGCCAACGCAACTCAGATTGAAGACAAGTTTATGAAGCGCGCGCAGCGCCGCAAAAGCACCAAACATCTGTTACTTGTCGGCAGCTCCATCAACATGATCGACGCGACCGGTATCCAGATGTTGCACCGTGTGAACGCCAACCTGGAGCGCGCAGGTATCACCTTCAACATCTGTGACCTGAAAGGCACACTGCTCCCACAACTACAGCGAGCAGGTCTCATCGATGCCTTATCTGGCCAGCACTTCATGTCAGCCGACCGCGCCATGAAACACTTCGCACAGCTGCTGGATGAAAAGGAACCCACTGCAACAGCAGACCAAACGGTAACCTCACTTTGATGCGCACCATCGATCGCTACATCACCGTCCACACACTGCGCTCAAGCCTGGTGGTTGTCGGCGCACTTCTGATTCTTATCTCGCTCTTTGCCCTGTTTGAAGAACTGGACGAAGACCGCGGTACCTACGGATTTAACGAAGCGATCAGCTACATCATGATGACCATGCCACGACGCTTGGACGAAATTCTGGTGTACGGGCTTTTCCTTGGCTTCCTCATCGCGTTGGGGAGACTGGCCGAAACAAACGAACTCACGATTTGCCGCGTGGTTGGCATGTCGCCTTTCCGTATCATGCTTGCGCTGCTCCCAACAATGGTGCTCTGGCTCGCGGTCAGCACGGCTGTCAGTGAATTTGTTGCACCTCAGGCGGAGCGAGCGGCAGAAGCAGAAAAAATGCAACATCTCTTCGGCGCAGATGCACTGGACAGGCATGGCGGTCTTTGGGTCCGCACAGGCACGATGTTCATGCGTGTGCGCGCGATAGACGATGAGGGTCGCATTCACGGCATCACCCAATACCATCTCGGTCCCGACAATCGGTTGACCGAAATCATTCAGGCGGAATCCGGCACTTACGATCCAGTGGTAGAACGCTGGAATATTCTCGACGGTACCCGCACAACGCTCACAGAAGAACAGGCAACTACGCAATCATTCCGTGCCTTTACCTGGGATAACCCAATTACACCGGAAGTGCTCGCTGCCCAGGCATTTCTCGAAGCAAACAAGATGTCGCTTGCAGACCTCGCTCGGCAGATCGAGTTTGCTAAAACGCAGCAGCTCGGGGTCTCAGAATATCAGCTCGCCTATTGGGCGCGCATCGTCAAGCCGCTGACCTACATCGGGCTCACGCTCTTTGCTCTGGCGGTTGTCCTCGGGCCATTACGTCAGGTCGGCATGGGTGTGCGCCTGACATTCGGCATCTTTGCCGGTCTCGGATTTAAATACCTGCAGGATCTCTTTGCGCCGGCCGCTATCGTTTTCAACATCCCGGCGCTTATCGCCATCCTGATCCCAATCGCCGTATACTGGATCGTCGCGATCTATGTGATTCGACGCACCGCCTGAATCACCGATCTTCAAACAAGATCAATTCAAAGCATTAAAGGGGGCTTCATGAAACTCGGACTCATGCTCGGCTATTCTGGCGCCGAACTCAAAATTCCATTGGAAGACGTAAAACTTGCAGAGCGGCTGGGTTACGACAGCGTCTGGACCGCCGAAGCTTATGGCTCTGATGCCATCACACCGCTCGCATTTATCGCCGCCCATACAGATCGCATTCGCCTGGGCACAGCGGTACTCCAACTTGCAGGCCGCACCCCGGCTAACGCCGCCATGGCGATGGCCACACTGGATCAGCTTGCCGGCGGTAACCGAGTCATCTGTGGCCTGGGTGTATCGGGGCCGCAGATAGTAGAAGGCTGGTACGGCCAGCCCTGGGGTAAGCCGTACTATCGCATCAAAGACTACGTCACGATCATGAAGAAGATCTGGGCACGGGAAGAGCCTGTTACCCATGGTGGCAAAGAAATATCTCTGCCCTTCACCGGCGAAGGTGCCATGGGTGTGGGCAAGCCGTTGAAATCGATTCTGCACATGAATCCTGATATCCCTGTGTTCCTGGGCACCGGCATGGAATCAACTGTGCGTATGACCGCTGAGGTTGCCGACGGATGGCTGCCGCTGGGATTTGTTCCGGAGACCGCACACCTCTACGAAGACTGGATTAACGAAGGGTTGGAACGCGGCAACAAGAGTCCAGAACAGTTTGAGCGTCAAGCCATGGCCGCCGTTACCGTCACAGACGATGTGCAGGCAGCGCTGGATCGGCAGAAGCCGGGCATTGCGCTGTACGTTGGTGGCATGGGCCACAAAAACATCAACTTCCACAAAGAGATGATGATCCGTCGCGGTTTTGAAGAAGAAGCGAACCGCATTCAGGAGCTTTACCTGGCTAAACGCAAAGATGAGGCGATAGCCGCCGTACCCGATGAGTTTGTCGACAGCGGTGCGCTGATCGGACCCAAGCAACGTATCCAAGAGCGCTTCAAGGCGTGGGAAGACAGTGGCGTCACCGGTCTGACCATTACAGGTAATACCGAAGCCATCCAGACCATGGCCGAAGTCGCCCGGCTCAACTTCGCCAAAGAATAGGCTCGCACCCGGGGTTACTGGATCCGGTAGCCTCGCTCGGCGTAGTCAAAATCGTGCAGTTCCCTGTTGACGGGGTTCTGCAGATAGAAGTTGTTGTGGTACGAGCGGATCTCGGCGATCAGGGGTGTACTGCCCTTTGCCGGATCTTGCCGAAAAATGTACCACTCGCTGCCGCGCAGAATCTCCGGGGTATTGGTCGCCGCCGGAACCCAGCGCATGCTCCACTCGATCACCGCTTCCTCGCTCTCCACCACGGCATGATCAAGCTGCCAGTTGGCCTGGGTTTTAGGACCCACCTTGGCCCAATAGTTTGCCAATGCCTGACCGCCGCGCACCGCACTGTGATCCACAAAGTAGTGCACCACATCATCCGTAAAAGTGGACAACATCAGCCCTACGTCAGCTGTATTGCAGCCCTGATAGTAAGTTTTGATCGTCTCGATATAGGGGTGACCAGAAGTGCGAGGGCGAATCACAGTTCACGTACCCAGATATTGCGATAGCGAACGGGGTTGCTGTGGTCCTGCAGCTTGATAGGCGCGGCGCCATGCGCCGTGTAGTTAGGCTTGCCGATGAATTCGGTTGGCCCTTGCAGGGTCACCCGATCCTGCACCAATACGCCATTGTGCAGCACGGTGACCTCCGCCGGTTGTCTGATACGTCCATTGCTGCTGAACCTCGGCGCAGAGAAGATAATGTCATAACTCTGCCACTCCCCTGGAGGGCGGGAAGCATTTACCAATGGGATGTGCTGCTTATAGACGCTCGCCGCCTGACCGTTGGGATAGGTTTTGTTGTTGTATGAATCCAGCACCTGGATCTCATACTCCATCATCAGAAACACACCGCTGTTGCCGCGCCCCTGACTTTCGCCAACAACCTCGGCTGGCGAAGCCCACTCAACATGCAGTTGCACATCGGTGAAGAGTCGCTTCGTTTGGATATCCTTAGCGCCTGGAACAACAACAAATTCATCGCCTTCCACCTGCCAGGTGGCTGGACCACCTTCGACCGACTCCCACGCGTCCAGATTTTCTCTATCGAAAAGAATGATGGCGTCAGAGGGAGGGCTGCCTGCCGTCGCCCCGGGAGTAACAACCGCAGGGACCGGTTCCCAAAGCTCGGTCACTTCCGCACGTTTGAAAATTTCATCCCGCGTCAGTGCGACAGCTGAGACCACAAAGAGCCCGGCCAGAAAAATCACCAGGTAACGCATACGCACACCTTTAATAAAGTAGAAAGTCGCTCGCCAGGGTCACGCTGACCCCTTCCAACTCACGCAAAGGAAACTCGAGTCCGGCAAATGTAGTGGTGGAGACGGAACCCTCCCCTTCGAGCATCCGTCGCACGGCCACCAGCTGACGTCCTGCCTGCATGGTCGCCAGCAGTTGTGGCCCATGAGAGGAATAGTGCCACGCTACCGGCAGCGTACTGAGTCGCTCCAGATCGTCCGCAAGCATATCAAGGCTGCGAACCAGGAAGCGGTCGCCCACAAACGTATCGCCGCCAAAAAATATCTGCGTGGACGGATCGTAAAGTGCCAAACCATCCGGTGAGTGTGCAGTGGTGTGGATGACCTGAAAGCTCCGACTACCAAGATCAACCGTATCACCGTCTGCAAGAAAACGAATCCGCTCAAGCGGGAACCGCGGCAATGAAAACGTTTCTGGATCTACGTTTGCCGGCCACTCGACCCCCGGATGATCTGTGCGCTGCTGCCAGTATCCGGCAAATCCGCTTACGCCCTGAGTCAGCTTTTCAATGCCCCACTCATCTTCGATGATCCAGGCATTATCAAACTCGATGTTCCCGCCATTGTGATCCAGATGGTTGTGGCTGTTGATCACCATGACCGGCAGATCCGGCAGGTTTTCTGCTGCGATGATTTCCTGGACAGCTGCTTTGATGCTGACAAAGCCAAGACCGGTGTCATAGAGCACGTGCTTGGTTTCACCCGCGATCAGAAACGAGTTGACGTAGTCTCCATGCCCGGGTTCCCACAACGCGTATATTTCGTTGGGCAGCGCAAGGACTTCAAACCAACGCGATGTCGTCGGAATGCGGCGGGCGTTTTCCAGGATCTGGCTTACATCTGCCGAAAAAGACTCTGCAGAAGCTGTCTCGCTCGCCTGCGAGTTGCCGTCGGAATCAGTACAGCCGCCAAGCGCAGCCAGCGCCAGCACCAGCACCGAGCAAGCTGCAGCGAGAGGGCTGTGAGCGTATTTACTTCGTCGTGAACACAAAGTTCTTGCCCATTTCTTCCCGGACATCGCCCTGATGCGTGAAGTAGGTTCGGAACCCGCCATTGTAGTTACCATCCTGCCGACGATTAGATTCGCCTTCGAAGTTATAGTAGCCAGGCGTGCACTCAGCATTTCGATTGGTTTTACCGCGGTGCGCGATGACTTCCTGTACCCACCACTCTTCTGCCTCTTCGGTGGGGTCGAGGCTGTGGTAACCATTTTTTCGCACGTAGTCGATGCACTCGGCGATGTGATCACCTTGTGTCTGCAACATATCGGTCAGATTGAACTGGAAGCTCGCTTGATAGCCACCCATGATGAAGAGGTTGGGATACCCTTGAGTATGGATGCCTAACAAGGTGCGCACCCCATCTTCGTACTTGTCATTCAGGTCCTGGCCACCTTTGCCGACGATACGGTTGTAGATGCCGGTCTTCTGCACCTCAAAACCTGTGGCATAAATGAGCAGATCCAGCTCGTACGCTTTGCCATCAAACACAGGACCCTTTTCGCTGATTTCGGTAATGCCCTGACCATGGGTGTCGACCAATGTCACGTGAGGCATATTGAAGGTGGGCAGGTACTCATTGTGGAAACAAGGACGTTTACACATGAACATATACCAGGGCTTCAGCGCTTCGGCTGTTTCCGGATCCTTCACCTCTTTTTCGATGCGTCGGTGAATACGCATCATGTAGTCGATGTTGGCGTTCTCTTGTTTCTGGACTTTCTCTTCTTGCGACAGAGCCGCCATCTTCGCTTTCTGTTCCGGCGATGGTTCTGACAGCGCGAGCACTCGTTCGCGCCGTTTCGCCTGCCAGCCGGGCTGCAGCTTGCGCGCCCAGTTCGGGTCGGTTGGCCAATCATCACGAATATCAATGGAGCTTGGTGTGCGTTGAAAGACGTAGAGTTCCTTCGCGGTTTTACCCAGTTCAGGTACTGCCTGCACAGCACTTGCACCCGTGCCTATGATGCCAACAACTTTGTCATGCAGGTTTTCCAGGTTCTCGCCGGTGTAGTCGTAGTCCCAGCGCGATGTGTGAAAGCTGTGACCCTTGAACTTGGTCATGCCATTGATCTTGGAGAGTTTTGGTTTGGACAGTGTGCCGTTGGCGCAGATCACAAACTGCGCACGCATGTGATCGCCGCGATCCGTTTCAAGGTGCCACAGTTGTTCTTCTTCATCCCATATAGTGGACGTGACCGTGGTGTTAAACACCGCCAGATCATAAAGGTCGTACTTTTTGGCGATCGCCTGACAGTGACCAAGGATCTCAGGACCCCGCGAATAATGATTGACGGGCACGTAGTCCATTTCATCCAGCAGCGGGAGATAGTCGTAGGCAACCACGTCACAGGCGACGCCCGGATAACGGTTCCAGTACCAGGTACCGCCGACATCACCACCGCGCTCCACGATACGTATGCTCTCAACGCCACGTTCACGCAACCTCGCGCTGGTTAAGAGCGCTGAGAAGCCGCCGCCGATGAACAGTACTTCCACGGTGTCATTAATCGGCTCGCGCGCTTCAGGATCCTTGGAAAACGGATCGATTGCATACTTACCCAGTTCCCCGGTGAGGTCGGAGGTAAACTGTTCAGTGCCTTCCGGCCGGTAGCTCAGACGCAGATCGCGCTCTTCGGCGAATCGCGTTTTGATGTCCTCGTAATACTCCTGTGGCTTCTCTTCTCTTGCCATCACTGCTCTCCATTAGAATTCAAATGTGCGAGTAATAAGTCTGTAACCTGGTCCCCGGCCTGATCGGTGACGAAGTGATCGATGCCCGCCAGTGCCACGAAACGGTATGCACCAGAAACGTAGTCTGCCGTGCCCTCAGCTGCCATTCTACCAACCGTACTGTCTGCATCACCCCATATATACAAAGTCGGTACATCCACCGCAGGGACATCGGGTGGGGCCAGGGATTGTCCACCCGAACTTGTAAACCCCGCACGATACCAGTTAATCGCGGCGTTCATCACGGCCTCCTCAAGAAAGTGGTCAGCATAGGCGTTGGTATCCACTTCACTTACGCCTGCGTTGCGGAACAGTTCACGCAGGCGTTTGCCGCCTTGGGCAACCAATTTGCCCGCCGCGCTCATATCCTGAAACGCTTTGTGGTGCCGTGACCGACCCGCTTGAGCGGAATCGTTAGCCATCGCACTTAAAAACGCAGCCGGGTGAGGGCGCGACAGGACGGTCAGCGTTGTCACAACCGAGGGTGAAAGAGCCGCCAACAGCCAGCTGAGTTGTCCGCCCCAGTCATGCCCGACTATATGCGCCTGCTCATATCCTGACACTTCTATCAGCGCCTTTGCATCCGCCAGCAGATTCTCTGTTATGTAGTCCGCGATTGCAGCAGGCCTTGCCCCGGACGAATAGCCTCGCTGGTTTGGTGCCACCACATAGTAACCAGCGTCGGCCAGCGGTTGCAGTTGGTAACGCCACGTGTAAGCGGTTTGCGGAAATCCGTGCAACATCAGGACCATCGGATCACCGGGTCGACCCGCAACTTCTGCATCAAACGTCAGTCCATTGGCCTGGATCTCAATCATCTGACGAAAACCTAGGTGTCACCCAACTCGGCATTCAATTCACCGACGCGCAATTCCCCTTCACGTGTCTGGCCGCCTATCTCCAAGAACTTGCGCATATTCGTCTGTGCCCCATCTGTGCGTAACAGCCGTTGAAAGAGATAGGCTTCTTCAGCCAGCCCTTCGGGGAGCGGCTTGTCCGCTGCGTTGACACTCTCCTTGCCAAGACGCACCGCTTCAACCGGAAAACTTGCAATCCGTCGCGCGAGCTTACCCACCCAGGCGTCAATCTCGTCCGCAGCAAAAATTCTGTTCAAGTAGCCCCAACGCTCAGCGGTTTCGGCATCCAGATCATCGCCGCCCAACACTATTTCCATGGCGCGACCACGCCCCACCAGCCGCGGCAGGCGTTGCGTACCGGTACCGCCCGGCAATATGCCAAGCGGAACTTCCATCTGGTTGACGACCGTTTTACCGATGACACCGAAGCGCATATCCATGCTGGAGACAAATTCGCTGCCACCGCCGCCCACACGGCCTTCGATCTGCGCGATGGTCACTTTGTCCATCGTGCGCACGCGCTCACACATCACATGGTATGGATTCAGCTCCATATCCTTTTGCGCTTCGGTGTCCGTCGGGAACGTCAATATGGCGCTCACGTCGAAATGCGCAAGAAAGAAGTCCGGGTCCGTGCTTTTGAAAACCACCACGGTGAGGTTGGGATCTGCTTTCAACTCACCGCACAGTCCTGCCAACTCCGCATACAACTCGGGTGTGATGATGTTGATCGGCGGGTTGCTGATCGTCACCACCGCCAGACGGCCATCGACGGCCACATCAATCAGTTCGTAGTCATATGCCATAAGTCCTCCCCTCCATCAGACACCGCAGACACATAGATTTGTTATGGGCGCCGCCGTTTTGGTTGCGCCTAGGCAGCACAAGACAATCACGGCATACTGCGCCGCTATGTCTGATATAACCATAACGAAACGACAACGAAGTTATACCTTATTTTTGCTGGTGCTGGTATTCACCTCCAGCCACGTCGACCGGCAGATCGTCGCCATTCTGCAGGAGCCGATTAAGGAAGCTTTTCAACTACTCGACTGGCAACTGGGCTTGCTTACGGGCCTCATGTTTGCGCTTTTCTACGCCACCCTCGGTATGCCGATGGCGATGTGGGCGGACCGGCGCAATCGACGTAATCTGATCACTTTTTCGATCACCTTGTGGTCGGCGATGACAGCATTGTGCGGCGCTGCCATGCAGTTCTGGCAGCTGTTGATCGCGCGCATTGGCGTCGGTGTCGGCGAAGCGGGCTCGAACCCACCCTCTCATTCGATCATCTCAGATCTTTACGCCCCCGAAGAGCGGGGTACTGCAATGGCGATCTTTGGTCTCGGCGTCAACTTTGGGGTCATGATCGGCTTTCTCATCGGTGGCTGGGTCAACGAATGGGTGGGCTGGCGCTGGGCTTTTGTGGTGGCTGGTCTGCCGGGATTGCTCATCGCCCTGATGGTCAGATACACCATGCTCGAGCCTCCGCGTGGTTACGCGGATGGCATTACGGAAAGACCGCCCGCGCCACCGTTCTGGAGCGTCGCCAGCAACATGTGGCAGAACAGCACTATTCGCCACCTGATTGCGGCCAACATTCTGATCTCATTTGCGGGTTATGCGGCAATCGCATGGTCGCCCGTATTCCTGCAACGCGTGATGGGCTTTTCAACCGGCGAATCCGGCACGATGCTGGCGCTGGCGATTGGCATCGGCGGCGGACTGGGCACGTTCCTGGCCGGATATTTTGCCGACAAGTGGGCTAAGGTCAGCGAGGGCTGGCGCGCCTGGGTGGTCACCGCAGCAACCGCTGTCTATCTGCCGCTTGGCTACCTCTGTTACACCGCAACCGATCCAATGTGGGCCACCATCTGGTTTATCGGACCGGCTGCTCTCGGCGGCTGCTACATCGGTTGTAACTTTGCGATTCTGCAATCGCAGCTGGGTGTGGAAATGCGTTCCGTGGGCGCCGCCATTAACCTCTTTCTACTCAACATTATCGGGCTGGGTGCAGGACCTGTTACCGTCGGCGCCATCAGCGATTTCATGGCACCCAGTGTCGGCGTTGATTCCATCCGCTACGGTTTGATGTTTACGCTTATAATCATGGCCTGGGGTGCAGCCCACGAGTGGTGGGTTGGGAAGTTACTGGTACGCGAGCACAATTCCAAAAATATCAATGAGGGGGCAGCAGCATGAGCGAGTCAACTTACACCGAGATCTTAGCGGCGATTGACGACGTGGCAGATGACCTGATCGAGGCATCACACGCCATCCACGCAAATCCGGAGCTCGCTTTTAAAGAGTATTTTGCCTGCGAGACCCTCACCAAGTCGCTTGAGAAACACGAACTGCCGGTCGAAACCGGCGTGTTTACCCTCGAAACCGCGTTTGAGACGAAGCTGAATACGGATGTAGAAGGACCCACCGTTGCGATCCTGGCGGAATATGACGCTCTGCCCGGCATTGGCCACGCCTGCGGACACAACATCATTGCTACCACAGCACTGGGCGCCACCCTCGGTTTAAAACAGGTCGCCGACAAACTGCCCGGCAAGATTCGCCTCCTCGGTACACCGGCAGAGGAGAAAGGCGGCGGTAAGGAGATCATGGCTCGTGCAGGTGCGTTCGACGGAGTAGACGCCGCGATGATGATCCATCCGGCCGGGGTTAATCTCGCCAGCATGCCCTGCATCTGTGTCGCTGAAGTTGAAGTCATCTACCACGGCAAGTCTTCACACGCATCGGCCATGCCGCACAAAGGTATCAATGCGTTGGATGGCCTGTTACTCGCCTACCAGGCAATTTCTAATCTGCGCCAGCACATTCGGCCCACCGAGCGTATACACGGCATCATCACCGAAGGTGGGCAAGCACCCAACATCGTCCCTGACAAAACTGCAGGACAGTTCTACGTGCGCGCCGCCAACGAAAAAGACCTGGCTAAATTGAAGCCACGTGTACAAGCATGTTTTGAAGCAGGCGCAAAAGGCAGCGGATCGGAAGTAGAGGTTAACTGGGCGAATGTCGACTACCTTGACCTCAACACCAACTGGCCGCTGGCTGATCAGTTTCAGATGCACGCGGAAAACATCGGTCGCGAGTTTGTCCCATATGACCAGGCGTTAGGCTTTGGCGCTGGCAGCACGGACATGGGTAATGTCAGCCACCGGGTACCTTCTATTCATCCGATGCTTGCAGTGGCTCCACCGAATGTTGTGATACACAACCCCGAGTTTGAAAAGTGGGCTGGATCAGAAAAGGGCGATGCCGCCGTTATCGACGGGGCTAAGGCACTGGCACTTACGGCAGCCGACTACCTGCTCTCCCCAGGTCTCCAACAGCAGGCGCAACACGCCTACGACGTATCAAAGGGGCTTGTGTCCCAAGCTTGAGCAAATCGGTCTGGATATTCGGCTACGGTTCGCTGATTTGGCGCCCTGACTTCGCGTACCTGCGGAAAGAGGTTGCTTCGCTAGCAGGTTATACGCGGCGTTTCTGGCAAGGCTCACACGATCACCGTGGGACGCCCGATGCCCCTGGGCGGGTTGTTACTCTCATTGAAGAACCCCAGGCCAGTTGTCTTGGAGTGGCTTACCTGCTGGACCAGGAGACAGTCACCGCCACCTTCGAACAGCTCGACTATCGCGAAAAAAATGGTTACGAGAGGCTGGAGGTCAGCTTAACCTTGCAGCCGGGAGAAACCGTCCCAGCCCTTGTCTACATCGCCACACCCGGCAACTTTGCTTATCTTGGCCCTGCCGCAGACGATGACATTGCGAGACAAATCGCTGTAAGTACCGGTCCGAGCGGACGCAACATCGACTACCTGACCGAATTAGCCGCCAGCCTCAAGGCCATAGGCGCAGATGACCCACATGTGTTCGAGTTGGCCGCCAAAGCTTCACTTCATAATCCCCAACGCTCTCGCTAAAGTAGACCCCTGAATTATTCTTTTTGGGGGGAAATCATGACTCAGGTGGTACGCGAAGACATCGACGGGATTGCGATCCTGACGCTCAACCGACCCGAAGCGCTGAACGCGCTCAGCCCAAGTCTCTTTGAAGAACTGCGTGCACACGTTGACGCAATCGGGCAGGCAACCGACGACGTCGGCTGCGTCATCTTACGTGGCGAAGGCCGGTCTTTTTCCGCAGGCAATGATCTGAAAGCCATTCAGGCGGGTGAACGACCGCCTTCACCTTACTATCAGGCTGAAACGCTGGAGGCGATCGAACGTCTACCGCAGCCTGTTATCGCCGCTGTCCAAGGCCATTGTTACACCGGTTCCCTGGAACTGGCGCTCGCGTGTGATCTCATGATCACCGGCGATTCTGCAAAGCTGGCGGACACCCACGGCAAATGGGGGATGGCGCCCACATGGGGCATGAGCCAGCGTTTGCCCCGTCGCATTGGTCTCGTGCGTGCGAAAGAAATGATGTTCTCCGGGCGGATAGTCAGCGGCGAAGAGGCTGTGGACATGGGCATCGCAAACAAATGTGTACCCGATGCGGATCTCAAAGATGCGGCGCTGGAGATGGCGCGGAGTTTTACCCAGAATTCCTGGCATACGCTCAGAGCTGACAAAATGCTGATCAACATGGGACAAAACCATTTACTAGATACAGCGCTCAAAGAAGAACGGGAAAACTCTCCCGGCGTTGCTGATGACATGCAGGAGCGCATCAGCGCAGGATTCAAAAAGTAAGGCATTCTCAACTTGTACCAGGAGAGCTGCTATGCGAGACGAAGTTATTGCACGGTTGAATCGGCGATTTGACGCATACGCTGATCTCATCGACACGATCACCCCGGACCGCCTCACAGCAACCGTGGACGTGCCTAAGCATAAAACACTTGCCGAACATTTCTGGTGCGTCATCGGTGCGCGGGAAAGCTATGCACGAGCGATAGAAGCCGGGGCTTGGGACGGGTTTGCGTGTTCCATGGATACATTTGAGCTGGCGGACTTCAAGGCAAGTCTCGCATCCTCAGCGAGCAAGGTGCAGCATGCACTTGACGACGTGCAGGATTGGCACGCTGCCAGGGAAGAACTTCTGGCCACTCTCGCTGAACACGAAGTGATGCATGAGGGGCAGATCATCCGACATATGTACGCGCTCGGCGAATCACTCCCCGACTCATGGACCTGGGCCTGAGGTCTGAGAGGCTCACCAGGTGCACCTCCTCTTCGATATCGACGGCGTGCTCATCCATTCAGCAAACAATATTGAAGCGAAGCTCAAGACCCAGGGTTTTGTCGGCAGTTACCCGGAGTTTCTTCAGCGATTGTTCGCGGATGAGGAATACAATCTCACACTATTGGGTCAGGCCGACATCCATGCGGTGATGACACGCGTGCTCAAAGAATCCCAGCAAACGCTGTCAGCAGATGTGGTCATGGAAGCCTGGGGGCCGCAGCATTGCCGATCAAATGATGCGCTGATAAATCGCCTTGGCGAATTTAAATGCTCATCACTCAGTCTCGCTTCCAACCAGGATCCCGTGCGGGGTAATTCAATTCATGCACGCTTCTCGCCAATCAGCGCAATCGATCAGGTGTTTCTTTCCTGCGACCTATCTGTACGCAAGCCCCACGCGGAATACTTCGAACATATCCTCACCGTATTGGACGCACCTCCAAATGAGGTATTTTTTGTCGACGACTCAAAACCCAATGTCGAGACAGCCGCATCGTTGGGCATAACCGCTCACCACTTTACCGATAACCCTACGCTTTTTAATCATCTTGCAGAGCTTGAGGTGATTTAAGCACACACTATGTATCAGGAAAAATTATGAGAAAAATAGTCCTCGGAACTCTTGTCCTCAGTCTGCTCGGCTGTGTGCAAACGGAGCCTCCTGAATCCGCAGCGCCTGCTGCCTCAGAAGCAGCCGAACCGCTAGCCATCCTGGTACCTGGCTCCGGCGAATACAGCTTGCCCATCACCACAGACTCAGGTGAGGCGCAGGCGTTTTTTGATCAGGGCATCCGCCTGGCCTGGGGCTTCTATTTCCCTGAATCAATCGCTTCTTATCAGGAAGCGGCACGACTTGATCCTGATCACCCCATGCCGCACTGGGGCATGGCCCACGCCATGGGTCCGAATCCGAACAGCCGTTACGGCCGCATGCCAGACGACCCCCTGGGTGAAGGCTTAAAAGCGATAGAGCGCGCCCGTGCACTCAAAGCCAATGGCAACGAGTACGAACGGGAACTCATAGATGCGATGTTTGTCCTCTACGACAAAAAATCTATTCCCGATGACGCTGCACGCGACCAGGCTTATCTGGCCGCAACCCGAGCTTTGCACAAAAAATATCCGCAGGATGCCAATGTAGGGTCTCTTTATGCCGGGGCCTACATGTCCATCGGTCGGTGGGACTACTGGGACGCAGACGGCAACCCCAAGGGCGAAACAGAGGCCGTTGCGACGGCGCTGGAGCAGGTGATGGACAACGAACCCGGCCACCCCGGCGCCAACCATTTGTTTATTCACCTTCTGGAAGCATCGCTTGAACCAGAGCGTGCTCTTCCTTCCGCAGATCGCCTGGAGGCGACGATGCCAATTGCCGGACATATGGTGCACATGCCGGCACACATCTATGTGCGGGTTGGTCAGTACGACAAAGCCATCGCTTCCAACGTGCGCTCTCAGGAGGTGGACAAAAAGTTCGCGGAAATATGGGGGGACTATCCCTTACCCAATCTCGGCACCTACCCGCTGAACCACAAAATGCACGCGCCTCACGCAATTGATTTCATCCGCTATGCCGCTACCGTGCAGGGCAACTATGAAACCGCAATAGAGGCTGCATGGCGTTCTGCAGCAAGCGTGACTGAAGCCACCGTCGACCGACGTGGCGGACAGAAACGGGTTTCTGCACCCTGGATGGTCTGGAAAATATTTGGCAAATGGGACGAGATTCTGTCGCACACACCCGAGTACAGCGGGCGACCGTACCTGAATGGCATGTGGAGTTATGTCATCGGCAGCGCCTATGCGGCCACCGGCCAGATTGAGAAAGCGAGAGAGGAGTCGGCCAAACTGAATGCAATTGCCAATGCACCTGATGCTGATCAGTACCGAGTGGGTGCAACGCCCGCATCCGCTGTTCTCAAACTAGCCGCTCATGCTCTAGAAGGTGAGGTTGCGCAAGCTGCAGGCGAGTTAGATACCGCTGTCACATCATTCGCCGCCGCTGTCGCGATTGAAGATCAGAACAACTACACCGAACCACCGGACTGGTCGCAACCCCAACGCCACTATCTGGGCGCAGCCCTGCTTGAAGCAAACCGCGCCGCGGAGGCCGAAGCAGTCTATCGCCGTGATCTCAGGTGGAACCAGAACAACGGGTGGTCGCTGTTCGGTCTAGCCCAGGCGCTGGAAGCACAAGGAAAGTCTGACGACGCCGAAGCAGTTGCAGCAGAATTTTCCACAGCGTGGACACACGCTGATACCGAAATCACCCGCTCTCGCAAATAGCCACTTATAAGGAATCTCCAATGCGTAAACTGATATCCATTGCACTTCTCTCCTTCACATGCACCCTCGCAAACGCCGCTGAATACCTGAACGCGTCTGATGACGCCAATCTGGACCTGCCTTTCTCCGATGCTGTAAAGGTTGGCAACATGCTCATTTTGTCCGGCAAGCTCGGCAACTTACCGGGCACCACCAAACTTGCACCCGGCGGCATCAAAGGTGAATCCCGCCAGGCGATGGAGAACATCAAAGCCAGCCTGGAGCGCTACGGCGCGTCCATGGAGGATGTGGTCAAGTGCACAGTCATGATCGCTGACATTGCCGAGTGGCCGGATTTTAACGAGGTTTACGTAACCTACTTCCCCGGTCCAAAACCCGCCCGCAGCGCCTTCGGCGCAAATGGGCTGGCGTTTAACGGACGCGTGGAGGTGGAGTGTTGGGCTGAACTGAAGGACAGCAAGTAAATCGACCCTACAGGAATAGGTCCAACGGTGGGATTTACGCGCGCGCCTCGCGCGCGATCTCATCCACGGCTTCTACCAGGCTGTGAACCTGAGCAATGTCGTTCATGATATGCAGCGATGCTCTATTCACCGCCCAGTTGATCTCCGGATGGGTCACATCCCGAATGTAGATGCCATGACGTTCCCACAGCTCTTCGTTCAGCTTTTTGGGCTCCACGTTGCGCACAACAAACGAGACCAGCCCAACCGATAGGTTGTGTTGATCACTGACAAGCACATCCACGCCACTGATTTTGCGTAGCCCTTCTCTGACCTCACCCGCCATGTACCGAACACGTTGTTCAATAGCTGCAGGTGTAATCGCTTCCTGAAATTCAAGGGCCGCCTTTAACGATGCCGCCCCTGCAAAGTTCTTACTCCCGCGCATCTCGTAACGTGCAGCCGTCTGCGCCTGACGGTTGAACGGCGTATCGTCAGGCTCGACATGGTACATATTTAGACCTTCGACGGGCCCCGAATAGACCAACGGCCAGACCTGATCCAACACTTCGCGCCGCACGTACAGAAACCCTGTCAGCATACCGGCGAGTAACCACTTGTGACCGGCACCTGCATAAATGTCGCAGCCCAACTCGTGGATGTTCAGGTCCATCATGCCAGGCGGATGGGCACCATCAACCAGGGTCAGGATGCCCTTCTCTCTCGCAAGCTCGCAGATCTTTTTAACCGGCAGACAACAGCCGTCGGTGTAGTTGATGTGGCAAAAACTGATCAGTCTGGTGCGCGGGGTGATGGCCCGAGCAAAAGCTTCAACAATCTGGTCGTCACTTTCCGGCGGATGGAACTCCGGTGCCGACAGATCAACCACAACGGGTTTAGCGCCGAACCGCGCACACGCGAGATTAACAGGCTGCCCCCCGCTCGCGTGGTCGTGGTTGGTGTAGATGATCTCATCACCCGGTTTGAAGTTGAGCCCCAGCGTGCCGAACGCCATTCCTTCGGTGGTGTTGTTGGTCAGCGCTATCTCGTCGGCGTCACACCCTACAAACGCCGCCAAGCGTGCCCGCAACTCGCCACGGCTTGCCGTGGTGTCCACGTAGGTGGCGTAGCTAAGTCGGTCCGTATCGTATGCACGAATAGCTTCGAACTGGGCTTGGACGACCGATCGTGGCGACGGACCACGCGTCCCACAGTTCATGTAGGCGTACTGAGGGTAGGTCAAAAACTGGCTGGCGATCCAACGCCAATAGCCTTCGTCGTCAGGCGCCTTACCCGCCCCGCTTAACTTCGCGGGCAACTTTTCAGGCAAATCTGCAGCCGCTGGCAAAGTACCACCGACAGCAAGGCCTGACACTACCGAGGAGTTTGCAATCGCGTGCATAAATTGCCGGCGCGTGGGGCGCATAGGTTGCTCCTTTGATTACGTTTAGCCTACTCCATACACAACGAAGAAAGCACGTCTGCGAGTTTTTCATCATCGTAGCCCAGAACCTCTGTGAGCACTTCAATATTGTGCTCTCCCGTCGCTGGTGGTCCACGCTGAATCACCGAAGGCGACCCATGGAGTTTAAAGCGGCTTGCTTCGACCACGGTGTCGCCTGCGACACTTTGATTCACTTCTACGTAGTGACCCCGCTCGTTCAGCTGCGGGTCGTTCCAACATTGTGCGGCGTTCTGCACGACGTGCGCGGCAATACCTGCCTCAGCCAGCCGTGCCTGCAACGCCATACCTTCCTGGTTTTGCGTCCACTCTGAAAGCACCTCATCGATGCTGACCGCATGTGCTTGTCGTGCGGCTAAATCGCTGGATTCACTCAAACCATCAAGCGATCCCAGCATGCTCAACAATGATGCCCACGCGGCATCAGACTGACAGGCAATGGCAATCCATTCATCTTCACCTTGGGTCGGATAAACGCCGTGCGGCGACATGTTCAGATCGTCGTTACCCATACGACCCCAGACATTGCCGTTTAACTCAAAATCGAGGACAGCGGGGGCCAGCAGGTGGATAGCCGCCTCAGCCTGGGAGACATCTATGTGCTGGCCTTTGCCGGTCTGACGTCTGTGTCTCAAGGCGCTCAAGAGGGAAACAAGCATGAAGCGTGGCGACACCCCATCGGTGTAGGCGAGATAAGGTCCTGCTGGGGATCTGTCCGCCCAACCCGTGAGTTCATAAAACCCTGTCACAGCCGCTGCCATGTTGCCGTAGCCCGGTACCTGCGCACGAGGTCCCGTCTGGCCCATGAGGCAGCTGGACAACATGATGATGTCAGGATTAACCGATTTGAGCGTCTCATAGTCGAGACCCCAGGCTTTCATAGCTTTCGGTGAAAAGGATTCTGTAACAACGTCCGCCCAGCGAACCAGATCCAGAATGACTTCGCGCCCAACGGGGTTGTTCGGATCTACCGTGACACTGAATTTACCCGTATTGAAATCGGCAAACGGTAACGCGTGTTCCGGTGTCTTCTCACCGTCCTTGAATGGCGGTGATGTGCGCGCGGGTTCAATTTTGGTGCTGGATTCCACCTTGATCACAGTGGCGCCATAGTCCGCCAGCACGCGCGTGCAGAAAGGACCTGCGATCACCCACATGAAGTCGAGTACTTTTAAACCCTGCAAAGGCAACCCGTTGCTGGGGTTTTCTCCTTCGCGTTTGAAGGACGATTCAGTTGCGCTTTGACCTTGATTCAAAGCGGGCGCAGGGCTGAGCTCAAGTGGGCCAACCTCGGAGAACTTCGCAAACGGCCCAGGCACCCGCGCTTCACGCCCGTCGCTGGTCGTGGTGGTGCGCCAGAAGTCGCGTGCATGAAAGTGGCGCTCCTCTAACAAGCCATCTATAGACAGTGTCGGGGCGATGTAGATACCCCGCTCCAGACCTTCCTCAAAAAGCTCACTTTGGGTGCGTTCAAGGGTAAATGCTTCGATTTTGCCGCACAGCACCTGGTACTCTTCCGGGGAATCCATACCAAGCCCCATCGCCATGATCTTGGCACCCCAATCTGCTTCAACGTCCTCAATGCCGCAGTGCCCTGCTTCATGTACCCACGACAAAAGTCGACGATTGGGCTCTGTAAAGGCAGGCCCAAACAATAAGGTTATGGCGACGTATCCATCTTTACATGGCCATGTAAGGCGAATGGGGAAAGCTGCAGCCAAGCCACCTGCGATACGTTTGACAGTGGTGTCTGAATTGTTGGGATGCGACAGAATTGCCGACAAAGCTGCTTGAGCTGAAGATTGCTGAGCTGAAACATCAACCTGCTGGCCTTGTCCCGTCTGCTCTCGCGCCTCCAGAGCGATCAAGGTCGCAACGGCAGCGTCTGCACCTGCATGAAGAAAACTCTGAGGAACACTCGTGCGCACCGGTGCGCGATCAGCATCACCGGCAAGATCGTGCGCGCCACAAGCAGCCCACACCGTCAAATCTGTAGCGGGCCAGTCGGCCTTCGGTCCGGTCATGCCATAAGGCGTGATCGCCACACAAACCAACTCGGGTCGTATCTGTTTCAGCGACTCGTAGTCCAAGCCATATTCTGCGCGGTCGGGCGAGGTCGCCGACTCGATCAAGACGTCCGCAGTCAGCACCATTTCTTTGAGTGCTGCCCTGCCATCGGGCGTTTTCAAGTCCAGTTCGCAGCTGTGCTTACCCTGAGCGTATGCCTCCCACCACAGGCTCTCCCCTGAGGATTGATGCAGCGGGGCCTGGCGCCGCGCCTCTGATCCGCCCGGTGGTTCCACGGCAACAACATCGGCTCCCAGTTGGGCAAGCAGGTAGCCGCAAAACATGCCGTTGTGATTGGTAAGATCAAGAACCTTGATCCCTTCTAACATCGCTCCCCCTTTTTGGGCTCCTCTGACCGAGCCCTCAACCTCGTCCTCCCATCCTTTCCCTCTCATGGGGTATCCGCTACACGGGATTTCGCTCAATGAGCTGCCGCGCAATGATGATGCGCTGCATCTCGTTGGTCCCCTCGCCAATACACAAAAGCGGTGCATCCCGATACAGACGTTCTACGGGATATTCTTTCGAATATCCATAGCCTCCGTGTATACGCATCGCCTCACTGGCATTTTCCATAGCCGCTTCAGAGGAAAAGTACTTCGCCATACCAGCCTCCATGTCACAGCGTTCTCCAGCATCGTATGCCCTGGCCGCATCCTGTGTCAGGAGTTCAGCGGCACGGGCTCTTGTCGCCATTTCACCCAGCTTCAACTGGATAGCCTGGTGCTGCGCTATGGGTTGACCAAATGTCTCGCGCGTCTGTGCATATGCGCTTGCTTCATCCAGCGCACGTTTAGCCACCCCTACAGAACGTGCTGCGACGTTGATCCGGCCAAGTTCCAGTCCTCCTACTGCCATGTAAAAACCTCGACCTTCCTCACCACCGACCAGGTGCCGTTTGGCATCAAGCTCATACCCTTCAAAGATGAGCTCTGCAGAGTCGATCCCTTTGTACCCGAGCTTCTCCAGCTTGCGCCCGGTCTTGAATCCGGCGTGTGCAACCCCGCTATCGGGATCGACTTTAGGCGCAATGAACATACTCATGCCTTTGCGGGGCGGGACAGCGTCCGGATCCGTTTTTACCAGGAGTGCAACCGCGCCCCCTTCTATGCCGTTGGAGATCCAGGTTTTGCTGCCGTCGATAACATAGACACCATCGTCCCGACGTCGCGCGCGTGTGCGTATTCCCTGCAGATCAGTGCCCGCGTTTGCTTCCGTCAAACCCAGCGCCCCCCTGATCTCGCCCGTAACAAACTTTGGCAGCCAGTACTCTTTCTGGAACTCGGTGCCATACTTTTCTACCACCGTCGCCATCATGATGTGGGAGTTAAAAATCCCCGATAGACTCATCCACTCTTCGGAGATCATCGTCACTATCCGCGCGTATGTGCTGGCCGATAATCCAAGGCCACCGTATTTTTCGGATATGGTCGCGCCAAACAGTCCAAACGCTTTCATCTGTTCGACCATGTCCGTGGGGTAAACATCATCGTGTTCCATCTCCATGACATGGGGACGCACGTCGTTGATCAGCCACTTCTGAATAGGATCGAGAATGAGCTGCACATCGCTCTCACTCTCTCGTTTTTCTTCAGCGTTACTTCCCACAGCGTTTGTTTCCTACTTGTAAAATATTTCTAAACGCTAGTGTATCGCCTGGTAGAAATAGATACGATCAGATACCGATGACATAAAAATAACTAGGGGAGCCCTACCATGGACAACAAAATCGTCGCCATCATCGTTTCTATTCTGCTGCCACCTCTCGCCGTAGGATTAAAAGAGGGGCTCGGATTGAGCCTTGTGATCAACATTGTGCTTTGCTTTCTGTTCGTCATACCTGGCGTTATTCACGCGCTTTGGGTGTGTTTGAAGTAACAAGCCGATCTGCCAGGTTCGGACCTCTTCGAGCCTGGCAACCCTCTTAAGTCGCGGGCGACTCGAAATTTCGTTATAATCGACGGGTGAGCCGCAACGCATAGGACTTTATGAGTAAGTACCCCGTTGGGCCCGGGTTAAACTCCCCTCCCAACAGAATAAGAGGGACGACGGTTAAGAATATTCCCGCACCACCGCCACTCTGGCTTTTCTACATCATCAACGGACTGGCGCTTCTCACCTTTTGCATCCTGCTTATAGGCATGCAGTTCAAAAACACCCAGATCATTGCTGCCAATACCCTGTCAGGAGGCTTGTTCGTATTCCATGCTTTCTTCATGAGCATCGCGGTAATCTGGGCCATCATGACCAACCGCCGCATCAGTCGTTTTCTCTGCATGTTCAACAGCGCAGCACTGTCCACTCTATTCGTCTACATGGCATACAGCATTACCAACCCCTGGACGTTGAGTTTGATCGCTACCGCCACATTTTTACTTGCAGCATCGATTCTTTTTGGTGCGCGCACTGCCAACGCTTATTACGCCGTGCTCGCGGGCAACCTCGCCATTGAGGACTACCAACCGTTTTCACTGAGGTCGTGGAAGCTGGCCGACCGATTCGGCGTTGCCATGGGATATATCGGCGAGACTTTCATCTTCCTACTCGCTCTGTTTGTGATCATCAGATTTATTCTGGTGTCTCAATAGTGGCACTCTCGTGACACTGGGGTGGAAAGAGTTTGCTGCCCAGAATCCGGAAATCAGCAGCGCAGGCCAGCGACTGCTGACCGGCGAAGATGGAGTTGCGATCGGATTTTTAGCCACCTCCCTTGAAAGACCCGGCCTGAGCCCTGTGTGCCCTGTATTCAGCGGCGGGCAGCTCTATCTGATAGCCGCCGCCCGATCTCAGAAAGTGACGCATTTGCGGGACAACTCTTTCTATACTCTGCACGCATTCCTCGGTCCGGAAGACGAGGAATTCCAGATCAGTGGGGCAGCGGTTGAAGTGACAGAAACAACCCAGCGGGAGAATGTGCAAAACGACATTCCCTTCCCTTCGTTTGGCGTCAACGATCCAATTTTTGAGCTGCGTTTGGACCGCGCTCTGTGGGTGCGCTGGAAAAATTTTGGCACGCCTAACATGCAAGCACAGAGGACACATTGGCGGGCGCCTTCATCTTAATCTGCTAACGCTCAAAACGTTTGCAAAACACTGTCAAACAGGCGAACGTGTTTCCATGCAGGACCAAGAACCCACAGACTCAAGCACGAACACCGATACAGGCGTCTGGTACGAAGGCGGCTGCCACTGCGGGGCGGTGCGGTTTCGCGTACGGCTTTATAACAATAGGGCGCTCGCCTGCAATTGCTCCATTTGCGCAAAGAAGGGATTCATCAATCTCATCGCCACTGAGGATGACTTTGATCTCCTCAAGGGCGCTGATGTGCTGGCCACCTATCAGTTCAACACCAAGGTCGCGCGCCATCAGTTCTGCAGCAACTGCGGCGTGCACACGCATACTCGACCGCGTTCCCATCCGGAGGGTTACGACGTCAACGCACGCTGTCTGGATGCAGGTTCGGACTTTCTCGATATCACACCTTTTGATGGTCAGAACTGGGAATCCAGTGTGGAATCGATTCGCTAGGGTGTTTGGCGGGCGCGGCCGGTAACGTGCAGTTGGCGCCGGACTACAAACCCGGACCCGGACGCGGTATATATAGAAACCACAGCCACCGTGACGTGAGCAGCAGGGAGCGCCGCATGCACATTATTCTTCTCATCATCCTGGCGGTATCAGGTCTGATCTGGGGCATCATCACACTACAACGTGAGATCCGCCGCCGTCAGTGGGCAAAACAAAACACCACACCACTGTTCAGCTTGGAAGATCCCAGGGAACTCGCAGTTGTCTTGAGCTTTGGCTACACCAAACTCGGAGGTGACCCCACTACCGAACAAAAGGAGCAGTTGATCGCGTATTACCAGTCTGAGTTCAAATACTCACCTGACGCGGCGAACGAAATGTACAGCTACGCATCGTTTGTGGTGGGGACCGATCCCAACTATGCGGACAAGGTTCCGCAGATCGTCAAGCCCTGCATAGAGAAGATAAACGCGGAACAGAAACACTCCATAATCAACCTGCTGGGTGAACTGAACGCCTCGCCAACCGCTGCCCAGTCAAACTTCAAGGAAGAGATCACCCGCGCCTTCGCCTGAACCTGCAGAGAAGATTTAAATGAACAAGATGACAGACGCTGAAGTTCACGCATTTATCAGCACACCCTCAAAAACCGGCAAACTCGCGACCGTACGAGCCGATGGCCGTCCGCACTGCGTGCCTGTCTGGTGCTGCTTTCATAGTGATGGAATCTATTTCATGACCATGCAGAACACGGTGAAGGCCAGGAACATCCAGCGTGATCCTCGCGTCGTCATCACCTTCGATCATGAAAAGTTTCCCTACGACTACGTCATGGTGGAAGGTCATGCGGACGTGGTGCCAGTCGACGACGCGGTACTACTCCAGTTCGCCACCGAAATCGCCGCCCGCTATGTACCGGAGGGACAAGCTGAGTCATTCGGGCGCCGCAATGCCGTACCCGAAGAACTCCTGATTCGGGTGACGCCCGAAAAGTACATTTCTGCAAAGAACGTCGCGGGTTAAACCAGACGGATATTCCAGTCCGCCACCGCATAGGCACCATGACGGGTTAAACACCCCTGCACATGTCGTCCACGCGGAACCTCCTGCCACGCCACACGCGTTTCCATCTGCTGGCCAACCCGCGCCACCTGCAACTTCACCGGTTTGCCCAACCCGATTGCGCGACTGCGATCCACAAACCCCAGCCACGGGCGATACTCGTACGTACCATCTTTTCTCAAGATGCCCACCGTTTCACCTTTGGTGTTGGCATAGAGTTCGATCAAACGTTTGTTGACGTAGCGGGCGAGGACAATCTGCATGCTGTATATATTTACAGTATGCTGCCTCTATTCGTCAACAAGTGCCCAGCTAATTGCGGGTCTCATCCACAAACGTGCGCGCCTCACGCGCCATCTCTTCAAATATGGAGAGTGGATTCTGACGGGTGCGTTTCAAAACAACATAGGAATGGTTGCCGGTCTCCAACCAATGCACACGCGCGTTGGACAGCTTGGTCACCACACCGTCGAGCAACTCGCTATCTGCCAGATCATCTCTAGTACCTGATAAGAACAACATCGGCATCGGCACGTCAGCAAGATGTTCTGCGCGTTTGATACTCGGCTTCTTAGGTTGGTGCAGGGGGAAGGAACAGAGCACCAGACCCGCGCAGTCAACGCTGCCGACCGCAGCCGCATGGGTACTCATCCTGCCTCCGAAGCTGTGCCCGGCAAGGTAGAGCGGTAGCTCCGGGACGAGTTCACGCGCCCTCGCGGCCGCTGCCGCAATCGCCGCGATAGCAACCTCCTGTTTATCAACATGGCGTTTGCCAGCCTGCATATAAGGAAAGTTAAACCGCAGCGTCGCCAGACCAGCCGCTGCAAAGTGTGATGCGAGCGCCTGCATATTTTTGTGTTTGTGGTCGGCTCCTGCACCATGCGCCAGGACAAGCACGGCAACAGGGTCAGGCGGTAGCCACCAGGTTGCATCCAGAGGACCCGCAGGCGAATCAACGGTGGTCGCTGATTCGCCGGGTGTCAGGTTCATCCCACAGTTAAGTCAGGTGGCAGGTCGAGGGTCAGGAAAGTTCGTCAATGCTGCTGATGATCGCACCCACGAGGCCATACTCCTGAGACTCCTCGGCACTCATCCAATAGTCTCGATCGGTATCCTCGGTAACTCGATCCAGACTTTGACCGGTCTGCTCAGCAATGATCGCGTTGATACGCTCACGGGTTTTCACAATCTCGCGCGCGTGAATTTCAATGTCCGAGGCATCACCACCGAAGCCGCCATGAGGTTGATGAATAAGAAAACGGGTGTTCGGCAAGCTGTAACGATGTTCTTTGTCGGACGCCAGATAAATGTGGGTGGCGATGCTGCCTACCCAACCCGTGCCCACGGTGCGTACCACAGGTTTGATGTAACGGATCATATCGAAAATGGCATCACCAGATTCCACGTGACCACCGGGAGAGCTGATATAAAGAGTAATCGGATCATCAGACTCGTAAGCCAGCGCGAGCAGTTTTTCGCACATGCGGCGCGACACGTCCTGATTCACTTCACCAAACAGCGTCAACGTTCTGTGCTTAGTGAGGATGGAATCCATAGGATTCAGAGTCTTGGCAACTTCTGCCAGTTCTTGTTCGCCGTCCAGCCGGGTCATAGGGTTCTCCTGAGTGATTGAGGGACCAACCAAGCTCCTACGAGAGCTCGTACGAGCTTGGTTGGTCTCAAGTTACGCATAGTGTAGCCTCAATGGGGACTAAAAGGAGAATTTCAATGCCACTAGCGCCAGAATATCAGGCAATGTTCGAGGAACTTGCGAAGCAACCCCCAGCGCCACCCTTGTGGGAAATGACGCCGGAACAGGGCCGCGAGATGTATCGAATGATGCGTCCGGTAAACCCCGACCTGCCCATCCATCAGGTCGAGGACCGAGTCATTCCCGGCACGCAAGGGGATATTCCTGTGCGAATCTATACGCCGGAAGGTGAAGGTCCGTTCGGCGCGCTCGTATATTTTCACGGCGGTGGCTGGGTGATTGGTGATCTTGATACATGCGATGCCGTCTGTCGCGAGATTGCGACCCTCGCAAACCTGGTGGTCGTTTCAATCGACTACCGCATGGCACCCGAAGCACCCTACCCTGCCGCGGTTATCGACGCTTACGATGCCACGGTGTGGGTACACCAGAGCGCGAGTGAACTTAATACCAACGCCAAGGTCGGTGTGGCTGGCGAAAGCGCTGGTGGCAATCTGGCTGCGGTTGTAGCCCAAAAGGCGCGGGACGAAGGCGGCGCTGAGGTTGCGTTTCAGTGCCTGCTGTATCCGGTCGTGGACACCGATATGAGCCGCGCTTCTTACGCGGAAAACGGCGAAGGCTATATCCTCGAGACCAACGCGATGACCTGGTTCTGGGATACGTATTGTCCAGACGTGAGCAGACGCGCAGAACCCGCGGCCTCCCCACTCCTGGCACCCGATCTCGCGAACCTTCCACCTGCGCTGGTGGTCACAGCAGAATTTGATCCATTGCGCGACGAAGGTATGGCCTATGCCGAAGCGCTGAGCGCCGCAGGCAACCAGGCGAAGGGCGTCTGTTACGACGGCATGGTCCATGATTTTTTTGCCACAGCGGCCGCCTTCCCCTCGTCCAGAGCCGGCTTTATGGACACCGTAGAAGCCCTCAAAACACACCTGAATTAACTTAAGGACACGCTATGTTGTTTGTACTGACCTGCGAAGACAAAGCAGACTCAGAGGAGCTACGCAAAGCTACCCGCGCTGATCATCTCGCTTACATCGGAGATTTTGACGTGCGCCTGGCGGGACCCATGCTCTCGGACGATGGAGAACACATGATCGGCTCGCTGATCATATTGGAAGCAGACTCTCTAGCAGACGCGGAGCGGTTTGCGGAGAGCGACCCCTATAAGCTGGCAGGTCTGTTCGCTAACGTAACGATCCGTCCCTTCCGTCAGGCAATCCCAGCCGCATAGGCGTCCGATCACCCACCAAAAAGCCCGGCTGATAGCCGGGCTCTTTTATTTCGTTTGCGTCAGAGAAGACTAATCTACTCTCGCCGCCGCATAGCCGGACATCACAACCGTGCCATCCTGATTGGTGGTTTTCACCTCCAGATTGACGATACCGTCTTCAACGCTTTCAACCGTCGCGGTTGATTCAAGCGTATCACCGGGCCAAACCTGGTTGGTAAAACGCACGCCGAATTTGGTCAAACGTCCATCACCCACATAGTTGGTGACCATCCGACCCGTCATACCCATCGTCAGCATGCCGTGGGCAAATACGGTGGGATAACCCGCCACTTTCTGGGTGAAGAGGTCATCCGTATGCAGTGGGTTGTAGTCACCCGATGCCCCCGCATATTGGACAATCTGAGTGCGCTTGAGGTCTTCGACCAGAACTTCCGTATACGTATCACCAATCTGGAGATCGCTTTGTTTAAGTGCCATATCAATCTCTCCTTAGCTTTCTACGGGCTTTTCAGTGCGCACACCCACACCCCGTGCGGTGATCACCAATTCGCCATTCTGATCGCGGTACTCCGTGACCGACTCACTGAACACCAGCTTACCCGCGCGCTTACTTTCCTTTTCCCAGGTTTCACCTGGCTTGGTGGTTGCGGTCAGCACATCGCCAGGACTGATATGGCGGTGATACTCAAAATGCTGCTCGGCGTGAAGACCGCCACCACCGCCGCCGCCACCGCCGCCGGATGACTCGCGTTTGATACCGGTAGGTTCTTTACCGGAGCCAAACCAGTCCTCACCTATCTTAGGTCGCAGGAAATAGTCTGGATCAAACTGAGCGCTTGCCTGCGCAAACGTGGGTGGGGCAATGATCTTGCCTGGTTCGGTGGACGACGCGTAGTCCTCGTCGTAGTAGATTTGATTGTCATCCGCGATCGAACGGGCAAACATCATGATGTGACTGCCTTCGATAGGAAACCGGTCAACGGCCATATTCTCCCCCTGTGGTTTTTGTATGAAAGGGGAGTGAGTATCTACAAGGGCTGGGCGACATTCAAGACGGCCTTTGTGCTCTATCCAATTGAGTTTAAGCTGAACTCATTCACCCCGATCGCTTACGTCAGGTCGATCGAACCCACTTTCGGGAGAAGAAGACTAAACCCGCCAACGGCAATAGCCATTTCAACCACTCGGCGAACATTTCCAATTGCGCGAGTCTGGGGCTGCCAGCGGCGCCCACCGGGTACACGACGTTGTCATCGGCGCTGAGGAACGCTTCCGCATATTCCTCAGCCCGGGTCTGCGAGTGACCCGCAGCCAGAATAGCTGCCACCATCACAGCTCTGTTTTCCGGTTGCTCTAACTCCGCAACGCTCATAGCAAACGTGACGCCGTAGTCCGCGTCGGCCACGTGCCAGCCATCACCCTGCTTCAGTTCACTGACCACGTGACCGCTTAAACCCACAAGGCGCGCCGGTACGCCGTTTAGGTCCGCGATGTGGTTAACCACCATCGAAACTTCACTGCACAAACCCTGTTCACCCTCAGCTATGCGATGAGGGTTCTGGGTCTTGCCCAGGGGTTCATAGACAAAACCGCCTACCCAGAGCAGCCAGTTTTCAAACACGCTCAATCTTCTGTTGTTGCTGTGCGCAATACTCTCGAAAACCACGCGGTTTACTGCGGCGATTTCGAAATCATCAGTGGGTCTGGTCAACAGGGCTCGCAGGTCGCTGCCGTCCTGCAATTGTGTGTGATAACCAGGGATAGAAGGTTCACTTATCGGTAAGGGTTTCGGCACCGCCTGCCCGGGAGTGTGCAGGACGCCGATCAGCGAAACCCCCAACAGACCTATGGAGAGAAAGAGTCCGGTTACCCGCACCCATAAAAACATTGGTCTCTGCTCTGAGGCAGTCACCCGAATCACTTACCCTTAAATTCGGGGTCCCGTTTATCCAGAAAAGCGGTGATACCTTCCACTTTATCTTCTGTCTGCACCAACGCACCTTGAGCATACTTTTCAAACATGAGTGCTCCCGCGAGGCTCGCTTCCATACCGAAGTGCACCATTGCCTTCATCGTGCGCGGCACAAACGGTGCAAATTGCGCCAGGTGCTCAGCCATGCGTTCAACCTCCGGCAGCAGTTCTTCCGGCTCTACCAGGCGGGTTACCAAGCCAATCTGTAACGCGCGATCTGCGTTGATGGGCTCTCCCATCAACATCATCTCCATACCCCACCCGCGACCAACAATGCGTGGCAAGCGTGCGGTTGCACCGCCACCCGGGATGATACCCAGCTTACCTTCGGGGGTTGCGAAACGGGATTTGGGGGTGGCCACACGAAGGTCACAGCCAAGTGCGACTTCCAGACCGCCGCCCATACAGATGCCATCAATTGCTGCGATGGTTGGCTTGGGCAGACGCTCAAGTTTGTCGGCAAGCCCTTGAACGATTGGCTCGAGCGCTTTCTTAAAATCTCTGTGCAGTACCTCCGAAAGGTCTGATCCGGAGGCGAACGATTTTCCACCGGCACCGGTGATGGCCAGCACACGGACCGCATCATCCGCAGCGGCCTCGTCTACCGCCGCGTGTAAATCATCCAAAGTGGCAAGGGAAATAGCGTTATGTTTGTCGGCACGATTAATTGTGATCAGCGCCAACGGTCCTCGTACTTCGTAGAGGACATTCTCTAGTGTCAGGCTCATGAACGGTTAGAACAGGTCTTTCAGCTTATCTACACCCGGCACTTTATCACGAACCTTGTCCATCAGTTTCTCTTTCGCGTTCGCCTTAACGCCTTCTAAGTCCAGGCCTTCGCTGACAGCCGCGCGAGATACGGCTTCTGTAATCGGCTTCATCAACTGTTGCGCAAGCTCTGCAGCAGTGGCCCCATTGGTCTTGCGGCCAACACCTGACAGTTCGATTGGAGGAATGCTCAGGCTCGATTCACCGAGGATATCTGACTTGAGAGAAACGTCCGCATCGGTAAAAAGGAACCGATCGACGATAAACTTCATCTCGCTACCACCGGCGTCCGCCGGACCTGCTTCACTGGTACCCGCTGCCGCTTCCACGTTTTCCATGATTTTCTGCAGGTTGGTATTCCGCCCTTCCGCAATGGCAACGAGAGAGGCACCGACAATCCGCATCTCTTTGATGACCACCAGTTCAGAGGTGGTCTGCTCGATATCGAGCGCAAGACCAATCTCACCCAGGCGCATGGCGTACGGACCAGAGAATCCCTGTGGGTTGCCGACTTCCAAACCTTTGATCGATCCGGCACCACCGGCGAGATCAAGATCCACGGAAGACACTCCTACATCAGTGCCTAGATACTGTGGACCAAACTCTTCAATACCCTGTTTGACCAGATCACCGGAATAGAGAAACAGATATGCACCAGCGCCCAGGACAACCAGGATGATGACAACAAACAGCCACCCAACTACTTTCATACCTTCCCCCTATACCTTTGTGATCAGCTTTAACTTTCCATCACTTCTATAAAGGACTGAGCGTCCTTGATCGCCGACTCCATGTCCCGAACCAGCCTGCCAACGTTTGACTCTATCGACACCAGCTCGCCTTTCAGCGACGAGACCGCTTGAGCGTTCAAGTTGTGTTTCAAAAACAACACATGATCTCGGAAAACAGTCAGCACCGGTTCCATCCTGGCTTCAGCGCGACGCATGGACTTGATCAGATCATTGGCTCTCGATTGGGTCGTTTTCAACTTCGCCGCACTCTGCCGACGCAAATTGGCGTTGCTGTACTGGTCCAACTCTTCCTGCCACTCCTCGAACAAATCCTCGGCGACGTTTTCTACCGAGTCTATACGATCGGTGACTTCCGCCGCCTGGGATTCAGCGTCCTCAAAGGCATCGTTCAATCGGTTATACGTGCCTCGGAGATCGCTTTCATCGACGCCAACCACCGCTTCAAACTGCGCAAGCGCTGATTCGAATTCTTCCTTCGCGTCTTCCTGAGATTCCATGGCATCTTCGACACGATCGACCAGGATGTCAGGTTTCATCCTGCCAAACTGTTCCTGCACGCCGTAGTAGGCGGTTTCACAACCGCCTACCAGAACGAGCAGTCCAACAGTCAGTAAGTGACGTATCGACATCACTACTGGCGCACCTTGTGAGTGCCAGACACGACGGCCGTTACGCGGCGATTACGCTGCTTGCCTTCTTCCGTGTCGTTAGACGCGATGGGCTGAGTCTCGCCGAAGCCTGTCCACTCCAGACGACCCGCGTTGATGCTCGCTTCTCCCACCAGGTAGTCATAAACCGCTTTTGCACGTCGCTCTGACAAACTCTGATTGTAGTTGGCTGAGCCATCGCTGTCGGTGTGACCTTCGATCACAGCGTTGGTGGTCGGGTACTGACGGAGGAAGTTCACCGCGCGAGAAAGTTCAGGCGCGTGATCCGGTCGGATATCGGCCTTGTCGGTGTCGAACTCGATGTTCATGTCGATCGTCACTTCTTCTTCAAGCTCAACGTAACAACCTTTGTCATCGACCTTGGCACCGGCTTCTGAATCCGGGCAGTCATCTCGGTAATCAGGCACGCCGTCGCCATCACTGTCAGGCGCACAGCCGTTTGCGTCTACCGCAACACCTGCAGGCGTTTCCGGACAACGATCGTCCGCATCAACAACACCGTCACCATCGCCATCCAACTGACAGCCCGTGGCATCCACTACCCGGCCCGGCGGTGTTGTGGGGCACTGGTCGTCATCGTTGATCACGCCATCGCCATCACTGTCCGGCGGCGGGGTTGGTGCTTTAGCCTTGCCGAGAAAGCCGGTAAGGCCGACAAAGGCCATGGGCTGGACGCCGCCATTTTTGTTTGAGGTAACACCGCGAACATCCGCTCGCAGGGAAATGAAATCGTTCAACGCGCGATAGACGCCGATGCCGGCGTTAAATTGATTGTCGCGCGCATCAGGCCGTACGCCATCGAAGTTGTAATCGGTGCGCCCACCACC
Source organism: Candidatus Azotimanducaceae bacterium (assembly GCA_965227885.1). Taxonomy (GTDB): domain Bacteria; phylum Pseudomonadota; class Gammaproteobacteria; order Pseudomonadales; family Azotimanducaceae; genus UBA4421. The sequence goes on from OZ245781.1 coordinate 5,891,715, forward strand.
CGCAAGCAGAAATGGCTGCCAGCCACCCGTGCTGTTGAGTTTGTAGACAAAATCGATCCACTTCAGATCGACATCGTCTTGGCTGCTGCCCCAGATGGTATCGAACTCAGATTCAACTCGACCGGCAAGAAATTCCACCGCCCAACGATCACTGAGCCCGTAACCGAGGATAAGCCCGGCACCAACTTCATTATCTTCGTAGCCATGCTTCTGGCTGTCAGGCCCGTGATAGAGCACTGCACCGGGAGCTATGTAAAACTGCCCCTTGCCTGGATTTTCCGTTTCCGCTGACGCCACCGGGGTGATAAGCCCGAGGCACGCCAGCCACACAAAAGATCGTAAAACCTTAATCATTGTGTCTCCTAGTTACCGTTAGTAGTTACTGTTAATTTTTTTGTTGTTTCCGGACGCTTCGTTGCCGAACAAATCCCGGACCTTTGCCTGGAGTCTCTCCCGGAGAAGTTATCCGGAGATTTACGCTCACTTACGCACTATAGTAATGCGAGGCCGCTGCGGAGTGAGTTCCTAAACATCAAACAATTGTAAAATGGTTTGGCGTACGCACGACTCAGAATGTATTGTCGGTCACAATTGGTTCGACAACAACAAGCACGGACACCCGCCGACTCTGACTTACTCGAATCGGTACCACTTGAATGGTTCCGTGTGACGTGTATGTTGATTGGGCACGCAATGTGCCAGCCAAAATAAACTGACAAAAATAAATGGAAGTACCAAATCCAGGAGATAAGGAGAAAATAATGGCGGAAGCAATTCCAGAAGAAATTCAGGCAGCGATTCCTGAAGAACTGTCGGTCGACAGCATGACCGGTTACGCGGACACCGTGATCGAGATGGCCGTCACATGGGGGCCCAAGGTCATCATGGCACTGCTGGTTCTGATCATTGGTCTGTGGATCATCAAAAAGGTTGTCGCCGGCTTTACCGCAGGTATGGAGCGCAGCAATACCGATCCCACGCTGGCCAAGTTCCTCGCGAGCATGGCATCGATCGTATTGAAGGTATTACTGGTCATCAGTGTTGCCGGTATGGTCGGTATCGAGACCACCTCGTTCATCGCCGTCTTGGGTGCTGCGGGTCTGGCCATCGGCCTGGCCTTGCAAGGCAGCCTGGCAAACTTTGCGGGTGGCGTACTGGTCCTGTTGTTCCGACCGTATAAGGTAGGTGACTTCGTCGACGCACAGGGTGTAGCAGGCACGGTTGCGGAGATTCAGATCTTCAACACCATCATCCGTACCGGCGACAACAAGCGCGTCATCGTACCGAACGGTGCAATTTCCAACGGCATCATCACCAACTTTTCGGCTGAAGCGACGCGTCGTGTGGACTTCGTTTTCGGCATCGGTTACGGCGATGATATTGCCAAGGCAAAAGCGACTCTGCAGCGCATTCTGAGCGAAGATGCTCGTATCCACTCAGAACCAGCGCCGATGGTTGTGGTTTCCGAACTGGCAGACAGCTCGGTGAACTTCACGGTTCGCGCATGGGCAGATGCGGGTGACTACTGGGGTATCTACTTCGATACCACGGAAAAGGTGAAGGTTGTCTTCGATCAGGAAGGCATTTCCATCCCCTTCCCGCAGCAAGATGTGCATATGCATCAGGTAGGCTAAACCGCCAACCAGTAAAAACCCCGGCATTGGCCGGGGTTTTTTTTGCGTGCAAAAAAAACCGCCAGTCTGGAGAGGTAACCGGCGGTTTGGTGATCCCTGCGAGAGCCGGGGGATCGTGCCAGAGCTCTAAGATGCGCAACTTACTGCCGCGTTTCCCAAACGCCATGGCTAGGGGATTAACCTGATTGAAGCCAGTATGCGCCGAAATCGTTAACCAAAGATTTCTTACGCCGCGAGAATTGTGACAATTTGTTTCTTAAGCCGTGTCGCTTACGGTCGGTTTTTTAGACGTCGGTCAGCCAGCGAACCTGCACGCGGGCGCCACCGGATCGCGCATCACCGACCTCGACGTCCCAATCATGTGCCTGGCACAGCTGCGCAACGATGGCCAGACCCAGACCGCTGCCGCCCGTCGTCGCGCTGCGCGAGCTGTCCAGACGGAAAAACGGTTGGAACACCTCCTGACGATAGGGCTCGGGGATGCCATCGCCATCATCTTCAACGGCGAAATAGCCTTCACCGATCTCCACACTGACGTTGCCGCCGTGTTTGAAACCGTTCGACACGAGGTTAACCAACACCCGTTGCAGTGCGCTTGGTGCAAGCAGCGCCCGCTGATCAACCGCACTCAGTTGGCGAAGCTCAACCTCGCGTTCAAAAGACCGCAGCACGTCTTCAACAAACGCTACGATTTCGATTTCCTGCGGCTGCTCCCGAGTGCCGCGCGCAAACCGCAAAGCATCGGTAATCAACTCATCCATCGATTCAAGATTGCGTTCAAATCGTTGGACCAATTTCGGATCCACATCATCAGGCAGCAGCGCCAATGCGAGGCGCATTCGGGTGAGCGGCGTTTTCAGATCGTGTGAAATGCCTGCCAGCAGCGTGGTTCTATTCGCGAGCAGCGCGCTGACCTCCTGGGCCATGGTATTAAAATTCCGCGCAAGCCCGGCGAGCTCTCGCGGTCCGGTTTCTGGCAGGGGTTCGATCGCTGCCGTGCCCCGGAACGATTCGGCTTGCTCGGCAACCCGCACCAGCGGCGCGGCTATGCGCTGGACAATCCAGAGAGAAGCAAAAAATACAATGGTTGCACCGAGTGCAAGGATCACAATGGCGCTGTTCAGCGGCTGAATTTCCTCCCGTTGTGAACCGAAGCCGATCTGTAGTTCCCGACCACCCATCGGCACGTTCACCCACAGCAAACCATCATCAGCCTCAGTCGCCTGCAAAAGTTGCACAGGTTCATCAAGCCGTTTCGCCAAGTGCGCCTCAAGCAGATCAAAATAATCGCCGCTCGCGGGGCGCTCCGGCAGTGCCTGGACACTTTCGCTGATAATCAGATCGTGATTTTCCGCCATCTCCAGTTCGAAATAGGGGCGCGCATCCGGCGGCAGCTCAACCCAGGTTTGCGCCGACAAGACCAGCAGCGCAGCTTCATCATCCGCAGATTGTTCAGAAATCGGGTCGATAACAAAGGCATACAAAGCTACCGCTGCAGTACTCGCGATCAACAATGCGCTCAAGCCGAGAATCAGGTTGGTGCGTACCAGCAGAGTGGAAGGGGCAAACGTGGTGACCGACCAAGACTTCGGCTTCATCGACTATATGCAGGCTTAGACCTGGCCATCTCCACCCGGGCAGAACATATAACCCTTACCCCATATCGTGCGGATGTACGCCGGGTTGGCGGGGTCAACTTCCAACTTGGAACGCAGCCGGGTCACCCGCACGTCGATGGATCTGTCGAACGGCGAGCGTTCTGCGCCGGTCAGCAGGTCTAAGATACGATCCCGATGCAGCACTTTGTTTGGATGTGCACCCAGGATGGCCAAGAGGTCAAATTCGCCGGAGGTGAGGGGCACCTGATCGCCATCCTTGGTGAGACGATGAGAGGCTGTATCCAGCAGATAAGGTCCAAAGGCAATTTTCTGCACCTCACCCTCTGTGGACTCAGCAAGGCGATGAGCACGCCGCAATACCGCCCTCACCCTCGCCAGCAGTTCACGAGGATTAAACGGCTTAGAGAGATAGTCGTCGGCGCCTACTTCCAGACCCACGATGCGATCAACGTCTTCGCCCTGTGCGGAAACAATGATGATCGGAATATCACTGTGTTTCTTCAGACGACCCGCAATGGAGAGCCCATGTTCTCCGGGTAACATCAAATCCAGGATAATGAGATCCACCTCGTGATCGGCAAGATGGGCGTCCATCGCTTCGCCAGACTCCACACAGGTAACCCTCAAACCCTGCTGTTCCAGATAAGCCTGCGTCAGCTCACGCAGCTCCGGGTCGTCATCCACGACGAGCAAATTAGCGCTTTCACTATCCATAAGTTAAGCCGTCAGCTTAAGGCGCGGGCGGTTTTTCCTGCGAGGTTGTATTGTCCCTGTCCTGCAGACGACGTCGCTCAAAACCAAAGCCAAATGTAATCGAGCGCCTTACTCGTGGACGCGCCTCCGCCTGGTTGGCAGCACCTGCGGTGGGCTGAGAACCCTCAACCGCAGCATCCGTTGTCGCTTGTTCGCTCTGCAGGGGCAGTTCCTGCACCGGGACAACCCGCGTTTGCACCACCACCGATCCGTCCGGCTTGCGCACGATGCGGCCATAACGACGTGTGATGGTCACGCGACCCTGTCGGCCGTTTGCCTTAGCACCAACCTGCGTATCAGGTCGTCCAACCGATCTCGCTGCATTGGTTTGTGGTCGCGCCATGCGGGTGCGAACCTCCTGAATCAACGCGCGGCGCTGTGCAGGGTCCAACTCACCCCAGCGTGCAGTGAGTTCCGTCAGTTCCTGATCTGATTTCATCTGAATATCGCCGAAGCTTTCCTGCGCGACGACATTGTTCGGTTTTGCAGTAGATGGGGTATTCGCCGCGTAAATCGCTGGTGTCACGCCGAGTGTAACGGCCGTGAAGATGACATATTTGGTAAATGACGCGCGCATGCGACCTACTCGTCCCAATGAACGCGCATTCGTTGCATTGTTCTGTGTGCGAGCTCCGACTACAAGCACGTCTGTCCTATTCCCCGGTTACTGCCAAATCTGCACTTTCCAGCACATTTCCTGGACCCGACTGGGTCCGTTCTCCCTCCACAACTCACCATTCTGACGCGGCGATGTTGCGCATGGATTTCTTTCAAGTTTCAAAATGTTACCAAAAAAAACGGCCGCGTAAGCGGCCGTTTTTCAAGCGTTGTACAAAGCTCAAAGCAGCTTATGCAACCTCAAAGAGCCCAGCAGCACCTTGACCACCACCGATACACATGGTGACCACGCCGTACTTCGCGTTACGACGCTTGAGCTCGCGCAAAACCAGGCCTGTCTGACGCGAACCGGTCATGCCAAAGGGATGGCCGATAGAGATGCTGCCGCCCAGCACGTTGTAGCGCTCGTTTGGCAGATCTAATGCATCTCGGCAGTACAGACACTGAGAGGCAAACGCTTCGTTCAGTTCCCAAAGATCAATGTCATCCTTGGTGAGACCGGCGTTTTCCAGCAAGCGGGGAATCGCGAAAACCGGACCAATACCCATTTCATCAGGCTCGCAGCCAGCGATGGTAAAGCCTCGGTAGATACCCAGCGGCTCGAGACCCAGTTGAGCGGCGCGTTCAGCACTCATCAACATCGTCATTGAGGCACCGTCGGAAAGTTGTGATGCATTACCCGCAGTGACAGACCCATCTTCCTCAAATGCAGGCGGCAGCGATGCCAGACCTTCGAGGGTGGTGGTTGGACGATTACATTCGTCTTTGTCTACCGTTACTTCAACATGCGACTCTTCGCCTGTTTCTTTGTCCACTTTCAACATGGTTGCGGTCATCGGCACAATCTCTTCAGCGATCTTGCCTTCCTCAACCGCAGCCGCGTAGCGTTGTTGTGATTGCAAAGCGTATTCGTCCTGCATTTCACGCGTGACCTGGTAGCGGCGTGCCACAACTTCCGCGGTGTTACCCATCGCCATGAAGATGTCGGGCTTTTCTTCCAACAAACGCTGGTTCTGCTGTGCCTTGCCGGCTTCCTGACGGGTACGCATTGAAATCGAATCCACACCACCAGCGATCGCAACATCGGTCTGACCGGAGGCAATCTGGTTAGCAGCGATCGCAATGGACTGAAGGCCTGATGAACAGAATCGATTGATTGTGACACCAGCCGTTGTGACAGGCAGTTTAGAGAGAATGACCGCCAGTCTGGCCAGGTTACCGTCCTGCTCGCCAGCGTGGCTGGCAGCACCGACAACAACGTCCTCAACTTCGTCCAGTCCAACTTTGTCATTCCGGTCCATCAACGCATCGATACAATGCGCCAACATATCGTCCGACCGGGTGAGGTTAAAACTACCGCGAAAGGCTTTTGCCAAGCCTGTCCGCACACTATCTACGATGACTACATCGCGCATACATACCTCCTAAAAGAGCTAGGTTAATAAATTTGATCAGTAATGCTTGCCCCAGCACTTGATGGTACCCACTTGGGCTCCACCGCGCTACTATCCAGAACGTGGGAACAATACACGCAAAAGGAGCGTCCATGAGCGCATTTCACGATCTGACGATGACAGATATCGAGGGTGGATCTGTCGACTTTTCAACCTACAGCGATACCGTTTGCTTAGTTGTTAACGTAGCGAGCCGCTGAGGCCTCACTCCACAGTACGCCGGGTTGCGTACTCTGCAGGATGAGTTTTCGGGCCAGGGATTTACCGTTCTGGCATTTCCGTGCAATCAATTCGGAGCCCAGGAACCAGGTACCGACGAGGAGATCGCGGCGTTCGCCCGCGACAACTACGACGCCAACTTCCCCATTTTTTCAAAAATCGAGGTGAACGGCGATGGGGCGTGTGACCTGTACAAATATCTCAAGGCTGCACAACCAGATGAGGAAGGGAATGAAGACATTCCTTGGAACTTCACGAAGTTCCTGGTGGGTAAAGACGGGTCGGTCCTCGCGCGTTTTGCACCACAGGTGACGCCCGAGGAAATCGCGACACAACTGCCCGGGCAGCTTTAGCAAGTCTCAACGCTCTATTAAGTGCGCAATAAAAAACCCCGCCTCCTGCCAGCAGGAGACGGGGTTTTTTGTACTCAGCTCAAGCGTTTAGTTCTTGAGATCGTCCAGCAGGCCTTCAGCACCTTCCGCTGCTTCTTCCGCTGCCTCTTCTGCAGCTTCTGCTGCATCTTCTGCTGCTTCTGCTGCATCTTCTGCTGCTTCCTTAGCCGCATCAAGCGCGTCTGAAGCTGCTTCTTCAGCGCTGTCCATCGCATCACTTGCCGCTTCCTGGGCCGCATCCGCTGCTTCTTCTGCTGCCGCTTTTGCATCGTCCATCATATCGCCTGCAGCATCCTGGGCTTCGGACACGGCATTCTCAACGCCACTTGTGTCCACTTCTGGTACATCAACGCTCGGTGCAGAATTTCCACCGCTTTCGCCGCCGCCACAAGCTGCGAGCGTCATACCCAACATTACCACTGCTATCCACTTCAACATGAGATCACTCCTTTAATAGGTCTCTTTTTATCCATCTTATTATAGGTCTTGAACCTTCCTGTTTATTTCGACGCTCTTTGCTCTTAGTTTCTGGTTATCAACAAATAGCGCTGCGCCCACAATATAGACCGAACCCCTGCCCATACACACTAGCGATGGTAAAAAGCCGGTAAAACTCTAAACTGGCGCAGTACGTATTATGGATCGTTTAACGTGACAATTTCTATCCAACCGGAAGTAACTTTAATTGATGGTCTTTGCTTCGGCGAAGGCCCACGGTTCCGTGATGGCTGTCTCTGGCTATCAGACATGCACGCACAGCAGGTGCTCAGAATCACCACTGAGGGGGAGGCCACGGTGGTTGTTGAGCTGGAGGACGATCAGCCCAGCGGTCTTGGTTGGTTGCCCAGCGGTGAGCTCTTGATTGTCAGTATGACCAACCGGCAATTGCTGAAGTTCGACGGTGACACGCTTACCGTCCATGCCGATCTCGCTGACCTGGCCAGCTGGTATTGCAATGACATGGTAGTGGATGCGCAGGGTCGCGCCTACGTTGGGAACTTTGGTTTCGACCTGCACACCGGCGCGGACCAGAAGACAGCCGAGATCATACTGGTGGAACCGGACGGTGCAGCGCGGATTGTGGCAGAGGACGTTATGTTTCCGAACGGCACGGTGATCACTCCGGACGGCAAAACCTTGATCGTTGGCGAATCATTCGCTTCAAAACTGACAGCCTATGACATCCTACCCAATGGCGATCTCGCAAACCGACGCGTCTGGGCAGACCTGCCTAAGGGCGCCGTACCGGATGGCATCTGTCTGGATTCTGAAGGTGGTATCTGGAGCGCGTCACCCACCAGCAATGAATGTATTCGTCAGCTCGAAGGCGGTGAAGTGACGCACAGGGTCTCATTCGATCGCGGTGCGTTCGCGTGCATGATCGGTGGTGATAAACTTTACGCGCTGACATCCACCTCTTCAGCGCCCGCAGAGTGCCGTGAACAGAAGGGTGCTCGCGTGGAGGTCTGTGCCGCACCGTACCCTGCGGCTGGATGGCCATAGGGCTCACATCTCACCCAACACTCACCAGGCCAATAACTAGAAAGGTTCCATGACAGCAATTTTCGAAAACTACGAGTCACCCTGGCTTGACGATGAACTGCGCATTCTGCGCGACGCAGCCGCGAAGTTTTTTGATACAGAATTCAAACCGCACAACGAGCGTTGGCTGAAAGCAGGGTTGGTCGATCGCGATGCCTGGAACAAAGCCGGTCAGGCGGGACTCCTCTGCGCAGAAATTCCGGTCGAATATGGCGGCAGCGGCGGCAGCTATCTCCACGAGACGGTGATCACCGAGGAACAACTGCGTGCTGGTATCACGGGTTTTGGCAATCAGGTGCACAGCCAGATTGTTGCCCCCTACATCCTGAATTACGGCAGCGAGGAGCAGAAGCAGGCCTGGCTGCCCAAGATGGCCAGCGGAGAATTTGTCGGCGCCATCGCCATGACCGAACCCAATACCGGTTCTGATCTGCAAAGCGTGCGCGCAACCGCGGTCAAGGATGGCGATGAGTACGTCATCAACGGAGCCAAGACCTACATTACCAATGGCCAGCACTGTGACCTCGTGATTGTCGTCGCCAAAACCGACCCCACACTCGGCGCCAAGGGGATCAGTCTGATTGTCGTGGAAACCGATAATCCGGGCTTCAAACGAGGTCGAAACCTCGAAAAGCTGGGCCAGAGTTCCGCAGACACATCCGAGATGTTCTTCGAAGACTGCCGCGTGCCGCAGGCCAACCTCCTGGGTGAAGACGAAGGCCGGGGTTTTGTGCAACTGATGCAACAGCTGCCGCAAGAACGTTTGAACATCGCGCAGGCTGCAGTGGTGGAGATGGAACGGGCGATAGGCCTGACCATCGACTTTGTAAAAGAGCGTAAAGCGTTCGGCCAGCGGGTGCTCGATTTCCAGAACACCAAGTTCAAGCTCGCCGAATGTAAGACCGAGGCTCTGATTGCACGGACGTTTGTCGATCAGTGTCTGATCAAACACCTGGATGGCCAGTTGGACCCGTCAACTGCATCGATGGCCAAGTATTGGACCACCCAGAAGCAGAACGAAATCATTGACGAGTGCCTGCAGTTGCACGGAGGCGCCGGATACATGGACGAATATGAGATTTCCCGCATGTACAAAGATGCGCGCGTGCAGAAGATCTACGGTGGTACCAACGAGATCATGAAGGAACTCATCGGCCGCACGTTAGACTAAACAACTACCCTACTCATGGCAGGAAACCCAATGTTCAGAATGTTTCGAGTCGCACTCACCACGAGTTTACTGCTCGGCTGTTTATACGCACCTCACAGCTTCGCCGGTTGGCAGCTGAACAATCAACTATCACAACTCAGCTTTGTTTCAGTAAAGGCGAAAGACATCGCCGAAGCGCACACGTTCAAGGAACTGCGCGGTGGTATCGATGCCTCGGGTGAGGTAGAGCTGGTCATCGAACTCGCAAGCGTAGATACGCTGATCCCTATCCGCGATGAACGCATGCAGAAGCTTCTGTTTGAGACAAATCTGTTCCCAAAGGCTCGCTTCAAGACGCGCGTGGACCTTGAGAAACTATCCGCTCTACCCGTGGGGAGTGCCGACCTGCATGACGTCACCGGCACACTGACCCTCAAAGAAGCAACCATGGACATGAGTGCCAGATTGCTCGTCACCAGATTGTCTGAAGGCCGGGTGACCGTCAGCACGCTGAAACCCATTCTGGTTAATGCTGGCGCCCTGGGGTTGGCAGATGGTATCGAGGCGCTGCGCCAGATCGCAGGCCTTCCTTCAATCAGTCTGGCTGTACCGGTTTCCTTCGTGCTGACCTTTGATGGGTAGGACAATGAGGGGTAAAGCCCCCGCCAGCGCTATCACGAGAGGCGTCGCCACCAACCCGGCCAGATGCGCAGGCGCAAACGGTGGCCAGCTCACGTCCGTAAAGATCGACTGGCCGAGGTAAACCTCGACCACAATCTTAGTCACGCATACCACGGCTACCAATGCTACCAGCGGCGATTTGCTGCGGCACCACTGTTGCCACAACACCACTCCCAGCAGTGTGTTCAGCATCCCGGACAATCCACAATAGCGCTGCAAATCACTCAACGGCGAAAGCAACAAGGCATCCACAGCAAGGCTGCCGGTCAGAACGGCCACAGCAAGCAGCGTACGCGACTCGCGCTCTATGAGAGTCCCGAGAATCGCAAACGCGGTCACATTCCATAGAAGGTGTTCCATATCGGCATGCAGCCAGTGCCCGCTGATCAATCCAATCAGATTGCCAGCATCCAACTGAGCCGCATCAAAATAGAGGAGCACCCGAACCGCCTCAGGCAAAAAGTGCGCGGCTACAGCTGCCGCGCACAACATGAGGGTGACTAACGGAATACGACCGAGATTGCGCATCGTTCGCCCACCTAGACCTCTTAAGCCTCAGGCGAGGCGACACGATACCGGGACATGCGTCGCTTGCCAGCCAGAAACAACAGTGGCAAAAGCAAAATCACGCCGAGGGGTCCCAGGCTGCCACCACCGCTCTTCCCGCTTGAAGGATATGATCGCGGCTGGCTGAACGCCGGTTGATTCGCATCCTGGCGATGGCTGCGAACAGCCTGCTGTTGACGCGCTTGTCTTGCGATCTGTTCTTTCTCCACGCGAGATGCGTTGTTACGGGCAATGCCATGCTCAGCGAACACTTCATCACGCAACACAATCATTGAGGTGTGGTTGGTCACAAGCCCATGTTCCAGGGCGATGTCCACGAGGGCGGTGCGGGTGTCCGGGTCTTCTCCCAGGTAATCCATCTTGCCCTGCAGCGCTTCGATAGCGGCAAATGCCCACAGACGCTCCAGTTCCGGGTTGAGGGTCTGTGTTTCAGGAAACTCAAGCACCGAGCGGTATTGCCTCTTCTCGCCTGAGACTTCGCCACGGATTGTCACTTCCGCAGGTCCGTCACCCCAATAGTGGCCAAAGAGCGTGAGCTGTTGGCCACGATACAAAGACCCGATGTTGGCAGGCGTCACGTCAGCAACTTTGACGCCTTTAATGCGCACATCGATATCTCGATAAGCCTCGTGGTTCAACTTGTCAGCCGTCTGCACAAGAAGACCCACGATGTCATCACTGTTGGAAACATTCACCGAGAAGCCATTCGAAACTTTTGTCATCCCTTCGAGCAGAGGTCGATTGGCGCTGTTACCCATCACGAAGCTGTACAGGCGTACATCGTAGGCTTCAAGGAGTTTCAGAAAATCTACCTTCTCGGTAACGCCCACGTTCGCTACGCCATCCGTAACAAGAATGACCGCACTCGCCCGATCCGAATCGAGACTGCGATAACCCTTTTCCAGACCTGCATACAGATTGGTGCCACCTGTTGGATTAATCGCTTCCAGCTTCGCCATGGTGCGTTCTATTTCGCCCGGCTGCGCAGGGTGGTATCCATTGGTGACCTCCTGCGTGCTGTTGTTGAACAAAATCACCCGGTAGCGATCCAGCGGGTCGAGTTTGGCCAGCCCCTGACGGACCCCTTCAATCAATGTCGGGTACTTGCCCTGCATGGAGCCTGAGTAGTCGAGTACAAATATCCAATCGCGCCCCTGGGTGATGGGTCCGAGGTCATCGCCAGGCGTTACGGTCAGCATGAAGGTGCCTCGGTCGGAACCAGGATCGCGATAGGTCACCATATCCACAGCACCAGGCAGGCCCTGTTCGTGACGCCAATAAACGACAATATCTGTGTCTAGCGTAAAAGCGGTTTTAACAGGACTTTGGGTAGATTCGGTGGTTTCCTCCAAAGCTGACGCCGCGCCGTTAGCAAAGGCTACCTGCCATTCCTGCGCGGAGGTTTTGTTCACCTGCGCCTGAGGGTGTTTTGGCAGGCGGAACGTGTCGATTGGATAGGAGGAACGCATTTCCAGATTAAAGCTGAATGCTTCGTCCACGTTCTCGTTATAGCTCCAGAACGCCAACTTTTCCTCATCCACCCCGCCCTCTTCGAGCGGGTATACATAGCGGCCAATGCCGAGGTCTGTGGGCACGGGCTGGATGTAAACCATGCGAATTTTCACTTCGTCCTGGGGTTGTACCGGATAGACGCTCGCGTCGAACGTGCGATAAACGTCTTTTTCCACCAGCGCAGTTTCGCGACCCTGGGCTTTTTCCTGCTCGTAGATATCACGCGCCTTTTGGGCTTCGAGTACCTCGCCAGTGACGGGGGTACCATCTATCCAGTAGGTAAACTCACCGACTGACGCCTTCTCGGGTACCGGGAAGGAGTAGATCGCTTCCAACGCCTGGTTGTGCGGGTTTTTGAACACCTGGCTGACCGTTGTAACGGCATAGCCATCCTCGATCATGACATCGACATGGTGTTCTTTGATGGAGAGCTGTTCCAGATTGCCGTTTGTCGGTGTCAGGAGCCCCGCGGCTTGCGCCAGCGGGCTGAGTAAGACAGCCGTGAGCAGGATTACGACGCTTGATGCAAGCGTCACTCGTCTGAGGCCGCGTCGCGGCTTTTGAATTACTGTGTTGTACATGAGGTTTGCCTCGCTTAAAACTTCAGTTATTGCCAACCCGCATCGGCGGGCTGCGAGGCAAAGTATCCATCAAGGATCGTGAAACGCACCTTGGTATCACCAAAGTGGCGTTTTTCGATTCCAAAAGTATCTTAATTCAGTACTTGTTCGATTTGCTAGAAGGGTGCCATCGCAGGTTCGAACACGCTTTCAATGGGCGTCTTGGGTTTGGTACCGGGACTTTCTGCAATCCGCACGCGTTACGCGGCTCGCTCAAGCAAAGTCTTGCTTACTCCGCTTCTTCAAAACAGGCAACGTCGTCAGGCAGGTTAACCCATGCCTGGCGACGCTTTGTCCAATAGTGCGCATCAGGGGTAATCCATGAGGTGTCATCGAGGGTGCCCGCCTTGACGGACATCAACGCCTTAGTACGGTTGTAGATCCGATTGCCGCACTCAGGACAGAACGCACAGGTTTTTTCCCGACCACTATCACTTGTGGTTATGAACTCCTTCAGCTCCCCGGCTTCCAGTTGGAAGCCATCCGGATTGATCACAAGGCTCATACCAAACGCGCTTCCCGATTGCTTCTGACAATCCAGGCAATGACAGAGGTTCAATCGATACACATCACCAGCTACCGAATACTTAACCTGCCCGCACTGACACTCTCCGGTTAACCGATCTGGTTTTGGTGTCTCCATCAGGTTCGCGATTTTAAAAAATCAGCGGTTGGCGGGTATAAGCCACCGCAAAAATATAGGACACGGCCATCGCCGCGCCTACCATTCCAATCAGTTTCCGGGTGCCTTCGCCACGCAACGCCATGACACCGAAACCGATGTAAGCCACCAGGCCGATCATTTTCGCAATCAGCCAGGTAACGGGGCTGCCATCCGGCAAGCTAAAAAACAGCACCAAGCCTGCGATGAGCAAAAACGTGTCCACCACATGGGGAGCTACACGCACAAATTTCTTCTGTAACATGTCCGGGTCCGAATAGGACCATCCCAGGCGCAGCAGAAAGCCGATCGCAGAAGCAAAGGCCAGGGTGATGTGAATCGCTAACATGGGCGGCTCCAGAACAAAAACAAACTATAGCCAAAGTCTAAGCTCAAAAGAAAAGGCCCACTAAAAAAGGCGAATGGAAAAGATGGAAGACAACACCCCAGTCACATTCGATCAACAGATTGACCAGGTCATGCAGCCGGTCTCTCAGGTGGCCAACGATTTCATTTTTTACAGCATGCCGATGTTCGGTGCCGATGTGCCACTGATCGTGTTATGGCTGGTGGCAGGTGGGCTCTTTTTCACCTTTTATCTCAACTTCATCAATGTGCGGGGCTTTCGCCACGCCATCGATCTTGTCCGAGGTAAATACAAAGATCCGGACGATCCGGGACAGATTTCTCAATTCCAGGCGCTGACCACCGCCGTCTCAGGTACGGTGGGCGTAGGTAACATCGCCGGCGTGGCGGTGGCTATCTCCGTCGGCGGTCCGGGCGCTACTTTCTGGCTGATCGTTGCGGGTTTTCTCGGCATGTCCACCAAGCTGGCCGAGTGTACCTTGGGAGTTAAGTTTCGCGAGTACCAGGATGGCGTTGTCTCCGGTGGACCCATGTACTACCTGGAAAAAGGTTTGAGCCTGAAGAACTGGCCCAAGCTCGGCAAAGGCCTCGGCATTTTCTACGCACTCAGCATGGTGGTGGGCTGCTTAGGGATCGGCAACATGTTTCAGTCGAACCAGGCTGCTTCGATCCTGGTCGACGTAACCGGCGGAGACGCGAGCTGGTTTGCAGATCAGGTGTGGGTTCTCGGTCTCATCCTTGCGATCGCGGTGGGTGTGGTCATCATCGGCGGTATTAAATCCATTGCCGCAACCACCTCAAAACTTGTACCTGGCATGGCTCTCCTCTATGTACTGGCGGCCCTGGCAGTCATACTGATCAACGCAGACAAGGTGCCCGGTGCATTTGTCGCCATCTGGGAGGGCGCCTTCAACCCTCAGGGTGTTGCAGGCGGCATGATCGGCGTCATGATCATCGGTTTCCGAAGGGCGGTTTTCAGCAACGAAGCAGGCCTAGGCTCAGCGGCCATCGCTCACTCTACCGCGCAGACAAAAGAACCCGTCAGTGAAGGGTATGTCGCTCTGCTCGAACCGTTCATCGACACCGTGGTGATCTGCACCATGACAGCGCTTGTCATTATCACCACCGTTTACGAGCCAGGGCTTGCGCAACAAAGCATCGCGGGCATCGAGCTGACCACCCGCGCCTTCGCCAGCACGTTGAGTTGGTCCCCTCTCCTGCTTTCCGTGGCCGCCGTTCTCTTCGCCTACTCAACCATGATCGCCTGGTCTTATTACGGACTGAAGGCGTTCACCTACCTGGTTGGGGACAACAAGGCGTTCGACCTCGGGTTCAAGCTATTTTTCTTAAGCTTCGTTGTGCTAGGGAGTGCAATCGAGCTTTCCGCGTTAATCGCTTTGTCAGACGCGTTGGTATTTATCGTCGCGATACCCAACCTGCTGGGGTTGTATCTACTCGCGCCACTGATCAAACAGGAGCTCCTCGCCTATGAAAGGAAACATCTTGAGCGCAACTAAAAGCCTGCAGATGCTTTTCGCAGCACTTCTCTGCCTCTCCTACCAGGTCGGCCATACAGACGCAGACGTTGTCATCATCGCTGACCATGTCATCACCATGGCACCGGGTGAACGCAGTGCCAAGCCGCTCGCGTTGGCGATAGCGGGCGAAAAAATCAAGTGGGTGGGTAGCCACGAGGAAGCCAAAGCTCACATAGGGGATGCAACGGAGGTTGTTCGTCTGGATAAGGAAGCGATATTGCCAGGATTTATCGATGCCCACGGACATGTCGCTGCGGTGGGCCTCATGGCGGATCTCGCGAATATCGCCTCGCCGCCCGTCGGACCGGTGACCAACATAGCGACACTTCAGGAAGAATTGAAACGGTACATCGAGGACCGGAAGGTACCGGAAGGGGAATGGGTTGTCGGACGTGGTTATGACGATTCGCTGCTGGCGGAATCCAGGCACCCGAATCGTGACGACCTTGATGCGGTGTCGACCAAACACCCCATTTTACTGATCCATGTTTCAGGCCATCTATCTGCGGTGAATTCCCGAGCACTGGCCCGCGGAGGTATCAACGCTGAGTCACCTGATCCTCCAGGTGGGCATATTCGCCGGCGTCCCAACAGCACTGAGCCTAATGGCGTGCTTGAAGAAACGGCTTCCTCGGCGTTTCGCCAGTACATGACCCCTACCAACAGCCCCGTGGACAACATCGCCGCCGCCATGCGCATCTATGCCAGCAACGGCATTACCACGGCGCAGGACGGTGGCGCCAATCCTGGCATTATCGGGATGCTCAAAGCAGCGGATGCGGCGGGCAAAGTTGATATCGATGTGGTGGCATTTCCGTTTGGCCAGTTTGACGAAAGTGCCATCGCCGACACCTACGAATTCAGAAAATACGACGGCCGCATAAAGGTGGCGGGTATCAAGCTGATGCTCGACGGCTCACCACAGGGTAAAACCGCGTACATGACAAGACCCTACAAGGTCCCACCACACGGTCAGGATGCCGCCTATCGCGGTTATCCCAACATTCCTCAGCCACGGGTCAGTCAACTCGTTAAACACTATATGGCAAACGATATTCCGATCATCGCCCATGCGAACGGTGATGCGGCCGCCGACATGCTTATCCAGGCGGTTCAGGACAGCGGTTACGGCAGGGACAAAGATCACCGCACGGTCATGATTCACGCCCAAACAGTGCGGGAGGATCAGCTGACGGCTATGAAACAGTACGGCCTGGTGCCATCTTATTTCGCCGCTCACACTTTCTACTGGGGTGACTGGCACAGAGATTCTGTATTCGGCGTAGAACGAGCACGGCGTATCAGTCCAAGCGCCACCACCCTGGGGCGTGGCATGCCTTTCACCATTCACAACGATGCACCCGTAGTACCCCCGGACATGATGCGTCTGATATGGGCGGCAACCAACCGCCTGACCCGCAGCAATCAAGCACTGGGACCTGAGCAGCGCATCAGCACGTACGACGCCATCAAGGCGGTGACGCTCAATGCGGCTTATCAACACTTTGAAGATGCTACAAAAGGCAGCCTCGAAGTTGGGAAGCAGGCCGATCTGGTGGTGTTATCAGAAAACCCGCTTGCGACCGATACCGAAGCACTCCTCGATATCGACGTCCTCGCAACTTATTCGAGGGGTCGCCAGGTCTTCGCCGCCCAGCCGTCGAGCGCTGGGCTATAATGTCTCAATTCATCAGTTAAGAGTGTAGATACTTGTTAGGACCCACTTCTCACACATACTTTTCTCAACGCCTGCGGCTTCATTACGTAGATTGGGGTAACCCGGATGCGCCGCCTATGATCATGATTCACGGCGGGCGCGACCATTGCCGTAACTGGGACTGGGTCGCTGAAGAATTACGCCATGACTACCACATCATCGCACCGGATCTGCGTGGTCACGGCGATTCCCAATGGATGGTAGGCGGCGCCTACAACCAGATCGACTACGTCTATGATATCGCCCAGCTTCTGCATCAGAAGAACATGACGCCCGTGACCATAATTGGGCATTCCCTCGGCGGCTCAATTTCACTTTTATACACCGCCCTGCATCCACAGAATGTCGTGAAGCTCGTCAGTATCGAAGGCATGGGGCCGCCCCCATCCATGCTTGAGGAGCGACTCTCGAAACCCATGGCTGAACGTCTGCACGACTGGATGGGTGATTTACGTTCCCTGTCTGGCCGTGTCGTCAAGCGGTACCCGACCCTTGAGGACGCCTACGAGCGCATGCAGACAGAGAACCCACATCTGTCAGCTGATCAGGCGCGCCATCTGACCATCCACGGCAGCAACCAGAATGAGGACGGCACGTACAGCTGGAAATTTGATAATTACGTCCGCTCCTTTCCGCCTACAGGGATTCCCATCGACCAGACCTGGGAAATGTTCAACGCCATCACCTGCCCGACCCTCCTTGTGCGCGGTGAAGAGTCCTGGGCGTCCGATCCCGTTAAAGACGGTCGTATCAAGAACTTTACCTGCCCCGTCGACGTCGCAGCATTTGCAGATGCGGGCCATTGGGTTCATCACGACCAATTGGATGGATTTGTGGCTCGGGTCAAAGAGTTCCTGGCTTAAGTTGAAAAAGCATGTCTGAACGCGCCACCGCATTTCACGCCAACCCCTGGGAAGGGGTTTTGTTCGTGACCGGCGGCGGCACACCCTTCCTGGCGGAAATGATCTCCACCCCGGGTGCATCCGGAACCGTGTTGGATGCTCAGGTACCCTACGCGGAGCGTGCCCTCGCGGAACTGTTGAGCGGCAAACCTGAGCAGGCGTGTTCAGAGGCGACTGCACGCCAACTGGCGATGGCCGCATTCACCCGCGCGAAATCATTGTCCGATGGTTCGCATCTTTTTGGTCTCGGTTGTACCGCCGGGCTTGCCACAAACAGACCCAAGAAGGGTATTCATCGCGCGCACTGGGCTATTCAAACCGCAACAACCACCACAACCTTTTATGCCGAGTTCAACAGCGATCGCGCCGGTGAAGAAGCTGAACTGAACGATCATCTCTGGTCGAGCCTGCAGACGGTACTGGAAGCAGAAGACATCGATCACCCGCATGTTGCCAACCATGCAGCGCCGGAGCCGCACCTGCATTTGCTCTGGGACGAGGCGCCAACCCATATCACGCTACATGCTGCGGAACATAAGCTGCTGCTGCCCGGCTCCTTTAATCCAGCACACGATGGTCATCACTCCATGCTGGCGTTTGCTGAGACGATCACCGGATTGCCCGGTGCATTTGAGCTCACCGTTAAAAATGCCGACAAACCGAGCCTCGATTTCATCACGCTGAACGAACGTGTAGCAGCCCTCGCCGGAAAGCCTCTTGTTTTGACAAATGTGTCCACATACGTGGAAAAGGCACGACTCTTTCCTGGCGCCACTTTTGTATTGGGCATAGACACAATTACTCGAATCGCAGACCCGCGCTTCTACGCTCACCGGGAAGATCTTGTGACAGCGGCAATCGCTGAAATGGCAGCGCTCAACACCCGCTTTCTTGTGTTTGGCCGCAAGGTGGGCGAGGCCTTTCTAACCCTGGATGAAGTGGTTCTGCCTGGTGATCTACTGGCGTTGTGTATGGGTGTGGCCGAGGAAGAGTATCGACTGGATCTTTCCAGTTCAGATCTGCGCGCCAGTTCAGATCTGCGCGCCAGCTCAGGGTTGCGCACCAGCTCAGGGCTGCGCGAAGACCGCGACAGTTAGTACCCGTCTTTGGGACTAAAGGTTTTCCAGGTCCTCGAGTGTTTTCGGCCAATTGTCCTTCAACAGGCGCGAGAGCGATCTATCCGCTAACAGCTTGCCTGCTGTCTGGCAGTGGGCACAGTAGTTAGCTTCATTCTCGGCGTACACAATTCTCTGAATCGGCTTGCCGCAAACAGTGCACGGTGTCTTGTACTTGCCATGTGCGCCCATCTCGTCGTGAAAAGCTGTGACCTTCCCGGGAAATTTGCCTCCCGCTTTTTGAGTCAACAGATCTACCCATTCGGTGAGGACTTCCTGACAGGCCGTATACAACCGCCCCACTTCCTCGTCATTCAGTTTGCCTGATTGTTTGAACGGCGAAAGTCTGGCCCGCAGCAGGAT
Organism: Candidatus Azotimanducaceae bacterium; assembly: GCA_965227885.1. GTDB lineage: Bacteria > Pseudomonadota > Gammaproteobacteria > Pseudomonadales > Azotimanducaceae > UBA4421. The sequence continues at coordinate 5,911,138 of OZ245781.1, forward strand.
CTCATCGGAATAGGCATTGCCGATACCGGCAAAAATACGTTGGTCCGTCAGTGCACGTTTCAGCGTGTGATTATGTTGACCTAGACGCTCAGCAAACGCTTCAACCCCAGCCCCGAGGACTTCCATGCCACCCGGATTCAGCTCACCGAGCGCATCCTTACCGTGCACCAATCGCAGCGCTGCACGCTTCTTCTTGCTGGCCTCGGTAAAGGTCACGGTGCCGGTAGAAAATTCGAACGCCGCCAAGCCATTTCTTTTGGGCGGTGGTTTGAACGAATCCGCCCACTGCAGGCGACCGGAGATCATCAGGTGTATGACAAAAAAGAAGTCACCCTCCAAAGAACATACGAGCTGCTTGGCCAGACGACTCCAACCGAGCACTTTGCGCCCCTTGAGTTCGCTGACCCCGGGACTGACCGTACGCAGCACAAAGGGTGACGCGAGGTGAATTGCTGTCAGCTCCGCGTTTTGCGTGCGTTCGTTTAAAGCATCGATGTAGACCGTTAGGTCAGGAAGCTCCGGCATTGATACCCATGCTCTCCGACGAGACGAGGGTTTTCCATTTTCCTCTTTGGAAGCGCACGATCAAGAGAATACCTTTCAAGAGGTAATCCCCAACCAACGCGGCATAGACGTAAAAGACAGGCAGACCAAGGTAAGTCGCAACCGCTGCAAGGCCGCAACGCATCACCAACAACCCAAGCACCGTAGCCATCAGCGGGAAGCGCGTATCACCCGCCCCTCGCAACGCTCCGCCGATCGTAAACTCTATGGCCATCAGCGGCATGGATGCGCCAAGCAGATAGATAAACTGCACGGTATATCTTTGCGTGAGCGGCTCATCACCAATGAAATACCCCGTGAGTTCGTTCGCGAAAACCGAGATCAAAGCGCCAAGAGCGCCCATCGAGAGAATTGCAAAAAACAACGCCCGCCAACCGCTGCGGCTGGCGCCTTCTGGATCTTTCGCCCCCAAGTGTTGGCCAACCAGTGTGGAGCCTGCAATGGAAAAACCAAAGCCGACGGTCATGCAGACGGCCAGCATGTTGACACCCACGTTATACGCCGCAAACGCTTCGGTGCCGTAATAGTTGCCAATCAGAATCAGGAAGATGAAAAATCCCACCTGAAAAACACCCTGCTCAACCGCGGCCGGGTAACCGATATCCAATAGAGACTTGATGCGTTCACGACGCCACCAACCGCCGCTCACGTGTTTAACGCGAAACTTCTGCCTCACCCACAACACCAGCAGCACACCAGCGCCGACCGAAAAACTGATACCCGCCGCAACGGCTGCCCCTGCAATACCCATGTTTGGGAAGCCCCACTCCCCGTACACAAAGGCATACACGAGCGGAATATTGATCACATTCACGCCCACACTCATCCAGAGGGGCGACCACGCATCACCGGACGCTCGAAGCGCTGCACTGAGAATAAAGGTCGCAGCAAACACCACATTAAACGCCAGCAGCCAACGGATGTTCGTACTCGCCATCGCCAGCGTTGTTTCATCCAACCCGAACACCGAGGCGATGGGCGATGCCAACAACATCCCAAAGAGGCCGATAACAAGCGAAATAGCGCCGCCCAGCACCAACGATGCCATCGTGACGCGGCTGGCTTCCTTGTAATCCCCTGCTCCCCAGGCACGGGCGACGAGCGCCGTTGTGCCCACCGTCACCGCCATGAGAATCGCCTGCATGGCAAAGAAAATTCTCTGTCCCGCGCCAATGGCCGCGAGGCCTTCCGTACCCAGTGCGGAGATGACCTTGGTCTGCCACATGCCCACAGCCGCATAAGAGAGATTGCCGAGAATAGAAGGCAAAGCGAGCGCCCATATACCCGGACGCTCCTGCTCGGAAGGGTCTATCTCAAGGTCAGTCACTGAGCCTGCTGAATCTTCTCCCGGACCTGTTTCCGCACCTGTTTGCGCACTTGGGGTGCGAGATTCATCAGCAGAGAGAGGCTCTTCGGTGGTTGTGTTCATTCGTACTTGCGTGAGTTCTCGCGTGAGGCGGCCGCGATGGTTCCCGCAAGACCCAAAGCCCTGCTACCATCGGCGGTTGACTTCATATTCTAGCACGCATCGCGTAACAACCTTGGGGAGAATCACTTTTGGACACTGGCAAACTGGGCGTCTGGTACTTTTTCGACAATCAGCCTTCATCGGAGGTAGCGGAGATCGCACAGCGTATCGAAGCCATGGGCTATGGCACGCTCTGGATTCCTGAGACCGTGGGCAAAAACCCGTTTGTGCTTGCCTCATGGATGCTGGCCAACACGGAACGGCTGAATCTTGCCACCGGCATCGTCAACATCTACCACCGCGAACCTGGTGTCACGCGTGCAGGTCAGATATCCCTGGCAGAACAATCGGGTGGCCGTTTTCTGCTGGGCATGGGCGTCTCTCACAAACCTCTGGTAGAGGGAGTGCGCGGGCTTAACTACGGTGCACCCGTTGCGACCATGCGGGAATATCTCGAAAAAATGGCGGCCGCGCCCTATACCGCAATCCAGCCGGAAGAGGCCCCCAAAACCGTCATAGCGGCGCTTGGACCCAAGATGCTCGAACTGGCGGGCACACAGTGTGACGGTGCGCATCCCTACTTCACATCGCCGGATCACACTGCCATGGCGCGCGAGATCCTGGGCGAGGGTCCGGCTTTGTGCGTTGAACAGAAGGTTATTCTGGAGGCTGATGCGGCAAAAGCCCGTGAAGCCGCCATTCCTGTCGCGCGGGTGTACAACCGTTTGCCAAATTACAGAAACAACTGGCTGCGCATGGGTCTCTCAGAAGATGATTGCGACAATCTCACAGACAAGTTTATCGACACAACTTTTGCACACGGCACCCTGCAGAACATCGAAGCGCGAATTCAAGAACACTTCGATGCAGGTGCAACCCACGTCTGCATTCAACCCGTCAATCCAAACGGTCAGTTTGGCGAACTCCACTGGGAGTGCCTGGAAGCCCTGTCCAGCTAATCGCGGCACCTGGCCTCGTCAATTTGCGCGCTTGGGGTGCAGACCGCACCTCAGGCGCGATATCACCATGATATTGCAATGTGGAAAAGCGGTGGAAGTTACGCCCGACCACTTGTGACCACTCGTTAAAACCTCGCATGCTGAGCGCTCACTAATTATTGGAGCGCACTATGCGTCAACTCAAATTCTCCGCAATCGATACGGACATCAAACCGGGAACCGCAACAAGCAATGAAGTGCTGGAGCTTGATTCTCATGAGCTTAACGAAGCATCTGGTGGTGCATTGACCGCGGGTGTTGCCATCCTCGTCATCGGTGCCGCCGCCGGAGCTGTCTACGGCGTCGTCAAATCCGCATATCGGTTGGGCAATGTCCTTGGTGAGATGTTGGTTGAAAACCATTACGAAGAACAAGCCACATCTTAGGAGGATCGATGACTCACACAACCAACATGCTACCACTGGATCTGGAGACACTCGGCCACGCGAGTGGCGGGGCCGTACCGCTGGTAGCGGTGTACGTCGCCTACGTTCTGATTGGACCTTCCTTCGCGTTAGGTGCAGCTGTGGGCGTAGCGGATGCTGTCGAGCGACAAAACGCCGAATAACGTCCAACACACACCTGTTCTGGAGCAATACTATGCATACATTGGACCTCGAAGATCTGCAGAACGTTGGCGGAGCGGTAGCGCCTCTCGTCGTCGCCGCTGTCTCTGTCCTGTCTTCTAACACGGCGATGAATACCCTGGCACTGCTGGGCGCATCGGCATTTGTCATGGACATGGCCGCAGACCTACTGGAGTAAGCGACCGACACTACTTATACGGGGGGCAACGCCCCCCTTTAACACATTTCAAAGTTACGGACGGAAAAGGGGGGAGCGATGGCACAAGACACAGTCAGTCTCATCATGCGTCACACAGAAGGCAAGATAGTCGGCCTGTGCATGGCCTACTTTTTGGCACGCTTCTGTTACACCGCAGCTTATTCCGCGTTCGCGCCAGTGGCGTTACCCGATCTCGTCGAACTCAGCATCGCACTGCTGGCTGCCGGGGCCGGGTTGTACTGGCTCCTGCGCATCTCACCCAATCTGTTGGGGACACCCGCGCTACAAGCCTGGCAACAGCCTGCGGTGTTTAGAACGTACGTTGTGTTGCTGGCTTTGAGCGCGATTCTGGACGCTTTCGTCACGCTTCTAAGGTAACGCACAAAGCCTCTATGCCTCCCGTTAACTAACGGCCATAATCTCTGCGAACACGGCGGAAGACGAGTCTCCCGTGCAGCGGGTGGCGACTCGGTTGGGTACACCAAACTCAGGTGTTCTGACTGAAATCTCCATATTGTCCACGAAAGAACAGCAGCGCATTTGCCGCATCGTCCAATATCTGGAAATCGCGAACACGACCCACCGCAATTGTGTGATCACCGGCAGGATGTTCCGCTTCGATGTCACAGTCGACGTAGCCGATAACCCCATCAAGAATGGGCGACCCGGTAACACCCTGGCGCCAACCCAGTTCGGCAAACTTATCACCACCCGATGTCGCCATGACATCACAGACCGGCTTCTGGTCAGCTGCAAGAATATTGATGCAGTAGCTGCCGGATGCTTTCAGCTTCGGCCAGCTGCTCGAAGTGACCCCGGGACAGATCGCAACCAGGGGTGGCTCAAGCGACAAAGAAACAAAAGATTGTGCGGCAAACCCGGCGGGCTGATCGTCCAGACAGCCGGTGACGACAACAACGCCAGTGCAGAAGTTGCCCATCGCATTGCGAAACGCACGTTGATCAAAGTCGGACATTGTGTCTCCCAAAAAGCAAACAGAAGCGAGCAGAAGCAAACATGCACTATAACTCAAACAACCGGCTGCTACTTACAGCTCGCCGCCCAGCGGATATAATTCCCGGGTTAAATTTCAGGTGGTGAATATGAGCGATCTAGAAACATTCCGAGCGGAAACACGGGCATGGTTGGAGGAAAACTGCCCGGCCTCCATGCGCACACCCACACCGGAAGAAGAAGTCATCTGGGGTGGTCGTAAACAGGCGTGGATCAATCCTGATTCAAAAGTCTGGATGGAGCGGATGGCTGAAAAAGGCTGGACCGTTCCTCAGTGGCCAACCGAATACGGCGGCGGCGGTCTCTCCATCGATGAAGACAAAATTCTCCAAGAAGAAATGCGTCTTATCAACGCTCGCTCACCGCTGCAGAGTTTTGGCATCTGGATGCTCGGTCCTGCGCTCCTGGAATTTGCGAGCGAAGAGCAGAAGCGTCATTACCTGCCGGAGATTGCACGGGGCGAGATACGCTGGTGCCAGGGCTATTCCGAACCGGGGTATGGCTCGGACCTTGCGGGTCTGCAGACCCGGGCCGACGACAAAGGCGACTACTACCTCGTCAATGGCGCAAAAATCTGGACCTCGTACGCCGACCAGGCGGATTGGATTTTTTGCCTGGTGCGTACGGATACTGATGCACCCAAACATGAAGGTATCAGCTTCCTGCTCTTCGACATGGAATCCGAAGGCGTGACCACTTCTCCTATCCCGTTGATCAGTGGCTCTTCACCTTTCTGCCAGACGTTCTTCGACGATGTGAAAGTTCCTAAAACCAATCTGGTTGGTGAGTTGAACAAGGGCTGGACCATTGCCAAGCGCCTCTTGCAACACGAACGTCAGATGATCTCCGGTATTGGCGGCAATTCAGCCCTTGGCGGTTCCGGGTCAAAGTTGGAAGACGTGGCAAAACAATACATCGGCGAGCTGGACGGGCAGATTGCCGATCCAGCCATTCGCGCTGATGTGTGCGAACACCGCATTAACGACCGCGCCTTCCAGCTGACGTTGGCCCGCAGCACCGAAGAAGCAAAAGCAGGCAAGCCCGATGGCAACCTCGCTTCGATCTTCAAGTACTACGGCACCGAACAGAACAAGCGTAAGTACGAACGCATGTTGGAACTGATGGGCACACAGATGGTGGGTTGGGAAGACGATGGTGTGGACAGCGGTGAATTCACCTCGAGAGAGAGTGCGGCAACCCGACAGTGGCTTCGCTCCAAAGCAAATTCTATTGAAGGCGGCACCAGCGAAGTGCAGCTGAACGTGATTGCCAAGCGCGTACTGGGCTTGCCAGACTGACAATTTGGGCACTAAGCCATTGAATTTACGAGAATTAGCCCCAATATAGGGTTTAAGTATCCGCGGAGTAAACGGAGTTAAACAATGGAACTGATCATTCTCCTCGTGATCGTTGCCGTGCTCGGGTTCTGGGCCGTATCGATCTACAACAAACTCGTGGCGCTGAAAAATCGCTACGAAAATGGCTTTGCTCAGATCGAAGTGCAGTTGAAGCGCCGCTACGACCTGATTCCCAATCTGGTTGAAACAGCAAAGGGTTATCTCAGCCATGAGCGTGAAACCCTGGAAGCGGTCATCGCCGCGCGCAACCAGGCCATGGCAGGATTGCAGGCAGCGGCGGCAAACCCCGGCAACGCAGACGCGATCAAGGAACTGGCGTCTGCTGAAGGCTTACTGGGTGGCGCCTTAGGGCGCTTGAACGTGGTCATGGAGGCATACCCTGACCTCAAAGCCAACGAAAACATGATGCAGCTCACCGAAGAGCTGACCAGCACCGAAAACAAAGTGGCATTCGCCCGCCAGGCTTACAACGATCAGGTGACGGCTTACAACACGTATCGTCAGTCGTTCCCTCCGGTTGTTCTGGCCTCCATGTTCGGCCATGCAACCGATGCGGAACTTCTCGAGTTTGCAGATTCCGCGGAGATTCAAGCCGCTCCCAAGGTTTCGTTCTAACCTGGCTGCAAACTCGCGTTAAGCGATGAATTTCTTCGAAGCACAGGACAACGCCCGGCGCAAAACCGGGCAACTGGCCGTGATGTTCGGTGCCGCCGTGCTGACGTTGGTCCTCCTGACCAACCTGCTCATCGCCGTGGTCTTTATGTGGGGAAGCTCCAGCACGGAGCTCACGTTCACCGAAAACCTGGCCAGCATCCCTGCTGACGCATGGGCGTGGATCAGTCTCGGCGTCATCGGTGTTATCGCAGTCGCCACCGCATACAAGTTTCTGAGTCTGCGGGGCGGTGGCCGCACCATTGCGGAAGCACTCGGCGGCCATCTGATACCGCAAACCACCCAGGTGAACGACCAGCGCCGTCTCTTGAACATCGTCGAAGAAATGGCGATTGCTTCAGGTGTACCCATTCCCCCTGTGTACCTGATTCCAGAGGCGAGCATCAACGCCTTTGCCGCCGGGTTCAGTCCTGACGATGCCGTCATCGGCATCAACCAGGGCACATTGGATAATCTGAACCGGGCTGAGCTTCAAGGCGTGGTCGCTCACGAGTTCAGCCACATCCTCAATGGCGATACCAAAATCAACCTGCGCCTGATCGCAATTCTGCACGGCATCCTCTTCATCGGCATGATCGGCTACGGCCTTCTTAGAGCGGGCGGCTATTCGCGCCGCAATGGCCTGCCACTGCTCGCGGTTGGCGCCGGGCTGCTGGTCATCGGTTATGGCGGCACCTTTTTTGGCAACATGATCAAATCTGCCGTCAGCCGACAGAGAGAATATCTCGCCGATGCATCCGCAGTGCAGTTCACCCGCGAGCCGGCGGGGATTGCCAACGCGTTGAAAAAAATTGGCGGCTTGCCGCTTGGTTCCAACATGGAATCAAAAGAGGCAGAACAGGCCAGCCACATGTTCTTCGGCAGCGCCGCGCGAAAATTCTCGGGGCTGTTTGCCACCCACCCGCCACTGGAAGATCGCATCAAAGCCATCGAACCTGGCTGGAACGGCGCCTTCCCGGAAATCCCTGTCGGCATGACCTGGGACACTGACGATGCGCCTGTGGCGAACCTGAGCACAAGTTCTGGTACCGCACATACCCACTCTCTGGGCGACCAGGTGGTTGCACAGGTGGGTACGCCCACACCTGAAACCCTGGCGCACGCTCGTCAGCTGATTGCCGAGAGCCCGGAGATGCTGAAGGCAGCTGCACACAATCCCCACGACGCCCGCGCCCTCGTCTACGGCACGCTGCTGGCTCCGACAGAGCCGGCTGATCTACGTAACCAGCAACTGCGCGTGCTTCACGAACATGCTGACCACGGCGTGGTTGATACGTTGGTGAATATCATCGATGCCATAGATCAAACCGACGCGGAGCACCGCATTACGCTTGTGGAAATGGCCGTCCCCGCGTTGAAAGAGCTATCCCACCCACAATACAAGCGCTTCAGCGACAACGTTAACCGGCTGATTACCAGCGACGGTCGCGTCGAGATCTTTGAGTGGATGCTCCATCGCACTCTTACGAAGGAATTGAAGGCACACTTTGAATCCGCCGAGATTCCCCATGGTCGCATCAAGGACGTCCTGAAGCTGGAGGATGATGTTCAACTCCTGCTGTCGGTACTGGCCAGTCACGCCAGTTCCGATGTGAAGGTACAGATCGACAGCTACCAGGCTGGTGCAGCCGAGCTTGGCCTCAAAGCAGCATTTAAAAAACAGGAGTACTTTGACTATCAGCGTATGAACAGCGCCCTTGGTAGCTTGCGTAAGTTGCGGGTACTGTCAAAGCCGAAACTCCTCAAAGCCTGTGCGCAAACCATCGCCTCTGACAACAAGGTGACAGCAGATGAACGTGCGCTGCTGCATGGTATTGCCGCCACGTTGGACTGCCCTCTTCCACCCCTGACGTGATTGTCTCACTTTAGCGCCGCTTGCCAGTCCCCATCTGGACTAAAGTGGACTAAAATATGCCTTTCAAACGGCGCGACACTTCATTGGCGCAGAGCAATTCAGCACAGTCTCAGAACACTGCCAGAGCAACCCGACCGGATCAGCTCGGTGCTCTCGACCTCGGTTCCAACAGTTTCCACCTCATCGTCGCGCAAGAAGCCGAGGGGCGTATCCAGGTGCTGGACAAGCACAAGGAAATGGTGCGCCTTGCCGCCGGGCTAGATAAAGATCACAAGCTTTCGAAAGAGGCTCAGGCGCGCGCCTTGGAATGCCTCTCCCGCTTCGGCCAACGACTGCGGTCTTTGCGACCGGAAAACGTGCGCATTGTAGGCACCAATACGCTTCGGCAAACGGAATCTACAGACTTCATCGAACGTGCGCAGGAGACGCTCGGGCACCACATCGACATTATTTCCGGGCATGAAGAAGCGCGTCTGATCTACCTCGGTGTATGCCACGATCTGGGCTCCAGCGAACAACCCCGCCTGGTCGTCGACATCGGCGGCGGCAGTACCGAATTGATCATCGGCACACGGCTTAAACCCGACGCGCTCGAGAGCTTATACATGGGCTGCGTTTCGATGACCCAGCAACATTTTGCGGATGGCAAGATTACCCAGGCAAACTTCAAGGCAGCAACGCGCTACGCCATGGTCGAGGCCGAACCCTTGATTGAACCTTTCAAAGAAATCGGCTGGGATAGCGCAGTGGGTACGTCGGGGACTATCAATGCGGTTCATGACGTGATCAACGCCGAACACGACACCAGTGAAATTACAGTCGCTCACCTCAAAGCCCTGCGCGACAAGCTCATAGACGCCGGGTGTACGGATAAACTGTCACTGCCAGGTCTGGCAGAGGAACGAAAAAGTGTTTTCCCGGGTGGTGTCGCCATCCTTCTGGGTATCTTCGAGGCTCTCTCAATAAAGAAGATGACCGTTTCTCAAAGTGCGCTCAGGGAAGGTCTGATCTTCGACCTTATCGGACGCCAACATCAGGAAGATGCCCGCGACGAAACCGTAGAAGGCATGATGGCAAGGTTTGGCGTGGATCGCGTTCAGGCTCGACAGGTTCGCGAGACTTCGATCGCGCTGCTTTCCCAGGTTGCGACCAGTTGGGAGTTGACGGACTCAAGTTTTAAGCAACTGATTTCCTGGGCTGGCGAACTACACGAAATCGGTATGGACGTGTCACACGCGGGCTATCACAAGCACGGGGCTTACCTCATCGAGCACATGGACATGCCGGGATTTTCGCGATCTGATCAGGCGGCGCTCGCTCTCTTAGTCCGCGGGCACCGACGCAAACTGCTGGCGGAGCTCTACTCCGACCGGCGGACAGAACTGATCAGACTGACAATCCTCCTGCGTCTCGCGGCTGTGCTGCATCGCAATCGCAGCCATCAAACTCTCCCGCACATCAGTGCCGTCGCTGGCGCAGACACCCTGAGGCTCGAAATTGACAAAAACTGGTTGACCGCTCACCCCCTGACAGAAGCGGATCTCGCAAACGAAGCACGCTATCTCGCCAGTTTGGACATCACGTTGGAAGTGAAGAGCGTATAAGGCCAGCTGATCATTCAGCAAAGGGAAGTTAAGAGAATCTCCTGCGCAGCTTTGCGATGCTGCTTGGCGCGTTTCAAGGTGTAGGTACCATCGCTGGCCAACTCCCAGGCCTGCGCATTGTCATCCAGATAAGTTTTGATGGTTTCATCAAAAACCCGCGCCTTAAGCTTTTTGTCTTCAATAGGAAAACAAGTTTCGACTCTGGAGAAGAAGTTACGGCCCATCCAATCCGCGCTGGAGAGATAAACCATGCGATCGCCCCCGTTCTCAAAACAAAAGACACGGGTATGCTCTAGAAATCTACCAACAATGGAACGTACACGGATGTTTTCCGAGACGCCTTTCACACGCGGCCGTAGAGCGCAGATGCCTCGCACAATAAGTTCCACACGCACACCGGCGTTGGAAGCTCGATAAAGCGCCTCGATAGTTTGCGGCTCTATCAGGGAGTTCATCTTGGCGTATATCCCTGCAGGCTGTCCCTTCTCAGCCAGACTGATTTCTTTTTCGATCAGTTCAATCATCGTGCTATGCAGCGTGAATGGGGCCTGCAGTATTTTCTTCAGCTTCCCGGCTTTTCCCATAGCGGTAAGCTGTTGGAAAACTTTCTGTACATCTTCCCCGAGGTCTTTGTCACAGCTGAAGAGACCGTAGTCTGTATAAAGGCGCGTTGTGCGTGTGTGGTAGTTCCCCGTGCCCAGGTGCACGTATCGATTCAGACCCCTACCCTCGCGCCGGATCACCATGCACATTTTGGCATGGGTCTTCAAACCCACTACCCCGTACACTACATGGGCCCCCACAGACTGCAGTTTGGTCGCAAGTTCGATGTTTGCTTCTTCATCAAATCGCGCGCGTAGTTCTATGACCACCAGCACTTCCTTGCCTCGGGTCGCTGCATCAACCAACGCCTCTACCACGGCAGAGTCTGTGCCCGTTCGGTAAAGCGTTTGCCTGATGGCCAGTACGTTCGGATCCCTCGCCGCCTGGCGCAGAAAATCAACAAACGGAGCAAAACTCTCAAACGGATGATGGAGCAGAATATCGCCTGCCTTTATGGCATCGAACATCGACTCGGTTGCACGCACCGGAGCCGGAATACTTGGTGTAAATCCCGGGTATTTCAGATCCGGTCGTTCAACGATGTCCGGTACCGCAGCGAGACGCATCAGGTTCACGGGGCCATCACAGTGGTAAACCTCATCGGGTTTCAAGCCGAATTGTGCAGAGAGAAATCCCGCCAATTCATCGGGCGTATCGGCAGAAATTTCCAGACGCACCGCATCTCCAAAACGTCGCGATGAAAGCTCACCTTCAAGCGCACGCAGAAGATCATCTATTTCTTCTTCATCAACAAATAGATCGCTGTTCCTTGTGACCCGAAACTGATAACACCCCGTTGCCTTCATCCCGAGAAACAAGTCGGAGACGTAAGCCGACACGATGGATGTCAGCAGAACAAATTCGTTAGGTCCAGACGCTACTGTCTCCGGAAGTTTGATCACGCGTGGCAGGGAGCGTGGTGCCTGCACAATCGCCTTGCCCGAGTTGCGGCCGAACGCATCCTTTCCTTCCAGCGTAACTATAAAGGCAAGACTTTTATTCAGCGGTTCTGGAAATGGGTGTGAAGGATCCAGACCGACAGGGCTGACAACCGGCGCCAGTTCCTTAGCAAAGTAGCGTTTGATCCAGGCTACCTGTTTGTCATTCCAGTCTGCTTCATCCAGAAAGCGGATTCCTTGACGGTCAAGTTTCGGCAGCAGTACTTTGTTCAGGATTCGATATTGCTCCAGCACCAATGCCTGCGCCGTCGGCGAGATAGCCCGAAGCTGATCGGAAGGGGAAAGGTTGTCTGGACCTCGCTGTACAGACCCATACGCTTCCTGCTGTTTGAGACCAGCAACCCGAATTTCAAAAAACTCATCCAGGACTGAACTTGCGATACACAAAAAGCGCAGGCGCTCCAACAGCGGCACAGACTCATCTTCAGATTGCGCTACCACCCGCCGCATAAACTCCAGCTGCGACAACTCGCGATTGATATACAATTCTGGTTTGGTGAGGTCCATTGGGGCTCAAGCGTTCCTAGTTCTGCTAATAGTTCTATTCACAAATTTACAACTTCTTAGACTCACACCCGACTAAGCATGCAAGATCAAGTTTACAGCAAAGCCCAAAGCCACATCGTGGATTTCGCTTTCACCGCCGAAGTGGCACAAGTGTTTCCAGACATGATTCGTCGCTCAGTGCCTGGCTACGAAACTGTCATTCCCATGACAGGCCTCGTCGCCGCACGACATCTCGCTGAACATGGCGGCCAACTTGCAGTCGATCTCGGTTGCTCTCTGGGTGCCACAACGCAAGCCTTGCTGGCCCAATCGGACAACCCCGACATCAAGGTTGTGGGTATCGACAACTCAGAACCCATGATCGAAGGTGCGATAGAAGCCAACAAAGATCCCCGCGCTTCGTTCCATTGCATGGATATCCTCACCGCGGAAACCCATTTCAGATCTGCCGACGTGATGTTACTGAACTTTGTGTTACAGTTTTTTGAACCTGCTACCCGTTTTGAAACCCTGAAGCTCCTCCGCAGGAATCTGAAAGATAATGGTCTTCTCATCGTCTCGGAAAAACTGAGAGACGCGGATGAGGAACGCCAAGCGTTGTTTGACGCAACCCACCTCGCCTGGAAACGTGCAAACGGTTATAGCGAACTTGAGGTCAGTCAAAAACGTACCGCGCTTGAGAACGTCATGATCGTCGATACACAGGAAACACACGTTGAACGCTTTGTTGAAGCGGGATTTGCGAAAGTTATCCCGTGGTATCGATGCATGAACTGGGCATCATTCCTGGTCTACCCATAAATCTCCGCTGTGCCCATTCCCAACTGGCAGTTTCCCGCGCGGCTTTCTCACTGGCCGCAAAAACAAGCTCAGGAACGCATAGATAACCACGGCGATACTGCCAGGTGGTCGAAGGCTTTGAACAGCCTGCCAGATATCGATGAGCTTCGATTGGACCTTGAATCAGGCGTTTGCATCGAAGGCCGTACAGACAGTGCCGTTCTGGAACAAGCGTTGCAAGAACTGCACCCCTGGCGCAAGGGACCCTGGAAAATTGGTGGAGTGGAGATCGACACCGAATGGCGCTCAGACTGGAAGTGGGATCGACTCAGCGCTCACGTCGCGTTCCACGGCGCCGAGGTGCTGGACGTCGGCTGTGGCAACGGTTACTTCGGCTGGCGCATGTTAGGTGCTGGGGCTGAAGAAGTCGTTGGCGTCGATCCGACGGTGCTTTTCTGCATGCAGCATCAAGTGTTTCAACACTATCTCAAAGCACCAAACTGGGTGCTGCCTCTAGGCATAGATGAACTGCCCCGCGATCCTGCATTCGATATCGTCCTGAGCATGGGGGTAATTTACCATCGCCGCGATCCGCAGGCACACGTGGAGCACCTCGCCGCCCTGACCAGACCAGGAGGGCAGATCGTGATTGAATCCCTGGTGGCGCAAGCTCAGGGGTTCACCCCGGAAGATCGCTACGCCCGCATGCGCAACGTCTGGCGGATACCAAGCGTCCGTGAAATGGTCCAGTGGTGCGAAGCAGCCGGTCTTGAGAAAATTCGCTGTGTCGACCGCACGCCAACAACAACAGCCGAACAACGCAGCACAAACTGGATGACCTTCGACTCACTGAAAGACACGCTCAATCCCGCTGACTCACGTTTCACTATCGAGGGATATAACGCACCGGTTCGAGCCATCGTGATCGCCTCCAAACCCGGCGGATAGACTTTGCAACCCGCATCAAGCTTCGGTAGCGTTGCTAAATCTTTAAGTCCACAACGCCAACCTATGTTCGGAATCATTCCATTTCAGTTTCGCTTTCGAGGTAAGGTCGGACGCTTACTCGACATCTATTACTGCTTTCTGGAAGCGGAGCAGAAAGCTTTGCACCCGACCCAAATAGCGCGGCTTACCGGCATCAGCTTTGCTGAGGTCGCACGTCGCCTGGACGCCACACCTGAGTTGTTTGTCAAATTGCCGCGTCGTGATGGGATCACACGCTACGCAATTACAACCACCGCGAGCACGCGTACACCCGAGGAAACCGAGGCGCTATTGCGTAAGTACGCAAACCGGGAAAGTTACCTGCTGTATGCCTTCGGTACGATGATCTTCGCTCTGTTGCTTATTGTCGTGGCGACCATCGCTCCCAACATGAGCTTCTAGGAGAGACTTCATCTTATGCCCGAATCGCTGACCCCGGCGCAGGAAGAGCTGCGCCAAAACGCCGAGCGTTTTGCGCACGCGTTCATTACCGAGGCTGACGGACCCCTTGATGATATTAAGGGGCGCGTCCGCGAGGCTTCCAAAGCGCAGGGATTTTTCCCGATGACCCAGCCTGCGGAGTTCGGTGGTACCGCTGCCAGCCAGACTGACTTGACCATCGTGCGGGAAGCACTCGCCGGCCAAAATTTCCCCCACCTGGATGCGGTCTTCGGTCCCAGCCCGGGTGTGTTGGGAGGTGTCGATGACCCACTTAAGTCCACTCACTTAAACCCGCTTCTGGCAGGCGAGATCAGAGGCAGCTTCGGCTTCACAGAACCCGATAACGTCGAGCGACCCACCTCCGGGATCATCAACGGTGACCTGTTGGAAGTCACCGGCCAAAAATCATATGTCACCGGGGGTGGGCAGGCCGACTTTATCAACACGCTTGTGCACATCGAAGATGCGGGACCCTCTATGGTGGTGATCGACACCAACACCCCGGGGGTCCACCTCGAGCGAAAATTCAACTCGCTGGACGGCTCCCACCACGCTGCCTTTCGTTTTGAAGCAGCCAAAGTACCCGTCGCCCACATCATTGGCACACCCGGCCAGGGTTTGCCTCGCGCGATGCGTCAGATCGGAGACACGCGCATGCTGTTTGCAGCCCAAGCAACCGGCTACATGATCTATGCGCTGGACTACCTGAACGCACACCTCCTTGGCCACGACAAATCCGGCCAACCCCGTGGTGATAAAGACGTAGTCCGCTGGCATTATGCGAACCTGCGCATCAAAGCTTACGCTGCACGCAGTATGCTGTATCGCACCTGCCGACTGGCCGATGCGGGTGAGAACATCGTTAACGAAGCGATGGCGTGTAAAGCCTTTGCCACCGAAACAGTGGGCGAGGTTGTAGACACAGGAATACAGCTATTGGGCGGCGAAGCCCTTGTTGAGGGACACCCTTTCGAAAAGTTGTATCGCCAGGTGCGAGCGTGGCGCTTAGCCGAAGGGGCAAGTGATATTCTTCGCTTGAATATCGGCCGCGGTATTTTGGAACTGGGTAAAGGTCGAATCTGATCATCAATTCAACAACCTACAGGTACGAACAATGCGCAAACACATGCAATTACTGACCCTGGCTCTCACATTTTGCACACTGACAGGATGTGCTTTTGTGCAGGTTTCCGACGCGGGAGCAAACGTTGCACAGGCCACCAGTACAGACGTGATAAATTGTGAGGAGAAGGGAGAAATCGTCACGAACACTCGCTCCAAGGTTCTGATAGAGCGTGGTTCCAGCAAAGTTCAGCAGGAGTTGATCGACCTGGCGCGCAATCAGGCAGCTACCATGGGTGCTAACGCGATCGTCCCATCCGGCGAACCTGTGG
This sequence comes from Candidatus Azotimanducaceae bacterium, assembly GCA_965227885.1. Classification (GTDB taxonomy): domain Bacteria; phylum Pseudomonadota; class Gammaproteobacteria; order Pseudomonadales; family Azotimanducaceae; genus UBA4421. The sequence goes on from OZ245781.1 coordinate 5,927,128, forward strand.
ACGGCTCACAAAAGTTCCGCGCTTATCTTTGCAATTAGCCCAGGTAGCTAGTGTCCTGTCTCATTAATTCCCGTCACGAACTTTTCAATCCGTGTTGCTCGCGGTTCAGTTCGCGACTGGCAGCTGATTTTTTCAACAAGCAATAAATCGCACCTACACCGCCATGCTGTCGCTGCGCGGATACGTAAGCTATGACCTCAGGATGCTCCGCCAACCAGAACGCCACATAACTCTTAAGGCGTGCTGGTGTGGGGCTGAGCTCTCCCTTACCCGGTGAAAAAAGCACACTGCGGTGCCCGAGTGCTACTTCCCGTCGAATGAAGTTGTGCACAAGCTCACGCGCTTCCTGAACGGTTTTACGGTGCAGATCAAGTGAGCCCTCAACCGGGTATCCGCCTCGTCGCAGCTTGTCGAACACACCCGTTTGCACCCCATCCTGACGCCACTCCAAAAATTCCAGCGGCTGGACCTGAGGGACTTCTGCAAGCGTCAGCGGATTTGGATCCGCGTGATCAGCCTCTGCCCCTTCGGCGTCGTCCCGGCGTTGTTTCAATCCTGGCGTATCTTCACGGGGCTTTTTTGCAACTTGCTTGTCTGTGGCAACAAGCGGCGCCACATCCTGCATGGCTTCTAGAAAAGCCTGAGCGTCATCACCACCTTCTTCACCCTGCCTGTCCTTCATTGCTCTGATCCACTCACATTAATGGACGGAAAGCTCGCGGACCGAGTACCTGGAATGGGGGTATTGGACGGAGCGTGATAGGTGAACACAGGCGACAGCTTTACCTCATCCGTCATATTTTTCCCGGCGGCATGAAACAACCGGCAGTGAAACAACAAAACGTCCCCGGCATTCAGAGAGATCGTCTGATGCCGTCGAATCAATGCTCTGTTTTCTTCAAGTTCCGGTCTTAAAAATAGATCTTTGTCGAACCTGCCGCGGTCGAGATCTTCGCTATGAGTGCCGGGTATGACCCTGAGTGAACCATTCGCACGATGTTCCTCACCGAGCGCAAACCAGGCAGAGATGAGTTCCGGGCGATCAAAGTTCCAGTAACGAATATCCTGATGCCACAACGTTGCACTGGAGTAACCCGGATGTTTAGTCATCACGCAGTTGTGGTGACATTGCGAGAGCATCGGTGGCTCGCCCAGCAGGTGCTCAATCGCTTGTGTTACCGCATCCACGCGACAGAGGCGGCGATAGGCTTCATCGCGCGCATACGCATGCAGAAGGCGCCTGGGTGTTTGTCCACCGAGGGCATCTTTTGTGTCCGGCGCACCCGGATAACCCACATCGGCTTCGAACTCCGCGGGTCCAACAAGGGGTTCAATGGACGCCTGGGTTACCGCACGAACCTGTTCAATCAGGTCCTGGGCAACGACGTCTCGCAGGACGATAAACCCATCTCGTTCAAATTGGCTGCGTGACAACTGCGCTGGCTCCGACATCACTTGGATCCAATTGCTCATCTTTACAGGCGTGCATTTTCTAATCTTATACGCCAAAGTCCACTCAAAGATTCACAAATAGCAGGTTCACCTGGGGAGGAAGCGCATGCGAGCGGTACTTATGGAGCGAGGGCGACTTTGGGTCGACGAAATCGACACGCCCACACCGCACGAAGGCGAGGTACTGGTACGTACCCGCGCTTGCGGCATTTGCGGGTCCGATCTGCACGCCGCACAGCACACCGAGGCATTTGTCGAAACTTCACGGGAAGCGGGTGGTGCGTTCAAACTCACAACCTTTGATCCCGTGGTGCTCGGCCATGAATTTTGCGCGGAAATTGTCGACTTCGGTCCAAACACCACTAAATCTCTTCATCCCGGGCAACTGGTCTGTTCTGTGCCCGTGTTGTTGCGGGATACCCCAGAGGCGGTTGGCTACAGCACCACAGCACCCGGCGGATTTGCCGAGCATATGCTCCTTTCAGAACGTATGTTGATACCCGTACCTGACGGCACACCGGTTTCCGCAGCGGCGCTGACCGAACCCATGGCTGTGGGTTACCACGCGGTGAACAAGGCGAATCTGTCTGACGATACGCCCGCCATCGTGCTGGGAACAGGTCCGGTGGGGCTCGCCGTCATCACAGCCCTGCGCGCACGCGGCCACGGCCCGATCATCGCCTCCGATATGTCTGTCGGCCGCAGGCGCTACGCAGAACAGCAAGGTGCACATGTGGTGGTTGACCCGAACGATGCCTCTCCTTTCAGGTTAAGCGAGGTGCGAGGCAAGACGCCGGTTGTATTCGAATGTGTCGGCGTGCCCGGGATGCTGGACAGTGTTTTCCTGGAGGCGCCACAAAACACCCAGGTAGTTGTCGTGGGCGTCTGCCTGCAGACAGACCAGATACGGCCACTCATCGCCATCAATAAAGAACTATCGGTGCAGTTTGTGCTTGGCTACAGCGTGAAGGAGTTTGAAGAGAGCCTGGCACTAATCGCCGACGGCGGCTTTGATGTCGCGGGTTTGATCTCACATCAGATCGGCTTGGAAGCCGTGAGCGATACGTTTGAGGCGTTAAAGAATCCGGAGGCTCATGCCAAGGTTATCGTCGATCCAACTCTCTACTGAATTCCTGTCCAGAAAAGGCCGTCCTGGCCTTTTCTTCCCGACGGGTTGCTTCGTAACCCTCTCAAAAACCTCCGGTTTTTGGCTCGCGCTGTCCCTGCGCTCGAAGTCTCTGCCCAAAATACGAGTATTTTGGACAGAGACTAGTGAGTCAGGTTTGATTGTGGTCCACCCGCGGACTGCCACTTACTCACCATCTTCGCCAGATTGTTGATTTTGATGGGCTTACTTGCATAGTCGTCCATACCTGCAGCCAGACAATCCACTTCATCTTGGGGCATGGCATTGGCCGTCATCGCAATGATTGGAATGTGTGACCTTTCCACCGACGTCTGGCGGGCGCGAATCTCCTTTGTTGCCGACAAACCGTCCAGTTCAGGCATCTGGCAATCCATGAAGATCATCGCATAATCAAACTGCTCCCACATATCCACCGCCTCTCTGCCGTTGGCAGCAACGTCCACCCGGCAGCCGAGTTTTTCCAGCATACGAACCGCGACTCGCTGGTTCACCGGATTGTCCTCGGCAAGTAGCACGCGCAGATTCTGGGGTGCCTGCTCATGGGCAGGTTCAGTCTGCAACGTTCTCATCGTGTCGTCGTCAAACAGCGCTTTCATCAAAAGCCGCGCCAGGCCGCCCCGCATCACGGGCTTCATGCCGTACCCGTCCAGCCCACCGGGCGAACGTAAGTCTGAGGAGGTTAACAGGACAATTTTTGTGCCTGAGAGCTGTTCATCATCGCGAATGTTCTGCGCAACCGTCAGCCCGTCGACAACCGGCATGTTGTAGTCGAGCGCCACCACATCGTAAGGACTCCCCTCTTCCGAACCCACCCGTAAGAGATGCATCACATCCAGAGGGTCTTGAGTGGTCGTCACGTCCATGCCAAAACTGCGTGCCATCTGCTCAACAATCTTTAAGCCGACGTCGTTGTCATCAACCGCCAGCATGCGAAGTCCTTGAAGCTTGCCCTGGTCATCCACCTCCTGCTCCACAACCTCTGTACAGAGCGGCAACTTCATTTCGATCCAGAACTCTGAGCCGATACCGACCTCTGAATCAACACCGATACTCCCGCCCATCAATTCAGCCAGCTGCTTGGAAATGGCTAAGCCTAGACCCGTCCCACCAAACTTTCTGGTCGTTGACGCATCGGCTTGGGTGAAAGAGCTGAAGAGTTTATCCTGCACAGTCGCGTCTATACCTACACCGGTATCCTTAACGCCAATGCGCATATGCACCTGATCACCTTCAATCTGAACCTGCTCGAAACTGACGACCACATGACCGGTATCCGTAAACTTGAGCGCGTTGCCCACGAGGTTTAAAAGAATCTGGCGGATACGACCCACATCGCCGATAAACCCAAACGGCTGGTCCTCGGGATAATCGACGTACAGGTCCAGCGACTTACGTCTCGCAGTTGCAGCAAGGAGTTCCATCACTTCACGAATAGCAACGCGGAAATCAAACGGTATGGCCTCAAGCTCTAACTTGCCCGCCTCAATTTTGGAGTAGTCGAGGATATCGTTGATCAACGTCAGCAGAGATTCACCGGATGAGAATATTATTTCCGCTGTTTCACGCTGTTCGGACGTAAGATCCATATCCAGAAGCAGCTGAGTCATGCCCAGTACACCGTTCATCGGTGTACGTATTTCATGACTCATCGTCGCCAGGAACTCACCTTTTGCCTGGGTTGCAGCCTGCGCTTCTTCCATCGCATCTTTCAGTTCTGCTTCGTAACGTTTGCGTTCGGTAATATCCCGCAAAACAACGGTAAAACGCTCGTCAGCCATCTGCTCCATGCGCTGGACAGCAATCTCAGCCGGGAACGTCACACCCCCTGGCACAGATATCTGGCAGGGACGCACTTCGCCGTCCGCGATCTCCATCCAAGTGGGCAGGCTGCCTTTGTCGCCGTCTCCCAACCGTTCCACATACGCGGAAAACTGGCTGCCGGCAAAGTGAGTTTTGTCGACATCCAGCATCTTCAACACCGCGGGATTAACCGTACACACCTCACCATCCTGGTTTAAGGTGATAATGCCGTCCCCGATATGGTCTAGCACGGCACCCAGTCGCGAGACCGAATCCTGCAACAGATTCTCGGCCACCTTGCGGCGGGTAACGTCGGAGGCAAAACCAGACAACCGGTGCTGATCGTCTTTCTCACCACCCACTTGTCCGCGGGTCTGTAACCAACGATAGCCACGACCTTCGGTCTGCACTCGAAACTCGACATTAAATTCCAACCCATGGTTGCGCGTGGAATCGAGTGCGGTCTTTACCCGGTTGGCATCTTCGTCGTGGAGGAGCGTCAGGAAGTCATCAAGCGGTACTCTTTCCAGATCGGTATTGAGCCATGAACGGATCAGATCTGAGACATATAGTTCGCCACGATCCAGGTCAAACTCAAACAACCCATCGTTTGACCCGCTCAGCGCAAGCTGCATGCGTTCTTCACTTCTACGCAGCGCTTCCTCCTGCTCGATACGCTCGCTGACATCGTTGCCGATCACCATCAGCGTGTTGCCCACCAATGTCGCCTTAAACTCAAAGGGATAGGTTGTTCCGTCCGTGCGTCTGTGAGCGTAGCAGGAGCTTATCTCTCCGTTTGCTTCTAACTGTTCCGTCAGGCTTGCGGTTATCTCCGGGTCCAGCAACTCAAACGCGAACTCTGCAGCATTTCTCCCGATCAACGCGCCTGGCTCGTGGCCCAGGTTTCGATGGGCCTGCGGGTTCCCGTCAACAATGGTCAGCGTGTCCGCCTCGATCACATATACTTCGTTGCTGCTGGTCTCCAGCGCCACCGAAAGCACCTTCAATTCTTCAGTGGATTTGCGCAGGGCATTAAATGTCTTCTTGAGAATGTCACCCAAGGCGCCAATCTCATCGGGATAAAGCCTGGGCAGGCGTAACTGTTCCTCGCTTTGCGAGTGGGCGCGCACCGATTCATGAATCGTGTGAATGGGCTTCAGCACATTCCGTCGGAGCAATAAAAAGAAGGCTGCGAACATCACGCTGGATGCCACTGCACCGATCCAGAGCAGGCTGCTGAGTATGTCGTTGGTAAACGCCGCAAACCCGGAGCGATCGATGAATATGACAACCGTGTATTGATCACCATACGCATCGCGAATGGAGGGGTTGTCCACCTCTACCGGGATAGCGAAGGCAATCTTGTTCGAATCGAGGCCAACCGATTCCCCATTCCAGGATGATTCCAGAACAGCAGGCGCAAGCACCTGCACCTTTTTCACATCCTGACCAATCCAACTTTCAATCGTGGAGGCGATTATCCTGCGCTCAGCACTCTCCACCAGCGCAATTTGTTCAACCCCCGACGTTTGCGACCCCAGCATCTGCACGTAGGCCATCATCTCCGCGGCGCTACCGTGCAACTCAGAGCTCGCTTCAAGCGCCGCAGCAACCACATCTGCTCGGGCTTTGAGCTCCGCCTGTTCCAGCTGTTTCTGTTTCGCATACAGTGCGGAAACACACACGATTGTCACAACGACGCCCAGTAACAGCATCGGCACAACCATCCTTGGAAAAAGAGCTCTTATAGTGAACACGTGTCGTTTTCTTTCTGCACCTCTCTAAGCCTAGCCCTGAGAAGCGCAGCCTCAGGCCTTTTTAACCAAAGATTGACATCAGTTCACACTTTCAGCCGCCATGGGCGTTATCACGGCTTCTAAACTTTATCTATGAAGACGCAGCGCCTTGGTTACTGTTTTGCGGCATTTTGGGCGCTGTGCGTCGCCAGTGACGTGCCCGGACTCCAAGCCGCACCACCCTTCTTAAGCCAGGAATCACCCAATACCGTTCTGTTGTCGCAGATCGAACCGGAAGTGGATCTGTCCGCATATTGGCACTATCAAATTGCGGATACCCTCGATCCAACGGAGCCGCCGGGTGAGCTTGTAGATCTCAATTCGTCCCTATTCGCGGAAGAGGACTTCCGCGCTTTCGACACCCCCTACTGGTTCGTGCTGAAAGTCCACAATCCGACCGACCAGCAAATTTCCAAGAAGCTTGAAGTGCATCATCAGCACATGCGTATGGCCAAACTTTGGATATTGCGAGGTGAAAAAACACTCTCGTATCAACGCGATGGCATGGCCTACCCGATAGCTGACAAGCCCTTCCCAACTTCCCATCCGTTGTTTGACATATCGATCCCACCCGGGCAGACCCAAACTCTTGTTCTCTACACGCACACCCTGGATCGTATGCGCCTGCAAACCACGCTCTGGAACAGCGATGTCTATGCCAGCGGTGCGATCAACCAACGCTTCCTTACCGGTATCCTGCTGGGAGTGATCCTCGTCATGGCGGCATACAACCTCGCGATCGCATCCATCGCAAACGACAAGGTCTATCTTTTCCTCGGTTTGTTCCTCACGTCTCTGTGTTTCCTGCAATTCGTAGCTCAGGACCTCGGGGCGGTGTATATCTGGAACGAACATCCATCTATCACCCGCGTGCTGATCGGTCCGACGCTGTTGGCATTCTGCTTCCTATTCTTCACCTTCAGTGCGGAATACATAGACGTACCCAGAGAAGGGTTTTTCGGCAAACTCCGACAAGGTGTGCTGATTTACACACTGCTGATGGTCATCCCCACCTCGATGGCGACAGATGCGCGCCTGATCATCTTCCCCGCTGTTGTCTTCCAGATTCCTATCCTGCTTGTCTTCGGCTACGCGCTGGTCCAAGCCCTGCGTGGCAATCGAACCGCGCTGCAGTTCATCGTCGCCCTGAGTCCGCTCCTCGCGACGTTGATCGCGGTAGGTCTGAACCGCGCCTTTGGCTGGGGCTGGAGTACAGACACCGCCCAACTGGCGATCACCCTGGGCTCGGCGCTTGTTTCTGTGGCTCTGGCGGTGGCCATGGCCTTTCGGATACGTCGCCTGCAGATAGATGAAGAAACCGCTCAGCGGGCAAAGCTGGTTGCCGAGTTTCATGCGCAAAAAGCAAAGCTCGATGCTTCCAACGCAGCCCAGGAAAACCAGGCCAAGTCAGCGTTTCTCGCGACGATGAGCCACGAGATTCGCACGCCCATGAACGGCATTCTCGGCATGGCGGAACTTCTGCGAGAAACACCGCTGACCGGCCAGCAGCAAAACTACGTGGAAACGCTTGCGCGATCCGGCGAGGGTCTCATGGCCATTCTCAATGACGTCCTGGACTATTCAAAGGTTGAAGCGGGACATATGGAGCTGGAGTTGCGCAACGTCAGATGCAGTGAGTTGCTAGAAGATGTTGTCACCCTGTTTCGCCAACCCATAAGCTCAAAGGGATTGGAACTGAACGTGCATCTTGCAGCCAACGTCCCGCCGGTGGTGCGGATTGACCCGACGCGCGTGCGACAGGTGCTTTCCAATCTGATGAGCAATGCCATCAAATTCACCCCAAGAGGAACGATCTCAATCGAAGGACGCTTTGTTAAACCCACCCCAGCCAAACCGAGCATGCTCGAGTTTTCGGTCAAAGACGAAGGAATGGGTATGACCGAAGCGCAGCTTGCGGATCTCTTCGAACGGTTCAAACAGGCTGACTCGTCGATCTCAAGAAAATTTGGCGGCACCGGTTTGGGATTGGCTATCTGCAAACGGCTGACGGAACTGATGGGTGGAGAGATAAACGCGGAAAGTAAGGAAGGTCATGGCACAAAAATAACCTTCACCGTGGCGGCAACTGCCGCTGAACTACCCGTCGACGCGGACGATCCCAGCTTTGTCCGGACGGCGTGCCAGTCCAGCGACGACGTTGGCAGCAACCATGGCAGCGCGCAACCGGACCCTGCAACCGAACAACCCCTGGCTGGCTACAACGTGCTTGTGGCAGAGGACAATGCAACCAATCGCCTGGTAGTTGGCAAAATGCTGGAAAACTGGGGCGCAAGGGTCACTTTGGCCGAAAACGGCATAGAAGCGGTCAATGCCTTCCATGACAGCCCGGCAGACTTATCTCTCATTCTGATGGATTGTGAAATGCCGGAGCTGGACGGGTACGGGGCCACAGCCTCCATACGCAACTGCGGTCTCCATCACGCGGACATCCCAATCATCGCCTTAACTGCACACGCATTGCCGGAATTCAAAGAACGGGCAATGGCTGCCGGGATGACCGAGTACATTACGAAACCAATCAACCGCGGCCTCCTGCTGGCCACCCTGCAGAACTATTCTGCTTAAAATCCGTTAAGCCTGGACTGCTTCCTCTTCTAACACCACATCACCATTTACCGTTACCTGCAGGTGTCCGGTACCGGCCCAATAACGTGCCTCAACGTAGTGGTGTTCTTCCCATTCAAGCTCCACATTTGTCCAGACATACTGTGGCTCGCGCTCACCCTTCTCCCGTCGTTTGCGCAGACAATTGTCCAGATAAAGTTCGAGCGCCCCATCTTCAGTAATTGTGATCTCAAAAGTTTTGTGGCGGTGTTGAAAGGTAAAATTTGCCATTTGGTCCACTGCTGTCGTGCTGCGCGTCGGTTTACTTCGGTGAGCTTCGTGTCATCCTATTCAACAAACAATAACACCGACATATTCGATGGCCCAACAGGAACACAGTCAAAAATTCGCCCGCGTTTTGCATTCAAGAGAAGTTGTCGCTCTGTCGTTTGGCGCGATGATCGGATGGAGTTGGGTACTGATGACCGGGGTCTGGCTGACAGCAGCAGGCACCCTGGGCACCCTGATCGCATTTGCTGCCGGCGGCCTCGCGATAGCGCTGATCGGTCTCACGTATTCCGAATTGGCAGCCGCCATGCCGAAAGCAGGAGGCGAGCACGTTTACACCCACCGTGCACTCGGTCCGCGTTGGAGCTTCGTCTGCACCTGGGCTCTGCTCTTTTCCTATGTGAACGTTTGCCTGTTCGAATCCGTCGCCCTACCAAAAGCCGTGGTATATCTCTTTCCTGAAATTCGCATGGGCACCCTTTGGAGCGTGCTGGGCGCCGAGGTAGATATCGGCTTTACACTGGTTGGTATCGCCGGTGCACTGGCGGTGACATGGGTTAACTACGTCGGCATCCGTACCGCAGCATTTGTCCAGACGCTGGTCACCTGTCTGATCCTGCTGGCCGGTTTTGTACTCATCTCGGGGGCAGCAATCCACGGTGAGGCGGCTAACGCCGAGCCTTGGCTGGCGAGTCCTGCCTCCGGCATCCTGGTTGTCCTGATCATGGTACCGGCGATGCTTGTCGGTTTTGACGTTATTCCACAGTCAGCGGAAGAAATCGACTTACCGCCCAATCGCATCGGTAGGTTATTGGTTATTTCGGTTTTTTGTGCGGTCATCTGGTACGTCCTGATATCCACTGCCGTTGCCTTCGGCATTCCTTCAACTCAGCTGGGCGAGGCGGAGATGGCGACGGCCGATGCGGCTTCCAATCTGTGGACGTCCGGTTGGGCGGGCACTCTGCTTGTAATAGGTGGCATCGGCGGCATCCTCACAAGTTGGAACGCGTTTATCGTAGGAGCATCTCGCGTGATGTTTGCGCTTGCCCGCTCCGGTTTTCTCCCACCCGCATTTGCCCGCCTGCATCCCAAGTACCAGACCCCCTACGTGGGCATTCTGACCATCGGCCTGGGCGCTGCCATCGCGCCATTTTTCGGCGACACCATTCTGGTGTGGTTGATCAACACCGGCAGCTTTGCGGTCACCATAGCTTTTGTGTTTGTCGCCATTGCCTTTCTTGTGCTTAGGAAAACAGAGCCGGACATGCCCCGGCCTTTCAAGGTTTCTCATCCGAATCTCGTTGGATACGGCGCCGTCATCCTGTCCCTGGGCCTGCTGTCGGCATTCTTGCCCTGGAGCGACAGCGCGTTGGAGTGGCCCTACGAATGGGCCACCATTGTGGTCTGGGTCATGCTGGGCGCAATTGTACTGGCTCGCTATCGCGAGCCGGTCAGTTAGGAAGCCTCTGAGGTCACACTGGGCGCACCGAACATCCGTTCGACATGCGCTGCAGAGAGCGGCTGGGTTAATTTGCTCACCGCTACCGTAACAACCACAGAAACGATCTCCCCCATCGCCGCGCACGACCAGGGGTTTGGTGACTCAATCACCAGCCAGGTGGCAGCATCCTTCAAGAACCCGGGACCAAACCAGTTGGGATCAATCATCGCGTTAAACGTGATGATAAATGTGAAGCCCCCGGTTAGCAGTCCTGCAAACGCGCCCGCCTTGGTGACCCCCCGCCACAATGCCCCGAGCACGAGAGGTCCCGCAAAGGCCGCCATCATACAGCCGGTACCTATCCAGACGATCAACGTCACGTTGGTATCGAGCATGCTCCACGCCAACAAGGTACAGAGCACCATAATGACTACAGTAGCGATGCGACTGATGTTCAACACACGTCGTTCGATTTCTTCTTCGCTTAAGTCCTGGCGATAACGTGGGACAAAAGTGAGGCGATACAGATCGTTAGCCACAATCTGCGATGAGGAGACAACCAGTCCATCTGCTGTAGACATGACGGCAGCGAGAATGCCGACACCAAGCAGCGCAGCCAGCCAGGTTGGGAACAGTTCTATGAAGAGCAGAGCCAGTGCCTGGTTGCCATTGACCCCTTCACCCAGAACCGCACGCGCGAGCAGGCCGCCAAAGCCCAACATGCCCAGAATCATGCCGAAGATAAACGCCAGCTTGATAAACGACATGCGCTGCTTTGGATCTTTGAGCGCCCACAGCTTGTTGCCGATGTGCGGCAACAAACCCAGCGGGATATGAGCGAGCAGAATGGCCACAACCGACCACCATGAATGGTAGAGCACGTCTTCGGGGTTCAGCACACCCACAAGGTTTTCGTTGTGGCCACGAATAGTATCGATCATGCCTGAGAAACCGCCCTCTACGCCAAAGCCGGTTACAAACAGCACGACAACAAGGATACCCACGACCACCATGATGAAACCCTGAACGCCGTCAGTCAGGATATCGGCGTGCGCGCCACCTAAAACAACATAAACGAGGAGAACGCTGGCGGTAATACCCAGGGCAAGCGCAGGCGATACACCCAGCATGATCTCAAACATCACAAGGCCCGATACAAGCTGCCCCGCCAGGTAGAAGAAAAGCGAAAGCGAAAAGAGGCTGACGAGGATGCGTATCCAGTCCGATTGATAGCGTTGGCCGAGGTATTCCGGTATGGAGCGGCTGCCAAACTCATGGCCGCTGTTGCTGACCAACCGCAAACAGATCAACACGCCCAGATAGACGCCGATGGGATACAAAAATACCGACCAGATCGCTGCGGTACCCGCGTTGTAGGCAATCCCGGGAAAGCCGACAAAGGTCGCACCACTCGCTGTGGTTGCGGCAAAGGCAAATGCCAGGAAGAGCGGACCGTACGCGTTTCTTGCAGTTGCAAAGTCGTCTGCGGTGCTCACCTTGCGCTGCCCGACCACACCGAAGTAAACCATCATGCCGATGTAGCCAAACAGAAATACCCAGGACCAGATGACTAGATCCATACCCCAACCTCTTAAGCTTTATTATGGTTTTGTTTAGCTAGCTTAACAGTTCGTCAAAACAGCGAAAGTTGATTGTGATCCACTTTTTTGGCTTGGGCGCGAGGCGGACGCTTGAAAATACTGGTGTTCAGCTCCATCGGGGCCGGTTCGTAAACATTGTGCGCTCTGGCCGCTTTCTTGAATCGGCTCCTGATGAGCTGAGCAATTTCGCCTTCCCCAACCATGCGCTTACCCCACTCAGATTTGTAGAGCTCGCCGCCGCGCGTGTCGCGTATGGCCGACAGCACCCGCTTGGCTTTGCCTGGATAATGCGCCTGCAACCATTCTTCAAACAAAGGCGCCACTTCCAGGGGCAGGCGCACCAGGATATAGCGCAGTTCCCGCGCTCCGGCCTGCGCGCATTGCGCGACCAGATCCTCAATTTCATGATCGTTTATAAAGGGAATGATCGGCGCGAGCATGGCACCCACCGGAATGTTGTGGGATTTCAGCTCGGCGATGGTACGCAGACGTGCCGCGGGTCCGGAGGTGCGCGGTTCAAGTTTGGTTTTTAAGTCGTTACTCAACGTGGTCACGCTCACGTTGACGCTGATCAGGTTGTCCCTGGCGAGTTCCGTCAGGAGGTCCAGGTCACGCAGAATGAGTTTACTTTTGGTCACGATGGTCACCGGATGTCGCAGTTCCAAAAGGGTCTCGAGAATTTCTCGAGTAACTCTCTGGGTGCGTTCGAACGGCTGGTACGGATCCGTGTTTGTACCCATGGCGATGGGACTGCATACATAATTCGGGCGCGACATCTCTATCAACAGATGCTGCCTTGCATCTACCTTGCGGAATATTTTGGTTTCAAAATCGCGCCCCGGGGACAGATCCAGATAGGCATGCGTCGGCCGCGCAAAACAGTAGATACAACCGTGTTCACAGCCCTTGTAGGGGTTGATCGAATGGGCAAATGGAATGTCCGGTGACTGGTTCCTGGTGATCAGATTTACCGTGCGATCGAGAAACAGCTCGGTTTTGAGCTTACCGTTTTCCACCGTGTGCGGATCTTCAGATGCCCAACCATCATCCACCCCAACGGAGCGCGTCTGTATGTAGCGGCTCTGCGAATTGCTGACACTGCCCCTGCCTTTAATGGGCTGCGCGGGTTGTGACTGAGTGCGATCTTCGGCGTCCATTTTTCTGCGCTCCCCGGAGTATTTGCTGAAACCCATTTTTTGAGGCGAAAGGGCAGAAATAATAACTGTATATAAATACAGTATTCAACCGTTTTTAAAATCCACGAACTCCCTTGCGATGCCCCATGCGATCAGTAGACTTAGCGCCCTCTTGGAGGGACGAATGCGTCAAATAACATCAGCGGGTTGTTTCGCCTGCTTACTTGTCATCAGCGGCTGTACAAATCTGCCCCAAACAAGTGCGCTGGCCACGCTGGAAGCGAAGGTTGCTGCACTTGAGGAAGACGTTGCCCGGGCGGATCAGCTTGAGGGGCTGCGCGAAGACGTGGACACCTCCTTGAAAACCACTGCCGTCGCCAACGCCGACCGCCTCGAGGCCATGAACAAAAGCATTCAACGTCTGACCACCCGTGTCGCCCAAGAATGCAAAGCCAAACCGGAGACAACCCAAGTCTGCGAACAGCAGCAGGTGGTTCTCCATGGTGATCGTATGGTTGTGGGTGAAGTTGAAAAAGTACGCGTTCACCCACCAGGGTTTGTCATCGATGCGCGCGTGGACACCGGCGCTGAGTCGAGTTCGCTGCACGCTGAGAACATCACGCTATATGAATTGGACGGCGATGACTGGGTCAGGTTTGACGTCGCGTTTGCCGATGAGAGTGTGACAATAGAACGACCGATCAAACGTCATGTGCGGGTTTTCCAGCAATCGGACAAAGAGGGCACCCGGCGACCCGTGGTCGATATGCGCATATTGGTTGGCAACGTGTCAGATACGTTCGAGTTCACCCTCGCCGACCGATCGCATCTGAAACACGGCATGTTGCTGGGCCGCAACTTTCTTACCGATCTCGCGCTGGTTGACGTCGGCAAACAGTTCGTCCAGCCTTTGCCAAAACAATAGGCGGCCACCGTGGGACAGAGGGGTCCGTTTCTCTTTCTCGTCACGCTTTTACTTGTCACAGGTATCAGCGCATCAACTTATCGTCACGAGCAGTACGACATTCCCTGGCTGCCCGCTACCGAGGCGCAGATCTGGCAGGTTGAGGCGCGTATTGAGCTGGAAGCCACCGGCGACAATGCCCAGGTCTACCTGACGCTACCCCCCGAGCAAACCGGCTTTGACCTCGTCAACGAAGCCGCAGCATCCCCGGGATGGGGCTTCACCATCGATACCGATCGACTGCAACGCCGCGCACACTGGACCCGGCGCGAAGCTGACGGACAGCAGATTCTTTTTTACAAACTCGACTTTGCAACCGACGGTGAAGGTGTGCCAGAACCCGGCTTTGCAGATGAGATCGAGAACTTTCAACCTCTGCCACCCTTTGACGAACCCTACGCAACTGCGGCCAATCAGCTGATCAACACCGCCTATCCGGTCACCGCCGATGCGCACAGCATGACGGTGCAACTTATCAATCTGATCAACACCGATGAGCAGAACGTCAATCTTCTCACCGACCGGTACGCAAAACCTCTGCTGCTCACGCGTCTGCTGCAGTCTGCCGGTCACCCGGCACGCACGGTACAGGTGTTGGAGCTTGAAGATGGTCGCCGCCGCATGTCCCTGCAGGAATTTGTGCAGGTCTGGGATGGTGACACCTGGCGGCTTTATAACCCTATCTCAAGCGTCAGTAATACCGACAACCCACTGCTCCTCTGGCAGACCGGCGAACGCGGTGTGCTTGAGGTTTTTGGCGGCACCCGCAGTCGCGTTTCGTTTTCCGTTTCCAGTCAGACCCGTTCGGGTTTGCTCGTAGCCAAAGAACAGGCCGGTGACCTGGCGCTCTCCCTCTACAACCTGCCCATTGCCGAACAAGGCATGTTCAAGCTGATCATGCTGCTGCCGGTCGGCGCGCTTGTGGTGGTGCTACTGCGCATTCTGGTCGGTATTCGCACGTCGGGCACATTTATGCCCGTACTGATCGCTCTTGCCTTCCTCCAGACAGAACTCATACCTGGACTCGTCGCGTTCATCATCGTTGTGATGATGGGGCTGGTCATCCGCTCGTATCTGTCGAGTTTGAACCTGTTGCTGGTGGCGAGAATCTCTACACTGGTTGTGATTGTGATCGCCCTGATCAGTATCTTCAGCATCATCAGCTATCGGTTGGGGCTGATCCAGGGGCTATCCATCACCTTCTTCCCCATGATCATCCTGGCGTGGACCATAGAACGCATGAGCATCATCTGGGAGGAAGAAGGACCGAAGGAAGTACTCATTCAAGGCAGTGGTTCGCTCCTGGTGGCGGTCATCGCCTTCACCATGATGAACTTGAGAGTGGTCGAGCACCTTGCCTTTAACTTCCCCGAACTGCATCTGCTCGTGCTTGCGGTGATTCTGCTCACGGGTCGTTACACCGGGTACCGGCTGCTTGAACTGAAACGTTTTGCCGCATTCCGCTCGAACGCCCAGACATGAATTGGATTGCACCCAATCAGCTGAAAGATCGCGGCATTCTCGGGATGAACCGCCGCAATATCGGCTACATCGGTCCTTACAACGAGCGCCGGCTCTTCCCCCTGGTGGACAACAAGTTGAGCACCAAGCTGCTGGCCGAAGAGCACGATCTTGCAGTACCCAAATTGATCGGCGTTGTTGCGGCTCAACACGAAATCGAATCGGTTGAAGACGTGCTTGCCCCGCTCGATGAGTTTGTGGTGAAGCCAGCACACGGCAGCGGCGGCAAGGGCATCCTGGTCATCACCGGAAAAGACCCTGAGGGCTATCAGAAAGCCAGCGGCGAGATCATTTCCTTGAATGATGTCAAACGGCACCTGACAAACACCATCAGTGGCCTGCATTCACTCGGTGGCCGACAAGACGTCGCCTTCATGGAGGAACTGGTAAAAATCGACGATTCTTTCAAACACTTAAGCCCCGAAGGCGTGCCGGATATTCGTCTCATTGTTTTTAAAGGGTTTCCGGTGATGGCGATGCTGCGCATCGCGACCAAAGCCTCCGACGGCAAGGCCAACCTTCATCAGGGTGCTATCGGCATCGGATTGGACATCGGTACCGGGCGTGCACTACAGGCTGTGGAAGGAAACCGTATCGTCACTCATCATCCAGACACCGACGCTGACCTCACTTCGGTGCAGATTCCAAACTGGCCAGAGCTCCTGCGACTGGCCGCACAATGTTATGAGGTGACAGAACTTGGGTACCTGGGCTGCGACCTGGTCATCGATAAGACGCGCGGGCCGCTGATACTTGAGTTGAACGCTCGACCCGGATTGAGCATACAAATAGCAAACGGCGCGGGTTTGATTCCACGTCTTACCCAACTGGAAGCCATCCGCACCCGCAAGATGGAGATCGAGGCCCGCGTGGCATACTCTATCGAACACTTCAGCCAGTAATCGAACAAACCGACCCACCCGCATTAGTCGCGGGCAGGACAAAAACTAGATAGGAAAGACTATGATCGTTGTAAATGCCACTATTGAATCAGACGCCGCCAACATCGATGCGATGAAGGCCGCCATTGCCACCATGGAAACCGCGAGCCGTGCCGAGGACGGCTGCCACGACTATACGTTCAGCGTGGAACTCAACAATCCCAATGTTTTGCGCATAACGGAACAGTGGGAAAGTATGGATGCACTCGCAGCACACTTTGCAATGCCACATATGGCCGACTTTCAAGCCGCGATGGCTGCCCACCCGCCCAAGAGCGTGGAAGCTAAATTTTACGAGGCAACCGAAGTTACGCCGCCTGGCAGATAAACCGACCCTGGCGGGCTAAGACGCGTCGACCTGTTTTTTGCGTGCCTTGTGATGGGCACGCAACATCCAGGCTATCGCAACAACCAACCCAGCGGGCGCGCCGTACATGGACTTTGAGATCCATCGCGCAGAGATACTGCTGCCATAAACGCGTTCGATCACAAAAAAACCAATCAGCAGGTCAACGCACAGCACAACCACAGACAGCTGGATCAATGTCGACAACATGCGCATTCTCGGGATACGCACGTTGCCCGCGTTCATCAGCAACAGCGCCATATAGCCGAGAAAAACGGCCATATGAATGAGGTTCGCGGTGTTTACTTCCGACATTACTCAAGCAGCCAATCAAAGATGAGCGGGTTTTCTTCGATTGGGTAGGTATGCGACAGATCCTCTATTTCTCGATAGGTAACCTGAGCACCCGCCGCCGCAAACGTATCCCTTGCGCTGCGCGCCACGTCAATCGGAAACATCCAGTCCAGTGCACCGTGCATCAGATAGATCGGCATATCTGCCAACCTGCCGGGATCCGTCGCTTCCACAATCATCGGGTGGAAGGATGCAGAACTGGGTGCTAAGTGTGTAAATGGCGATTCGGTCTGCAACCCGCTGACATAAGTGAACGTACCGCCATCGGACATACCGGTGAGCAAGACGCGGTCATCATCGATATTCCAATTGTCTTTGGCGTACGCAACCAAGCTTTCCAGTCGCTCTGTGTCTATGTCAGGGCCCATCAACGACCAGGTACCCTCGGCGGAGGTTGGTGAAATGAGCACCGCACCCCGCGACCTCACCGTCCTGAGCCACGTCCAGAGAAAGTTGCGACCGTGGCCACTGCCACCATGCAACGCCACAATCAGCGGGACTTTTTCATCCGCATAGTACTCGGGTACGTAGATTGAAAAGCCACCCCGTTCATCGGACCCGTTTGAGGCGTGCATCACCCCGACATTTTCACGACTCGGATCTGCCGCCTGAATTTTATCCAGCAGCGCCTCGTCATCACGTTGTGCCTGGTCGAGGAAAAAACGCGAAACCGGCGGCAGCATGAAGCTCACCGGGTAGGCAGCCTCGATGGCTTTTGTGTTGTAGCCAAGTGCACGGTAAGCACCCATCACCGGATTGCTCTGGTTCTGTGCGCTCAAAAACTCATTGATGCTCTGCAGTGACAGACTCGCACTTTTGAGGATGGTCGCAGAAAAGCCTTCCAGGTGTGCGGGCCAATCCGCCGCCTGGAACGTTGCGATGCCATCCGCCAAAGGCTGTCGATACGGTTGTACCTTTTCAATCAGACTCATGATATCGGGTGGGTGCAGGTAACGACCTGTCTGCTGCAGGACATCGATGGTCGTCAGCAACGGCGGTACCAGCGCGGTGGTTGCCTCGAGTAATTCATCCGTATCAGACATATTCGGTCCAACCCTTGGTTATTTCGTTTTGACTTCCAGTTTCACCTCCACTCCGTCCAGAGAGTCGGTGAGTTGTTCTGCTTCCTCATCTGTCAGCACCTTAGCCGAAACCGCGGTTTTCCGCTGGGTTTTGCCGCCGTCGATTAAGTCGGGCAGCAGGTTTCCATCATCCAATTCGATGGCATCGGCGTCGGCTTCGATGTCGGCGACGACGTCACGGATAGAGACAGGCTGGCTGGCGGTTTCCTGCGTTGCCGACGGGTTTTCCGCCCGTGCTCCAGCAGCAGGCTCGACCCTCTCCTTTGATACCACGTCAGCAGCGGGTGTGTTCTCATCGGCGCCGGTAGAGCCACCGCAGCCGGCCAGAACCGCTGTGAGAATAAGAACAAAGGGTATCTGCCGGGCATCTATCAACATCAGGTATCCACGCAACACCAAACCTGAATCCTACGTCACCCTCTCCACTTTGTCTCTGCAGGTGTCTCTGCAGGCCTCGCGCATCAACCCGGCCGGATACGACGCGTCCTGAGAATTCCCTGTATAGTGTTGGATGCAACGTAGAAACAGTACTGGCAGAACGAGATGGCAGAACAGACTTACGATCGCGCCGCCGAAAATGTTGGCAACGTGCAGCTCTTAGAGCACGTCAATGTAACCGTGCCTGACCAATCCATTGCGTCGATGTTTTATGTAACCGGTCTGGGTTTTACCAGAGACCCCTACATCGACTTCGGCACGCTCAATATGTGGGTGAACCTCGGCGATCAGCAGTTCCATCTACCAACCAGCAAGGCGCAGGTTCTGCGGGGCCATACTGGTGTTGTCGTGCCCTCCCTCGAGGGTCTCCAGAAGCGCCTCAAGTTTGCCGCCCGCGGTTTGGACGACACCAAGTTCGCCTGTGTTGAAGGTGACAACCATCTGACGCTCACATGTCCCTTCGGTAACACCATCAAGGCCTACGAGCCCAGCGCCTTTCCTCGGATGGATCTAGGCATGCCCTACGTCTGTCTGACCGTACCCCCTGACACCAAAGAAGGCATCGTGCGTTTTTACGATCAGGTATTGAACTGTCCAGCGCGGGTGGAAGATGACAGCGCGGTAATCAGCATGGGCCACAACCAGGAGCTCATTTTTACAGAAACCGACGCGCCGCAGGCCGAGTACGACGGCCACCACATCGCTATCTACGTTGCCGATTTCGGCGGTCCACACGCGTGGCTGAATGAGCGCGGTCTCGTCTCCGAAGAGTCAGACCAGTTTCAGTACAGGTTCGTCAACATCGTGGATCCGGACAGCGGGGATGTGCTTTTCGAATTAGAACATGAGGTTCGCAGCCTAAGTCACGCCATGTACAGGCGTCCGCTTGTGAATCGCAATCCTGAAATCAATTTTTTCACCTATCGGCGGGGTAACGAGCAGTTTTCCCCTGGCTAACTACAAGTAACAATCTATGAGCGAAGCAGCAAACTTTTTCGCGGCCGACAGCGAGCCGTACTACCTTCCCCTTGCAGACGAAGTGGAGATTTTTCGTGCAGCCTATGCGGCTCGACTCCCAGTCCTCCTGAAAGGACCAACAGGCTGCGGTAAGACCCGCTTTGTGGAACACATGACCTGGCGCCTTTATCGCGAGACCGCAAACCCGTTGGAAGTACCGTTGGTCACCGTTTCCTGTCACGAAGATCTCACCGCAACAGATATGGTCGGGCGCTATCTTTTAAAAGGCGACGAAACTGTGTGGACGGATGGGCCCCTCACACGAGCTGTACGCACCGGTGCCATCTGTTACCTTGATGAAATTGTCGAGGCCCGCAAAGATACAACCGTGCTTATCCACTCACTGACCGACCACCGGCGTATCCTGCCTATCGACAAAACCGGTGAACTTGTTGCGGCGCATCCGGAGTTTCTGCTGGTCATTTCCTATAACCCGGGCTATCAGAGCGTGCTCAAAGACCTGAAACCCAGCACGCGACAACGGTTTGTCAGCCTGGAGTTTGACTACCCAAGTGTCGAGGCGGAGGCTTCCATCATTGCCCACGAAAGCGGCGTCGACGCCGACGACGCTGAACGTCTGGCGGTTATCGGTGAACGCGTGCGTAACCTCAAACAACACGGTTTCGAGGAGGGTGTCTCAACCCGATTGTTGATCTACACCGGCGAACTGATCGCGAGCAACATCGACCCACGCCGTGCTGCTGCCGTGGCGATCACCACAGCTATCTCAGACGATGCCACGGTACAGGCTGCAGTTGCCGATATTGTCGACGCTATCCTGCCTTAGGCCTTAGGTATGCAGCTACTCGCCGAGGTTGAAGACGTCCTGGCACTCTTTACCGAGGGTATTGCCGGGCGTTACTACCACATCAAGTCCTCTGACGAGTTTGCCTCGCACCGGCGTCTGGCCCTCGGCGTAGAAAACACCGGCCAGACCACCGACACCCTGTACCTGCCCGAACAGTTGGACGCGCCTACGCCTGCCAGCTATCGGGTCCTGGTTCTGGAGCAGATCGGCCTGCGCGAATGTGGCACGTTTGGCTTCCGCATGGCAAAGGCGTTAGAGAGTCTGCCTGAATTGGCGGAACGTCACGAAACCCCACGCTCCATGACTGCTCGCACCGGCGATTTTCAACTGCTGTTTGGTACTTTCGACCAGCCAGGACTTGCCGCCGATGTCTTCAACACCTGCGAAAAAGCGCGTGTCCTTGGCCACCTTCGACGCACATACCCAGGCGCGAACAAACATATAGACGCCTATCACGCTCACCTCCTGGCGCTTGCGCCACCCAACACAGACCCCTTTGTCACCGCCCGCCGTCGTCTGTGGGGAGAAGGCACCACAGGTTCCTGGCAACCATTTGCCGACGACCTTGTCAGCCTGATGGCGGACGGGACTTCTGTTTACGATTCTGTGGCCTGCTTGTGCAAACACTACGACAGCATTCGCGAGGCTTATGTTTTCGAAGATAAATCTGCTTACGCTCCTCAAGAGGAGTCCTTGCCCGACTGGCTGAATCGCGAACAACGCATCGAGGAATGGGAGGAGCAGGTAGAGCAGCTGTCGATGGCCATGGCCGTAGAAATGCTGGAAGCCGAACAAGTGGAAGCCGAACGCGGCCAGACCACCGAAGAAGCCGTGCGCGAGGCTGATGTTGACATCAAAAGCCTGACGGATGAGCAGGACACGATGAAACGACGCATCGACATGGAACGTTCGGCGGTACAGCACGCACTGGGTGCGGATAGATCGGCGGCACGCAGCTTTCGTTACGACGAATGGAACTACATTGAGCGACGCTATCTACCGCGTTGGTGCAGAGTGTTCGAAGAACCGCTGATCGGCGAGTCAGACGAAGACACCCAAACGCTGAATGACGTCATCAAGAGCTTTCGCGGCTCGGTACAGAAACAGCTCGAGCAAATACGTCCCACAGGATTGCAGCGTGTGACCCGGGTTCAGGACGGGGACGAACTGGATCTGAACGCAATTGTGGAAGCGCGCCAGGACATCCGCTCAGGCGTCACACCCAGCGAACGCTTTTACTCCCGAAAAGAGCGCATGCACCGGGACGTCTGTGCCGCGTTTCTTGTAGACCTATCCGCATCCACCGACGACCCTATCGAACCACCAGAGCCATTCGACTGGTCGCAGTACGACGAAGATGGGATGCCAAATCTCCGCGACCCGTGGGATGACCCCGACGAGGACAGCTTTGACGAAGAACCTAAGCGAAAGATCATCGATATACAGCGCGAGGCGATGGTGGTGATGGCCTCAGCGCTGGACGCTCTGGGTGATGCTTACGGCATTTACGGGTTTTCGGGATACGGTAAAGACTGCGTGGAGATATTTGTCGCTAAGGAGCCCGAAGCCTCGTTTTCACAAAAAACCCTGCAAGCCATCGCCGCGATGAAGCCCAAACGCTCGACACGAATGGGTCCCGCCATTCGGCATGCGGTACACAAGCTCACCAACTCCGGTCATGCCATGAAAGTGCTGATGATCATCAGCGACGGTTTCCCACAGGATTCCGACTATGGACCAGATCGTGGCAATCACGACTACGGTGTCGAAGATACCGCCAAGGCAATTTCCGAAGCTCAACAGAAAGGGGTTGAGGTTTTTTGTGTCACCGTGGATCGTTCCGGCCACGACTATTTGAAACGCATGTGTCCGGATTCCCGCTACCTGATCATCGAAGAGATCGAAGACTTACCGGATCAGTTATCCAAGGTCTATACCACCCTGACCACAAAGTAAGGGCCAACAGCGAAGGGAGGAGATAGAAGAGATGCCCACTACTCAACCTTGCGGTGCGTGCCTGGTAGGCAGCGTTCCCCTTGCAGATAGCGATGAAGTCTTCGCCACCGCAGCCAAACATCTTGGCGAACATCTGAAACGGATCCCAGATGGCGAGACCGGTGCTCGTACCAACTGGATTCAGTGGCAAGTTGAGGTGTTTCAAGCAACTGAAGCGCTGGAGCTTGTGCAGTCGCCACCAGACAAATATGGCACCGCTAAAACCTTCGCTAAATTGCGCGAGGGATTTGCGATCGATGATGTGAGTTTCGCTTCCCTCGGTTACGCCGAGGCTGCGCGTGAGTCTTACGCGCGGTTTGTGGATGCCCGGAAACGCGGTATCGTCCCGCAAAACTGCCGTTTCCAGGTCTCGTTGCCAACGCCGCTGGCACCCATGCATCTCTACATCACACCGGACCTTGCTGGTGCGCTGGAACCCATCTACGAAGCGGCAATGCTCAAGGAAGTGGACCAGATCGTCAGCGCGATCCCACACGCAGACCTGGCTGTACAGTGGGATACCGCTGTGGAGTTTGGTGTTCTGGAAGGGGTTTTCCCAACGTATTTGAATAATCCGCAAAACGATGTCGATGCGCGCTTAGCGAGACTCGGGAATTACATACCTCGCGACGTAGAGCTCGGTTTTCACCTCTGCTACGGCGATGCAGGGCATCAACATTTCGTGGAGCCTACCGATACCGGAAAACTCGTGACTACCGCAAACAACATTGCCGCTAATCTGGGGCGGCCGTTGCACTGGCTGCACCTGCCGGTCCCCAAAGATCGTCAGGACGCAGCCTATTTCGAACCCTTGAGAAACCTCCAACTGCAGCCCAATACTGAACTTTACCTGGGTCTTGTACACTACTCTGATGGGCAAGCAGGTACTTCACAGCGTATCGCAGCGGCACAGGCTGTGATCACAGACTTCGGTATCGCCACCGAATGTGGGTTCGGTCGCCGGCCCGGTGAAACAGTCGCACCGCTGATGCAGATTCATGCTGCGTGTGCGGCCCCGCTGACAGGTCGATAGAGCGCACAACCACACTCTCAAGACAAAAAAGCGCTCAACGAGCGCCTTTTCCAGCCGTTTGCTTAGCCGGTTTTACTCATCACCACCTGCAAAGATCAAAAGGATGTGCAGGATCGACATGAACATGTTGTAGATGGTCATGTACAGGGTTGTGGTGGCGATAATGTAGTTGGTTTCACCACCGTGAATGATAGCGCTCGTCTGCCAGAGGATCATCGCGCTCATCAAAATGATGATGCCTGCGCTGATGACCAACTGGAACATACCCAGATCAAACAGCAGACCCAGAACAATGGCGCCCAGCATCACGAAAAGGCCGACCATGATGAAGCCGGACAGGAAGCTGAAGTCCTTCTTGGTGACCAGAGCAAAGCCACTTAAACCGACAAACGCAACCGCGGTCAGTCCAAGTGCGCTGATGATCAGATCTGCGGGGACAAAATTGATAATCGGCCCGATACAAAAGCCGATAAAACCGGTAAAAGCAAACACGGAAAGCAGCCCCATCGCGCTGTTAGCGGTCTTGTGAACCAAAAAGCTGAGCCCGAAGACGCCGATTAAAAACAACCACGGGTTCATGCCCGTAAAGCCACTGACCGCGGACACAAACGCCATGATCGCGCTGAAGCCTAGAGTCATCGCCAGCAACATGTAGGTGTTACGCAGCACCTTGCTGGTTTCAAGTTCCGAGAGCCCTGCCACAGAGGCTTGTGGCATGCCCATCACTTTTTCATCTGCCATGAGTCAAAATCACCTTATTAGAGATGGTCGAAAACCTTAATATTGGGCCAACCGGCGACAATTGCAAGCACATCCGCAGCGCTTGACGAGCGTCGCAGGACAACCAGTTCACAGTTGCGTGTGCCATTGTGGTGTTAGAGGCTTTTCAGCCCCGAAAGTTCCAAAAAAACCGTTAATAAACAAGGCGTAAGAGAGCCAATGACGGCGCTGCAAATGCGCGATAAAGTCGGCGCATGACAGATGCTTACCTGCGCGAAAAACCGACGGTCTCTTATGTCCAACCAGAAGATCCCTGGTTGGTACGCGTGGTGGTATCAAGTCTTGAAGTGGCTCTGGGCAGACGACGTGTTGAGACGATCTATCATGAACTTAAAGATGAAATCCGCCCCTTTTCGTCGGCGGAATTTTTCTTGGGTTGTCTGAACAAAAGCGGCATCCAACTCGACTACCCGGAAGCCCAATTGGCACGAATTCCGGATGCAGGGCCGCTTGTGTTTGTTGCAAACCATCCTTATGGCGTAATCGACGGCATCATCCTCTGCCATCTGGCCCTGAAGGCACGGGGCGATTTCAAGATTCTGATCAACGCCCTTCTGTGTCAGGACGAAGATCTGGAACCTCACTTCCTGCCCATCGATTTTGCAGAAACCAAAACTGCGCTCAGGAACAACATACGTTCCAAGCGCATGGCACTGGAAGCTCTGAACGCGGATACCCCCGTGCTGATTTTTCCTTCGGGCATGGTGTCTACCGCCAACAGATTAGGTTGGGGGAGCGCCACCGACGGCCCCTGGACAACCTTTGCCGCAAAACTCATACGCGACGCTGAAGCCTGTGTTGTACCGGTCTACTTCTTCGGCGAAAACAGCCGCGCCTTTCACGTCGCGTCCCACATCTCTGAACCGCTGCGGATGTCGCTCCTGATTCATGAAGCCCGCAAGAAATTTGGCTCATCGATAAAACTGAACATCGGTGACCCGATTCTCTGGCCGGAGCTGTCTGCCTATCCACATCGACAAGCGCTCACGGACTACCTTTACGATCAGGTGCAAGCAGCGGGTGCAAAGTGACTTAGTGGCGGTTTTTGCCGCCGATCGCAAAGCACAGGCAGAAGAAGCACAGCTTGTTCTGACCGCCATGGACATAGACAGCTTCGTGCAACGATCTGAACAGGGTTTGTGGGTGCTCTGTGTAGTCCCGGAAAAACAAGCTCAGGCACACACGCAACTGGAGCACTATTGGCGGGAAAATCGCCCCCCGGAAGAGACCGCAACGCCGGTGCTGGTGGTCGATAGCGGGTGGGCCGGCGTCATCGGCTATCTCCTGGTTATCTGGACCCTGCCTGCCATTCAGGGTGCGATCCAAGCGAGTGGCGCTATCGATCTGCGGCTTTCAGGCCGACTCCAGGCCGGTGCCGTTCTCGACGGAGAAGTCTGGCGTATCGCCACAGCACTCACCTTACACGCCGATATCGTCCACATCGCGGGGAACTCGGTGTTCGGCGTGCTGTTTGGTCTTTTTGTCGGTCGCTACCTGGGTTCCGGTTTCGGCTGGTTGCTGGTGCTTCTCGCCGGTTGTGCCGCCAATCTGACCAACGCGCTCATCCAACCTGCCTCGTTTTCAGCCATCGGCGCATCTACGGCAACTTTTGCAGCGCTCGGGTTGGTCCCTGCGTTCGGTTGGCGCCGCGGTTATTTCCGCGGTAAAGGTTGGAAACGCGGTTTTGCCCCCATATTTGGTGCCATCACATTGCTGGTGTTTACCGGTCTGGGCGGCGACCCACAGAGTGCCGCGCGCATCGACGTGCTGGGGCACATTTTCGGGTTCTGTTTTGGGGTGCTGGGTGGGCTGATTGCCGCGCGGGTTAACATCGAAGCCATGTCGCGGTCTGACCATATTCGCGCCGGGGTCATGAGCTTCGCGATTCTGTTAGTTGCGTGGAGCTTCGCTATCCGCTTTTGACGAACCGGCCAGGCGCGCCACCGCCTCCATAATCAAAGGGCCAGCTTCGACCCCCACTGACACAGACGTCAGATATTCTCCGTGTGGGTACGCAGCTTCCGTGCTGAAGTAATCAGGCTTGAGTATGTAACCCATGGCATCCTGGGTCAGCCCCAGCACAAACTGATGCTCTCCTCCCAGCAATTCGCGGGAATCGTGCGAGAAAGCCGGAGAGGTTTCGCCCGGGTGGCTGATCAGTTGCACCTCCCCGATGCGCGCCCAACTGACAACCGTTCGCATCGCCCCACCTTCCGTCTCGCGTTCGAGTACATCCAGCCACATCAAGAGTCTGAACCCCCAGTTTTCGAGCGGGATGTCGACGACCGTTTCAGCAAAGTCCAGGGTTACATCCGACACCGGTTTCGACGTCTGACTTAACGCAGCCGCTGCCGCGGCCAGTTGCCGCCCTGTGGCGAGCGCAAGTTCATGACTGCGATCACCCTGAATCGGCTGCACCCACCCACCGATAGCACCCTGCAGAAACAGATGTTCACCCGGCAGAGTCTCACTCATCTGCCGATAAAATCCCGCAACATAGTCCGCCGAGGTGCGTGTATTCTCCGGTCCAAGAATCGTCGGGTGGCACGCATAGTTGGTCAGAGTGGCGACGACGGCTCCTTCAGCATCAACGGCTCGCAATACCGTCAGACGCGTATCCAGCAGATTCGGTTCGCTCACATTTTCAACCCAGTCCATGGGGGTGTCCGCACTCGCGATGGCAATCGTCACGGGTTTGAGCTCCGCGTGAAGTTTTTTGACCAGTGCCTGAATCTTTAGACGGATGTCAGCGACATAACTTTCGCTTCGGCCCGAGCGCCAGAAGCTAGGGCCCCAGATACCAACAACATCTGGTCCTGCATGGGTATGGGTGGATGAGACAAACGTATGGCCCGGAAGCGCGCGTCGCAGCGGTTCAACGTCGGGGTAAGTCAGTCCGATGTTGTCTATCGTGACAATATTGAGGTGCTGCTCACCGTCACTCACAACAAACACTTTGGCGAAGAGCGGATCAAACTGACCCGTCGACTTGCGGTCCTGACCATACCCGGCCATGTAGGCGCCAACCGGCGGCGTGATGTCTACATGACCTGCTGCTGCCAGATACTCATTGGCGAAAACCTCGCAACACAGCAGCATGGCTGCCAACGCCGAGAGCAGTGTTTTCGGTACAGTCGCGTTGTTCATCAATGCCACCTCTTCACGCGCCCGAGAGCGCTCGTTCCGCCCAGTGGGCCAGATGCAGCAGCACCGCGCCCCGCTCTCGATATTGGTCAGACGCATCGTCCAAGTGTGCCCCTCCATACTCAGTTTGTAAGGCTTTGCTGGCCCGAGCGAGCAACAGCGGCCCTAACCAGACATATTTTACCGCGGTCGCAAAGAGCAATCGCTCGAAATCGATATCTGCATCCGCCCCGTAGCCAGCAACAAACGCACGTTGCATGCGGTCTGCGAGTTCGGGAAAGCGTGCCGCTGGTTGGAAACCGTCAAACACCGCATCGGGAATAAAGTTACCCACATCCTCGAGCGGCGCACCTGTGCCGAAAAAAGCCCAATCGACCGGCACCACCGTCTGGTCAGAGGTTACAAACACGTTGTTGGGCCAGAAGTCCAGGTGACAGGCGACCTGGGGTGTACCGGCGAGCAGGCTATATAAATCTTCCCGATGCTCCTCCAGATAAATCAGTCCTTCTCGCAGCTCGTCGGGCCAGTTGTCGGCGATCAAAGGCGCTCGCCACAGCGCGTCGTCGCGCAACCAGGCGTACTCTATTGGCTTTGAAGCGCCGTAGGCGCGTATGAACTCTGTGCTCATCCACGACCACGACATCCTGTGGTCCACCTCAGAGAGACGGCGTTGCGCCTTACCCCACGCGGTGGCAATAGTTTCGTAGTCATCGATGGTCAACTCATTACCAGTGCGCCCTTCCAAAAACTCAAGTTCAAGGGAAATGGTCTGCGCATCGATCTGCTCACACTTCAGAAGCCGAGGCATGCGTACACCCGTACCCTCTATCAGGTCATTGAGTTGAGATTTGTACACATGGGCTTCACGTTGCCAGTAGTTCCAATGGGCGGGCTCGTCGCTCGCCATCCACTCGGGTGGCGTCTCCGCTGAATTCCGCCCGTTCAGGATTTTCACCACTCGCCGGCCCGCATGATCTTCGACCAGACTGATCGATGCGGTCACCGAGTTGTTCAGGTTGTGGGTCAACGGGCTGGATTTCATGCGTTAGTGCTTCTATTTTTCCCTTTAATTTCAATCAATTAGGAACGGAGGCGGCCGTTCACCTGCCGTTCAGAATGACTCCCCTATTGTGCTATACGACGCCCTTTGTATGTATGCTTAAACGCTGGGGAAAGAAGATGCAAATAAGCCAGTTGAAGTTAGCTGTAGCCCTCACCGCCTTGGTGGCCGGGGTCGCCGGTGGAGTGCCGCACACAAACGCTGCTGTGGAAGTCACACCGGTCGGTGATTTAGTGCAATCCGACGATCACGAGGTTGTCGACGCCCCCGCCGCCGCACTTTCAGCCGAAGAACTGCAGCGCCTGGTAGGGCCGGTCGCTCTCTACCCCGATGATCTCCTTGCCATTGTACTGGCAGCCTCGACCTATCCATTACAGGTTGTGGCCGCCGCAAGATTTCGCGAGGACAACCCTGACCAGGGTGCCGAGCCGGACGAAGATTGGGATGAATCCATCGTCGCACTGCTCAACTACCCGGAAGCCCTTGCGCTGCTGAACGAAGATATCGATTGGACCTGGGCGCTGGGACAGGCCGTGGTGGAACAGGAAACACAACTCATGGCCGCCGTGCAGGAAGTACGACAACAGGCCTACGCCGCGGGCAACCTCGACAGCGACGACAAACAGAACATTTATGTGAAAGACGAAGCGGTCATCATCGAACCGGTCGAGGAAGATGTCATCTACGTGCCTTACTACGAACCCGAGCGGGTTGTGGTACGCCAACCTGTGCGCGTCTACCACTACTATCCGACCCGCTATCCGGTGTACTACTACCCGTACTATGCCCACCATCGCTACTACGATGACTACGCGTTCTGGGGCATCTCCTCATTCTTTGCTCTCAGTTGGAGTAACTGGCACCTCAGCCATTACCACCACAATCATCATCGGCATCGCTACTACAAGCGGCGCTACCACACGCGCCATTTCCGGCACACGCACCACTATCGGTCGCGCCCTGTGTATGAGCGTCGTTGGTCGCATCGCCGCCACCACGACTACGCGTACAACGGTCGCTGGCGTCCTGCCTACCGCCACGCGGGGGCTCGACCCAAACACCGCAGATACGAGCGCGCCGAGTACCGTTCACAGTTCCGCTCACCCGAGTACCGGCGGTATAAGCCGACAGCAAAGGAACGCCGTGTGGCTCAGCGCCAGCAGAGACGGCACATCGAGCGCCGCGGCAGACACCACTACGATGGCACGAACAATCGCGCACATCGCTACCGAGTTGCACAACGCGAGCGCCGCCAGGAAGACCGTAACCGCGTGCGCGACAACCGTCGCTCCAGCGTACATCGAGACGTGCGCCGAGAAGACAACAGTGTCGGCCGCAATGTCAGGCGTAGTGAACGCGGCACCTTAAGTCAGGGCCGCACAGATCGCCGTGACCATTTTGCGAACCGGGACCGCCGCAATGCTGAGCGCCCGCGGCGTGCAGAAAGACCGCAGCGTGCAGAAAGACGAACCGAGCGCCCGCAGCGTACCGAAAGACCCAGGCGCATGGAGCGAGCTGAACGCTCGCAGCGTGCGGAAAGACCGCAGCGGTCTGCACGCGAACAGCGCGCCACCGTCCGACAAGAACGTCGCTCGACGCAACAGGCCAGAGCCAGCGTCGAACGACGTCAGGCGGAACGTCTCAGCCGGGCGCAAACCCGCAACGCCGAACGCAACCGCAGAATTGAGCGACAGTACCGACAATCAACCCAAGCACGCTCCACTCAGAGGGCCGCGAGGATGGAGCGCCCTCAAAGAGTAGAAAGACGTGTAGAAAGACCGCAGCGTGCCGAAAGACGGCAGGCGCGCCCGCAACAGCGCCCGCAGCGTGTTGAGCGTCAGCGCCCGCAGCGTGCAGAGCGCCAGCGGCGTGCAGAAAGACCCCAACGCGCTGCTAGAATGGAGCGCCCGCGGCGTGCAGAAAGACCGCGGGGTGCAGAAAGACCGCAGCGTGCAGAAAGACCGCGGCGTGCAGAAAGACGCGAACGCTAGTCTAACTTCGGTACCGACACCAGCCGTTCCAGCGCCCAGACCGTCGCAATCATCAAGGTGCCCGATACCGGGCACCAGAAGAAGAACGCGATGCCCATATTGGACAGCGCGATGGTTAAGCCTACCGCCACACCCAACCCTGCAACAAAAGTCTGTACGCGCCCGATACCCATCACTGCCAGCAGCACAGCACCGAACAACCCACCGTAAACATAGTTCGGAAGTTTGAAGGTAAGATCCAGCAGCCCTTCGCCCTGGAAGTTGGCAAAGAAGAGTGCCATAGCTGTGAACACACCGCCCCAGATCACCATGGCAATCCGCGAAGCGCGTACATAGTGTCGCTCATCGGCTGCTTTGACGACCCGCGTATAGAAATGATTGATCGACATATCCGAGCTCTCTGCCAGCGCGGAGTCCAACGTCGATATTGCCGCCGCAAATATTGCAGCGATGAAGAGACCTGATATACCAACCGGCAGTTCCGTGCTGATGAAATAAGGGAAGATCCGGTCCGGTGATTCGGCCAGCTCTGCCGAAATCTCAGCGGGCAGTGGATTCTCGAAATAGAACACGGCAAGCGCCAGGCCTACACCCAGCACGACGAGGTGCATCACGTAGAAGAGCGCGGCAAAGTTGTAGGCTTTCTGCGCATCGCCAACGCTGCGACAGGCATGCACGCGTTGCCAGGTACCCTGTGTTGCGCCGGTGGCAATGTTCAACGCAATCCCACCAACGACCGCAGCCCAGAGCGTATAACGTTTTTCCGGATCCACAGAAAAATCAAACAGCACCCACTTTGCCTGCTCGTCCAGCCAGACAAAGGCACTGACCAGTGACATATCCAGACGCATGACGATGATCAGCACGGCGACCAGGGCACCAAACACGAAAAAAACGAAGAGCAGAAAGTCTGTCCATATCACCGTTTTGATGCCCGCCAGCGAAGACCACAAAACGCTGATGCAAACGACTACCAACGCGCAGGTAGGCAAGCCCCAACCGGAGATGACATCCAGCACAAGGCTTGCGGTCAGTAACTTCACGCCGGCGTTGATGGCGGTAAGCAGCAAACCGAGCACCATCGTGATCTCACCGCTCTGCCAACCCAGGCGATTACCTATGTACTGATAACTGGTGCTCGCTTCCTTGGCTTCGTAAAAAGGTTTAGCCAACAACACACCCACTGCAACCTTGCCGAGGGCGAGGCCGAGAATGACCTGGAAGTATTTAAGGTCACCGCCATCTGCAAAGACATTGGCGGGTACGGAGATGAAGGTGACTGCGCTGACCAGCGTGGCGAGGATACTCGAGGAAACCGCCCACCAGGGCAGCGAACCGTCCGCCGTAAAAAAACCGCGACGAGAATCCACCCGCCCGCTGAGTTTATGTCCCAGCCATGTGACCGCACATAACACAGCAAAGATGATCGCCACATCCAAAGCGTGCATCAGATCCGCCTACTCGGTGATGGTCGCGCCAAATTTGAGCGCTCGGTCAATCCAGGCGCACAACCCGCGTACCGATATTGCCACCCGCCAGGAGATCTACAAACGCATTCGGTGCTGCTTCCAAGCCATGTACTTCATCCGTCAGAGCTTTTAATGCACCGCTTTCCAACCACCCGGCAATTTCATCGCGCGCAGCGTCATATTGGTCTGCGAAGTCGAACAACAGAAATCCGCGCATGGTGAGACGCTTGTTGACCAATAGTCCCGGCACACCTTTCGGGCCTGGTTCAGGCCGATCCGTATCGTATTGGGAGACAACGCCACAGCACGCAATGCGCCCGCCGACATTCATGCGGAAGAGCGCCGAACCGAGGATAGGACCACCCGTATTGTCGAAGTAAACATCCACGCCATCCGGAGTCGCTTCTTTCAGCGCTTCTCGATAGTTGTCTTCTTTGTAGTTAACCGCCGCATCAAAACCAAGATCCTGAACAAGTGTATGACACTTGGCATCACTCCCAGCCACACCCACAACGCGCAGGTCTTTCACTTTGCCCATCTGGCCTACCATGTGGCCGACAGAACCTGCAGCCGCCGAGACCATCAGGGTCTCGCCTGCCTGCGGGGCGCCCACGTGCAAAAGGCCAAAGTACGCGGTCAAGCCATTTACACCCAGCGGACCCAGATAGTGAATGGGATCGTGATGATCTGGAATCTGTGTTGCCACCTTCGCATCGTGCACCGAGTATTGCTGCCACCCGGTAGGTGCCGTCACATGCGCGCCCACGGGAATGTCGCACTCACTCGCAACAACCTCGCCGACACCGGTGCCGTTCATCACAATGCCAGTAGTCGGTGCACCCGCATAACTGGCGCTGCCCTGCAGTCCAGCACGCGTACCTGCAGTGATGGCGAAAGCCTTGGTGCGCACCAGAATTTGTCCCGCGCCCGCTTCCGGCATTGGATTGGTTTCCAGGCGGTAGTGTGATGCTTCGAGTTTGCCCTGCGGCAGCTGGTCTATGATGACCTGTTGATTCTGATCCATTGTCTTCTACTCCTAGTATTTAGTTCTCGTTGGACGCGCTGATAATCCAGCAGGCAGCGCCCAGGTGGATGCCTTCATCGGTCAGGTGTTCTGCAAGTGCATCCCGCGCGGCGTCCAACGCCTTGACCTTCGTTACCTCATCCAACTCAGCGACCACCCTGGCGATCGGTCCAACCTTGGACTGCATCGTCACTGCATCCTCTATGTCATTCCCTACCTTTATCTGCGAAGTCACAGGTTGAACGTTGACGTTTGCGAAGCCGGCATCGGTCAGAATTTTCTCCACATGTTCCGGCCTGGCAAAGGCAAAGGGGCCGGGTGCTGTGGGATCAGGCGCATCGCCCTCCGGCATAAATGGCTGCACAGCCCGCCCAACCACGCTCATCCACGGGTTGTGTTTCGGTAACTGCCAGACGAGATGCACCAATCGCCCCCCGGGTCGTAGAGAGGTCAGCAGGTTTTGATAGGCACCGACCGGATCGGCAAAGAACATACAGCCGAAACGCGAAAACAACAGATCATGATCCGGGGTATAGCGTTGCGAGGCTGCGTCGCAAACGCTGTAAGCAACGTTATCCAAGCCAACACTTCGCTCCTTGGCCCGTCCGATCATGGGTGCGGAAATGTCGACCCCCCAGACCGCAGCCCCTGCCTGCGCCAGCGCCACCGTGGTCGCGCCACAGCCACAGCCAATGTCGATCGCCCGCTCGCCAGGTTGCACATCAGCTGCTGCGACTACCGCTGATGTGAGTTCCGCAAAATTCTCATCCAGACGTTCCTGAGCTTCCACCCAGACAGCCCCCGCGCGGCCATTCCAATACGCCTGCTGTTCTTCGTTACCGCTCACACCGTCTCCTCATGTATCGACTTCCTGTACCAACGCAAATACGTACCCATATGTTTCGCAAATTCGGGCTCCTCCGACAGCTTTAACATGTGGTTAAACGCACGGGGGTAGGTTGCTAAGCCATGCTCGCTGACCGGCGCAAGACCTGCAGCCTGCAATTGTTCCGCGTAGTGACCCTCCCGCAGGAATTGTGCAAGCTCACAGACAAACGAGATGTCAGCAATACTCAATTCTGAGCCTGCTATGAAATCACCTGCGCCCAGCGCATTCTCCACCCCGTTGAGGTAAAACTCATAGGCACCCGTCATGCGCGCGTGTGTGGCCGCGTCCGGTGCATCCATACCCAGAATGTAGACCTGCGCTTCGCGTTGAAACACAAGGTTGGCATCGAGAAAACTGTCTATCCTGGATGCCTCGTACGGATCTGCTCCATAAAGCCCCCCACCCGACCGCGCCACGGCACGTAAGATGCTGTTCGACTCGAACACGCCCGTCTCACCACCAGGCGCAAACGCCGCAGGCACCGTTCCAAACGGGTGCGCTGTCAGAAATCCATCGGTCTTAAACAAAGTCCCCGAAAAGCCGCGCCGACTGATACGCGCGTGGGGGTTGTCGTCGTTGCGTTCACTTTCTTCCAGCGGGCGCGCATCATAATCCCACAGCCAGGTACCCAGCTCTGGCGGCTTGGCCCCGATCACTTCCACCTCCACACCCAGATATTCTGCGGCGATCAATGCCTTCCAGACCCGAGGGTTTGGCAGATACGAAAATATGCGCAAGACAGGCCCCTGCATGAGCTTCTTCCCCTTCTTTTCACACAAGATTAACAACTATCGTGCCGCATCTAAAAGGCTCCCAGTTTGGCGCGTAAACCCGGAAACCGTCACCACGGCTTCACACGCTATGATGCTAGAATTACCACAACAGTTTCACTGTCCCGAAAGTTACTAAGTAGGAAAGTAAATGGACCTGACATTCACCCCTGAGGAACAGGCGTTTCGCAACGAAGTGCGCACGTTTCTCTCTGAATCGCTACCTGAAGACCTCGCTCGAAAAGGTAAAAACGGCGCGGAATTGACCAAAAGCGATATGGAAAATTGGCATGCCATATTGAACGAACGCGGGTGGCTGGCAGTCACCTGGCCGGTCGAGTACGGCGGCACGGGCTGGACGGCGGTTGAGCGTCACATCTTCGAAGAAGAGTGTGCTATGGCGAATGCCCCCCGCATCGTACCTTTTGGTCTCAATATGCTCGGTCCCGTGCTGATTAAGTTCGGCAGCGAAGAACAGAAGCAGGAAATCCTGCCCCGTATCCTCGACGGAACGGATTGGTGGTGCCAAGGGTACTCCGAACCGGGCGCGGGATCTGATCTCGCCAGCCTGAAGACCCGAGCCGTGCGCGATGGTGACGAATACGTCATCAACGGACAAAAAACGTGGACCACGCTGGGCCAGCACGCGGACAGAATTTTTTGTCTGCTGCGCACCGATGCGGATGGAAAACCACAACAAGGCATCAGCTTTGTGCTGGTGGACCTGGACACCCCCGGCATAGAAATGCGGCCTATCAAGCTTTTGGAGGGCGGCGTTGAAGTAAACGAGGTTTTCTTCACAGACGCACGTGTCCCGGTCAGCAATCTGGTGGGTGAAGAAAACCAGGGTTGGACAATCGCTAAGTACCTCTTGACCCACGAACGCACAAACATCGCCGGTGTTGGTTTTGCAACGCGCGATCTGGCCAAGCTGAAGAGCCTCACCACAACCGTAAAACGCAACGGTAAGTACCTGGCAGAAGATCCGCTGTTCATGTCCAAGGTTGTCGAACTGGAAGCCGACCTTGAGGCGCTGCGTATCACCAATCTGCGCATGTTGCAGAACGCTAAAGATGGCGCGGCTCCCGGTGCTGAATCGAGCATGTTGAAAATCAAGGGGACGGTCGTCCGCCAGGCGTTGAGTTCACTGTACAGAACCGCACTTGGCCCCCAGGCCGCTGCGTTCCCGGCAGAGGGGATTGACGATCTGGACCTGGGTATTCCTGAGGAAGCCGAAACAGCCACGGCCACCTACTTCAATAACCGCAAGCTGAGCATCTACGGTGGCAGCAATGAGATACAACGCAACATCATCGCAAAAGGCGTGTTTGGAGGTTAGTTATGGACTTTAATTTATCTGAAGACCGCCGCATGTTATCGGATACCCTGCAACGCTATCTCGGCGACAACTACGACATAGAAACGCGTAACAAGCTAGCCTACACAGCACCCTACCACTCACCAGAAAAGTGGCAGGAGATGGCGGAACTTGGCATCTTGAGCGCCCTGGTGGACGAGGCGCACGGAGGCTTTGGTGGCGACGGGTTTGATATATCGGTCGTCTTCGAAGAACTGGGTCGCGCGCTTTGCCCCGAGCCATTTCTCGCCAATCTAATGTGTCTCAGGCTCGCGCAAAGCTGCGATGACAAGGCGCTCATTGAAGCCATCACCACCGGGCAATCCCGTGCCGCACTTGCTGTGTTTGAACCCGACAACTACGACACGTTGTCTACCTTGACGACCAGCGCAGAGTCGAGCGACGACAGCTGGGAACTTACTGGCCAGAAAGCAGTGGTCTACGGTGCCCCGGGTGCTGATGTGGTACTCGTCGCGGCGCAGAGTGCGGGCAAACTGGCTCTCTTCAAATGCGAAGCGGCAGACATCAAGGACTACGCGATGATCGACGGCGGTGGTGCTGGTGAAATCAACTTAAGCGCCACCCCTGCAACTCAAGTTGCCGCCGGCGCCACCTCAATGCTGGAAGAAGCCCTGGATGCCGGTCGTCTGGCACTCTGTGCGGAAGCCGTCGGCGCGATGGACGCGCTACTGGCAATGACCGTTGAATATCTGGGTCAGCGTCAGCAGTTCGGCACTACCATCGCAACTTTTCAGGCTCTCCAGCACCGCGTTGTAGACATGGCCATGGAGATTGAACAGGCGCGTTCGATCACGGTGTTAGCCGCTAGTAAGCTGAACGACGGTGAGCGAGCCCGTTACGTGGCGATGGCCAAAAACCTGGTGGGGCGAGCTGCTACGCTGATCGGTGAGGAATCAACCCAACTTCATGGTGGTATTGGCATGACCTGGGAGTACGGTGGTTCACACTATGCCAAACGGCTGATCATGCTGGATCACCAACTGGGTGACCGATTCCAGCAGATCAACAAGCTGCTGGCGGCTTAAGGACCCTTTGATACTGCGGACCGCCTAATACTGCGGTCCGAGCGGCGTGCCCACGGCATCTCCCGTGGGTGGCGCCGGGAACGTCTCTCCCGGGGGCCACAAGACCGGCATACCGGGCCCTTCGATGCGCTCTCCCACCCCGACACCGTCTCTGTCCAAAGGATATGTGGGCCAGTCTTTGATCCGTCGCGCGTCAGCATCGATGTAGACAACCGTAAACACCCGACGGGTGGCATCCGTGGTGTTGGCATAAGCCTGGTGGACCGTCAGGCCATGATGCCAGACCACCGATCCGGCGGGCACCTCCATCGGCACCGGCTCAACGCCCCCTAACTTCGGGTCATCCAGAATCGCATAAGGTTCTGAGTTGTGGGTAATGTCCACCACCTTTAACCGTCCCGCCTTGTGCGAACCCGGGACATAGGCCATGGCGCCATTCGCAATGGTGACATCGTCAAAAGGAATCCAGGCGCTGATCAAGGGTTCTTCGCCAATGGGCCAGAACGTCTGATCCTGATGCGGCGTCGTCTCCGCGCCACCCGCCTCTTTGTACAGCGCCTGATCCTGCCAGAGACGCACACTCGCGCACCCCAGGAGTTGCGCGGCTATGCCTGCAAGCCCTGGATCACAGGTGTATGGAATGATCGCGGCATCCGTTTCCCACAGACGCATACACTGAATGAATGACTGTTCGTAACGGGTTTTGTCAGCGAGGGCCCGCTTATCCGCAGCCGCACGCCTGGCGACCTCTGCATCTATCGCCCGGGCAAATTTCTCAAGTGCAGCGCCACTGAAACCGCTGGGCGTAACCACAAATCCTTTCTGCTGGAATTCAGTTTGAATTGCCGCGTCAATCTGCACTGGGAAGGCTTGGCTCATACAATCAGTGTAACAGCGACCAATCGGGCTCGCTCTCCGGATGACTTAACTCCCCAAATGCGTTTCGCACTACCCTGCGCTGCTCGTCCAGCCAATGTTTCCAAGCGGTGCAGGGCACCAGTTCATCGCGCCTGCGCGCCTGCAGCGCTAACAACTCTTCATGCAGGGCGGCTTCTATGGCCAGTCCTTGTCCGGCCAGGTTCTCCATCTGCAACGGATCTGCCTGCAGGTCATAGAGGGATACGCGCCCATCCAGCCAGCGCGCATACATATGGGATTGGGTCCGCACGCCTCGCCATTCCGCACCATCCTGAAACCAGTCAAACCACTTCGAAAAGTTCATGATGAACGCAGAGTGATCGTTTTCATTCGCGAGAAGCTGCGCGGATCTATCCACGCCCTCCACGCTGCGCGGCACCGGCACTGCTGCTAAGCCACAGAGCGTGGGAAACCAATCGACCATACTGACGATCGTGTCAGCTTGCGCACCCCCGTCGACAACACCCGGGTAGCGGATGATCCCCGGGAC
This sequence comes from Candidatus Azotimanducaceae bacterium, assembly GCA_965227885.1. Lineage (GTDB taxonomy): Bacteria > Pseudomonadota > Gammaproteobacteria > Pseudomonadales > Azotimanducaceae > UBA4421. The sequence continues at coordinate 5,965,791 of OZ245781.1, forward strand.
GCGAATCGACGCTTCATAAGGATTCTTTTTCGACCAAGGATTTACCCCCTGAGAACCCGCCTGGGTACCATGGTCGGATGCGAACAGAACTATCGTGTTATCGGCGAGGTTTTTCTCATCGAGGAAAAGGAGCAATTGACCGAGCATCTCATCAACCGCAAGAATCATGGCGAGATAGTGACGATACATCTCCAGGCTCATGCTCTTAACGGGTTCTGGTACGTTATCGGGCAAGCGCAGGTCTGCAGGCAACGCTGCATAGAAATGCGCGGGAGCAAACTCGAACGGCGTGTAATGCGGCGGATGCGGAGAGAGGAACAATAGAAAGGGTGCATCATCTTCGGCTTCCATAAACTCGAAGCCGTATTTCAATAGACCTTCGGTCTCGTAGCCATCCCAGCGCTCATAGTTCCAATCACCGGAATGCACAAAGCCGTCGAAGTAAACCATGTGCTGGTTGTAGGCTCGCCAATACTGAAAACCAAGCCGGTCACGCCCCTCGGGTACCCAATCCGGGTGTTGCGGCATGCGATCCAGCGCCGGCCAAAGACCCGTGTGCAAGTGCCACTTGCCTACCCATCCTGTTCGATAACCCTGATGTGCAAACGCATCTGCAACGGAGATTTCAGAGTGTCGCGTGCGTGTTGTATTGATCAGATGTCCGGTGGTTTGCGGATAGCGACCCGTCACCAGCATCGCGCGCGCCGGTGTGCACACGGGGCAATTCGATATGGCATTTGTTAGCGTCACACCCTCAGCCGCTAAACGGTCGATATTCGGCGTGTCGATCTGCTTCTCACCAAACATCGGCAGCGACAAAGCCCGCAGTTGATCCGGATACAGAACCACAACGTTTGGTCTGGTGTTCTCCTTCTGCATCAGCTCACCAAGCGTGTTGCCAGCGTGTCCAGAAAGCCCTCTTCATCCGTCCATGACGTGGCACACCGGATGAGTGTGCCGGCCTCTTCATCAATCAGCGTTTTGCCATCTTCGGTTACCCGAACAGGTAACTCCTCTATTCCAAACACCGATTCATCAAAGACAAGATGCACCGCGACACAGTCATAGAGTATGGAGCTCTGGGAAGCAGCATCGATGTTGTCAAATCCAGGCCAATCAGCAATGTGTTCGAACCACAGATCATGATTTGCGAGGACCGCTTTGACCAAGGGATCGGCAGAGGCTTTAACCATCTCAAACCGGTCATCCTTCAAAAACGTGTTGCCGCACGTATCCAGCGGAGTAATGGTTTTTTCCCAGCGCGCGCTCAACGCAGCGCGCGCCGACAACGCATGTTGTTTTACGTTGTATTCCCGCATGGGTCTGTCAGCGCCTAAATAGCCAACACGTAAGCTGCCATGCATACCCACAAAACGGGCGTTATCTACAATATCTGCCTCCCGCGCCAGCGCGGCAGCTACATTCGGGAGCGGGCCAATGCTCAGTAGGGTGACTTCCTCACTCGAACCCAGGATTGTATCGGTGATTGCACCCACCCCATCACGCAACACCTCACCACTGAAACTGTGCAGGTCGAAGTCACCCAGCCAATCTGCATGTGTGGCTGGCGTATGATCCAACGGGATGCCAATACCTATAGGCACGTCCTGTCGATCAGCAAGTTCAAGAATCTTCGCGACGATGCTCGCTCTATATAGGGTATCGCCTGTTGATGTTGTCACGAGCTTCAGGTCAATCTCAGGGCACTTGAGCAAATAGACCAACGCCCACACGTCATCCACATCGAATCCGATGTCGGTATCCAATACAACCGGTATAGCCAATTTGTCCCCCTCCTAGGTTGGAGTGAGTATAGCGTTAGACTTGTATTAGTTTCCTGCTGGATGTGTGGTGCTGAGAGGGGGAGGTTGGTTAGGGAGGGGTGGGGTTGGATCGCGGTGGGTCTTTAGCTTCCTCGTTCCGGCTATCGTGTGGCAAACGGGGTGGGTTATCTGGATGTTTTCACTTCTCTAGTTTCCTGTAGGCGGTTGTCGGGCTAGCGGCGGAGCCCCCAGCGCCGAAGGCGCGTCTCCATAGAGAGGGCGGAGCGCAGCCGACCCCCGGCCCCGCAGCCTAACTCTTTTTTATCGAAACTGTAGCTGTTTGGGGCTCTTCCTCTTGACAACTAGAACATAGCCGTATTCTTGTGCGCATGGATGTTATTAAAAGCCAACTCAAACTCGACTTACCAATAAAGAGAAAGTTTGGCGGGCGCCAGGAAGGTGCAGGAAGACCGCGAGTCGCGGCCAGAAGGATCATCCATCACATCAAACGCGATGCATTTGCTTCTAGACACCCTCTTCATGTGACCATCAGAGTCAGAGAAGGTATTCCGAAACTGCGTACACCCAGGTTCAGTAGAGCGTTCTTTCAAGTGTTGGCAGGTTCAGCCGCTCGTGCTGGGTTCCGGATCGTTCATTACTCACTACAGACGAACCATGTCCACTGTCTGGTGGAGGCCAAAGACAAAACAACTCTTGCAAACGGTATGAAGAGTTTCTCTGCGCGGTTTGCGAGAGCTGTGAATCGGGTTTTCAACCGCTCTGGGAAGGTACTAGAAGGCAGATATCACGTCAGGACACTCAAAACGCCTAAAGAAGTGCGGAATGCGCTCGCGTATGTCCTTCTAAACACAAGAAAACACTATGTTCAGTGCCATGGAAAGCGCCCCCCGGTTGAAATGGATCACTGGAGTTCAGGACCGTTTTTTGATGGTTGGAGAGATGCAGTGGGACCACCATCTACAAGCACCCTTTTGCCAGTTGCCACTACGTGGCTGTTGGCAAAAGGGTGGCGGAAACATCGATTGATCAGGCTGGACGAAGTCCCCGGCTGTTCTTAATTCATCGTCATCCACACGCGCACTTTAAAATTGTTGACTCTCGCCAACAATCGGCGTAAGTTGCGCGCCCTTGTTTGAACTGACAACACGTCTATAGGTTATGTACCGATGCACGTAATGATTAACAAGTGATGAAATTCGTTTCATCACCATATCAGGGCCTGGTCGCCCTCTAGAACCCCGCTGCTCTCATCACAGCGAGACCGGCGGTGGCCGGTTTTTTTGTGCCTGAAAAAAGTGAGAGCACACATGGATAGATCTGAAGTAACGGAAATCATTGCCTGTCTGCCGCGCGAGCGAACTATCTACACGTACGCCCGCGATCAATACGCGTTTGGTCTGCTGACCAGGTTGGCTCGTGCACGACAGACGATCCGTGATGTACGGAATTCTCAGTTTGCCGCTCTGTTGGAGAAACCACAGGTAAAAAATGTACTGTCGGCGTGCGGTGACGGACGTTTGTCGGAAGACACCATCAAAGAAGGTGCAGGCAGCGTGAGCGCACACGACTATCTGCTGGGGCTGACCGTCTGGGGGGACCCACATGACCGCCTTTACAGCCAAACGAGTCGCCGTGGCTACAATCTGGTACTCCAGTTGAACCTGAATCATGGTGATATGAGAAAGTTTGCAACCCTGGTGGACTATCCGGCGGACTACAACGTTGAATCACATCCATCCAGCAAAGTATCGGACCGCCGACATCGAACCACGCTGGCCTGGGCGCGGCTGGATGTGTCCTGGCATACGGACGAAGTGCTTGTGGAAGAACTGCAAAGCGATTTTGTGCGCATCGTCGAGTGGTACCGCGAGCGACATCGCGATCACGCCGCAGTCCAAGCATTCTGCAAACCCTTTCGTGCGGTATGGCAGGAGGCGATGTTGAATGCCGTTGTGGAATTTATCTGGACCGAACTGGGCGTTCGCCATATCTACTTCCACGACCACCTTACCGGTGCAGCGATGAAACGATTATCGGGTGAACTGCCACCGCGCTCTGTCTATACAGAATTACCGCGTAAATTCTGTATGAATGCGCGTCGGGAAGCGCCTCAATACCTGATGCAAAACAGATCTGCGCGACGCGCCCTCAGCAAGATAAAGAAACCGTGCTTTTATCGGCTGAGCCTTGACGACTTTGCCTGCTGCTAGGGGTCTGAGGAGATATCCGCAACCAGATTCGCCTGCATCCCTGCCAGCTCTGACAAGCGCCGCAGTACGATTCGCCGCGCGGCACCGCTGCTGGTCGCGTCGTCGGCCACCAGGTATCGCTGGTAGGCGCTGATCGCCGCATCGAACTCCTCCAGGTGCTCAAGCGAATAGGCTTTGTTCAAGTGTATTGAACCAAGCCTTGGCTGGAGACGTTCGGCGATGTTCAAGTACTGCAAAGCACCCGCGTGGTTGTCCAGCTCCTGCTCTACAACGGCCAGCTGCACCCACACGTCGGCGACTTCACTCTCCTTGGTGAGAGCGAGTTCCAGCTGCTCACGGGCTAACACGGCATTGCCGAGGGCCAGGTGGGCGGAGGCAGACCAGAACCAGGGTTGCCAGTCGGGATGTGAATTTTCATGGCCGGTGGTTGTCAGCGAAGCGACTACCTCCAACGCCTTTTGCGCTTCCCCCGAGACAACATATTCTCGCGCCAACTGTAAGCGGGCGTCACGGTGTTCGGGGTAGCGACGCAGGAATTCGTTGAGCGTGGTTTTGGCCCGATCAGCATCCTGGCCTTCGAGTTCTGCCTCCAAGCGAGCATACGCGCTCGTCATCCTTACACCCTTGGTCACAGGAAGGATCTGCGCAAGACTCTTTTCATCCTCGCGGGCTACGTTCGATCGTGGGCCGATCTTCTCCTTCTCGTCTTCAACCGCACCGCGTGCGGATTGCTCTTTGTCACTATGCGCAGTGTCCGCAACCAACTTGCGCAGCACCGCCTGTTTGGCTTCTACTTGAATTTGTTTGGATTGCAACTCGCTTGCTGGCATTGCGCTCATTTCAGACGAAGAAACGCTGGACTGCGAACCGCCAAGAAACAACAAGAGTGTTAACGTAGTAAGTTTAATCATAACGATCCTCTAGCTGTCCTGTGGCACGATTGTCGGTGTAAGAACCATAATCAGTTCTTTGCGTACGGACGATTTGTAACTGCCGCCACCAAGTGCCCTGCCCATCGCACCCAAGCGAGAAGACCCTGGCAAACCGCGCCGCGTTGTACTGTCCTGCGTCTGGATCAGACCACCGATGACGACCGTATCGCCACTTTTGGCTCTGATCAGCGACGATACCTGGGCTACATCGAGGTTCGGTGCGGAGCTTTGTATCTGACCATTCACTCCCTCCACTACACTCACGCTGGAAACTCTGGTGACTACGGGTGACACGTCCATCATCACCCAGCCGCCCTCACCTATCTGCGGCGTGATGGACAAAACAACACCTTCAGTAACAACCTGCGGCACGTCCGTCGCTGTTGTGATAGAACCGGCCGAGGTTGAATCAATAGACTGCTCGCGCCGGAAGAACGTTCTGTCTGTTCCTACTTTGATCAGCGAAGTCTGATTATTCATCGTACGAACGTGGGGCTGGCTGATGATCTCCACATCACCCTGCCGCTCCAACGCTTCGATAACCGCGCCAATCCTTGTATTGCCATCATTTTTCAGATTGAACCCATCCAGGCTCAACACGCTCGCCATCGGTGCTACGCCACCCGCTGGTGTGTTAACGATCCCTTCGATGCTGAAATCAACATTAACCCCGGAGTCGAGAACCTCAGATACCCGCGACCAATTCACCCCGAGTGCTGTTGTATCATCCAATGCCACCTCAAGAATGCGCACTTCAATATCCACTTGCCTGTGAATCGCGCGGTTGATGTGCTCAACAAAGTCCGCAATACGTTCCACGTACGCATGCTGGTCGGACACCTGCACGGTCCCGGACAACCGGTTTACCACCATGGTCCCGCCGGTGCTTAACAACTGAGCCAATTGACCTTCCAGCTCCGCCCAGAACTTAATCTCGTCTTCGTGAGCAATAGACACAGAACCCGCGTCTTCACCGCTGCCACCGCTGCCGCCGCTGTCACCACTTCCGGATTCACCGCTTGCTGAACTTACCGTCGCAGTAGATGAGCCCGTTCCAGAACGGATGAGCCGTAAGTAATCCACAGTGAATCTGCGCGTCTCTTGTGAGCGCACGCGTATCACTTCCTGGTTAACTTCCCAGTAGTAGTCAAGGCTGTCCAACATGAGCGACAAAGCCCGTTCTAAAGAAACGTCCCGAAACTCAACATCCAACACGCCCGTCACATCCGTATCCGTCGCTATGTTCAGATCATATGCCCTGGCAAAAAGCCTCAGTCCTTCTTTGACCGGCATGTTGCTGATCATGAAGCTATACAGGACTTCTGGGTCGTCCCGCTGCGTCGTCCTGATCGTTGCCGGATAGGCCATGCGTGTTGTCGCCTTGAGATGAATGGGCTTAAGTGCACTTTCCGGCCATTTATCCGGTGAGTGGTATCGAGGGAAGTCGCGTTCGGCGGGTTCCAGCACAGGCATAACAGAGCAACCGCCGACAAACAGTTGCCCAAATATCAGAAGTACACCAAACAAGCTGAGCTTGTATCGGCTAGCGGTCGGCCGTCCTTGGCCGCTGTTTGTATCCATAATTCTCGCTTCTAGCCTCTACCTAAACCTCAGGCTCTAATCTCAAATTCTGACCGGCGCGGCGCAATGCAACGTGATCTTCAGCAATATCCACTACTGTGTATTGCGCAATCTGGTCGCCAATGCGGACCAAACGATTGTCTATCACGGCAGCTCGTACACCTTCGCTTACGAACAAAGCACCTACTTTCGGCAGCTGCTGGTTGTCAGTTTCCACCGCAATCCCCGAAAAAGGATCACGGTCAATGTCATGCAGCCAACCGATAGTTTCCCGTCCTTGAGCGGCCATGAGCTGCGCATGTTCGACGGTCGATTGCGGCCGTTCAGCGCGGGATGGTTCAAGGTCTGCAGCGTGCAGAAAGGTGTCCGCATCCGCCACGGGCAGATCTTCTCCCATGAGCGGTTGAATGATCGACCAGCCTAAATAAATTGTAGCAAAAGCTCCCAATCCGCCAATAAACCAGGGATTGTTGAATAAGTTTTTAAGCATTTACCATCTCACTGCCTTTATCGTTACCAACTCAGAGATCAAACAATTCAGCATCAGCTGTCCGATATTGGCTTTTTTGTTGTATGAGGCTGTCCGCGTCTACAAATCCAAACCGATCTCTAACCCAGAGCTGCGCCTTCACCGAGACCTGTGACAACGCGACACCATTCCCTTTACCGTGAGTAGAGATAACATCGATGTGCCAATGGTCTCGTAGAACAACACCAAGCAATTGCATTGCTCCTTCAAACAATCTATCGGCTGCTTGTTCTGTGGCTTTAAACTCGAGGACAACAGGCACCTCCAGAATTCCCGGAACAGCCGAAAGGTGGGCTTTTTCGACCTTGTAACTAAGGTTGATGCCCCCGCGCTCTGCCTGGTGTGCTAGACCTTGGGTCCAGGCAGCAAGCTCAGGAAAGCCTTGAAACACTTTCGTACTCTCCGCCTGCAATTCCTGCTCCAAAAGCTCCGAGTCCAAGCCGGAAATCTCCAACTCCAAGTCGCCGAGACGGTCTTTCAACTCATACTCCGCCACCTCGAGCGCAACGAGCTCATCCAGAATCTTGAGGCGATCCAGATTCCAGCCAATTACAAAAAAACACAGACTACAAAGTCCGCAGGTCATCACGATGCGCTTCGGTGTACGAAACCAGGTATCAGCCAGAAGCTGGACGTACTTTTTTAAGCCTTTGTGTTTTTCAATTTCCTCATCAAAGCCATCGAGTTCCAGTTCGAGATTCATATCACTTCACCCTCAATGGCAAACCCCAATCCAGACTCGCCCTCGAGCAAACCCTGCTCAAACTGCTCCATCCAGGCATCGCGAAAACTCTTGGTTATGCCCACGCGCCAAGGAGGTTGTTGCAGCTTTTCTTCAAAATTGGCGAGTATTCGCGCGCCTTGTCGCATGTCCCCGGCCACCAGCCCGGACATGCTGAACTGCCAGCCAGATTGAGATTGCTCAATGCTGACCTCGGTAAACGTCATTTGCGGAGGCGCCATCCGACTCAGGTGTAGCATCATCAGCGAAGGCAGATTATGGCTTGCGGCGCGAAGTCGCAGCAGATGCTCCTGTTTTGTCTGATTTTCCCGAAGAATGGATTCCAGGTCCGTAATGGAACTACGCACCATTTCAGACCGCACCTCAATCTGCTCAATCTGTTCACCTCTGTGCGCAACCAGACCGCTGGTAAACAGCGTCAAAAGAACGGCGATCAAGACCGTCGCCGCGGTTGCAAACACACCCGCACGTCGAGCCAGCTCTCCGGTGATGTTTTTCTGCGCAAAAACGGAGATAAAGTTTGCGGACAATTTTCCTGACAGCTTGGTCGCCCAGAGTGACCAGAAATTGGGTTCGGCGCCTTCCGCATCAAACTCAACCCGGACCGCCAGTTCACTGCGCAATCGTTCAACGACCGGCCACTCCGGGTGCCCCATCACCCAGGCAATGTCTATTGCCCGCCCCAATTGCTGTCTTGCGTAGCGGATGGTTCTATTTACGTCCGTCACCAACCGCGCCGCAGTGTCAACGTGCGCGCCATAGTTCAGCTCACGAACAAAAAGCGCTTCACCGTCACCGAGTACCACGATAATTTCGATCCGTTGATCGAAGCAGGCAATAACCACAGCCAACTGTTCTGACTCAATCGATGTTGTAGGCAGATAGTCAGAGACAATTTCTGTCAGCGGTACGTAGCGTTTTGGGGCCAGACCAACCGCTGTACATGCAGCGACGGTCGCATCGACGATACTCTTCGGGAGCTGGTGCAGGAGCACACCCTGTTTGCCACCCTGATGACTGACCTCGTGATAACACCACGCCGCAGGCTCCTCAAACTCTTTGCTACGCTCGACCTGGCGCAAAAGGTACTTTTCCAGGTCCTTGCGCTTCATCTTTGGTACTTCTAGGTACTCGTGCGTATGCAAGTCGTGTTCGTGAACGACTGTCACTTCACCTTTAATCGTCAAATCCATGTGATCGCACGCTTCATCCAGAGCGCGGACCAAATCTGCTTGTGAGTTGACTAGGCTTGGCGCCTCCCATTCCGCCTCGATCGCCCCGTTACGAAACCGTGCAATGCGAAACTCACCGTAAAGCCAAGAAATCCCGTATGTGGTCCTGCTCATGAGCCAGCTTCCCACGACCAGGTAACGCCATCAGACTGGTAGCGAACAGAAGTATCATTGCGAACAAGAAGTTGGCGCAAAGTTGTACCACCCGGGTAGGGCGCAGCGTTGAGCTCCAGCCGCGTATCGCTGATAACATAAATTTCCCGCTGACCGTCAACACCTCCTGATGCGGCAGCAACCGCACTTTCGGAGCCGCCTTCTAACTCAAAACTGGTCTGGCTGGTCGCCTCGTTTGACAACAGCACCCGCTTGAAGAGCGAGACTAGATTGATGCGTTCAACAAAAACCGTCTTCGATTCTGTGATCAGGGGTGTACCGACCTGGTCCCACACGGCAGAAAATCTATCGTGTGTATTCAGATTTGCGGTGACAGCTCCATCCAAACTCGAAGCGATAATGATTCTTGGCGAATAGGGTCTCGCCGACAAACCTGAAGTCTGACTGAAACCAGAAAACGATGAGTTTGAGTTCGTAAAAAACATCGGGTCAAAGTAGATACGGCGCGCAAAATTCTTCTCATTCAGTTCCACGCGATTCGGCGGTAAGGCTGCATAGTCAGCTACCGCAGCCACCCAATCTGCGCTCGAAGGGATGCTCTTTTGGGTTTTAATGTAGTCTTCAAGCGCCTCGCTCAGAGTTTCCAGACTGGTCGCCTCAGCACTCTGATAGCTCTCCTCGAGCATGCGAAACACACTGGGCGCCAACGCGCCAGCCAGGATGGCCATTACCGCCATCACCCCGATCATCTCAAGAAGCGAAAAACCGGTGGGTCTACGCATCAGCCTATCCCCGACATCAAGCTGAACAAAGGCATAAAGATCGCAGCCGCGACCACACCCACAACGCCCAGTAGAGTCATAATGATGAGCGGCTCTAGAATGCCAAAGAGCCGTTTGATGCGTCGTGGAATTTCATTGTCCATACGCTCCGAGATCTTCTGCAGGCATGAGTCAAGACGACCCGTTTCTTCCCCAACAACGATCATGCGCATAACAATTGGACTCACCACATCATGTTCCGCCAGGGCGGCAGACATCCGCTTACCCTCAGTCACCGCCGACTCCGCAGAATGCAGAGCCGACGCCATCACTTTGTTTGTAACAACGCCTGCAACCAGCTTCAGCGCATCGACAATCGGAACGCCTGCTTTCAGCATGAGCGCCATATTGTGTGTAAAAGAGGACAATACGAGCAGTTTATTGACCGGACCAAAAATCGGCATGTTCAACTTGGTGCGGTCAAGGGCCATCGCAAATCCGGGGATGTAGGTGGGGCCGAACTTCAGCAGTGCAAAGAGTCCGCCTACGCACATCAGAATTGCCCACCAGTAGCTGCTGCAAAAAGCACCCAGTCCTACGACTACCTTCGTCACTGTTGGCAGTTCCAGATCAAGGCTGTCAAAAATCAAGGAAAACTGCGGCACGACAAAGCTGAACATAACAAACACCAGCCCCATAACCGCGACTGCGATCATTGCCGGATACATGGTCGCTTGTTTTATATCCCCCATGAGTTGGTCAACCCATTCGATATGTTCACTGATATCGGTACACGCTTCGACGAGTTGTCCAGAATGTTCCCCAGCTTTGATGAGATTGCACACCTCCGCCGAAAATACTTCGGGGTGAGAAGACATGGCATCGAAAAAACTGACGCCACTCTCAATGTTCAGGCGGACATCCTCCAGGACCCTCTGGAAACCCGGATCTTCAGTTTCAGCAACAAGCACTCGCAGGCTTTCAGCAATGTCTATCCCAGCTCCCACCAGCGTCGCAAGGCCGTTAAAAAAGTCGACAAGGTCTTTCCTCGTCACTTTGGTTTTTCCAACCGTTTCCGACTTTGCCGAGTGCTCGCTGGCTTCAATCAACCATAGACCCAGGTCCGAGATGCGTCTCTCGAGGACAAGCATTGAATCTGCGACCAGCACACCCGTCGTGAGCTGGCTATCTTTATCAACGGCTCTGTAGGCGTATTGAGGCATGTGTTACCTCAGCACTCGATAAACTTCTGTAACCGTCGTAAGGCCCTGTGCTGCTTTCGCCAGGCCATCCTCAAGCATGGTCGTCATGCCGCTGCGACGAGCAAGCTCCAGCATGTTGGCTTCCACCCCGCCGTCCAGAATCGCATCATGGAAGCTCTCATCAATCAGGAGCACCTCATATACCGCGATACGGCCACTGTAGCCGCGTCCGCCGCATTCTTCACAGCCCGCCGCCTCCCAGTACGAATCGGTCGGACCTATCTGCTGGGCCCCATCCTCGACCAGCAGCGGATCAGGACCTGGATGCTGCACTTTGCATTCCTCACAGAGTTTTCTCAGCAGTCGCTGACCCACAATTCCAACGAGGGCGGAGGGCAATAGATAACGATCAATACCCATATCGATCAGCCTGGGGATCACGCCAACTGCGCTGTTGGTATGTAGTGTGGAAAACACGAGGTGGCCTGTAAGCGCGGCACGCGTCGCAAGCTCAGCTGTCTCGCCATCTCGTACTTCCCCCACAAGAATCACGTCTGGATCCTGACGCAACAGAGCTCTCAATCCCGCGGCGAAGTCCATGCCAATGTCTGCATGAACCTGCGTCTGTCTGACCAACGGCAATGTGTATTCGATTGGATCTTCCAACGTAAAGACACTGCGATCATTACGATCAATCGTGCCCAAGGCCGTATACAGGGTTGTGGTCTTGCCCGACCCAGTGGGACCGGTGACCAGCACCATGCCATAAGGATGGGATATTGCCTGCTCTACGCGTTCCAGATCTGCCGGGCGAAAGCCAAGTTGTTCCAGGGAGAGCTGTACAGCGTTGCCATCCAGCACACGCATAACGATGCTTTCACCGTGGCTTGTCGGCAGCGTTGAAACCCTCAAATCGATGTATCCGGACCCGAAAGTAAACCGAATGCGACCATCTTGAGGAACGCGCTTTTCGGTGATGTCCAGATTGGCCATCAGCTTGACCCGTGCGAGTACTGCTGACTGAATCGCTTTGGGAATCGTCACCTCTTCCCTGAGCATGCCGTCAACCCGCAACCGTACCTGCAGATTGCGTTCTTCGGGTTGCAAGTGGATATCGGTGGCCCGACTTTTGATCGCGGTGGCAAAAAGCTGATCCACCAGACGCACCATGGGTGACCCATCGTCGTCGACCTCCAATGAATCGCCTGCGAGCACCTGCTCAATCGAGTCATTGATGCTGGACGCCCGACTATAGTTGCGCTCTATCGCTTCCAACACCTGAGCCTCAGGCGCTGTCACCACCACAATGGTATGTTTGCTTTCACGCTCGACCGCATCCTGGGCAACAATGTCCAGGGCATCGCCGAACACTACAGTAAGGATCCCCTCCTCCCTTTTTAGAGGGATGAGCTTGTGATGCTTCGCCGTGTCGTAACTTACAAGTTCGAGGAGTTCAGGAGGAACCTCAAGGTCCTTGATCTGAACCATCTCGACTTCGTTTTCCGCGGCGAGGACGGCGGTAATGTCCTCATCGGTTACAAAACCGAGTGCAACCAGTACCTGTCCAAGAAATCCGCCGCTGCGTTTCTGCTCACGCAGGGCGAGATCCAATTGCGATTCGGTCAGCGCACCGGCCTCAACCAGACGCTGACCTAACGGCTTACTGACTCGCGGGCGCGTTCCTTCGCTGTCCCTCTGTTCTGTCATAAAGGTGCATCACACCCGTGCCAGACACATGATCAGGATCGATGCATGGGTACCGGCATAACGTTTCACGCGACCGGCTTTCTTCCAATCCGCGTCCCCGGTCGTCTCAACCCCATCTTTATCAAGCATGTTGCTGATGTCTTGAGCAATATCATTGCTGACGCCATCTACGCGATAGGTAATGAACGTTCCGTCTTGATTCCCGTCACCGTCAAGATCACACGCGAATGCCGAATGACTTGTAACCTGAACATCCAGGTATCCCCCCGGAGTAATTGGGTTTTGCAATTCCGCTTCGATATACGGACCGTCCCAACCTGGGATCTCGTTCCCCCCAGAATCGGAATTTCGCATCAACTGACGCTGATGATTGTGACTGCTCGAGGGTATGTGGCGTGGCCAGGTCCCCGTGTCCTTGTAGTATCGCGCTACGGCCGCTTTAAGATCGTTTGCTTCCTGCACAAGTGCAGTGACCTTTGCGTCCTGTATCGCTTGAAAGATCTGCGGTGTTGCAACAGCAGCAATAATGGCAATTACCGCCAAAACACCTATAACCTCCATGAGGGTAAATCCAGATTGTCGTCCTTGCATGTTCGTTCTCAGCTCGTTCCAAAAATAGTAAGAAAAGTCCTATGGACACCTTAAGCCTAGACGAGAGATGACCCTCACTACTCGCAATTTCGTGGGGTGAGACGCCATTCGCAAAACCCTGCTACGGAGTCGATCGCCTCAATAATCCAGAGTTGCTTCACACGTGCAGTGCGTCACATAACAAAAGAGCACGGTTTCCCGGTCGCAATCCAGGGACGCAGACGTGCGCACATCTGCTTCAGCTGCAGCCCACTGCAAATTACCGGGCGGCGTTACGAATGCGCGTGGAACAACGTCCGGGGGTTCAGCCGGAACCTCGAGAGAACCCAGGGAAGCATCATCGGCTGCAGCCTCAGACCAGGTGTCCAATGCCGGGCTGGGGATATTCTCCTGCTCTACTCTCTCGATTTCGTCTGTATTCCACGTACCGGTGAGGCTTTCGATGAGGATCGGACGAATCAACACCACTGTTTCCGTCGTCAATCGATTTTTCTCACGTCGAGCGAACAGATTGCGCACCAATGGCACGCGGTTTACGACGGGCACACTGCGCCGACTGAAACTCTCTGACTGTTTGATCAAGCCACCGATAAATATTGTGTCGCCGGAAGGAACCAGAATATGCGTGGTTACTTCGGTTGTCGTCTGAGACGGCACACCGTTGGCATCCACCGTTCCGGTGCTGACTTCGGGATGAACCTCCATGAGTATCTGTCCCGTCTCGTCTATCTCCGCGGTGACTCGAAGGATGACCCCCGATTCCAGAAACTCGATGCTTTCCGTGGTCACCTGATTGATGATTGTGGTCACCTGATAACCGCGTCGATCACCTATGACAACCGATGCTTCCTGGCTTTCCAAAGCGACCAGTTTCGGCGTGGAGAGCGTGTGTAATCGGCCTTCGTCCTGCAGAGCGTTCAGTGCAACTTCCACGTTGGGCGTAATAAGATCGAAGAAAAAACCGGCACCCAGGTTGGTGTTGCCTCGAACGCCAAAGGCGCCATTGCCGCCATCACTCTCAAACAGCTTTGCCCAATCAATGCCGAGTTCCTCATCGTCATTCAAAGTGATTTCCAGAATTTTGGCTTCGATGAGCACCTGTTTTGGTTCACGGTCTATCTGACGCATCAATCGATCGATCTGCCGCAAAAAGTCCGGCTGGTCCTCCACAATCAAGACATCACGCTGTGGAATGAAGTTAACCTTGCCGTACGATGAAAGATGTTCGCTGAGAACGTTCTGCAGTGACTCGCCGTCAAGATAGTCAACCTCGTAAAGACGCACCTGGGTCAGCGTCCCGTTCTGGTAACTGCCTACGTGATCATGCGGGAGAATGAAGTAGGTGCCATTGTTGTACTCGAGCGCATACCCCGCCGTTGTTGCGATGGCGCTGAGGGCTTCGGATACGGGGCTGTTATACAACGACATGGACACCGTGCCACGGACGTCACCCGGCATCATGATGTTGACCTGCCTCTGTGCGGCGATCATCTCAACCACATCTGCAACCGGGGCATTACTGACCTGCAGGGTGATGCCCTCTTCTGCCGCATAGGCGACACTGCCGACGCTCAGAAGAGCAAGCAAAACACATGCGGCTGCCGCACGACGCAGCGAGTGACTACTTTCAACCATCAGCCATGCCCGGTCGTAGAGGCAGCACCAACGTACCCGATTGATGCTTGAGCACTACCTGATCCAGGTGCACCTCCTGTAAACGATAACCTTTGTACGACTCTCCTATGCGGAGCGTCTCTCCATTAATATTAGCCAATGGAATCCGTCCCGCAGGCATAACGGCTTTCAGCTTAAGTTCCGGCGGCACCTCAACACGTCCCGCAACCACGGTCCGTTTCGGCTGCGGGTTGAATTTGGGGTTGGCGAAGGGGTTTACCCTTTGCTCTGCAGCGCTGTGCGGTGCCAATCCAACGGTGACAGCCACGACGAAAAGCGTACAAAAAATCGTTTTCATGAGTTTGACTCCATTCGATAAGCAGACAACAACAGGCGCGCATGCAGCAGCGGATCATCCCCGCCCACTTGCTGCAGTTTTACTGCGTACTCTTTAAAGACCACATAACCCAGCTGCTCACGCACCTCCTCAAGCCACCTATCCAATTCAAAATAGTGACCTTGTACTTCCAGGCGGAACGCAATTTCTTCGTAAGGCAAGCCGTCGGGTTTTTCGAGTGGTTCAACAGACACCAACTCCACGTTGCTGCGCCAGGCGCTGTTCTGCAACGCTTCAATGATGTGAGATTCCAGTTCGCGCGTGGGAATCATCTGCAGGTCCCCAAGCAAACTGCTTTCCAGTTGCGCCACGCGTGTCTCCAATGCACCCAATGTCGCGCCCGCTGACTGGTAGTCGATCTGTCGCAAAGATTGCAACTCCCAGGAAATCTCACCGTACCGATCGTAGAGGGGCTTCGCCAGGAAAGAACCGATAGCCCCACACGCAAGCAACAGCACTGCACCCAGCCCCAGATTAATTTGCCTGGTTTCCAGCTTTGCCAGGTATTGGTCCAGCAGATTCATGAACTGGCCACCTCCGTCTTCACGACAATCGCCAGATTGAACTGCACGCCAACCGTGCTTTGGGTGGATCTTTGCACCCTCACATCGTCCACATCCGGATGCCGAAAAAGGTTTTGCACAAATTTTGATAGTGCCGCGTGATCCTTGGCGGATCCGTTGACGGTCATCAAGGTCAGCGACCGCCAGGTCTCGGGAAACTCTTCGAGCTTTTTTCCCACGGCATAATAGCTGGGCGGTCGCGCTTCCTTCTCTTCCGCGACCTCTATACCACCCCGTCGGAAGTGCCAGCTGGAAAACGAAACCTCTACAGGCTGGACCGCCTGCTCGATGGTTCGCACCAGCTCAGCGACCGGTGCGCCCTGGCCTAAACTGTTCAACAACAGAACCTGGCCGTTCAACTCCGCTTCATATTTTCTTAGCTGACTGATCTGACGCTGTTCATACGCGGACACGGCTTTTTTCTCGCGCAGCGCGTGTGCTTCCTGCTCGAGTTTTACGACCTGCTGCTCGGCCAGTTGCACCGCGCTAAAAAACGCGGCGAGCACCACGAATACCGCCGTAGATTTCACAATCAAAGTCCTGCGCCGCATGCGCCTGTCGTGGTACTCGCGCGGAATCAGATTGAACTCAGCCATGATAAAAGTCCCGCAATGCAAGGCCGGTAGCGACCGCCAACTCAGGATGGGCCGGTGGCGAATCCAATTCTTCGGTCTCGGCTCCCAAGTAAGGCGCAAGCGGATTCGGCACTATTTGAACCGGATGATTGACGATCCGTTCAAGCAGTTTTCCTGCCCCCTGCCAGCGAGCAACGCTGCCTATGAGGAAAACGGATATATCGCCCTGACCGCCACTTTCGTTGATTGCGTAGATCATGCCGCGTTCGATCTCGCGCGTCAGTGCGTTCAGCTCAGGCCTGACAATCTCGATCAGGGTGCGCGTGTTGTCGTCCGGTTTCTCCATCGCCAGATCCGCTTTCCGCAGCAACTTGGTCGCCAGCGGCTCATCTACTTCCAGCGCGGCACAGATACGTCGAATGACGGATTGCTCGCCAAACGCAACTTCTTCATCGCTCATCAGCTGTTTTTTGGCGATCAGGGTTAAATAAGATCGTGGTGGGATACGCCGAACATTGTTTCAACATGCTGGTTCAAGAACGCAGCCCTGTGGTCTTCGTCGAGAATGAGAATCCCGTCTGGCAGAGATTGCAGAATTGATTCGTATCTTCCCGCCCGGTACATGAGAAACTTTTCTGAAGTAATGAGGTTTTCGCTCTTGGACTCAACCTCACTCAGGCGTTCTTTGACCTGGACCAGGATTGTCACTACATCCTCAATTGTTTCCGGGGCGATCGCATCTTCTGAGTTTTGAGAAAGGAGCTCGGCTTCTTTTTGAATGTGCTCCATCGGCTTAAGGAGGCGTTCTCTTACGAACTGCCAGAAAAGCAGAACCGCTACCGCAGGACATGCCGTCAGCAACGCCGCCCCCAACCCGACACCGAACAACTGATTTGCAAGGAGTACAACCGAGCCAAGTACGACGAGCGCGAGTGCCATACCTGCTACATACATTTTGCCGATGTCTTTCACTGCTTCACACGGTCCCTGTGGTGCTGCTCAAACCCCGCTCACCTGCGGAGGTTCCCAGTTGATACTAGTCGACCCAGCTCATACTCACCGCTAGTAGGGGCACCATTGAGAGCTTCGTCACACCGTCATTTTTTTGACGCTTATCTTGCAGCTTGTGCACTTACGCATTCGTTTCTAAGGTCAGGTTATGAAACATCTTCTGATCATCCTCACCCTGGGTCTTCCGGTTGCTGCCCACGCCGAATATGTGATCGTTCTGGGGAGTTTTGAACATCGAGCTATTGCAATCGAACAGTTGCAGGTAAAACGGCATATACCCGACAAAGAAGAACGTCTGCTGATACTGGTGATGCAGAAGAAACAAAAACCCAACGGATTTCGCCTGGTTGCCGGCCCTTACTCGACTTTCAAATCGGCAAAGGCACGGCTGGACGCCTGGCGCACGGTGTCCAAAGACGCATGGATCTTGAAGCGGAAACTGCCATCACGGATCGAACAAGAGATTCCGCTTGAGACCTGAATCACAATAAAGCGAGCCGATTTGTCGCGCGTCTCAGAGCACATAACGATCTGCATCTAAAATCCGTCTGCAATGCAGTACACGTTAAGCCAGAATCTGAGCGGTCTTGCTGCCGCTATACCTTGCCTTGTGATCGCCTACATTATGGTCGGCGTCTGGATTGAGCCCATGGCCTGGGACAACGGATCATGGGTCCCATACGCAATTGGCCTGCTCGGCATCGAGTTCCTGATACTGCATTCCAGCGTGTTCATCAGCCATATGCTGCAAACGCGTGATTCAACCGAAGCAAAATTTAAACTGTTTGCGGTGCTGCTGGGAATGTATACGTTGATGGGCATCGGTTTTGCCATCGTGGCGCAGAGCCAGCTGCTTCTGTTAGCACTCGTTGCCGTCATGATCGGCCGTTTTGTTAACGCACTGACCGGGACACCTCACAATCAGGCTCGGGCTGCGTTCGGCATCGTGGTCTACATGGCCGTGGTGGGCGGAACGGTTTTTGTCGACGTACCCGAAATGGGAATCTCGTCCAGTGTGCTCGCTGAGGTCTACCCGAACAGAGGCGGCGGGGTGTGGGAACGCCACCCGGAACGCGCCGTTGCAGGCGCTGCGGTCTACTTTGCGGTGATGGGTATGGCGGAACTGTACTGGATTGCTAAAGGCGTAAGCACTAGAGCAAATCGATAATCCTGCTGTACTTGATCGTCAGCTCGCGCTGCTTCTCTAAACCGCCCCTGAAGCGGTCGCTGTCCACTTCATTGTAGACGATGTAGAGCCCCGCGTTTGCTGACTGCAACCAGGAGAAACGCAGGTTGGTTGCCACCAGGTCAGTGCGATCGTCGTACTGCACCAGCGCCTGCAGCACCACCTTGGGGGTAAACGAATACGCTAACTCAAGCTGCGCTACGTTAACTTCGAATGAACCGTTATCCACCGGCAGGTCAATATCGTTGTAGGTCCACTCGAGGGAAGACGAAAACCGCTCGCCGTGACGGAAGTTCAGCTCAGCGTCGAGACGTTTGCGATCACCGCCGAAAAAACCACCCTGGAAATAACGGCTCTCAAAGCTGATGGGTTTCCCCGGGTCGGTATCGAACACAAGCTGGACTTCTTTGTGATCATAGTCGCCCGGCAACACAAAGGTGCCCTCGTTAATCTCAAATGTCTCCTGGACGCCTTCATGGGTGAAATTAACCCCGGTGTGAATTTCGATGCCATTGCGCCATTCCCAATGGCTGTCTACATGCAGGAAACCGGTTTCATAAAAACCTTCGTCGTCCCAGAAGCCGCGATAGGCGATATGCGGCCTGATCTCGTACATGCCATAAAAATCATCGGGGCGGATGCGCCGCAACGTAAAAAACTCTGCCTTTTCATAGTTACGGCGGCGTAGAAAACCTACTTCCGGATTAAAGTTTTCTTCAACCTTCGTGTAGCCCAGCTGATTTGTCCATTTCTGATTGGTCTGCCGGCCGATCACCCGATAAGCCATGTCCTTGCCACGCGCTCCCGGCGTTTCGGTTTTTGCTGCATACCCTTCAATGGAGTAGTCCGTGCCAATTCCCCACTTGCCATCAATGCCGTAGGTTCGGTTGTAATCGGTGTCTGCATCGCCGCTGATGCTGCCATCTCCATCACGATTAACGAAGATCGCACCCACCGACGACCGGTTTGGCAACTCCTGACGAACACGCGCAACACTGTAGTCGTTCTGCGGTGCAGCCCCGTCCACGCCATCAGCACGCATGTGGAGCAACCCGATATTCGTCGCCTCACCAATCTTGCCTGAGAGGCGCAGCCCCCCGTCGATAGGCAGCTGTACGCCGCCTGATCCCACACCAATGCGCCGGGAGAAAAATAGCTCTACTTCCTGCGCGGTACCCACCGAAAACTGACCCGCGTTTTCGAGGAAAAACGGGCGTTTTTCCGGAAAGAACAAACTGAACCGGTCAAGATTCACCTGGATCTCATCAACCTCCACCTGCGCAAAGTCGGTGTTATAGGTGGCATCCAAAGTCAGGCCTGGAGTGATCGACCACTTGGCATCAATGCCGACCTCTTCCTCGTAGTGGGTGCCGCTGGGCAGATCACCGCCCCGTCTGGCGATACCCAAGGCATAAGGGGTCACTTTGAAGTTGCGCTGCTTCGGCGGTTCCAGATTGGTCAACTCGCCTGCTTCTGAGACACGAAACAGGTTGTGCTGCCGGGGTATCGGCGCCCAGTAAGCAACCTCGCTGTTGCGGCGGATATTGCGCTGAAAATTGATCCCCCAAGTCTGCACTTCAGCAGCGCCATACCGCAGCGATTTGAAAGGAATCTCAAACTCCGCGCTCCAGCCATGCTCAGCAATCCGCGCTTGAACATTCCAGGTTGTATCCCAGTTCAGATTAAATGCACCACCTGACGTACTGAAGCCGCCGCTACCTTCATTCGTCACTTGACCGTCATACGCGACAGAGCTGGGCGAGGTACCAAAAACAAAACCGTTCTGCTTGTCGTGGAAAACATCGAGGATGACTTGAAAGCTGTCCGTCACGTCCAGATCTGAATCCCTTCGGCTATCCGCAACCACAATCTTGTCAGGATCTGAGTCGTAACAAACAACACCAATATAGAGCGCATCATCAGTGAATCCGACAAAAACCTCTGTGCGCTGGCTGGCCGGTTCCCCGGCAAAGGGGCGTACCTGCGTAAAGCCAGTTGCGGGCATGGCGCCCTGCCAGGCAATATCATCTTGCACCGCCCCATCAATAGTGGGAGCAGCTGTTAATCTTGCCGCTGACAAAGAACTGGCCTCAACAGCAGCGGCCGTGCACAACAGAGCGGCGCACCCCGCAAATCGGCCGAAACGACCAGCCAGCTTAAAAACAGAATAGAAAAAGCTCATTCGCGTCCTTAGTCGAACAGATACGGCTCGTTAGAGCAGGAAGGCAACCGGCCGCGCAATATGCCCTTTGTTGCCTGGAACCTCAAGCACGAGTTCGGCTATGCGCTCATGACCTTTTCGAGGAACCCATCGAGATCAAGATCTCCGTCCAGCAACCCACACACGGCAGCAACAAAGGGTGCATCCAGGTCTTTGCTCGCGAACAACGGATGAAACATGCGTGCGGCACGTACGCCTTCACTGACCATCACCATCTCACCTTGGGCTTCATCAAGCGTCTGCCCCTTACCCAAACGCTCACCCATTTCCCGGTTCCGACCGTGGGGAGAAGTTGCTGTAACAAAGAGGTCACCGATACCCGCTGCACTCAACGCTGTCTCAGGTTTTGCGCCCAGCTCGGGTAAGAGTTGCACCGCTTCGCGGTAACCGGCGGTGAACACCGCGGCCTTGAGGTTGTCTCCGCCACGACCATCTTCCTTGAGACCGTCAACAACACCACAAGCAAGTGCGATGACGTTCTTGAATGCGCCCCAGTATTCTGCGCCAAGCGGGTCATCCCCGGCGGCGAGCGACAGCGTGCGGGTAGTCAGCAGCGCTGCCAGCCTCTGTGCGAGTGCTGCGTCCTGACTGGTGACCAGCGCCGTTGTATAAACGCCGCGCGCAAGTTCCGGCGCGATTGTCGGGCCCATCATGACGCAAATTTGATTGTGCTTACCTGCGGCTTCAAGCTTTTCTTCAATAACATCCGAGATCAGTCTATCTCCCGGCGCCAGGCCTTTGGCGAGATCGAGCAGGATCTGCTCCGTTTCCAGATGGGGTACCAGCTGATCCACAACATCCAGCACCACACCGCTGGGCAAGGCACAGACGACCAGCTCGGCACCCGCAACCGTTTCCGCAAGATCCATGGAGACATCAAGGCCAACCAGTGGCACACCGGGCAAATACTTCGCATTGATCTGAGTTGCCTGCATCGACTCATTGACGTCTTCTTCAACGGTCCAACCCGTCACCTCATGACCGGCTTCAAGCCAGTTACGGGCTAACGCCGTGCCAAAGTTGCCAAGTCCTAGTACTGCGATCTTCGCCATGTGGTTCTCCTTCTCTTACGCCTTCTCAAACTTGTTTTCATACTTGTTCCCATACGTCTGGGCGGACGGGTATAGCCGGTGTTTACAAGGCGTTCAAACCGCCGTCTATGAGAAATTCGCTGCCGGTGCTATACGAACTTTCGTCACTCGCAAGAAACAAGGCCATGTTAGCAACTTCTCGAGCGTCGGCAGAGCGTCCAAGCGGGGTGCGTTTGATCAGACGTTCCTGTCCTGGTCCCACTTCGGCAGCCATTGGCGTTTCTATCAAACCCGGATGGATAGAGTTGACCCGAATGCCTTTCCGCGCAAACTCCACCGCCGCGGTTTTGGTCATGCCACGCACCGCCCACTTCGAGGCACCGTAAGCAGCACTCCGAGCCGCACCTCGCATACCTGCCAACGAAGAAATATTCACAATGGAGCCAACACCACCTTTCATCATCAGTGGGGCAACGGTGCGCATACCGAGGAAGACACCCGTGCAATTGATGTCCATCACAAGCTCAAATTCTTCTTTGGAAGTATCTACAAAACGGCCGCTGCGAAAGATGCCCGCATTGTTTATCAGTACATCGAGACGACCGTCCGTCGCCTCAATCTCTGCTACCAGCGTTTGCCATCCGGATTCATCCCGAACATCCAGGCGTCGGTATTCACACTGCTCGCCCAACCGGTCAGAGAGCGCTTCGCCTTCATCGTCCAGCACATCGGAGATCCATACTTTGGCACCCTCCGCACAGAAGAGCTCGGCTTCTGCTGCCCCCTGCCCTCTTGATCCACCGGTTATCAAACAGACTTTGTTTTGCAGCCGCCCCATGTCTACTCCCCCGAGTTTCAGTTGTTCTCACTTTTTCAGGGGGAGCATACCTCTTAACAGCGATTCACGTCAGGCACCAACATACATCGCCTGGGGGCGGTAGATTTTGTTGTCCTCACCGTTTTCAACAAAGTGCGCGAGATAGCCAAATACCCGCGCCATCGCAAACCCAGCGGTAAAAAATTCGTTCGGTAGACCTAACATGCGATAAACCAGTCCTTTGTAGAACTCCACGTTCGCGTGGACCTCTTTGCCTCGTTTGTCCATTTCCGCGCGAAACGTCGTGTCCAGCAAACGCAGCTTTTCGAAGGCTTTGCGATGTTCAGTACCCACCGACAGGGTATCTGCAATCTCCTCAAGGAAGAGCGCTCTGGGATCACGCACCCGATACTCTCGATGTCCCATGCCAGGTACCCGGCCACCTGTCGACAAAATCTCATCCACATACGCCTTGACCTGGTCCGGTTCCAACGCGTCGACAATTTCGAGCGCAGCCTGGTCTGCGCCACCATGCAACGGCCCTGATAACGCGCCCAGACCCGCAGCGATGGCACTCGCGACGCCAGCCTTCGTGGATGCCACTACCCGGGCAGCAAAAGTTCCCGCGTTTAAACTGTGCTCCAGCTGGAGGATTTGGGTGACGTTGCACGCGTGCAGATTTGCGGGCGTGAGTTCCGTTCCAATCGCTTTCAGGAAGCGCTCAATGTAGGTCGCTGATTGATCCATCACAACGGCTTGGCCCATGAGGTGGGTTGCCACGAGAGCGGGCAATTTAGCAGCCACGTGCACCCCCTGATTCACTTCCGAAAATTCAGGCCCGAGATACTGATCGGACGCGCCAATGGCAACATCTTCGAGCAGAGGCACCATCCCCTGCAGCATCCGCATCGGGTGAAGGGTCCGAGGAAGTGATAATACCTGTGCAGTTTCCGCTGCCGTCAGGTTTGCGGCTGAACGCAACGCCTCATTCAGTTTGGCGGCATCGCAACCCACTACGAGTGCGGCTACCTCTTCAAACGGCTGCGCCACCAGCTCCTGTATGGTGTGCCCGCGAAATATCAGTTTGCCTTCCGGTCGAACGTCCGAAATGGTGGTCTCTGCGATAACGACGTTGGCGAGGCCTTTTGGCGCTCGTATGGGGGTTATGCTCATCTTCGATCCTCGGTTACTTAAGTGAGAGAAGCCAGACAAACTACGCCTTTTTCCCGGCAGGAAAAGGCCAAGCGACTGCCATTTATATTAGAACTAGTTATATTCGACGTGTTTATTAGCTAATTTTATCGTTTATATTAGAACAACTTATATATTTTCAGGCCATTAAGCTCTAAAATCTTCGCGTCTTCGCTGATTGGAGCGCTGCAAAGGATGACCGCAACACCGGCACCCCCTGGCGGGCGACCCGCAAATACACAGGCTTCGCCCCAGCAAAACCCCCATCCCAGTCCGCAGAAAAGTGCTCTGCAAATAGAACGCCACGAACTGAAGGTGTTTGACGCCATCATCAACTTCGGCGGCTTCAGTCGAGCAGCAGAACGGTTATCCGTTTCTCAATCCGCGGTCAGCCAGGCAATCGCCAACCTGGAACACAAGCTCGGCACGCTGCTGGTATTGCGCGGCCGCACGCCTGAGCTGACCGAGGCCGGGCGCAGACTCTACAGCTATGCACGCATGGTGCTCGCCGAGGAGCAGCAAGCGCTGGCTGATATCGAACAGATCAGAACGGGGGCACTCTCAACCTTGAGCCTCGCCACCAACTCGATGGTCAATCGCTACTTCTCAAAAACACTGTTGCTGACCTTCTGCGACCTGAACCCACTGACCCGCTTGAAACTTGATGTCGTGCCGAGCAAGGAGATTATCTACGGCGTTGACGAAGGTCGCTGGGAGATGGGTTTCGGTCCCTTCCAGACAGACATGCCCGGGCACTTCGCCACAAAGGCCTACTTCGACGAAACCAGGGTGCTGTGCGTACACCGCAACCACCCGCTGTTCGAGAAGTTGATGAAAAACCCTTCCGAGGTGCTACAGGAAACAACCCTGCTCACAAGCTATCTGGACGATGCGGTGAAACGACAGGACACAGGCCGGCTGCGCAGCCAGTTTGCCGGGGTCTGGGAGGTCAGCAATCTCGAAATGCGGCTGGCGCTTGCTGCGGCGGGGAAAGGCGTAACCTATCTTTCCGACCGACTGCTGGAAGATACCGAAGATATGGAACCCATACCCGGCCTGACCGCAACCGCAATTCCCCGACATGTCGGCATCTACTACAAAAAACACGAGCCGCTCTCCACCGGAGCTAAGCTGTTTATCAGCCTGTGCGACCGTCACTTCGACAGTTGGACCGACACCAAGTCCGGCTGAAGATCTACGTACCCGGCAAACGTTGACCCAAGGTCACCCGCTCCAAAGCGATGGTTGCTGCGGGCGTTTGATCAAACACCAGCGAAAGCTTGTTCACCAGGTTTGTATCGAGTGATTCGTTTGCAGCAATCCAATGCGACACACCAAAGGCAAATCGATGGAAGACAATTTCAGATCGCTCGTCCTGCAGCGCATGCAGTTTTAAGACGCGAGGATCCAGCCTTTTCTGCAATTCACGATTCTGACTGAGAAGGATTCGCGCCGTGCGACCGTGGCCGTCTGTGAGTTCCAAAGAAAAATCGATTGTGTCGGGCGCTTCAAAATCCTCCATCTCGCCTGGTGGTTCCGTCATAGCGGCAACAGACAACGCGATCTCTGAACCAGCGGTCAGCACACCTGGCGGCAGATCTATCGAGTATCTGGCCGGTGACGCCTCCGCTTCACTCTGCCAACCCAATATCGCTGCAGCAGAACCCGTCTTATGCCATTTCAACTCTATATGCTGCTCGCGCCAGACTGTTAAGCCCTCAGCACTGATCGTAGATCCCTCTAACGAGGCGGTAGACACATCATCGTCTTCCAGATAATCAGCAACAATCGTTTCATCAGCCGATTGGAACTGGGTCAGAAGATGAATTGATTCTGGAAAGAGCCCGCGCACCCTGTCTGGTTCTGCAAGCACGGGCAAATAAGTGGGATCATCAAACAGAGTGGCGCGAAGGAAACTCATGAACATCACTTTTGCTACATCCCGCTGATCTTCACCACTGATCAAGTGCTGGAGGTTCAGCCAGCGCGACACCGGTGTTGGAAAATCTTTTGCACCCCAGGACGTGTTGAACTGGCCATGATTTGCCCCAACCACATAAACCCCTGCCTTGAAACATGTATCACACGCACCAAACTCTGTGCGGGCAAAGGTGGCATAACCGGAGTACGACGAAACATCCGCATCGTGGCTACCGTGTATCACCAGATAGTTCACATCACGTATACGGGTGTAATGCCCACGCGGGTGGTACTGCATATCCACCGGCGCAATCGCAATGACACCGCGCAAGCCAAACTGAAAATCAAACGGCAACAAGGCATCATCCGGGTAGGCGGGCAACTGGTTGAATACCGCGGCTTCCGAGACCGCCTCGCCGCCGCGACTGTGGCCGATCAAGACCACCCGGTTAAGGTCTGCCTTGCCTTTGAGCGGATGCTCGGCACTCTCATTCCAAGTGCGAAACTGCTCCAGGTGTTTCAATAGCAGCCACCCACGTGCATCGTTTTCCTCATCCAAGCCAGCATCCGGGATACCCAACATGTCACCCAACGAAGAATTCAGGAAGTTCTGATCAACGCTGGCGGCTAGAATGCCGTGTGAGGCAAACAATTCTCCGAGGTAGTCGTACCCGGTATCCGAAAAATCCTCCATGGCGTGGTTACCGTGCACAATCAGCACCACCGGAAAAGGACCCGCCCCTTCCGGTACCCATGCCTTGGCGTTAATCGGCAGTCTGTCGGAGGCTGCATCCCAGTAGTTTGAGCGAGCCCAGGCACCCCGTCCCGACCATCCATCGATAAGCTTGCTGCCATCAACTCGCTCGGTTACGTAGTCGACGTCTGCCCCAAACTCTGACCGCTGTGGATTGTCGCCGGAACCGTAGAACACAACGCGAAACTGGAATGGTCCCGCTGTCGCGGGATCCGCCAGCGAGAGCTGCTCGCTCCCCGTTGGCACTGAGTAGTCCGGCTCTTCAGTGGGCCAGCGCTCAGTAAAATAGCCACCCAACCAACCGACAACCAATAGGCTCCCTATGGAGAAGGCTGACACGGACCGCCATTCCCAGCCACGTCGTTTTGAAACCGCCCAGCCAGCACCTATCAACCCACATCCAAGCGCAATTATCAGGATGACGATATAGCCAGCCGCACCCATACCCGCAAAGAGCACGCCCAACGCCACAACGGAGAACAATGTAACCCCGGTCAGGAAGCCGTCTTCCGCTTTTTTGATTAGTGCAAATACCCACAGCGCCAGCGCTGTGATCAAGAGGATGATCGCGACGATGACTGGATATGCGGTAGCAGCCTGCCACGAAAACACCTCTGATGCGGATACCAGGATGGTCAACGCCAACAGCAGCCATGCGCCCGCCACCAATCCACGCCCCGCCCCTCGGAAAGCATCTGGTTGTGGAATACGGTTCGCGAGCCACGCGCGAATTTTCTTAAACCACTGCATTTGCGAACAGCCCTGCCTTATGTGCATCCCTGCAGCGCTAACGGCACTCGACCACTTGGTTTAGGCGCTTTCCGTCCACAGCGGCGAAGAATTTTTTAACAGGCGGTCCATCTTCAGCATGCGCGCAACAGGTTCACCATCTTTAAACAGTTTGCTTTCCCACCAGAGGATCTCTGTTTTGGGGCTGTCGCTGAGCCCCACCACCTCGCAGGTGGATTCATAGTCCGTCTCTTCGAGGACAGGGCCGTTGATGAAGCTGACTTCGATCGCGCCATATAAACCCACAAAGGGCTCCATAACCCGTTTACCCACCGCCTGCTCGGCTGGTCCAAACGCCCGCACTATCTGGGTATTCGGCAGTGCCCGCTGCCCAAACTTTTCAGCGCGCTCAAAATACTCATGGGATTCGGTAATGACTCTCAGCTGATGGTCAACAAAGTCGCTGGTCACCCGTGTTGGCGCACGCTCTACCTGCCCTACCGCAAAATTCTGCAATATCCTGAGCTCGCCTGCGGGCCGGATGGCCGCTAAACGCTGAGCGAGCATTGTCGGCTCTGTGCAGTCGGCCAGATTTGCCGTGCCTTCCATGATCATCTCACCTGCCTCGTTCTCCATCCAGACACGCGCCTGACCGTTCAGTCCAGGCTCCAGGTGACATTGCACGGGCTGCCGGTCGATAGTGGCCTGCATGAAGTACATGGACAACGTGCCCTCGCGCCACCAGTCTTCGCCAAAATGCTGCAACACCAACGGTAAAAACTGCTCCATATGAATTGAGCCCGCAACCGTACCCCCTACAAAACCGAGCTCGGTGGCGGTGTCATCATCATGGATGCCGCCTTTCTGGTGCGCGGCTGTGTTTACCGGTTTGCCCCATTCGCCAGTCAAACTTTTGTTCATAGTCGCATCCTATCCCGTGTAGTTCCCTAAGATCCCAACATCATATGTCTCGCAATTGTCTGAGACAAACGCACGCCCCGGCGAGATTTAGCAAATCTTTAACCTTTCTTACAGCTCTTTGACATTTACTTGAAGCATATTACGCATCGCTTGATATCAATAACTACAGGAGACACAAGTGACAGATCTGACCACCATCGAAGGAATCGGCCCGGCTTACGCCGAAAAGCTTACCAATGCCGGTGTAACCAGCTGCGAACAACTACTAGAACAGGGCGCAACCAAATCAGGACGTGCAAAGATCGTGGAAGATTCGGGTATGAGCGCAACGCTCATTCTGAAGTTTGTAAATCACGCTGATCTTTTCCGCGTCAAAGGTGTGGGTGGGGAATACGCTGAACTGTTGGAAGCCTCGGGCGTCGACACAGTTCCGGAGCTTGCCCAGCGCAACGCAGACAACCTGGCTGCGAAAATGGCTGAAGTGAACGAAGAGAAGAAGCTTGTACGTGCACTGCCTTCCGCAAGCACCGTTGCAGGTTGGGTTGACCAGGCCAAGGGGATGGATCGGGTAATTACCCACTAACCCTGTCAGGCGGCTGAACCCCCAAAAGCCGAGGTAAGGCACCTGCCATACCTCGGCTTTGCTGGTTTAATAGACACAAAAAGTACAGGGAAGGCAGATGACAAAATCCACACAACTCGTGCTGGGCGGTACCGGACAACAACAGGTCGTTCAACTGACCGGCATGAGCAATCGCCACGGATTGATAGCGGGTGCCACGGGAACCGGCAAAACGATCAGTTTGCAGGTTATGGCGGAAAGCTTTTCGCGCGCGGGGGTACCTGTTTTCGCGGTTGATGCGAAGGCGGATCTCGCCGGAATCTCCAAAGCTGGAGGAGCGCACGAAGAAATTGATCGACGCAAAACACTCATCGGTCTTTCTGACTACCAATCTCGCGGCTACCCGACTCTGCACTGGGACATCTTCGGCGAACGCGGTCATCCGGTTCGCACGACAATCAGCGAGATGGGCCCCGATATTCTGGCTGCGCTGCTGGATTTGAATGAGACCCAGGCAGGGATCCTGTACGCCTGTTTCGCAATTGCTGATGACGAAGGGATGTTGCTGCTGGATCTCAAGGACCTCCGCAGCCTCCTCACATTTATGGCCGACAACGCCAAGGAGCTACGGCAGGAGTATGGCAATATTTCCGCAGCGTCGGTCGGCGCCATCCAGCGCCGTCTGCTTGTACTCGAACAACAGGGTGGTGAGCAATTTTTCGGCGAACCTGCCTTGCACCTTAACGATCTCATGCACAAAGACTTTTCCGGCAACGGTGTCGTTTCGTTGTTGGATGCAGAACGCCTGCTGCGAGAATCGCCCAATCTATATGCGGCGTTTGTCCTTTGGCTTATCTCTGAACTGTTTGAAGATTTACCCGAAGCAGGTGATCTGGATCGGCCGAAGCTGGTGGTGTTTTTCGACGAGGCGCATCTCCTGTTCAAAAACATGCCCAAGGGGCTCCTGGAGAAAGTGGAACAGGTGTTTCGCCTCATCCGCTCCAAGGCCGTTGGCATTTACCTCGTCACGCAAAGCCCGACGGACATACCTGAGGCGATCCTGGGCCAGTTGGGCATGAAGGTCCAACACGCGTTGCGTGCGTTTACACCCAAGGATCAGAAAACCATTCGAGGCGTGGCACAGGGCCTTCGCAACGATTCCGGGATGGATGTGGCAGAGACCCTGATCGGGCTGGGTGTGGGTGAAGCACTGGTTTCAACCCTCGATGAAGATGGCGCCCCTACCTCTGTTGTCGCCGCGACCATGGCCCCACCTGAGTCCAGGATTGGGGCCCTGACAGAGGCTGAGCGAAAGGAGAATATCGGCAATTCACCTATCGGCACCCGCTACGACGAAGTCATCGACCGCGAATCTGCTTACGAGCGCCTGCAGGCAAAGGCGGAGGAAAACGCACGCCTGTTGGCGGAAGAAGAACGTGCCCAGGCTGAAGCCAAAGCGCGCGAAAAGGAAGCCCGGGCCCGCGAGCGCAGCAAACCACGCCGCGGTCGCTCCCGTCAGAGTATCGGCGAGGCCATGCTTAAAAGCGCTGCCCGCAGTGTGGGCCGCTCGCTTGGCAGCAAGCTGGTGCGCGGTTTATTGGGTTCGCTGCTTAAATAAGGTCAGCCGTCTTGGTAACTAAGTGTTGGTGATGACCGCAATCGAGCCATCGCCATGGGTGCAGATAAACCGATAGGCCACGGTCGTGTGGTTGCGGGCAACCTCTTCGACAACCGACCGCCACCACTCGACATCTTCGATAGTGCAGTGTGCGTTTTCGCCGTTGGGCAGCTGTTTGGCCGCCGGGTAACAGGCGATGTTGGCGTAGAGATACTCTCGCGCGTACGAAAAGAGATCGTCAACAATCCACTGCACGTCCTCCTGGGAACAATGCTCCAGCACATCCGTGCATACCACCAGATCACTTTGTTCCTGCGGGCGCATCGCGTAAGGCAGATACGCAGGATCGTAAAGAGTAACGTCCACACCTAACAGCGCCTGCAGAGAGTTGAACGATCGTCCATCGGTCAGCTTAATGTCATTGTTCGGCCGATAGAGCATCGCTTTACCGCAGCCATAGTCCATCATCGTCTTGAACTTGAACGCGTGGGTCAGCTCAAGCAGAGGGTTAATGTGTTCCAGAAGGCTCTGGCCCGGAAACATTTCCCGCGCCTCAATGCCGTGGTCCGGTGAACCATTCGCGTGCAGCTGTTGATATTGACCTATGAGTTCGAGATATCTTGGACTTGGATTGTCGCGCGTATACCGATGGTCTGCTTGCACCGTCTGCATTGGAAAAACCGCCTGTGTTCTAGTGTGTACCTCGAAGTGTAGAACATGCACAAATAGTGATCGTTGCTAAGCTGAAAAGACAATCTTCGGTGCTTATATAGTATGCGTGAACGACTTTCGCTGAAGGACAATGCCCGCCTCGACGAGGCGCGAAGCTGGCATCTTAACGGTGAATTCCTCGCCGCCCAGTCCACATACGAATCTTTGATGAAAAAGTATCCCGGCAATGGCGTGGTGCAGGGGCTCCTGGGTGCGTTGTTCGTCGACTCGGGTGCCCCCAAACAGGCTATTCCCGTTCTCCAGCGCGCCACCCGGCACAATAAAAAAGACGCCAACGCGCACTACAACCTGGGGTTAGCGTTTGCCGAGATCGATAAACACGCTGAAGCGATCGGTGCCTACAAACGGGCTATCGCCGCTGACCCAAAACACACCAAGGCTTACTACAACCTCGGCTTCTCCTATCGGCGTTGCGATCGCCTGGCGGAAGCTGTGAAAGCATTTGAACGCGACTTCGCAATCACCCCCGCAAGCGATACCTGTCGGCTTTTAACCCGCACGTTCATGGAGCTGGAAAAATTCGATCGCGCACTTTTCTACGCAAACCGCTGCGTGGAGCTCGAAGGCGCGCGACCGGAGGATTTAAACCTTCTGATCGTGCTCATCTGCCGCCAAATGGCCCTCGCCCCTGCCATATCAACGCAGGAAGCAGAGGAGTTGATCGCTCTCGCAGACCATGCGACAACCCTGACACCGAACAGCGTTCCTGCGCTTGTGAATCAGGGTCGCGCGTACAGCCAACTCGGACGATTTGAAGCGGCCCTCCCGCCCCTCCAAGCAGCCCTGCAGCTGGAACCAGAACACGACACCGCCCACAGTCTTTACGGCATAGCACTTCTGACGGAAGGCAAGCTATTCGAAGGTTGGCACGAACGCACCGTCCTTGAACGTATGCGCAAGATGGTAACCCCAACCGGTGTATCCCGATGGCAGGGACAGTTGCAGCCCGGGTACAAACTCTGGGTCACCCGGGAACAGGGCGTGGGAGACCAGATTCTATATGCACGCATGCTCCAGGACCTGATCGCGGCAGGTGTGGATGTCACGCTCGTCTGCGAAAAGCGTATACATCCACTGTTTAAGAGAAGCTTCCCTGAAGTCACCCTCTCGACCGGATTGGATGAGGAAGCGCAGAAGTTACAGGATGGCTTCGCCACGTTAGGCGAACTGCACCTGACCCTGCGCAAGGATCTGGCAGCCATCCCCGCGCCCGAAAACTACCTGTTACCTGACGCAGACCTGAAAGAGAAGTTTCGCGCGCGATATGCCAACGCCTATCCAGGCAAAACCATCACGGGCATCGCCTGGCGATCCCATAGTGAGGTCAACGGCGCGGGCAAAAGTGTGCCTTTGGACGAACTACTACCTGTGCTGCAGTGTCCTGATCGCGTGTTTGTGTGCGTTCAGTACGGCGAAGGTTGGGATGAACTGCAAGCCCACGCCGAAAAACATGGTTATGTGGTGCACTACGATGAGGATGCAGACAGCCTCGCAAGCCTGGAGGATGGCGCGGCTCAACTCGCAGCGCTCGACGAACTGGTGTCTGTTTCAAACGCCTCCGTACACATGGCCGGCGCAATGGGTGTTGCCTGTCATGTTCTCGTTGGCCAACGCCCGGTATGGCATTGGTTTTCTGAAAACACGGCACCAGACGCACTCTCACCCTGGTACACCAACGTGCGCCTCTATCGCCAACAATCCCTCTCCGACTGGCATGCACCCATCGCCCAGATAGCCGAGCAACTGACATGAAAGATCATTCGCCTATACGAGTATTTATCGGTTACGACCGTCATGAGACCGCGGCCTGCACCGCATTGACACACAGCATCCAGGAACGTGCTTCAAGGCCGGTGTCGATTACGCAGATAAATCTCGCGCAGCTCAGCGACCTCTACCACCGCCCGGTCGAGAGCCTGGCGTCCACCGAATTTTCATTCTCCCGCTTCCTGGTCCCCTATCTCTGTGACTATCAGGGTTGGGCCATATTTATGGACTGCGACATGCTCTGCCGCACAGACATTGCAGAGCTGTGGGACGCGCGCGATCCAGACTTTGCTGTCCAGGTGGTCAAGCACGACCACAAACCCGCCAACACAGTTAAGTTCAATGACAACGTGCAAACCCGCTATGCCAAGAAAAATTGGTCCAGCGTGATGTTGATGAACTGCAGCGAATGTACAAACTTGAGCCTCGGCTACGTGAACTCGGCATCGGGACTTGAGTTACACCAGTTCAAATGGCTTGCCGATGACAGCCGCATCGGCGAGTTGCCGCATCGTTGGAATCACCTGGTTGACTATGACTTGTACAGCGTTGAGGCAAATCTGGTGCACTTCACAGAAGGCGGGCCATATTTTTCGCAATATCGTCACGTGGACTACGCGGACGAATGGTTCGCCTGCTTCAATCGGATGACCGGCGTCATCGACAAAAGTTCGACGCTATCCGCACCGCAGAGCCCACCCATGCGTCAAGACGTAGCACCGACCACATCTCAGGGTGTGAACCCGGTCACATAACGAGGCGTGTGCGTCAACTTGTTGGCAAAGTTGACGCAGTTCGCGCCAAAAAAACATCTCTTCGATTAAAGTTCGCGCACCTACAGGTGCAGGATCACCTACGCGCGATCAAACACCAGGTTTGTAGTCATTTCTCAAACATCATGGAGTATCGAAGAATGAGAAACGAAATAGTTAAGACCTTAAAGCGTCTTGCCTTGGGTGGCGCGCTCGCTGCAGTCGCAACCAATGGCTTCGCTGTAACTCAGGGTACGGTCGGCTTCACCTCTACGGGTGACGTGGACATCACCTTGACAGTGAACGACGAAGTTAACATCACCAACCTTGCAGACATCCTTCTGCCTGCATTCGCTGGTGCTGACGTAAGTGGTACGTCGCCTGCGTGTATCTACCGTAACGGTGGAGCTACATATCAGGTAACGGCGACAGGTTCAGGCCCTGCGAACGCATTCCAGCTGATCAATGCTGGTCTGACGGACACGGTTAACTACTCAGTTACGTGGGATGACGGCACGGGTGCTTTGCCTATGACTTCAGGTCTGGCAGTTAACCGAACCAACGCTGTTAACGTTGACAACAACTGCGCAGGCGTGGGTAACAACGCCCAGATCGAAGTAACGGTCACCGCCGCAGACGCGTCAGTGTTGCCCGCCGACTCATATCTCGGCACCCTGTACTTCCTGGTTGCACCGATCTAACGATCACGCAAACCGGAGAAAAAGCGAGGGAGTTTCACTCCCTCGTTTGCGGATTTAGAGGTTATGGATTACCTCCCCTATAAAAGGGATCGAAGCTGCGAAACCGCACACCAACCCGAACGCGGACGGTGTGTAAGGGCGCAGCTTCGTCATTTTGTACTCGAGCTGTTTACGCTGCTGACGCTGGTCAGCATCGCTCCGTCCGTCCTGGGCGCAGCGCAAGGTACCACCGGCACCACCAGTACCGGAAACGTCGACATTTTCTACGTGCAGGGTCTGCAAGCCAGAATCAATGGCTTTGCGGATATGCCTTTAGGCACCTGGAGTGGCAGTGGGCCCATGACGGCAAACGACAACATCTGTGTCGGACGCACGGGGGTACCACTCTTCAGCGGCGGCGGCACCTACGCCATTCTCGCATCGGGTGATGGCGAGCCGGGTAACCCGGCAGCGTTTACCCTTACCAACGGTATCACCCAAATTTCCTACAATGCCTTTTTCAACGACGCGGCTGGTACCGCGGGGCGACAACAGTTAACGCCCGGGGTTGTCCTCACAGGACAGACCGGATTCGGCTTGTGGTATTTCTTCAACATGATTTTTAACTGCGCCGTTGCCAACGCCAACCTATCCATTGAAGTCCCGGAAACGGAGTTGCAGGGAGCTGCTGGTAATTACGTCGGTACACTCACGCTTACGCTGATTCCGCAATGAATCGCAAATCGTTCGCAGGGCTGACTCTTTCAATATTCGTTGCTTTGATGGCATTTGCCGAGGATGGTCATGCCGTTATGCAGGTGACCGGCTTTGTCGATGTTGATTTCACCAACGTCTCGCCCCGACGCAATCGCGTACAGCAACGGATGCGCCTGTGTGTCACCTCCGACCCGGCAGGACCCTACAGAATCACCGCTTTCGGAAGTGGCCCGTCCAGTGCCTTCAGCATCATCAACGGTGCGGGTATTACAATCGACTACGACGTCCGGGTTCGCGGCGGCGTGGGCGCCGGACGCAGAAATACGCTTCAGCCAGGCGTACCGCGCACGGGCTTTACAGCACGACCACCCAGAGTGAACGGCGGGTGCCGTGGCAACAGCCGCGTCGCACTGATTGTCAGCTTGGATCGCCAGGATCTTGAGCAAGCTCCGGGTGGGCAGTACTTCGGCAACTTAAGCGTTACGGTTTCGCCTGAGTAACCGGTACACAGACCACCTCGTCAACAATACCCAATCCATCTTCAGCGTATATTTCCGGCAGCTCGATCTGACACTGCGGTCCTGTCTGGGGGCTCACCAGCAGAGGGTCAAGCCCAGCCACCTCAACCTGGAACCAGCCAGAGTCATCCGACAAGCCAAACCCTTCTACATTTTCAAACCTAGCCAGCGCCAGCGGTGCGCCTTCAGGCGTGACCACCTGCCCCACAAGCACCATCAGGTTGTGAGCTGAAAAGGTAAGCGTTTCGACGTTCCCCGGATACACCGTCACCCGGCGGGTAGATTCGTCAAATCCATAGATGCCACCCCCATCCGGACGCACTTTCACGCTGTAAGTTGCATAAGGTCGCAAAGAAAACACGTTCGATGACCCGGCCCAGACTTTACCCACCGCTCGATCATCGACGATCACTTCAAACAGGCCGTTTGCACTGCCATCGATGCTGACCACAAGTGCGCCTGCGCTGTAACCTCCGTCCCCGACAATGGTCTTACCTGCTTTGGTAACCACGCTGAAGCGGTTGTTGGCAGCGTAATAAAGGTCAGTATCTCTATCCTGTTTGGCCAGCCCCAACTCAAAATCAGAATCCGGCAGATCAAGCGGCACAAACCTGGCGCCTACGCTGCTGCGCTCAGCGTCGTGATGCAGGTAATACGCTTGTTGTACAGGGCCGACATAGTCGCTGACGTACGGCAAATCTGAACGGTGTTGCCAGCGGGCATCCAGCAACGCTGATGCACCGTAACCCGCTTGGGCGTCAGCATCTGCAAGATCGCCGGACGCGTAACGCAGACCAGGCCGCACAAAGGCACGTCGTCCGGCTCTGCCCTGCCAGCGAATTTGAATACCCGCCTGCACCCAGTAGTCGTCGGTGCCATAAGTTGCATCAAAGCTGAAGTTTGCCGTCAGACCCATCTTGTTAAACAGCAGACCCCAATAAGAAAAACCAACATCATGTTCCGTCTTGTTCACACGCTTATTGAGGCGTCCACGTACGACAAACCGTCCCTCGCCGAGGGGCATCCCCAGCATCAGCGAGGCTTGCGTGAACGATCGCGGGATCAATTCGAACTCGCTGCCGGACCACCCGTCGTGATCCACCTGGCGGTAGTCAAGAATCGCCGTTATCTCATCTTTGATGAAGCTGCCTCGCAGGGATATTCCCAGATCACCGGCATCGCTGACCATGGCGCCCGCATAGAGTTGCGCATTGGTTTGCCAGCGATTACCCAGAATAAACGCACCGCTCTGTATCAATCCCCTGCCATCTGCGTAAGTGACTTCATTGTCCCAGGAGATGTTTTCGTGAATCCGATGACTGCTGCCCAGCCTCATCCAGTCGCTATTACCAAGACGCGGCAAACCTGAAGGTTCCGTTTCAAGGACCCTGCCCAGTTCCATGTAGTACTGGGGTTCATCCCAGGGCGGCATAAAGGCACTCTTGATGTAGAACTGTGTGAGGTCACGTTCGGCACCACTCATCCCCACAATACGCATCCGAACCTCGTAGGCACCTTCCGGGAACCCTGTTGTATCAATCTCCTGGTTGCCGGGATCGTAATAACGCGACTCGATCAATTCATCGCCTCGATATATGTCTACCCGGCTCTGTTCCGACAAAAACAGGAGCAGCGGCGTACCCAAGGTCTGATCCAGGTCTGTGCGGCGTTTGGTGGAGGTAGCAACCCTGAGTCCGAGCACCTCGTGCTCGGCTGCAAAGGTGATATTGCGGCCAAGCGCCCTGAAACTGCCCACTTCATATTCTGTATCTCGACCATCTCGTTGCCAGGACATTTCATACAGCGTAGGTCCGTCATCGGACACGCCATAGCGCGCCCTCAGGCGCGAAGCACCTTGCGAATAAAAACTCTCACTGCTCAAGTTGTACCGACGGTCCGCCCCACGACCCGAGAAACTGGAACGAATATTGTGCAGGAGTGCGCGATCAGAACCCGCAGCGGGGAGGTAGCGTTCTCTGTGGGCACCTGCCGTCAGAAGTTCGTTCGGGTGTATGAAAAGATCAACGCGAAAACGGCTGTCGTCGAAGATAAGATCAATCCGGTCAACGTTCTGCGCTGACAAAGAGCCGCACCCTTCAACCCGACGTGAGTTGCACAACCGGCCACTGTTGCTCGGCCGCAATCCGCCCAGCGCTTGAGCCAGGCTTGCCGGTTCAGCCACGTTGGGAATCGCTTCAACTACCGTCAGTGGATCCAGGATCTCGATGGTCTCGAGATCAAACTCAACAAAGGTGGAGACAACAAACAGCCCACCAAAATAGATATCCGCCTGAGTCCTTTGCACGCCCATCAATTCCGCAAACCCCTCAGGTGGCGCCGTGTTGACCTGGAAAACCTCACCTTCCGGCTCGCCTTGTGGAGAAATACTGACAGGCACAGCCGCCCCCTCGCTGTGAGCAAGTGGCGTCAGGGTATGCAGAGCAAACAGTACAGCCGCTAGGCGGCGACTAAGGATATGACTCCACATAGTTGCGTGTACCCACGCTCTGGTAATAGGTCACCGGCAGATCGTGCGGCAACTCCAGCTCCCATTCGTTGCCTGGATACATACGTCGCCCTGGGAGAGGCGTACATTCTTCCCGCGGCATGTCAGGGGTTATGCATTGAAAACCTTCGCGCAACAGCACATTGGTGTTGCCGTTGTTCTTAACAAACAGTTTTTGACCTTTGCGCTCGACCGAGAGGTCCGGCTTGGGGTTATTCGGGTACACAATCGCCAACACTTCGTAGCCGATCATGATTTTCAGACCGCTTTGTTCACCGCCATGTACCTGTCCAACAACAGGCTTGGTAACAACTCTGTACACGCGTTCAGTGGGCGCATTACCCATCTTCACCATACGCACGAGTTTGGTACCCCCCGCGGGGACGATCAGCTTGTTTGGTGTGACCAGGAGCCCCGCCTGACGCGGATCTCGTATCAAGGATCGATCCTCCGTTTCTTCACCGGGCGAAAGAACGAGATTGGGTTGAATCTCAACGTATAACGGCTGCTCGCCGGTGTTTGTGATTTCGACGTCCTGTCTGGCATCGTCGCCAGGCTCGAAATGAAAAATTACGTTGTTCAGTTCCATCGAAGCGAAACTGAGCGGGCTGACTAGAAAACAAAGAATCAGGGTGGCAAAGCGCGTGCGCATACAACTTCCAACAGCTATCCATTTCTGCCGCCCTGAACATCACGGTATCGAGGGCGACCCAATTTGACGCAACCACATCATGTAATCGCGTGTAAGCCGCTATTTTATTGACACAAGCCCCACATAACCTCGATTGGTTCACATTTTATCCAGCCCTTTTTCTACTGGATTTTGCGTTGAATGTTCTTCGCATTGTCGACATGCTTCGCCTATGAACGACAATAACAACGCGGACTTAAGTTCACCAAACAACGGCCCCGTGCAACGCTTCCTGGGGCAGATCGAAACCATCGGCAACCGCCTCCCAGACCCCGCAGTGCTGTTCCTGGGCGCGATGTTATTGGTCTGGCTGATCTCGCTGATGCTGTCGGGGCACAGTTTCACCGTGCCTGCACTCGATGGCGAGCGAACACTCGCCGTACAGAATCAGCTCTCGGGGGAGAGCCTGGCAACGTTTCTATCGAGCATGGTGGCAACCTTCACGGGCTTCGCACCGCTCGGTGTTGTCCTCGTCGCGATGCTCGGCGTGGGTGTTGCAGAACAAACCGGCTACATCAACGCAGGCCTCAAATGGCTTCTTTCCTTGACGCCCAAACGACTGCTTACCCCCATGCTGTTACTGGTTGCCATTGTCAGTCATACGGCCGCTGACGCTGGCTATGTGCTTGTGATTCCTCTCGGCGGCATTATTTTCTACGCTGCGGGGCGCCACCCGTTGGCAGGGATAGCGTGTGCCTTCGCAGGGGTTTCGGGTGGATTCAGTGCCAACTTCATCCCGTCCGGTATCGATCCGTTGCTGCAAGGCTTTACACAGCAGGCCGCGCAGATTCTGGATCCAACACGCGAAGTGAACCCGTTGAGCAATTGGTTGTTTACCTCGCTCTCGAGCATTCTTGTTATCGGCATAGGCTGGTTCCTGACCGACCGTGTCATAGAACCTCGTCTGAAAAGTGTCAAAGTTGATGGCAAAGATCTGCCCGAAAGTGAACTCGACGAACTCGCGCCTCAAGAAAAGCGCGGCTTGCTGATTGCCACCGCCGCCATGTTTGCTGGCATCGTTCTTCTGATTGCAGCGATTTACCCTGAAGACTCACCGCTGCGATCCAGCGAGGGCTCCATCACCTCGTTTTCGGCACCCATCATGCAGTCCATTGTGCCGCTGATTTTTCTTCTCTTTATCATCCCCGGCACTATCTATGGGTACGTCGCAGGCACGGTAAAAAACCATCGCGACATAATCGCAGGCATGAGCACGAGCATGGGCACAATGGCCTACTACCTCGTCATGATTTTCTTCTGCGCACAGTTCACCTATGCGTTCGCCCAATCAAATCTTGGCGCGCTGCTTGCGGTAGAAGGTGCAGACGTCCTCAAAAGCCTTGCTCTACCCGGCGCCGTTACTCTGCTGGGTATCATTTTCCTGACCGCGTTTGTAAATCTGCTGGTCGGTTCGGCGAGCGGGAAGTGGGCGCTGCTCGCCCCTGTTTTTGTACCCATTCTGATGCAGGTGGGCATTTCCCCTGAGCTGACTCAGGCGGCCTACCGGGTTGGGGATTCCTCAACGAACATCGTCACCCCCCTGATGCCTTACTTCCCGCTCGTTGTAGCATATTGCCAACGTTGGGTTTCAAACACAGGGATCGGCACAGTCACCGCGCTCATGGTGCCGTTTTCCGTGTGTTTTCTTGTTGGATGGTCGCTTTTCCTGATCGCCTATTGGGCATTGGGCATCCCGCTGGGGCTGGCAGCTACCTACACCTACCCTTAAGGGCGCTCGTTATGTCGCAATTTGACGATGAAACCCACGTTGAAAAAATCGATGAACATCGCTGGGGCGGTACCCTCAGGGGTGAGTGGAATATCGGTGACAACCCAAACGGTGGGTACATGGCGTGTTGTGCCTTGCGTGCGCTCGAGGCGGCACTGCCACATCCCCATCCCACAAGTGTCACAACACACTTTCTTCGGCCCGGGATTGCCGACACACCGTTTGAGGTAGTCATCGAGCCCGTAAGAATCGGTCGCACCCTATCTACAGCACGTGCCCGACTTTTGCAGGATGGCAAGGAACGTCTGGAAATTCTGGCGTGTTTTGCCGATCTCGAATCGCAGGTCGGCGTCGATGTGCCGATCACGGTAGCACCGCCCGAATTGCCCGAACCGGAACACTGCCCGTTGCGCTCGGAGGAAACCCAGGGTGTTCATCTACCCCTGCTGGAACGCCTGGAAGTCCGCCTGCACCCCGAGCAGGCTAACGCCGGACACTATGATCGAGCCGAGATGTCGGGTTGGATTCGATTTCGTGACGGCCGTGCGCCCTGTACGTCAAGCCTGCTTTTGTTTGCCGATGCCTTTCCACCTTCGGTTCTCGCAAGCCTGGGACAGGTAGGCTGGGTACCCACGCTGGAATTAACCTTCCATCCTCGCAGAGTGCCCGTTGGCGGATGGATAAAAGCGAGGCTCGCGACCGATGACCTGCACAACGGGCGAATGATCGAAACCGGGCAGCTGTGGGACGCTTCAGGGCAACTTGTAGCACAGAGCCGCCAGCTGGGATTGGTGATGCAGCGAAACTGATGCAGCGAAACTAAAGGAGTGAACTGCCTCGCTCCCCTTCTGTCTTAACGTATAATGTTGCAAAACCAGAGGGCCACCCCATGAAAACCTTTCTTCGCCTAGTTTTGGTTTCTTTTGCCATCACCGGTATCACGTCTCAAGCGCTGGCGGCGTCAAAGCTCGAAATAGACACTCGCGTCCAGGCTACGCTCGAAAAACTGTACAGCGAGCAGAGCGCTGCAAAAACGCTCGGCAGCAAGGCCACAGGAATTCTCGTCTTCCCTCGCATAATCAAGGGAGGCGTGGGCGTGGGCGGCGAGATCGGCGAGGGATCATTGCTTGTCGGCGGCCAGACACAAGGCTACTACCGGATCACATCTCTTTCCGTTGGCTTTCAGTTGGGCGGTCAGGCCAAAGCCGAAGTGATTATGTTCATGACGCCGGAAGCTTTACGCTCATTTGTGGAGAGCGACGGTTGGGAAGCCGGCGTTGACGGCAGTATTGCGGTAATCGAGTTCGGTGTAGGCCGGGAGATCGATACAAATTCAATTCGCGATTCGATTATCGCCTTTGTGTTTAACAACAAAGGTCTGATGTACGACTTGAGTCTGGAAGGTTCTAAGTTCTGGAAAATCAAAAAAGGCTGAGGTCGCCTTCCACAATCGCGGGGTCGGCCTATGTCATCACCGCGCTTACTTTTGGCGCGACCCTCATACAGCATACAAGGCTCGGTAGCGCACTCTACTGGGATATCGGCAACGCGGTCGGCCTGCTCGCGTTTGCACTCATGCTTTATCTGTTTGTTGAAGTTGGGAAGGGTCGCCGCCACATGCTGCACCGCTACATCAGCTACGCGGCTGCGGGTTTGATTGTCGCGCACGTCGCAATCCTGTGGCTTGCCGACACTACCGTGTGGACCTACGTGTCACTGGATGCACCCTGGTACATGCTTGCCGGTCTCGCCGCAGTTGGCCTCATCGCGACAATGATCATCATTGCGTTACCCACCCGCCGACGTTGGTGGCACCCGAGTCACCGAACATTTCAGCAGTGGCACTATTACATCAGTCTCGCAGCCATAGGCGCCACGCTCTGGCATATCGTGGGCAGCGGGTTTTATTTCTCAACTCTGGAGGCCTGGTTGATCTCCATCTTGGTCGTAGGGCTCACCATTGCGCATCGCTTTAATGCCATCGCCCAGCCGGACATGACCGCCATGAGGCTGGCGGGTCTGGCACTCTTCCCTGTGGCGTTTGTGCTAGTGAAGCAGCTATGAAACCCGCGCTTCTTTTGATCATCGTGTTCGCTCTGCTGACGGGATTGGCCCTGTATGCACAACAGATCCGCCATGATCCATTTGCTGAAAATCGTGTGCCTCACCCGGCCGGTGTGATGCTGGCGGTGTCCTTTGCACATGCGGACCACGTTGATCAAACATGTACCAGTTGCCATCACAACTACATCGATGATACCGGTATGGGGATGTGCCTGGACTGCCACAAGACAGACCCTGAAGTCGCTCCGCTCATCGAGGAACAGTTCCACACCCTATGTATGGGTTGTCACGTGGATGAACACACCCAGGGGCTGGAAAGCGGACCGACACGCAGCTGCATCGCGTGCCACGTGCCCGATCCACATCCATAGACAGAAACCTCTCAGC
Source organism: Candidatus Azotimanducaceae bacterium (assembly GCA_965227885.1). Lineage (GTDB taxonomy): Bacteria > Pseudomonadota > Gammaproteobacteria > Pseudomonadales > Azotimanducaceae > UBA4421. The sequence goes on from OZ245781.1 coordinate 6,008,829, forward strand.
AACACCCCCCGGTGCCGCAACCCCCGGCCGTGATAGCCTCGCGCTCTAACGCTTCGGGCGCGACGTTAAAGCTGCCACGCTCTTCCGACTGATGAAACGTATAAAACGCTTCCCACATGACGCCATCCGGGTCTTGTGTCCAGCTCTTCTCCGACTTTGCATAACAACACGTTGTAACGCCCTCGGGTAAATACGGTGCTTCCGCCGACTTCATCAGGTCAAAAACCCCTTCAAGCTCGTCTGCATCTTCAACTTGAATACCAGCATGACCAAACCCTGGCTCTGCACCACCCCCTTCAATCACAAAGTTGACGCAGGGATCGTCCAGCATCCATTTGGCGTAGTCATCCTTCTTAACCGTAGGCGCTGCGTCAAACAGCGTTGAATAGAACGCCACGGACTTGTCCAGATCTGCAACGTTAAAGCTCACATGTAATCGTTTCATACCAGTTCCTCACTCAGTTTTAACCAATTCGCCACACCGCACGCCCCTGCACAACAGTCTTCCAGCAGGTATGCCATGAGATTCTGCATAGCCGCGAGATTTGCGGTGTAAATAACGCTTCTGCCTTCTTTACGGGAGTGCACCAGCTCATTCCACTGCATCTCCTTTAAGTGAAAAGAGAGCGACGATGCGCTCACATTCAAACGTTCCGCCAACTCACCCGCAGGCAAGCCACCCCCATCGGCCCCGCAGCCGGGCTCACACGCTTTGACAAGCTCACGGAACACTTTCAAGCGCGTATCCTGCGCAAGCGCGCTCAACATGCTGACAACCCGTTCTATTTCCATACAATCATTCGTTGAAATCTATATTTCAATAAATATTGAACTGTTAAATCATGAAAGGCAAGAAATAATTTGATCACGGGTCAACTATTTGCCGACTCGTGACGACAAATACACAATGGCATTCGGGGGCGCTTAACGATGTTTGACTGGTTTTCGATTAAAAACCTGTTCTTTGCAGGTATGTTTCACTTTTTGGGGTATACCCCTGCACCAGATCACGAGGGCACACCCTGGCCTGAACACGAGACACCAGCTGTCGCCGGTTACAATGCAGAGCAGTTGGCTGAAGTAGCCAACTTGGCTGACACCATGGCTAACGATGCCATCGTGGTCGTCGTGGATGGGAAAATTTTGTGGGAATACGGGGACACTGAAGCACTCAGCTATCTCGCATCTGTACGCAAAAGCCTCTTAGCCATGCTGTACGGCCCCTATGTCGATGACGGCACCATCAACCTGGATCTCACGCTCACCGACATCGGCCTGGATGATGTTGGCGGACTGATGCCAATCGAAAAGCAGGCACGCGTACGCGATCTTGTCACGGCGCGATCTGGTGTATACCACAAGGCTTCCAATCCTGGTGACAATCTGGACGCAGCACCCCCCAGGGGCAGTCAGGAACCCGGCACCTACTTTCTGTACAGCAACTGGGATTTCAACGCAGCAGGGTCCGCGTTTGAGCGTCTCACAGGCGAGAGTATTTACGATGCGTTTGATGCAAAGCTTGCACAGCCGCTTGGGTTTGAACACTGGCGCAGACTTATACACATTCGCAACGGCGATAGCGATCGTTCCGAGCATCTCGCTTACCACTTCGTTTTATCCACCCGCGACATGGCAAGGCTGGGCGAACTGATGCGTATGAAGGGCAACTGGCAGGGTACTCAGGTGCTGTCCGAGCAATGGGTTGGCGAAATCATTTCGCTTGTCACCCCCAACGCCGAAATGAACCCACCCAGCGAACGTGAAAGCGAATTCGGTTACGGCTATATGTGGTGGATCTGGGATGGTCCCAAAGTGAGCTGTGCCTATGAAGGTGCATACACAGCCCGCGGTGCATTCGGGCAGTTTATTACCGTAATCCCCAAGCTGGACATGGTGGTCGCTCACAAAACCCTACCCGACGCGCGCACCCGTTGGGGAGAATATGTGCAGATACTGGACGCTCTGATCGACGCTCACGCAGAACCGGTCTGCGGCGATACTGAAGCGGCTTAAAGCCTACTCGTCGCCGTAGGCCATCTTCAGGAGTTCGATGACCTCAACCACCTGACCACTCCAGAACCAGATGCCGGTCAAGATGACCACAACCGAGACAGCCAGGGCAATTTTTTCCAGATGCTCTTTGCTCATATCACCCCTCAGGAAAAACCTATCCAGCGCCCACACGCAGCCACCGTAAACCAGATGAGTATCGAGCTCACCGCCACGCCTTTTTTGGTCCAATGACCAATACTCTCGTGGGCGTGTTTCAGAAGCGGACGACGAATCGCATAGACAAACACAATGCCCGCCAGCAGCGCCGACATCTTTGCCCAGAACATTTCGTTGTAGTAGAGCTTGTGCGCAACCGCGCTACTCATAAATATGCCGCTCACGATCAGCACAATAACACCCAGGTCGAACCATCGATTGGTGTTGGCGCTGACCACGTCTGACGGTACGTTTGTCATCAGGACGTTCAACAGCCGCAAGTCACTGAGCAGTACCATGCCGCCCATCAACGCCATGGCAGCCAGGTGGAACATCTGCACCACCGCAAACACACCGCCGTAAGCTTTCGAAATGGTTGCGAGGAAAGATTGGTCCAGCCAGTCAAAGATAAACAACAGATCCATGCGCAGTCCTCCTATTGCTGACCAAGCTGTGCAAGCTCATCGACACAGCCTGCAATCCAGTAAACAAACTCGCTCTGAGGCTTGTGGCAGTCATACCAATCGTACGCTATCGCTCGCCCGGTAAAGACCACCCCCATCCAGAGCGCGAGGGAGGCCGCCGCACCATGGCGAATTCGCGGCGGTGCTTTGGGCTCGGTGTCCCACGAGCCAACCGACTCGCGCATTCGCCGGTGAAACAGCCACGCGTTAATCCCGGCGGCGACCAGCAATACCACCTTTATCCTGAACCAGATGCTTTGTGTGGTGCGGACCGGAATGGCGTAGTAGAGCAGAAATCCCGTAACAATCATGACAATAAAGCCGATGACCATCGGCCGGTTCAGCCGTTCTGCAATCTGCGAGGCGGGGATGTCCTTGAACACCAGACCTAACATTCGCAGATCGATAACAGCCAGCATGCCGAGAAACAACATCAGCGTCAGGACATGGGTGGTTTCTATCCATGAGTAGAGATAAATCGACTCGTGAATCGCCGTGCTCCACGCGTGAGTATCCACCCAACGCGCAAGTGCTAAAAGAAGATCGTTGATCAGTCCACCCCCCCCCGATGCTGCTTAACCTATGAGTCTACTGCAGGTGAAGAATAAGTGCAGTACGATCTCCAGATGCAGTGGTTCAAAGATCCTCTTTTTCTCTTTATCGCCATCGGCGCGCTGATCTACGTTGTAAGCGCCTCGGTGCCGCAAGAATCGGACGTTATTCATGTCAAACGAGCTGACCTGGTGCACTATCAACTGACACAGGTGCAGGGTTTGCGGGAGGATGAAGCCGCATTGCGTATCGCGAACATGCCAACTGCTCAGCTGCAGGCGCTCGCCTCAGCCTACGGTTTGGCTGAGATGAAATATCGCGAGGCGCTCAAACTGGGACTGCACGGAGATCAGACGTTCAAGGCGGAGCTGGTACGGCGTTACGACGAACTGATGCGCCTGAGCCTGGACGTGCAAATTTCAGCTGCAGAGCTGAGCTCCGAATACCGCGACCATCCCGACCAATACACACAACCCGCAACCTACTCATTTGAGCATCTGTTTTTTGCCAGCTTATCTGCCGCCGAGATTGAGCGCATGCGCGAGACGCTGCAGGAGCGCCACGACAATGCGGGTGACCCATTCCTTTACGATCGCACGTATGTCCGTGCCACAAAGCAGACTGTCGCGGCCCACTTCGGCCAGGCGTTTGCTGACACGTTAGCGACAATAACGCCAGACCCGGTTTGGCAGGGTCCTTTCAGATCACAATATGGTCAACACCTGGTTTGGCTGGTGTCAACATCCCCACCCAGCCTGCGTTCCTACGATGAGGTCGAACCCCTGTTGAAGCAGCGCCTCATCGAACGAAAAATCGCCGAGGCTGAAGCGGCGCACGAAGTGTATCTACGGAACATCTACAAGCTGAACGTCAACCTTACGCAGCACCCTTGAGCGGCGGCGGCAGGTGATCGAGATTCCATCTTGTCGCCTGCTCGTACGCATAACCCAATTGAAGCGCGCGGAAATCTGTATATCTGGGGGTCATAACCTGTAGACCCACGGGTAGGCCATTTTCACCAAATCCGGCTGGTACGTTGAGCACCGGACCTCCTGCCAGCGTGCCGGGGATAACCGTTTCCATCCAGCGGTGATAGGTATCCATTTTGCGGTCGCCGACGGTTTTCGGCCAGTGTGTTGCGGCGTCAAATGGAAAAACCTGAGTGGTTGGCCAGACAAGCGCATCCACGTCTTCATACAGTGCCAACAAGCTTTGGTACCAGGCGGCACGCGCTGCCATTGCGTTGTTTAAATCATCGCCGCTGATTGCAGCCCCGCCTTCAACTTCCCACACAAATTCAGGTTTGAGGTGGGGACGCATATCCGGATCGTTGTACATGGCCAACCCTCTCGCGCGATTCATCCAGTGGCGATAAACCAACCAGGTCTGCCACAACCTCGGCATATCAAAGTCGGGCTGAACCTCTTTCACTTCCATCCCGATGGCCGCAAAACCCTGCATGGCGGCGCGGCAGGTCTCCAACACGCCGGGTTCAAATGGCAGGTAGCCTCCAAAGTCACCCAGCCAGCCTACCCGCAGCCCCTTCCATTCACGTTCCAGAGGCTGAGCATATTGCGTTGCATCCACAGGTAAGGAACCCGGAGAGGCCGCCGTAGGACCCGCCATTGTGCTGAGGAGCCTGGCGGCATCACTCACATTGCGAGCCATGGGTCCATTACACGCAAGCGCTTCTTTGAAATCGTTGCCCAGCGGCACGATCCCGGGTGTCGGGCGAAACCCGATGACGTTGTTAAACGCACCGGGGTTACGGAGCGAGCCCATAAAGTCACTCCCGTCAGCCACCGGCACCATTCTGAGCGCCAGCGCAGCCGCTGCACCGCCGCTGCTCCCCCCGGCAGTTTTGGTTCTGTCGTAGGCGCTGCGCGTTGCGCCAAATACCCCATTGTAAGACTGTGAGCCAAGGCCAAACTCAGGTACGTTGGTTTTGCCAATGACAATGCCACCGGCAGCCTTCATCCGTGCCACATGCACCGAATCCTGTTTTGCGACCGACCCGGCGAATATGGGCGATCCCATGGATGTGACAAAACCTTCAGCATGTGCAAGATCTTTTATGGCAATCGGAAAGCCATGCATCCATCCGCGGCTTTGACCACGGTCCAACGCCTGATCTGCAAGCTGTGCCTCGCGCATGAGATCTGCGCGCTCAGCCAAAGACACGATGGCGTTAAAGGTAGGATTGAGCCGTTCTATTTGATCAAGATGGGCGCCCATTACTTCCGCACAACTCACCTCCCTTGCGTGAATGGCCGCACTGAGCTCAAGTGCACTGAAATTCACGATCTGGCTCGCACCCGCGCCTGCACTCAACCCAGGCGCTGCGTAAACCGCCGCGCCCAGACCGGATGCCTCCAACAAACGCCTCCGCGTCAGGTTAGTCATCTGTCCCCCCCTTTCCGTATACCAGTTCACCGCGAAAGTACGTTGCAATTGCGCGCGTTTCACTGACTGCGGAAACTTCCACCTCAAAAATGTTGTGATTCAAGACTGCAAAATCCGCAGACTTACCCGCCGCCAGCGTGCCTGCTTCGTGTTCCACCTTCAAAGCTCGCGCTCCGCCGAGCGTCATGATCGCGAACCCCTCTTCCAGCGTAATTGACTGGTCCCGCCAGCCTTCGCCTGGAAAAGAACCCACCGGATCTTTGCGCGTCACGAGCGATTCGAGCCCTATCCACGGGTTCATATCCGGGGCTACCGAAGGCCAGTCGCTGCCAAGTAACAGTGGTGCACCCGCATCTATCAGGTCGCGATTGGGCCAATACCTGAGACCGCGCTGCCCTAACGCCTCCCGCACAGAAATTATGATCGGCGATGGAAACCACAGATGCGGTGACAAATCCGCCACAACATTGAGATCACGAAACCGGGGAATGTCCTGCTCTACAATAAATCCGGCATGCGCCAACTCATGCCTTCGCTCGCTCATGCCGTTGGCATCACGCGCTACCGCAATTGCGTTCAAGCCTTCATGGACACTCCGGTCACCCGCGGTGTGAATCTTCACCGTGAATCCCAGAGCGTCCAGTTCGGTTACGGCTCGCGCCAGGTCCGAGGGCGCGACGTGCAAGGGACCAAAATCTTCTTCTTCACCCTCCTCGACAACGTAAGGTGCCACCATCGCTGCAGTACGCGACGTGGTGGGAATGCCATCGAGGAAAATTTTCACAAAGTCTGTCAGTACGTTCGTCGAACGATACTGCGCTCGCATGCGTTCATATGCGTCTATATCAATCTCGGCAAGACCCTCACTCGCCGCATACAAGCTGGTTGCCACGCGCACCTTCAACTCGCCAGCCTTGTCCAGATTAAAATACGCGGCCACCTCCTCTTCTGTTGCGCTCGCGTCTTTCCATCCAGTCACACCGTATTGATGAGCGTTCTCCATAGCGTACCGAGCACCGGTTTCGTAGTGCGCGACTGTCCAGGGAGGTAGTCGTCCCGCGAGATATCCAAAAGACTCATAGAGCACGCCATCCAGGCGGCCGCTGCTGTCCCGCCCGAACACCCCGCCTTTTGGCGGTTGCGAACTTTCGGTAATTTCCAGAAGTTCAAGCGCGCGGCTGTTCACCCAATAGTTGTGGCCTGAGTCATCCCTGAGGGCGATGGCCTTATCCCCCGAGAGTTCATCCAGCCAATCGCGCGGCGAATCAATCTGATACTGATCAAAGAACGTTGCCAGCCACAAACCTCCCTGTATCCAGGTTTCCGACGCTGGCGCCTGGGCTACGCAGCTTTTGATTTTTTCCTGAATTTCATTGGGCAAAGCGGTCGCATCAAACAAGCAGTAGTAGTTGGAAATCAACCCACCCCACGCGGGATGCGCATGCCCATCGATGATGCCGGGGATTACAAACTGCCCGGACAGATCCAGACGTTCGGTCTCTTCGTCAACGTAAGGAGCGACGCTCTCGGCATCTCCCACCGCGAGGATGACACCGTCAGCCAATGCCAGGTGGGTAGCCCTCGGATTCGTCTCATCGCCGGTATAAATATCCCCATTACCGAGCACAAGGTCTGCAAATTTGTGGGAGGTTTCAGCTTGCTGCTCGCCTGTTCGACTATCACAGGCGCCAAGAAACAGAGCGGAGATCAATAGCAGCACAGCAGGTTTTGTCATTTTTTCGGGCCTCACTCCCAAGTTAGTTTTGCAGGGAGTCTATCGCCTCGATCAATTTCTCGCGGGTATGGATGACATCCTGCAGGGGAAACTGTCGATACTCTCCCACTTCGCGCGCCGTGTACGGCGTAAAGTCGTCGGGCAGCTCTTCTCGCGAGATTTTCTGCACCATCCAATTCAAGACTTCAGCGAGGCGATTATCCGTTAGCGCAGCATTCGCCGACCCGGGTACTCGAACAAGAAATTCTCGTCCCCCTGCGACTTTAAAAAAATGCCCAACGAAGTTGGTCATAGTAGGCACGGTACCGTCTTCGGTACCTTGACCGCTTGGGCCATGGCATCCCTGGCAGTTGAGCATGTAGTTCACTCGCGCGCGCTCGGGGTTTTCAACACCGGCCAGGTCGGCGGCCATCACAATCGACGGCAACAACAGTGTCGATAAAACAAGCCAGCGCACAATCAGTCGTCTAGTGCGATTCCCACCACAATCGCGGTAGAACAATTGTAAATCGCACTTGAAGTACCCAGGCACCAGTTAATGTCGTTGCTCTTCGGCGGGTTGTACATCGGACGATCACCCTCGTTGCGGTTGCACAGACAATTTCCGCAACCACTTTTACCGCAGCAGTCGTTGTAGGAGATGACATAGTTTTTGCCATCCACCGGATTTGTACAGGTGCCTATCCAGGTGATCGGCGACATTTCGGTACCCGGAGGACAGGTGTTCACACTACCGCCGCAACACGTACACAAAAAGCCGTCGATCGCACAATAGCGCCAATAGTCACAGGCCTGATCGTCACCTGTCTCCGGCACGCTTTCGCTTTTACCATGATTGTCGGCGCGCGCCACGGGAAGGAGTGGCAGCGAGGCAGCGCCTACCATCGTTGCACCAAACAAGCCCAAGAGCCCACGACGCGATGTGTTACGCGCAACCCGTCGGCTGAAGCGTTCTGTCAACTTATCTAGAAGGTTTGTCTCACTCATACCCTTTCCTAAATTTCCTAAGTTTTGTCGGCCACGTTGTAGCTGAGATCAGCGGCTTCACCCTGATCCAGATACTCCTGGATCGAGGCCACACCTAAGCGCTCGGCTTCAAACAGGCTTTCCAAATGTTCTCGCGAGTTCACGATGCCTAATGAGGCGATCACCCCTCGCTCATCAATCAAAACAGCGTACGGCAATTTGCTGACCCCGTAAGATCTTCCAACAACCTCAGAGATGACGTAGTTGAACTGCTCAAGCTTTTCCTTGGCGACAAAAGCCTGATGTTCCGCCTCCGTATCACCATCGCTCACAAGTGCAATCTCAACACCGACCTCAGCCTTCTGCATGGTCTTGAGAACAGGGAGCAGACTTTTGCAGATGGGACAATCCGGTGCCAGGAAGAACAACAGCTGCCGCACGTCCTTGGGCGCCGTCGTCAATTCCAGACCCGTCAGTGTCTGCATACCAATTTCCGGAGCCGCATCGCCGACTTTCAGCTGTTGATTGATCATGAGAGCCCCTGCGGGCGCTACGCGTTCATACAGCACACCCACTTGGCGGGCGAGCGCAAATACCGCAACCGCCAGCACAACCACCAGGACCCACAACACCACAACTGCGCCTATGAGTAGTTCCATCATCGTTGCTCCATCAGCTTGCTCCCAACCAGAGTCTTTCGTGGCGGCTTTTGTTTGCAGAAAGTTCTTCAAAACCAAAGTACAGCAGCGTCGCAATGGCGCTCAGGCACAGGCCAACGGCGTAACTTGAGATCGTCACTTCGAATTCTGGCAGCATGCCCGCGATTGCCGCAGCAATGATCAGGACGAAGTTGCGTCCCAATGTATAAAGCCCGATGCGTGTCGGCGCGTCCCCACAGCCACAGTCGATGTGGGACTTACCCTGAACCACGTTGTATGCCATGGCAAAGAGATAAGTGGTGAACAAGAACCCTGCAAGACTTAAGCCCGCATCCACCATCAATATCAACAAACCGGCAGCGCAAATTTCTGCAGCAACAAAAAACACACCCGCAAACTTCAGCCGCGCATCAGACACCAGATCATAAGCAGCCATCACCGCTAGAAACCGCGGCCAATCTGACAGCTTGTGCACCGCCGCCAAGATCAGGATCGCCGCCAGCCACAAGCTTATGGTTGGATAGAGTACCTGGATCAAGTTAGTGGGTTCCGTAGGTTAAAAACGGGGTTACGGCGCCGGTATTCAAAGTCTGTACAAACTCACCGTCGGGAATTCTGTAGACGTCGATAGCCATCTCGGCGTTGGTGACGAACATCAAACGATTATCACCTGACCCGCTGGTGCCGAGGGATACGCCCCAGTTCGCAAGCTCGATACGCGCCGTGCGCTGCTTTTTCTTAAGGTCATAAACCCAGACTTCCGACCCGCCGTCCTTATGCGTGCCTTCGCCGCCTTCAGGGTTCATCAGAAAGTAGCCCACGCCACCCGCGTCAACCATCGCGATATTCATTCCACCAGGGCGCCAGTTGCGCTCATCTTCGTTGGTTAACCACCACGGTTTACCCACCTTGATCTTGTCTTTTCGGGTGTCGATAGGCAGGACCTGACCCTGGAAGGTCGGGAAGTAAGCCATGCCATCGGTGACCGCCGCACTTTCAAATATCGGATCGTTCTCAGCATCAAACTCGACATCTGTTTTCTCTGCTTTCTCAAGACCACCCGCATCATTCAAAGTGCTGGTCAAAAACGATCCATTGGAGCAGATTGAGGTAAACGAGCGATCGCCGTTGGGCAACACAAAGCTGCAGCCAGCTGTAGGCACTTCACCCACAAACTCGCGCGTTTCCAGGTTCACGATGCTCACAGATTGCGCTGGCGTGAAGTTGTAGACACCGAGAAAGTCCTCATCCCCAATGAACCCGGATGCCATGTGCTTTGGCATACCACTGATACGTTTCGATGGGATTTCGATTTCACCCTGCACTGACAACGTGGCCGGATCGTAGATGGTCACCACATCCAGTCTGTCTCCGCCGCGGGCGCCGCGGGAGTAAAAAGTTTCCATGACGTAGTGTTCGTTACGTTTGGCACCATGTTTAAACGCAGCAATAAAGCTTGCGGTCATCATGCCTTTGTATTGTGCACCCTGGTTTTCAGCCAGTGGGTCAATGACCAGCACCTCTCCTTCAAACATATGGAAAAAGGAAAAATCGTGAACGAGCACCCAGTGGTCCGGATATTCAGCAGGCAAGCTCTCGATGACGCCCGTCGGTTCAGGCTGAAACTCAGCGAGCGCGTTGCCAGCGAATCCGAGGCTTGCCAGCAGGAGGAGTAAGTTACGTGAACCCATAATTTAGCCTTATCTCTAATTAGCCTTAACTATTCAGCTTTATCCTTGGATGCTATTCGGTCGCGAGACCCAGAATCACCGCGGTCGAGCAGTTGTAAACGTTGTTACTGGTGCCGATACACCAGTCGATATCGTTGTTGGCAGACGGACGGTATACAGGACGATCATCTTCGTTACGGTTACATATACACCGTCCACAGCTCGATTTACCACAGCAGTCATTGTATGAGATGACGTAGTTCAGTCCGTCTGCAGGATTCCTACACGTACCCACCCACGTCAAGGGCGACATCTCAGTGCCTGGGGGACACGCATTCTGGCTGCCGCCACAGCAACTGCACAAAAAGCCGTCGATACCACAATAACGCCAGTAATCGCACGTTGTGGGATCACCCGGGTCATTCGGATTGCCCGTTGATTGGGCAGGCACACCTGCCCCCCCACCGGCGGAGCTTGCACGTGCCACAGGCAGCAGGGGTAAACCAGCGGTACCCGCCAGCACCGCACCCAGCCTGCCAATAAAACCGCGACGTGAGGTTCGCCGTGCAAGCCCTCGCGTGGAGGCTTCTGTTAACTTCCCGACTTTGCCTAAGAGATCAAATTTATTCATAACGCTCACCTAGTCTCTAGTCTATCGGATGGACGATGTAGGGGGTGTCACCCAATTGATTAATTGAGTGCAGATATTCCCCTGACGCTGCATCGTAGACGTCCAGACTGCCTTCAATGTTGACCACCAACAGTCGGGGCGGCGAATCTTCGCCCCCCTTGGTTGCGGCGATGCTCAGACCCATCACCTTCAGTTCGATACGCTGCTCGATCTTTTTCGAATCTACATCCACCTGCCATACATGGGTGGCCGGGTCTTTGTGACTGCCGTTGTAACCATTTGGTGTCATGCCGATAAACAGCTGATCACCGAAGGTGGCCTTGCCATGCCAGCCAGCTGGCCGCCAGTTGGCCTCGCGTTCGGCTTTGTCGGCAATCCACCAGCGCCGCTTCAGCCGCGGTTTTTTACCGCTAACTTCAATGGGCTGCACCTCGCCTTTGTACGTAACGAAGTACCAAGTGTCGCCTATCTTGGTGGCCTTTTCAGACAGCGGATCGGCATCGATGTCATTAAACGACTTGCTGGCCCAACGGGATGCCTCGCTCCCGTCTTCGTTCAGGTTCACGTGCAGCAAACCGCCGTTTCCGCATAGCGTAAAAAAGCCACCGCTGTCGTCGGGGTACAGCAACGAACATCCGGGCAGCTGAATCTCATTGACTACTTCTTCCTCGTCCAGATTGATGACCGTGACAGATGTGGCCGGATTCATGTTGAACACCAGTAAAAACTGGTCATCTGACGTGATGACACTCGCTGAGAGATTCACCACCACGTTCATCCGTTTGGGGGGTATTTCTATTTCCTTCTGCAACGCCAGGTTTTCAAAGTCGTAGATCGCGATGAGATCCTGTCGATCACCGCGATTCAGGCGCGTGTGTATGGTTTCACCTACGTAAAACTTCTGGCGCGCGATGGAGTAGTTGAGGTTGGCAAACTGACCCGCTGTTAACATGCCCTTGTAGCGCCGCGTCTCCACGTCAACCAACGAGTAACGCGCGTCCAGCAAGGCTTCAAAGGAGAAGTCATGCACCATGGCGTAGGTTGGGGGGTACGGGGTATCGAGTTTTAAGACATTCGGAATCGGTTCCACCGGCAGTTCAGCCGACGCGGTGGCGACAACCAGCAACCCGCCGCCCAAAATCACCGAAATGAATTTGGACACACAGAGTGTGGACACAAATCTACGCATCATTCTCCCTCCTGATGACCCCTCATCACGCCTGACAACGCTTCACTACGCCTGAGGATACACGTCCGTAAAAAAGCTGGCGATATGCGAGCACGCCGAATATAGTACGGGTGTACTAGGTTTGCAATTGCGGGTACTACCCGAGAAACACGGAGCTCATGTGAACGCGCGCAACCGCCCAGGCACCGCTGCATACGCCACAGGTCAGGCCACCGCCGCGGCCATTCTCGAAGCCGCCAAGCAGCAGATCATCGACAAAGGCACCAGCCAGCTGTCCATGCGTGGGATCGCCCGTGACCTGGGGATGTCGCCGGGCAACTTGAGCTACTACTACGCAAGTAAGGCCGACCTCCTGGAAGACCTGTTCAACTACGTACTTGCACCTTACCTGGAAGAGTTTGAACGTCTGCGTGAGCTGAAAGCGGAATCATCTGAGGCGCAGCTGCGTGCTGTACTCACTTTCGTCTTTGATGACCTGGGACAAAAAGAGACCACCCACTTCTTTCCGGAGATGTGGTCTCTGTCTCTGCGTGACTCAGTCGCAGAGGAACATATGGAACGCATGTACAGCGTTTACCGATCCGTTCTCACAGAGATCATTCATTCGATGCGACCCGAACTCAGTGACACCACCGTTGAGGATCTGGCACTCACCATCTCCGCCAGCATCGAAGGACACACTGTATTTATTGGTCATGCGCGCCCGCACAGCGGACGCGCATCCAATATAAAGGCGCTCTTGATCGAGCAGCTGATAAGTATGGTAGGCACGGCTTGCAACTCCGCAGGCACTGTCCAGACTATATCCAAAACCTGATTGGAACTCGGAGGGGAACAATGAAGAGCCAATTAACCAAACTCACCGCTGCCATCCTAGGTATGGCACTTGCACTACCCGGCTTTGCCGCGGTGATGGAAGAAGTTGTCGTCACCGCCCAGAAACGGGAACAGAACATCAACGACGTCGGCATCGCCATCAACGCACTGACCGGCGAGCAGATGGAACAACTGGGCTACAGCAATGCCCAGCAGGTCACCGCCATGGCGCCGGGGGTACAAACCGTGCAGCCGAACGGTGAAGCCAACTACTCCATCGCGATACGCGGCGTCGCCAACTCTGATTTTACAACCAACGTCGAAAGCCCGGTTGCCGTATACGTTGATGACGTATACATCAGCCAGATGTCCGGCACCGGCTTCATGCTCTTTGACATGGAACGGGTGGAGATCCTGAAAGGACCGCAGGGCACCTTGTACGGTCGCAACGCCACGGGTGGGCTTGCCCACTTTGTCACCAAAAAGCCGACAGACGAACTGGACGGCTACGTCCGCGTTACCGCTGGATCGGAGAACCAGGTGAAGTTTGAAGGCGCGATCGGTGGCTCTTTGAGCGAATCGCTGGCCGCCCGCCTGTCGGTCTCGACCAACGATCACGACCCCTATATCAAAAACCGCATCGGCAAAGACCTGAATGACGGCAATGAGCAGGCTTACCGGCTGCAACTGCTCTGGTCACCCCAGGACAACATCGATGTGCTTTTCAACTTCAGGGGCATGGATCAGGACATCGACACCGGCTTTTTCGAGCACGTAACATCCAACGTTGAAGGCAGGCTCACACCAAACGAAGTAAACAACGTCCTCGGCTACATAGACAACGACGGCGACCCCTATGCGGGAGCCTGGGATGCACCAGGCTTCAATGATCTGGAGACGCGTGGCTATTCAGCAACGGTCAACTGGGACTTCGACAACTTCACGTTCACGTCGATCACAGATTTCTCAACCGTCGAACGGGACTACATCGAGGATTCGGACGCATCTCCGGTGCCGCTCTTCAATTTCTATCTGAACACCGATGCCGAACAGTTCTCACAGGAATTCCGCTTCACGGGCGAGACCGACACCATGAACTGGGTGGCGGGTTTCTACTACATGGACCTGGAAGTTGCAGATGCCAACGGCGCGGAAACTGAACCGTTCATCGATCCGCTGTCAGATACACCGGCCGTCTCCGGCCTGGACAATCCTTACGAGACGACCACCGAAACGTTCTCGCTCTTTGGCCAGGTTGAGATGCCGGTCAGCGAAAACTGGACCTTCATCGGCGGGCTGCGTTGGATTCGTGATGAGAAGGAACACGATTATGTCGTAAACGCCGTGGACTTCATCCCCGGCACAACGCTACGCAACGGCAACCCCAACATCCTGGCGACCATCGCCTCCTACAGCGGCGACCGTGAAGACGACGAAATCGCCTAACGCCTTGGCCTCAACTGGGATGTCAGCGACGACTCGCTGGTGTATTTCAGCTACAACCGGGGTGTAAAAGGCGGCGGCTACAACGCCCCTGTGTTCCCGCTCACACCACCGCTGGACTACACGGACGACGTCATCAGCTTCGACCCTGAACAGCTCGACGCATTCGAAGTGGGTTTCAAATCCTCCTTTAATGATGGATTGGTCCAGCTCAACGGAGCGCTGTACTACTACGATTACAGCGACTACCAGGCATTTCAGATTGTGGGTATCGACACGCTGACCACCAATGCAGACGCAGATTCTCAAGGCGCTGAGCTGGAACTGCTTGCCGCACCCACCGAAGGCTTGGACATCATCCTTGGTGTCGCCTACAACGATATCGACGTGGATTTAGGCGGTGGCACACCGGAGACCACCTCCGTGCAATCTCCCGAATGGAATATCAATGCGCTTATCCGCTACGAGTTTCCGCTTGCCGGTGGCACCGTCGCCCTGCAGGCAGATGCGGTCTATCGATCGGAGCACTTCTTCTCCCTGACGATGGCGGAGACGGTGACGGAGAATGGTTACACCATCTCCAATGCGTCGATCATGTATACGCCTGAAAGTGAGCGTTGGAACGTGATGGCCTACGTGCACAACCTAACTGACGAAGAGTATCTGGTGCAGACCTTCGACCTGTCCGGCCCGAACGTGTTTGGAATGACCGAGCAGTACTTTGGTCGGCCGCGTTGGAGTGGGATAACGTTTACTTATAACTTCAACTAGGACTCAGGCCTTCCAATAAAAGGGCGCTGCAAGCGCCCTTTTTTATGAGTCCAACCCACCCATACACAGGTACTTGATCTCCAGATACTCATCCATCCCGTATTTGGAGCCCTCGCGGCCGTTGCCTGATTCTTTCATGCCGCCGAACGGAGCCATCTCGTTGGAGATAATGCCTTCATTGATACCAACAATGCCGTACTCCAAGCCTTCCGCTACGCGCCAGATGCGTCCCACGTCACGGGCGTAAAAATAGGCAGCCAGACCGAACTCGGTTTTGTTGGCGAGTTCTATGCCCTCGGCCTCAGTATCGAATCTGACAAGGGGCGCAACCGGTCCAAAAATTTCCTCAGTGAACACCCGCATGGTGTCCGTAACTTCCGTTAAAACCGTCGGCGCCACAAAGCTGCCGCCATTTTCACCACGTACACCACCGACAACGACGTTTGCGCCTTTGCCGACCGCATCGTCGATCATGCCCATCACATCGTTGGCGGCACCTTCGTCGATTAGCGGACCAATACTCACTTCTGCGTCAAAGCCATCACCCATCTTCAGCGTTTGCGTTGCTTCTGCGAGTTTTTGGGCGAAGGCATCATAAACGCCCGCCTGCACGAGCATACGGTTTGCACACACACAGGTTTGTCCGGCATTACGATATTTAGATGCAATAGCGCCCTGCACCGCCGCGTCCAGATCGGCATCGTCAAACACCACAAACGGAGCGTTCCCACCCAACTCCATGGAAGTTCGCTTCACCGTGTCAGCACATGCGGTGATCAGTTGTTTGCCCACTTCGGTACTGCCGGTGAACGTGAGCTTGCGGACAATCGGGTTGGACGTGATCTCAGCGCCGATGGCTGCGGTGTCCCCGGCCAGAATGTTGATTACCCCCGGCGGGATGCCTACGCGGTCGGCGAGTTCCGCGATGGCAAGAGCGGACAATGGGGTGGCGTTAGCGGGCTTACAGACCACGGTGCACCCCGTGGCCAGCGCCGGACCAATTTTGCGCGTGAGCATCGCGTTCGGGAAGTTCCAGGGTGTGATACACCCCACCACCCCGACCGGCTCTTTAACAACCACCACGCGCCGATCTGCAGCAGGCCCGGGAATGGTATCGCCGTATACCCGTTTGGCTTCTTCCGCAAACCACTCAAGAAAATTTGCACCATAGGCAATCTCACCTTTTGATTCAGCCAGCGGCTTGCCTTGCTCTAAGGTCATAATCGCCGCCAGGTCGTCCTGGTGAGCCATCATCTCGTCAAACAGCGCCCGCAGGTAGGCACTACGTTCCTTGGCTGTGAGCGCCCGCCAGGCAACCTGTGCGGCCGCCGCCGCCTCAATCGCCCGACGGGTTTCATCTGTCCCACACCGCGCCACTTCCGCGATGACTTCGCCATTGGCCGGGTTGGTCACCTTGTTAGCGGAACCATTGTCCGCATCAATCCACTCACCATTTACATAGGCTTGCGTGCGCCACAGACCGGTATCTTGTAGAGCGTTCATCATCTTTCTCCGTGTGTTCTGTCAGGCAACCGCGAAACGCGCGATACAGCATCCGACCGCAAAGATCGGCAGCTCTGCGGTATAGAATTGCAGGTCACCCTGCCCACCGGCAGCCGCTGCAGCAGCGATCAACGTGCGTATCTCAAATCCGCCCTGCCCGCCGTCGCGATAGGTGGCCTCGTCGGTATAGGACAGCAGCGCGTCCCTGTCCTGACGCATGAGTCTGTCGAGAAACTCTCGATCCCATGCTTCATTGATCTTGCCGGAATCTGGTGTTGCCGGCCAATGGGAAATACCACCAGTACCCACGATCGCAATTTTCGCCGACGATGCATCGGCGGCACGCCGCAACGCCTCGCCGAACGCCCAGGCACGCTGCAGTGGCGCGAGCGGTGGACCCTGGCAGTTGATGTTGACCGGGATAACCGGCAGGTCGTATTCGGGTGTTAAGAAATGCAGCGGCACCATGATGCCGTGGTCGCACTTCCATTCCTCCGCATACGCCACATCCACCGTCTGCATCACTTCTTTGGTGAGTGCTAACGCGATATCCGGTGCGCCAGGAAGTTCGGTCTTGGGAATTTTCAACCAATCCGGGTCCTCGATCGGACCGGTATGTTTTTCACCAATGCCGATGCAGAACGCAGGCATGTTATCCATAAAGAAGTTGGCAAAGTGTTCAGCGGCAACAACTACCAGCACCTCAGCACCACTCGCCACAATCTCCTCGCGCTGTCTCTCGAACGCTGCATAGAGCGCATCGCGGGCCTCAACGTTGTCGACCATGTGTGCACGACCGGTGATGCCGGGTGCGTGACTGGCGACACCTGCATACACAAGACTCATCGTTGCCTCTCTTCGCTGGTGAAAGCTTGGCCTTCTCCTGTCATCGCATACACTCCTGCGCGAACCGGGCCATGGGTCTCAACCCCTTTGCGCATGAGATCCAGATAGTCGAACCACTCGATCCCTAGGTGAGCTGCAAAGTGCATGAGGATCTGGCCATTTACCCCAATCACGTACAACAGCCCAACGTCGCCGGACACCAATGCCTGGCGCTCTTCCTCTGTCAGGTCATAGTCCGCGAGCGCAGCCGTTGCGCTCTCTTCAAATTGAGCTTTCACCGCATCATCGCGATTAAGGTTGTATAAAAACTTCTGCACCTGATAAAGACTCATTTCTGTACCTGATAAGGACTCATCGATACTCCCTACACGGTACCCAGTTTCGGTACGCTATGACTGTCCATGGCAATACAGACATTTTTGGTTTCCATGTAGAAGTCGAAGCTGTAGTCACCACCATCGCGGCCGATGCCGCTGGCTTTCATGCCACCAAAGGGGGATGGCAGGTGTCGGTTGTTCTCCGAATTCACCCAGAGCATCCCCACATCCAGGTCGCGCCCCATGCGTATACTGCGGCCGGTGTCGCCCGTCCACACATAACCCGCCAAGCCGTAGTCAACATCGTTCGCTAGGCGCACGGCTTCCACTTCATCCTCAAAGGTGACAACCGTCAGCACGGGACCAAAGATCTCTTCCTGCGCGATACGCATCTCGTTGCTAGCGTTTGTAAACAGGGTGGGCGCTACAAAACAGCCTTTGCCGTCCAGTGGTTGGGGTTTACCGCCCACGGCCACGGTGGCACCTTCCTGTGCCGCGATATCGAAATAGCTGCAGACTTTTTCGAAGTGGCGCGGATGAATAAGGGGACCTACTTCTGTTGCCGGGTCCAAGGGATGGCCAACTTTCAGACTCTCGACCCGAGCCTTTAACCGTTCTACAAATTCATCGGCAATGCTCGCCTGCACGAGCAGGCGACTGGATGAAGTGCACCGCTCGCCGTTCAAACTGTAGATCATGAACACCACGGCATCGAGCGCACGGTCGAGATCAGCGTCATCGAAAACGACCACCGGATTTTTACCGCCAAGTTCAAAGTGCACGCGCTTCAGCGTGTCCGAACCCTGGCGCATGATGGCGGAACCGGTCTTGGACTCACCGACAAAGGCAACGGCTTTTATCGCAGGATGTTCGGTCAGTGCCTTACCCGCCACTTCACCCATGCCATGGATCGTATTCATGACCCCTGGAGGAAGTCCTGCATCATGCATGATGTCGACCAAAAGGGATGCAGTGCAGGGTGACCACTCGGCAGGTTTGTGCACCACCGTACAACCTGCCGCAAGCGCCGGCGCAATTTTCCAGGTGGAAAGCATAAACGGTGTATTCCAGGGTGTGATCACACCTACAGGTCCAATCGGCTGGCGCACGCTGTAGTTCATGTGATCCTCAGCGGGCAGCGACAAGCCAT
The DNA here is from genome assembly GCA_965227885.1 of Candidatus Azotimanducaceae bacterium. GTDB lineage: Bacteria > Pseudomonadota > Gammaproteobacteria > Pseudomonadales > Azotimanducaceae > UBA4421. The sequence goes on from OZ245781.1 coordinate 6,028,152, forward strand.
CTCGCGCGTTGGGTGCCATGTCTGCAAAGAAACGGAAATTTTCGGCGCCTCGGATCGCCGCCTTGCTCATGAAACGCAAGGCTTGTCCTGTATCGTAGCTTTCAGCAAGCGCAATCTCTTTGGCGTTGGCAACTATGGCGTCGGCAATCTTGTGCAGCAGTGCGCGCCGTTCAGGTCCGGCCATGGCAGCCCAGGCTGGAAACGCGGCTTCAGCTGCCCGACAAGCGGCATCTACATCCGCTTCGTTTGCAGCCGCCACCTCGCCGATAACGACCTCATCGATAGGAGAAGAGTTCGTGAAAGTTTGCCCGGAAGCGCCCAAGGTCTTTTCACCATTGATCACATGTTGGAGCGTCTCATCACCAAACTTTGCGAGTACGCCCTGAACCGTATCCAGATTCTCGGAAAGCTCACTCATCTCGTACGCTCCAAATTTAATTTAACATGTTAAGTATTTGCCGCTACTATAGCCACAAAAAGAACCGCGAGCAAGATGACCACACTCAGACCTATCGAACGCAGCTTGCCCATCCAACTGCTCCGCGCCCGTGAAGCGACGATGCGGGCCTTTCGTCCGATGTTGCGCGAGCACGGACTTACAGAACAACAATGGCGCGTCATCAGGGTGTTGGCCGCTGGGCAGGAACTTGAAGCCGGTGCACTCGCCGAAGCCACCTTTCTGCTGGCCCCCAGCCTCACGCGAATTCTAAAAACCCTGGAAGCCGAAGGATTGGTTGCGCGCGAAGCTGCCGCAGCTGACAATCGCAAGTCGCTCCTGCGTCTCACCCGGAGTGGTGAAAAACTCTATAACGAGGTCAGTCCGGATTCCGAACGTCTGTATCGCCACATCGAAAAAAGATTTGGCATGGAAAAGCTCGCGCATTTAACCAACCTCCTGAATCAGCTGAACGAAAGCTTTGAAGAAGTGACTTAAGGAATCTTTATGTTGAACGAAACAGAAGTACAGGCCGCAGCAACACAGCTGGATGAGGCAGAGGCGTCGCGTCAACAAACCCGCCCCCTGACCCTGGCGCACCGCGATATGGGCATGGACGACGCTTACGCCATCCAAAAGGCCTGGGTTGATCTCAAGCTTGCGCGCGGCGATCAGGTCAGCGGCTACAAAATCGGCCTGACCTCACGCACCATGCAGATCGCCATGAACATCGACACGCCGGACTACGGGGTGCTGCTCGAGAGCATGAACTTCGCCAACGGCAGTACCATCCCAGCTGATGACTTTCTCGACCCACGAATCGAGGCGGAATGGGGTTTCGTGATGAAAAAGCCGCTCTTCGGTGAGGCGGTAACTGTGGAGGAAGTCATGGATGCCACGGACTACGTAGTCCCTGCCCTTGAGCTGATATCTGCACGCAGCACGCGCACCGATCCGGAAACCGGCTACACTCGAAACGTCTTTGACACCATCGCTGACAACGCCGCCAACGCCGGTTACATACAAGGAGATGTTCATACCGATCCAAAAGACATCGATCTGCGCTGGGCTGGTGCGATGCTTTACCTCGATGGGGAAATTGAAGACACGGGTTTGGGTGCGGCGGTCATGGACCACCCGGCTCATGGCATCCGTTGGGTCTGCAAACGATTTGCGCCGCACGGCATCGGCCTTGAACCAGGTCAGTTCGTATTGTCCGGGTCCTTTACCCGTCCGGTGCCTGTAAAAACCGGTTCCAACATCCTCGCTGACTACGGCGAGTACGGTAAAATAGAAATCAACTTCAGTTAGCCGGGCTACCGCTATAGCGCTTCTGCCAGATCTTTAAGCAGTCGTTCCGTGTCTGTGAACGCCAGACACGCGTCGGTAACACTCTGCCCGTAGACAAGTTCACCACCAACATCCTGCCGACCGCCCACCAGGTGACTCTCGATCATCAATCCACAGAGATGCTCGCGCGGCGTCTCTGTGGCAACCTGCTTAGCAATCTCCACCTGCCGTTCCGGCTGCTTCTCGCTGTTCGCATGGCTGCAATCAATCATCATTGCGGTATCACAATCGCCTTTTTCCAAGAGATCAGCCGCTGCGTCTATGTCTTCCCGCTTGTAGTTTGGTCGTGTCCCACCACGCAGCACGAGATGGCAATCCGGATTCCCCGTGGTCTCAAGAATGGCGGGTGCCCCTTCTTTGCTCAACGTTGGAAAGAGGTGGCGGTGACTGGCGGCCTGAATGGCATCCACAGCTACCTGTACATCACCATCCGTGCGGTTCTTGATTCCCACAGGCATCGAAAGCGCAGAGGCCAGCTGGCGATGGATCTGACTTTCAACCGTTCGCGCGCCGATGGCGCCCCAACTGATGAGATCCGTGTAGTACTGCCCGAACGTTGCGTCCAGAAATTCGGTACCCGTCGGCAGGCCCGCCTCCGTAATCTCGACCAGCAGGCGCCGCGCCGAGCGCAGCCCCTCGTTGATACGATGCGAGCCGTCCATGTGGGGATCGTAGATGAGTCCTTTCCACCCCACTGTGGTGCGAGGCTTCTCAAAATAAACCCGCATGATCACAAAGAGCTTGTCCGCAACGGCATCGCGCAAAGGCAATAACCGCTCCGCATATTCCAGCGCCGAGGTCGGGTCGTGGATAGAACAAGGGCCCACAACAACGACAAGGCGGTCATCTTCACCGCCGATTATCCTGCGTGTGGCCTGGCGGGATGCTGCAACATGCTCAGTGATCGCTTCACTCGCAGGCAACTCCTCCTCCAGCACAGCGGGTGAGATGAGCGGATGTGTTTGTTGAACTCGTAAGTTATCTGTCTGCATGGGCCGGGAGGATACGATTGCAGGCAACGAGCGTCGAGGTTATTTTCCTTCCACCTATCGCGCAGGTAAGGAACGCTTTTTGACCGAAATCAATCGCATGGAAAACCCGGTATGCCCCGCGTCTCTGGACGAGGCGACGCTGGCCGACCCCGAAGTGCTGGAGTGCCCCTATCCCACGTACGCGCTGCTGAGGGACGAGGCGCCGGTATTTAAAGATCCCCGTACCGGTATGTTTGTGGTGTCACGCTACGCTGACCAACGCAAGATTGCGTTGGACTACGAGAACTTTTCCAACTTCCGCTACAGCAATGACCACGCCAACCTGCAAGGCAACGCAAAGCTGGCGTACGAGCGCTTTCTTGAAAAAGGTTGGGTGCCGGGCGAATCACTGGCCGCACGCGATGACCCTGAACACAAACAGATGCGCTCCATCTTCGACCAGGCTTTCAGACCCAAGCGTATCAACGAGATTGATCCCGAAGTTGAAGCCCTGGCCTACGAATTGCTCGAAGACTTCATCGATGACGGACAGTGCGACTTTGTGCATCAGTACGCTGTACCCCTGCCGCTGATCATCATCTGCCGACAGATGGGCGCAAATCCAGACGACATCTGGCAGATCAAAAAGTGGACGGACGGTTGGATCAAGGGGCTGAGCCTCGGTCTCAGCGAAGAAGAAACCCTGTACTACACAGATCTTGAAATTGAGGCGCAACATTACTTTCAGCCCCTGTTCGAAAAACTGCGCCGCGAGCCCGATGACTCATTGCTGTCCGATCTGGTGAATACCGAAGTGCCCGGGTGGGGTCGCACCTTATCCGACAACGAACTGCACGCCGAGATGATGCAGGACACCTTTGTTGGTGGCTCGGAAACCACCACCAACGCGATGTCCGCCGGTATCATGCTGCTGGCCAAGGACAAAGACACCTGGCGCAAACTCTCCGGCGATCCAGAGAAATACCTGAAAACATTCTGCGATGAAGTGGTGCGGCTGGAAACGCCTACCCAGGGTATGACCCGGGTGGCTAAAAACGATTACACGCTGCACGGCGTGCATATTCCCAAAGGTAGTGTGGTTGATCTTCGGTACGCCTCAGGCAACCGCGATCCTGAGCAGTTCGAAAATCCTGATCACATTGATCTGGAAAGGAAGAATACGGGCTCTCATCTCGGTTTTTCCACCGGCACTCACTACTGTCTGGGCGCGCCGCTGGCCAGGCGCGAACTTTACTGGGGCTTCAAAGCCTTTATCGATCGCGTTGAAGACTTCGAGCTGGCGCCCGATAAAAACACGCTACGCCATCTGCCTAATTACAGCCTGCGCATCCTCAAAGAACTGCACATCGAGTTTCAGAAAAGAACCTGACCGTGCTTCATGCTTTGCGGCCAGCTCTGAGCGTCTGCTGCAGCTCGCGCTCCGGTCCCGGTCGCATGCGTTCTTCGGGCGCCAACATGCTCCCCAACAGCCACTCTGGAAACGCCTTGGTCAGATTCCTGGGACCATGCACGACGACACTGCCCTTCCGTATCTCGTCCTTGAGAGAGACAAAGCCACGCCACGCATAGGTAAACGGGCGGAGTTCAGCGACAACACGCAGGTCTTCATCAAATCCCGGGTGCTTCAAACAGGCTTCGACTTTGCCTTGATCCCATAGGATCCAGAAGTAACGCTTGTTTGCCGGTTGATCGACAAACTCAAAGCCGATGGTGACCCTGTGCTGGGGCATGATGTCGGTATTCATGCGCATGTGCATACTCCAGATCAGGTGTTCCGGATCGAGATCATCTGTCGCAAGATCGCGCCCCCACCGATGCCCCCACTTTCCCAGCTCAAGCACGAGATCACCCAGCTCTTCACCTGCCGGGGTCAGGTCATAACGGTTTTTTTCACTGCCCTGGTCTCTGGATCGCACAATCACCCCAGCCTCTTCCAGGCTTTTCAACCGAGCGCTGAGGGTTGATGTGGGTATGCGTGGCATGGCTCGCTGCATTTCAGAAAAACGATGGAACCCGTCTGCCAGCGTCAGCAGGACAAGAATTGTCCATCGTTCCCCCAGAATTTCGCCTGCAAGCGAAACCGGACAATATTGGCCATAGGTACTTTTCATAACCGCAGTCTGCCAATTCAGAAGCGATAAGCAACTTCGAAAATCGAAGTGGAAAGTTTTACCGCTGCCTGCGACCCTCACCTCTTTGTTCAAGAGACAAGTCATGGACTCAGGATTCTCCAGCGCGCTTAATGATCTGCTGCCGGTCGTCGCCCAATACCGCGATCAGGCGGAAGCGGAGAGAAAACCCGCCAACGAACTCTGTGAAACGTTTCGGGCAAGCGGGCTCATGGGCATGTCGGTCGCATCAGCCTACGGCGGTCTGGGGACCAGCCTTCCGGACATGCTGCGGGGACTGGAGACAGTTGCCCACAGTGACGCTGCCGCCTCATGGTTACTGTGGAACATCTCTCTGGTGGGTTTGTATGCGCGCTATATGCCAGCAGACTTGCGCACGACCCTGTTCGCAGACGCCAAGCCGGTGTTAGCCCATTCAACTATCCCAGCAGGCACCATCGACGTTCAGGGCGACGAAGTCATCGTGAACGGTCGGTGGCCATTGGTATCCGGTTGCCCGGCCGCTGATTGGGTCGTTCTTACCGGGAACAAAACCATCGGCGGTGAAGCCTGTACGGACGATGCGGGGCAACCCGTCAGTTGTCTTGTTGCGCTACCGGCGGAAAAAATCGAAGTCCTCGATACCTGGCACAGCAGCGGCTTGCGCGGCACTGGCAGCCATGACGTGGTGGTCACTGCTCAAACGGCGCCTGAAAATCACGTTTTTTCTATGACCAACCCCACACGTTCACATCCAACGGACTTTGTACCGGTCTTTGGGTCTGTTTCTGCCCTGTTTGCTTCGCAACTGCTCGGTCTGGGCAAAGCGGTACTCAAGCATACACAGGCACGGATGTCTGACACACCAGGCCTCAACAGCCGACTGGAGTGCCAGATTGCGATCGCCCGCCACCAAGCCTCGCTCGAAGCGGCAGGCACTTTGCTGTACGTAAAAGCTGAAGTGGTGTGGGCGCATGCCGAGAACAAGATGGAATCCAATAAAGATGCCATCGCCGATCTGTATGCGAGCACCTTTGTCGTGATTGACGCGGTCAAGCAGTGTGTTGATGAATTACACGCTCTGGGCGGCACGTCTGCGCTCTACACGTCTTCCCCCGTTGAGAAGCCCGCGCGTGATCTGCACGCCATGCTGCGGCATATCGTGGCACAACCTATCATGCAGGCAGACGTAGGCCGCCACCGACTGGGGCTGGAACCCGAGTGGCCACTTTTTTTTGTGTAACAGCTCTTGTTGAGGTGTTAAGTGTTCAGGTGTTAAGCAACTAACCCGGTTGCTTTGTCGAAGTACTTCAGCTCGGGCCGAAGAGAATCCAACCGACAACACCCACCACGGGAACGAGCAGCACAAACACTACCCATAACATCTTGGATTTCGTTTCCGCATCGCTGCGCAGGGTCCGAGTGATCGCCCATAAATCCGCCAGTAAAACCATCACTCCGGCCATTCCAAACACACTCATGGCTGCCAACTCAATGTTCTGGTGGTTTGAGTATTGCGCTTCACATCCTTCGGTGCAAACCAGGCGGATTTGTACTTGCGCTCAGCAAACAGCCGCGATTGATCAAAGTAGTGGTTCGATTCCGGGTCGGCGTCTGCGCCAAACACCAATACTGACTTGGCGAGCGGTGTTTTACCAAATTCCACAAGGCCCACAAATGAGTGTCCGGCAACGCCGTACATCTTTTGCTTGCCGGGCTGTGGACGCGAATAGAAGTTAAATATGGTCCCAAACGGATTACCGGGTCCACCTGCGATGGGCAGGCTCTCGGCCTCATCGTCAAACCCTTTAAGCCCGCTGGTGTGAGCGCGTTGCAGACGGTTGATCTCACCCCAGGGCACAGCGACCGAGCCATAAGTCTCCATCATATAACCCAGCGCCTGCTGCAACGCATCCACCGGGTCGACCACGCCGCGCTGGCGCTGCATAAAGCGCCAGAAAAAATACAGGCTGGTCGCTTCGGAGTCGATTTCTGCATAACGATCCCATGCGTTCAACATGTCCAAGGCGCCTTGCAGGCGCTCCGCGTCTTCTCCCGCAAATCCCCGCGCGCGAACTTCCTGAGTCAACTCGGGCAGGGTCACTTCGGCCTCCAACACGTAGGTATCCCACGTCATCGATTCAAGATCCGCAAACGAAAACTTAGCCTCGCCGTTCAAGAGCACCCGGGACATGCGCGACCGGTTGTTGTCTCCTTCTGAGACCATGTACCCGGGGAAGTCATCGGCATTGAGGTTCGAACCATGAGCGGTGGCTAGAAACGGCGTGGCGTTACAGTTCTGTAAGTAACCCGTTTGCGGATTGGTGAGCGTCGGCAGCTCGGACAAAGGATGGTAGCCATCCCATTCTGTCTTGGATGTCGATCCGTCCACCGGCTGCGACCAGTCGATAGTGGCGTCCCGTCTCGGAACCGCGCCATAGTAGGCATAATAGATGTTGCCCTGGTCGTCGGCGTACATGGTGTTGAACATGGGTGTTGCTATCTGACCAAGCGCTGCCCGAAACTCATCCAGGGTTTGTGCACGCAGCATGTCGTAGCGCTGTTGCAACTGACCACCTTCGACAAACTTCGCCATACGAACCGCAAGCAGTTCGCCGCCTCTTTCCGCCACGATAGGACCGTGGTGCGAAGCGGCAAACGTAAAGGCGCGCGTCTCGAACCCCGCTTCCACCTTAACCTTGATCTCACCCTTCCAGGTTCTGATGGGCTTAGTGGCCCCGTCATAGTCGTAGACTGTGGGTTGGCTCAAACTATCGACCTTCAATCGATATACATCCACGATATCCGGCTCATTGACCGTATGGCTCCACCCCAATCGCCCATTGTGGCCGATGGTTGGAAACGGTGAGCCGAAAAAGCCCGCACCGGAGAAGTGCAGACCCTCCGCGCTGTGCAGATGGCCCTCATACCATTGACCCGGACCGAAGTAGGGTTGATGCGGATTGATAAAAAGGATCGCGTTGCCCGACTTTGAGCGCGATGGGGCGATCGCCCAGGTGTTGGAGCCTGCATGGGCCTGGGCATCCGCCACTGCATTGCGTTGCGCCAACGCAAGGCTGCCTTGTGAGAAGTGGCCAGCCAGCAGCTGCGCCTGAGCACGCGCTGCAATTTCCTCATTTTTTATCCGCGCTCGATTGAAGACAAACAGTTGGTAGGTTGAAAATCGGGACAGCGCAATGAATTGCCAGGGCTCAAATTTTTCAATCAGGCGCTTCTCCGCAGGGTGTTCTTTCAAGTAGTCATTCAGCGCTGCGGCGGCGGCCAGCGTAAGCCTTTGGGTTTCCGGAGCAAGATTTGCCCATTCCTCTTTCGACAGCGCGACAACCCCGAGGGCTCTATTCAAATAGTCGGCAGCAACCCCGGCTTCCCCTACCAGCTCCGCATACCGGCCAACCGCCTGCACCACGGAATCTTCTATCTGCCAGAAGTTGTCTTCCGCCTGGGCGTAGACATAGCCATAAACCGCACCCGCATCTGTTTCCGCCTGGATATGCGGTACACCCCATTGATCGCGATGCAGCTGAACGTTCTCCCCAAACGCGTTAACAGATGCACAAACAAGGACCAATAACACCGTGAATTTCATGAAAATCCCCCCAACAAAGAGCACGCATTATTTGGCATACCCTCTCCCTTGACCAGTAGCGATTGGTTAAGCTGAAAACATGGATATCAGCATTCAACAGCACGTGCTCGGACCGGTGGTTTTTCTTGTGATGATCACCATCGGCCTGGAGCTGAAGCTTGAACAGTTTCAAACCCTGCTCCGCAACCCCCGGATACCTCTGCTGGGCACGCTCATCCACACGGCCAGTTTTCCCTTGATTGCCGTTACCTTGATTCTTCTATCATCGTGGTCGGGCTATGCAATGAGCGAGACCATTGTGCTCGGGATGTTGCTAATCGCTGCATGTCCATCCGGTGGATTTTCGAACGTTCTTACGCTCATGGCCGGTGCAAATCTGCCGTTGTCGGTCACCCTGACCGCGGTCTCTTCGCTGTTTTCATTTTTGAGCGTACCTTTGCTGCTGGCGCTTTTCGCCCCCCTGGTTGCAGGGCTCGACAAACCCATCGAACTGCCTGTCGGCGCGACACTCCTACAACTTTTTGTGCTCGTGCTGGTGCCTATCGCTCTCGGCATGGGTTTACGCAAATGGCGTGAGGGGTTTTTTGTACGGCACCTACAGCGCCTTCAGGGGATTGGGCAAGTGGTCCTTTATGTCACGGTCGGTTTGCTTGTGATCGAAAGCCTGGATGTGATGATCGCGGGTGCAACTGAAGCCCTGCCCTGGTCCCTGCTTCTCTGCGCGCTCAATCTTTTCGTTTGTTATCAGCTAGCCAAAGCTGTCGGGCTTGGCATGGAAGATCGCGTCACAGTCGCCATGGAGGGCTCCATCCGTAATCTGGCGGTTGCCTTTCTCATTGCAGCGAACGTACTGGAACGGATGGACATCGCGGCCCTACCGACGGTTTACTTCATCGCGGTTCTGATCGTCGCCATCATCTTTGCCAAAACGTGGCGTTATCTCGTGGGTGAAAGTGCCCGCAGCTGAGGCATCACCTCTTCTGCATAGCGCTGCACCGACTCCTGCACAATTGGAAACGGCTGCCCACCATAGTCGCTTTGAATAATGAAACGATCACATCCCGATAACTCGATCAGCTGCGCAGCCTTGTCGGTCACTTCGGCGACTCCACCGACAGCGATGACACATTCCGGCTCGCCCAGGTTCTCGATCCGTGGTGGCAGCTGCACCGCGTCTGGGGTGGTACTCATACGCTTGGCAAACACCCAGCGCTGAAACTCAAACTGGTACTTCGCCAGATGCTCAATGGCCGCCTGCGAGGTTGCGCCGACATGGCAGTGCGCCAGCATTGTGATCCTGGGTTCGTGCGCATGACCTGACTCAGCCCAGACTTCTCGATACCGCGCGACCATATCAGGCAACACATCAAGATCGAACGCGAGCCCCGTCATGACGAGATTCAGACCCAGACGCGCGGGCACCACCGTACTGTCGGGGGATGAGCAAGATACATAAACAGGAGGGTGCGGCGTTTGTATCGGCCGGGGTTCCAGGGTGACGTTATTTAGCGCTGAGCGAAATTCCCCAGACCATGTCAGATCCCGCTGCGTCCAGAGATTTGTCAACAAATCCAGCCCTTCGGCTTGCCGGTCTGCAGCTTCTTCAGCCGCTTGACCGAAATGAGCATAGACCGTCGGCTCGACACCCTTACCCATCCACACTTCAGCCCGCCCGTCCGACAGAACATCCAACGTGGCAAAGTCTTCCGCAATACGTACTGGATCGTGATGCGGCAACAACGTCACTCCTGTCGCCAAGCGGATACGGCTGGTGCGTCCGGCAATCCGCGCCAGCCACATCTGCGGCACGGACATAATGAAATCGCTGAAATGATGTTCACCCGCGACCACAACATCAAAGCCCAGGGGTTCTGCCATATCCAGATATTGAAGAATCTCAGCATGACGCTGCGCCTGCGGCGTGCGCTCGCCCGTTGTCGGGTCAACCACATGGTCGCCAAGTGAACAGAGGCCTTGCTCAATCATGATGTCTTGTTCTCGGGTAGAAGCGGTTTCAACATGGATTCCAGTCCATACAGTTTAATTTCATAAAGGGCACGCAACTGTTGCCCGATTTTCCCTTCGGGGAAGCCGTTTGTCTTAAACCAGACCACATACGGTTCAGGGAGATCGATCAGATACCTGCCCTTAAATCGCCCGAAGGGCATGCGCGTCAGCACAAGCTCATCGAGGAGTTCGCGATTGATCGTGAGTTCGCTGATTTCTTCCAACGAAAAATCTGGCGGTTCAGCGGGCAAGGCTTTTCCAGTAAGTGTCCTTGCGCGCGATCCTGCCATTGACCACAGGATAAAGATCCACCGCGCGAGCGTGGAACGGTTGTCCGTCCTCCTTGCCGGAAATGGTGAAGGTTTGCACCAGGAGGTCGTCACCCGCCGCTCGCTCTTCGAGGTTTGCGTATTGCACCTCACTCCAGTGTTCGCCACGCCAGGTAATCTCGTCGATCAGAGCGTCAACCCCGACCAGCACGCGACCGGTCGGGAGATCGCCCTCCTCCCGTGCCACGTGTTGATGCCATTCAAAATCTTCGGTGACAACCGCCAGCAGGCCTTCTCGGTCTGCTTTGCCATAGGCACGGCGAAATTGTTCCATCAGCTCAAGCAGGGTCATGAGTCCTCCCACTCACAAAAGACCATGATCGCACAAATTAGGGCATAGTTAGTCGCTGACCAGAATACGCAGTACTCTGGCCCGAAGGCAATACGGAGGAGTTTCGATGCTCAAAGTCTACACACACCCCGCCAGCCAACCTTCCAGAGCTGTCCTCTGGGCTTGCGTTATGAAAGGTCTCGAGTTTGAGCTCTATGCTGATCCAGCCACGATGTCGGGCGTAAATCCGCGCGGGCAATTGCCCATCATCGACGATGCGGGTTTCAAACTGGCGGAGATGCCGGCCATTCTCTCTTACCTCGCAGAGAAACATGAATGGCGAGACCTCTATCCAGAGGACATACAGGCCCGTGCCCGCATACAAGCATATCTCCACGCTCACCACTGCCTGACAAGGTTGGCAACGCTGAAGCTGATGGCACCCCACGTCCTGGTCGTGTTTGGCGGCAATCCCGGCACAAATCCTTTGAGCCACATCAGTAACACCAGCATCGACACCGCCATGGCAGATGAAGAAAAGCTGAGCCACGGTCAAGAACTGGTGAGCCAGATCATTACTTTCCTGGAAGAAAATCACTTCTGTAAAGATGATTTTCTCGCGGGCACATCGGGTCCGAGCCTTGCAGATATCGCTTGTTTTGAAGAACTGCAACAGCTTGGCCCAGCTAATCTGCTCGACCTGTCCCAATGGCCAGCCCTGACTGCCTGGCTGGCACGTATGCGGGAACTCCCTCACCACGACGCGCTGCACCGCTTCAACTCAGCGTTGGGCGATATTGCGACAACGCCCAACACCATGGAGCGATTCGGCGCAGCAATTACAGCAGCGATGAACGATCTGACCGAAATCGCCGGGGTGAACCTCGCAGCGTGAGCACCTGATGGCTGTTAAACGAATCCACATTTTCGGGGGCGCAGGCTCCGGCAAAACCACCCTCGCCCGCGAGATTGCGGAGAAGCTGGGGCTGCCTCATCACGAACTGGACGACATCTACTACACCCACGTCGCCAGGCGTGAACGCCGGGACAAGTCCGAACGAGATCGTCTGCTGCAGGCGACCGCAAGCAATGAAGCCTGGGTGATGGAAGGGATTTTCTGGCAGCCCTGGGTTGTGCCCAGCCTGGATCTCTTATCCGACTACGAAGCAAAGCTGCTGGTGTGCAGCGCCACGGAGGAAGCCATCAATATTCTGGGGCTGGCCGACAACTAATCAGCAGTGGAGCAGATCCCACCGACCGCGTAGCATGTTCAAGGGAAAAACTATTGGGGAGCTTCGATGCCTGACCTGTTCGATATCATGTACAACTGCCGAGCCATGCGCCGGTTGGATACCAAGGAAGTGCCGGAGGCCGATCTCGTCAAACTGATCGACGCCGCCAATCAGGCGCCATCTGGCTCCAACATGCAATCCGCCCGCTGGCTTGTGGTGCGCGATCCGGCGGTTAAGCAGAAACTTGCCGATCTCAACCGCACCAACGTGGATGCCTACGTCGGTCCGGCGTCTACGCGACCATCCAGCCTGCCGCATCAATCAGCGGACAAGCGGGCGCGTATGCTGGACGCGGTGCAATGGCAGAAGGAACATATGCACGAGATTCCGGCACTGATCATCGCCTGCTTTGAATACGGCGAAAAGGTCAGCGGCGCAGGTGTGTTACGCGGTGCAGGGTCAATCTGGCCGGGTATCCAGAATCTGCTGCTGGCAGCTCGCGCACTGGGGCTGGGTGCTGCGCCCACAACCCTTGCCCTTGTCGATCAGGATCCGGTTCGCGAGGCGCTCAACCTGCCTGAAACTATGGCCGCCATCTGCCTGATTCCTGTTGGCTATCCCTTAGGCAACTTTGGTCCGGTCACACGTAAACCTGTCGAGGAAATCATGCGCTTCGATCAGTGGAACTGAGCCAAGCACTGAGATGAGCAGCTATCAGACCGGATTTGGTAACGAACATCAGACGGAGGCGCTGCCCGGCGCATTACCCATAGGCCGCAACTCGCCGCAGCAACCTGCGCACGGCCTTTATGTCGAAAAGTTGTCGGGATCTGCGTTCACTGCACCCAATGCAAAGAACCGGCGCTCATGGTTGTACCGCCTGCAACCGAGCGTCACGCGACTGGGTTTTGAACTTGAATCATCGCAGCATTTGCACTTCGGCGATGGTGCTACTGCAGTGCCTGACCCACTGCGCTGGGACCCGCCATCAGAACCAACCGCCCCAACCGATTTTGTTGAAGGTCTTATCCCCATGGCCGCTTGTGGCGATTTGAGTGTCCACCAGGGTGTCGGCATTTACCGCTACGTGTCCAACCAATCCATGGCAGACCACTGCTTTTCCTCCAGCGATGGTGAACTGCTGATTGTTCCGCAACAGGGCACGCTGGAGCTCGCGACGGAAATGGGATTATTGGAAGTCCCCTCTGGCTACATCGCGGTGGTACCCCGCGGCGTGTATTTCAGCGTCAACATCCGCGAGCCTTTGGCATGCGGCTATCTGCTGGAAAACTATGGCGCCCCATTCGAGTTGCCTGAACGCGGCCCCGTCGGTTCTGACGGGCTAGCGAACGCACGCGATTTTGAGTATCCCGTCGCCGCATACGAGGATAAGTCAGAACCCTGCCGCCTGAGTAACAAACTGGGTGGGCGACTGTTTGCGGCCAGCGTCAGCCGTTCCCCATTGGACGTTGTGGCCTGGCACGGCAACCACGCGCCTTATCGTTATGAACTGGCACGGTTCAACGTGATGGGCTCCACAAGTTTTGATCACCCCGACCCTTCCATCTTCACCGTGCTGACTTCACCGTCGGAGGTGGATAGCGTTGCCAATTCAGACTTTGTCGTCTTTGCCCCGCGCTGGCTGGTGATGACAGATACCTTCAGACCACCCTGGTTCCACAAGAATGTGATGAGCGAATTCATGGGGTTGATCAGCGGCGAATACGACGGCAAACGCGGCGGCGGTTTCGTGCCGGGTGGAGCAAGCCTGCACAATTGTATGGTGCCCCACGGACCTGATAGCGCAACACACGCACGAGCCAGCAATGCCGCGCTTGAACCCGAATACCTGGACGGATCGCTCGCCTTCATGTTCGAAACCCGACTTTTACTACACCCGACCGAAGCCGCCTTGAACATGGCTCAGCCGAAGGCAGACTACGCCGCGGCCTGGGCGGACCTCCCCATTTCGGATACGAGCATTCAGGATACAAACGATCTGGATTCAAAAAAGCAGTGAACATTCATGAGGTAGCCACCCCGAAACGGTGGCAGGTGCCCAATCTGGGCAAATCCGGCGGTGAGATCGAAATTGCCGGTTGGGACTTCGGCGGCGATGGCGACCTTGCTCTCCTGCAACATGCCAATGGCATGTGCGCAGCAGTCTGGGCACTGGTGGCGGTTGAGCTGACCCAGCGGTTTCATGTTATCGCGCTCGATTGCCGTGGTCACGGTGACTCGGACCGGCTTGTGGTGCCCGACGACTATGAATGGCCTGTGATGGCCGCTGATATCACCCATGTGGCACAGGCGCTGCTAACAGAAAACCAAAAAGACAACATTGCCCTGGCCCTGGGCAGTTCTTTCGGCGGGATTCTACTGGCGGGTTCCGCGGCGGCCAATCCCGGTCTATACAACAAGCTCATCATGCTGGACCCACCCATTCACCCCACGGAAGAAGTGCTGGCTCGCATGAACCTGGAATTGCCCACACCCCCCAGCAGCGGTCGCGAGCACATCGTCGAACAAACCCTGAAACGCAAGTACATCTGGGAATCGCGGGATGCAGCCCGCAGTGCCTGGCAGGATAAGCCTCTGTTTGCCCCATGGGATAAACGGGCATTTGATCTCTATCTCAACGAAGGGATGAAGGATCTTCCGGATGGACAGGTGGAGTTGAAGTGTCACCCCACCGTTGAAGCGAATATTTTTGCGACCACCGGTTCGTTTGGACTGTTTGACTATGCACCCATGGTGGAAATTCCCGTTGAACTGGTCCACGCAAAACGGGGATTTTTCTCACCCGAATTCTACGCAGCCATCGCCAAGGTATTTCCCAACTGCAGGCTTTCCAGTATCGACGCGGGACATATGCTGCCGCTGGAGGCACCTGACCAGGTCACGCAATTTGTTCTTGCTCACTCCGGGTAGTTAATAGCCCAGCCGCCTTAAAAGCTTGGTTTGGTGCTGAATGGCGTCAGCTGCAAATCGTGCGTCCAGCAGGATTGATCTTGCGAATGCAGATAGTAGAACGCGTCGGCTATCGCAGCCGGGTTCATGATCACTTCCGGCCGTTTCTGCGCCATGGGCAACGCGCGTGTGCCCGGCGAGTCGATCAGGCCATCCACGATGACATTCGCGATGTGTACACCAAATTCGGAATACTCTTCAGTCAGCACCTGGGCGAGAGTGCGCATCATTACACGCGGGTAGTAAAGGCTTTGACCCGTGTACCGCTTGCGACCCCGCAGTGACGCCGCGTTGTTGGTGATCAGGAACGAACCGCTGCCGCGTTCGCGCATCACAGGCATAATTTCTTTTGCCACCAGAAAAGGACCGCGGCTGGCAATGTCCTGAGCCGTGTCGAACATTTCCGTCGGTATGTGTTCCAGAAGCTCCTGTTCCGGCGGCAGATCCCGGCCTTCCAAGTAGCCCGCATTGAGAACTACCACCTCCGGGTCGCCTGCTTCTTCAGCGATCGTTTGAAAGGCGTTTTTGATTGAGTCTTCGGACGCCAGGTCCAGCTCGACGGTAAGCGCGCCGCCATACTCCGACCGAATTGCGGTTTCCAGCGCGGCGGCATTGGCGGCCGTGCGTGTCGTTACCACGACAAAAAAGCCCTCTTTCGCAAATTTCAGTGCAATTGCACCGCCAACTCCCCAGCGTACCGCCAGCGGGAGGTCGCTGTCATCGATATGACCGCCGTGGGCAAGTACGGTGTTGCGCCCATCCGACTGCCACTTGGACGTGGCACCGATCACAACCGCTACAGGCTTCTTCTCTGTGTTCTGCATTTCTGCTCCCGCTAATCAAATTCCCAGCGAAGACTGACACGTACCGACCTTGGCAGTACAGGATGGAAGAGGACGTCTTCAGCAGGTGCTGCTTCAGTCTGCAACTGCGATTCAAAGAAGTAGGCAATGTCATCATCCTCGGCATCGAAGACATTGAGTACATCGGCACTGACCGTAAACTGGCCGAAATCCCGCGACAGCCCAAGGTTATAAACCGTGGTATCACCCCGGCTGACACTGTCATCTTCAACCAACGGCGTGTCGCCAAAATGACGCATTCGCAAACTCGCCACCCAGCCCTGCGGCTCGGCGTAGGTTACGCCTGCACCAATCACTCGTCCCGGTGCATTGGGTATATGGTCAAATCCGCTGGGTACACCGACAAACTCGCTGTCCACAAAAGACGCGTTCACATCGACACTCCAGCGATCTGTAATCCGCCAGAACGCGGCCAGTTCCACACCGGTTCTTTCCGACCCATCAGAGGGTTCGGTGGCACCCGAATCACCGACAAACAGCAGTTCTGAATCCGACTCCAGCCAGAAGTAGGTGAGCGTTGCATTCAATCGTTGCCAGCCTTCAAAGCGGGCGCCAATCTCCGCGCCTTCCTGGCCCACAAAAAGACTCACCCTATCCAACGGATCTCCGGATACCGGATCAACGCTGATGGTGGTCCCGCGCACGTCGTTGCTGTGAAACCCTTCTCCCCAGTTGGCATAGAGTTCCATGTTCTCGTTGATCGTGTAGCTCACAGATACGCTCGGCAGAAAATTTGTCTCCGAGTCCGAGCCGCTGTTCAGCGGTTCAAGCGCATCCACCTCGTAGTCGTACCAATCGCCGCGCAGTCCCAGCGTGGCGCGCAGGTTGTCGGTCAGTCGAACTGCAAGCTCCGCATAGGCACCCGCGCTCAGCCACTCCACCTGGTCATCGCGGACCCGTTCACGCCGCACCCTTGCAGTGGTAAACCAGAGATCTGTGTCACCTATATCGTCATAACGGAAATCACCGCCAAACGTGAGTTCCGCCTTATCGGAGAGCGCTATCGTGTGACTGGCCGCACCGCCATAGATCCAGCGCCGATCAACCTGTTCATGCTGATCACCATTGATCGGATCTTCCAGAAACAGCGTGAAGTTGCCGAACACATTGAGTTCATAGCGGCTCGCGTAGAAGGAGAACCGTGTCGTATCACTGTGTGCGTTCACAATCAGGTTGGATCGCGAGGATTCACCACCCAGCGTTGGATCGGTAAACCCGAAACGATCGATGACCCCGGCATCCACCAGGCGCTGAGGCACCTGGTCGGTTGCGTTCCATTCATTGTCATAATGGGTGAGCAGGAACTTCGTCCGGAACGCGCCTATATCTGTGGCGTACTGAATGAGCGCATTGGTTTTGCTGATATCCGCCGGTAGGTCCCAGGGGCCATCATTGCGCACCACCTCTACAGCCCCCAACAGATGCCCTTCGCCTACAGACCATGAACCGGCTGCAACACCACGCATAAAGTCATCAGAGCCTCCGGTGATCTCGATGAAGGGTGCAGGCAGACTTTCATAAACTGAAAATGACGTGGTACCCGCAGTTGAAAAGTCACCGCGATCAGCCCTGTACGGACCGCGCGCATAGTTCACGGTGGCTATGATTTCCGGGATCAGGAAGTTGACGTCCAGGTAACCCTGCCCGTGGGCATGGGCACGCAGGTTGACCGGCATGCCTTCAAAAAAAGTTGAGAAGTCGGTGCCGTGATCCAGGTTCATGCCCCGGAGATAATACTGGTTGGCCTTACCTTCGCCGCTGTGCTGCGTCGCGACCATTCCGGGCACAACCTCCACCAGCTCACCGACGCGGCTCAAAGGACGTGTCGAGAAATCGCCGTAGCCGACAAGACCTTCTGATGCGGAGCGTGCAACCCCCTGCTGCGCTTCCGCGCGACCGTAAACGATGATCTCTTCATCGTAGGTGGCTTCGTTTGCGTGCGAGCTACCCTCTGCAGCTGCTGCATAGCTCAAAGTAACGCCCATCAACAAAGTGCTGACTACTGCTCGCGCGATCACTCTCACACCCATTTCAATTCGGGCTCGCGATTCTAGACGAATCGCCGTCTTCTACCAACGACTGGCATGTTCTAAACTAATTCGCAGATTCACTCTTGCGAAAGGTCCCATGCAACGCCTGATCTCCACAGCACTTCTGGTTTTGGTTTTTCCCGCAGCTGCTGAAGTACTGCGCCTGTCAGAACCGGTTGCCAGCGACAGCACCACTGAAACGTTTGGCAGCGCCCTCAACGACACGCCGCCCATCGCGTTGAGCGAGCTGATGTCCGACAAAGAGACGTGGCTGGCCCGACCAGCCAAGGTCGAGACCCGGGTGGCCGAGGTGTGCCAGAAGAAGGGCTGTTTTTTCATTGCCCAGGAGGGTGCACTGGCGGTACGGGTTTCATTCGTCGACTACAGTTTTTTTGTCCCCACGGACATCGGCGGCAAAGTAGTGACATTGGAAGCTCAGCTGGTTGAACGAAAGCTGAGCAAGGCTGAAGCTGATCACCTCAATGCAGATATGGGTGACGGCAACCTTTCTCCAGGAGTGACCTATGAACTTGTCGCTACCGGCGTGCGGGTGCCGAAAAGCACTTAAGCGTAATTTGCCAGCGCGCGCTGGAACACGTCGGTATCGACGTTGCCACCGCTCAAGATCAGCGCAACACAATCACCCGTCATCTTGCCCGCAAGCACTGCGGCCAGAGCCACCACCCCGCCTGGCTCGACCACCACCTTCAGCTCGGCGGCTGCCACCGCAATTGCTCGCAGCACTTCCGCTTCGGTGACCACCAGACCGCGCGACACTGTGTGTTGATTGACCGCAAAGGTGAGTTCGCCCGGCTGAGGCGCCATCAGGGCATCACACAGGGTATCGGGCACATCGACGTTACGCTCGCGCCCACCACTTGCCAGTGATCGCGCATAGTCGTCGTGATGTTCGGGTTCGACGGTGACCACATACACGTTCGGCATTGTGGACGCGAAGACCGTGGAGACGCCCGCCGTGAGACCACCCCCGCCGCACGGCACGGCTAAGATGTCCGGTTCGATGTTTGAAGCCTGCAACCAGGTCGACAATTCCAGACCCGCCGTACCCTGCCCCGCCATGACATCCCAGTCGTCAAAGCTCGGCACCAATATCGCGCCGCGCTCCGCCACCAGTGCCTGTGCAATGGGTTCGCGCGCTTCGATGGTACGGTTGTAGGTCACGATTTCAGCGCCAAGCTCGCGCGTTCTCCTGGTCTTGTTGGTCGGTGCATCCTCGGGCATGACTATCGTGGTTGGAATGTCCAACAGAGCACCAGCCGCGGCTATGCCTTGTGCATGATTACCTGAAGACCAGGCCACCACACCGCGTTGCCTGTCTTCCACCGGGATCTGACTCAAGCGATTGAACGCGCCGCGAAACTTGAAAGAGCCTGTGTGTTGGAGGCATTCAGCCTTTGCCAGCACGCGCATTCCGGCCAGGTCGTTCAGACGGCGACTCTCAAGCACCGGGGTTTGATACGCGACACCCTCCAGGCGCGCGGCGGCTGCTTGCACAGCCTCCAGGTCAAGCCCGTCACGCATCGAGGGCCATCATCAAAAACCCGGTAAAACCAGCATTGGTGGCATGCAGCGAAGGATCGACCCGACTCTTCATATCCTGAATGAGATCACGGTACGCCGCATAAAACTCCCAGCTGGGTCGCGGCTTGTAGACAAGGTCCAGTTCCAGATACGAAATAATGCGTTTGGTCGTGTTCGGTTTCACAAACACTTCATAGTCGGGCCGAAGATACAGCAGGCAGATCGTCATGAGGCTCCACTTCGCGAGCTTCCCTTCGGCCAGCACCTCCACCACTTTCTCGAACCCCGGTTTCTGGTTTTTGCCATGTAGCAGCGTTTTGAATGCGGCGGCGAGATAGGCTCGATCGTCACGGCTTAAGCCATTCACATAGTCACGAAACTTGGGTTTCTCGAACATGGAGACCATGGATGAGCGTGTGACGGTTTTTACGATATTGTCCAACGCCTGGCCTGGATACTTGAACACCTTGGGGGCGAGCAGTTCTTGAGATTGTTCTGCGATTTGGCCTACCCGATGTTTCTTGCCGATCTCAACCAGATCCGGGTGATTAAACCCCCCGGGGTACTTCTCAAGAAACACCGCTTCGGCTGTATGCAGTCGTTCCAGGTTCATTTCACTCCCCTCTTACTATTCAGTTCTTCGTTTTAAGTTGTATGATCCGGTCATGATAGGCACAAACATGATTACACGTCTCCTGACATTCCTCGTCATCGTTACGCTCGCCGGCTGCGAACGTACCAATAATTTTTCCGGCGACACAAACAGCGGCAACACGCTGAGTATGATGCGTTTTGCCGAGGCCGATACGCCCGCCCCTGCCAACACGCTGGCCCGCTCCCATCGTGTTTCTGTCGACGTTGAGAGAGAAAACCTTAACGCAGCCCATGCCCGTGCCGAAGCCGCCTGCAACGCCACCAAAGGATGTGATGTCCTGCATTCAAGCGTGAGCTCGGGCGACTATCCTCGCGGTCATCTCAACCTCAGATTGAACCCCGAGGATGTTCCGGACCTAATTAAAACCGCCAGCGAGGATGGCGACATTGTTGAACAATCCACCAGCGCCGAAGACCTCGCCAAACCTATCTTCGATCAGGAAACCCGGCTGGCTCAGCTGCGTCAGTATTTAGACGAACTAACCGCGCTTCGCCAGACAGCCAAAAACGATGTTGATGCGCTGATACGCGTTGCCGGTGAAATATCGCGTACCCAATCGCAGCTGGAAGCAGCAGAAGGCCAACGGGCCTACCTGCAGCAGCGGGTTGATACAGAGACGCTGAACATCGATTTTGTCGTCGACACGGAGCGCGGATTTCTGGCGCCCATTGCCAACGCCCTCAGTGAGTTTACCGAAACGCTTGGCGACGGCATCGGCAATGCCATTCTCGGTGCAGCCTTCATTCTGCCCTGGTTGGCGATTCTGCTGCCGATTTTTTATCTGGTGCTTTATCTCTGGCGTCGGAGCAAACGCAAACATCAGTAGGCCCCGCTCAGCGCGGCAAACCCGCTTCCTCTGTACAACAACAAAAACAATAAGGGACAGATAGATGAACGAGTTTATTCCAGTACTCCAATCGCTGATCGGTCTGGATAACCACGCCTATGTCGAATGGCTCACCGACTGGGGTGGTCCGCTCGGAGCCTGGATCGTCCTCCAGTTCGTCTGCATTTTTGCGGGCTGGCGCATTACCTTCCGTATCGCCTTCCTGGCGGCGCTTACCTATCTCACCAACAGCTGGCTCAAGTGGCTGTTCGTGGAACCCCGCCCATTTCACATCGACCATGAGTTAACCAATTTCGGTGCGGTCGGCGACTTTGGCATGCCGAGCGGTCACGCGCAGGGTGCAGCCGCTTTCTGGGGCGGGCTTGCCATAGAATGGCGGCGGTATCGTGTTGTGCTGGTGGCCTTGCTTGCGCTGGCCATCGCCGTCGGACTAACTCGCATCTATCTGGCGGTCCACAGTCCTGCGCAGGTGCTGGTGGGTCTGGTCATCGGTTTTGTCACCATCGCTGTTGTTTTCACGCTTTGGGAAAGAGTGACCACTGCGCTCTCGCAGCTGAGCTTTTCTCAGCAGTGGCTGACACTGGTGGTTGTTATGGTCGCCGCTATCGGGGTGAGCGAATTCCTGCTCTATATGCAGGCTGACTTCGTCATACCACAACTGTGGATAGAAGGGTTCGCGAAAGCGGACGGGTTGGAAACCGTCGCGCCAGCAGAATTGAATCTCTTTGCGAACTCAGCCCCTTTGATGGTGGGACTCGGCGGCGGCTTTGCTGCCGTGGCGATCCTTCACCAACGCTGGCCTGCCACCCTGACAACAACAAGCCAGCGATGGCTCTGCGTGCTGGCGGCTTTGCTGTTGAACCTGCTTGTTATCGCCGCCTTGGGGAGTGCCTTTGCCAGTGGTATCGCCTACCTGCTGTTCCCGGTGACGTTTCTTCAGCCCATCGTTGCACTCTACCTGCCCATGCGACTTATGTATTTACGCGGTGTGAGATAACGGGCCCTCATTCGATGGACAGCTATTCCGGTTCCAGAGATTTCGTCTTCTTTGGATCTACAACTTTCATGGTCCCATCCAAATCAAATTTTGGATGATAGCTCCCCACAGGAATAGTGGTAAGAACCTGACTGTGCACCATTGAAGCAACACTTACATATCTTGTAGCTGCAGTACTTATTGCTGTCGAGATCGTGTTCGCGATTAGATCTGCCAAAGGATTGCCACTACTCGAGCTGCCACTGGTATCCATAACGACTTGACCAGAATAGGACCAAAGTGTTTCTCCGCTTTCTGTTGATAAGAGAAGATAGTCCAAGCCCACGGTCACGTTACCCGCAATCACATAGTAGTTTCTCTCCCATTCATTAATAGTTATGAACAGGACAGCGTCAGCACCAAAGTTTCTTTTAAACAACTCGGGGGGGAATCCCTGAATTTGTGCACCATCAACTACTCCCTCAGTCTGAAAAACGGCTGAAACAAGGGGAAGGGGTAGGACATAGTACCCAGAGTCCGCAAGAGGTTGTGTGATCGTAACGTTCAAATAATTCGGTGCATCAGCCGCCGTCGTATTGTTAACTGCTGGAACTACAACTAGCGTTTTCGGTTTCAGTTCACCGTACATTCCTGGAAAGGCAGTCTCCTTCGTAACTAGGTTCACACAACCAGAGCAGAGCACTGCAAAAAAAACTATTGACCATCTACTCATTCGCATCTTCGTCCTCGTCAGCCTGTTCGCCTAGGAGACGATTCAAGAAGACCGCCGATTCAGGGTATTTCTCCATCTCTAGGTTGAACTGTGCGTTAGCATTTTCTTCCTCTCCAAGTTTAGAGAGCATGAAACCCAGCTCCGCGTGGATCCCTGGAGGCACATTCAAATTTTTTTCCTGGGACTTCTGAATTATTTGATTCAACTCTTCTACATGCGTCCTGTAACTGTTGTCAGAGGGTTGATCAACAATAAGATAAGAAGTTTTCGCATAGTTTCCCCAGTAGTACCCGGCCTCAGATACTGTCGTACAGGCGTTTACTAAGAAGAGAAGCGGAATGAAAAGCAATTTCTTCATAGCTATGGTACCGACACCTCTAATCGTTGGCCGTCGGACAGATATACTTCTTTCTCCAAGATCAAAACGCCATCGCTAAAAACTTTTAGACCGTGTCTACCCGATGCGATTTCAATAAGCGTGCGTTGCATCTTCTCTTCTTTGTTTCTTCGTGCTGTCCACGCCCCCAACGTTCGAGTAATTTCGTCCGAAGTTATTGTACGGTTGTAAACATCATCAATTTCAATTCGAAGCCCTTCAAGTCTCTCACCAACCAGCATAACGCCCGTAGATTCTTCAAGGCCATATTCGTTAGTAGACCTAGCACCACATGCAGTGAGAGCTAGCGCCATGGAAAACGCGAAGACGATACGCTTAGTTTGCAAGTACATAATAGTCTTCAAGTTGATCTCCTATCTGTCCAGAAACTAATTTCATGAAAGCGATCTCGCTGGCTTCGTTTTCCCCGTACGTATTTTCCACTCTAAGGTTTGCTACTTTGTCGCCGGGAAGCTCAATCATCCCACCTGTCTGAGGGTTCCTAACTTTCTTCCCCTTGGCGTATACGGAAAATTCCATCCCTTGTTGGATACCCTGGCTTTCACCACCAGCCATGATGTAGAGGCCATCGTCCTCATCCAGCAGAAAAGATCGCCACGGTTTATTGGTCATCTTTTCAACCAAATTGCTTACGAGCTTGGATATAGCCTGTGAAATAGACTTATCAGTCAACGATTGGTCGAACCCTGCACTGGAGCCTACTCCCAGCGTTCGCTTGCTCTCCGACGTCGCTTCACCCGCACCTTCAAAACCTTCAATAATCAGGCCTGACTCTACTTCAATTAACCGGACGTTAACCTTGGCATAAGCTTTCTGAAGTTTTGCTCGGGAAAACACTCCACTCTTACTTTCATTGGACCGACCGAACTCACTGACCGAGCCAACTATTAGGTAATCGACGGCTATTCCTTCGCCTTCCAACCCAGACAACACTTTTTCCATGGTGATCTCATCGGAGTCTTGTCTTTCATAGAGAAGAAATTTATCTGTCTGCGCGAGACGTGCACTCAAAATATCCGCTGCTTGCTTCCCAAGGCGATCGCCCGATTCATCAACAAGAAACGCCAACTGGTTTTTCGTTTCATCTGAAAAGCGAGCTATGGCAACCTTCCTTTTCAATGACACGGAATCGTCTGCATCTGCGGGAGTGGGCGTTGAAACGAACAACAAGGGAAGCAGTGTGAGTGTAACTATGATTTTAGATTTCAATTGTGAACACTCCTTAGATCAATTGAATTAGCACGATCATAAAGCTGCGCAAGTGAGTGACGCTCTACTTACTCGGTACTTTAACGTCATACTCACACATACTCGATCTTTTAGTCTAACGTGAATCAGGACCGATAACGATCTTCAAGTTTAACGTACTTGCACATAGAGCTTGATAATTGGTTGGCATTTGCCAATGTTACGAACATAGCGAGTTGAGAAACATCACCGGAGCGATCTTCTACTTCGACAAACACTGGGGTGAAGCGCTTGCCATTATGGAAAGCGCGAATGTTTCAGCGGTTGCTGAGAGCTGAGTGGTTAGCGGCGCTCGTGTAGTCGAACAGGCAGATCCGTAATACCGCGGATAAAGCTTGAATTGAGATACTGAGCGTCACCCACCACCTCCACATGCTCAAACCGTTCGAGAATTTCTTCCCATAGAATGCGCAGCTGCATCTCAGCAAGCCGATTACCCAGACAGCGGTGGATACCATAGCCAAAAGAGAGATGCTGGCGCGCATTAGCGCGTTCGATATCCAGCCGGTCGGCATCACCGAAATGCGTCTCGTCCCGATTGCCTGACACATACCAGATAGCTACCTTGTCCCACTTCTTGATGCTTTTCCCGCCAAGCTCCACATCCTCCATGGCCGTGCGGCACATATGCGCTACCGGTGACTGCCAGCGTATGATCTCAGAAACCATATTCGGGACTAGGTCTCGATTGGCTTTAACTTTGTCGTACTGATCGGGATAACGGTTTAACGCCTGGACACCTGCGCTGATCGAGTTTCGCGTGGTGTCGTTGCCGCCCACAATGAGCAAGAGCACATTGCCGAGAAACTCGTTGGGCGCCATGTTTTTTGTCGCCTCACCATGCGCGAGAAACGAAATCAGATCATCTCCCGGGGTCTGCATCTTCTGACGTTCCTGCCAGACGCCGTTGAAATACTCAAAACACTTCCAGATTTCCGCAAACCCTTCTGCGGGTGTATCAAAGTAGTCAGGGTCGACAATGCGCTCCACGGTATCAGACCAGTGGATCAGCTTGTGACGATCCTCCTGAGGCACATCAAACAATGTGGCCAGCATGCGTCCGGTCAGCTCAACCGAAACTTCGCGAACCCAGTTGAACGTTTCGCCACGCGGCAAACCTTCAAGAATATCTACCGCACGCTCACGGATCAGCTCGCCCATCGTCGCCAGGTTGCTCGGCGAGAACATAGGCGCAACCGCCTTGCGTTGATCGTCGTGAACCGGCTGGTCCTGCATGATGAACATCGGCAGATGGAACATATCCGGCGGCGGTTCTGTGAGCGGGCGCCCGCCAAGCCGAATACCGCCGTTCATGATGTCCGAAGAAAACAAGTGTTGATGCGTATCAACGTACTTTACGTCTTCAAAACTTGTGACCGACCAATACGGTCCGAACTGGCTTTCTTCAGTCAGGTGTACAGGTGCCTCAGCACGCAGGCGCGCCATAACGGCCAGTTCTTTGTCCTGTTCAAACCAGTCGCCATTACCCGGGTTGAGTTCTTCAAGCGCTACATCAGCCGGTGCCGTATCCGCAGCGATGCTCCATCGCTCACGCACCTCCGCATTGGAAATCTCACCATCAAAGAACTGTTGTTCGGGTGTGTCGGACATCGTGCCTCCTGATCCTTAAACGTCGTTATCTGCTCAGGGTTTTACCAAAAGCTTGCCGGTATGTCCGCCACTTAAAAGAGTTATCAACGCTTCAGGGAAGCGTTCCACGCCTTCGACAACCTGCTCCCGCAGCTTTATCTGGCCGTCTGTCATGAGCTGCGTCAGCTCTTCGACACCTTGCGGGAAGTCAGCCATGTAGTGGTCGACCGTAAAGCCGCACATTTTTGCGTTGCGCTCCGCTACACGCAGGTACAGTTTTGGACCGGTAATCTCCTCCATATTCTGGTACTGAGAGATGGCGCCACAAATGACGATCGTGCCGTTCATGGCCAGGTTGTCGAGCACGTCATCAAGAATTTCGCCGCCGACGTTGTCGAAAAAGAGATCCACACCATTGGGCGCAAGCTTCGCAAGCTCTGCCCGCACGTCACCGGCTTTGTAGTCAATCGCGTGATCCAGCCCCAGTTCTTCTGTGAGGTAAGCCCCCTTCTCTGGTCCACCGGCGATACCGATGACGGTAGCTCCTCTGGCTTTGGCGAGTTGGGATGCAACCGTGCCGACAGCACCCGCCGCCCCGGAAACCACAACCGTATCACCCGCTTTGACCTCACCCACCTTGACCATACCTGCCCAGGCGGTCAGTCCTGTGGTCATCCCCAGAATGCCAAGATAGGTGCTGGGTGGAATGTTTGCTGCCGGAGATATTTTCTGCACCATGGCTTCGGGCAGCACTGCGTGGGTTTGTGCCATCAGCGGTCCGGTAACCCAGTCACCCACCGCTAAACCTTCTGCACTCGATTGCACAACTTCGCCCACACCGAGGGCGACCACCGGGGTGCCCAGGTCCGCCGCACCATGATGACTGTCTTCTCGCGCATCCAGCGTCGTTCGAATAAAGGCATCTACCGACAGCGTATCTGCCTTGATCAACACGCAGCCTGGGGGGATGTCGTTGATTTCCTCTTCGATCAAACCGAAATCTGACGTCTGAGGCATGCCATCGGGCCGCTGAGTAAGGGTAATGCGGGTATTTGTCGTCAAGTGAATCTCCTGAACAATTATGTCGGTTGATTGAAGCCTTTACTTATTGAGTGACACTTTATAGAGTACGCAACAGTTATCAAGTACTACTCAATAATCCCTGTGAACACGTTCGAGTCGAAAAACATGCAACGCAGCCGCGATCCAGCGGAGAAACAAGCGCGCATACTCGAAGCTGCGGAGGCACTCTTTGCAGAGCAAGGGTTCGATCAGACCTCAACCATGCAGATTGCCGAACGCGCCGGGGTTTCAGAGGGCATCATTTTTCACCACTTCGGTTCCAAGAAGGGATTATTCCAACGGTTGGGTGAAAATTTTGCGAAACGCGCTGCCGAAGCGACCATGCCAAAAGACACGGTGGAGCTCACCGAAGAGATAGTGGTACGCGGCGCCTTCGATTTTGCTGACAATAATCCCGCACTTTACGAGGCGCTGCAAAAAGGCAGTGCCGAACTCAACATGCGCGAGGTTACCGCGCTGAACCGTGGCCTGATCGATGCGATCAGCCAAAACCTGGAAAGTGCGATGGCGTCGGGCATGATTCGGCAAGGCGATGTCACCATCATGGCTGAACTGCAGTTTGCCGTGGTGGATGCTGCTTATCGCGCATGGCGAGCCACCCAGAATCCAGAACTACGCGATCGCTATATGCACGAAGCGGTCGTCAGCATGAAAGCCATGCTGCAACACCCCAAATGACTTTTGTGGGTCCAACAAATCCAACAGATGGAGGATAGGTTATGAGTGAGGCGTTAGAACAGCAACCCTTCTGGTTGTCAGGCAACTTTGCCCCGACCTTTGAAGAGGTGACCGAAACCAATCTTGAAGTAACGGGATCTATCCCGCCCGAGTTGAATGGCCGCTATCTCCGTAACGGGTCCAACCCGCAAACCGGTGAATCGGCACATTGGTTTCTCGGCAACGGCATGATCCACGGTGTGGAACTGGCCAACGGCAAAGCCAACTGGTATCGCAATCGTTATGTGCGCACCCCACTTTTCGAAAATCCTGAAGGCGACCCCTTCTCCGAGATGCAGGATCTGACCCGGAGTCTGGCGAACACCCACATCATCGCCCACGCCGGAAAAATTCTCGCACTTGAAGAGGCACACTGGCCGTTTGAGCTCTCCAAAGACCTGGAAACCATCGGGCCACACACCTACAACGACAAGCTCAAGACCGGCATGACCGCGCACCCCAAGATCTGTGCTGAAACCGGCGAGCTGCTGTTCTTCTCTTACAGCATGATGGCGCCTCCCTTTGTCACCTATCACCGTGCCAATGCACAGGGCGAACTGGTGCAGACAGAGGCGATCGATGTGAAGGGCGCAACGATGGTGCATGACTTCAACATCACGCGAAACTACGTCATCTTCATGGATCTGCCCGTGGTCTTTGACCTGAACGAGATCGCCAGCGGCTTCCCGCTGCGCTGGAGCGACGACTACGGCGCGCGCCTGGGTGTGATGCCGCGCGAAGGCACAAATGCAGACGTTGTGTGGTACGACATCGATCCGTGTTACGTGTATCACCCGCTGAACGCGTACGAAGATGGCGACGACATCATTATCGATGTGTGCCGTATGAACCACACGATGAAGCCCGATGCGCCGGAAACCTCACCTTACCTGCACCGTTGGACCATCCATCATGCCTCTCACCCCGGGCAGGGTCGGGTTACCGAATCCCAGCTGGATGATCACGCCGTGGAATTTCCGCGCGTTCCCGACAGCGTCGTGGGGTTGAAACACCGCTTCGGCTACACCGCCGAGTTTGGTTCAGGACCTGCTGCTGCGAAGTTCCGCAAGTACGATCTGGATACCGGTGCGAGCACGGCTCACGATCTGGGACCTGGTCGTCACGGTGGCGAACCCGTATTCGTGCCTGCCGAAGGCGCAAGTAACGAAGACGACGGCTATCTCTTGAGCTACGTCTATGATGAAGCAACCAACAAGAGCGAGCTGATTATTGTTGATGCGAGCAACGTAGAGTCCGATCCGGTCGCGCGTATCCATTTACCCGTTAGAGTCCCTGCGGGCTTTCACGGGAGCTGGATCGCCGACTAGCAGTCAACTGAGGGTAGACTGCGCAACGGACTCTCCCTTCGACGGGCAGCTGCTAATCACAGCTGCCCGTTTTTTTATCCGCCGTCTTTGATGACAAACTCCGTATCCGGAGACCCGATCACACTGAGGTTGCACCAACCCCAATCCGGTTCCACGCTGTAACTCAGCTCAGGATCAAAGGCAAAGCCTACGTAACCTTTCTGGCAGTGAAGCCGCAGTTCAGCAATATCTCCCTCTACATTCAGCAGGCTGAATGTCGGATGCGTAAGCCGATAGACAGCTCGATTTGTACCGTCGATGCTAGCGTTAACCAAAAAGGGTTTGCCGGATTCCTTAATAGCCTGGGTTTGAGCATGGATGTTTTCCACCATCTTTTTGACATTCTCGGCAAGCTCTCGTTCTTTGAGGATGTTCGCAGTCACCCGCGCCTGCGTCACAAGGTTGAGCTTCAGCTCCAGTCGTAGAGTCTGAATCAGCATTTGAGTCAGAAGCTCGTCCGGCAAAAAACCACGCTTGCCATCTCTGGCCGTCGCCTTCCTAAGCGCGGTGTACTGTTCCCGTTCGTTCCCCCAAGCTAGCGCAACGGTGTAGCGGGCAAGCTGATAGTAAGCTTCTTCGTACAGGTCCTTCTTCTGATTTTCCAGACGGGCCAGGGCTTTTTCGGCTTTTTGCCTATCGCCGCTTTTAACATGGCGCCCAACACTTCGATAGTTGGTGATAAAGGCCGACGTAGCGCCTACCGCCCCCCCGCTCAACTCAAAAGTGATCATGCCTGAAGTGCCAGCGTCGATCGCCTGGCCATCAAGTTCGGCGGGATCATAACGCCACTGAGCAGCAGCTTTGATCGCTGCGTCTTCAAACCGATGGTTATCCGATGAGTCTACGACCGTGATGTCATACGGCTTACCTTCCGGGTTAATCATGTAGCTGAGTTGTACCCACCCTTCGTGGCCGCGTCGTTGACTTATGCGTGGATACTCGGGGGCCTCAGCAAAAACACGTTTGGGCGGCACGAACGTTTTTACGGCAACCGGCTCTGCACTAGATTCTTCGGCCCAGTTGGCCGCTGACAGTAGCAGTAAACCAACAGTGATAGTCCCCTTCCAAATGATCCCCCACATGACTTCCCGCATAGTTTCCTCCATCGACTTTACATATCGCTTATGCATTTCTCCCCAACAGTTTTATTAAGCAAACCTACACTGGTTTACCCGCCATCCTTAATAACGAAGTGTGTACCGGGAGAGCCAATTACACTCAGTCCGCAATGTTGCCAGCCAGGATCTACTCTATAGGTGAGCTCGGGATCAAACGCAAAACCTACGTAACCCTTGTCACAGTGCAGCCGCAACTCTGCAACATCTCCCACAATAGAGTGCAGGCTGAATACCGAATTTGTCAGTCGGTAATACGCGCGATTGCTTGATTCGATGGTTTCGCTAACAAGAAATGGTATTCCTGACTCCTGCACATCCTTAATCTGCGCCTTAACGCCCTCAACCTGTCGTCGCAGTTCAGCGTCTATCTCACGTCCCAGTAGTCTCTCAGCAGTCCGGTTTGCATCTGCGATTAGATTTAATTCAAGTTCCAGGCTTAAGGTCTGCGTCAGCATTTGCGTTTGAAGATCGTCGGGCAGGAAACCCCGGTTTCCATCCATAGCCGTCGCCCTGACCAAAGCGCCATGCTGCTGTCCGATGGTGCCCCACACGCTGGCCAATTGGTATCTCGCCAGATGATAGTAGGCTTCTTCGTAGAGCCTCCGTTTCTTGTCACGAAGTTCTCCAAGCACTGCTTGTGCAGCGGTCCGATCGCGTTCCTCTATATGTCGAGTGAACTTACGAAACATTCGGACAAACTCGCGGTTTGCGCCGGTTACATTTTCGAGTTCGAACGTCACCATCATGTTGGTGCCCGCGTCTATCGGAGTCTCCCCGAGGCGACCCGGCTCGTAGCGCCATTTTTCAACCGCTCTTATAGCGGCTTCCTCAAACTTCTTATCGTTCGATGAAGCAGTGACCGCAATATCGTACGGAACCCCTTCAGGATCCACCATGTAGCTGAGGTGCACCCATCCCTCATTGCCTCGTCGCCAACTTATGTGAGGATACCTGGGCGGTTTTACTTCGGTACGAACGGGGGGCACAAATGTCTGCACTGCCACCGAACCCTCAGCCGGTTCCGATGCCAGGACATTCGAGCCGGTCCACAACGAGATTAACAAGACAATTCCGTTTCGCATCCGCCCATCCTTCGACATCCCTTCTGCGTATAATATCGCACTTTTTAGGGTTCTCATGACAACCGCTCCGGCAGAGGATATCGCCAGTCTTAACATCACCACACCGCCCTGGTTCAAACGTGCCTTTGAAGTACCGCGCTCTCAGCATTCGGTTGATGTGGACGGCACCGCTATTAACTACTTCCGCTGGGGGGACCCAGCAAAACCCGGCGTTGTTCTCACCCACGGATTCATGGCGCACGGTCGCTGCTGGGCGTTTATTGCGCCGCTGCTCGCAGAGAAATATCAGTTAGCCGCCATCGATCTTTCCGGTATGGGCGATTCCGGTTGGCGTGACCACTACAACATGGAGTTTCGTGCCAAAGAATGCCGGGCGGTGGCCGTCCATGCAGGTTTTGGACCTGGTACGGCCCTCGTGTGTCACAGCTACGGTGGCAGCGTGGGTCTCACAGCCGCCATGACAGACCCCGACAACTACTGGTCAAAGCTGATTGTCTGCGACATGACCATGCTGGCGCCTGGCGAAATGCCAGATTTTATTGAACGTCGCCAGGAGCGTATGCAACGGGGCGTGCGCCCCCACAAAGCACACGCAACTTACGATGCTATCCGAGCCCGCTTTCGTCTCGCACCCGATCAGCCCTGCCAGAATGACTACTTGATGGACTACATGGCCTACCACTCTGTCAAACAGACCGAGGGTGGCTATGTCTGGAAATTCGACCCACGCATCATGGGACCGGACGAAGGACGCGATGAAAGCTGGTTTTCAAACATCGCACCCAATTTCTGTGCACTGACCCTGCCTCGCGGCATCATCTATGGCGAACATTCGGAAATGATGAGCGCCGCCGCACATGCGTATATTCACGACACAACCGAAGGCAGCATACCGTCGATTCAGATTGCGGATGCTTATCACCACATAATGCTGGACCAACCGATCGCGCTGGCGGCTGCGATAGACAGCCTCCTGCAGACCCTCTAGGAGATTTACTCCACCCCCAGTCCGCGCGCTAGCGCTGCCATGTGGTCGGTAACATACCGTCCACCCAGCTTGGTGCCTGGCAACATCTGAAAACCGTGGCACGCACCGGCATAAATCTGCGTCTCTACATCAACCCCGGCAGCCATCAGGTTCCTGGCGTACTCGATATTTTCGTCACGAAAGAGATCCAACTGCACCGTAAACATCCAGGTGTGCGGCAAGGCTGCGTAGTCTTCCACTCGAGCGGGAACTTGAGGGGCGATCGCCGGTGCATCTCCCAGGTACCTGTCCCAGCCATATTGGTTACGTTGACGTGTCCAGACAAACTCTCCCACCAACGGGTCGCCTGGGTGCGCGTCACTACCCGTCAGGTTATCGAGCATCGGGTAGGTCAGATGCTGGTGACAAACCGCGTACTTACCCGCATCACGCGCCCGAATGGCTAACGCGGCAGCAAGCCCGCCGCCCGCACTCTCACCCCCGATGCCGATGCGACTTCTGTCCACACCGAGGTCGTCTGCGTTCTCATGCATCCAGGCAAGCCCTGCGTAGCAATCATCCAAAGGCGCTGGTATTGGGTGTTCAGGTGCCAGACGATAGTCCACCGACAAAACCACTGCGCCCAGTTTTGCGCAAATAGCAACGTTGCCGATGTCCGATGCATCAGCTGATCCCATCACATAGCCGCCACCATGAATGTGCACGTAACCAGGCCGACCACTACCGCCTTCTGCGGGTTTGTAAAGCAGACACCGCACCTCTACACCTTCTCCAGGCACAGACACTTCCTCGCGCACAACACCCTGCGCTTCTGCATCTGCCGTAACAATTTGCCCAGCACTCTGTTTTCTGATGATCGGTACCAGTTCATCAGTCATGTCTGTTGACGGTATCGCATCAACAATCGGGTGTAGTTCTTCTGCAAGTAGGTGTTTGGTAGACACGTGTTTCCTCCCCCTCGGTTTTTTATCTAGACGACACTCTCAAACGTTTCTAATTCCGGATGGCCAAGATAGGTGCCCTTCGGAGCGCTGGCTTGAGCGTGAGCTTTGCGGAACGCGTCAGACTCAGTCCATGCTTCAAATGCAGCCCGCG
This sequence comes from Candidatus Azotimanducaceae bacterium, assembly GCA_965227885.1. GTDB lineage: Bacteria > Pseudomonadota > Gammaproteobacteria > Pseudomonadales > Azotimanducaceae > UBA4421. The sequence goes on from OZ245781.1 coordinate 6,061,785, forward strand.
ATTCCCACACTGAATGAGAGGCGTACAGAACGTACTCCTCAGTCTCCGGCCCTTTCAGCAAGTTGAAGGTTTTAAAACCAGGAACCGTATCGAGGTACGTCTCCCGTTCACGCCAAACGGTTTCAAAACCCTCTTCAAATCCAGGCGTAATTTTGAATCGGTTCATCGCAATAAACATGAGCTCCCTCCTCTCCAACTAGTCTAACAAATCAGCTAACGCTGGCACTTCCGCCAGGCCACGTAAAAGATCGTTCAGGTGTGTACACCCCTTGGTGCCAGGCAGCTTATCTATTACAGCCGCGCGCATTTCAACCAGCGGAGTCCCCACCATTTCATGAATGTTGTTTACCGCTCCCGGACACTCGGGGAACGGTAAAATATGCGGTGTTGCGCCCACAGACTTGAGAACGCCGCTGGCACGGTCTGCACGTGCTTCAACTTCATATTCGTGGATGGCGACTCGACCGCCATCCGGCGTGCTTGCACTGTCCTGAAAGCCCACATCGACAGCGATGTCATCACCTTCAACCCACACGTCTATACGTCGCGCTCGACGAAAATTGACCGAATCAATGGCCGGCAGCTCGTGCCAGCTCGCAGGATCTGCCGGGTTAAGCAGATCAACTACAGGGGGGTTGTTGCGCGGCGGTGCCGTTGCCGAGAGCGCGCTGAATCCCGTGGTAAATCCATGGCAGACGTTTTCCATGAATTTGCGCGCTTCTTCGAAACCAGACGTTGTCATTTCTTCGACAGGGATCAGATGTTCCCATTGCGACCATGCCCAACCGGACACGAGACTTGCACCGGATATGTCATCCAGAACCAGGTACAACGGTGTACCGTTGACCCGTTCTTCGTGAATATGCTCGTCCAGTACGGCCCGCAAGTGGCCACCACCACGAGCGCCCACAAGCGCCGTTAAGTCAACACGGTCATTTTCAACGCTTTCGATCAAACGTTCCCAGGTCAGGCTGGCAACCATAGTGTCATACCGGGCTACTTCATGCTGATCTAAACCGGACCCCGTTTTCAGGTCGCGGCAGCGACCTTCCATACGCAGATTGCCTTCACGACCATCAGGCCATGTTGTATCGAGGCTGGACGTACGCCGCACCGAATTGGGTCGGCGTACGGGTGCATGACCCACCGGATCAGTAACGAGTTCCATACGATTCGCTTAACGTAAAACGATCAGTGTACCATCCACCGCCACTTGTGGGTTTCACCTGTTGAGAGAGGGAGCTGATGAAGATTGCCGTTGTTTTTCCAAGCGTGATGTATCGGGAAGGTCCTGAAGGGGTACGCAAACTGATCCGAGCCATTGAGGACATAGGCTTCGATGAGCTGGATATGTTTGATCACGTGGTAATGGGCTACCCAACGGAGACCCGCCGCGCCCCCTTTTACAGCCCAACCATGCCTATCATGGAAGCATTCATGCTGCTTTCTTACGCTGCCGCCATCACGGAGAAAATCAAAATAGGGACAGGCGTGCTGGTACTACCTCAGCGACAACCGGCCCTGGTTGCAAAGCAGGTGGCGACGCTGGACACGCTGTCAGCGGGAAGGGTGAGACTTGGCGTGGGCGTGGGCTGGCAGAAAGCCGAGTATGACGTCCTGAATACCGACTATAAGTCGCGTGGCAGCCAGATAGATGAGGCGATTGAACTCATGCGCGCGTGCTGGGGAGATGAGCACATCAATTACGACGGCGAGCACTATCAGGCGGATGAGATCGCCATGGAGCCTAAACCCCCACAAGGTGCGGGGATTCCCATCTGGATAGGCGGGACAAAACCGCCCGCACTCCGCCGCGTTGCGAAGCTTGGCGATGGGTGGATGGCGATGAACGCGCCCGGTGACGACCCCATCGAGGATCGCATCGCCACGCTGCATCGCTATGCAGAAGAAGTGGACCGGGATCCAGCGACCATCGGTATGCAGATGTCATTGTCACCGGATGCGCTCAACAAAGAAGAGCGCAAACGCTTCTACGCAGACCCTGAACTTCTGCTCCGACAACTCGTTAAGATCCGTAATCTTGGCTTCACAGAGACTTCAATCGATTGTGTACCTATCTTTCAGCAGGGCTATCGCTCAAGTGATGCCATGATCGAACATCTCGCAAAAATCTATGAGACGCTCGCGCCTGAACTGGATCGCTGACCGGGCTAGTAGCTCTTTTCCTGCTCCAGCACCTGCTCGGCAATATAGGACATGATCATTTCCTGACTGACGGGTGCCAGCATCGGTATCTGCATTTCGCGCAAATAGCGCTCCACATGAAACTCCTTGGCATAACCCATGCCGCCATGAGTTCTGACCGCGCGCTCGCAGGCACTCCAGCCCGCTTCTGCAGCAAGATACTTCGCTGCATTCGCCTCTGCACCACAGGGTTTACCCTGGTCGTACAGCGTCGCCGCTTTCATAGTCATGGTGTACGCCGCTTCCAGTTCCATCCAGTTCACGGCCAGCGGATGCTGGATACCCTGGTTTTTCCCGATGGTGCGGTCGAACACCACCCGTTCCCGCGCGTACGTTGCCGCACGTTCGAGGGCCGCTTGTCCCAGACCCACCGATTCAGCAGCGATCAGAACACGCTCGGGGTTCAAGCCATGCAGCAAACACTTCCATCCCTCGCCCTCCTCACCAATGCGATCCTCGACGGGCACGACCAGGTCATCAATAAAGAGCGCGTTCGTATCGATGGCCTTGCGTCCCATCTTGGGTATCTCGCGCACTTCAACCCGGTCGCGATCAAGGTCGGTGTAGAAAAGTGTCAGTCCCTTGCTTGGCGGCGTGTCGCCATCCAGGGGTGAGGTACGCACAATCAGCAGGATCTTGTTCGCAGTCTGCGCCGTGGTGGTCCACATCTTGCGACCGTTGATGACGTAGTGATCACCATCGCGTACAGCCATGGTTTTAAGTTTTGTCGTATTCAAACCCGCATCGGGCTCAGTCACACCAAAACACGCGCGATCCTTGCCTTCGATGAGGGGTGGCAATAACCGCTGCTTCTGCTCATCCGTACCAAACACCACAATCGGGTTGGGTCCGAAGAGATTCAGATGCACGGCAGAGGCACCCGAAAAGCCAGCGCCAGACCGCGCAATTGTGTGGGTCATGATGGCCGCTTCGGTTATCCCTAAGCCCGCACCACCGTAAGCCTCCGGCATGGCAATGCCGAGCCAGCCGCCATCGGTGATGGCTTTCACAAATTCTTCAGGAAACTGCCCATCGTTATCACGCTCCAGCCAGTATTCGGCCGGAAACTCGCTGCAGATCTTCTGGATTGCATCACGGATAGCAACCTGTTCGTCGCTTAAATCAAAATCCACGTCTCTTCACCCCTGTCCGGAAACCCACCATGCTAGCTCAACTCTGTGGTATTTTTTAGCTCAGCATAATTGGGGGGATAGGTGGTGGAAGAAGAACTGCTCTTTGAGGGACTCAAGGTACTGGATGTGAGTTCCTGGATTGCAGCACCCACAAGTGCGGTCATTCTGGCCAGCATGGGCGCAGAGGTAACCAAAATTGAACCGCCTGCCACCGGCGATGGATATCGCGCTTATTACCAACTCCCACCCGGGCCCAATTCGGAAACCAACTACACCTGGATTCTGGATAACCACAATAAGAAGTCTGTAGCGCTCAATCTCAAGTCTGAAGAGGGCATGGCGATCCTGCATCAGCTCATTGCGCAGTGTGATGTCTATGTCACCAATCAACCGCTGGGGCTGCGGCGGGAACTGAAGCTGACCTGGGAAGACATCAGCCCGTTAAACGACCGCATGATTTATGCGTCTTTGTCACCTTATGGTGAAGAAGGACCCGAACGCGACAAAGAAGCGTTTGATCTGGTTGCTTACTGGGCTCGCAGCGGACTCATGAACCAGATGCGCCATCGCGAGGAAAATATGCAGCCCGTACAAGCGATGGCAGGCATGGGCGACCACCCAACAGGCGTCGCGCTTTACGCCAGTATCGTCACCGCACTGCTGCGACGGGAGCGCACCGGAAAGGGCAGCAAGGTGCACACATCACTCCTGGCCAACGGTCTCTGGTCCGCCTCCTGTTTTGCACAGGCCGCCTTCGCGGAAGCAGATTTTTCACAGATTCCACCACAACGTTTGACCACAGCCCTGTACCAAGCCGCAGATGGTCGTTGGGTGCAGTTCACCATGGTGCGTACGGAAGAGCTCTTCGATCGTCTGGTGATGGCGCTCGATCGAATAGAATGGCTGACCGATGAGCGGTTCCTGACCGTCGAGTTACGCATGGAGAACCATGTGGCGCTCACCGAGCTCATGCGCGAGGTGGTCGCCACCAGAACACTGGAAGAGTGGATGACTATCTTTGCCGAACACGAGGTACCGGCATCCATCGTTGGCGAATTCCATGACCTGCCCAACGATCCACAGGTGTTAGAAAACAATATGGTGGTCCCACCTGGCGAGGATCTCGGTGTAACCCATGTGGTTAAAGACCCCATCAATGTAGATGGCCTCGGCCGCGTACCCGCTACCCGCCCACCGGAGCTGGGTGAGCATACCGAAGAAGTGCTCGCCGGACTGGGCTATGCACCAGAGGAAATTGCAACGTTTCGAGACACCGGGATTATTTAATCCATGGACATGGAGGAGCAGGACATGACAACTGAATCCCGCGAACGCAAAGGTCCCCTTTCAGATCTCACCATCATCGACTGCACCATGGCTTACGCCGGTCCGTTCGGAACCGTGTTACTCGCCGATCTCGGCGCGAATGTGATCAAGGTTGAGCCACCGGGCGGCGATAACTTTCGTCCGGTGCCACCTTTTCCGCCCGACTATGGCCACGCACGCAAAAACACTAAGGCTGGCGCCGACTACGGTATGGCGTTTGCCGGTGTAAATCGCAACAAGCGCAGTATCTGTCTCGACCTGAAACAGGACGGCGACAAAGAAGTGTTGCTGAAACTGTGCGAGCAGGCCGATGCTGTAGTCGAGAACATGCGTGCAGGCGTCATGGATAGTTTGGGTCTCGGTTACGAGGTGATTGCAGAACGAAACCCCAAAATCGTCTACGCCACCGTGCGAGGCTATGGTGACCCCCGGACCGGCGAAAGCCCCTATGCTGATTGGCCTTGTCTGGATGTTGCAGGCCAAGCAGTGGGCGGACTTGTTGAAGCCACCGGCGATATCTTCCCGGTTGCCATCTCCGACATTTACCCCGGCACGCTCATGGCGTTGGGCTTGGTTTCCGCGCTCCACCGCGCCCAACAAACCGGTAAAGGCGACTTTGTGGACGTGTCGATGTACGACAGCATGCTGGGACTCCTTAAATCTCACGTTGCCGACTACAGCCTCACAAAAAAGGAACGCAAACCAGGCCGTCGCGCGCTGGTACCTTTTGGCCTTTTTCCAACCAAAGATGGTCGTATCGCCATCGCCGCTCCCGTAGAACGACACTGGAAAATTCTCTGCGATGCGATGGGGCGTACCGATCTCATCGACGATGAGCGCACCAGCAGCAACCTCAGACGCGCGGAAAATCAGGACTTTACCGAGGGGCAGATCGAAGCCTGGACTACCACAAAAACAAAACAGGAAATTATCGACCTGATTGGCGGCCAGGTGCCTTGCGGACCGGCCAACACGATGGCTGAAATTTTCGACGATCCACACGTCGCTGCGCGCGACATGCTGCAGGAAATCGATCTACCCGGTGACAACCCGGCAATAACATTGGCCGGTAATCCGATTAAGTTTGCCAACGAAGAAACGGGGTTGTATCAGGCGCCACCGAAAGTGGGTGAACACACAGACGAGATACTGACAGAGTTTGGTATCACTCGGGACTGAGCGCGAGATCGCCGATCTCCTCCCAATAGGTTCTGAGCGCACCGATGTGCGCTTGGGGATCATTCAGGCCATCGCCCTGGCCTCGCAGCGCCTGCGCGCGCATCGACACAAACTCGGCCCCCGCATCTATCCAGTCCTGGATCTCGCCTCGCCAGGCATCGCGACCTGACTGATAATTCAGGAACGCTTCCAACCCAAAGTCTTCCGGCGCTCTATTCGTTTCAGCGAGTTCAGCTTGCACCTGGGCCAGGGCTTCAAGGTTCTGGCTGTGACCACTGCCGAACATGAAGCCATCGCCAATGCGAGCAGCCCGACGGAATGCCACAGGGGTGAAACCACCAAACCAGATCGGAATCGCTCGTTTGGGTAGCGGTTTGAAGCCCGCACGATCGATGCGGTGATACTCCCCCGTGTAATCGACCACAGACTCTGTCCACAACGCCCGCATCAGATCTATCTGCTCTTCCTGACGCTTGCCGCGGGAGGCAAAGTCTTCGTTCAGCGCATCGTACTCGACATAATTCCAACCGGTTCCCACACCCAGCCGAAGTCGCTCGTTGGAGAGTATGTCCAGCTGCGCAGCCTGCTTGGCTACAAGCACCGTCTGACGTTGAGGCAGAATCAGAATGCCGGTGGCGAACTCCACTTTACGGGTGCAGGCCGCCAGATAGCCAAACAGCACAAAGGGCTCATGAAAAGCGTCCTGCTCTGTATAAGGACCCCAGAGTTTCGGCTCTCGATCTTCGTGCACCGCACCAATCACGTGATCGTAAGCCACAATGTGTGAATACCCCAGGTCTTCCGCAGCCTGCGCCCAATCTCTTATCACAACTGGATCATCGCCAATTTCCTGGTGAGGAAATATCGCTCCGATTTTGATCTTGCTCATACTCTGCCCCTGACTATCAGTTTGTCGGCCGCATATTCATCAACCGCTTGGCGTTTGCGATCAGTTCTTCACTTGGGTTGGCAGGCACGTAACGTTCCAACCGACCGCGCATTTCGGCAAGCGTTGTCACCGCTTTCTTATCTTTTACGAGATTCCGGGTTTCCTCCGGATCATTGGCCACATCGAATAACATTTCCGCTGACACACTGCCATCGGCATTCCGCCACTGCGTGTACCGATGTGTGCCGGTTCGTAGCGATTCACCGTGGAGCCAACGGCTATGCGACTCAGCGCACCCTGTCGCGGGTGCCTGACCCGTCAACAATGGCCCCACATCGCAACCTTGCAAACCTGGCGGCAACTCGAGCCCAGCGGCGGCGGCGATAGTAGGAAAGACATCTACCAGCTCTACTACCTCATGACTCTGACCGGTCAGGTACTCGGCTCCAGCCGGTACACGAAGCATCATCGGCACTTTGAGGGTGACATCAAACAGGCTGTGCTTGGTCCAGAGTGTATGTTCGCCCAGATTCCAACCGTGATCCCCCACCAGCACAATCGCCGTTTTGTCAGCGATCCCAGCCTCAGTCAGCGATTGCACGAGCTTGCCTATCAACGCATCGATGTAGCTGACCGATGCGTAGTAACCGTGCAGCAATTCCTGGGCCTCGGATTCGGGTAAAAGCCCGGAAGTCACCCCCGCGTATTGAAATCTCAACTCTGGGGAGTGATGCAGGGAAGCTCGCGGAAGGCCTTCGGTCAACGTGTACGTAGATGGCAATGTAAATCGATCTTGCGAGTACATCTGCCAGTACTTTTTCGGCGCGGCAAACGGCAGGTGCGGTTTACGAAATCCGACGCCCAGGAAAAATGGCTGGTCCGATTTGGCCAAACGCCGGATATCGGCCACCGACTTGGTGAGAATCCGACCGTCCGGATAGCCATCATCATCCACATCACCCGCTTCCACTGGCGGACCCAGCTGACCAACCAGCGGTTTCACATAAGCCTTCTGCAGGTCTTCGTGACGCAGCTTTCGCTCCACCGGACTGTGCCACTCCTGACCTGGGTTCCACAGGGGTTCTGACCAGCTTTCCGCCGAATCAACTTCCACATCAAAGAGCTTGCCGTTCGCCAGCGTGTGATAACCGTGCTGTTTGAACCAGCCAGGCAGGCTTGGTGCATCCGGCGCATCCTGATCCAGGCGCGAGTTAAAGGTCAGAAATCTCTCTGCAGTCGGGCGCAATCCCGACAGAAGTGAGGCACGTGAAGCGCCGCACACGGGCACATTCGCGAAGGCATTGGTGAACAAGAACCCGTCACCTGCCAGCGCATCGATGTTCGGCGTCCGCGCATGGGTATCACCATAGGCACCCAGGGTCGGTCGCAGATCATCCACCAGAATAAACAGCACGTTGATCGACGCAGACGCCGGAGAGGCAAACATTGCCGCCAGTAAAAGTAGCCACTTACGCATCTGCATCTCTCGTAAACAGTTTATATCCAACCCAGGCGATTAACGGGATCGCAACAGCACCCACAAATGCTAACCACCCCGATTCGTTGGCCACCGCTGCGGCACCGATGCCCCCAAATATGATAGCAACGCCAACATTTGCCAGTCCGGTGATCAGGATAAAGCGTCGAAACGGATAGGACACCATACCCGCTGCGATGGTTGCGAGATCGCCAAACATAGGCACCGTCCGCGTAACCACAAGTGTGACACCACCCAGTCGCTCGCCGAACTCCTCCGCTCGCGCCAGGTCTCCTTCGCCAATAAGCTTACGCGCCACCGGCTGGCCAGCGAGCTTGCCGAATCCGTAGCCAACCAGGCAGCCAATGGTGAGACCAATCCAAATCACAACGGCACCAAACGTCCAGCCAAACAAAGAACCCGCTGCAGTATTGATGATCCCATTCGGCACTGGGAACAACACATCAGAAGTTAAGGCCAGGATGATGACCCCGGCCGCCACCATTGGCTGATTGCCACTCCATTCGACTACCTGTGCTACAAACACATCCGAACGTTCTTCCAATAATACAAGCGGTATGACGATGGTTGTCATCATCAGGATCAATACCGCCACCCACTTAAGCCAAGTCGGTACTCGCAAACTCTTCTCTCCAACTCCCCAACCGTAAATTTGAGTTTAAGTAAATTCTGGATGCGATAGTATGCGCGCTCACAACCGGGCTGGCTGCCAATGCAATCAAGCCATCTTTTCGCTGACCGAAACTTTCTAACGCTGTGGAGTGTCGGTGCGCTGAATGGCACCGGACGTTGGTTGGACATGCTGGTGATCGCGATTTTTGTGCTCGACACCACCCAGTCACCTTTCCTTGTTGCATCCATGCTGATGCTGCGTCTGCTACCGATGGCCATCTTTGGCGTCTTCGGCGGCGCCCTTGCCCAACGCTTCGAACGGTATCATCTGCTGCGTTGGGCTTCGTTGGCCTCAACGGTCACCAGTCTCGCCATGTGGACATTGGCGAGCAGCAATGCACTCGAGGTTTGGCACGTGGGTCTGGCGTCGTTTGTATCAGGTTTGGTCTGGTCCACAGATTTCCCAGTCAGACGCACTCTGATGGGCGAGATCGCCGGTCCTGAGCGCGTCGGCCGAGCCATGAGCCTGGATATCCTCGCCGGCTCCATCACCCGCATGCTGGGTCCATTGATGGGCGGTGTCCTCTACGAACAGATCGGCACCGTCGGTGCGTTCGCTGTGGCGAGTACAATCTACGGTCTTGGTCTGTTGCTGCTGTTTCTCCCGACCGAGCGTGAGAAAGACCGCCCCACCGATGCACTCAGCCTCTTCTCAAGCATGCACGCCGGTTGGTCTGCACTGAAAAACAGTTCTGTGCTGTCGGGCATCATGGGCGTCACCGTGGTGTTTAACCTCTGGGGCTTTCCGTTTGTGTCCATGGTCCCGGTTTTTGGTAAGGAAATCCTCGAACTGAACGACAGTGCCACGGGTCTGCTTGTCAGTATGGAAGGTGCGGGTGCGCTGCTGGGTGCAACGTTGCTGTCCATTTTTGCGCGCTCAGAACATTCCCGCTACTACTTCGCCTGGGCGGTTGTTACTTACTGTATCTTCGGTTTCGCTTTCGCCACTGCAGAGGTCGCATGGCTTGCGGGCGCGCTGCTCCTGTTGGTGGGTTTTTTCAGCGCCGCTTTCGGGTCGATGCAGAGCGCTCTGATTCTTATGAACTCGCCCCCAGGTTTGGAACGTCAGATGATGGGTGTCTTAGCGGTAGGTATCGGCACCGCGCCGCTTGGATTCCTGCAAATCGGAATGCTTGCCGACTATTTTGGCGTGGCCTTGGCATGCAAGATAACTGCAGGCATGGGTTTGGCTGGCATGATTGTGGTTATGCTCGTCTGGCCAGGGCTACTATCAAAGCAGCCGCTAAACTCATCAAGCTAAGAACTGAGATCATATTCCTGAACAAGACGTTGTACTGCAGATGCGTACAATTCCTTGTTCCCGTATTCTTCAAGTCCTAGTGTGAGAAGGTTTGCAATTGCTCGAGCAAGTCAGCCTGTCAGCAGAGGTCGCCGCAGCGATCTTCGGGATCGCGATCACCGTCGCCGCAATTGTGGTGCAACTGGCCGCATCGCGATTCAACCACAAAATTTCGCTGATGTTTATTCGCGACCCGATAAACGTCGGTGTCCTCACTTTTTTGTTGGCGAGTACGCTACTCGCACTTTGGGCTGAAAGCGCTGCTGTCACAGGCACGGCATCACAGATTGCCTTGGTGTGTGTGACGCTCAGCTTACTGATATTGCTGCCTTACTTCGGTTATGTGATCACCTTCATCTCGCCAATGAGTCTGATCAAGAGACTGTCAAAGCGAATCCGCTCGGCGATCGCCAAGTGCCAGCCACACGTCGCCGCTGACGCCATCAACCAGCTGATGGATGTTGCTCGGAACGCTATCGATCAAAAAGACAGGACAATCGCTGTTGCTTGCATAGACTCTTTCGAAAACGCATTCACTTTTTATAAGGAGCGTACAGAGGTCGACGACAAGTGGTTCCAGGAAGGGCTACTAGCCGACGATCTAGAGTTTGGTTCCTTCGAACCCACTGCGATTGCTGAAATCGAGCGCGATCGGACTTGGTTTGAGAGCAAGGTTCTACACCAGTTCCTCAACATGATGGTGCAAGCGGTCCCGGACCTCCGTTCAATTGCCGCTACCCTCGGCATCGTCGTGGGTAGACTCGCGCTCTCCAACGTCACTCACCCGGCGCGTCTGGATGCTTGTATACGCACCCTGAACAGCTTCCTGCGCACGACCATCAACGCGCGTGACACAGGTACTACCTACCACCTCATGAGTCGCTACCGGACCTTGATAGAGCAGCTGATCATGCTCGGAAATCAGGACTATGCGATCAAAACAGTTAATCATTTTTGCGAATATACGCGCATATCAGACGCTGCTAACCAACCATTTATCGTCGAAGTGGCGGCCTATGATCTTGCGCAGTTGGGCCGGCTTGCCCATCAATACGACGACGCGCTACAGAGCACCATCACCGATCTTCTGCTTACGCTGGACGACGATCTGGATAGCTCTGAAAGAGCCCAGACCCTTTCAGGCGTCAGACGCGCTCAATTGAATCATGCAGCCTTCCTTCTGCACCATGGAGTTGAAGCTGAAGTTAAAAAAGTCTTAACCGAGCTTCGCTCAGAGAATGAAGAAAGACTTTCTTTCATTGCTCAGCGTCTCCTTGAAGAGGATCGGCGCGTGTACTGGGAGTACACGCCCCGTGGTGCCAACTTCAGTTACCTTGAGCCAGAATACCGGCCTGCACTGAGCGAGATCATGGAGCGCCTCGCACGTTAAGCACACAGCTTGCTGCATCATGTCGGTAGCATTTAGCTCAATTTCGGCGTAAAACTTGTCCGCAGTAAAGCGCTAACACCACTAAGAAGGTGCCAGCTTGGATTGCGGAAGAGACCATGGAACGGGGGACTGCAGCTAGATCGTCGATACGGCCCAGGCAAACGCGTGTCACTTGGCTATGTGCAGCCCTGACCTGCGTTTGTGTGGCGTACGCGCATGCGGGGCCCGCCGATCGAAGTACCGTTCCGTCGCCACACAATGAGCGGGAATTGCTCGCTCCAAGTTCAGACACAACAGCCAAACTTCAAACGCCCAAGGTGCCCCATCAGGCATCAGGCGTTGCAACCATCACGAACGATGAGCGATTCCGGGTAAACACCATCAGCCTGATTGGAAACACCCTCCTCACTCGCGCTGAACTCACCGAGATTGCAGATCGGTATACAGATCGGGACTTGGGGTTTGGTGACCTGCTTGCACTCCGGGATGAACTCACCCTCGCTTACGTCAACAAGGGTTACCTCAGTTCCGGAATCATCATCGACCATCTGAAAGATGATCATCTAGTCCTGCGCGCCGTGGAGGGTCGTCTCAAAGAGATTCGTGTTGTACCCGGCTCCACGCACAATCCCGATTACATTCGCGGCTATCTGCAGGGATTTGGTGATTTGTCGCCGGTAAACATATTCGATATCGAGTCGAGACTGCAGATGCTGCAGACAAGCCCACAGATCCGTCGCATTGAAGCGCGTCTCGTACCCGGCAGTGAACGCGGGGAATCAATCCTGTGGGTAGACAACGAGGATAACTCCCAATGGCACACCTTGGTGGAAGCGAACAATCACATTGCGCCCGCACTCGGAGAAGGGCAGTTGCTCGCGACCGTCGCTTACGGCAATCCTCGAGGACGTGGTGACAATCTACAGGTAGGGCTTCGGCGCGCCGAAGGACTGACACAATTCTCCGCAAGTTACGAAACGCCGCTCAACCACCGCGACACAAAGCTAACCCTCTTCGCCTTCGGCGCCAATAGTGAGGTCGTTGCAGAACCATACGATTCGCTCGGTATTGAAGCGAATAGCCGTACCTACGGCGTGCGTATAAGCCACCCGCTCTCGCGAACTCTATCGCAACAATTAACCATTTTTCTAACGGGTGAATGGCGCGAAACCGATACGGACCTTCTGGGCACCGGCTTTTCCTTCGTCGAAGGTCCAGACAATGGCGAAGTTCGTGCCGCTGTTGTCAGAGCCGGTTGGGAATTCAATCGTCGCAGCACGGACTCTGCGCTAGCAGGGCGAGTGCAGGTCAGCACCGGACTGGATGTATTCGACGCAACCAATGGTGCCTCTGTCACCGGCGCCACAGTACCTAAGGCGAAATTCACCACCGTCCTCGGACAACTGCAGTGGGCGCGACGTTTCGCTCAAAACAACCAACTGATCACCCGAGTGGATCTACAGTGGGCAAGTAGGCCCCTCTTCGGACTTGAACAGATGCCCATCGGCGGGCGCTGGAGCGTGCGAGGTTACAGGGAAAACACACTGATAAGGGACAGCGCAGTAGTGACCTCAGTGGAATGGCGGAGCACTGTGCGTTCTCCTAACCCCGGTGAACGTTGGCAGAACGGGTTGACCGTGATTGCCTTCGCCGACTGGGCTCACTCATGGAACGACGGACGCGCGGAAGTCGGCCCGACTAACATATACGGTGCCGGGCTGGGTTTCGTCTGGGAGGCAACCCGTAACAGCCAGGTAGAACTTATGTGGGCCCATGCCTTCACCGACATCGACTATCCAGGGAGTGACCCACTACAGGACGATGGCATTCATATGAGGTTGCGATGGTGGACAGAATGAACAAAGCCCGCCGTTGGGCAGTGGGCGCACTTCTGCTCAGCGCGTCGCTGACGTTCGCAAACGCACAGACCGCAATCGTCCGCGACGGTACTGTCGGTCCTGATATCTCCGTCCAGCCACAGACCGATGCCTTCGGCACAACCGTTATCGACGAAGACATGGGCAACCGGCCAGGTGACGGAGTCAACCTGTTCCACTCGTTCTCGCAATTCAACATCGGCGCGGGCGATACCGCGTTGTTCACTGCCGAATCAGGTCTACCGACCCTGCGAGTGATTACGCGGGTAACCGGCGAAGCCTCTCTCATTTACGGCACACTGGCCTCGTCTATTCCAGGGGCGGACCTGTACTTACTCAACCCTCAGGGAATTGTTTTTGGACCCGAAGCCAGCCTTGATGTGCCCGCCTCTTTTTTTGCCAGTTCTGCCGAATCGTTGGTAATGCTGGACGGCGACGCCTTGGGAGCCCTCACCTTTACGGATGACGTTCGCCTAGCCTTTGCCGAACCTCAAGCTTTCGGCTTTCTCGGCAGCGGCGCTTCCTTGGAGGTGAACGGCGCCACGCTCGCGGTCCCAGATAGAAGCACACTCGAGCTTTCCGCCGCACAACTTTCCATCATTGATGCGGAGTTGCTTGCACCGGACGGCCGCATCATTCTGACTACCGGCGATGTCGCAAACGGCAACATAACTCTCCGACAAACGAATCTATCGAGTTCAAATTCTGGCCGAGGAAAAATAGAACTGCGGTCGGCGGACGTAGATTTCCGCAACTCAAGTGTGGTGGCCGATTTTGCCCGTGGTCCAGGCGGTGGCAGTACCGACGATGCGGTGGTGGTAACTGCAACCAACGATCTGACCCTCAGAAACACCTCCATCACTGTTGATACGGATGGCAGTCGACGCACCGGCGGTATCGCTTTGAACGGTGAAAACATCCGGCTGCAAGGCCAGACCGAGCTGATGACAATGCCATGTGGAAGTTCTTCCAATTGCAATGGGAGCACGGGCGGCGCCGGTGGTTCAATTGCCTTGAGTGCAAGCGCAGACATCTCACTGCAGCCAAACCAGTCAGGCTCGCCAAGCTTGACCACCAGCACCGCCAACGCCCGCTCTGCAGGGGATATTCGCCTTAACGGTGCGTCGATCACGCTGGAGGATGCAACGTTAACCAGCTTTACAACGGGTGCAGGCGGAGCGGGAAGCGTACGCGTCACCGGGGACGTCTTAACGCTGGCGAACGGCACGGATCTACAAAGCGTCGCCGGAACACCTTCGTTTGGAGGCGGTGGTGGTGGTTCGGGCGGCGGTGGGGGTGGCTCTGGAGGCGGCGGTGGCGGCGGTTCCGAGGGCGGCAGTGGTGGTTCGGGCAGCGGTGGCGGATCCGGAGGGGGTTCAGGCGGTGGATCTGGAGGGGGCTCCGGTGGTGGTTCCGGTGGTGGAACTAGCGGAGGCTCGGGTGGCGGCGGTTCAGGCGGCGGCAGCGGCGGCGGCGGTTCAGGCTCAAGCGGTGGAGGACCTGGCGGAGATGTCGAACTCATCGCTAGCGAACGCGTAACCCTTCGACTGAATGTCAATGTTGGTGCCAACTCCAATAGTGCTGGTGACGCAGGCATGGTGTTGCTACAGGCACCGACCATCGAAGTTTTGGATGGGTCGCGTATCGCCAGTGCAGCAGCAGATACTGGCAACGGTGGCTCAGTAAGTCTTGTCGCTACCGACCGGGTAGAATTCTCTGGCACAAACAACCCGAACGACCCCCGCCGTGACCGTGGCTCCCGCATAACGGCGAGTTCAGCCTTCACTGCGAGCGGTAACGCGGGTTCTATCTCAATTGAGACTACCGACCTGATACTTGCTGACGGTGCCCGGGTGAGCTCCAGCACCTCTGGCGTTGGCAGAGGTGGAGATGTCACGATCACCGCGACGGGCTCAGTAAACTTAAGCGGCGCACGCGGGGACGGCAGCGGCACGTCGGTGCGGGCGGCGACGGAAATTGAGGAAGAAGAGATCGGCGATGAACCGATACCGCGCTCAGCAGATGCTGGCAGCATTCGTATTTCGACTCCATCGCTGTTCCTGGACCAGGGTACTGAGATACGCAGCACCACTGCCTTACCCGGCAGAGGGGGCACCATCGAACTGGACGTTGCCAATCTCACCCTGAATAGCGCACGCATCGAAGCCAATAGCGTCGGCGACGGAGCTGGCGACGCGGGCAACATCACGATTGGCGACATTCAAGGTATGACCCCTGTTTATCCCCTGACGGAACTCACGCTGAACGACGGAAGCGCGATCGAGACATCAGCGGATGACGCAGGGGGTGGCGACATTGTTATCCGTGGAAACGCCTCGTTGCGTCTTTCTACCAGCGCCATCGACGCCAGTGACACCGGCGGCGAGGGTGGTAACGTTTTCATCGACGCTGAGCGCGATATCCTGGTAACGGATAACTCCAGGATACTCGCTCGAGCTGCTGTTGCGGGGGGCGCCGGTGGCGTGATTCGGCTGACATCAGATGCGTTCATCCAATCTCCCGACAGCATCGTCAGTGCTGAAAACGCGGTCATCATCTCTTCACCAGAGACCAACGTTGAAGCTCAGGTTACGCAGCTGACAACCAGTTTCCAGGATGCTACCGGATTGATCAGCCCTCTTTGTGCGGCAAGAACCAGTGGCGAGCGCAGCGGCAGTCTCACCGTTGAGGGCATGCGCAGCTACCCGCCATCGCCAGAAGACGCATTGTTTGCACTGTCGCGGTCAGCCGACACTACAACACCTCTTCTAGCCGGAATAGAAACTCTGCTGATGCAGGGCGCATTCGCCGAAGTCACAGCGCTCGCCAGTTCCGCACTCTCCAACTCGCAACCTACAACCGTGTATTCGCCACTCTGGAGTGCCCTGGGTAGCGCCCAGGCTGCTTTACAACTGGATACCGCACTCGAATCCTTGAACAAAAGCGTGGAACTCGCCGCTACAGATCTGGATCGTGCTAGAGCCCTTCACAATCGTGCCAACTACTTCGCTTTCAGCGGTGAAACATCTACCGCAATCGCGGATTATGAGGCCGCACTACGCCTCACAAAAGATGTTGATCTGCCACTTACTTTCACAACTACAGCCGCGCTCGCGCGTGTCAATCCAGAACAGTACATCGAACCGTTAGCAAACTTGTTGAACGACACAACAGACGCCAAGTACCAAGCACGTTTGACATCAGACATGCTCCACGCGGCAGCAACGCTCCAGCATGTGCAGCCTGATCTGGCACGACAAACATTAAATCGCGTCAAGCGCATCACATCGGAATCGGACGATGTCCGACTACTGATGCACGTACACGCGCAAATAGCGCGTCTCAACATGGAAGTGGGAGATTTAGCAGCCGCGCTCGAATCCGCGCGCAGTGCCATACTTCTTGCTCAACAATTCGATTCACCTGAAACCTACCGCTGGCTGCACTTGGAATCACAGATACTGATTCAACTCGGCCGAAAAGGCGCGGCATTAGCAAGCGCGCAACGTGCAGTAGCGGCAGCTGAGCAAAACAACTACACCGCGCATTACGGGCCACAGGAGAACTTTCGCAGCCAGATCGCACCTGTTTATCGCCTGGCTATCAGACTGATGCTCGACAACAAAGACAACGCGCCTCTGCACCAGGCGAGGGCTACCTTTGAACAATACAAAAACGCGGAATTGCGCGACTATTTCCACGACGAATGTGTTGCTGCTTTGGACGCAACCGCAGTCGCTCTGGACGAGGTGTCGACCGACACAGCCATCATCTATCCAATTTTGTTGGATGATCGCGTAGAGCTACTTGTCAGCATCGGCGGGCAGATACGCCGCTACAGCCAAGCGGCCTCAATGGATCATGTTATCGAAGTGACCAGAGCCCTGCGTCAAAGCCTTGAAAATCGTACAACACGCGAATATTTGCGACCGTCGCGGGTGCTCTTCGATCTGTTGATGAAACCATTGGTAACTGATCTGGAAAAAGCCGCGGTTACAACCCTCGTCTTTGTCCCGGATGACGCACTGCACACCGCTCCAATAGGAGCATTGCATGACGGTCAGACTTTTCTTGCTGAGAGATTCGCAGTGGCGGTCACTCCCAGCTTAACCCTGTTTGAGCCCAGACCTTTGAACACAACAGATGCGCGCGTCGTTCTCGCGGGTGTCAGTGAGGCTCGACAGGGCTTCAGCGCGCTACCTTTCGTCAGCGATGAACTGGCGAGCATACAAAGTGTTGTGGGGGGTGATATTCTGCTGAACGAGGAGTTCGCCGCCGACGCGTTCTCCGCGAAGGTCTCCAGCCAGCAACCCAACATTGTACACATCGCCTCTCACGCTGAGTTTTCAGGAAACCCTGACGAAAGCTATCTGCTGACCTATTCAGGCAGGGTTAATATGACCACCTTACACAACATCGTCGGGCAATCGCGGTTCCGCGAACCCTTGGAGTTGATCACTTTGAGTGCCTGTGAAACCGCGGCTGGAGATGATCGCGCGGCGCTGGGTCTTTCCGGCACTGCGATTCGCGCAGGCGCCAGAAGTGCTCTGGGTACGCTTTGGACAGTATCGGATGAGGCCAGCAAACAACTGCTTATCCAGTTCTATCAAAATCTGGGTGTCAACACCTCGAAGGCCGAAGCATTGCGCCAGGCACAGCTCGAATTGATGAAAGATTCGCGTTTCTCCCACCCCTACTACTGGGCGCCTTACCTCTTGATCAGCAACTGGCTCTAGCGATAGATCCCATCCAAGCCCACCTGCTGCAGGAGTGGTTCTAAATAAGCATGCATCTCGCTTGTTTGAGGTGCCAGCCTATCAATGATGTCATACCACGCCTCACTTTCACGACCAGCCGTCTGCCGTTCAATCGTGGCTATGCCCACAATATCCTTGGACCGGCGCTCTTTATCTCTTACCAGGGCAACCGACCACTGATACACCCTCCCGGGCTCGAGATCGATGTCGTGTTCAGACAGATCGAAGACATGAAAGCCCGCACAGAGATGACCTTGGATAGTATGCCGATGCAACGGCTCAATCGCAGAGCTGACAACCTCAATCACGACAAACTCAAAACTACCCAGAAAACTATCCGACAGGTGCCAGTACAAGCGTGGAGATGTCTGTGTAGTAAAACCGGTACTCTCCGGGGCCAGCAAATCGATCGCGGGAAACTCCCCGCCAGTTCGTGTTCCACCACCCACACGGGTCTTTGGTGCGCCGCGTAACGGTGGCCGGTAAACAGCGGGCGCCGGGGGTGAAGCAATTGAAACATTTGTCGTTTGTGGCTTTGACTCGCTCGCGGAATGAAATTCGCAGGTCGTTTTTTTACTCCCACCATTCGACGAGCGTTCCTCTGTGCTCGGACTACCGGGTAACGCCACACAAAGTCCCATCAATACTGCGATCCACTTCATTTTATTAACTGTCTTGCTTTTCAATGTTAACCACCTCAAATCGCTTTCTAAATCCAAGTAACTCATACACCTCCACCGGTGCAGAGCGTCCCTTCAATTCAACCGAGCCATGGCGATGCAGATCAAACTCTTGTTCTAACAGCTCCACAGTGCCTTCGCTGAGCATGACGCTCACCCCTTGTCTTATGCCGATTTCCTTGCCAAGTCCCTCAAGTCTGGCGGCGACATTCACAGGATCGCCCATGGATGTGTACTTCTGCCGGGCACGCGTCCCCAACCCGCCGAGGACAACTGGTCCGCTGCAAATCCCTGCGCGCAGCAAATAGCTCGGACGACCTTTGGCCGCCGTACGTTCATTAAGAGATGCGACGCGCGACTCCAGTGCAAGCATGCAGGTAGCAGCAGCCCGCGCATCGGCCCTGAGTTCGAGGACATCAACCCGCGCAAACGGAACGCCGAAATTCGCTTTGATGCCATCGCCGAAGTAGTCGTCGACAACCCCGCCATACTCGATGATGGTGTCCGTTGCCAACGCCATAAAATCATTGATCCAATCAATGAGCACGTCCGGACGCAGGCTTTCCGAGATGCGGGTAAAGCCCCCTAGATCTACAAAAACAACGGTGGCTGAGAGGGAGTTCGGTTTGTACTGGCCATCAACGATGAATTCTTCCCTCCGCTCCCAGAGGGCTTCTGCCATTTCAGCCGATGCACTCGCAGCAAACATGCGTTTCAACAGCTCCCGGTCCCGATACTCACGTTGGAGCATATAGGTGACCGTGACTGCCAAAGTGATCAGCCAGGCGAGCGCTAAAGGAACCACTGGCAACCACACGGCTCGGTTTGCAAGGAATATCCCGCAAGCCGCAATGACTACGACTCCAAACATCGAGACAACGCCCAAAAGCACAAGATTGGGTCTCATCACGACCAGACAACCCGCAATGAGACAAGCGATCAACATCGTCAGATATTCAACCCAATCGTCCAGCGCACCCATAGGTCGATGACCCAGGCGTGCCGCGCGAATCAACTGATCGACAATGACAGCGTGCAATACGACACCCGGCATGCCCGTATCCGCTGCCCGAGCAAATGGGTTTGTCGGTGTGGCAAAGGCGTCTTGAACACTGATGGCATCCACACCGATGAGAATCAGACGGCCTTGCATAACATCCGCATTAACTTCTCCATTGAGGACTGCCTGCATCGACACCGTGTCGAAGGCGGTTTTGTCATAGTCGATCAGGAACTGGTATCCATGCGTGTCGGCATCCACATAGCCACCGTGATCTGACTCCAACGGGACAAACTCTGTCCTTCCCAACGCGAAGTTGCCCGATTCACCCACGGATTGGAGGTAATGCCCTTCTCTGGCGAGGTGCGCAAGCGCTAAACGTAGGGCAAACGCATAGCCGAAACGCTCTCCATCATCCAGAAATGCAAGCCCTCGCCGAACGACTCGCGTGGGGTCGAGAACAAAGTCAGAAAAACCGGTACGCTCCGTTGCGGCAAGCACTTCAGGTGCAGCAACCCCTGGGCTGCCCGCGGTATCAAATTTGTAAATTGCATAAACGTTGCCTGCGCTGAGCGCGTGCTCAAGCTCCGCGGTTCCGGGTGGCACTGGTACATCGCGATATATATCAATTCCAATGGCACTGGGGTTGTGGCTCTGCAATTTGGCCAACAGAGTCGCCAGTTTTTCGTCCGATACCGGCCATCCACCGAGCGCGTGAATATCTTCCTCATTGAGGCTGACAATAGTGACATCATCTGAAACTCGTGCTTCAGTGCCGATGACCGTCAGCAAATCGTATGCCAGCAACTCAAAAGCCTGCAAACCCCCGGTCGCACGAACGACGCTCAAAGCCGCAAAAACCAACAGGCTGATGAGGAGCGCGGACCACAAATTGCGTGCGTTTTTATCCAGCATCGTTCTAATCCTTAGCCAGATTATGCCTTGCCTGCTGTACTGAATACTGTCACATGGGCGACAGTATTTACGTGTGTCAACGCAAAAGATACAACCTCTGGCAACCTGGTACTTTCACGTTGTTTTGACGACCTTGCAATCAAACTGGACGACTTTATGAATATTGACGGCAACCATCGTGCCTGAAGGTCCCGAAATCTGGCGAGCTGCTGCTGAACTGGCTGACGTCCTGGAAGGTCAGCGGGTAGTTCACGCAGAGTTTACGCAGCCACACCTGCGTCGCTATGGCAAAGCGTTGACCGGACAGCTCATCACTCGGGTCGACGCCAGCGGTAAGGCAATCGTTTCCCACTTCGACAGCCATACTTTTCTTTATTCACACAACCAGCTGTACGGCTTGTGGTACATCCGACCTGCTGGCGTTTTCCCAGATACCCAACGTACGCTGAGGGTTGTACTGCAGACGGCCGAACACAATGTCCTCCTGTACAGTGCCTCCGACATTGAGATTCTGGATGATGCTGAACTCGCGTTACATCCATACCTGTCAAAACTCGGTCCTGAAGCACTCGACCCGGAAGTTACCTGGCAGGATATAGTCGCACGGCTGCTCGATCCCGGATTTACCAGACGCAAGCTTGCAGCCCTTTACCTGGACCAGCATTTTGTCGCCGGGATCGGTAACTACCTGAGATCGGAAATACTCTTTACCGCCGGGTTGCATCCAGCACTGCGTCCAACAGATCTCACCAGGGGTAAACTTGACCACCTCGCACGCGCAACCCTCGCCATCACCCGCCGCTCGTTGAAAACCAAAGGTGTCACCAACGCACCTGCTCGGGTGCGCAAATTGAAAAATCAAGGTGCCAGCTATGAGGGCTATCGTTTTGCCGTTTTCGCACGAGCTGGAAAGCCATGTTATCAATGCAGAGCGCCCATCCGGCGGGTGACAATGAGCTCACGACGACTCTACTTCTGTCCGCAGTGCCAACCTGAATCTGGAGCGTAACTACCGTGAAAATTGTCATCGCAGGAGGCACAGGTCTCATCGGCCAGCGCTTAGCGGCTCGGGCAGAGGCCTCGGACCACAACGTTGTGATCCTCTCTCGAAACACCACACCTGTAAAGAGCGGTAGCGTTGTTCAATGGGACGCAGATCCATCTGGCGATTGGATCGCCTCTCTGCAAGCTGCTGATGCGGTTGTCAATTTATGCGGTGCAAGCATCGGCGAAGGACGCTGGACGGCCGCGCGCAAGACTATCATCCTCGATAGCCGGCGTGCACCTGCCCATGCATTGACCCAAGCGATGAACGAACTCTCTCAAACCCCCGTTTACGTTCAGGCTTCCGCTGTCGGGTACTACGGTCCAGGAACAACACCAGTCGACGAGCACGTACCACCCGGCAACGACTATCTGGCCGACCTGGCGGTTGAGTGGGAGGATCAGGCCAAGGCCTACAATGGTCCAACGGTCATAGCCCGATTTGGCGTGGTCCTCGACCGCAACGCCGGGGCGCTACCCATGATGGCACTGCCTTTTAGGCTGTTCGTCGGCGGGCGTTTAGGCAACGGCTCGCAGTGGCTTTCCTGGATTCACGCTGACGACGCTGCCAACGCGCTTTTATTCACCATCAGCAACCGATTGGAAGGGCCAATAAATATCACCGCACCAACGCCGGTCACCAATGCTCATTTTGGTGCCGTTCTCGGCAAAGTGCTCAAACGCCCTTCCCTGCTACCCACCCCCAGCGCGGCGCTGTATTTGCTTCTCGGTGAACAAGCAACCCTCCTGCTTACAGGACAAAAAGCAATTCCAGCTAACCTGGGAGCCCGGGGTTTCGAGTTTAAATACCCGGAAATCGAGGAAGCGCTCCGCAACCTGTTCTCTTGAACCCAGCCGCCCATCACCTCTTCACACTCCATTGACGTTTGTTCTGTTGTCATGAGGTATGTTCGGCACACATACAACATCATCCGTTCGGAGCGACGCTCGCTCATGCTAGAAGTTGCTCTTTTCCCAATCCCCAATGTCGTCGCTTTTCCGGGCGTCGAACTGCCACTCCATGTGTTCGAGCCACGCTATCGCCGTCTGGTACACGATTCTGTGGCAGACAATCGTTTGATCGGGGTTTGTGATGTCACCGGAACCATTCGCCACGCCCCCCAGGCCCAGACACCAGAGGATGCGCTGCGCTCCAACCAAGCGACCTACAAGCCGCAACCCATCTTTTCCGCTGGACTGGTTGAGATTCTGGAAGAGTTACCGGATGGCCGTATACTCGCGCGCGTCGCAATGCAGCAACGCTTGCAACTCGAAGGCGACATTCAGTCATTGCCTTATCGCATCGTCACCTGCTCTCCGATCGACGACCATCCGGAAGAGGTACCCCAGGAGACCAACAACGAGTTTCGCGATCGCATCCTCGCTCGGCTTATCGCCATCGTCAGGCAAGACAATGACCAACTAGCTGACCTCCTTCGCAGTTCGTCTTGGTCGACGATGGATCCTGCCGCATTCAGTTTCGCTGTTTTCAACTTCCTGCAACTAGACCCTCACATCATGCAGCGCGTGCTGGAAAGTCGCACCGCACACGACCGCCTTTCCCTCATTGAAGCCACGCTGAACGGGCACCCTTTACTCTAGCGACCCCCGTCCGCCTCTATCCTGTCGATCTCGGGCGCCTCTCAAAACTTTCTGTGCTACACAAAAAATCCGCCGCAAGCAGGGCTTACGGCGGACTTACGCTAACGCATTCCCTTACGGGAGAATTACGCTGTCAATGACATGGATAACGCCGTTTGATGCTTCAACGTCAGTCGCCACAACGTTTGCGTTACCAATGCGTACGCCTTCATCAGTTGCGACCGTCAGTTCTTTTCCAGCCAGAGTATTCACGCTGCTTAAGGAAACTACGTCGGCGGCCTTAGCCGTACCGCTGACCACGTGCAGCGTCAGCACCGCTTTAAGCTGCTCAGGGTTTGCCAGCAGGCCTTCCAGTGCGCCTTCAGGCAATGCAGCAAACGCTTCATCCGTCGGTGCAAATACGGTAAACGGACCGTCCTGTGCTAACGTGCCAGCTAATCCCGCTGCATCCAGCGCCGCCAGCAGCGTCGTAAAGCTACCCGCTTCAGAAGCAACTTCTACAATATTTTTCTTGTGTGCATGGTTTCCAGCAAATGCCGTACCCGCAAGGACCAGAGCAGCTACCACTGAACTCATCACTACTAATTTCTTAATCATGCAAATTTTCCTGTTTATGGGGGTGTGCCGTTATTGGCGGGCCCATAATCAAGCGGGGACTGTGAACAGTCCGTGTAAAATTCGTGAAGCGAATGTGAAAAGTTAGAAGTTTCCTTCCGCAACCTGAAAACAGGGAATATCCAGCGACCGCCACATTTCAACCACGGAGTTGCGATCGTCAAATACGGCAAGCACCGTGTCTGGAAACTCATAGCGCAGCGCCCACTCCCGCTTAAGCACATCGTCAGCTCTATTATCGGCCGCTGAACGCATAAGCAGGTGGTGGTAGGGCACAGCATGTTTCGAGAGCCAGCCTCGGGTTTCCAGTTCCGCGTCATCGCTGCGACCGCTGACAATCCAGATCTCGTAGCCAATCTCGAAAAGCGCGCGCAATACGTTTGCCACCGCTTCGTTAGGTGCGTCGAGAAGCGAGGCTTTGTTGAAGCTATGCCAGTCTGGCCGGTCGCCGTCCAGTAACGCACGCCGATGCTCAACAAGAGCGAGGGTACCGTCCATGTCGAAGACGTAGCGATTTTTCGTACGCTCCTGATCAGACACAACTAACGACCATAAACACGCAATGTCCTGATCTCGCCTTCTTTCCAGTAGATCAGGTACATGGACTTCTCCACACGCTCGACAAGAAGTAAGTCACCATCGCTGTCAGGCCAATCCACTTCCCCCACCTCGGCAAAATCTCGCATTACCGTTTGCCAGTTCTCAAGCGCGCTGAGCGTATGGAGATAACCTGGCGCTGCATCAACCGCTTCGCCCAATAAGTGGAACCAGGTACCGGCGCGACACAAACCGAGCGTACGCTCCTCTGTTTGTCGGTTTATGATCTGAAACACCAGATCGTTGGCATCGTCCCCATCGATATCCAACCCGAGTACGCTGGGTGCCACCAGCGTATGCAGGCGCCACCTTTCCAGGTCAAGACCACATCGACCCGCAATCTCGAGGTCAGCTTCATCGGTCTTTATGTGCGCATCGCTCGTGGGCTCGCGAGGCCATGTCAGGCATGCCGTGAATTTCAGGTAGTTTGCTCTGGCGCGCCTGTCCTGCAATAGATCCGTCAACCCAAGCTCATGGACCTGCAGCCAACCACGACCGGGTGCATCGTCGACGTTGAGTTCGCCATCACTCAACTTCAGCCCCCCAGTACCCGACAGCGCAGGATCAAACAAAAAGAGACGCAGGTGTTGCGGGGCATTTACATCACCTTCGTTCGGTCCAGTGTTATCTGCGTTGCGAAAGTGCCAGCCAAAGACTTGTCTGGCATTCGGCACACCCCCACGCAGCGGTGGTGTGATCTGGCTGAGATCAACAGCACCCAGCGCCGGATCTTTGTCGAAGAGCCTGATCTCCCATCCGTGCTCCACGCGATTCAGTTTGAATTGCCACCCGTTTGGCAACTCGCGGACAAACTCGTGTTGGCCATAGATCTCAGCCGGTGGAAGATTTGCCATTCGTGTGGTGCCGCTCATCAATCTGGAACGCCAGTCTCTTACCGTGGCCAGGTCCACTTCAGCATGGATACTTTCGGCATGACGAGTAGCTGTCTCTTCACAGGCCAAGGCTGCAGACACCTCAGGGATATAGACCGCCCAAGCGAGTGCAAAGCCCAATATCGAATATTTTGTGAATAGACTCATGAATCGCTATCCGCAGGTTTAGTGGTCCGCCCATCCAGCCGCTGGCGCTGTCGCTCTAAGTACTCAAGGCGGAGCGCCTCTGCAGCAGCTGCGCTATCGCTTTCCCACTGGTTGAGGCCAGATTGATCGATACTCCCGCAAACGTCGGATGGCACACAGTAGCTTTCTTCATTAAAGGGATCGGCAATGTGGTAACAGACCTGCCCTTGTGGACACGATCCCGGCGCGCACCGTTCTTGACCTGAACAAATGTGCGGGTTTACGGCAGTCCCATCTGGACAGTTGATTCTCCGATACTGCAGGCAGCGATAACGACAGTCGTCGCTGGCATGAAACCCCGATCCGTGGATCGCGCAGGGCGTGCCAAGCGGGTCGCCACAACCGCCTACGCAGCACAACACGCCGAACCACAGCGCACGCAGACACTTGGGAACAGCCCTTTTCATTCGGTTACCGTAAACTTGTCACGCGCCAGCACCACATGCTGAAGACCGGTGACGTACCGTACTTCGTACTCCCCCGGTCCAGCGGCTATGGCAAAAGCTTTTACGGTTCCAGAAGCTGCGCCCGCCTTCACAATAAATCCATACCGTGGCGTGTAACTCCACATCTTACTGTCCGCAGTGCCTGCGGGGGCGACCACAACCCTGTCGCCTTTGTACGCCGGACCTTGGAAATCCACCGTAAAATCGCTTCCAGCAACAACCGAATCGGGCGCATCCACCGAGGCGTCAGCCAGGTTTATCGTCAAAGGCTGTCGGTGCATGATCCGACCTCCAGGCTCCAGCACATAGACGAGTTCGTATTCACCCGGGACGTTGGGCACCTGTATGGTCACCGGATCTCGCGCCTCACCGCGGTGAAACAACCTGTCCCAGGAATCTCTGTTGTACTTCTCAGCGCCTGGTTCAATCACAGATACAAAGTCGTCTTGCCACCCGCCTGGCTTCTCTACGGACACCTCTATCGTAGAGCCGCCTGTAGCCGAGGCCGGGCCGGATACTTGTGCCGTTACCGCCTCTACTTCGATGGGAATGCTTGTCTGCACAGCCGCCTGCATCCCCGGGTAGAGCGTGTAACCATTCGCCAACACGTAGCGAATCTCGTACTGACCCGGCACCGCTGGTGAAAGTAACGTGACCTTACCCTCGGTTTTGGCTACTGGTTTTGTCCAGCCCCGCTCAAAGGCTGACTGACTCCCTGCCTTGATGATCGTCAAAAAATCTCCAGGGGTTTCGGGCCCACCCCACTCGACTTCAAAGCGAGTGGACATGGAAACTTTTTCTGGCGCAGATAGAACGTAGCTGGAGTCTGTGACCTGCAGCGGACTGCGCGCCAGTACTACCCGGGGGCGATCTAAAACGTAGCGAACTTCGTAGTCGCCGGCCACGGAGGGGCCACCTATTTCTGTGGTCGCGAGATCCTCAACGCCAAAGACGCCATCACCGTTCGTATCTATCTCATCCAGGTTTTTACCCTTGGCATAAGCGTCACGCGCGCGCGTGGCCGGGTGCCCGTAGACATACGTGCGCGGATCATCCTCCACACCACTCACGTACACAAAAGCACCCAGGTCGTCCGGTCCAGACCAACGAACTTTGACGGGCACACCCTCCGCTGTCTGACTGGGAGCCTCCAACACCACCGGCAACTCCAAATCGACGGGGACAGTCACAACCTTGGGTTGTTGGGGTCGAACGGAAAACTCAAGGCTCCCCCACCTTGTCTCACCGCCCTGCCAGCCCTGCCACGCAACTTCTGCCCGATAGTCCCCGGGCACAACTTCGGTGGATTCAGACCCTGTGCCCGATTTCTCAAACACAACCTCACCGGTACTTGAGATAACCCGCCAATCCAACTGCTGCTGAATGAGCGGCCCATCCGCAAGAATGGTGGCTTTGAGCGCGAGCGTGGAAGGTGCCGGTGTCGACACGACCGCATCACTTGGCACCGAGCCTGCTTCCGCCACCACAGCCAACGCGTCCGCCAGTTCATCCGCGCTGTCGGCCGCGACAAATTGCCCCCCGGTTTCATCGGCAATACACACAAGGCCACGCCGCTCCTGCTCGGTTACATCAAAGCCGACTACGTGGACCGTTAAATCCAGACCATTCGCTTCCAGCACGCGAGCAAGTTCGCATGGGTCGGCATCACAGGTTTCCAAACCGTCCGAAACCAGAATGATATTGGCCGCATTTTTTTTGTAGTTGAGCGTTTCCGCTGCGTGCATCAGAGAGGCGGTGAGCGGCGTTTTGCCTTTGGGGGAAATCTCTCTCAATGCATTGATAAGCTCCGCGCGCGGGGCACCGACATCAGCAAGAGTTTCGATGTCATCACAATCACCTTTGTTGCGGTGCCCGTAGGCGACAAACCCCAGCCTTTGCTCGGTAGGAAGACTCAGGACGAGACCTTCAACCACATCCTTGGCTATCACAATCTTGTTAACACCGTCGATCTGGCCCCACATGGAACCCGAACCATCGAGAATGAGAATGGCGTCGTGGGACGCTTTCGATTGCGGATGGTTGTCGGCGGACGCGACCTGCGCCAGCACAAGCAATAGACTCGCTGTCATCGCGAGCGGTAATCGATCAAGCACTACCAACCTCATTTGGCTATCAGTTTGGCGCAAACACTAGCACATTTGTGCGATAGCAATCCGCTCTCACTTAAGGAAGCATGACAACGACTCATTGAAGGATAAAGAGATGCGTGGACGCCTTGCCAAGCTATTCAGATATGCGATGCCTGTGTTGTTCTTTGCAGGCGTTGTTGTTGCCGACGACACCGCAGCACCAGACATCGAGACCCTGATCGCGCAAGGTGAAAATGCGTACGCCGAGGGCCAATACCTCAGCGCTGCAACTTATCTTGAGAACGCGGCACAACTTATTCGCGAACAGATGGGCGGTGCTTTTGTGGATCTGCTCCCCGAACCCCTGGATGGCTGGACAGCAGCCGAGCCCAGCACAACCAGCGGTGCACTGGCTGTTACTCAGACAACACGAATGTATACCCACACAGACTCCGGCGGTCGGATCAAAATTGAAATTACCGCCAGCAGCGCCCTCTCCCAGGGCATTGCAGCGATGATGCAGAACCCCGTCATCATCGCTTCACAGAACGGCCAGATTCAGGAAATTGGTGGACAGCAGGTGACTGTTGTTGCCAATCAAGCTACGGCAATTATTGGTGAGGTTGTGGTCCAGATCAACGCGATCGGCAGTGCCACACAGGCTCACGCTGTCGAATACGCTAACGCGCTGGACTTTGATGACATTGTCGCTTTTGCCGGAACGCAGGCAGACGCAGAATAGCCAACCCAAGAACAAAAGATCAGCGGGGCTGAAAGCCCCGCTGTGTTACCTCCTTAACCAGACAGCCCGAAGGCCGCTAGTCTTTCAGGTTTACGAGTTCGCCCATAACGCCATCCAGGCCGTTATAGACGTTCAGCGTGTTCACGCTGGAAGTGACGTTCTGCAACGCCTCAAGTTCTTTGAGACGCGCCATCATCGCGTTGCCTTCCAATTGCTTCGCGGTGTTGGCAAGCTGACGTACGCTCTGCGTTTCATCACGTCGACGAATCGCATTGGCTTCCGCCACTTTTTCAGCTTCCACCACCTGGTTCAAGATGTCTTTCATCTCACCAGGCAGGACAACATCCTTGATACCGACCATGGCAACAGCGACACCAGCATCTGCCAGTTCACCCGCCACATCGGCCTGAACATCGTTGCTGAGTTTGGTTTTGTCAGCCAAGAGTTCATCCAGCGTCAGCGCGCCAATCGCTCTACGCAGCGCAAACTGCACAGATCGATACGCAAGGCCCACAATATCGGGCGTTTCAACAACGGCTTTCACCGCATCGACAATCCGATACTGAAGCGCTGCGTTGGCTCGCAGAGAAACCCGATCTTTGGTCAAGATTTCCTGACCATTGATCTCGATTTCCTGCACGCGCTTGTCAACATTCAGGGCTTTGACATCGCGACCCAGTTTCCAGAACGCATAACGACCTGGCTCCAGAGTCCGTTGGATGTCACCGTCGACAATCAGGATAGCCTCGTGGCCCTGGTCGACGTTCACCGGAAGGATGACTTTGTGCAACGCGCCCAACTCGAACGCATCTCCGCTACGATTGATCGCTTTAATCCAATCCGTTGCAACCTCCAGTTCGGCAGCGACGTTCGCCACTTCTACCTGGTAGTCCACAGCGTCTTTCCAGAAAGCGATCACCTCGCCAGGCAACGCCAATCGCCTGACAAGCTTGTTTACTGAGATCAGTGCAATCTGATCCTGTTCAACTGCGAAGATGTCCAGGTGAGCGCGCAATTCGTCGCCGTGCTCGCGCACCAGGTAGGCCGCGTTCGGCAGTTTGCACTCACCCTGCTCGATGTCGTAGGACTCGAATTTAATTTGTCGTGCTCGCTTCCAGAATCTATACATTCCAGGAGCCAACACACCTTTGAAGTTGCCATCACGGAACCACAAAACTCTCTGGTTCTCTGCAACTCTCAACGTTTTACGCATCATGTGCATGTCTCCTTTTAACGTTCGCATCAAACTATGCGAACAGTGGGTTAAAGCGGCGCTCTGCCCTGCAAATCTGCGGTCGTCCTCACTTCTCAGATGCGGGTCGGTGTTGCAGACTCCGGGCTTTTCATCGCCCTGAAAGCGTGCAATCCAACGCGCAACCAAGTCTTGAGAGCGACGGGCAAACTGCATGACCGTCACGTCACAAAACCTCACCTTAAGCCTGGGCACCGATCGATCGAGCCGGGGCTTCAGGGTTGGTCTTGGCCATAACACGTAATGCGCTGCACGCATTTAACGCGCAAGCCGCGCTACGTGAGCGCCACCGGTTTTTGATGAAGGATTTACCTTCTGAGGGGAATTGAACCCCAAGCCATTTAAGGGCTTTACCTTTTGGTGATCTTGTCCAGGAATCGAACCTGGTCATATCCGGTTTAGGGATCGCTCTTACCATTTGAGCTAACAAGTCTTCACTTTGTTTGATGAGACAGTTGGTACGAATCTCTACAACAGGTAATACCCGGCACAAATTCGCCAGGCTGGACTCACGAGCCAGCTCCGCTAACAGTCACATCACTCAAGGGCTGTCAGGCCCCGCTTCCAACAGATCGGCTTGCATAAGCCAACCCATTTGGAATCTGTATTGTGGTTCGACCTTCTGCTTCGCTCACCTCAAAATGAGATGCGCCCAACATGTGATCGATCAACGCCATGTTTGTACGGCAATGCTCGGAGAGCCCTGCCGTTGTGTATTCGCCACCTCGCCCTAGAACCAGGGGCAGCAGCAACTGATCTGCGAGATACTCGCCGGCAGCATGGCTGCCCGCCAGATACCGCTTTGCATCGCGCACCGCTCTACCGGCTACCTGCTCCGCGCTCAAGCCCAGCGCACCAACCGATTCAAACGTCTCGGTGACGTGCTCAAACTCACACCGTAGCGAGACGATGTTGCCCGGACCTGGTGAACTCACTTGCTTGGCGACGAGTTCACCCTTGTTCCAGCCAAGCTTTTTCGCGACACGAGCCAACTCGCGCTCAGCAACGTGCGGCTGCAGACCAGAGCTTTTTGCCACCGCACACCGGGTACGTGGCTTGCCCCGATTCATGAGCGAGAACGTACTCGCTTCGGTCCAAGGCTGTATGGTTGTCCGCCACACGCCGCCGCCATTCGGGTAGAAACCGTGGGTAACCAGATCCGAGGTCACATTGAGGCCAATCTCTTTCAAGAGCGGTAACCAGGTGAGCTCGCAGAAGTCCACGCTGGGTGCCATACCGTTGTGAGTACCGCCATGCACTTCAACGATGCTGGGCTCCTCGGCAAGCGCCAGGGCAGGTAACACGGTCTGCATCAGCAACGTTGTGCTACCAGCCGAGCCAATACGAAACTCATAGGTTCCTGCTCTGATGGCTCCAGGCTTGAAGCTCAGCTCGCATGAGCCAAGCTCATCACCAGAGACCTCAGCGTTCGAGATCTCTTTTGCTGCTCTCACCGCCGCCAGGTGCTGTCGCATCAACCCCGGTCGTGATCGGTTGGCCCTGATGTTGGAGATCTGGACTGACAGACCCGTCACCATGGACAGCGTCAGCGCTGTACGGAAGATCTGACCTCCGCCTTCACCTGCCGCACCATTAATCCGTACATCTGTCATTTCATTACTCCATTACATAGGGCGGCCAGCCCGTCCTTTTTCTCAGACCAGAGTTTCAGGACCGGGCTAACCTTTCACACAAACTACCTGTTTCAGCGTGTAAACCACCTCGACCAGGTCAGCCTGTGCGGCCATTACGGCATCGATGTCCTTGTAGGCCGCAGGCGTTTCGTCAATCACACCCGCATCCTTACGACACTCGACACCCTCCGTCGCTTTTACGTGCTCATCCAGACTCACCAGCTTTTTTGCCTTCGTTCTGGACATCACACGTCCTGCACCGTGACTACAGCTACAGAAGCTTTCTTCATTGCCCAAACCACGAACAATAAAAGAACGCGCACCCATGCTGCCTGGGATGATGCCCATCTGCCCAGCTTGTGCAGACACCGCACCTTTCCTTGTCACCAGCACATCTTCACCGTAATGCACCTCACGGTTCACATAGTTGTGGTGACAGTTCACCGCTTCCAGGCGCGCTTCAAAAGCCACACCCAGTTCAGCACGAACCGCAGCAATCACCCGCGCCATCATTACCTCGCGGTTAATACGCGCAAAACCTTGCGCCCATTCAACGGCTTCAACGTAATCGGCAAAGCCTTCACTGCCTTCCGGCAGGTACGCCAGGTCTTTGTCAGGCAGGTGGATCTGGTGACGTTCCATTTCCTTGCGCGCCTGCTCGATGAAGTAGGTACCAATTCGGTTACCTACACCCCGTGAGCCGCTGTGCAGCATGAACCAGACACCCTCATTTTCATCCAGACAAATCTCGATGAAGTGGTTACCCGTTCCAAGCGTGCCCAGATGGATCACGTTGTTGGTGTTCTTCAACACCGGGTGCTTCTGGCACAGCTCGTCAAACTTATCTGACAAACCACTCCACGCTTTCAAAACATCAGCCGGAGCTTCGCCCCAGGCACCTTTGTCTCTGGAACCACGCGCTCGATTCGAACGCCCGTGCGGGACCGCTGCCTCTACAGCGGTGCGCACCCCGCTCAAACCATCGGGCAAGTCGTTGGCGACCAGGCTGGTGCGTACAGCCATCATGCCGCACCCGATATCCACACCTACCGCAGCAGGAATCACCGCGCCGATGGTAGGAACTACACTGCCGATCGTGGCGCCTTTACCCAGATGAACATCCGGCATCACCGCGATCCACTTGTGAATGAAAGGCAGCGTTGCAATGTTCTTCAACTGCTCGCGCGCTTCGGCTTCAAAAGCCACACCTCGAGTCCAGGACTTAATGTCCACATGCTCGCCGTGCATCACTTCATAGCTTTGTTCTTCGCTTTGCATCTCATTCGTCATGTTCTTTCTCTGTGTCGAATTCAATTTTCGGTTACCTGATATATAGCCAATACCGTGCCAACTTTTTCAATCCGAATTATCTGTCTGATTTATAAGGATATTTTTAACTATCGAATCATATCGTCCACAGCAGGCTGATCATATAAACTATCAAAATCGATAACTCGCAATCCAACTTGATATGAAAACTGTCGTCCTGGGTATGGTAGGGACAAACCTCGACCGTCGCGGCCGAGGTGCAAAGCGTTGGCAGTCCTGGCGACCCACAATCTCCCTGTGCCAACACGAAGACCTGGTCGTTGATCGGCTGGAACTCCTGTTCGAAGCCCGCTATCAGGGCCTGGCGGATCAAATCACCGAAGATGTCACCCTGGTGTCGCCTGAGACGGAAGTTGTGCACAACCTCATTGCCCAGGACGACCCCTGGGATTTCGCCAGCGTCTACTCCGTGTTGCGCGGCTTCACTGAGAACTATCAATTCGACGTCGATAATGAACGTTACCTTGTGCACATGACCACCGGTACACACGTCGCGCAGATATGCTGGTTCCTGCTCACTGAAGCCCGCTATGTGCCAGGCACGCTCATCCAGACGTCTCCGCCAAGTTCCCGGCCACGCGCAGGTGATCTGCCCGTCGGTCAATACCACGAAATTGATCTCGACCTTTCGAAGTACGATCAGATTGCCTCGCGTTTTCGACTTGAACATCTTGAGGGCACTGAATATCTGAAGCAGGGCATCAACACACGCAATCGGGCGTTCAACACGATGATCGAGCAGTTGGAGAAGGTTTCCATTCGCTCCGATGAACCTATCCTGCTGATGGGCGCCACCGGTGCCGGTAAATCCCAATTGGCTAAACAAATTTATGAACTGAAAGTTCAACGTCAGCACCTGACAGGTAAGTTTGTCGCGGTGAACTGCGCAACCCTTCGAGGGGACACCGTAAGTTCCACACTGTTCGGCCATGCCAAAGGCGCCTTTACGGGCGCGACGTCAGACCGGGCCGGGCTTTTGCGTGAAGCGGACGAAGGCCTGCTGTTTCTCGACGAAATTGGTGAACTCGGCGTGGAAGAGCAGGCGATGCTCTTAAGCGCGATAGAAACCAAACACTTTTTTCCGTTTGGCAGTGACAAAGAAGTCAGCAGCAACTTTCAGTTGATCGCTGGCACCAACCAGGATCTCTGGCGCCTGGTCGATGAAGGCCGCTTCCGAGAAGACCTGATCGCTCGACTCGACCTCTGGACCTATCATCTGCCTTCTCTGAAAGAACGCATCGAAGACCTGGAACCCAACCTCGACTTCGAAATAGAAAACGCGAGAGTCAGGCTGGGTACCATGATCCGCTTCAGTCGTGAGGCACGTACGCGTTATCTGGATTTTGCAATCAACGAAGCCGAGTGGCGGGCCAACTTTCGCGACCTAAATTCGAGCATCACGCGGATGGCGACCCTCGCCGACGGCGGCCGTGTCTCGCTGTCGATTGTGGAAGACGAAATCGAATTACTGAAGTCCCGCTGGCGCAGGCCTGATGAGGACAACAGCCAATCTGTTATCGAAGCGACATTGGGCACCGATGCCGTGCAGCACATAGATCTCTTCGACAGAGGCCAATTGGCGGAGGTCATTCGGGTATGCACAGACAGTCGTTCAATGGCAGAAGCAGGGCGTCGGTTGTTTCAAGCTTCGCGCTTGAAGAAAAGCTCCAACAACGACTCACACAGATTGAGGAAGTATCTGGAAAAGTTTGACCTGAAGTTCGAAGACCTTAGCTAGCCTCTCCGTTCGGAATACGAATACCGGTTATTCCTACCGGCGCACTTTGGCCACCTTTGCGCGCGGTACCCACAACATCGCGCAACGTATACCCGGCTTGAAGTGCTTCTTGGCTGGACTCAGGACCAAGCTCACCCACGCGAACATAGTTGCCCTGATCGGCAGCAACTCGAAACGCAACTGTCGCCCCGGCAGCCTCGCCAGGCAGACCTTTGGCGCCGAAACCATGGCCTTCATTGGTCTGTGTTCCGGTAGTCGCCTGATAACCCATCCGGTGCAACAGCTTCTCACTGGCACGTTCTAGCACCTCGGGTCGAACCGACAACATCCAGTTTTCCTGTTGGCGCATCCAGGGTTTCTGCATGCCATTCAGCATAACGATGCGTGGGTTTTGGGTGTGATTGATACCGGTACCATGAAGCAATCGACCGTCGGTAATGACGACGGTACCCGCTTTAGCGTCCACATTGATCGCTGGCGGCAGCTTGCCGACAGGCTTACCTTCCCGCATAGCCTCCGAGAGCGTGAGATGACTCCCGGGAATGACCAGGGTCCCACCATTGGTATCATCAATATCTGTAATCGCCGTGAGCACATTCACCGTCATCGGACTGCGCGCATCCAGCGCGTTGCTCTGATCCTGATGCAATGCTTGAGGCACGCCACCCTCCAGTGAAATAGCCGCAATCAGAGAAGTGCATATCCAACCGTGTCCGAGAGCTTCGTTAACAAGCTGTTCCACCAGAGGACCACCCTGCATCGCTGAGGGGTGCTGCTCAATGAGCAATTCGAAACATCGACCTTTGTTCACACAGCAGTTGATGTTCTGGCCGCTGGGGGTCTTCTGCGCAATGCCCGCCAGGCGTTCTCCTTCGGCCTGCGCCAGCACGCGCTCGCGTATGACGCTGACCTGCTCCGCAGAAAGCGCATCTTCAATTTTGCAGTAGCCCCACCGCAGCATATCCGCTCGCAATCTCTCGATATCTTTTGTCGCCTGGGGCAGATCTATATCTTTCCAGTACTCGTGCTTTGCGCCCGTCGTGGTGTCGTAGTAGGCCCCGGGTTTGAACTCCCACTTACCCCATTCGTCACCTCTTTTAGGCGGTACAAAGTAGATCTCAGGGTTGTTTTCCAACACTGACTTCATCGGCTCGGTGTTTGTCGTCTCAGCCCTGTACATCTGAAACTCAGGCTGCGAATTCGCCTTTACAACTTCAGGATTAAACTCGTTTGGTACGCTGCTCATGGTTGCCCTTCCCAAATGTTCCGCTCAAAGGATAACAGCTACTCGCGCACCGGCAACGGAT
Source organism: Candidatus Azotimanducaceae bacterium (assembly GCA_965227885.1). Classification (GTDB taxonomy): domain Bacteria; phylum Pseudomonadota; class Gammaproteobacteria; order Pseudomonadales; family Azotimanducaceae; genus UBA4421. The sequence goes on from OZ245781.1 coordinate 6,098,081, forward strand.
CGCCCATGGTGCCTATAGGCGACCGCGCTCTGAGCCCGCCATCCACGACGATGGCTTCACCGGTGACAAAAGATGCTTCATCGCTTGCCAGCCACACCGCTACATTGGCGATCTCTTCAGGCTTGCCGAGGCGACCCATCGCATGTGCCGTCAGGTTTCTCTCCAACACTTCGGGGTCACGGCTCATGCGCAGCACCGGTGGCGTTTCGATCGAACCCGGGCAGATGGCATTTACACGTATACCTTCCGCAGCATGATCCGTGGAAAGGGCACGCGTCAGGTTGATAACCGCTGCTTTGCTCGCCGCATACACCACGCTGCGTCCGTCCCCATGCAAGCCTGAGATCGACGCCGTGTTCACAATAGAGCCGCCACCCTGATTTCGCATGTGTGGAATTGCGAACTTCGACCCCAGAAAGACCGACCGAACATTTACGTTCATCACCAGGTCCCAGTCGTCGGTTGGAAGTTCCACCGCATCGCCAGGTCGCACCGTCCCTGCGTTGTTGTACAACACATCCAACCGACCGAAGCTCGTCATACACTGCTCTATCATCGCGGCAACGTCTGTCTCCTCAGCCACGTTTGCAGCAAACGTTTCGGCATGTCCGCCGCGCGCCTCGATTTCGGCTACCGTCTGATCAGCTTTGTGCCCCCGGATGTCCACTGCCAGTACACGTGCGCCCTCCGCAGCAAATCGAATCGCACTCGCTGCCCCAATTCCCGAACCAGCACCCGTCACAATGGCTGTTTTTCCTTCCAACAACATATCTAACCCCTACCCCGGTCTTGGCTATTTTGGTGATCTCCGTCGCAAAACTACCACATACCCCACTTTTGCGGGATTGGAGTGGCACCCACATCGCCTTTTAATGCGCTTGCTAGCAGCGCCAAAGGACGGGCCAATCATGCAAAACAAAGATGATCTCTTCTGGGTGGATAAGGCAGACCACATTAACTACAGGATATTGTGGCCACTGGCAGGCATAGGCCTCCTGCTGACGATCCTTCTCCACGTGATGCCGGGATAGAACAAAGAGTGGGCCTCACAAAGGCAGACAACCCCCAAACATTTGCGGGTTGCCCGCACTCTGTCGTTGTCGCTTAATGCGCAACAAATGTCAGCGCCCCTCCCTTACAAAACCGATCCGATTCTATCGTTACGGGCCGCAGGCCTTGTGGCAGTCGGACTGTCGGTTCTCTGCTTAGTTCTCTACTTTTCCGAGACAGCAGCGCGACCAAATGGGCTAGCCTCTCCCGACCACGTCACCCTCTACTTAACAGAAGATTGGGTAATAGACGAAGCCGATACACCTATCGAGGTAGCGTTCACCAGCGAACCGTTGTATGACTACAAAGACCCGCTCGCAGCGCTCGGCACACCCACGCGCAAGGGCGTTTTTGTTACCCACTTTGATCTCGAAGAGCCCACGCGCGAACTTGGCGTGTTCTTCTCCTCTACTTACAGCATTCACGAAGTCAGGCTTAACGGACGGCTGTTAAAAGCGCATTCACCCACAGATCCACAAGGGTCATTAAGTGGTTTTGGTCCCACCGCGTACGTGTTTCCCGACGAGTTTCTTATCGCCGGTCGCAACACGATGACGATATTGAGTTCCGGCCGCACCTACAAGGCGCTGCCGGGTTACACGGTTGGACCCGCCGAAGAAGTGCTACGTGCTCTGGCGTGGGGCAAGTTTTTCTCCGTCGACCTGGTTATCGCCGCAACCGCAATGATGTTGTTCGTGGTTCTGCTTTGCCTCTTCATCAACTGGCCACACCCGGAAGTAGCCCGCAAAAACGCGCTCATCGTCCTGCTCTGCGCGTGGACGCTGAGAAATTTCTCCGTCCTCGGCTTGTACGATGCCCTGCCGCTGGATCTGATGCGTATGGCTACCTACACCTCCAACTACCTTCCCCTGGTTGCGTTCTTCTATTTCGCAGTGGTGTGGACTGGCATGCTCGAAACAACGAAGCGCTACCGCCCTCTTGCGATGGCCGGCTGTCTTGCAGTACCGGTCGTCCTGGTCCTGCTGGACTTTACACGACCACCGCAACTCGGCGGACTTTCGGTACCGTGGATGCTGGACAATGTCCTGACACTGGTAGCCAGTACCGCGACCATTCTCATTTTTGCAGTCTACGGCGCGCAAAAGCAGCGCCGTGACCGGCTCGAAGTACTCTTGTTTGTCGTCTGCGCCTCTGCCCTGCTGGTCGACAAGCTGGATAATCTGTTTGCGCTGACGCTACCGTTCACTACAGATCTCTATCTGACATTTTATGCAGCACCTGCCTGCGGGCTTTTATTTGCACTGGGTGTCTGTGCGTCTATCGCAGCTCAGGCCACGCGCGCGCAGTTAATGGAGCAGTCCATCAACGTCACCCTTGCTTCCCGACTGGCAGAAAGCGAAGCACAAATTCGCAGGCACGCAAAACAACACGCGACGATTGAAGAACGGCAGCGCATCATGCGCGACGTTCACGATGGTTTGGGTGGACGACTGACCGCACTGGCAGCAGAGCTCGCGAACAGCGAGATCAGTCGGGCTCAGCTGTCTAAAAAGCTGCAGGAGAGTATTACCGAGCTGAGGCTCATCGTAGACTCGCTGGATAACGAAGGCGATTCACTCTGCATGGCTCTCGGTTCATTTCGCGGTCGCATGGAACCCGCGCTTAACGCCGCCGGTATACGACTCAACTGGCATATCCAGGACGTGGCTGCCGACAATTTAACTGCGCCGCAGATCCTGGACGTGTTCCGAATTCTGCAGACCGCCTGCGCAAACGTCATCGACCACAGTTACGCTGAACATCTGTGTATCTCACTCGAACGGAAACAGGAGAACCTGGTATTGACCGTGGCAGACGATGGCGTGGGATTGGATGCGCAAGCCCGAGAGCACAACGGTATACGCAACATGCGGATTCGTGCCCGAAGACTGGGCGCCTCAATTTCGATAGAGAACGGACCTCAGGGTGTTTTGGTTTGCCTGAACATCCCCGATGAAGCCGTAGCGGCATGACCGCTCAAGAGAGGGAACCTGACATGACCGAACAAAAAGTGGACAACAGTTTGATTACCGTTGTGGTCATCGAAGATGACCCGGCTGCGCGGCAGGGGCTGGTGCGAACTCTTGAAGCCGCAGGATACGCGGTTGTGGCTGAGGCCGCAGATCTTACGGCTGCGGGCTTTGTTCTGTCCAAACAGGATTACGACGTCGTCCTGATCGATCTGGATTTATACGGCGAGGATGCAACCTGTCTCATCACGCGGTGCAAAGCGGAATCCCCAGCAGCCAAGGTGATCGTGATCAGCGCACTGGGTGACGACACCCACGCCCTGAGAGCCATACGCGGAGGTGCAGACGGTTTTGTGATCAAGAGTGACTACGACGGCAACATCAACCGCGTCATCCACGCAGCCCTGGCTGACGAACCACCACTCAGTCCGGCGATCGCCCGAGTTGCCCTCCGGGCACTGCGGCACGACACGTTGCAGGCACAGGACATTCTGTCACCTCGTGAACTGCAGATGCTGCGCGCCATTGCGATGGGTTACAGCAACAAGGAGATTGCCGAGCAGCACAATCTTTCCTACCACACAGTAGTCGGCTACGTGCGCTCTACCTTTACCAAGCTGGAGGTTAACAATCGGAGTGAGGCGATCATGGCGGGCCTGGGCAAGGGGTTGTTAAACCCGTGAGGAACAAAGCCCGAGCTACCTTTGTAATGAACAAGAGGTGCCCGGGCATTGAGGCGTTTAGTAGAGGTAGCCCGCGCCGGGGTCCTCCATCGAATCATCATCGATCACGCCTGCGTTGACTCCAGCCGTCATACCATCTTCACCCGGTGCCCCAACGAGCAGACGGTTGCCGTCTTCAGCAAAGTCGATACTCATACCAAAGAGATCTTCTTCACCAGGTGCTGCGGCTTTGACCGTACGCAACGGTGTCCATGCGCTGTTATTCAGCTCAAACACCGCCACCGCACCTGCCTGACGCTGACTTGTGTCCGTAAGATCAGCATCCAGACCGGCAATACCACTCGCATCTTCAATCGATGCGACAGCGATACGCGTGCCAGATGCGTTGAGCGAGACGGCGTGACCCCAGAGATCATCAAAATCAGCGTCAGCGGGTTTCAGTCGGGCACTGATTTGCCACACCCCGTTCTGATCGACATCAGCAACATACAAGGCGCCTGATTCCGACAACGAGTTGTCGACATCGGTCAGCGCTGCACCAGCCGCACTATCCTCAAACAGCGCCGAGACCACTGCGCGATCACCCGCCGCGTTGAGCTGGAGCGACGTACCGAATGCGTCGAAGGCATCGGGGTTTGGCGCAGAAAGCTGCTGAGTGAGCAACCATTCAGGTCGTGGCGGAGCCACTCTGTATGCAACTTCACGCCCCTCATTGACTTGCGGGTTGCGACCAAACACAAAAACTGTCCCTTCACCCTGGTCCGGCACCAGATCGTGATTCGGTGCTCCCACCATCAGCACAGATCCGTCATAGTTCAGGCTCACCGACTGGCCAAACCTGCTGTCACCACCAGCAATCGGCACATCCACGCCGGGATGCCAGCGAAAGTCAGCGCTGCCAAAATTCTGGAAGGTAAAAGCTCGCCCAACGCCGTTCAACTCCCCTGGAGCACCTACGGCTATAGTCGAACCGTCGCCACTTATGGCAACCGCCTGACCGAAGTAACGTCGGTCACTGGAGGCCGTATCAGACTTCAGGTAGCGCGTCTGGACCCACCCCTGGCCATCGTCGTAAAACACATAAATGGCGCCAGAATCCGGGTTCGAGTTATTCGCTTCATCACTGAACACAGCCCTCGCAGCGCTGTCTTCCTCCGGCGCGCCAACTACTATGATCGATCCGTCATCACTCACATCGACGGCATACCCGAACTGATCACCTTGCTCAGCATTTGACGCTTTCAGGTAGGCATCGCGTAACCACACGTCATTGGTCTTCCTGAACACATAAACACCGCCAGAAAAGGGTGAAGAGGTATCACTTTCATCACCATCAATGCCGGTCGCCTGGCTGGGATCACCCATCGCACCGAGCACCAGGGTCTGGCCATCTTCACTGAGCGCAGATGACCATCCGAGCAAACCTTCATTCTGCGCAACGCCGGTTTTGAAGTAGCCGATCAGTTCGTTGGTCGACAGATCGTTAGCAAGCGCTATGGGCTGACTCACGCTGATCGAGTTGCTCTGCGCATCCTGTTCTTCGATGCGGAGGTCACCGCCGAGGTTGCCGACATTGATAAGATCTACCGACACTTCCACGGACGTATCCGTACCGGGCACAACCTCAAGGGACTGATAGTTACCATCGCCAAGCGGCGCCCAGGCAACATCAAACTGATCGCCTTCAGGGGTGGCATCGTTCAGGGTCCAGGAAACAAGATAGGTTAAGGGTTGACCGGAAGGGGCAACGGATGCGCTGGAAAATCCAGAAACGTTGATCACCGCCACCCCAAGACTATCGCTTGCAGAGAGGTCACCATCCGATACGGTGACGCTCAAGTCATAAACGTTGTCACCATCCGCATCCAATGGGTTTTCAAAATCCAGAACAGTCGCTGCCATCAGCTCGTTACCGCTAAATGTAAAGTGTGCTGCATCAGGCCCGCCCAAGCTGAATGAAACCGCATCATCCTCGGGATCAACGGCCAGCATCGAAACAATCTGCGTGGTGGTGTTTTCGATGAGTTCGAGGGTCTGTCCCGCATTCTGCAGAGCAGGTGCTTCATTAACGTTTTCAACGATCAGTTCGATCGATGCAGAGGCCGTAAGGCCTTGCGGATCGGCGGCTTCAATGTCCAACAGATAACGATTGTCCGCGTCGGCATCAGCGGGGGATTCGAAATCGGGTACCAGGCTCATGGCCAAGCGACCCGTATCCGAGACAGAAAACAGCGCCGCATCCTCTCCACTCAAACTATATGTCAGCGCTGATCCGTTTGGATCCGAGGCTGACACATCTACAGCACTAACGGGCGTATTTTCATCCTGCGTCACCAGGATGGCCGCAGTTGCAAAAGACGGTGGCAAATTCCTGTCGCTACCGCCATCAGAACAAGCGCTCCCCAAAATGAGAGGAACACTCAACCAGATTGATTTATTCACTGTCGCTACTCCTTTGCGTTGGTTCGACGTCGCGCATTAGACAAACCGGCGCACACGTGCAGAACCCCAAGGATTTGCGGAGGCTGCGTAAAGCTGTGCGCTGGCGCACAAAGCAGCTGTGAATAAATAGACAGGGTGATCAGGCGGAGCTGATCAAGAGTTTACTTCAGTAGTGATCAGGACAGTGCGGTGCGTGTTTCGCTGCAAAGATCCGGTCTAGCGTACTAATCGACTCACGATCGCCTTCAAGCAAACCGTAGTTGGCGAGCGCTTGTGCTGAACGATGACCCGTGAAGAGTGCGGACAGAGCCTTGATGTCCATGGTGGCGTCTGCCGCCCCCTTTGTAGACACAACGGCTGCGCCTTCTGGATGAGCGGTAAGTTGCCATGTGCCGTTGTTCCAATCGGCGAGCGTGTCGCCTGATATGGCGATATTGACATCACCTGCCCCGAAATAGCCTCGCTCCGTCAACGCCCCACTGATATCGACCACGCGAAACCAACTGCCTTCCCCTTCAGCCGTGTTGAGCATCCGAGGTTCGACCATAAGTTCGGTGGCAGGGTCGTCAGCAGGTGCATTGGACCACTCCACTCGCCCGACCAGATCGTGTCGGGCAACAAAGCTCCACAACGAGCGGTACGCATCGCCATCCAGCCAGACCAGATCGCGGATTTTCATTCCCTGCGAGCGCGCGGGGTGCTCGTTCTGTCCGCTTCTGAAGGTGTAGATGACGTAACCACGTGGACGGTCACCTTCAAACGCTATCGCGACATACACCGGCCCCTCACCGTCCTCGCTGAGATAGCTGTTCTGCCACAAAGCACTGGACCTGTGCAGGTAACACATGCGTTCAGCAATAAACTCACGATAAATCGCCTTTACGTGATCGCGCGCCTCGCGAGCCTCATCGTCACTTAAGGTAAATCGTCGCATCGTCTGGCCACCATCGTGACCGTCGAAAAATTGGATATCTACCGTATCGATTGCGTAGCGACGATTCAGTCCGAGCATGGCGTATCCATACCGCTGGTATATTGCAGCCTGCGAGGCCCACAGTCCGGAAACCGACTGCCCCGCATCACGCATAGCGGCAAATGACTGGTTCATGATCTTGCGTAATAGTCCCTGCCGTCGATATTCAGGTAACGTGCCCACTCCTGTTACCCCGGCAAACGCCATCGCATTCCCATTAGCTCGCATCGTGAACGGGATGGCGGCAAACGCACACGCCATCACCTCTTTGTCAAATGCGCACAACGTCCACTCGGCTCGATTTGCCGTCGCGACCAAATTATCCGGCCCATCGCCGAACGCACCTGCGTAGGAATAAGAACCCATCAAGCCAAACTGGCCCATCTCATCTTCGGTGGCTGGTCGGATTTCAATGGCCATCGCTACCCTTCCTTGCGACTCATCTACCGCGTAATTGAAGACATGACGCTGACAGGCTCACGCTCCATCCGCACCTCGTTGATCTGTGCAGAGGTATCTGGATAGCCAAAAGATATACCGCACATGATGGCGTTCCCTTCGGGTATGTCAGCGATCTCTCGCACCGGTCCTGGATACGCTGCCAGCGCGCCCTGCGGACAACTCGCCAGGCCACGTTCAACCAGGAGCAGCATAAATGTCTGTAGAAAAATTCCGAGGTCTACTGCGTTAGCCCGATGCATCGTTTCGGGCATCGAGAGAAAACCCGCGCACGGCGCACCAAAAAACTCCCAGTTTTTCATCAGCAGTTGTTGCCGGGCGACCTTGTCTTCACGGTCTATCCCCATCGTGCTGTAGTAACCGTACGCGCATTCATACTGGCGCTCTTTATAGCGGCCCTTCAGGCCCACACCACCGGACGGCCAGGTAGGGTACGGTTTCCTGCCGGACTGCATCTCTTCGAAGATCGCCTGTTGCAATCGGTATCGCGCTTCTCCCGTGACAATGGCGAGATGCCAGGGTTGTGTGTTGCTGTTCGACGGTGCATGACGAGCAACCTCAAGCACTTCAGCAATCACCTCTTCCGGAACCGGGTCGGGCAGGTAGCCACGCGTCGTCTGCCTCAGCTTTACCGCGTCGGTCACCTTCATCGTCACGACCCCTCGTGTTTCGGGCCAAGCTCTTCAAAGACCCAGACTCGACCCGTGCGTCGATTGAGCGCATCGCTTTGTTCGCGTTTCCCCCGATTGGCGCTTAAATTTTCCAGCACACTCTGCGCATCGGGCGCTTCTGTTTCGTAAACCGCAAGATAAGGCAGTGGTGCCCCCTCACCCGCTTCTCCCACTAACTTGAACCGCTGCGCGCTGCTGAAGTCTGTTGTCTCCAGGACCTCCTCAAGATGCGTGTTTTCATAGTAGTTGTTGAATTCATCTTCCTGCCCTTCGGTAGGCTCGGTCAGAACTAATACGAGATGTCTTTTGTTCATGCTCACCCTCTTCTGGCTGTTAGCTGGTACACCACTTGGAGCGCTGGCTGTAAGCCACAACAGACAGCAGGAACATGATGCCGTGCAAAATCGTGGGACCCATCTGGTTACCCGTCACGCCCAGCGAAATAGTTAAAAACAGGTGAAAGGTAATCAGGATGCCCAGCACGGTGCCCACCACCGCGGAGTTTTCCCGGTGCGGCCAAACCCAGAAGATGGCGCTGGCGATCGCCCAGGCAGCAAAACCGTAGTTCATCCCCCAATTGCCCGCAGCATCGTGCGCGGCAGCACCAATACCAGTGTCGCTTAAAACAACGAGCGCCAGCCCCGCCACCCCTTCAAACAAAAAGTTCAACACCAGAACGGCGATAAAGAATATTTTCATGTGTCCCCCTCAAATGATGCGATCATCTTATCAGCCTTTGGGCCGCCGATGGGCGGTCACCGGACAGCGGGGTTTTTGCTAACTCCGCGTGGCAAGTCCGTGCATCATAAACGCAGCAATTTTAGGACCGGGCTCGTAACCACTTTCAAACTGGGTAATCTCAAAACCGCCGCCAGCAACCAGGTCGTCAGCCCGTCGGGTCAGATGACAACCGCCACCGATCACTTTCCACATGGGTTCGATGCGGCGCTGCCATTTGACGATACGTTCATCATCCGAACGGCCATGTTCCACAAAGATCAGCTTGCCACCTTTCTTGAGCGCGCGATGCATTTCGCTGACCGCCGCTTCGGCATCCGGAATGCTGCAAAGCGTCCAGGTACAGACAACCGTATCAAAACTTTCACTTGCTACCGGCAACGCCTCCCCACCTACACCGATAACATCCACATGCTGAGGAATGGCTGATGCACGCTCGCGAGCTTTTTCCGTGAGTTCTTCCGCCGGATCGACACCCGTGATCGACTCCACGGCTGCGCCGTAGTGGGCAAGGTTTAAGCCGCTGCCGATACCGATCTCCAGCACTTTACCCTCCGCCTGTGAAACATAGCGGGAGCGCAACCTGGTCATCGGCGGCTGGCTGCAGGCGCCGTCAATCAGACGCGGGAGAATATGTTTTGCATAAAAACCCATAGCTCTACTCAACGGCAGCGCTGGGCCGCGCTGAAACCTCACCATGCCAACGCCAGAGATTTTCCAGGCCATCGTCCGGCTTCAAATCCACCAGCCTCGTCGCAAAATCAACTGCCGACAGCAGCGTAATATCCGCCACCGTATATCGCTCTCCTGCGACAAACCGGGCATCTGCAAACTCGTTGTTCAGGCGCTCATAGTAGCGTCGCACGTTCTCATCGCTGGCCGTCTTCGCAGCAGGGATCTGTTTGAAAAGTCCCATCGCGCCAACTATCGGGCCGTTTACCCACGACGTACCCACCTGGGTCCAGAGTTCCAGCTCGATGTGTCGATTGCGTGATTCTATATGAGCCATCTCGTAGCCATCGTTGCCGAAGAGGTTTGGTTCCGGTTTTATCGATTCAAGATAACGGCAGATGGCAACGGATTCGGCGATACAGCGACCATCTTCCAGTTCCAGAACGGGAATCTTGCCGCTGGGATTCTTTTTCAGAAACTCCGGCGTCTTGTGTTCACGTTTCGTCATATCACAAGGCACCAGCTCAAGCGGAATGTCCTTCTCTGCAGCAAATATTTTTACTCGACGGGGGTTGGGTGCGCCCGTGTAGTCATAGAGCTTCAACAACTTACTCTCCTCAGGTGTTCTTTAATCAGGTGGTTGAGTGTTTCTCTTTAATCAAAACTATTCTAACTGGAGGGCCGGTACCAGATTGGGGATGACCAGGCCATCTCGCGGATTGTTCCCGGATAATCACCCGAAGAACAGACCGCGGGTCTGTCCGCTTCAGCGAACGTGTCGCAATCATACGTGTGCCATCGAGGTGTCGCTGGCTCCACGGCGCGAAGATAGTAATAGCTCGGCACTTCGGGATCGAAGGCTTCATCTTTGTACACCGCACACAAGGTTGCCGCTTTCTCAGCCTTCTGCACCGGAATGACCTGAGTTTCCATGGTGCCATCTGCATTCACCCAGCCCTTGATCAGATGCAGCTCATTCAAGGGCAGGCCATTCGGATCCTGGCTGGCGCTCGCATAAAATAACGGCTGCCCGGCTCCAGGTTTGAGATCGCTCCCCATCGGCACCCCATCACGATAGGCAACGCTGACCTGATCGCTGGCATCACACAGGTCGTCCGGCAAGTCCCACCCCGCGAAGAGTCGCACCGAAATACGTGGCCCTGAGGTACCAAAAACTTCGCGTCTCAACATGGCATCAAAAATTGCGTCGCGCGTGTTCTCCTTCGCCCACACGCCCGCCAATCCACCTGGATTGCCATCGATACCGCTGGTGAGCAAACCCCGCTGCAGACGATCAGCAGGCGTGGACTCCCCTGTTACCGCGCCGGACCAACCTGCTTCTGCTACGTTACCCGGGTTGGCTGAATGTGTATCACTGGCTGCGATGACACCGAGTTTGATCGGGTTCACGCCGATTTCCTGCTCCTCTTTCAGGCCAACAGCGAGGCCGGAGCGTTGGAAATCTGTTGCGTGTACACAACCTGCTCCCAACATTCCGTTACTACCCACCTCATCTTCCCCGCACTCGCGAATGAACTCGCTTCCGCCTTCCAGTTGGAACGAGCCGTCTGCAGAACGAACCGCAAAGGTTGCCTCGCGACCCAGCGGCCGAACATTTTCGATATCACACAACTCATCCGGCGCGCCCAGCACACTGCTCAGACCATTGACACATTCTGAGCCGCCCTTGTGCTGAAAAATCTCCATGATGGGTTCTCTTTTCTGGCGCTTGGTGGCATATGCCCGCTTCGCTTCCAACGTGTCATCCAGATACTTATAGGGCGCCATCCGGCCGGTAGCGAGGTTGGTGTTGTGGGGTATGGTGAGGTAGTCACAGCCCGCCTCCGCTTTGCATACGTTATCCAGTTCAACCCACAGCTTTGAATCATACGGCGCATCGATATAACTCACCGGCAGGTTCGGTACAGCGTCGCTGCGGAAAATCACATTGCGATGGTAATTCGATGTTCCTGGGGTACCCGTGTATTCATAGGCTACAAAGCTCGTGAATTTGCACGGTTCGTTGCTCTCGTTGGCGGCATCCTGCACCAATTGCCAGGGTTCTCGCGCAAACTCAGGACATCGAGTTCCATCTTCGCCGCAGACAGCGGGAATACGTTCAGGCTCCTCCGTTGCGATAGACGCGGCCAACATCGACATGCCCAGCCGCTGATTGGACCGGTAGGTCTGGCAGTATTGGTCAGCATAAACCGGTGAACCGGGGGTGCTGCACAGTGCTCGCTCGCCGAGGAATTCGCCATGATCCGTGACCGCAAGAAAGTCCAACGGGCGATCGATCTGCGCCTGTCCCTGGGGTTTGCCATTAACAATCGGGAAAAACGGGATGGGCTCGCCGCGCGCATACCGGTTCGCGTCATAGGGGTCTGCACCGGTGCTGTTTGCTGCGGCATCGAACGATAGCGAGGTGTGCACGTGCACATCGCCATAAAGCGCCATGCCATCCTCAGTGAAATTTTCGCAGGTTTCAGATTCTGCAGTTGCGGGCACGCTACCGGCACTCTCCTGCACGCTCCCGGCACTCTCCTGCACGCTCCCGGCACTCGCAGACGTATCAGGCGGAGAACTTTCCGCAGGGCCTTCCTGTGACTCGCTTGCACCACAGGCAGCCAGAATGACCACGACCAAACTCACAGCCAGATTACGCATTGTTCCCCTCCTTTTCCCTCAACGATTTGCTCGGTTTCGGGTTGTAATTTTCCAGATGCCAAAGGTAAGCGCTGGAATGGCATAAACCAACATAAATCCCCAGGCCAGTGTGCCATACCCAGCGCCAATCAGCGCAATCACCCCAAAGGAGGAACCGAATGTGCTGATCACCATCACAGCTCCACCGATCAATCCACGCGTTCCTGTGGACAGCGGCGTCTTATGACCATCGATTCTCACGCCATCGACCCGTTGAATAATACCTTCCACCCCACCGATGGCGGTTTGCACCACAATACCGATCACGAGCACCGCATAGGCGTACAACAGCCAGCCGACATCCAGCGCATCGATAAACGCCATCATCGGCAACGGTTCATTCAACACCCCTGGCAACAAAGGCACGAATCCGGCGTGCATCAAAAGCGCCGGTAAAGCCGTTGCCACTCCGGCGCACAAAGCAGCCAAAAGACTCTCTCTGCGGGTGCGGATAGCTGTCGCGGTGTAAAGAAGCAGCGGGATGGCGGCAATGTTGTAGAACCCGAACTGGAACCCCTTCAGACTGTCAACAAATGCCCATTCGCTCTCCACCCACGCCGCGCCAAGCGCCTGAGTGTCAAGATTGAAGAGAATGACGCTCGCCAGGAAAAGGCTGAACGCAACCGACCAGACCGCCAGAATTCCCTGGACTACCGCAGTACCCAGATAAAGGATCAACATGGTCAAACCGATGACCCCTGCCGTTGTCAGCCACACCGGCAAACCGAACCAGTTGAGTGCGAGGGTACTGGCTGCAGAAATGACAACCGCAAACACCAGCAGCAGCAACAAGATCAGCAGCACCTCATAGAGCCACCAGCCCGGACCCAGAAGCATTTTGAAATAGTGGCGGTAGTCGTACGTCTTAAAAATACGTGCAAACTCAAAGGTCGCACCAACCACCACGGTAATCAGAAGAAAAAACCACAGCACGGCCAGCAAACCGCCCGCTGGACCCGCCTGAGTGACAAACTCGACCGCTTCACGACCTGTCCCATATCCGCCGCCGATGAGCACGGACTGCAACACCGCCGCAGGCACAATGTAGACACGTACCCAGCGCGGAATCGAGAATGACGCGTTCGGGCTTTCTCCGCCGTCCCCACCTCGTTCTTGTTCTTGTTGCGTTGATGCCATAACTTGATGCTACGTTACCCGCCTACGAATCGCACCTGATCAGGGAAACACTGTGCGATTTCACCCCGAAACAAACAATCGATTAAAGAGGGATTAGCAAGCGTGAACAGACTTGAGAACGAAACTGTTGCACTGACTGGCGGTGCATCGGGCCTCGGCAGAGCCATCGTTGAACGTTTCATAGATGAAGGCGCCAACCTTGTGGTACTGGATCGCAGTGCCGAGGGTTGCGATGAACTGAAAAGCACCTTTGGCGAGCGGATCGCTACCCTACAGGGCGACGCCAGAAGCCCTGAAGACAACGCAGCACTCGTTGCACTGGCGCTCGACACCTTCGGCAAGCTCGACTGCGCCATTGGCAACGCAGGTATCTGGGACTACAACGCCCGCCTTGCTGAAATGGACGCTGAGAAATTACCACAGACATTTCGGGAGCTTTTCGACATCAATGTGCTGGGATATATCGCGCTGGCCAAAGCTGCGCTCAAGCCTCTCGCGGCAACCGGGGGCTCGATCATCTATACCGTTTCGCAGGCTGGCTTCATGGCGAATGGGGGCGGCGTGCTGTACACGGCAACCAAACATGCTGTGGTGGGGGTTGTAAAACAACTGGCATACGAGTTTGCGCCCCACGTGCGCGTCAACGGCGTTGCGCCCGGCCCCATCCCAACCCAGTTGCGCGGTCCTGAAGCGTTGAACATGCAGGACCGTGTGTTCCCGGCAGAATCCATCGCCGCTCGCGCCGACCAACTGGTACCGCTGGGGCGAATGCTTGATGCCAGCGAATACGCAGGCGCCTATGTGTTTTTTGCCAGCCGCGAGGACAACGGTCCTGCAACCGGCACTGTGTTAAATCACGATGGGGGCTTCGGCGCTCGCGGGATAGGCCCCGTACCACGCGGCGGAGATAATTTGCTGGACCTGATCTGAAACTCCACAGACGCTTAGTGGAAATCATTCTGGAGTTAAGAAAAGTCGGGAGTTAAGAAAAGCCGCCCCCACAAACGGTGATAAGGGGAGTCCAATGAAGGACCATGGGGGCGGCTACAGCACTGGGGTCCAAGTACCGTAGCCCATCTTCAGGTTGAGTTATGTCATCCAGATGACACAAGCAGAGTATTAAACCTAGAAACTATCGTTAGTTCGTTAAACGCTTGTGGACGATCAAGCTGCCATTCCGCACCTAACGTTGCCAGGCGTGCGAAAACTCGGGTGCCACATCCGCCCTTCTCGCCAACCCTCGCGCATGAAACTTACTGCGGATCAGCGCGAGATGCTCCCGACCGAACAAACCCAAGCGTCTGCCGCTGTCGACATCATCAAAAACATAGTGCGGAACACCGGCAAATCCAGCCGCCTCGGCGTTGGACATGTGCTCTGCAAGCTCTGTTTCCCCCTGACCACCCAGCGCCATGTATGCTTCAAAACCACCCAGATCGACACCCACCACTTCGAGGGTGTTTTTAAGTTGTTCCAGCGACTCCAACTCGTATTCGCGCCACCCGGACCCCCAGCCCGCGATGTAAACCTGCATAAGAAAAGGCACTTCGGCAGACTGACGCTTGGCAAAAAGGAAGGCACGGTTGGCCACATCAGAGTCGAGCAGTCGTTGCGGTGTACGGAAAGGCAGTCGCTGCAATCTGGCGTACTCCCGTGCAGCGGCGTAGTACATCCTGGCTTTCCGATCAGCAGCATCGCTGCCCGGACGCCGCTGCATATCCGCTTCCACACTGGTTGAGATACCAAGTGCCATGTAGCTCAACGTATAAGGCAGCAGGTTTACGCGCACTCGATAATCCCGCGCCACTTCGAGCGTGGGTCGCACCGCCAGATAGGCGTGGGGTGATTTGAGATCAAGGTAAACATCCAGCGATACCTCGCTATCCTCGACAAGCCAGCTCTGCCACTCTGCGATCTCAGCTAAGAGCTCCTCTCTATGTTCTTCATTCATGGACTTGACCCAACCCCACTTCCTCTCACGTAACGCTCGTCCCACCATCGACAGGCAATGAAATGCCGGTGATAAACCCCGCTTTGTCAGAGGCCAGAAAGGCTGCCGCATAAGCCACGTCCCAGGCACTACCCATCTTACGTCCCAGGGGCACCCGTTTATCGCGTGCCGCGACCACCTCTTCGCGAGGTGTACCTTCTGCCACCCTCGATTCGATTGCCATGGGCGTATTCATCAGGCCAGGCAGGATTACATTGGCGCGAATCCCGTACCGCGCGTTCTGCGCGGCAAGCTGCTCCGTCAGTGCAATCACCCCCGCTTTTGTTGTCTTGTAGCCGACCAACGGATACGCCGCCCAGGCTGCCATGGAAGAAATGTTGATTATCACGCCGCCGGCCTGGGATCGCATGTGTGGGAGCACATGTTTACACGCAAGCACCATACCGCGCAGATTAACCTCCACCAGACCGTCCCAGGCTTCTGTGGTAATCGACTCCACAGGAGCGTCGTTGCCAGCGAGGCTGATGCCAACATTGTTGTGCAGGATATCCACGCGTTTATGTTTATCGATCGTCGCCGCGACGCACGCCACAATATTCTCCTCACTGCGCACGTCCACCTGGTGTGTGTCGGCAGCAAAGCCTTCATCACGGATCATGTCGGCCGTTTCCTCCGCAGACGATAAGTCCCGATCTGCCACCACAACCCGCGCGCCTTCCCGGGCAAATTCAAGCGCCGTCGCCCGACCGTTTCCGATCGTCTCTCCTGGTGTCTGGCCGCCACCCATAATCAACGCCACTTTATCTTTTAACAGCATCATTTATGCCTCCCTCTACTCTGCCCCCTATGCCCGCTAGTATAACGGTGGCGTGCACGTTAGGGTGTGGCCATGCCAGAGCTGAACTACACCACCCATGGACATCCAGACCAACCAGGCATCATGCTCCTGCACGGTTTCATGTCATGCAACGGCCAATGGCTGCTGAACACAGAAGCGCTGAGCAAACACTTTTATCTGGTCACCGTTGAGCTTTGGGGCCACGGCGACTCACCTTGTCCGACAGACCCCGATCGTTTCTCCGCAGCTGAGTACATCCGGCAGTTTGAATCCATTCGACTGCAGCTTGGCATAGACAAGTGGCACCTGATCGGCCAGTCGTATGGCGCCGGTGTGGTTCTGAACTATGCGGTTGCGCAGCCTGAGGTCTGCGACCAAATCGTGGTGACAAACTCGCGTTCCGCTTTCGGCAGCTTGATCCCCCCACGTGAAAACGAAGGCGGTGACCAACCCCAACCGCCTGCTGATCTACGCAAACTACCCTATCACCCGATACACGCACGTCGTTTCCCCGAGCACGTCAAAAGCGCTTTGGTGGAAGCCGCGGACGGCATACCACCTGAGGCGATATCGCTTGGGGGACTTCTGGGAGCTTCACTCAACTTCGTGAACCGCCTGCAGGAAGTCCATCAACCTGTGCTGCTCACAAACGGGGTGTACGAAAAGTCGTTTCAGCAGGATCTCAATCGCCTGCGGGAACGCTATACCGACTTGAATGTGGTCGACCTTGAGGGCGGTCATTCGGTCAACATCGAGGCAGCCGACGGATTTAATACGGCTGTCATCAAATTTCTGAACTCTGAAATTAGAAACTGAGCAAGTCCAACACGAATGCACGTTGTTGTACTTCCCCGCCCATAGAAACGGGGCTAAAGTAAGAACGCTAACTGGAGAGAACACACATGAGCAAACTCAACATCAATGGGGAAAACGTCGAACTCGAGTTCGATCCTGACACCCCGCTTCTCTGGGTGCTTCGCGAACAAGCGGGGCTCACCGGAACAAAGTACGGCTGCGGGATTGCACAATGCGGGGCATGCACCGTTCACATAGACGGCCAACCTGTACGCTCCTGCGTTTTCCCAGCCTCGGCGCTTCAATCCACACAGAAAATTGTCACAGTGGAAGGGCTCGCGGTTGATGCAAGCCACCCCGTACAACAGGCCTGGGCGGAGCTGGACGTACCCCAGTGTGGCTTCTGCCAGTCCGGCATGATCATGGCCGCAAGCGCGCTATTGGAACGGGTCCCAGAGCCCACCGATGCAGACATCGATGCGGCTATGACGAATATCTGTCGTTGCGGGACTTTGCAGCGCGTGCGCAAGGGTATTCATAGAGCAGCTGAAATCAAAGCGGCAGGAGAACAAGCATGAATACCAATATCGGATTGAGCCGTCGTAAATTTCTGGTCGCCTCAGGAGCCACAGGGGCAAGTTTGGCCATTGGCGTATACCCATCACTTTCTGCTCATGCGGACAACCACGCAGATGAGGTGAATGCCTGGGTGGTCATCAACCCCGATGAATCTGTAGTCATTCGCATCGCTCGCTCAGAGATGGGCCAGGGCACACTCACAGGGCTTGCGCAGATGGTAGCGGAAGAGCTGGAATGCGACTGGGATCAGGTGGGTTGGGAATACCCCACCCCTCGTGAAAATCTCGCACGCGATCGCGTCTGGAAAAACTACGCCACCGGCGGCAGCCGCGGTATCCGCGAAAGCCATCAGTACGTTCGAGAGGGTGGTGCCGCTGCGCGGATGATGCTCATAGAAGCCGCAGCCGCACGTTGGGATGTTGCGCCCGAAGAATGTGCCGTGGAAAAAGGTGTGATCACCCACTCCAGCAGCGGTAAACAACTCACGTACGGTCAGGTTGCGGCAGATGCTGCCAAGCTTGCACCCCCGCTGGAGGTAAAACTCAAAGACCCCAGTGAATGGACGTTAATCGGCCAGCCGAAGATGCGTCTTGATACCGCTGACAAGCTGGACGGCTCACAGGTCTACGGCTCCGACATTCAGCTTCCGGGTATGCTGAACGCATCGATCAAGGCGGTCCCCGTTTTCGGTGGCAAGCTGAAGAGTTTTAACGCTGACAAGGCAAAAAAGATGCACGGCGTGAAAGGCGTCGTTCAGGTGGGCGACAACGCAGTTGCCGCGGTTGCCGACACCTGGTGGCGTGCCAATAAGGCGCTGAAAGCTGTCGAGATAGAATGGGATCTCGGCGAAGGTGCAAACCTGAGCCAGGACGGTATCAACGAACGGCTCGATGAAGGCCTGACCGCAGAAACCAAACTCATCGGTAACCAGGCAGGTGATATCAAAGCCGGGCTGAAAAGTGCTGACAAAGTTGTTGAAGCAACCTACGCCTACCCTTTCCTGAACCACGCCTGCATGGAACCCATGAACGCTACCGCCAAGTGGACGGAAGACTTCTGCGAGGTGTGGTGTCCAACCCAGAACGGTGAGGCTGCCCATGCAGGTGCGGCCGAGGCTGCGGGTCTGCCTCTGGAAAAGGTAGAGGTATACAAACAACTGTTGGGTGGCGGCTTCGGGCGCAGAGGTGCTCCTGACTATGTCGCACAGGCAGTGACCATTGCAAAACAGTTTCCAGGCACGCCTGTGAAGCTGATCTGGACCCGCGAAGAGGACATGCTCCAGGGATTTTTCCACCCCATCACCAAAGCGCGTGTTGTAGGAGGTTTAAACGACGCGGGCGAGTTGGAATCGCTGCACCTGCGCATCTCGGGTCAGTCCATTCTTGCCGGTATCCTGCCTCATGCACTCCGCGATGGCGTGGATCTCGCCACCTTCCAGGCACTGGCACCGCAGGGTGACCACTCCATCAGCTACACCGTACCTAATCTGTTGGTAGATCACGCGATGCGTAATACCCACATACGCCCTGGGTTCTGGCGAGGTGTGAACGTAAACCCCAACGCGATCTATATGGAGTGTTTCCTGGATGAGGCTGCCCACGCCGCAGGCAAAGATCCCCTGGAGTTCCGACGCTCCCTTATGAAGGACAATCCACTCGGATGGGCGGTGCTTTCCACCGCCGCTGAAAAAGCCGGTTGGGCTGACCGTGAGGCAAACGGCAAACACCTGGGCCTGGCTGTGTGTCACGCCTTCGGCAGCTACGTTGCCGCATGTGCAGAAGTGTCGGTCAACGACCAAGGTGCAATCAAGATCGATCGCATTGTGGCTGCAACCGACCCGGGCTACTGCGTTAATCCGCAGCAAACCGAAGCACAGGTGGAAGGCAGTTTTGTCTACGGGTTAAGCGCGTTGCTTTACGGCGAATGCACCGTCACCGATGGCAAAATCGACCAGGAAAACTTCGACACCTTCCCGAGTCTGCGGATGGCGCAGATGCCGGAAGTAGAGACCATCGTGATGCCGTCCGGCGGTTTCTGGGGAGGCGTCGGTGAGCCGACCATCGCGGTTGCAGCACCGGCCGTGTTGAACGCCATTTTTGCCGCCACCGGCAAACGGTTGCGTAACGTTCCTATCAAGCACAGCGATATCACCCTGGCATGATATGGGCTCGCATCTCGATGCTGGCGGTCCTTTCCGGGTTCGTCAGCGTCGCGCATGCAAACGATAGCGAACGCCTGCTGGCGATTCCCTGCACGGGCTGTCATACGTTGTCCACCGATCTACCGCCAATTTTTGGACAACCCGCAGCGTCACTGGAAAAGACCATGCGCGCCCTCAAAGCCGGTGAGCAGGCCTCTACTGTGATGGCCCGCTTGTTACGTGGCTACAGTGATGCTGAGATTACGCAGCTCGCGCGTATACTTGAAGGGATGCCAAATGGTCATGACAAGTAGGCGCACCACACTCAAACAACTGGCGCTGGTCGGCTCAGCATCCCTCGCAGGTTGCGCCACCTTCGGTGAGCAACGAGCCAGGGTTGTGGTCATCGGCGGCGGATTTGGCGGTGCCACTCTCGCTCGCACGCTGAAACTTGCAGCACCTCACCTGCAGGTCAGTCTGGTTGAAGCACAGCGAACCTACACCGCCTGCCCTTTCAGCAATCTCGTGATCGGCACCGATAGGCCGCTTGCGGCACAAGAATTCAGTTTTGCGAATATTTCAGCTGCAGGTGTGGATGTCATCCATGAAGCGGCAGCAGGTGTGGATGCCAACACCCGCGCGGTCACGCTGCGATCCGGCGTGACGCTTGCCTACGACAGGCTGGTGCTCGCACCTGGCATCACGCTCAACTATGCAGCTTTACCCGGCTACAGCCGCGAGGCCAGCGAATCGGCGCCCCATGCCTGGCGGGCTGGGCAACAAACGCAGCGCCTGCGAGACCAGATTCGAGCCATGCGTCCAGGGGGCACTGTCGCCATGGTTGTGCCCGACAATCCCTACCGGTGTCCGCCTGGTCCCTATGAACGCGCTGGTCTGATCGCCCACTATTTAAAACGGGCCAACCCCACTGCAAAGATTTTGATCCTCGACAGTAAAGATAGTTTTTCGAAAAAGACCTTGTTCCTGAATGGTTGGAAAGAAAATTACGGCGAGATGATCAGCTGGCAGGGTGTATCGGACGGCGCCCGGGTCACAGAAGTCGATATATCTAAGAAGCGGATCTACACCGACTTCGATACTGTCCAGTACGATGTCGCCAACATCATTCCGCCACAAAGCGCGGGTTCAATAGCTGCAACTGCGGGTGCAACAGATGCTTCAGGGTGGTGCCCGATCGAACCCGCTACTTTCAGCTCAACCCAACTACCGGATACCTACGTTCTCGGTGACGCTGCCATCGCCAATGCTATGCCCAAATCCGCGTTCGCTGCGAACGCACAGGCAAAGTACTGCGCTGTGCAGATTCTCCGCTCGCTGCGTGAGCTGGCGCCCGTGACAACCACCATGGCCAATACCTGCTACAGCATGGTCACTCCGAACTACGCCATTTCTGTCGCAGGTGTCTACCGAAGTGATGATAAGGCGTGGCGTCCTGTCGCCGGTGCAGGCGGGACCAGTCCTGAAGCGGCTGATCTGTCGTATCGGGCTCGCGAAGCTGGGTACGCACAGGCTTGGTTCTCAGCCATTACCCAGCAGGTTTACGGCTGATGCTGACGCGTTCTACCGTCAGCGTAGTGCTGGCTCTAGCGCTCGCCGGGGCTGCCAGCCACGTGCAGGCCGGTGATCCTGTCCAAGGGAAGGCGGTATTCCTGGACCGGGAACTTGGCCACTGCATTCTGTGCCACCAGGTCAGAAGTCTGGACGCACCGTTTCAGGGTAACATTGGGCCTGACCTTTCCACTGTCGCAGATCGCTTTTCGCTGGAAGAATTGCGCAACAAAGTAGTGGATCCATCGACAACCAACCCGGAGACAACCATGCCGGCCTACCACCGGACATCAGGTCTGGTTCAGGTAACGCCCGAGTATCGCGGCAAACCCATTTTGAGCCGTGCAGAACTCGACGACCTCGTGGCGTACCTGGCCACCCTGCGAGACAAACCATGAACCGCCGTCAGTTGCTTCAAAGCCTCTCTGCGGTGACGCTTGTGTCGGCGTTCCCGGCACGCGCAAATCCCGTACACGACGCCACCTTTGAGGCTTGGCTCGACACCCAGTTTGGACCACTGCCCCGCGCCAGGGAGTCGGTTGAGGTGACGCTGCCTGCGCTGGCCGAAAACGGTAACTCCGTGGCGATCACTGTCTCTGTGGACAACCCGATGGTCGACGATGACCACATCCGTACGATCGACCTCTTTGCACCGCAAAATCCTGTGCCGCATCTCGGGCGTTACCACTTGAGTCCAAGTTCAGGCATTGCGAAGGTACATACGCGTATCCGTCTGGGCGGTGATCAGACCGTGCGTGCTGTCGCACGCACCAGCGACAACCGCCTGCTTATCGGCGGCGCCGACATCGTTGTCACCGAGGCTGCGTGCCTCGACTTCCTGATCTAGGCGACGCATCGTTTATGGCCAAAGCCCGCATCAACATACCGAGAAACATCCAGCGGGGGGACGTGATCGAAATCAAAACACTGGTCACACACCCCATGGAAACTGGATTTCGCGTCGACGGTCTTGGAGTGAAGATCCCACGCAACATTCTCACAGACTTTGAGGTGAAGCTTGATGATGCGGTGGTCTTCCATGCAGAACTACAACCCGGCATTGCCGCCAACCCGTACATCGGGTTTTACCTGAGGGCTGATAAAGGTGGCACCCTGACGTTTACTTGGCGCGGCCATAACAATTTCAGTTTAATCGAGCGACGCGAGCTGAGTGTTGCGTAGTCGCCTGACACTGCTGGTGACCCTGTTTGTCATCAGTAACGCTTGCGCGCCCGATGACAATCCAAACAAAGCGACCGACAGTGCTCGCACAGAGCGCACGCTCAGCGCGGTTGAGTCCGGGTTTGAATTCCAGGCGCTGGAGACTCAAGCGCTGCAGGAGGACGATTTTGGCAATCCGGGCCTTCTCTGGGTCGACAACGGGCGCGCCGCCTGGCAAGAACACTGCGTCAGTTGCCACGCAAACTTCGACTCCATGCGCGGCGTAGCTACCCGCTATCCACGATTTGACCCCGACGCAAACCGCGTCATCAATCTGACGCAACGTATAGAGCTCTGCAGAACCCAGCACGTCGGTTTACCCGCAGCTGCATATGAGTCGGAGGATCTGCTGGCCTTAACTGTCGCCATCACAAACCTGTCAGATGGCCAACCTTATGCGGTGGACATCCACGGTAAAAACGCACCTGCCTTCGATCGTGGGCGGGAGTACTTTTACACCCGTCGCGGCCAGATGAACCTGGCCTGCCACCATTGCCACGAGGTTAACGCCGGGAAAAAACTCCGGGGCGAGACACTCAGCCAGGGACACGGTAACGGCTACCCCACCTACAGATTGCAGTGGCAAACCCTGGGTTCGCTACACCGACGCCTGCGTTTCTGTAACGCCGCCATGCGGGCTGAGCCGTACCCCTTTGGCGCCCAGGAGTACGTGGATCTCGAACTATTTCTGGCCTGGCGTGCAGCAGACTTGCCGCTTGAATCTCCGGCGGTGCGTCGCTAGGCGAGCACGTTCTTCGCGTCGAGCGTCAGCGGTTCCCGATCCCAGCCCAGGAATGCCGGATCGATATCGGTGTCTCCTGGCAATCTGGTGTCGGTGATCGTTTGCGCCAGCAGTGATCCGATGGCAGGCGCAAGTTTAAATCCATGACCGCTGAAGCCGTTTGCCACAAAGAACCCATCGACGGGTGTCTGACCCACCACCGGGTGCATATCGGTTTGATTGACCGTATAGAGTCCGGAGTAGCCCTGCACTTTCCCGACAACTTTTAAGCCTGGTACGCGGTGGTAGAGTGTGTGCATCACCTTCGCGACAAAGTCATCATCAATCCACGTTTTCAGCTGGTCCGGGTCCTCTACCTGCTCAGCTTCATCTTCCTCCCGTGTCGAACCGGCAACCAGCTGTTGCCCGCGGTTCTGCGGGCGAAAATAAACGCCCCCTTCAAGATCTACACACACGGGCAAGTCACCCACAACCTCGGGTGGTCGCGCCAGATGGATGACTTGGATACGAGTGGGAACAAGCGGCCATTTGTTCGTGAGGCCAACCGTTTCGAGTAGCGCATTGCACCAGGGCCCGGAACAGTTCACAACAAGCGGCGCATCTACCGTGTGGCCGTTCTCCAGCACCACACCGCGCACGTGCCCTCCTGAGACATTCACTTTGGTAACGTGGGTATTGAACTCGATCTCTATACCGCGTTTGAGCAGCGCCGCCTGCAGGTCCAGCAACACATCCTGCGGATCCATAAAGCCCGCGCTTTCCTCGAAAAAGTGGCTGTTAACACCTGCGCTTTCGTGCAGCTCACCGGTTTTGGGGTCAGCAATGACGCGACTTGGACTGATGCCTGGAAACCGCCGTTTTATGTCGTCGTCCTCCAGGTGCGAGCACGGAATACCGAAAGCCCCAAGTCGTTCCACCTCGGTAGAGGTCCACTCGTCGCCAGCCCCCAGCCAGAGCGCGCCGACAGCGTTAAAACCTGCCAGCGGTGCCGCCAACTCGGTAAAGACACCCCATGCTCGATAACAGTCGATACCCGCCTTAGCCAGGCGTACCACCTCATCATGGGTATAACGATGCCGACAAACAGCAGAAGATGCGCCGGTAGAACCGGCGCCCAATGAACTTGCACGTTCAAATATGCGAACGGAGAGGTTACTGCGCCTCATCAGCTGCAGCGCAGTAGACAACCCAATAACCCCGGCACCCAGGATGATCACGTCCGGCTTTGTCATCGGGCATACACCTCGTCACTGCCGCTCATCTAGTCGTCGCCACGACTTTCCAATTGCGTTCCCTGGTTTGTTATCCTGGCACGGGCGGGAAGTTCGTTCCGGGTGAGCACGTACACAAAGTCAGCAATCGCGTCCGGCTTGATGAAAAACTCATCCGTTTCAGACTTAAATGCCGCACGCATTTTGGGTTCATCAATCGCTCCGGCGATCGACAACACACAAAACTCAACGCCATGAGGAGCCAGCACCTGGTCCAGAGATTCTGCGACCACACGCTGACCCGCGCGGCTGGGTGCCAACCCCAGGTAATAAGGATCTGAGTGATATGCCGCTTCTGAACTGGAAATCACCACGCGACAGGTTTTTCTTATAGCGGCAGGATCAGGAAACAGTGTCTGCACAAGGGCTAACAACGCGACTACGTTCACCGGAAAGCTGGCGGCAAAATGATCCAGATCGATCTCGTGGTAGGCGCCCCAACCGCCGCCTTCGGTATTTACTACAATGACATCGGGCAGGCCATGTTCTTCAACAATGGTACTTAAGATCCGACCGTAGTCGTCCCTTGCAGAGACGTCGCACTGATACGCGCTCGCGTAGGGCAAAGCTGCAGCCAATGGCCCGATCACGCTCTCCGATCGAGCCAACATCACCAGGCGATACTCTGCTGCAAAGCGCTGGCATACGGAACGACCGGTGGCACCCCCTACGCCTATAACCAGCGCCAGCGGCAAGCGCTCGCTCACGGAAGCACGCTACTCGTCACCGCCGGTTTCCGCTTCGTTGTCCAGCCCTTCGATGGGCTTGTAGTAAGGTTGCTCACCCAGGGTCTGCACTTTTTTCTGCCAATTAGCACCCGCTTCTTCCGGTGTGTAAGCCCAGTCCTGCCGGTGATAGTTCCAGCTGTCCGGGTTCAGTTTCTGCGCGAGCGCCCAATACGTGTCGGCCTTGTCATTCAGCCCCTGGGACTTGAAGTAGTTCGCCAGACGAAACGCCGCATCACCTTCAGCCGCGCTGTCGCTTTTTGCTGCAATCTGCAATGAACCTGCCGGTTGAACGTGGGCACTGGCGTCTCCCTTCACCACCCAGTCTGCAACCATCGGTGCATAGTCGTCACGACCGAAAGAAAACTCGCCCATTGTGTGCACCGTGGCGTACGTGCCTTCATCGATTCGACGCACTCTTCCGGCCTCATCGATCCAAACTGCCGAAGGTACGTTAACGAGGTTATAGAGCGCACTGATCTGATGGGTGGGATCTACGAGCCCCACGTAGGTCGCTTCCGCCCGCTCATACCAGGGGGCGGCGGCTTCAACACCTTGCGTATCCTGCGCCGCTGCGAGAATGATGAAATTTTCGTCTTCTAAATCTGTAAATACTGCCTGCCAACCTGACAGGTCAAAGCGGCATCCTCACCAGCTGGCCCAACTCAGCAGCATGATTTTTTTGCCTTTGAAGTCACTGAGTTTATGCGTCTTGCCACGCCAATCGGTCAGTTCGAAATCGGGCGCCATCGCATCCCGAACGAAACTCTGTCGTTGTACCGGAATTGCCCCCAGGCTGAAGGTCTGCGTCTCATGATCCGCCACCATGGGCTGCTGTACCCGCCTGGCAAGCTCGGTGACGTTCACCCACCCTGTGGATTGCCGGGTAATGAATATATCGCTGTCCTCAGTCTGTCTGATCGGCACGCAGATATCGTCCAGACAGGCACCCTCGGGCTTCAGCTCAAAACCGCTGGCTGCAGGTAAGTCTGCTGATGTCACCCACAAATCGTTCGGGTCGGCCAGCGTGCGCTCGATTTGCACCACGCCCTCGGGCGACAAAATCGTGGCAGCGTGGGCTGATCCCATCCATAAAACCGAAATCATTAGTCCATACAAGATACGCATGCGTTTCTCCCTTTTTGAGACGTGAACGTTGAGCTCTGCGATCGAGCGAAGAGTATAGCGCCAGGACGAGGTCCGAATGAATGAATTTCAGCCTCGAGAAAACCTCGCGTAAGATGCCTTGAGGGGATAAACGTGGTCAGCAATATCAAGGATCCGCAGGACATAGATGTATTGGTAGTGGGTGGTGGTCACGCCGGGTTGTGTGCCGCCATCACAGCACGCGAAGCGGGTGCGACGGTTTTGCTGGTTGAAGCGGCACCCGCGCACATGCGCGGTGGCAATTCCCGCCACACCCGCAACCTGCGCGCCATGCACGACGTACCCGTCGGCACCCTGGATGGCCAATACACAGAAGATGAGTACTGGGCGGATCTTTACGCCGTAACCGGCGGACACACAGACGAAGATCTTGCGCGCCGCGTCATCCGCGAAAGTGAAAACCTGATGCATTGGCTGGAAGCTCGCCAGGTGCGCTTTCAAGCCGCGTTGAGCGGCACCCTTTCACTAAACCGCACCAATGCATTTTTCCTGGGCGGCGGCAAGGCGCTGGTAAACGCTTTGTACCGAACCGCCGAAGCACTTGGTGTGGCGGTGCTCTACGAGGCGGAAGTTGTCGATTTGCAGATACGCCAAGGCACATTTGATGCAGCCGACATCAGATGTAGGGATGACATCAAAAAGGTCAGCGCTGGCGCGGTAATCGTCGCCAGCGGGGGTTTCCAGGCCAACGAGGACTGGATGAGAGAGGCCTGGGGTGAGCGGGCGCAAAACTTCATCATCCGTGGCACGCCTTACGCGACGGGCTTACCGCTGCGGGCGCTGATGCGCGCGGGTGCAGAAACGGTCAGCGATCCAACCCAATGCCACGCCATCGCTCTGGATGCACGTGGTCCGCGCTACGATGGCGGTATCGTGACGCGCCTGGACTGTGTGTGTTTCAGCATCGTCGTCAACCAGAGAGGTGAGCGTTTTTACGACGAGGGAGAAGACTTCTGGCCTAAACGATACGCCATCTGGGGCCGCCTCATTGCAGACCAACCCGAACAAATCGCTTATGCCATCGTGGACAGCAAGGTAACCCACCAGTTCATGCCCGCTCTGTTCCCCTCGATTGAAGC
This sequence comes from Candidatus Azotimanducaceae bacterium, assembly GCA_965227885.1. Lineage (GTDB taxonomy): Bacteria > Pseudomonadota > Gammaproteobacteria > Pseudomonadales > Azotimanducaceae > UBA4421. The sequence goes on from OZ245781.1 coordinate 6,125,659, forward strand.
AGAAAACCTGACCGACCTTGCGCAGAAGCTGGATATCGACCCGAATCACCTTGAACAAACCGTCTCGACTTTCAACAACGCGGTTGTCGCGGGACACTACGATCCCACCTCTCTGGATGACTGTCACACCGACGGTATCAACCCACCAAAATCACACTGGGCATTACCCATCGATACGGGTCCATTTGCGGCCTATCCTCTGCGCCCTGGCATCACGTTCACCTACCTCGGCGCCAAGGTAGACGCTGAGGCTCGGGTGTTGTTTAAAGACCTCGGTCCTTCCCCCAATATTTTCGCCGCGGGCGAGGTCATGGCCGGTAACGTGTTGGGACAAGGCTACTGCGCAGGCACCGGGATGACCATCGGCGGCGTCTTTGGCCGCATCGCAGGCAACACCGCGGTGGGTGCGGCGTGAGCGAACTGCTGAGCGAAAAATCGCTAGTGCTAGATACGATCCAAGTGGCGAACGCTGAGAACGAAGCGATCCGTGTGCTCAACATCTGTAACGCGTGCCGCTACTGCGAGGGAATATGTGCCACTTTTCAGGCCATGACTCAGTACCGAACATTCGACCAGCATGATGTGGACTATCTGGCAAACCTTTGTCACAACTGCACGGCCTGTTATCACGACTGCCAGTACACACCCCCGCACGATTTCGCCGTTAACGTCCCCGCCGCGCTGACAGCAGCGCGTATGGACAGCTATGCAGAATTTGCGTGGCCGAGATCTTTTGCGGGCGCATTTCAGCGAAACGCGATAGCCACTTTTCTGACAACAGCGCTCTGTATCGCCCTCGTTTTTGCCACCGCGGCAGCGCTGCTGGCCCCCGATGTGCTCCTTGGTACGCACACGGGCAACGGCTCTTTCTACGCGGTGGTACCGCACAACGTTATGGTGGCGGTGGCAGGACTGACATCCGGTTTCAGCCTGCTGGCGATGATCATAGGTGGGTTACGCTTCTGGCGCGCTGGTTCCCGACAAGGAACATCCCTGGGGTGGAGCGCGTTTGTCACAGCAACCAAAAACGTTGCAACACTGAAGTACATGGACGGTGGTCATGGCGAAGGATGCAGTACCACCGACGACGGATTCTCCAACCAGCGTCGTTACTACCACCAGTTGACCATGTGGGGATTTGTGCTGTGCTTTCTCTCAACCTGTACAGCAACCCTGTACCACTACGCCTTCGGATTGATTGCACCCTACCCCGTCTTCAGCATCCCCGTGCTGCTGGGTAGTGTTGGTGGGCTCGGTTTGCTTGTCGGCCCTGTTGGACTGTGGCGATTGAAACGCTTGAGCGATCCGCGCCCCATGCTCAGGTTAGCCTCAAACATGGACTACGCCTTCCTCGCCTCGCTGGCGCTTGTAAGTGCAAGTGGGTTTGCCGTCTTAGTTCTCCGGGACACACAAGCGATGGGCATCACCCTCATCCTGCATCTCGGTATTGTCCTAGCGTTTTTCGTGATGCTGCCTTACAGCAAGTTTGTGCACGCGCTGTATCGATTCTTAGCGCTTCTGAAGTTCGCTGACGAACAACCGCCCCGCTGAACTAACCCAACCGTCTGAATGGTGAATCTGGAAACGCTATTTTGACAGGCGTGCCCTCCATGGTGGTCGCAAGGTGGACAAAGAAGCTTGCGACCCCCGCTGCCCCCTGCATGTAGCCGGTCTGTGTCTGCACAAAATCAGGCTGTGAACGGTGTTCCGCCTGCGGCCATGAATAACAACCCTCTTCCTTGCGAGCCCGCCGTTCAAGTTCCTTCGCAACCCGCTCCGCAAGATCAAGGTAGAAGCCATCTCCCGAGATGCGATAAAAATTGACGGCATGGTCGCCAATGCCCGCATCGGCACAACACTGGCTGATGTTGTTCCAGTAGCCGCGACTTCGCTCCTCCGGTGCGCCCATGGCAATCAGCCCATCATCGAGCCCGCGACCCCAGTCCATCCATGCCGCATCACCTGTTAGAAGGCTGAGCAGGTAATAAAGGCGTGCAGTGCCCGGAGGTCCGTGGCACATACCCAGGTAAAACCTGTTTTCCCGACCGTCATCGAGAACATGGGGAACAAGATGACCTCCCCCCTCGATATCCTCAGCCATCGCCTGGACATGACCTGCACCCTTCAGCGCAGCATCAAGATACTCATCCTCTTTTGTGAGCTCATAC